>CAWHRA010000029.1:0-252447 GCA_963831585.1 uncultured Alphaproteobacteria bacterium | reverse complement strand
ATATTCATTCAGTCGAGATCGACTGGGGTGGACGTCCCCTCAGGCTTGAAACCGGAAAAATCGCCCGCCAGGCCGACGGCGCCGTCGTGGCGACCTATGGCGAGACCGTCGTGCTCGCCACCGTGGTCGCCGCCAAGACGCCGCGCGAGGGCGTCGACTTCCTGCCGCTGACCGTCGACTACCAGGAAAAGACCTATGCCGCGGGCCGCATTCCCGGCGGCTATTTCAAGCGCGAGGGACGTCCGACCGAGAAGGAGACGCTGGTCTCCCGCCTGATCGACCGGCCGATCCGCCCGTTGTTCGCCGACGGCTGGCGCAACGAGACCCAGGTGATCGTCACCGTGCTGTCGCACGACATGGAGAACGATCCCGACGTGGTGGCGATGGTGGCGGCTTCCGCCGCACTGACCCTGTCGGGCGTGCCCTTCAAGGGCCCGATCGGCGCCGCGCGCGTCGGCTTCATGAACGACGAGTACGTTCTCAATCCGACGCTGGACGAAATGGCCGACACCCAGCTCGAGCTGGTCGTCGCCGGCACCGGCGACGCCGTGCTGATGGTGGAATCGGAGGCCAAGGAGCTGAGCGAGGAGATCATGCTCGGCGCCGTGATGTTCGGCCACCGCCACTTCCAGCCCGTTATCAACGCGATCATCGATCTCGCCGAGAAGGCCGCCAAGGAGCCGCGCGAGCTCAAGGTCGTCGACGAGAGCGCGCTGGAAAAGGAAATGCTCGGCCTGATCGAGCAGGAACTGCGCGCCGCCTACGCCATTCCGGTCAAGCAGGATCGCTACGCCGCGGTCGGCAAGGTCAAGGAAAAGGTGATGGCGCGCTATTTCCCGGAAGGCCAGGAGCCGAAATACGACAAGCTCCGTATCGCCGCCGTGTTCAAGGAGCTCGAAGCCAAGATCGTTCGCTGGAACATTCTCGACACCGGCAAGCGGATCGACGGCCGCGATTCCAAGACGGTGCGCAACATCATCGCCGAAGTCGGCGTGTTGCCCCGCGCCCACGGCTCGGCGCTGTTCACCCGCGGCGAAACCCAGGCGATGGTGGTGACCACGCTCGGCACCGGCGAGGACGAGCAGTACATCGACGCGCTGTCGGGAACCTACAAGGAAACGTTCCTGCTGCACTACAACTTCCCTCCCTACTCGGTCGGTGAGACCGGACGCCTCGGCGGCACCAAGCGGCGCGAGATCGGCCACGGCAAGCTCGCCTGGCGCGCGATCCACCCGGTGCTGCCGCCGCATCACGAATTCCCCTACACGGTGCGCGTGGTGTCGGAGATCACCGAGTCGAACGGATCGTCGTCGATGGCGTCGGTCTGCGGCGCCTCGCTGGCGCTGATGGATGCGGGCGTTCCCCTGAAGCGACCGACGGCGGGCATCGCCATGGGCCTGATCCTCGAAGGTTCGCGCTTCGCGGTCCTCTCCGACATCCTCGGCGACGAGGATCATCTCGGCGACATGGACTTCAAGGTCGCGGGCACCGAGGCCGGCATCACCTCGCTGCAGATGGACATCAAGATCGAGGGCATCACCGAGGAGATCATGAAGGTCGCGCTCGGCCAGGCCAAGGATGGGCGCATCCACATCCTCGGCGAGATGTCGAAGGCTTTGACCGCGGCGCGCGCCGAGCTCGGCGAATACGCCCCGCGCATCGAGACCTTCAAGATCCCGACCGACAAGATCCGCGAAGTGATCGGCACCGGCGGCAAGGTGATCCGCGAGATCGTCGAGAAGACCGGCGCCAAGGTCAATATCGACGACGACGGCACCGTGAAGGTCGCTTCCGCCGACGGCGAATCGATCAAGGCCGCGATCAAGTGGATCAAGTCGATCGCCTCCGATCCGGAGCTCGGCCAGATCTATGACGGCACCGTGGTCAAGGTGATGGAGTTCGGCGCGTTCGTGAACTTCTTCGGCGCCAAGGACGGCCTCGTCCATATCAGCCAGCTCGCATCCGCCCGCGTGCAGAAGACCTCCGACGTCGTCAAGGAAGGCGACAAGGTCAAGGTCAAGCTGCTCGGCTTCGACGACCGCGGCAAGACGCGGCTGTCGATGAAGGCGGTCGACCAGGTGACCGGCGAGGACCTCGAGGCCAAGCAGAAGACCGAAGCTCCGCCGCGCGAAGCCGCCGGCGAGTAAGTCTCGCAAGGCTCTGAACACCACGAAGGGCGGCCTTTCAGCCGCCCTTTTGCTTTGAGGCTGCGTTGCCGTCCATGATCGTCGTCAGTGCCGCCTTCCGCTCGATGGCGTCGCGGGCGGAGCCTCAAGGCTTTCCTTCACCACCTCGCCCAGCGCCGCAAAATCCGCCTTGCGCGGCGAGGTGCGGCGGAACACCAGCCCGATATTGCGGCCGGGCTGCGGATTCTGAAGCCGCAGGAATTTCACCCTGTCGTCGCGCCGCTCGACGTCGGCGGCGATCTGCGGGATCAGCGTCACGCCATAGCCGCCCGCGACCATCTGCATGACGGTGCTCAGGCTGGAGGCGCCGAACACGGTGCCCGCGCCGGTGCCGGGCATCTGGCCCCGTGCCGCGGTCGCGCAAAACGCCAGCGCCTGGTCGCGCAGGCAATGGCCGTCCTCGAGCAGGATCAGCCGGCTTTGATCGATATCGGAAGCGGCCACCCGCGCGGTCTCCTTGCGCGGGTCGCTCGCGGGCACCGCCAGCAGGAACAGATCCTCGAACAGGGCAATCGCATCGATATCCGGCTCCGCCACCGGCAGAGCGAGCATCGCCGCATCGAGCGTGCCGCTTTTGATATCCTCGATCAGCTGTTTGGTCTGGGTTTCCCGCAGCTCGAGCCGCAATTCCGGAAACCGCGACTGCAACAGCGGAAGAATCCGCGGCAGCAGATAGGGCGCCAGTGACGGGATCACCCCGAGCGTCAGCCGGCCGGTCAACAGGCCGCTGCGATGGCGGGCGAAGTCGACCAGATCGCGCGAGGCCGTCAGCACCGCTTCGCCGCGCCGCGCGATTTCGCGCCCGACGTCGGTCAGCATCACGTCATTCGGGCGCCGTTCCACCACGGCAACGCCGAGGGTGCGCTCGAGGTCGCGGATCTGCATCGACAGCGCGGGCTGGGTGACGGCACAGGCCTCGGCGGCCCGGCCAAAATGGCCGTGCCTGGCGAGCGCGGAGAGATAGCGAAGCTGGCGGAGCGTGATCATTCCGATAAGATAAACTGATCGTTAGCTCAAGACAATTCGACTGGACCTGATGTTGGATATCTTCCAATGTGGGGATCCAGCGAATTTGGCGAGAGGCACCAGCCCTGCGGATCCGGGACCACGTGGTTATTCCAGGTCCATGCCTCTGCGGTCACCCTCTTCGTCAATTGCGCCCTGCCCCACCGGCCGGAAGGAACAACAGCCATGGCTGACCGCTCCCGTTTAAAAGCCGGCGCCGTCGCGTACTTGTCAAAGTAGCGGGCGAAACCGGTGCGGCCGATGCGGAGCGCGACGTGCGGCTTCGCCCTGAAATTAGAAACGCGACAGGAGAAAAAACATGGACGCAAAGACAGACGATAGCGCCGGCAAGTGCCCGTTCACCGGCGGCAGCCACGGACCCAGCAACCGCGACTGGTGGCCCGAGCACCTCGATATCGGCGTGCTCCACTCACACACGCCCGCGGCCGATCCGATGGGCGAAGCGTTCGACTATGCCAAGGAATTCGAGAGCCTCGACCTTGACGCCGTGATCAAGGACCTGCGTGCCCTGATGACGGACTCGCAGGAGTGGTGGCCGGCCGACTTCGGTCACTATGGCGGGCTATTCATCCGCATGGCATGGCATAGCGCCGGTACTTACCGGATCACCGACGGTCGCGGCGGCGCCGGCGCCGGACAGCAGCGCTTCGCGCCCCTCAACAGCTGGCCGGACAACGCCAACCTCGACAAGGCGCGCCGCCTGCTGTGGCCCATCAAGCAGAAGTATGGCCGCAAGATTTCCTGGGCCGACCTGATGGTCCTCGCGGGCAACGTCGCCCTGGAATCGATGAGCTTCAAGACATTCGGCTTTGCCGGGGGCCGCGCCGATGTGTGGGAGCCTGAGGAGCTCTATTGGGGTCCCGAGGGCACCTGGCTCGGTGACGAGCGCTACAGCGGCGAACGTCAGCTGGCGGAGCCGCTCGGTGCGGTGCAGATGGGCCTGATCTACGTCAATCCGGAAGGACCGAACGGCAATCCGGACCCGCTGGCATCGGCCAAGGACATCCGCGAAACGTTCTTCCGCATGGCGATGAACGACGAAGAGACCGTTGCGCTGATCGCCGGCGGTCACACGTTCGGCAAGACCCATGGTGCCGGCGATCCGTCGCTGATCGGCGTCGAGCCGGAAGGCGCTGCGCTCGAGGATCAGGGCCTCGGCTGGAAGAGCAAGCATGGCACCGGCATCGGCGCCGACGCGATCACCGGCGGCCCGGAAGTGACCTGGACGCAGACACCGACGAAATGGAGCAACCATTTCTTCGAGAACCTGTTCAAGTACGAATGGGAGCTGACGAAGAGCCCGGCTGGCGCGAAGCAGTGGAAAGCGAAAGGCGCGGAGGCCACGATCCCCGACGCCTATGACAAGTCGAAGAAGCATGTTCCGACCATGCTGACCACTGACCTCGCGCTGCGCTTCGACCCGGCCTACGAAAAGATCTCGCGGCGCTTCTACGAGCATCCGGACCAGTTCGCCGACGCTTTTGCCCGCGCCTGGTTCAAGCTCACCCACCGCGACATGGGACCGATCGTTCGCTATCGCGGCAAGCTCGTGCCGAAGGAAACGCTGATCTGGCAGGACCCGATTCCCGCCGTCGATCATCCGCCGATCGGGGAGCAGGACATTGCGGCGCTGAAGGCGAAAATCCTCGCCTCCGGCCTGTCGGTTTCCCAGCTGGTCTCGACGGCCTGGGCGTCGGCCTCCACTTTCCGCGGTTCCGACAAGCGCGGTGGCGCCAACGGCGCGCGCATTCGCCTCGCGCCCCAGAAGGATTGGGAGGTGAACAATCCGCCGGAGCTGGCGAAGGTGCTCGCGAAGCTCGAAGCAATCAAGAAGGAGTTCGGCAAGAAGGTGTCGCTCGCCGACCTGATCGTTCTCGGCGGCAGCGCCGCGATCGAGAAGGCGGCGAAGGATGCCGGTGTGAACGTGACGGTTCCGTTCACGCCCGGCCGCGGGGATGCATCGCGGGAGCAGACCGACGCCGCCTCCTTTGCCCCGCTCGAACCCCGCGCCGACGGCTTCCGCAACTATATCAGCGGCAAGATGCAGTTCATGAAGCCGGAAGAGGCCCTGGTGGATCGGTCGCAACTACTGACGCTGACGGCGCCCGAGATGACGGTGCTCGTCGGCGGCCTGCGCGTGCTCGGCGCCAATGCCGGCAACTCCAAGCACGGCGTCTTCACCCGGAAGCCGGAAACGCTGACCAACGACTTCTTCGTCAACCTGCTCGACATGAGCACGGTGTGGCAGCCGGCGGGATCCGACGGCGAGTACGAAGGCCGCGACCGCAAGACCAAGGCCGTGAAGTGGACCGGCACGCGCGTCGACCTGATCTTCGGATCGCATTCCCAGCTCCGCGCCATCGCGGAAGTCTATGGAAGCGCCGACGCCAAGGAGAAGTTTGCCAAGGACTTCGTCAAGGCGTGGACCAAGGTGATGAACGCGGATCGCTTCGACCTCGCGTCGAAATAGATTTCCGCTTTCGGTTGAAGTTGAGGAAGCCCCCGCGATAATATCGCGGGGGTTTTTTCATGGTTCAACGTCCGGCAGCCCGCTGCCGAAGGATCCCGTTCGATGGCACCGCCGACGATCCGCCCCGCCCGGCCGGAGGAATATGACGAGATCGCCCGCGTCTGGATGAACAGCTGGGCTTCCACCGGGCTCGAGGACGCAAGCCCATTCCTGCTGGCGAAACTGCGCGCGCGCATTCCGCAGGAGATCGAGAAGGGCTGGAGCCTGTTCGTCGCCGATGATGCCGGCGCGATCACGGCGATGCTGGCGCTACACCTGCCTGAAATTTATCTCGACCAGCTCTTCGTCGCTCCGGAATATCAGGGCCGGGACATCGGCAGGCAACTGCTGGCTTTCACCCGGCGGGAGATGCCCGATGAAATCTGGCTGCGCTGCGTGCGGGAGAACGAAAAAGCCTGGCGCTGGTACGAGCGCGAGGGGTTTGTGTTCGAGAAGGAAGCGGTAGAATCCATGACCGGATTTGTCATGAAATACTATCGCTGGAGGAAGGAGACACCCCGATGATGCAACTGTACTGGTCGCCGCGTTCGCGGTCGTTTTCGGCGCTGTGGCTGATGGAGGAAACCGGGCAGCCTTACGAGCGCGTGCTGACCGACATTTCGACAGGCGCACAGAAGACGCCGGAATATCTCGCCATCAATCCGATGGGCAAGGTGCCGACGCTGCGGGACGGCGAGGCGACGCTGGCGGAAGCCGCGGCGATCTGCGCCTATGTGGCCGAGCGCTATCCGCAAGCCAATTTGGCGCCACCCGTCGGCGATCCCCTGCGCGCCAAATATCTTTACTGGCTGTTCTTCGCGCCTGGCTGCATCGAGCCCGCCATGGTGCAGGTCGCGACCAAGATCGAAATGAATCCGGTCGCCGCCGGCTGGGGCGATGCGCAGCGCGTGTTCGGCGTGCTCGACGCAGCGCTCGAAAATGGACCGTGGATCCTCGGCGACGCCTTCTCGGCCGCCGATATCGCGATCGGATCGGGGCTGAATTTCGCGGTGCGGCTGTTCAAGATGGTGCCGGCGCGGCCGTCATTCGACCGCTATATCGACCGCTGCGCGGCGCGCCCGGCCTTCCAGCGCGCGAGCGTCCTCGCGGCGGGATAGAGCATGGTCCGGAAAAGTGGGAACCGGTTTTCCGAAAAGATCATGCTCAAAAAAGATCGACGGCATGATTCAACCCAGGTGAACCATGCCGTCGGGCTAATCGGCGCTGTTCTTCAACTCCTCCGGCCGCGGCATCGAGATGATGTTGTAGCCGGAATCGACATAATGAATTTCGCCGGTGACGCCGCCCGACAGGTCGGAAAGCAGATACAATGCCGAGCCGCCGAGTTCCTCCAGCGTCACGCCGCGGCCGAGCGGCGAATGCTTCTGCTGGAAGGAAAACATCGCGCGCGCATCGCCGATACCCGATCCCGCGAGCGTCCGCACTGGACCCGCCGAGATTGCGTTGACGCGGATGCGTCGCGAGCCGAAATCGGTGGCGAGATAACGCACCGAGGCTTCCAGGGCGGCCTTGGCAACGCCCATCACGTTATAGTTCGGCATCACCCGCATCGAGCCGCCGAAGGTCAGCGTGATCATCGCGCCGCCGGAGGCGGGCATCAACTCGGCCGCGCGCTTGGCAAGCTCGGTGAATGAAAAGCACGAGATCAGCATGGTCCGCGAAAAATTCTCGCGGCTGGTATCGGCATAGCGGCCCTTCAACTCGTTCTTGTCGGAGAACGCGATGGCGTGAACCAGAAAATCCAGCTGCCCCCATTTGGCGCGCAACGCCTCGAACACGGCATCGACGCTCGCGATGTCTTCGACATCGCAGGGCAGCACGAGGGGAACACCGAGCTGCTCGGCCAGCGGCTTGACGCGCTTGCCCAGCGCCTCGCCCTGATAGGTAAATGCAAGCTCGGCGCCCTGCGCCGCGACCGCCTTGGCAATGCCCCAGGCAATCGAATGATCATTGGCGACGCCCATGATCAGCCCGCGCTTGCCCTTCATCAGGTCCCGCATGCCGCCCTGCTCCACTCATTCCCGATATTGCCATCACCCGCGAAAGCGGGCGATCCGATATTTACGAAAAATTGCCAAGATTGACGACTGCCGCGGAGTACCGGACGCCCCGCTTTTGCAGGGCATCACCAGCGGCGAACCTTACGCATCCATCCGCTTGAACACCAGCGTGGCGTTGGTGCCGCCGAAGCCGAAGGAATTCGATAGCACGGTTCCGAGCTTCACATTGTCGATGCGCTTGCGCACGATCGGCATGTTCGCGAATACCGGGTCAAGCTCGGTGATGTTGGCGCTTTCGCAGATGAAGCCGTTCTGCATCATCAGAAGCGAATAGATCGCCTCCTGCACGCCGGTGGCGCCGAGCGAATGGCCGGTCAGCGCCTTGGTGGCGGAAATCGGCGGGCACTTGTCGCCGGTGCCGAACACCTTGCGGATCGCCTCGATTTCCGGCGGATCGCCCGCGGGCGTGGAGGTCGCGTGCGGGTTGATGTAGTCGATTTTGGTATCGACGGTCGCCATCGCCATCCGCATGCAGCGTTCGGCGCCCTCGCCCGAGGGTGCGACCATGTCGTAGCCATCGGAGGTCGCGCCATAGCCGACGATTTCACCGTAGATTTTCGCGCCGCGCGCCTTGGCGTGTTCAAGCTCCTCCAGCACCACCACGCCGGCGCCGCCGGCAATGACGAAACCGTCGCGGCTGACGTCGTAGGGCCGCGAGGCGGTCGCAGGCGTATCGTTGTATTTCGAGGACATCGCGCCCATCGCGTCGAACAATACCGACAGCGACCAGTCGAGTTCCTCGCAGCCGCCGGCGAAGACGATGTCCTGCTTGCCGATCTGGATGGTTTCGTAGGCGTTGCCGATGCAGTGGTTCGAGGTGGCGCAGGCCGACGAGATCGAATAGTTCACGCCCTTGATCTTGAACCAGGTGGCAAGCGTTGCGGACGCGGTCGACGACATCGCCTTCGGCACCGCGAACGGCCCGACCCGCTTCGGCCCCTTGCTGCGGGTGATGTCGGCGGCCTCGACGATGGTGCGCGCCGACGGTCCGCCGGAGCCCATGATGATGCCGGTGCGGATATTGGAAACGTCCGACGGCTCGAGACCGGAATCCTGGATCGCCTGCTCCATCGCGACGTGATTCCAGGCCGCGCCTTCGCCGAGGAAGCGCATCGCGCGCCGGTCGATCAGGCCGGCCGGATCGAGCGTCGGGGCGCCCTGCACCTGGGAACGGAAGCCGAGTTCGGCGTATTTGTCCGCGCGCGTGATTCCGGATTTCGCCTCATGGAGGCTCGCAAGCACTTCCTGGGTGTTGTTTCCGATGGACGAGACAATACCCATCCCCGTGATGACAACCCGCCTCATGATCGCCTCGCCCTGTCGTTGTTTTCTGGTGTGATGCTGCCAGTGGTCAAACCGAAACCCGCCTCAATGGCCGGAGCGCGCATCTCATGTGCCCGGCTGCAATGGGGCGTCCTGCTTGAACAACCCGACCTTCAAATCCTTCGCGCGATAGATAATGTCGCCGTCGGTAGAAAGCCACCCGTCGGCGATGCCCAGTACCAGCTTTGAACGCATCACCCGTTTGATGTCGATGTTGTACACAACCTTGCGGACGTTCGGCAGCACCTGCCCGGAAAACTTGAGCTCGCCGAGACCCAGCGCCCGGCCGCGGCCCGCGCCGCCGGTCCAGCCGAGGAAGAAGCCGACCATCTGCCACATCGCATCGAGGCCGAGACACCCGGGCATCACCGGATCGTTCTTGAAATGGCAGCCGAAGAACCACAGATCCGGCTTCACATCGAGCTCGGCGCGAACCACGCCCTTGCCGTATTCGCCACCCGTCTCGCTGATTTCGCTGATACGGTCGAACATCAGCATGGGGGGCAACGGCAATTGGGCGTTGCCGGGACCGAACAGTTCGCCCCGGCCGCACGCCAGCAAATCCTCATACTCGTAGCCGCTGCGCCGATCCAGCATCATGCCTAACCTTTTTCAAATCCCGATGGAGCGTTCTCGAGCGGAATGGACCCGTTTTGCGTGAGAAGCGCGCCAATTACCGGAAATCGGCGCGAATACCGCAGATCAGGATGCCCTGCGGCAGCCGGCGCTCGCCCTTGGCGAAATCGCGAAGCCCAAGTCCGGGCGCTCTCTATCATAGGCCCCGCAGGCGGCAAAGCACCCCGGCAGGGCAAATCGCCGCGCAAGGCGGCAGTTCCCTTAACCTTCGACCGGTTCTAGTTGCGAAAAACTTGCATCTGCTGGATTTCCTTCTTATATACCCTACTCATAGTGGCTGAAGATGTGAGCGCGGTGCCTGACGTGGAAATAAGCTACGACGCCTCGATTTTGAATGACGATGCCGGCGGCCTGGCAGCCCGCGAGGCCGGGCGTCAGCCGGCCCTGACCGGTTGTCCGTGGCACGACGTCAATGAAATGCTGCAGACGGCGGGCTTGCGTCCGACCCGGCAGCGCATGGCATTGGGCTGGTTGCTGTTCGGCAAGGGTGCGCGGCATCTCACCGCCGAAATGCTCTACGAGGAAGCGACGCTGGCCAAGGTTCCGGTCTCGCTTGCCACCGTCTACAACACGCTGAACCAGCTGACCGATGCCGGCCTGCTGCGCCAGGTCAGCGTCGACGGCACCAAAACCTATTTCGACACCAACGTGTCGGCGCATCACCACTTCTATCTCGAGAACAACCACGAACTGGTCGACATTCCCGACCCGCATCTGGTGCTGCAGAAGATGCCGGAAGTACCCGAAGGCTACGAGATTGCCCGGGTCGACATGGTCGTACGGCTGCGCAGGAAGCGCTAATTCGTCGCCCCGACCGCCAAGGCGGGGACGACTTGAGAATCATTCCCCGGAACGACGAAGAGCTACTCCACGTTCTCGCCGGCGTAGACGCCCCACAGGCGCTGCTGTTCGATCCAGCCATCGAAGCCATTGCCGCTGATGTGACACCAGCCCGCCGCGCAGTGCTTGACCTGGGCCACGACGCCGGCCTGCAGGCGGGCAGCGATCGCCGAGGTCGGATCGGCGCGCTCGTAAAGCTGCGCGAGATCATCCTTGTTCTTCATGGTGATCACCGCGGTGCGGCGGCCCGACAGCAGCGAGTGATAGACCCAGCCCTCGGCGCCCTCGGAATCGCGAACCCGGCGCCAGTTTTCGAATTCGGCGGTAATCTCAACCGGCAGGCCCGAGCGGGTATAGACCCAGGCGACGTCGTTATCCTTGGTTGGACCGGCCCTGACGTTCACGTGATCGGATTTGAGGCTGACATAGCGCGGCACCGGCAAGCCGCTTGAGGTCACGGCCGTATCCTTGGCCGAAAATCCCGCAGTGATCGACGCGCCCAGCGCGCATCCCGCCAACACCACCATAGAACAAAAACGCCGCAACCCCATCCACTCATCTCCCGCCGAGAATCCAACTCAAATTCGTCGGGCTGAAACACCCATCAACGCCCAAACCCCCGTACCGCCCGGATTGCCCCTCGGCTTGTGGTTCCCCAGGGTTCTCGCCGGGGTTCTTGTCTTGGCCGAGCCTTCTGCTAGAGAGGGCAGAAGAGGGAAACAAGACGAGCCCGAAGCCCCCTTTCGAAGCCCAAAGGAAGGGATCGGGAAACCCGAGAAAACCTTGAGCAAACGCCGGGGCTGCGCGGTAGCGGCAGTGTCGAACAAGCGGGTTAATGAGGTCTGAACGGCCTTACGAGAGCAGGACATGTCGGTTAAGAAAAAGCCTCTCGTTGTCGTCACGCGCAAGCTGCCGGACTCGATCGAGACCCGCATGCGCGAGCTGTTCGACGCCCGGCTCAATCTCGACGATACGCCGCTGACGCCGGATCAGATCGCGGAGGCGGTCCGCTCGGCCGATGTGCTGGTGCCCACCGTCACCGACGAGATCACCGAAGAAGTGCTCAAGCAGCCCGAATGCAAGCTGCGGCTGATCGCCAATTTCGGCAACGGCGTCGACAATATCGATGTCATCGCGGCCCATGCGCGCGGCATCACCGTGACCAACACGCCGAAAGTCCTGACCGAAGACACCGCCGACATGACCATGGCGCTGATTCTGGCGGTGCCGCGCCGGCTGGTCGAAGGCGCGTCCATCCTCACCGATGGCGGGGACTGGCCGGGCTGGTCGCCGACCTGGATGCTCGGCCACCGCATCGGGGGAAAACGGCTCGGCATCGTCGGCATGGGCCGCATCGGCCAGGCACTGGCGCGCCGGGCGCGGTCGTTCGGCCTGCAGATTCATTATCACAACCGCCGTCCCGTGGCGCCGCGCATCGCCGAGGAATTGGGTGCGACCTATTGGGAAAGCCTCGACCAGATGCTGGCGCGGATGGACATCATCTCGGTGAATTGCCCGCACACGCCCGCCACGTTTCATCTCCTGTCGGCGCGGCGCCTGAAGCTGATCCGCAAAGACGCCTTTATCGTCAACACCGCGCGCGGCGAGGTGATCGACGAGGAGACGCTGACCAAGCTGATCGAAAGCGGCGACATCGCCGGCGCCGGCCTCGACGTCTACGAGAACGAGCCCGCGGTCAATCCGAAACTGGTGCGGCTGGCGAAGGCCGGCAAGGTGACGCTGCTGCCGCATATGGGCTCGGCGACCATCGAAGGCCGGGTCGAGATGGGCGAGAAGGTGATCATCAATATCCGCACCTTCCTCGACAACCACAAGCCGCCCGATCGCGTGCTGCCGAGCATGCTGTGAGGATTTAGGCTTCCTTTGTTCTTCGCCTTTCCTGCTTTCGCCATTCCGCGACGAAGGCGACGAAGGCGCCGAGTGCGGGCGGCGGCTGGCGCCGGCTCGGATAATACAGGAACGGTCCGGGAAACGGCTCACACCAGTCTTCGAGCACGCTGACGAGGGCGCCGGATTTCACGGCGTCGCGGACATAACCCTCGAAGGTAGGCCAAAAGCCAACCCCGTCGTGCACCGCCCTCAGAGCCAGACCCAAATAGGTCGCGATCAGTTTCCCGTGCGGCGCCAACTTTACGACGCGGCCGGCTTTTTCGAATTCCCAGTCCGGCATCGCACCGCTGCCGAACCGGGTGCGAATGCAGGCATGATCGAGCAAATCCTTCGGCTGCTTCGGCCGGCCATGCTGCGCGACGTATCGCGCCGAGGCCACCACCGCGTAGCGTTGCGGCGGACCGAGCGACACCGCGATCATATCCTGCGCCAGATGCTCGCCATAGCGTACGCCGGCGTCGAAGCCGGCCGCGACGATGTCGACAAACGAACTCTCGGCGACGATCTCCAGATCGACCTGCGGATATGCCTTCAGGAACGGCGCGACCATCGGGGCCAGCACGAGGTCGATCGCCGGCGGCGGCGCATTGATGCGCAAACGTCCGGACGGCACGTCGCGTAGTCCGCGCACCCGGTCCAGCGCGTCGCCGACATCCGATATCGCCGGGTCCGACGCCGGCCAGCAGCAACTCGCCGGCTTCCGTCAGCGCGACGCTTCGGGTGGTGCGGTTCATCAGGCGGACGCCGAGCCGCTCCTCCATGGCGCGCAGCCGCTGACTGAGACTCGACACCGAAACGCGCTGCTCCAGCGCGGCGCGCCGGAAATTGCGGGTCCGGGCGACGGCGACAAAGGCGTCGAGATCGCGGAGGTCGAAATCCTTCATTGTTCGATATAATGAACAAACCATTCATCATTGTCTAGCTTATCGTCTCAATGCAACGACGTCATATCAGTCCTTGTCATAACGGCGCGGATCGTCCGCCGTCGTTTCTCGGGAGAATCACCGTGGACCAACGCAAACTGGGCTCAACGGGCCCCAAGGTTTCCGCAATCGGGCTTGGCTGCATGGGCATGTCGGACTTCTACGGCCCCGCCGACCGCAGCGAGAGCATCGCCACCATCCATGCCGCGCTGGATGCGGGAATCACGCTGCTCGACACCGGCGACTTCTACGGCATCGGCCACAATGAGTTGCTGATCCGCGAGGCGCTCACCGGCCGCAGCCGCGACAATGTCCAGATCAGTGTCAAGTTCGGCGGGCTGCGCGATCCGGCCCGTGGCTTCACCGGCATGGATTGCCGCCCGGTCGCGGTGAAGAATTTTCTGGCCTATTCGCTGCAGCGGCTTGGTGCCGATTACATCGACATCTACCGTCCGGCGCGGCTCGATCCCGCCGTGCCGATCGAGGACACCGTCGGGGCCATCGCCGACATGGTGAAGGCCGGCCACGTCAGGCATGTCGGCCTTTCCGAGGTCGGGTCCGACACCATTCGCCGCGCCCACGCCGTGCACCCGATCGCCGATCTGCAGATCGAATATTCGCTGATCGCGCGCGGTATCGAAGACGATATCCTCAAGACCTGCCGCGAGCTTGGCATCGGCATCACGGCCTACGGTGTTCTGTCGCGCGGGCTGATCAGCGGACATTGGTCGAAAGCCCACTCCGCTGCGCGGGACTTCCGCCTGATGACTCCGCGTTTCCAGGGCGCCAATCTCGATGCCAATTTGGCGCTGGTCGAGCCGCTGCGCGCGATCGCCGCGGAACTTGGCGCGTCAGTGGCGCAGGTCGCCATCGCCTGGGTCGCGGCGCAGGGCGGGGATATCGTGCCGCTGGTCGGTGCGCGCCGCCGCGACCGGCTCACCGAGGCGCTCGGCGCGCTCGATGTCAAATTGACCGCAGCCCAGCTCGCCGATCTTGCCAGGGCGTTCCCGCCGGGCGTCGCGGCCGGCACACGCTATGCCGCAGAGCAAATGGCGCATCTCGACAGCGAGAAGAAGCGCGCGTGAGACGGGGTTCGGTCAGCGCTGTCAAAAAGGGGACTCCAACTACCGGTGCGCGCTGAGATCGGTAATGACGAGCGCGTCGCCATTGAGCGGATTTAAGGGATCGCGGGCGTAGCGCAGCGTCTCGAACCGCATGGCGCGGGCGTCGACCATCAACAGCCGTCCGACCAGCCCCTCGCCGAACCCGACGATCTCGCGGATCGCCTCCAGCGCCATCATCGATCCCAGCACGCCGGCGAGCGCCCCCATTACGCCGGCCTCGGCGCAGGCCGGCACCGTGCCGGGCGGCGGCGGTTCGGGAAACAAGCAGCGGTAGGTCGGGTTGAATTCGCCTTCGGCATTTCTCTCGTGGGCGCGGATCGTCGTCAGCGAGCCGTCGAACTGGCCGAGCGCCGCCGTGATCAGCGGCTTGCCGGCGAGGAAGCATGCATCCGACACCAGATAGCGGGTTTCGAAATTGTCGGAGCCGTCGAGCACCAGATCGTAGCTGCCGATCAGCGTCATCGCATTGCCTGGATCGAGCCGGGTGGCGTGTGCCGCGAACTGGACATGGGGATTGAGCGCGTAGATTCTCTCCGCGGCCGTGTCGGCCTTGCGGCGGCCGATATCCGGCGTGGTGTGGATGATCTGGCGCTGCAGATTGGACAGCGACACGATATCGTCATCGACCACGCCGAGCGCCCCGACGCCGGCGGCGGCAAGATACATCAATGCCGGTGCGCCGAGACCGCCGGCGCCGATCACGAGCACGGAAGCTTCCTTCAATGCCGCCTGGCCGGGGCCCCCGACCTCGCGCAGAACGATATGGCGGGCGTAGCGTTCGAGCTCGTCGGCACTCAGCATGGGCTGGTCAAATCCTGATTATCCGGCATTGTCCTTATCATGCGCTGCGGTATCGGCTGTATCCCTTGAACCATGGCGCCGTTGTTGCCTACCAAGCAGATGTGCCTAATTCCGGGCACGTCAATGACCCCGAGTCATCTCATGAGATCTGTGCTGACGGCAACATTGATGTTGGTGGCCGCGGGGGCTTCCGCGCAGGCGCAACAGACGGCGCCGCCGATCATGAACGTCAAGCCGAAGACGGTCACGACCATACCCATTCGCCCTGGCCTGCAGACCCCGGCGGATACCGCCAACGCGATGGCGCAGGCCGAGCGTCTCGCGATCCAGTCGGACCTCGCCTGGACCGGCCAGTACAATGGCGCCATCACGGGCGACGTGAGCGAGCGCATGGTCGCGGCCATCAAGGAGTTTCAGAAGGACCGGGGCGGCAAGCCTACCGGCGTGCTCAATCCGCAGGAGCGCAGCGTGCTGGCCGAGACCGCGCGGCGCCGGCAGGGAGAGGTCGGCTGGAAGATCGTCACTGACCCCGGCACCGGCGCCCGGCTCGGGATGCCGACGAAACTGGTGCCGCAGCAATCGAGCGACGCCGGCGGCGCGAGATGGAGTTCGTCCACCGGGACCATCCAGATCCAGCTCGCGCGGCGCAAGCAGGCCAATCCGACCACGGCGAAGCTCGCCGAGCAGGAAAAGAAGGAGCCCGCCGGCCGCAAGGTCGATTACACCGTGGTCAAGCCGGATTTCTTCGTGCTGTCGGGTATGCAGGGCCTGAAAAAATTCTACGTGCGCGGCACGTTCAAGGGCGACGAGGTTCGCATCCTCACCATCCTCTACGACCAGGCCACCGAAGGCACCATGGAGCCGGCGGTGATCGCGATGTCGAGCGCCTTCAACCCGTTTCCATCGGGCAGCGGGCCGCCGCCGCGCAAGACCGTCGAATACGGTACCGGCGTAGTCGTGTCCGAGGACGGCGCGATCCTGGCCGATCGCGAGATCACCGAAGCCTGCCTTGCGATCACGATCGGGGGCCTCGGCAATGCCGACCGCGTCGCCGAGGACAAGGACCATGATCTCGCACTGCTGCGCATCTACGGCGCGCGCGGGCTGAAGCCGCTGGCGCTTGGCAACGGCGCCATCAAATCCGCGGTCGAACTCACCGGCATCGCCGATCCGCAAAGCCAGGGCGGCGGCGCGGCCACAAGCAGCGTCAGGGCGCAGGCCGCCCTGGTCGGCGGCGGCGGCGATGCCGCGCTGTCGCCGGCACCCGCGCTCGGCTTCTCCGGCGCGGCGGCGCTCGACGCGGACGGCAAATTCGCCGGCCTCGCGCTATTGAAGTCCGCGGTGGTCGCCGGAGCCGCCAACGCCGCGCCCACGACGCAGGCGGTGCTGGTGCCGGCCGATGCCGTGCGCGAATTTCTCAGGGCCAACGGCGTCAATGCCGCGGGCGGGTCGCCGGATGCGAAACCCGCCGTCGTGCGCGTGATCTGCGTGAGGAAGTAACGGCGTTGGCCGCGCGCCCCGACTTCTCCCCGCGATGCGGGGAGAAGGCAAATCATTGCAATCCGGTCACGCGGCCTTGATGCTGCTGAGGAAGGTCTCGACGTGCCCCCGCATCGTCTCGGACTGCTTCGACAGTTCGCCAGACGCTTGCAGGACCTGATGGGCGGCGGCGCCGGTATCGCCGGCGGCTTGCTGGACGCCGGAAACGTTCGACGCGATCTCGCCGGTGCCGAGCGCCGCCTGCTGCACGTTGCGGGCGATCTCCTGCGTGGCCGAGCCCTGCTCTTCCACCGCTCCGGCGATCGCGGAGGCGATCTCGCTCATCTCGTTGATCGTCGTCGAAATTCCCTTGATGGCGCTGACGGCTTCGCTCGATGAAGCCTGGATCGAGGAAACCTGGGCGCTGATCTGGTCGGTGGCCTTTGCGGTTTGTTCGGCGAGGCTCTTGACCTCGGCCGCCACCACCGCGAAGCCCCGGCCCGCTTCGCCGGCGCGCGCTGCCTCGATCGTGGCGTTGAGCGCGAGCAGGTTGGTCTGGCTGGCGATTTCGCTGATCAGCTTGACGACGTCGCCGATACCGGCGGCGTCCTTGAACAGGCCCTGCACCGTCGTATTGGTGCGATCGGCTTCCGCTACGGCCTTCTGCGCGATCGCCGCCGATTGCGCAACCTGACGGCCGATTTCGGTGACCGAACTCGCCAATTCCTCCGATGCTGCGGCGACCGTCTGCACGTTTGTCGAAGCCTCCTCGGTCGCCGCCGCGACCGCCGTCGCCTGGTTGCTGGTTTCCTCGGCCGTCGCCGTCATCGACGATGCGGTGGCCTGCAGTTCGGTCGAGGCCGAGGCCACCGACCTCAGCACGCTGGAGATGTTCGCATCGAAGGTCTGGGTCAGATCGTTCACCCGCGCCGCCCGCGCCACGCGCGCGCTGATGGCTTCGGCTTCCTTGGCGGCAAGCTCCTTGGCCTTGATCATGTTCTCCTTGAAGATCAGCACCGCTCTCGCCATCAGGCCGATTTCGTCCTTCTTGTCCGTCGCGGGAATCTCGACGCCGTGATCGCCGCCGGCAAGCTGCCCCATGGCGGCGACCATCTCGAGGATCGGCGGCACGATCGAGCGATTGGTGACATACACGACCGTGGCGGCAACGCCGATGCCGACCCCCATCAGCACCCACAGCAGGGTCATCAGGAAACTGGTTTCCGCGAGAACCATCGTCCCGTCCGTTTTCAGACTGTCCTGCTGCCGCGAAACCATGCCGCCCGAACGCGAGCCTGCGCTATCCTTGGCGCCCGCGAAGATGTCGAGCAGCTTGTTGGCGCGGGGCGCGGCTTCGTTGGTCAGGAACCATTGCGCCATGTTCCAGCGGTCCGAGGCCCGGATTTCGAACATCTTCTGCGGCAGCGGCGCGAATTTGGTGCGGGCCTCAATCAGTGAATCGAAGGCTTTCTGCTGATCGGCCGTCATCTCCGAGCGGCGCTTCGACAATGCATCGAACTTCTTCTGGTTGAGCGCCCAGAGTTCCTCGAACTCGGTCTTGAAGCTCACGTCGGCGGTAAGCAGATAGGCACGGATCGCGCCGATCGCCATCGCCATGCTGCCGCGCATGTCGGCAAAATCGATCAGCAGGCTCTTGCGCGCATCGGTCGAGGCGATGCCGCCTTCCTCGTTGATGATCGACGTCGCCTTCTGCAACATGAGCTTGGCGAGAGGCGCGGCCTCGGTCGCCAGGAGCTTGGCGGCAGGCTGCTCGTCGATGGTGTGGGCGATGGCCTCGGCCTTGTCCTGCGCGTTACGCAATTCATCGAGCAACGGCCTGGCCTGCTTCCAGTCCACCTTGTTTTGCTCGACCGTCCATTGGCCCGATAGGCGATCCATCTCGGAGCCGCGCGACTGGATATCCTTCCACAGCACCGCGCGTTCGGCCTTGAATGCCTCGTTGCCGGTGATCAGCCAGCCGCGCAGCGACGCGAGCGACGCATAGACTCCCGCCACCATGTCACTGGCGGTCATCGCGGTCGGAACCCGAAGGTTGATCGTCCGGTCGGTTGACTCGCTGACCGTACGAACCTTGATGATGGTGGTGCCGACCACGGCGGCCAGCAATACGCAGAGCACGCTGAAGCCCAGTATCAATCGTCCACGGATGTTCAATTGCAGAAACGCCACGGCAAGTTCCTCCCCGAGCTAAGGTGGAAACAGGCTGTGCGTTAACCCTAAACAATGGACCAACGAGCCGCCGTAATAATACGGAGCGCTGTGCAATTTTGATCGCGAGGCGCGATTTTCTAATCGGTGGTCGAGCACCAACTCCCGTATTCCTACGGAAGTAATGATCCGGAATGGTCATTTGCTCGACAACTCGTCATCGTTACCCAGTTTAATGATTCGGACAGCCGCGATTCCCTTTGGCGGATCGGGCGGGCACGTCCTGAGCAGAAATGCTCGGCGTCGCAGAACGCGACGCACACTTGGTTGGTGTGCGTACCGCAGGTCCCCTTAAACAAGCGTTTCCGAAGGATTTCTCACTATGCAGACGATCGTACTCGCCACCCAAAAGGGCGGCAGCGGGAAAAGCACGCTTGCCATCGGCCTGGCGCTGGCGGCGATGGAGGCGGGACACACCGTCAGTCTGGTCGAGACCGATCCGCAGGGAACGCTTTCGAACTGGCAGAGCCGCCGCGCCGATCCCGCGCCCATCGTGGAGCCGGTCTACAACGCCCTGGAGCTCGAACCTCGTCTGCAGGCTTTGCAGCGCAGCGGCCTGACCGTGACGATCGTCGACACCGCCGGCGGCATCAGCGCCGCGACCACGGCCGCCATCCGCTACAGCGATTTTTGCCTGATCCCGGTGCGCCCGAGCATTGTCGATATCGAAGCGACCGTCTCGACGCTGGAACTCGCCCGCATCTGGAGGAAGCCGTTCGGCTTCGTGCTCAACCAGACCCCGATCCGCGGCCACCGCATCAGCAATGCCGCCACCGCGCTGGGCGACGAAGCCGCGCTCGATATTCCCGAGATCGTCGCCAAGCCGTTCATCGTCATGCGCAACGATCATCAGGATGCGCTGAACGCAGGACTGGCGGTGAGCGAATTGGCGCCGGCTGGCAAATCGGCCGAGGAGATTCGCGACCTCTGGCACTGGATCGAGAGCCGGCTCTATGCCGACGTCGCGGTGGAAGAGCAGCTGATCCCCAGCGAACTGCCGGTCTCGCCCGAAATCGTTCCCGCGATGTTCCTGAAAGCCCGCGCGGGAACGGCAGCGCTGGTTTCGTGGAGCGGTTTATAGCAAACGATGCCAGCGCGCTTCCGCCCCGCCTGACGAAGCGGGAGCGCGCCGCATCGTGGCCGGTCAGGCTGCCGACATTTCCGGCACCAACACGCCGGAGCCACCCAATTCGGCCGGAAAGTCCTTCATCTTCGGTAATCCGTCCTTCATCGGCAGAACCGTCTCGGCGTAGTTGACGTGGACGGCGGGGACGAATTTCAGCGTCGGAATCGTCGCGGCGTAGACGTCGACCAGTCCGACGGGCTGGTGGCCGGCCATCAGATGTCCGCCGCAGAGCTCGCAATATTTGCGCTGGCTGAACGCCGTCTTCTGGTACGTCGCGACATGTTCGGCTCCCGCGGTGATTTTTACCGCGTCCGCCTTCCAGAGCGTGAAGGCATTGACCGGCGACGCCGACCAGGAACGGCAGGAATTGCAGTGGCAATAGCCCATGGCTTCCGGTGCGCCCGTCACTTCGATTTTGACGGCGCCGCAAAAACAGCTTCCGATGTAACTCATGATTTTTCTCCGTTGCTGGATCATCAGTCCGTCGGATTATCGGCAGATCCAGATCGTGATCCAGTTCACGAACTGTACTGCGACCGTTTCACGCCGCAGTGTCCGGCGATCGCTAGCTCGCAAGCTTGCGCTCCCTGGCAAAGGGACTGAGGCCGAGCCAGGTTTGCATCGAGGAAGCGAGCTGGCGGCTTCCCGTCAGCACCATCCTGTGATTGGCCACGGCTGCGCGCACGGTATCGAGGCCGAGCCAGATCGCCGTCATGCTCCGCAGGTCCGCCGATACGTAAAGGTCGACGTCAAGGCCGGGATCGATCTTGCACAAGTCTACACCGGTGCCGGGATCGACGATCAGCCACCAGCGCCGCTGCGCCGACGGCAGTTCGGGATAGACGATCTCCACCACGCTGCGCCGCGCCGGCATCGGCGTGGCGTTGAGGTTTCGCCGCATATCCCACATCAGCAGATCCACATCGAGATGCTGAAGCGATAGTTTCGATTCGATCCGGCGCTGCCCCCATATGCCGAAGGCCTCCACCAGCGGGCCGAGATCGCGTCCCGATTCCGTCAGCCGATATTCGGACACGGCCGGTTCGGTACCTGACGCCGCGCGGGCGACGATGCCGGCCGCTTCGAGCTCCTTCAGGCGCTGCGAGAGCAGCGCCGGCGACATCCGCGGAACGCCGCGGCGCAATTCGTTGAAGCGCGTCGAGCCGGCGAACATCTCGCGCAGCAGAATGATGGTCCAGCGCGTGCACAGTATCTCCGCGGCCATCGCGACTGGGCAGAATTGCTGGTAGCTGCCTGTGGTCATGTTTTCCTCCGCAGCGGGTTTCGCAGCGAAGCTATGGCCGGGCGGTGGCGTTTTCCAGTTCAGTTTCTGTATCGGCAGGATTCAGTTCCTGAACTGGCAGCGTCGCCGATGCCCCCGTATCTGGCGGGGCAATGAGCACCGCGCAGCGACAGACGAAGCAGCGAGGCGCGAGCTCGCGGAGCAGGATTTTGCCAGCCAGGACATGTTATGAAGCCAATTAACGCACAAAACATCGCCGCATTGGCGGGGATCGGGGCGCTTTGCGCACTCGCTATCCTCGGCCTCTGTTTATCGCCGGCGTTCGCCGCAACACTGTCGCGCAGCACGGATCTCGGCACCACTCTCTCCGTGGTGCGGTCGATTATCTATCCACTTTGCGCCATTAAATTCCGGTTGCTGCCGTTCGGCGCCTGCGCGCGCGTGTCGATCGACCAACTCATTTCCATGTTTTGATTGTTGAAAGGAAATCACATGACGATCCTCACCCACAATTTCTCCGTGCCCGCGCGGCGTCTTGCGGCAGCGACCATCGTGCTCGGCATGATCGGCTTTCTCTGCGGCTTCCTGCTGGCGCTGACGGTCTCGGCCTACAGCTTCTACAGCTGCGTCCAGATATTGTGAGCGCGCCTTGCCCGCGCTGCCGGCCAGCCGGGGCCCGGTCTGGCGTCGCGAATTACTTCTGGCATTTCGGGCACCAGAAGGTCGAACGCCCGTTCTGCGTAAAGCGTTTGACGATGCCGCTGCAGCCGGCGGTCTGGCAGGTCTCGCCCTCACGGTCGTAGACCTGGAACGAATGCTGGAAATAGCCGAGTTCACCCGAGGTCTGGCGGTGATCCCGCAGCGACGAGCCGCCGGCCTTGATGGCCTGGTTCAGCACCGCGTGGATCGCCGTGACCAGATGCCTGGCGTGATCGGTGGAGTCACCCTTTTTGGTCGCGAGCGTGGCCGCCAGCCGTCGCGGCGACAGGTGCGCACGAAACAGCGCCTCGCAGACATAGATGTTGCCGAGCCCCGCCACCACGCGCTGGTCGAGCAGCGCCGCCTTCAGGCTGGTCTTCTTGTTGGCGCAGGAGTTTGCCAGCATCGCCGCATCAAATTCATTGCCGAGCGGCTCGGGGCCGAGGCCGCTCAATAACGGCTCCTCCTCGATCGCCTTGCGGGCAATGACCTTCATGTAGCCGAAGCGGCGCGGATCGTTGAACACGATCGCCGCGCCCGACGACATGTGGAATACGACATGATCATGCGCGCCGTCCTTGGCCCTCGCGTGATGGAATTGACCCGGCGTGCTCGCATCGTCGTCCTTGACGACGCGGAACGAACCCGACATGCCCAGATGCATCAGAAGAACGTCACCGGAGGCAAGGTCCGCCATCAGGTATTTGGCGCGGCGCCCGAGACCGGTCACGGTCTGCCCGGCCAGCCGCGCGACAAAATCGCGCTGGAACGGAAACCGCAGGTCTTTGCGCCTGACTTCCAGTCTCACAATCCGGGATCCTTCCATGACGGGCTGCAGGCCGCGGCGGACGGTCTCGACTTCGGGCAATTCGGGCATGGATGGGCGTTCACACGGAGCGCGATCAGGAAAGGTGTAATATACGGTTTTGCGTCCGATCGCGCTCCAAATTAACGAATTTGCGCATGATCTTTTCGCCAAACCGCTCACACTTTGGCGGATCATGCGCTAGATACCGACGTGATAGCGACATTGCGGCGGGCGGGCTATGGTCCGGCCGCGATCAGTTTGAGGGCGTAAAGACATGGATCGGCCGGACCAAACCACGCATTTCGGCTTCAGGGACGTCCCCCTGGGTGAAAAACAGACGCTGGTCAACGACGTGTTCCGCAGCGTGGCGTCCCGCTACGACCTGATGAACGACCTGATGTCGGCGGGCCTGCACCGGGTCTGGAAAGACATCATGATTAACGCGCTCAATCCGCCGCGTGGCGACGCGCCGTTTGCGCTGCTCGATGTCGCCGGCGGCACCGGGGACATCGCCTTCCGCGCCGCCAAGGCGGCGGGCCCCGGTTTTCGCGCCACCGTCTGCGACATCAATTCCGACATGCTCGATGTCGGCCGCGAGCGTGCCGCGGCGCGCCATCTCGACGACCGGGTGTCCTTCGTGGAAGGCAATGCCGAGGCGCTGGCCTTTCCCGACCGCCATTTCGACGGCTACACCATCGCATTCGGCATCCGCAACGTGCCGAGGATCGACCTGGCGTTGCGTGAGGCGTATCGGGTGCTCAGGCCCGGCGGGCGGTTCTTGTGCCTGGAATTCTCCACCGTCGACGTTCCCGGGCTGGACCGGATTTACGACCTGTTTTCGTTCAAGGTGATCCCGCCGCTCGGCCGCGCCGTGACCGGCGACGCCGAATCCTATCAATATCTCGTCGAATCCATTCGTAAATTTCCCAAGCCGAACGCGTTTGCCGAGATGATCCGCGGCGCCGGCTTTTCCCGCGTCACCTGGCAAAGCCTCTCGGGCGGCATCGTGGCATTGCATTCGGGCTGGCGTTTGTGATTTCAGCCCTGACCCACATCGCGCGGCTCGCCCGCGCCGGTTTCGTGTTCGCGCGCGAGGGCGTATTCGGGGTGGTCGATCCGTCGCTGGTGCCGCCGCCCGGGCAGCTGGCGCTGCGGCTGGCGCGGATCGTCGAGCGTCCAGGCGCCAAATCCGGCCCCAGGCTGTCACGCGCGCTGACCCGGTTGGGGCCGGCCTATCTGAAACTCGGACAGTTTCTTGCCACCCGGCCCGACGTCGTCGGCGTCGTGATGGCGCGCGATCTGGAAGCCCTGCAGGACCGGCTGCCGCCATTTTCGCAAAGCGAGGCCGAAGCCGTGATCGCGCAGTCGCTGGAGCGCCCGGTGGCGCAGGCGTTTGTCAGCCTCGGCCCTCCGGTGGCCGCCGCCTCGATCGCGCAGGTGCATCGCGGCGAAACCGAACATAACGGCGTGCGAAAATCGGTGGCGGTGAAGGTGCTCCGACCTGACGTCGCCGCGCGATTCCGCCGCGACCTCGGCGATTTCTTCTTTGTCGCCCATAACGCCGAGACCTATTCAGCCGAAGCGCGGCGGCTGCGGCTGGTCGAGGTAATCAATACGATGTCCCGCTCGGTGGCGATGGAGATGGACCTGCGGCTGGAGGCCGCGGCGCTGTCGGAGATGGCGGAGAACACCAACGGCGATCCGGATTTTCGCGTACCAGAAGTCGACTGGGATCGCACCGCGCATAACGTTCTCACCATGGAATGGATCGACGGCATCGCGCTGAGCGATCACGCGCGGCTCGAGGAAGCCAACGTCGATCTGCCCGACCTCGGCCGCAAGGTGATCCAGAGTTTCCTGCGCCATGCGCTGCGCGACGGCTTCTTTCACGCCGACATGCACCCCGGCAATCTGTTTCTCGACGACGCCGGACGCCTGGTCGCGGTCGACTTCGGCATCATGGGTCGGCTCGGGTTGAAGGAACGGCGCTTCCTCGCCGAAATCCTGCTGGGTTTCATCACCCGCGATTATCGCCGCGTCGCGGAAGTGCATTTCGAGGCCGGCTACGTGCCGCCGCATCATTCGGTCGAGAATTTCGCGCAAGCCATCCGCGCCATTGGCGAGCCGATCCACAACCGCATCGCCGAAGAAATCTCGATGGCGAAGCTCTTGACGCTGCTGCTCGAGGTTACCGGCCTGTTCGACATGCGGACCCGTCCCGAGCTGATCCTGCTGCAGAAGACCATGGTGGTGGTCGAGGGCGTCGCGCGCAGCTTCGACCCGAAACTCGACATCTGGAAGACCGCCGATCCCGTGGTGCGCGAGTGGATCGAGCGCAATCTCGGTCCCGTGGGCCGCATCCAGGGCGCGATGTCGGGCGCCGGCGAACTCGGCCGCGTGTTGACGGGGCTGCCGACGATCGCGGCGCGGTCGGTCGCCGTGCTGGAGCAGCTGGAGACCATGACCCGGGAAGGGCTCACGCTGTCGCCGGAGACGATCGCCGCCATGGGGCGAACTGAGGGCCGCAAGAGCCGCTGGCGCACCCTGGCGCTCTGGATCATCGCCGCGACTTTCATTGCTATCCTGTTCGCAGTCCGGCAATTGTGATAGCAATGCAATCACAATGTGATATCATTGCTATCAAACCATCCCGAGACCGCCCATGGCCAGCCTGACCATCCGAAAGCTCGACGAGGCCATCAAGACCTATCTCCGGCTGCGCTCGGCCCAAAATGGCCGCTCTGTGGAGGAGGAAGTCCGGGTGATCCTGCGCCAGACCATTGAAGGCGTGCCCTTCGACTTCCCGGCCGCGGCCTCGGCTGCCCCACCCCCCGCGGAGGCCCCTTCCCGCGCTACCGCGCAGCAAGTCGGATCGGACCAGGCGCGCGTCACCCTGATCGTCGGTGGCGGCATCGCCGCCTACAAGTCGCTGGACCTGATCCGGCGGCTCAAAGAGCGCAACATTCGGGTCCGCTGTGTATTGACCAAGGCCGCGCAGCAATTCGTCACGCCGCTGTCGGCTTCGGCGCTGTCGCACGAGCGCGTTTACACCGACCTGTTCGACGCCGAGAGCGAGTTCGACGCCGGCCATATCCGGCTGGCGCGCGAGTGCGATCTGATCGTGGTGGCGCCGGCGACGGCGGACCTGATGGCGAAGATGGCAGGCGGCCATGCCGACGATCTCGCCAGCGCCATCCTGCTCGCGGCCAAGGGTCCGATCCTGCTGGCGCCCGCGATGAACCCCTTGATGTGGAACAATGCCGCCACCCGCCGCAACGTCGCACAGCTGCAGCGCGATGGCATCGCCATGGTCGGGCCCAATGCCGGCGAAATGGCCGAGGCCGGTGAAGCAGGCGTTGGCCGCATGGCGGAACCGCTGGAAATCGCGGCCGCCGCCGAGCCTCTGCTGAGGCCGCCGCAGCCGCGACCACTCAAGGGAAAGCGCGTCCTGATCACCGCAGGCCCGACGCACGAACCGATTGATCCCGTGCGCTACATCGCCAATCGCTCCTCCGGCAAACAGGGATTTGCCATCGCCGCGGCGGCGCAAACCGCCGGCGCCGACGTCATTTTGGTTGCCGGCCCGGTCGATCTCGACGACCCCAAAGGCGTCACCGTGAGGCATGTGGAATCCGCGTGCGACATGCTGCGCCAGGTGGAAGCCGCGTTGCCGGCCGATATCGCGATCTTTGCCGCCGCGGTGGCCGACTGGCGCGTCGCCAATGAGGGCGACCAGAAACTGAAGAAGACGTCCGCAGGCATGCCGCCACTGCAGCTCGTCGAAAATCCCGACATCCTGGCGACGGTTGCCAGGCTGAAGGACAGGCGGCCACCGTTGGTGATCGGCTTTGCCGCCGAGACCGAACATCTGATCGACAACGCCAAGGCAAAGCTCGCGCGCAAGGGCTGCGACTGGATCGTCGCCAACGACGTCTCGCCGGCGACCGGCGTGATGGGCGGCGACCGCAACACGGTGCACCTTCTGACCCGCGACGGCGCGGATATTCATGTCAACTCCTGGCCCGTGATGGGCAAGGAAGAAGTCGCAACCGCTCTGGTGGCGCGGATCGCCGAAACCGTCGGGAAGGCCTCGTGAGCTCAAACGTCACAGTCGAAATCAGGCAATTGCCGCATGGCGAGGGCTTGGCGCTGCCGGCCTATCAGAGCGCGCACGCGGCGGGACTGGACCTGCTGGCCGCGGTTCCTGAAGCCTCACCGCTGGTGCTGGCGCCGGGAAAGTACGCGCTCGTCCCGACCGGACTTACAATCGCGCTGCCGCCGGGCTACGAGGCGCAGGTCCGTCCGCGCTCCGGCCTTGCGGCCAAGCACGGCGTTACCGTGCTGAACGCGCCCGGCACCGTCGATGCCGATTATCGCGGCGAGATCGGCGTGCTCTTGATCAACCATGGCGCCGCGCCGCTTGAAATTCGCCGCGGCGAGCGTATCGCGCAGATGGTGATCGCATCGGTGGTCCGGGCGGAACTGGTTCCCGTAGTCTCACTGTCGTCGACCGAGCGAGGCAGCGGCGGGTTTGGTTCGACCGGGCGCTAAATCACGCAAAGTATCGCGCCGATCAGGTTCAATCCCGCATTTTTGTCCGCCTGATTTCGCGTTCACGGTCTGGACTCTTACCCGCTGACTCCCGAAGGGGATATTGTCTTCCGATTCGCACGGCGGGGGTCGCCGGGCGTAAGTTTGTGCGGTTTGGGGCAAATATGTCGGGCGTGATCGGTACGATGCGTCGGACCTTGCTGTCGTGCACATCACTGGCACGCAACGGCCTGATCGCACTCGCCACCGCCGCATTCGGGGCGATCGCGCCGGCTCATGCCAGCGATCCATCGCTGCTGGATACAATTTCGGCCTCCCTCGACCTCAATCGCCAGGAATTCGCGGTGCTTACGACCGCGCTGGCGCTGCTCGGCTTTTCCGTGCTGTCGGCGGTCCTCCTGATGCGTACCCGTGTCCGCGCCGCCACAGGCGAGGCGCGGCTGCGGGCCGGTATCGGGGAATTGCAGGCTCAGGCCGATCGCTTCCGGGCGCTGCTGTTCGCGGAACCGCAGATCCTGATTTCGTGGGCGGCAGGCGACGATCGCCCGGAAATCACCGGCGACGTTTTGCTGCTGATGCCACAGGAGTCGCAGCCGCAGCGCCTGCTCGCCTTCGGAACCTGGCTGCCGCCGGAACCGGCGCTGCAGATGGACCACGCGGTCGACGCGCTGCGCGAGGCCGGCGAAGGTTTTCTGCTCAATTTGTCGACCTCGAACGGACGTTCGATCGAAGCCATGGGGCGCGCGATCGGCGGCCAGGCCATTGTCCGGATTCGCGAACTCGGCGGCGTCCGCCGGGAACTGGCGGAAGCAAACCTGCGCTACAGGACCTTGCTCGAAGAAACCGAGCTGTTGCGCGATTTCGCCGCCGCAGTGCCGTGGCCGATCTGGGCCAGGAGCAAACAAGGCGAGCTTCGCTATGCCAACGCAGCCTATGCAAAGGCGACCGAGGCCAGCAGCGTCGCGGATGCGATCCATCGCAACCTCGAACTGCTCGAAAGCGACCAGCGCGACGAAGTCAGCCGGGCGCTGAGCGGCAATTCGGCCTTCGCCGCACGGCTGCCGATCGTGGTCGGCGGCGAGCGCCGGGTCTACGACGTCCATGCCCTGACCCTCAACGCGGGCAACGCCGCCATCGCCATCGATGCCGGCGAAGCCAGCGGCCTGCGCGCGGCGCTGGTGCGGATGGCGGAGGCGCACCGCCGCACGCTCGATCAGCTCTCCTCGGGCGTGGCCGTGTTCGACGGCCAGCGGCGGCTGGCGTTCTACAACGATTCCTATCGCCGGCTATGGGACCTCGACCGCGCCTTTCTCGATGGCAATCCCGACGATTCCAGCGTGCTCGATCGCCTGCGCGCCGCGCGCAAAGTCCCCGAACAGCCGGATTTCCGGGCCTGGAAGGCCAAGCTGCACGAGGCCTATCGCGCGGTCGAGCCGACCAAGGATACCTGGTATCTCCCGGACGGCCGCGCGGTCAGCGTCGTCACCACGCCGAACCCCGAAGGCGGGGTCACCTATCTGTTCGACGACGTCACCGAAAGCCTCGACCTGGCGCGGCGTTTCGACGGTCTGATCCGGGTGCAGCGTGAGACGCTCGACAACCTCGGCGAAGCGGTCGCGGTGTTCGGCAGCAATGGCCGCGCGCAACTGTTCAATCCGGCCTTCGCCAGGATGTGGAAGCTGTCGCCCGACGCGCTGAGCGAACAGCCGCATATCGAGACGGTCGAGACCTGGTGCAAGCCGCTGTTCGATGACGCCGCCACCTGGCGGACGCTGCGCGAGGCGATTACGCGGATCGAGAACCGGGTCGAGGTGCCGCTGAAGCTGGAGCGCAAGGACGGCAGCGTGCTGGACTGCATGACCATGCCGCTGCCCGACGGCGCCACCATGCTGACCTTCCAGGACATCACCGACACCGAGAATGTCGAGCGGGCGCTGCGCGAGCGCAACGAGGCGCTGGAGACCGCCGACCAGATGAAGGTCGATTTCGTCCACCACGTGTCCTACGAACTGCGCTCGCCCTTGACCACCATCATCGGCTTCGCGCATTTCCTGAGCGACCCCGTCACCGGCCCGCTGATGCCGAAACAGGCCGAGTATCTCGGCTACATCACGACTTCGACCAACGCGCTGCTGGCGATCATCAACAACATCCTCGACCTCGCCACCATCGACGCCGGCGCGATGTCGCTCAATCTCGGCTCGATCGACATCCGCAAGACCATCGAGGCCGCCGCCGAAGGCATCCAGGACCGTCTCGCCACCGACCGCATCCGGCTCAAGGTCGACGTCGATCCCAATATCGGCAGTTTTGTCGGCGACGAGCGCCGCGTGGTGCAGGTGCTGTATAATCTGTTGGCCAACGCCGTGGGGTTCTCGCCGCAGGATGCGACCGTCGGCCTCAGCGCCCGGCGGAGCGAGCATAACATCGTGTTCACCGTGACCGATTCCGGTCCGGGCATTCCGCCCGACGTCAAGGACAAGGTATTCGACTGGTTCGAAAGCCACTCGCACGGCTCGCGGCACCGCGGCGCCGGTCTCGGCCTGTCGCTGGTGCGCTCCTTTGTCGAACTGCACGGAGGCAAGGTGCGCGTCGATTCGGTGGTCGGCAAGGGCACGAGCGTGACCTGCGACTTCCCGATCGATCAGGCCGCGCACCGCAACGCCGCGGAATGACCGCTCCCACGACATTCTCGCTGGCGCTGTCGAACGAGGCGGCGACCGCGCATCTGATGGCCGATCTCGCTTTGCTGATCGGCCCCGGCGACGTCATCACCCTGTCCGGCGACCTCGGCGCCGGCAAGACCGCCGCGGCGCGGGCGATGATCCGCTATCTCGCCGGTGACGACGCGCTCGAGGTTCCAAGCCCGACCTTCACGCTGGTGCAGGCCTACGACCTGCCGCCTTTTCCGCTGCTGCACGCCGACCTCTACCGCGTCAACGATCCCAATGAACTGGAAGAGATCGGCCTGTCGCCACTGCCGGAAGGCACGGTGGCACTGATCGAATGGCCGGAGCGCGCGCCATCGGCGCTGCCGGCCGACCGCATCGACATTTCCCTGAGCCACCGGCCGGCGCTCGGATCGACCGCGCGCGCCGCCGAGATCACTGGTCATGGCAAGGCCGCGGCCCAGGTCACACGGCTGCAGGCGCTGCGGCAATTTCTCGACGGCGCGGATTATGCCGAGGCCGGGCGCCTGCGCATGGCCGGCGACGCCTCGACGCGTTCCTATGCCCGGCTCGTCCGCGATGACGGCGTGGTCATCCTGATGAACTCGCCGCGACGACCCGACGGGCCGGCAATCTATGACGGCAAGTCGTACAGCGCCGCCGTGCATCTGGCCGAGGACGTCAAGCCGTTTGTCGCGCTCGACGGCGCCTTGCGCGAGCGCGGATTCTCGGCGCCCGCGATCCACCACGCCGACCTCGAGGCGGGATTCCTGATTACCGAGGATTTCGGCAGCGAGGGTTTTGTCGAGGGCAATCCGCCCGCACCGATCGCCGAGCGATATGAAGCCGCGACCGACATGCTGGCAGCGCTGCACCGGCAAACCCTGCCCGAGATTTTGCCGCTGACGCCGCAGCTCACCTACACCATTCCCGCTTTCGACACCGATGCATGGTTGGTCGAGGTCGGGCTGATGCCGGAATGGTATCTGCCGGACCGCGGCCGCGAGCTGACCGAAAACCTGCACGGCGAATTCGTCGCGATGTGGCGCGATCTCCTGAGCAAGCCTGCATCCGCTGAAAGGACCTGGGTATTGCGGGATTTCCATTCGCCCAATCTGATCTGGCTCGGCGAACGGCAGGGCATCGCGAAGGTAGGCGTCATCGACTTCCAGGACGCGGTCATGGGCCCGGCCGCCTACGATCTGGTGTCGCTGCTGCAGGACGCGCGGATCGACGTGCCCGAACAGCTCGAGCTCACGCTGCTGACCCGCTACATCAAGGCGCGGCTCGCCTCCGAGGCGGGTTTCGATCCCGCCGGCTTCGCCGAGCTATATGCGATCATGTCTGCGCAGCGCAACACGCGTTTGCTCGGGACCTTTGCACGGCTCAACCGGCGCGATGGCAAGCCCCAATATCTGCGCCATCAGCCGCGGATCTGGACCTATCTGGGCCGTTCACTGGCCCACCCCGCGCTCGCCCCCATCAGGGAATGGTACGCGGCCAACGTCCCTCCGCCGCCACCGTAATTTACCGGTTATTAGCCAGCCTGGCTTTAGTGTGCGGCCAGACCCTGCCGCCAAGCGCGGGGCGCGCGGCTGCTTGACAGGTTGGAGCAAGTGAATGGCGACGACTGAACGGCGCAAGGGCGAGCGCGTCACATTCGAACGCGGCATCCCGGCGCATATGATGGGCATCGACGGCACCTGGCGGCGCGAGTGCACCCTGGAAGATGTTTCAGAGACGGGCGGCAAGCTCACCGTCGAAGGTTCGGTCGAGGGGCTGCATCTCAAGGAATTCTTCCTGCTGTTGTCGTCCACGGGTCTCGCCTATCGCCGTTGCGAACTGTCATGGGTCAACGGCGACCAGATCGGCGTCAATTTCCTGAAAACGGGCGAAAAGAAGAAAAAGGGCGCCAGGCGCTCGGCGCAGGATGCGGAAGCCTGATCCGGCCGCCCGCTGGTCGCATAACCGTCATCTGGGACGGCTATGGCATCGAGGGTCGGTGCGCGACGCGAATCGCCGTGCTATGATTTTGTGATTCAAAGAGAATAACGCTTCGAGAAGCCTGCATCATGTCCGTCAGACCCACCAAAGCCATGGTCCTCGCTGCCGGCCTCGGCGTGCGCATGCGCCCGTTGACCGACAGGATGCCGAAGCCGCTGGTGCCCGTGGCGGGGCGTCCGCTGCTCGACCACGTGCTCGACAAGCTCGCCGAAGCCGGCGTCGGCGAAGCCGTCGTCAATGTGCACTATCTGCCCGACCAGATCATCGCGCACACCGCCCCGCGCGCGCGGCCACGCGTGATCATCTCGGATGAGCGTGACCAGGTGCTCGGCACCGGCGGCGGTGTCGTCAAGGCGCTGCCTCTGCTCGGCCCCGACCCGTTCTTCCATGTCAACTCCGACACCCTATGGATCGATGGCGTGCGGCCCAATCTGGCGCGGCTCGCCGAGACCTTTGATCCCGAGCGCATGGATATCCTGTTGTTGATGGCGCCGACCACGAGCAGCATCGGCTATGGCGGCCGCGGCGACTACTCCATGCTTCCCGATGGCGCGCTGCGCAAGCGGCGGGAGCATCAGGTGGTTCCCTTCGTCTATGCGGGCGCGGCGATCATGTCGCCGTCGCTGTTCGCCGACGCGCCGGCGGGCGAGTTCTCGCTGACCAGGATGTTCGACCGCGCCAACGAGCAGGAGCGGCTGTTCGGCCTGCGCCTCGACGGCGTCTGGATGCATGTCGGAACCCCCGACGCCATCGGTGCGGCGGAAGAGGCGTTTCTGGAAAGCGTGGCGTAAGCGCGGCGGTTGCAAATTGCCGTCATTGCCGGGCCTGACCCGGCAATCCATCCTCTTCGAAAAATGCTTTTCTGAAGATGGACGCGCGGGTCAAGCCCGCGGATGACGATTTGTAGACCAATTAAAAATCGCACCCGAAATTCGCCCGTGCCATGATGCACCCCGATCTTCCGAATCAGGGTTCCGATGCGCGTTTTCAGCGTTCCCCTATCCGCGCCGTTCCTGCGTACCGTCATCTCCGCCTTGGTCGATGGCCGGCTGGTCGATGGCTTCGAGGCCCGCGCGCAGCCGGAGCGGCTGGCAGCGGCAACGCTTTATCTTCCGACCCGTCGCGCGGGGCGGCTGGCGCACAGCATCTTCCTGGATGTGCTCGGTAGGGATGCCGCGATTTTGCCGTGCATCGTCGCACTCGGCGACATCGATGAGGATGAGCTTGCCTTCTCGGAAGATTCCGAGCCCGGCGGGATCGCCCCGCTGGACGTTCCACCCAAACTCGGCGACCTCGAACGCCGGTTGGTGCTGGCGAGACTTGTCGCCGCCTGGGCCAAACGGCCGGTGCTGTCGCCGCTGGTGGTCGGCGGCCCTGCCTCCACGCTTGCACTAGCCGGCGACCTTGCGCGGCTGATGGACGACATGGTGACACGCCGCGTCGACTGGAGCGCGCTTGACCGTCTTGTGCCTGACCAGTTCGACAAATACTGGCAACACTCGCTGGATTTCCTGAGGATCGCCCGCGACTTCTGGCCGGCCTTTCTTGCCGAAACCAACAGGATCGAACCCGCCGCGCGCCGCGACCTCTTGATCGATGCGGAAGCTGAGCGCCTCACAAGGCAATACGATGGCCCCGTGATCGCCGCGGGCTCCACCGGATCGATGCCCTCCACGGCAAAATTCCTGCAGGCGGTTGCCGGGCTGCCGCACGGCGCGGTGGTGCTGCCGGGCCTCGATACCGACCTCGATGACGACGCCTGGCGATCGATCGGTGGCGTCAAGAATGCCAAAGGCGCCTTCACGGCGCCGCCTGCCTCCAACCATCCGCAATATGCGATGCACGTGCTGCTGTCGCGCTTCGGCATCAAGCGCGGCGATGTCGCAATCCTCGGGAAGCCTGCACAGGGCGGTCGCGAGGTGCTGGCATCCGAGGCGATGCGGCCGTGGAGCGCTACCTCGGAATGGCACGATCGGTTGAAACGGCTCGATATCGCGGCGCAGATCGCCGCCGGCACCGACAAGCTCGCCGTGGTCGAGGCGCCAAATCCGGAGATGGAGGCGCTCGCAATTGCGGTTGCAATGCGGGAGGCGCGGCATCTGGACAAGTCGGTGGCGTTGGTGACGCCGGACCGCGCGCTGGCGCGAAGGGTGACGGCGGCGCTCGGCCGCTGGAATCTCGAATTCAACGATTCCGGTGGCGACGCGCTGATGGAAACGCCGGCCGGCATCTTTGCGCGGCTGGTGGCGGAAGCCGCGACAAAAGGATTGGAGCCGCCAACCCTGCTGGCCCTGCTCAAGCACCCGATGTTCCGGCTCGGCAGCATGCATGACGCGTTGAAGCGCGACATCGAAGTGCTCGAGCTTTCACTGCTGCGCGGCACACGACCGCAGGCCGGCAGCAGTGGATTGGCCGCCGATTTCGTGCGCTTCCGCGACGAACTGCGCAAGTTGCGCGGGGGCGAAATCTCCTCACTGCACCATGCCGAGCCGCGTGTGCGGCTGAGAGACCACGAACTCGACCGGGCGCAAGCCCTGATCGCTGCATTCCGCAAGGCGCTGACGCCGCTGGAAGGCTTTCCTGGCTCCCGACCGGCTGATTTCGCCGAACTCGCGCAGCGCCATCGCGAGACGCTGGTGCATCTCTCCGCCGACGAGGACGGTGTCGCCACCGCGTTCGAGGGGCCGGATGGGCTCGTACTCGCGGCCGCGTTCGACGATTTGCTCGGCCGGCAGGAGAAGATCGGCCTGATGGTCGAGGCTGGCGACTACGCCGAGGTGTTCCAGGCCGCCTTTGCAGACCGCCTGGTGCGGCGGCGGGAACTGCCGAGCGCGCAACTCCACATCTTCGGCCAATTGGAAGCGCGGCTGACGGAATCCGATCGCGTCATCCTGGGCGGACTGGTCGAAACCGTCTGGCCGCCGGCGCCTCGCGTCGACCCCTGGCTGAGCCGGCCGATGCGTCATGAACTCGGTCTCGACCTTCCGGAACGCCGCATCGGCCTTTCTGCGCACGACTTCTCTCAGTTGCTTGGCCATGAGGAGGTGATCCTCACCCATTCGGCCAAGGTCGGCGGTGCCCCGGCAGTCGCCTCGCGCTTCCTGCACCGGCTGGAAGCCGTCGCGGGCGAGGAGCGCTGGAAGGCGGCGAAAGCGGCCGGCGATAAATATGTTCGCTACGCCGGCGCGATCGACCAGCCTGCAGAGGTCAAGCCGGTCGAGCAGCCGCAGCCCAGGCCGCCGCGCGAGACGCGCCCGACAAAGCTCTCGGTCACCGCGATCGAGGACTGGCTGCGCGATCCCTACACGATCTATGCCCGCCACATTCTCAGGCTGGACCCGCTTGATCCCGTCGACATGCCGCTGTCGGCGGCCGATCGCGGCTCTGCCATCCACGCCGCGCTCGGCGAGTTCACGCAGACTTATTCCGACGGATTGCCTTTCGACATCGTGACCACGTTGCGCAGCATTGGCGAAAAGCATTTCAAGCCACTGATGGAGCGGCCGGAAGCGCGAGCATTGTGGTGGCCGCGGTTTCAGCGCATCGCGCGCTGGTTCGCCGATTGGGAAACCGCGCGGCGCGGCGACATCGCCACGATTGTCGCCGAGATCAAGGGCGACATCGAGATCGCGCTCGGCAACGACCGGAAATTCGTACTGACGGCGCGTGCCGACCGTATCGAACGCCGCCGCGACGGCAGCTACGCCATCCTGGACTACAAGACAGGGGCGCCGCCGACGGCGAAGCAGGTGCGGATGGGATTATGTCCGCAGCTCACGCTGGAGGCGGCCATCCTCCGTGGTGGCGGCTTTGACAAGATCGATGCGGGTTCTTCCGTCAGCGAGCTTGCCTATGTCCGGCTGAGCGGCAACAATCCGCCGGGCGAGCACAAGACGCTGGAGTTGAAGATCAAGCCGAGCGACACGCCGCAGCCGCCCGATGAGGCGGCCGATTATGCGCGGGCACAGCTCGAGACGCTGATCCGCCGGTTCGAGAACCCGGATGAGCCGTATCGATCGCTGGTCCTGTCGATGTGGACCGCCCGCTACGGCGACTATGACAACCTCGCCCGTGTCAAGGAATGGTCCGCCGCCGGCGGCGTTGCGCTGGAGGAGTGGTGAAGGCTCCGCGCACCATTCCGCCGCCCGTCCGTGACGCGCAGGCCCGTGCGTCCGATCCCGCGGCGTCCGCGTTCGTGTCGGCCAACGCCGGCTCCGGCAAGACCCACGTGCTGGTGCAGCGCGTGATCCGTCTGCTGCTCGCCGGCGTGCCGCCGGAAAAGATCCTGTGCCTCACCTTCACCAAGGCCGCCGCCGCCAATATGGCCGAGCGCGTGTTCGCGACGCTCGGCCACTGGGTCACGCTTGACGACGACGCGCTCGATGCCGCGATCCGCGACACTGGCATCACGCACCCGACTGTGCAGCTGCGCAAATCCGCACGCGAACTCTTTGCGTCGGCGCTGGAAACACCGGGCGGCCTCAAGGTGCAAACCATTCACGCGTTGTGTACTCGCCTGTTGCAGCAATTTCCCTTCGAAGCCAACGTGCCGGCTCGTTTCACCGTGCTCGACGACCGCGACCAGACCGAGATGATGGAGCGTGCCAGCCTCGCCGTGATGCTCGATGCCTCGCGGGCACCCGACAGCGCAATCGGGCGCGCGCTGCTGGCCGCCATGGCTAACGCAGCCGACGTTACTTTCAAGGAGGTCGTACGCGAGGCGTGCCTCAGCCGCGATCATTTCATGGCCTGGACCGACGCGGCCGGCAGCGCTGACGCTGGCGTCGCGCAGGTTTCGGCACTACTTGGGGTCGCCGCCGATGACACCATCGAAGACGTCGAGCGGGAGGTCGTCGACGGCCCCAACCTGCCGCGGTCGTGCTGGGAGGAGATCGCGCTTGCGCTCCAGACCGGAGCCAGGACTGAGCGCGACAACGCAGACCGGCTGCGTGCAGCGCTGCCAGCCGCCGGCGCGGCCCAGGTCGATGAATATCTCGGCGTATTCCTGACCGACACCGATCGCACTCCCCGCAAATCCGTGCTGACGAAGAATTTCGTCCGGGACAATCCGGCGATCGGAAGCCGCTTCGACGCCGAGGCGAGTCGGCTGGGTCCCCTGATCGAAAGGCGCCGCGCCGTCACGACGCGCGACCGCACCGAAGCGTTGCTGCGCATCGCGATCGCGGTCGCCGCAAACTACCGGCGCGAAAAGGCCGAGCGCGGCCTGCTCGACTATGACGATCTGATTGACAGGACGCTGGCCCTGCTCGCCAGCGGAGCGTCCGGCTGGGTGCACTACAAGCTCGACCGCGGTGTCGATCACGTGCTGATCGACGAGGCGCAGGACACCAGTCCCCGGCAATGGGACATCATCGAGCATATCATCTCGGAATTCACTGCCGGCGCGGGCGCGCGTGACGGCGTGATGCGCACCGTGTTCGCGGTCGGCGACGAGAAGCAGTCGATCTTCTCTTTTCAGGGAGCTGCGCCGCGGGAGTTCGCTGCCCGCCGGTGGGAGCTGAAGAAGAGGTTCGAGGACGCCGAGCTTAGATTCGAGTCCATCCCGTTCACCTATTCCTTCCGGTCGGGGGAAGCGATCCTGAAATCCGTCGATCACGTATTCCGCGACGAGACGATCTACCGCAGCATCCATGCTGAAAAGGCCTATCCGCTGCACGAAGGGCTGCCCGATGCAGGTCCAAGCCAGATCGACCTCTGGGAGCTTTCGGTCGCCGATGACAAGCAGGACATCGAGGGCTGGCGTGCGCCGTTCGACGGCGTGCCGCTGACGAGCGCCGAGGTCAAACTGTCGAAACGCATCCAGGGCGAGATCCGGCGTCTTGTTGCCGGCGGGACCATGACCGGAAGACTCGGCAATCGCCGCCGCCTCAGCTATGGCGACGTGCTGGTGCTGGTGCGCCGCCGCGGCAACCTGTTCGACGCCGTGATCCAGGCATTGAAGCACGCGGGCGTTCCCGTGGCCGGCGCCGACCGGCTGAAACTTACCGAACACGTTGCAATCATCGATCTGATGAATCTCGCCGACGCCCTGTTGCTGCCGCAGGACGATCTCGCACTCGCCGTCGCGTTGAAGAGTCCGCTGTTCAACCTCACGGAGGACGAGCTGTTCACGCTTGCCCGGGATCGCAAGAGATCGTTGCGCGACGCCCTGACCGCACACGCCACCGAATGCAGCAAATTCAAGGACACACTCGACCGGCTCGCCGAGTGCGAGCGGCGCTTCCGGACCGAGACGCCGTTTGCCTTCTATGCCTGGCTGCTCGGTGGAGACCAGGGCCGCGCGCGCATCCTGCGCCGGCTTGGGCACGAAGCAAACGATGCGCTCGACGAATTCCTTGAACTGGCACTGTCCTACGAGAAGAAGGCGCCGGCCTCGCTGCAGGGCTTCATGGCCTGGCTGCGCGCCGCCGACACCGAAGTGAAGCGCGACATGGAAATTTCGCGCGACGAGGTGCGCGTGATGACCGTGCACGGCGCCAAGGGGCTGGAAGCTCCGGTGGTAATCATGGCCGACACCACGACGTCGCCATCGGACACCCAGCGCCTCCGCCTCATTCAATTGCCGCAGGGGAATGGGGGCAAGGTCGTGGTCTGGGCTGGGCGCAAGGCCGACGATCCGCCTTGCGTGGCCAACGCGCGCAACGCCATGCTGGAGGAGACCGAGCACGAATATCGCCGCCTGCTCTATGTTGCGATGACGCGCGCGGCCGATCGGCTGATCATCGCCGGCTGCATGCCGGGCAACAGGAACAGCGTCCGCGAGAATTCCTGGTACGATTTGGTCAAGCGAGGCCTTGCGAATTCAGACCTGGCTTTTCACGAAATCCCGGCTGGCGACGGCGTGGTGAAAAGCTACAGGCGAGCCGAAGACACAACGCCCGAGACCGACATTGCCCTCGACGCTGCGGCAAGCACCCAACCATCGCTCCCGGAATGGCTGCACACCCCGGCCGCGCCGGGGCAAATCATCGACAGCCGGCTGCGCCCGTCCGATCCCGCCGCCGGGGACAGCCACCGCATCCGCACCGGCGAATCAATCGAGCTGCGCGCCCACGCCCTGCAGCGCGGCACGCTGGTGCACCGCCTGCTGCAATCCCTGCCTGATGTCGCGAGCGAGCGCCGCCGCGACGCGGCCCTGAAATACCTCGCCCGCAATGCCGACGGCTGGAGTGACGGCGACCGCGAGACGCTGGCGGAAGCCGTGCTGGCCCTGATCGGGGACAGCCGTTTCGCGCCGGTATTTGGCGCGGGCAGCCGCGCCGAGGCCTCGATCGTTGGCCGGCTGGAGCGGCCAGGGCGGCCGCCGGCACTGGTTTCCGGGCAAATCGACCGGCTGGTGGTCAGCCCAAGCGAGGTGCTGATCGTCGACTTCAAGACCAATCACGCCCCGCCGAGCGGGCCGGCCGAGGCGCCAAGGGGGTATGTCCGGCAGCTCGCCCTCTACCGCGCGGTGCTGGGGAAGCTTTATCCCCAATTGCCGGTCCGGGCGGCGTTACTTTGGACCGAAATTCCTGAATTGATGGAGATTCCTGCTCCCGCGCTGGACGCCGAACTGGCATCCGGTTTCCGGGGGGATGTCCAAGCTTGACCCGGCAACAACCCGTTCATAGGTTGCCTGCATGATCTCCGGCGGCGATTCTCAAGGGCCGCCTTCTCCAGAACTGAACGAGGTATTCCGATGGCCGTTGGCAAGGTTTCTGACGCCGATTTCGAAGCCGAGGTGCTCAAGGCGACCGGCCCGGTCGTGGTCGATTTCTGGGCCGAATGGTGCGGCCCCTGCCGCATGATCGCGCCCGCGCTCGACGAGATTTCCGGCGCGATGGGCGACAAGGTCAAGATCGTGAAGCTGAACGTCGACGAGAGCCCGAAGACGGCCTCGAAATACGGCGTGATGTCGATCCCGACCTTGATGATCTTCAAGGGTGGCGAGATGGCCTCCCGCCAGGTCGGCGCCGCGCCGAAGGCGAAGCTGCAGCAGTGGATCACGGCTGCGGTCTGACCGCTGCGACAAGCATTGATTTGAATGGGACGGCCGGCCAATAGCCGGCCGTTTTATTTTGCGCTTACCGGATCCATCCAGTCGCCAGCGCTGAAGCCAGCTCTGGCTGGCCGTTAGCCCGCGCCAGCTTTGCCATCGCCTCGTGATCGTAGGGCACATGACGGAAGGTGGCGCGCCACTCGCCATAGGCAAGCTCCAGGATCGCGTAGCGGGCGTCCGGCGTGCCGGCTTCGATGACATGCGGGAATGGATGGATGTCGCGATAGCCGGGCGAGCCGACGCTGCCGGGATTGATCACCAGGCGCCCGTCGGCAAGCCGTGCCGCGCGGGCGACATGGGTGTGGGCGCAGAGAATGAGCCGCTGCGTGACGCCGTTTGCCGCCGCCTCGATCGCCTCCAGCGACGCCATCCGTACCGTGCCGTCCGGCTGCACGGTCTCCAGCCAGTAGACTTCGTCGCTCTGCGGCGTCGCATGACAGAGAAACACCTGATCGCGGTAGACGCGGGTCGGCGGAATCGCGCGCAGCCAGTCGAGATGCGCGGTCTCGAGCTGCGCATGAGCGGGCCGGTCCCACGATCCCATCTTTTCCGGCGGCCGGTCGATCAGATAGCGGTCGTGGTTGCCGAGCACGTGAATGGCGTCGAGCGTCATCAGCGCGTCCATCGTCCGGCGCGCGTCGAGCGGCCCGCTCGCCATGTCGCCGAGATTGACGATCGCTTCGATACCTTGCGCGCGAATGTCGGCAATCACCGCTTCCAGCGCCAGGTAGTTTCCGTGGACATCGGCAATCGCCGCAAAGCGCATCTGCATATCTATCGCGGCGGGGTGCCGTTGGCGGCAAGCACGTGGCCGGCGAGATAGAGCGAGCCCGTGATCAGGATCCGCGGCGGCACTTCGTAGACGAGCCGCGCGAGCGCGCGGAGCGCCGCTTCGACGCTTGCGGCGGTTTCCACGCGCATGCCGAGTGCGCGAGCGGCGTCGGCAAGCCGGTCGGCCGGCATCGCATTGTCGTTGTCCGGTACCTGCACCGCGATGATGTGGCGTGTCAGTCCAGCGAAATTGGCAAGGAATCCGCTGGCATCCTTGTTGGCCATCATGCCGACGATGACGACCAGCGGTCGCGACACCCGCTCTTCGAGATCGCCGAGCGCTGCGGCGGCGACGCGTCCGCCTTCCGCGTTATGCCCGCCGTCGAGCCAGATCTCGCAGCCCTGCGGCGCATGCCCCAGCAGCGCGCCCGCGGAAAGGCGCTGCATCCGCGCCGGCCATTCGGCGTCGACGATGCCGGCCTCGAACGCGGCCGGTCCGATCCTGAACCGGTGCTGCGCGCGCAGCGTCGCAATCGCAAGACCGGCATTGTCGAACTGATGCCGGCCGAACAGTTTTGGCGCCGGCAGATCCATCAGGCCGCGCTCGTCCTGGTACACCAGCCGCCCGCGCTCGACATTGACGTGCCACCCCTCACCTGCTGCATGAAGGGGCGCGCGCGCACGCCGGGCGTCCTGCTCGATCACGGCGATAGCGTCAGCCGGCTGCTCGGCGCAAATCACCGGCACGCCGGGCTTGATGATTCCGGCCTTCTCTCGCGCGATCGCCGTCAGCGTGTCGCCGAGAAACTCGGTGTGATCCATGCTGATCGGCGCGATCACGGTCGCGAGCGGCGCATCGATCATGTTGGTGGCGTCGAGACGCCCGCCGAGGCCGACTTCCAGCAGCAGCACATCCGCCGGATGCTGCGCGAACAAGCAGAATGCCGCCGCGGTTTCAATTTCGAAAATGGTGATCGGCGCACCCGCATTGGCGCCCTCGCAGGCTTCGAGCGCGGCGTAGAGTTCGTCATTGCCGACGACAACGCCGCCGAGGCGAAAGCGTTCGTTGACCCGCACCAATGAAGGCGAGGTATAGACGTGGACGCGCAGGCCGGCGGCCTCCAGGATCGCGCGCAAATACGCGATCGTCGAACCCTTGCCGTTGGTGCCGGCGACGTGGATGACCGGCGGCAGCTTGCGTTCGGGATGGTCGAGCCGCTCCAGCAGCCGCTGCATCCGCTCCAGCCCAAGCTCGATCCGCTCCGGGTGCAGGCCGGACAGCCGCGCGATCAATTCGTCGAGCGGAGGCACTCGCCCGGCCGCGGGCGCGTTCACGCGTGGGGTGCTGCTGCGGCCACGTCCGCGCCCGATACGATCTGGGCCGGAGCGATGACGGGAGCTGCTGACTTCGAGGCGGTTTCCAGTGCCGGCGACTTCGTCAGCAGCCGGCAGAGGCGCGCCAGGGTCGGGCGAAGATCGTGCCGATGCACGACCATGTCGACCATGCCGTGGTCCTTGAGATATTCCGCGCGCTGAAAGCCTTCCGGCAATTTCTCGCGGATCGTCTGTTCGATCACCCGCGCGCCGGCGAAGCCGATCAGCGCGCCGGGCTCGGCGATCTGCACGTCGCCGAGCATGGCATAGGATGCGGTAACGCCGCCGGTGGTCGGATTGGTCAGCACCACGATGTAGGGCTGTTTGGCTTCGCGCAGCATCTGGATGCCGACGGTCGTCCGTGGCATCTGCATGAGCGACAGGATGCCTTCCTGCATGCGGGCGCCGCCGGAGGCCGCGAACACGATGAACGGCGATTTCTTCTCGACCGCGAGCTCGAGCCCGCGCACGATCGCCTCGCCCGCCGCCATGCCGAGCGAACCGCCCATGAAGTCGAAGTCCTGCACCGCGATCACCGCGGCGGCGCCTTCGAGCTTGCCGTAGCCGACCTTGATGGCGTCGTTCAGCCCGGTGCGGGCGCGGGCATCCTTGATGCGGTCGGCGTATCTGCGCTCGTCGCGGAATTTCAGAGGATCGGCGGAAACCTCGGGCAGCGCCACGTCGAACCAGGTCTCGTTGTCGAAGATCGATTTCAGCCGCGCCGCCGCGCCCATGCGCATGTGGTAGTTCGAGCCGGGGATGACGAACTGGTTGGCCTCGACGTCCTTGTAGAACACGAGCTGCCCGGAGTCAGGACACTTGATCCAGAGATTCTCCGGCGTCTCGCGCCGCAGGATGTTGCGGATCTTCGGCCGGACGACGTTGGTGAGCCAGTTCATGGTTCGCTCCGAATGGCGATCGAATCGCCTGCAATAAATAATATGGCGGGCCGGACCATGCCCGGCAAGCCGACATTTGCCGGGTATTTCCAGTGAAATTGTGGCCTATTCCGCCGCCTGTTTGGCGCCCTGCACACCCTGCGCCAGCGAGGCGACCAGGTCGGCCACCGCAACGACGGTTTTGGCGGTCGCGCGGTTTTCGGCATCGAGGCTGCCGCGCAAGGCGTCGACCAGCGCGGTGCCGACCACCGCGCCGTCGGCATTCTCCGCGATGGCGCGGGCGGCGTCCGGCGTGCGGATTCCGAAACCGACGCAAACCGGCAATCCAGTGTGCCGCTTGATGCGGGCAACGGCCTGGCCGACGGCGCCGGAATCGGCGCTGGCGCTGCCGGTGATGCCGGTGATCGAGACGTAGTAGACAAAGCCCGAGGTGTTGGCGAGCACCGCCGGCAGGCGCTTGTCGTCGGTGGTCGGCGTCGCCAGCCGGATGAAGTTCAGCCCGGCCTTCATCGCCGGCAGGCACAATTCGGTGTCTTCCTCCGGCGGCAGGTCGACAATGATCAGGCCGTCGACGCCGGCGGATTTCGCATCGACCAGAAACCTGTCGACGCCATAGATGTAGATCGGATTGTAGTAGCCCATCAGCACCAGCGGCGTCGTGTCGTCGGCCTTGCGGAACTCGCGCACCATCGCCAGCGTCTTCTTCAGCGTCATGCCGGCCTTCAGCGCCCTCAAGCCCGCCGCCTGGATCGCCGGGCCGTCGGCCATCGGATCGGTGAAGGGCATGCCGATCTCGATGACGTCGGCGCCCGCCTTCGGCAGCGCCTTGATGATTTCCAGCGAAGTCGCGGGATCCGGATCGCCCGCCATCAGAAAGGTGATGAAAGCGGAACGGCCCTGCTTCTTCAACTCGGCAAAACGTGCGTCGATGCGGGTGGTCACTTCTTCTTGCCCTTCAGAATATCGCCCACCTGCGGCACGTCCTTGTCCCCGCGGCCGGAGAGATTGACCACCATCAGATGATCGCGCGGCCGCTTCGGCGCCAGCTCCATCACCTTGGCGATCGCATGCGCCGGCTCCAGCGCCGGGATGATGCCTTCCAGCCGCGACAGCAATTGAAACGCCGCCAGCGCCTCGTCGTCGGTCGCGGACAGATACGTCACCCGGCCGGTTTCATGCAGCCAGGAATGCTCCGGGCCGATGCCGGGATAATCCAGCCCCGCGGAGATCGAATGCGCGTCCTGGATCTGGCCGTCATCATCCATCAAGAGATAGGTGCGGTTGCCGTGCAGCACGCCGGGCCGACCGCCGGCGATCGAGGCGGCATGCAATTGCGTGAGCCCGTGGCCGGCCGCTTCGACGCCGAAAATTTCCACACCGGGATCGTCGAGGAAGGGGTGAAACAGCCCCATCGCATTGGAGCCGCCGCCGATGCAGGCGATCAGCGAATCCGGCAGGCGGCCTTCTTCCTCCTGCATCTGGGCGCGGGTCTCGATCCCGATCACCGACTGGAAGTCGCGCACCATCATCGGATAGGGATGCGGGCCGGCCACCGTGCCGATGCAGTAGAACGTGTTGTGCACGTTGGTGACCCAGTCGCGCAGCGCCTCGTTCATCGCATCCTTCAGCGTGCGCGAGCCCGACTGGACCGGGATCACCTTGGCGCCGAGCATCTCCATGCGGATGACGTTGGGCTGCTGCCGCTCGACATCGACCGCACCCATATAGACGAAGCATTCAAGCCCGAACCGCGCGCACAACGTCGCGGTCGCGACCCCGTGCTGGCCGGCGCCGGTCTCGGCGATGATGCGCTTCTTGCCCATGCGCCGCGCCACCATGATCTGGCCGAGCACATTGTTGACCTTGTGCGAGCCGGTATGGTTGAGCTCCTCGCGCTTGAAATAGATCTTTGCTCCGCCGAGGTGCTCGGTCAGGCGTTCGGCGAAATACAGCGGCGACGGGCGGCCGACATAATGCTTGAGATAGCCGTTCATCTCCGCGTGGAACGCCGGATCGGCCTTGGCCTCGGCATAGGCCTTCTCCAGATCGAGGATCAGCGGCATCAGCGTTTCCGCGACGAAGCGGCCGCCGAATATGCCGAAGTGCCCGCTCTCATCGGGGCCGCTGCGGAAGGAATTGGGTTTGGCCAAACTCATCGAACCATCAACTCTTCTGTTGCGCGCGCCGCGCGAATAAACGTGCGGATCATTTCGGGATCCTTGACGCCGGGCGTTCGTTCCACGCCGGATGAAATATCGACTCCGCCGGCACGGGTGAGGCGCACGGCCTCCGCGACGTTTGCGGCCGTGAGCCCGCCCGAGACCATGAACGGCAGCTTTAGGTCGAGCTTCTCCAGCACATGCCAGTCGAACACCGCCCCCAGGCCGCCGGGACGGGTGGCTTCCTTCGGCGCGCGGGCATCGAACAGGATGCGGTCGGCGACATCGGCATAACCGGGCAATGTCGCGAGATCGGCCGAGGTCTCGACCGCGATCGCCTTCATGACCGGCAATCCGAATTTCTGCTTGATGTCGCGCAGCCGCGCCACGGTTTCCCCGCCGTGCAGTTGCAGCAGATCCGGCTGCAGTGCCTCCACGAGGTTGGCGAGGGTCTGATCGTCCGCATCGACCGTGAGCGCGACCTTCGCCGCGCGGTGCTTGGCCGCCTTGCCGAGTTCCCGGGCCGTCTCGAGGCTCAAATGCCGGGGCGACGGCCGAAAGAACACGAACCCGACCATATCAGCGCCGGCATCCAGCGCGACGTCGAGCGTCTCGCGCGTGGACAGGCCGCAAATTTTGACGATCAGGGACATGCTTCAAACAGGGGTCGGAACTGGGGCGAGGGGCCGGAATGGCCGATCCGCCGGTCGGCCGCGTTCTACAACGTCGCGCCCTGCTTGTCTCGCCCGCCGAGCCCATAAAAGCCGCCCTGCGTGGGGGCCGCGAGGCGCTGCTGACCGTACCGCGAAGCCGTTGCCTCGGCGCGCAGATCGGCCAGTTGGGCGCGAGCGGCCCGCGCGTCGGCCTCGTGCTGGCGCGCGGCGCGGCGCCAGCGGCGCTGCCGGAACCAGGTCGCGACGCCGCCCGCGGCGACGCCTATAATCGCCACCGCGATAATGACGACGAACAGGGGCAGCGAGACCGCGATCGACGGATCGGTCGAATTGAACGGATCGAACGACACCGTCACGAAGTGCCGGTTGGCGACCGCGAACACGACGAAGATCAGGCCCAGCGGGATAAGCACCAATGCGGTCAGAAACTTGCGCATGATCCCTCTTTCGCCGCCGAATGGCCCGATGGCGCGCGGTCCGAAGCCTCGCGGATTCCGCGGCCGGCCGGCACGCAGTCAAAGACGTGCGTCAGGCGCCGGTGTCCGGCGCCCCGCCTTCGCGGTTCAGCCGTTCGCGCATTTCCTTGCCCGTCTTGAAGAACGGAACGCTCTTCTGATCGACCGGCACGTGCGCCCCGGTGCGCGGGTTGCGCCCCGCGCGGGCCGGACGGTGCTTGACCGAGAACGCGCCGAAACCGCGCAGCTCGACCCGGTCGCCGCGCGCCAGCGCCGCGACGATCTCGTCGAGGATCGCGTTCACAATGTTCTCGACATCCCGCTGGTAAAGATGCGGGTTGTGCTCGGCGATACGCTGAACAAGTTCGGATTTGATCATCGAGACTGGGACCCGGGAACGTGCGGATACGCATTTCCGTGAAAATGCCTTGAACTGTCAAGACGCTAAATCAAATTTGGGTGACCGGAAAAAGCGTGACAAAGGGCAAAAACCCGGATTGTGACAACACCCGCAATGCGGGAGAAGGGGCAGAAACCGGACTTTGGCCGCTCAATTCGTGCCTGCGGGTTGCCATAGCGCCAGCAGGCCATCGAGGCTCAGCCGGTCGGCCGCCTGGACGAGGCCGGCCTGCTCGATCTGCCGCGCAATCCCGTTGAAGCCGAGCGCATCCAGCGTAATCGAGGCCGCCGTCCGCAGAAAAGTCAGGTCGCCGAACCGCGGCGTCAGCTTGTAATCGCGCACCGGCAGGCCGGCCTTGACGCCCTTCTGCGCGACCAGCCAGGCGACCGCGGCTTTCTCGTCACCGAGCTCGTCGATCAGCTTGAGATCGACCGCCTGATGGCCGGTGAAGACCCGTCCGTCCGCCACTTTTTCGAGCAACGCGTCGTCCATGCCACGGCGCTCCTTCACCAGGCCGCGAAACCACGCGTAGGAATCCTTGACCAGCGAATCGAGCGCGGCGCGGGCTTCCGGACTGGTCGGTTCAAAGCCGTTGGGAGCCGCTTTCAGCGGCGAGGACTTCACTTCCTCGACCTTGACGCCGACGGTTTTCATAAGATCCGTGAAGTTCGGAAACTGAAACAGCACGCCGATGGAGCCCACCAGCGAGGTCTGCTGGGCGACGATGTGATCGGCCGCGATCGCCGTGATGTAGCCGCCGGACGCCGCGAGCCCCTCGACCACCACCGCCATCGGCTTCTTCGCCTTCAGGCGGGTCAGCGCGTCGTAGAGCTGCTCGGAGCCGGCCGTGGTGCCGCCGGGCGAATTGATATGCACGACGACGGCGGCGGCATGCGAGTTCTCCAGCCGCTCCAGCGCCTCGACCCGATCGGCGTCGCTGCGGATCAGGCCGTCGATGTGGACGCGCGCAATCGAGCCCGAGCTCGTCAACGCGCTGCGGCCGACCGGCGTCGCGATCGCGGCGACGGCGACGATCGCGGCGATCGCCACCACCGCGGCCGTCACCCGCCAGAATGTCAGCTTGCGGCGAATCCTGCGGCGATCGACGATCACGTCTGAATCAAGCGACATCGAAAAAACTCCCGGAAGCGGCTGTGAGGGGATCGCACCGTCTTCTCCGCACAGCCCTAATATGCCGTGTCCTGATTACATCAATTGCGACGTAATATGAAGAAAACAAGGCCCGTCTTCCTTCTCCCCTTGTGGGAGAAGGTGGCGCGGACGAAGTCCGTGCCGGATGAGGGGTCTTTCTCCGTGGAGGCAACCCCTCACCCACCTTCGCTTCGCGAAGGCACCCTCTCCCACAAGGGGAGAGGGAAAAAAGTGCATCACTCGCATAAAAAAAGGCCCCGGTCGAAACCGGGGCCCGTTTGATGATGACTTGAAGCGCGAGGCTTACTTGTCGGTACGCTGCTTGAGCGCGGTGCCAAGAATGTCGCCCAGCGTCGCCCCCGAATCGGAGGAACCGTACTGCGCGATGGCCTCCTTCTCTTCGGCAACTTCCAGCGCCTTGATCGAGACCTGCACCTTGCGGGCCTTCTTGTCGAACTGGATCACCCGCGCATCGACCTTTTCGCCGACGGCGAAACGTTCGGCACGCTGATCGGCACGCTCGCGCGCCAGCTCGGAGCGCTTGATGAAGGTGGTGAACTCGGTGCCCGCGATCCGGACCTCGATGCCGCTTTCCTTCACCTCGAGCACTTCGCAGGTCACGACCGCGCCCTTCTTGACGTCGCCGGGTTCCGCGAAGGGATCGCCCTCGAGCTGCTTGACGCCGAGCGAGATGCGCTCCTTCTCGACATCGACATCGAGCACCACGGCCTTGACCATGTCGCCCTTCTTGAAGTTATCGATCACCTGCTCACCCGGAAGCTTCCAGTCGAGATCGGACAGATGGACCATGCCGTCGACGTCGCCCTCGAGCCCGAGGAACAGACCGAACTCGGTCTTGTTCTTGACCTCGCCCTCGACCACCGAACCGACCGGGAACTTCTCGACGAAGACTTCCCAGGGATTGCGCATGGTCTGCTTGAGGCCGAGCGAAATCCGGCGCTTGACCGAATCGACTTCGAGAACCTGCACTTCGACTTCCTGCGAGGTCGAAACGATCTTGCCGGGGTGCATGTTCTTCTTGGTCCACGACATCTCCGAGACGTGGATCAGGCCTTCGATGCCCGGCTCCAGCTCGACGAATGCGCCGTAGTCGGTGATGTTGGTGACGCGGCCGGTGAAGCGCGCGTTCAGCGGGTACTTCGCCTCGATGCCCTGCCACGGATCGTCCAGCAACTGCTTCATGCCGAGCGAAATGCGGTGGGTTTCGTGGTTGATCTTGATGATCTTGACCTTCACGGTCTGGCCGATGGTGAGCACCTCGGTCGGGTGATTGACCCTCCTCCAGGCGATATCGGTGACGTGCAGCAGGCCGTCGATGCCGCCGAGGTCGACGAACGCACCGTAATCGGTGATGTTCTTGACCACGCCGTCGATGACCTGACCCTCTTCGAGGTTCTGCACCAGTTCCTGGCGCTGTTCGGCGCGGGTCTCTTCCAGGACCGTGCGGCGCGACACCACGATATTGCCGCGGCGGCGATCCATCTTGAGGATCTGGAACGGCTGCGAGTTGTTCATCAGCGGTGCGACGTCGCGGATCGGGCGGATATCGACCTGCGAGCGCGGCAGGAAGGCCACGGCTCCGTCGAGGTCGACGGTGAAGCCACCCTTGACCTGGTTGAAGATGACGCCGTGCACCTTCTCGTTATTGTTGAAGGCCTTTTCCAGCTTGCCCCAGCTTTCCTCGCGGCGCGCCTTGTCGCGCGACAGCACGGCTTCGCCCAGCGCATTTTCGATACGGTCGAGGAACACCTCGACCTCGTCACCGACCTTGAGGTCGCTTTCACGGCCGGGCCCGGCGAATTCGCGCAGCGCCACGCGGCCTTCGGTCTTCAGGCCGACGTCGATGACGGCCATGTCCTTTTCAATCGCAACTACCTTGCCCTTGATGACGGAGCTTTCCTGAAGGTTGCCGCCGGCGAAGGACTTGTCGAGCATGGCGGCGAAATCGTCACGGGTAGGGTTATAAGAAGCAGCAGTCGAAGCCATTTGTTCTCCAGATGCGGGTATCGCCGGCCATTCGGGTTAAAGGGCGTATCGCGCGTGAAGTGTCAGGGTTCCGCAAACCCTGACGACCGCCATCCACGATCAATCGCGACAGCGGGCCGGCAGCATGCCTGCACGTTCGATACGTTGAATAAATTTGTCCGGAGCCTGAACGAGGCAATCGACCTCGGGATATCGCAGTTCAAGACCGGGAGCGGGCTTTCCTCCAATGACGGCGGCGGATTAAACCCGCTGCCGGCCCGCTCGGACGGCCTCGACAATGTCGATGGCGGCCCGGACGCCGCCTTCTATATCCAAATGGGAGTTATCGAGCAAGTAAGCATCTTTTGCCGGTTTCAGAGGCGCAACGGCCCTGTTCTGGTCCCGCTCGTCGCGTTTGAGGATATCCGCCAGCACCGCGGTCTCGTCGGCGTCCTCGCCCCGCGCCCGGGCCTCCAGGGTCCGGCGGCGGGCCCGCACCTGGGGGTCCGCCACGACGAAAATCTTCACATCGGCATCCGGGCAAATCACGGTGCCGATATCGCGGCCGTCGAGCACCGCGCCGGGCGGATCGGCGGCGAACTGCCGCTGAAAATTGACCAGGACCTCGCGCACTTTGGGGATCGCCGAGACTACCGAGGCGGCGTCGCCCACCCGCTGCGTCTTGAGGACGGGGTCGCCGAACTTCTCGGGATCGAGCGCCAGCGCCGCGGAGAGCGCGATCATCTCGTCGGTGAGGTCGGCGCCGGCGTCCAGCAGCGCCTTGGCCACCGCGCGGTAGATCACGCCGGTATCCAGATGGCGGTAACCATAATGTTTGGCGAGTCGCTTGCCGAGCGTGCCTTTTCCCGACGCTGCTGGTCCGTCGATGGCGATAATCATGAAAGCTCCGCTCCCAGCGAACGCATCATCGGGATGAAATCCGGAAACGACGTGGCGATGAAGGCGGTATCATCGACCCTGACCGGCTTGTCGGAGGCCAAGCCCATGACCAGCGCCGACATCGCGATGCGGTGATCCATGTGGGTCGCGACCAGGCCCTCGCCGGGCACGTGGCCCCTGCCCTCGACGATCAGATCGTCGCCGGAAATCTCGACCCTGACCCCGTTGACGCGCAGCATGTCGGCGGTGGCTTCCAGCCGGTCGGATTCCTTGACCCGCAATTCCTGCAGGCCGCGCATGATGGTCGTGCCCTCGGCAAAGGAAGCCGCGACCGCCAGCACCAGATACTCGTCGATCATCGAGGGGGCGCGCTCGGGCGGCACCTCGACGCCGCGCAGCTTCGAGGCGCGCACCCGCAGCTGCGCCATCGGCTCGCCGGCATCGCCGCGGATCTCGCTCTCCTCGATCGAGGCGCCCATCTCGCGCAGCGTGGTGAACAGCCCGGTGCGCAGCGGATTGGTCATGACATCGGACAAAATGAGATCGGAGCCTTCGACGATCAGGGCGGCCACGATCGGGAACGCGGCCGACGACGGATCGGCCGGCACCACGACGTCAGCGCCATACAGTTCGGGCTGGCCGGTGAGCGCGATGCGGCGACCATGGCTGCCTTCGCGCGTCGAGACGATATCGGCGCCGAAATGCTTCAGCATCAGCTCGGTATGGTCGCGGCTGGCCTCGGCTTCGATCACGGTGGTGACACCCGGCGCGGCCAGCCCCGCCAGCAGCACCGCGGACTTGATCTGGGCCGAGGCCACCGGCGTCCGGTAGAGGATCGGCAGGGGATCGCGCGCGCCTTGAAGCGTCAGCGGCAGGCGTCCGCCCTGCCCGCTGGAGGAGACCTTGGCCCCCATCTGTTCCAGGGGATCGAGCACCCGGCGCATTGGCCTCGATCGCAGCGAGGCATCGCCGTCGAATACCGCCGTGATCGGGCAGCCGGCGACCGCCCCCATCACCAGCCGGCAGCCGGTGCCGGAATTGCCGAAATCGAGCGGGGCCTGCGGCGGCGCGAACCCGGCCACCCCCACGCCGTGCACGAGCCACGCAAAATCGCCTGTTCGTTCCACCTTGGCGCCCAGCGCCCGCATTGCCTTGGCGGTATTGAGGACGTCTTCGCCCTCCAGCAGGCCCGAAATCCGGGTCGGGCCGACCGCGAGCGCCCCCAAAATCAGGGCACGGTGCGAAATCGACTTGTCGCCGGGGACACGGACCTTGCCGATCAGCGGCCCGCTTTGGCGGGCTTCGAGCGGGCTGGGCTGGTCGGCAAGGCGATCGGATTGGGTCAAGATTGTGTCCTCTGCGCGGGCGGCAGGTACCACATGGGCCGCGCGGCGTCACGCGGGCATCTATCTCTCGCAAAGCGCTATTGACAGCAGCGCCTCAACTAGCCAAGTGAAGCACCGTTTTTCAGAAATTCCCAGGATTCCACACGTGGCCAAATCCGATCTCGGAACCAAGCGCATTTGCCCGACCACGGGTAAGAAATTCTATGACCTGAACAAGAGTCCGGTGATCTCACCCTATACCGGCGAAGTCGTGCCGATCGCGCCGGTGCCGCCGCCGCGGACCCGTGCCGATGCCGCCGCACGCGCCAGCGCGGCGGCTGCTGCTTCCGCCGCGGAAGCCACGCCGGAGCCGATGGAAGCCGAAGAGTTGGTGCCGCTCGAGGAAGCCGACGCCGAGGAGAATACCGGCAAGGTCAAGGCCGTGGTTCCCGAATCGGAGGACGACATCGAGATCGACGAGACCATCGAGGACGATGACGACGACGATTCCACCTTCATCGCCGACGAAGAGGAAGGCGACGAGGACGTCACCGACATCATTGGCGACGTCGGCGGCGACGAGGAGACTTGAGATCGTCCCTGAACTGTGTTCAGGGTTTTTCCCCGCGAGTCGCCCAAGGCCCGCGGAACGGTTAAGGGGCCATAGCTCAGCTGGGAGAGCGCTTGCATGGCATGCAAGAGGTCGGCGGTTCGATCCCGCCTGGCTCCACCACGCTTCGCCCTTCGGGCTACGCGTGGCGCAGCCACGTGATAGCCGAAGGGCGAAGCGTGGTGCCCGGCGTAGCCCGAAGGGCGAAGACGGGCCGGCAGACGTGTTGCGGTCGTATCCAGTGGCGGCGCCTTTCCGGATAAATACAAAGCGCTGGAATTCGAGAAATATCTCAAATCTCACTCCGGCCGCGCCTTCGCGAAAAAACGCCTCGGACGCCTCACCCCGCCTACTCCCCCACCAGCGCATTGAGCCGGTCACGCAAAGCGACGAGGTCGTTCTTCATCGCCGACAGTTCGGCGATCGAGCAGGCCGAGGCTGCGAGGATCGACTGCGGCACGGCCTTCGCCTTTTCCCTGAGCGACTGACCCTGGGGCGTGAGCGCGATCAGCACCTGGCGCTCGTCGGCGGTGCCACGCGTGCGCTTGACGAGATGGGCCGCCTCCAGCCGCTTGAGCAACGGCGTCAGCGTGCCGGAGTCCAGGAACAGCCGCTCGCCGATGTCCTTGAGCGGAACGCCGTCGCGTTCCCATAGCACCAGCATGACGAGATATTGCGGATAGGTCAGGCCGAGCCGGTCGAGCAGCGGCTTGTAGACGCGGTTGAACGCGTGCGCGGTCGAATAGATCGCAAAGCAGATCTGGTTGCCCAATAGCAGCGGCGCGTCGGCCGCCAATTTCTTCGCCATTTCAAGCCTCGTCATCCGGAATACGCACCGCTCCGCCATTGTGGGGCCGCGGAGCTCCGCATTCAATCGCGCACAATTAAATGTGAACCCATATATTTTATATTGTACACAATCTAGTTGTGTGCAATCTTCTTTCCATCGAAACCGCAACGAGGGAGACCCCCATGTCCGTGAATGTGCTCTACAGAACCAGCGCCAAGGCCACCGGCGGCCGCGATGGCCATGCCGCCACGCTCGACGGCGCGCTTGACGTCAAGCTGACCACGCCCAAGGAGCTCGGCGGAGGCGGCGGCGCCGGCAACAATCCCGAGCAGCTGTTCGCGGCCGGCTACGCCGCCTGTTTCATCGGCGCGATGAAGTTCGTGGCCTCGCAGGGCGGCCCGAAAGTACCGGCCGACGCGTCGGTGACCTCGACCGTCGGTATCGGCCCACGCTCGGCCGGCGGCTTTGGCCTCGACATCGATCTCGCCGTCTCGCTTCCAGGGCTTGCGCGCGCGGATGCGGAGGCGCTGGTGGAGAAGGCCCATCAGGTATGCCCCTACTCCAACGCGACCCGCGGCAATGTGGATGTCCGCCTGACGGTCGTCTGACCGATTGCTCGAATGGCCCGCCGCGACGAACGGCGGGCCGTTCGGCAAGACTGGACTGCGGGCACCGAGCCCGAGCATTTGCGCACGAACGTCACTGATGCTTAATGGCGTGAACGACAACGCCCAAGAAAACGTTCAAGAAGAAGCTCATGACGACTGAAACTGCTCCCGGCGCGATGGCCGGATTGCGCGTGATCGACCTCACGCGGGTTCTCGGCGGCCCCTACTGCACGCAAATCCTCGCCGATCACGGCGCCGACGTGATCAAGGTCGAGCCACCCGCGGGTGACGAGGTGCGCGACTGGGGCCCGCCCTTCCATGGTGAAGACGCGGCCTATTTCGTCGGCATCAACCGCAACAAGCGCTCGATCGGGCTCGACCTCGCCTCCGGGGGCGGCCGCGTCGTGCTGATGAAGATGCTGGAGAGCGCCGACGTCCTGATCGAGAATTTCAAGCCGGGCACGCTCGACAAATGGGGCATCGGCAACGACGTGCTGCGCGCGAAATTTCCGCGGCTGGTGCACTGCCGGATTTCCGGCTTCGGCGCCGACGGTCCGCGCGGCGGCAATCCCGGCTATGACGCCATCATCCAGGCCATGACCGGCATGATCGCCGCGACCGGCTCGCCGCAAAGCGGGCCGATGCGCATCGGCGTGCCGCTGGTGGACATTTCGACCGGGCTTTATGCGACGATCGGCATCCTGATGGCGCTGTCGGAGCGGCAGAAATCAGGCCAGGGGCAATTTATCGAAACCACGCTGTACGAGACCGGCCTTGCCATCATGCATCCGCACGCCGCGAATTATTTCATGCACGGCAAGCCGCCGGGCCTGACCGGCAACGAGCATCCGAACCTCGTGCCTTACGCGATCTTCCCGACCCGCACCGACAACATCTTCATCGGCGTCGGCAATGACGGCACCTTCCGCAAGCTGGCCAAGGAAATCGGCAAGCCCGAGCTTGCCACCGACGCACGTTTTGCCCGCAACAAGGACCGCATCGCCAACCGCGAGGCGCTGCGCGCCGAGCTTGCCGCGGTGTTCAGCCAGCACGACGCCGGTCCCTTGTGCGACCGTCTGCTCGCCGCCGGCCTGCCCGCCGGGCCGGTGCAGCGGATCGATCAGGCGCTGACCAGCCCCCACACCATTCACCGCGGCGACGTCATCGAGAAGGACTGGTACAAGGGGGTCGCCTCGCCGGTCCGCATGGAGCGCAGCAAGCCCAGCCTGCGCCGCGTGCCGCCGAATTTCAGCCAGCACGCAGCCGAGGTGCTGACGGAGTTTGGATATTCCAGGGGCGAGATCGACGCGCTGGTCGCCAAGGGCGTGGTTTGCGGGCCGCAGCGCAAGCGCTGAGGAAATTTTCCCGATTCAGCCCGGCCGCCTCCCGCGACAACCGAAGCCTGTGGCCGAGGGATCGCGCTACCTGTGTAGTTGCGCGCCAGGCCGGGACGGGCCGACAACCCCGGCGCCCCCGGCCTCATCCTATTTTCCGCTTTCCCTGGTGCGCGCTTTGCCAATACCATCCTTTCGCTTATACGGTCATTTGCACGTCATCCGGCGCTGCTAACGCGCGAAACGAAGATGATGGTCCCAACCCGGAGGAATTAGATGGCTCTTCGACAATTCGGCGCAGCGACGGCAACGGTTGTTGCGCTTGCGCTTGCAACGCCCGCCCACGCGGTAACCGAGATCCAGTGGTGGCACGCGATGACCGGCCCGAACAACGACGTCGTCGTCAAGCTCGCCAATGATTTCAATGCATCGCAAAGCGACTACAAGATCGTCCCGACCTTCAAGGGCAGCTACGCCGATACGCTCAATGCCGGGATCGCCGCGTTCCGGGCCGGCAACGCGCCGGGCATCATGCAGGTATTCGAGGTCGGCACCGCGACCATGATGGCCGCCAAGGGCGCCGTCAAACCGGTTTCCGACCTGATGAAGGAGCAGGGCGAGAAATTCGATCCCAAATCATACCTGCCGGCGATCACGGGTTACTACTCGACCTCGAAGGGCGAGATGCTGTCGTTCCCGTTCAATTCGTCAAGCATGGTGCTCTGGGTCAATCTCGACGCGCTGAAGAAGGCCGATATCGCCGCGCCGCCGAAGACCTGGCCGGAACTGTTCGCCGACGCCAAGAAGCTGCACGCGACGAACCCGACCTGCGGCTTCTCCTCGGCCTGGGGTTCCTGGGGCCTGATCGAGCAGTTTTCCGCCTGGCATAACGTGCCGATCGGCAGCAAGGCCAACGGGCTCGACGGCTTCGACACCGTGCTCGAATTCAACACGCCGCTGGAAACCAAGCTGCTCGAAAATCTCGTCGAGCTGCAGAAGGACAAGAGCTTCGATTATTCCGGCCGCACCAACACCGGCGAAGGCCGCTTCACCTCGGGCGAATGCCCGATGTTCATGACCTCCTCGGCGTTCTATCCGAACGTCAAGGCCAACGCCAAGTTCGCCTACACTGCGGTGCCGATGCCGTACTTCCCCGACGTGAAGGGCGCCCCGCAGAATTCCATCATCGGCGGCGCCTCGCTGTGGGTAATGGGCGGCAAGAGCCCCGAGGAATACAAGGGCATCGCAAAATTCTTCACCTTCCTGTCTGACACCGATCGTCAGGCCAACCTGCATCAGGTTTCGGGTTATCTGCCGATCACCAAGGCCGCTTACGAAAAGACCAAGGCGGAAGGTTTCTACGAGAAGAACCCGATCCTCGAAGTCCCGCTGAAGGAATTGACCAACAAGCCGCCGACCGAGAATTCGCGCGGCCTGCGCTTCGGCGGCATGGTGCAGTTGCGCGATGTCTTCGCCGAGGAGATCGAGGCGGCGCTCGCCGGCAAGAAGCCGGCGAAGGAGGCACTCGATTCGGCCGTATCGCGCGGCAACGCGATGCTGCGGCAGTTCGAACGCACTGCCGTCAAGTAGTGGTGGCTGACGATCGTGGCCGGGCTTTGGCCCGGCCGCGACCCGTCCAGCGAGGGGCCATGGAAAACCGGGCGATCTTCTCAGGCAGGCTGCTGCCCTATCTTCTGATCCTGCCGCAGCTCGCGGTTTCCCTGATCTTTTTCTACTGGCCCGCCGTACAGGCCCTGCAGCAGTCGTTCCTGGTGCAGGACGCCTTCGGGCTTTCGACCGAGTTCGTCTGGTTCGAGAATTATGTCGAGCTGCTGCAGCGCCCTGAATATTACCAGGCGATCGGCGTTACCTTTGTCTTTTCGGCCCTGGTGGCGTTCTTCTCGCTCACGCTCGGCCTGCTGCTCGCCGTGATGGCGAACCGCAACATTGCCGGCGTGCAGGTCTACCGCACGTTTCTCATCATCCCCTATGCGGTCGCACCCGCGGTCGCCAGCGTGCTCTTCATCTTCATGTTCCAGCCCGGGCTCGGCATGATCGCGCGCCTGATGCAGCGCAACGGCATCGACTGGAATCCGGTGCTGAACGGCACGCAAGCGATGATCCTCGTCGTCATCGTCGCGGTCTGGAACCAGATCAGCTACAATTTCCTGTTCTTCCTCGCAGGCCTGCAGGCGATTCCGAAAAGCGTGATCGAGGCCGCCGCGATCGACGGCGCTAGGCCGATGCGGCGGTTCTGGACCATCATCTTTCCGCTGCTGTCGCCCACAACCTTCTTCCTGATCGTCATCAACATCACCTATGTGTTCTTCAACACGCTCGGCATCATCGACACAGCGACCGGCGGCGGCCCCAACGGCGCCACGCAGACGCTGGTCTACAAGGTGTTCCAGGACGGCAAGGTCGGGACCGACCTCGGCGGCTCGGCGGCGCAGTCGGTGATCCTGATGGTGATCGTGGTGGCGCTGACCGCGTTCCAGTTTCGCTATGTCGAGAAGAAGGTTCATTACTGAACGCCATGATCGAGCACCGCCGATTTGGAAACTTGCTGCCCCATCTGATCCTTCTGGCCGGTGTCGCGATCGTCGCCTTTCCGGTGTATCTTGCGGTCATCGCCTCGACCCACGACAACACGGTGATCGCCAACGGCCAGATGCCGCTTTATCCCGGCTCGCACGGCCTCGAGACCTACTGGAACACCATCGTCTCCGGCACCGGCAAGACCACGCGTGCGCCGGTCGGCGGCATGATGCTGAACAGCCTGATCATGGCGATCGGGATTGCGGTCGGAAAGATCGCGATCTCTATCATCTCGGCCTACGCCATCGTGTTCTTCTCGTTCCCGTTCCGGATGACGGCGTTCTGGACCATCTTCATCACGCTGATGCTGCCGGTCGAGGTGCGCATATTTCCGACCTACAAGATCACCAGCGACCTGCACATGCTGGATTCCTACGCCGGGCTTATCCTGCCGCTGATCGCGTCAGCCACCGCGACGCTGCTGTTCCGGCAGTTCTTCATGACCGTGCCGAAGGAACTGGTGGAAGCTTCCAAGATCGACGGCGCCGGCCCGATCCGCTTCTTTTTCGATACGCTGCTGCCGCTGTCGGTGACCAATATCGCCGCGCTATTCGTGATCCTCTTCATCTACGGCTGGAATCAATATCTCTGGCCGCTTCTGATCACGACCCGCGACGACATGCAGACCATCGTCATCGGCATCAAGAAGATCATCGACGTGCACGACGCCTTGACCGAATGGCAGGTGGCGATGGCAACCGCCGTGCTCGCCATGCTGCCCCCGGTCGCGGTCGTCGTGCTGATGCAACGCCTGTTCGTCAAGGGCCTGATCGAGACGGAAAAGTGAGATGGCAAACGTAGCGCTGCGCGACATCCGCAAGACCTATCCGGGCGGCTTCGAGGCCATCAAGGGCATCGACTTCGAAGTCGGCGACGGCCAGTTCTGCGTGCTGGTCGGCCCCTCCGGCTGCGGCAAGTCCACGCTGCTGCGGATGGTCGCGGGACTCGAGACCATCAGCGGCGGCGAGATCGACATCGGCGGCCGTATCGTCAACCAGGTCGAGCCCGCCGAGCGCGACATCGCCATGGTGTTCCAGAATTACGCGCTCTATCCGCATATGAGCGTCTACAACAACATGGCCTATGGCCTGCGCAACCGCGGCATGCCCAAACCCGAGATCGAAGCCCGGGTCCAGGAAGCCGCGCGCATTCTCGAAATCGGCCCGATGCTCGAGCGCAAGCCGGGGCAATTGTCCGGCGGCCAGCGCCAGCGCGTTGCGATGGGGCGGGCGATCGTGCGGCAGCCGAAAGTGTTTCTGTTCGACGAACCCCTGTCGAACCTCGACGCCAAGCTGCGCATCGCGATGCGGGTCGAGATCCGCAAGCTGCAGCGCCGGCTCAACACCACCTCGATCTACGTCACCCACGACCAGCTCGAGGCGATGACGCTCGCCGATATTCTGGTGGTAATGAATGGCGGCGTGGTCGAGCAGATCGGCAATCCGCTCGACATCTATCAGAAGCCGGCGACGACCTTCGTCGCCTCGTTCATCGGCGCGCCGCCGATGAACCTGCTGCCGCTGCGCTCGGACGAAATCAGATCGCAGCTCGACGGCAAGGCGATCGGCGAAGCCGGCCTGCTCGGAATCCGCCCGGAGGATTTTGTCATTTCCAATGACACGGTCGCCGGCGGCGTTGCGCTCAACCTCGCCGTGGAAGCGATCGAGCGCGTCGGCGCCGAGACCTTCATCTATGGTTCCCGCCAGCACGGAGCTCAGGATGTCGCCGCCATCCCCGGAGAATTGCCGCCGGGTGAGGTGATCGTGCGTATCCCCGGCGCGGTCGCGCCTGCGATCGGCGAGCGCATCCGCGCCGCCGCCCCGCGCGAAAAGCTGCATCTGTTCAGCGCCGACGGCCGCAAGCGCATCGATCTCTGAGATCGGTTCCGTCATTCCCGGGCATCACGGGAGCGATGAACCGAAAGCTCGAGAATCCCGGTTTGGTCGCCTCGCGCCCGCGCCGAAATGACGCTGGACCGGGGATTCCCGTGGTTCCGCAGGCGCTTGAACACCCTCCAAATCATGCCCATATTGCCTGTTGACCGGAGGGCAAATCCGCCGCCCGGTCGCCAAGGGGCGCCGCAAGGGCCCCGGAATGTCAAAGTCGCTTCGAGAGGACTTTGTAAATAAAATGACTCGTGTTCCCACGTTATCCAGTCCGTTCCTGCTGGGATTCGACGAAATCGAGCGTGCGCTCGATCGCGTCGTCAAGGGCGCCGACGGCTATCCTCCCTACAATATCGAGAGGTGCGACCGCGCCAGCGGCCAGCCCGAGCGCCTGCGAATCACGCTGGCGGTGGCGGGATTTACCCGCGACCAACTCGATGTAACCATTGAGGAAAACCAGCTCGTGATCCGCGGCCGCCAGCAGGACGACAAGGCCCGGCAATACATCCATCGCGGCATCGCCGCGCGCCACTTCCAGCGGACTTTTGTGCTGGCGGAGGGGATGCACGTGCTGGGCGCGGACCTGAAAAACGGGCTGTTGTCGATTGACCTCGCCCGGCCTGAGCCGGAGCGGATCGTTAAGACAATCGCTATCAATGAACATGAATAATGGAACGAGTAGCGGACTCGACCGCTTAGTCTGAATAGAGGAGTTGAGACCATGACTGAAGGTAACGTCGTGTTTGAGCCGGCGGGCGTCTCCACGGAGTCGCTGGCGACCTTGGGCGAGGGTCATATCGCCTATGTGAAGCAGATCCGTTCCGAGGACGTTCCGGGTCTCTTTCCCCAGGCGCCGAAGATCGCGCCGGGCCTCAAGCTTTTCGCGCTGCATGCCGCCGACGGCACACCGATCATGCTGACCGACAGCCGGGAAGCCGCGATCGCCAATGCCTGGAGCAACGAACTGCAGGCCGTCAGCGTTCACTGAACGGAGGCCGCGGATCCGCCGTCGGCTACTGACGTGGTGAGATCCGCTTGATGATGTCGTACGCGGGCTTGGCCCGCGTATCCATCGATCCTTCCAGCAAGCTTTCTGAAGGATGAATTGCCGGGTCCAAGCCCGGCAATTTGGCGTTTGAGCTACTGCGCTTAAGCCGCGGTCGCCGGCGGCAGCGCCAGCACCGAATAGATCGCCGGCGCGTCGCGCGAGGCGCGCAGCTTCTTGGCGACGTCCTGGTCACGCAGCAGGCGGGCGATCCGGGCCAGCGCCTTGAGGTGGTCGGCGCCAGCCCCTTCCGGCGCCAGCAGCAGGAACACCAGGTCGACCGGCTGGCCATCCATTGCCTCGAAATCGATCGGGCGCTCGAGGCGGGCGAACAGGCCGAACAGCTTTTCGAGCTTCGGCAGCTTCCCATGCGGGATGGCGACACCATAGCCGACCGCGGTGGTGCCGAGCTTCTCCCGCTGCAGCAGCACCTCGAAGATCGTCCGCTCGTTCTGGCCGGTCAAGGCGGAGGCCCGCGCCGCCAGTTCCTGCAGCGCCTGCTTCTTGCTGTTGACCTTCAAAGCCGGGAGAATCGCCTCGGGTGCGACCAGGTCGGTAATCGTCATGGGGCGTTCCGAGGTGAATTAAACCGTAAGGTTGCGAAAAAGGCTCTAGTGGGGCGGCGTCGGGAAGATGAGGCGGGAGACCGGCTTACACCTGGGACCTAGTTGGGGCGCTTCTACTCCAACGCAAGACCGGTGCCAACTGCCGCAACCTTGTTTCGGGGCCCTCCCCTCGGGGCGGCGGACCATAGGGAGGGCCGTTTCGGGCGTCAATGCCGGCCACCCTACCCGCCCGACTTAACCACCGGCGGATCGATCCAGCCGATATTGCCGTCCGGCCGCCGGTAGATGATGTTCACCCGGCCGCTGGAACCGTGCTGGAATACGATGCAGGCGGCGCCGGTCAGGTCGAGTTCCATCACGGCCTCGCTGACCGAAAGCCGCTTCAGCGAGGTGGTGGCCTCGGCAATGATGACGGGGCTGTAGCCGGTGACCTCCTCGTCGCCCTCGCTGGGGGCTTCGATCACGTAGCTCGGCGCGTCCAGCGTCGGCGCGGTCATTTCCGCAAGCGCTTCGGAGGCGGCGTGGGCCTTGCGGGCGGAGCGGTCCTTCAGCCGGCTCTTGTAGCGGCGCAGCCGTTTCTCGATCATCAACAGCGCCTGGTCGGCGCTGGCATAGGCGTCGGCGGCGTTGGAATCGGCCTCCAGCGTGATGCCGGAATCCAGATGCAGCGCACAGTCGGTGCGGAAGCCGAAACCATCCTTGCTCAGCGTGATGTGGCCGGAATAATTGCCGTCGAAATATTTGCGCAGCACCTCGTCGGTGCGCTCGCTGACACGCCCGCGCAGCGCGTCGCCGACATTGATGCTTTTTCCCGAAATCCGCAGAGTCATTTTTGATGCCTCGTTTAATCAGGAGGGGAACCGAGACTATCCCGATTTGGCCGGGACGCAATCAGGCGGGCTGGGTATCGCGGGACCGGTCGGGGGATGCGGCGGGGGCCGAGAGGGCATTGCCGAGCATGCTTTGTTTGTCCCGGCGACGCTGCACCGAGGACGGGATTCGCATCGCTTCGCGGTACTTCGCGACGGTGCGACGGGCGATATCAATGCCGGTGGCACGCAATCGTTCCACGATGGTGTCGTCGGAGAGGATCACCGCCGGATCTTCCGCATCGATCAGCTGCTTGATGTGGTGACGCACCGCCTCCGCGGAATGGGCTTCGCCGCCGTCGGCGGACGCGATCGAGGCCGTGAAGAAATACTTTAATTCAAAGCTGCCGCGGTTGGTCGCCATGTATTTGTTGGCGGTCACGCGCGACACCGTCGATTCGTGCATCTGGATGGCGTCGGCCACCGCCTTGAGGTTCAGGGGCCGCAGATGCGCCACGCCGTGGGTGAAGAAGCCGTCCTGCTGACGCACGATCTCGGTCGCGACCTTGAGGATGGTACGGGCGCGCTGATCGAGCGCGCGCACCAGCCAGGTGGCGTTCTGCAAACAGTCGGTGAAATAGGATTTGTCGCCGTCCTTGCGGATCGTCTTCGACAGCTCGGTGTAATAGGTCTGGTTCACCAGGACGCGCGGCAACGTGTCGCTGTTGAGTTCGACGTGCCAGCCGCCGTCTGGCCCGGGCCGCACATAGACGTCCGGCACCAGGGTCTGGGTCCGCGTCGAGCCGAATTTCAGGCCCGGCTTCGGATCGAGACGCCGGATCTCGCCGATCATGTCGGTGATATCGTCATCATCGACGCCGCAGAGTTTCCGCAACGACGCAATGTCGCGCTTGGCCAGGAGATCGAGATGCTCGACCAGGGCCTGCATCGCCGGGTCGTAACGATCGAGTTCGCGCAGCTGGATTGCCAGGCATTCGCTCAGGGACCGCGCGCAGACGCCGGGCGGATCGAATTTCTGCAAGACCACAAGAACCGCTTCGACGTCCGCTTTCGACGCCCCCAGCCGCTCGGCGGCCTGGCCGAGATCCGGCGGCAGGTAACCGGCCTCGTCGACGAGGTCGATCAGATATTGGCCGATCATACGCCGCGCCGGGTCGGTGAAGGCCACCGCCAGCTGTTCGGCCAGATGGCTGCCGAGCGTCACCTCGGCGGCGACGAAGGCTTCGAGGTTGTAGGCCTCGTCGCTGGAGGCGCCGCCGCCCCATTCGGTGTAGGCGGTCGGCGCCGCATCCTGCGCATTGCGCGCGGCGGCCTCGGCCGGTTCCTCGGAAAAGACGTTGTCGAGCGGGGTGTCCAGCGTCTGCTCGATCTCGGTGCGGGTGCCGAGGTCGCGATTGAGCCATTCTTCCTGGCCCGGCTCAAAACTGTCGCCGGGCGAACCGCCCGCCATCTCGGCGCGGTCGCCGCCCGATTCGTCGCCATAGGATGCGCCGGAATCGTCGGAATCGCCATATTCGGCCCGCTCCGGCAGCGGCGGCTCGCCCGCCACCGGGGCCTCGGGCCCGTCGCTGGCCCGCTCCAGCAGCGGATTTCGCTCCAGCTCTTCCTCGACAAAGGCCGACAGGTCGAGATTGGACAATTGCAGCAGCTTGATCGCCTGCATCAACTGCGGCGTCATCACCAGCGACTGCGATTGTCGGAACTCTAGTCTCTGCGTCAGCGCCATCGAGGCAAGAACCGTTCCCTGAAAGTTGGTCCGATTCTTGCTTAAACTAGTCCAATGCCGATGTACACGGCTTGACGAATGAGAAAAACGGACTACCGCGGCATATCCGCAAAAGGTTAAAGACGGAATTCCTCGCCAAGGTAAAGACGGCGTACATCCGGATCGTTAACGATTTCCTCCGGACTGCCCTCGGTCAGGATCTCCCCGGCATAGACGATATAGGCGCGGTCGGTCAGGCCGAGCGTTTCGCGCACATTGTGGTCGGTGATCAGCACGCCGATGCCGCGATTGGTCAGATGACGGACCAGATCCTGAATGTCGCCGACCGCGATCGGATCGATGCCGGCAAAGGGTTCGTCGAGCAGCATGTAGTTCGGTCGCGTCGCGAGCGCCCGCGCGATCTCGACGCGGCGTCGCTCGCCGCCCGACAGCGCGATCGACGGTGTTTTGCGCAGGCGCGTGATGTTGAATTCGTCGAGCAGCGAATTGAGTTCGGCCTCGCGCTTCTTCTTCGAGGGCTCGACGACCTCGAGCACGGCGCGAATGTTCTGTTCCACGGTGAGGCCGCGAAAAATCGACGCTTCCTGCGGCAGATAGCCGATTCCCAGCCGTGCGCGCTGATACATCGGCAGCCGGGTGACGTCGTGGCCGTCGAGCTCGATGGCGCCGCGGTCGGCCTTGATCAGGCCGGTGATCATGTAGAACACCGTGGTCTTGCCGGCGCCGTTCGGGCCGAGCAAACCGACCGCCTCACCGCGGCGGACGTAGATGCTGACGCCACGCACGACCTGGCGGCTGCCGAAACTCTTTTCCACGCTATGCACAGCCAGATAGCCCGGCCGCCGCAGCAGCCGCGGCGCCTGCGCGCCGCCATTGGTCCTGGCCCGGGGCTTCGGTTTTTCGGGCCGCGGCTTTTCGGCGCGCGGCGGTTCCGGCCTCGGCAACGGTGCGTCGCGGGCGATCGGCGGCGCATCGCGCACCGGGCTGTGCAGCATCTCGCCGAGGCCATCGCCGAGCGCGGTGATGTCGGCACGCGAGCGCCCGAATCCGGGCGCAGTGCGTTTCGCCGGCCGGCGACGGAACATGCCGAGTAAATCCACCATCCCCGCTTCGCTCAGCCTTTCACGGTGATCCCGCAACGCCGCGGGACTACTCGATTCGCCCCCCGCAACATGAAGGAATGGATGTCGCTTGCCCAGCACAACACCGCCGGTTCGAGGCGCGGACGGTGCCGCGGCGCATGATCCGCCAGCCGCTGGTAGATACAGGCTCACACGCCGGGCTTCAACCTCGCAGTGTCAGGATATCGTATAAGTGATTGATCCTATTTCGGTTTGCTTGAGCCATTCGGTGTAAGCTGGGTCGGTCCGGACTGAACGCCCGGAATCGCCGGCCCCCCCGGGCCGGACGATTGGAACAGGCCCTGCACCCGCCCTGAATCTGATTCCACCCGCGATACGCCCGTCGTCATGTCCACCATCAGCCGGTCGCCGCGCAGCACGTTCTTGCCCTGGGTCAGCACGATGCCGCCGAGCATGGTGATCAGATTGGTTCTGGTGTCGAAGACCGCGGTCTCCCCGGTCACGACCTGGTCCTTCTGGGTGACGACCACGCTGCCGCGCGCTTCCAGCCGCTTGATCGACGAACTGCCGCCGGGGCCGGGGGCGGCGGCCGGCATCGGGGCCCCTTTCGCCGCCTTCGAATTGGCCGCCGGCGCCGCAGCCGGAGCCGGCGTCGAATCGTAAAACACCACCAGCGTCTTCGACGTCATGGTGGTGTCGCCCTGCACCACCTTCACATTACCGGAGAACGTCGCTTCCTTTTTCTTGTCGCGCATCTCGAGGCTGGCGGCCTCGATCTGGATCGGCTGGTCGCGATTCTGCGAAAAGCCCTGCATCGCGTTGGGCACGCCCGAGACCGCGCTCTGCGCGCCGGCGTCACCGGCGGCGATCGTCGCGAACGTGAAAGCGATAGCGCAAGTGCCTCGCGCGATCCGCCTGAACCAAATATTGCGGGGAGAAAACGTCATCTCGAAGATCATCTGGGGTTGCCGGTCTTGGCCGACGAAGACCGCGACTTGCCGGACTGGACCGGCGCGGGCTCGGCTGCTGCGGGAGCGCTGGCGGGCTGCTCGGGATCTCCCAGATTGTCCAGATTCATCACCACGTTGCCTTCGAACCTCACGACCTCTCCGCCGCCGGTAATCCGGAGCCTGTCCGAGGACAGCGTGCCGTTCAGCAGTTTGACGTCGACATGTTCTTCCGACGTCACCGTGCCCTTGCCCATGTCGACGAGCGCCTGCGAGAGCCGCGCTTCATAGCCGGTGGAGGACTGCAGGAAGATATCCTTGTGCAGATCCAGGATCTGCTGCTTGGTGTCCATCAGCCCGTTGCGGGCGTCGAGCGTGATCGTGGTGGTCTGGTCTTCCATCAAAACCTTGGCCCGCAACGTCCTGAGGTCGACGTGATCCGGATCGGTCACGTCCTGGGTCGCGGTCTTTGCCCAGACTTCGTAGGGCCGCCGGTCCGGCGTGTAACCGGACAAATGCGGCGATTCCATCGTGATCTTGGTGCCGGAGACGACGAGGTTGTCCATGTCGACCGGCAGCTTGGGCAACAGCATCCGGAACGGATTGAAGACCGACACCGCGATGATCCCGGCCATCGCGAGCGCAACGGCCGCCGGGACCGCGACGCGCAGCACCCGCACCATACGGCTGTGGCGCGCCGCAACCGCAAAGCGCGCCTCCATTCCGGCTTGATAGGCTGGGTTCTGGACCGAATTCACCGCTGCTCCAAAGTACTGGCGTGATGAGCCATTCTACCCGGCTTGGCCGGATAATGCAGCGGGGACCTCGCGTCACCAGTGTGACCGAAACGGGGCGGCAGCCTCCGCAAAGCGCCTTTCCGGCGCTCTAGCCTTAAGAGTGGGCAAATATGTCTTCGGTGTCCCAGCCCTGCAGATCGAGCCTGGCGCGGGTCGGCAGAAACTCGAAACAGGCCTGTGCCAGCTCCAGGCGGCCCTCGCGGGCCAGCATGCCATCGAGCCGTTCGCGCAGGCCATGCAGATGCAGCACATCGGAGGCGGCATAAGCGAGCTGCGCCTCGCTCAGGCTCGAGGCGCCCCAATCGCTCGATTGCTGCTGTTTCGACAGATCGATGTTGAGCACCTCGCGCACCAGATCCTTCAGACCATGGCGATCGGTGTAGGTGCGCGACAGCCGCGAGGCGATCTTGGTGCAGTACACCGGCGTCGGCATCACGCCGAAGGCGTTGTAGAGCGCCGCGAGATCAAACCGCGCGAAATGAAATATCTTGGTGATTTTCGGATTGGCCAGCAGGGCCTTCAGATTGGGCGCGTCGGCGGGGCCCTTGCCGTGATCCTTGGGGATCTGCACCACATCGGCGCTGCCGTCACCGTTCGACAGCTGCACCACGCAGAGCCGGTCGCGATGCGGGTGCAGCCCCATGGTCTCGGTATCGATCGCCACTGAATTGGTGTAGCGGGACAAATCGGGCAGATCGCCGCGATGCAGGCGTACGGTCATGTGGTCCTGGTCTCTCGGGCCTCGTCGAATCGACGCCCACCAATCTATCGCCCAAATCCAAAGGAGGCGAGCGGTCGATCGTCTGTCGGGACCGGGAGATTTTGCCGATTGTTGCGCCTAAATCCTGGCCATTCGGGCGCGCCGCCACAGCAGGGCGGCGGTGATCGCGAGCAGCGCCAGCGCGGCCGGATGAAAGGGCGGCGGCGTAACACCGTTCAGCGACAGCACCGACATGTCGAACAGCGGAAGTGCCGCGGTAATCGTCATCAGGATGGCCAGCGCCGTCCATTGCCGCGAGAGCAGGAAGATCGCGCCCGAAACAACGATGACCAGATTGCGGGAAAGGTAGACGCGGTAAAACAGGGCGCCGGCGGCGTCCGACACCTCCGTGCCGAACCGGGCCGAAGCGGGCTGCGGATCGATCAGGCCGCGGAGCGACAATGCCGCGAAGCCGAGCAGCAATAGCGACGTCAAGACGACGGCGGCAATATCGAGCGACCGTTTCATATCGATCCTCCCATGGTTGGCTTCGAGAAATCGCGCGTCCTTGGACTCAATCGGCGGAAGTTTCAGCCAATTTTCGATATGTATGTCAACCTACATATTATGAAGGTCGACATACCGATTTGCAATTGATATTTTCGGAGTATGGCAAAAGCTTCTGATTCCAAAGGGAAAACGCTGGCGGCGGCGGCAAGGCTGTTCCGCCAGCAGGGCTATCACGGAACCGCGCTGCACGACATTCTGGCCGCGGCGGGTTCTCCGCGCGGGTCGCTTTACTTTCATTTCCCGAAGGGGAAAGAGCAGATCGGCGAGGCTGCCTTGGGGCTGTCGGCGGAGGCCGTGCGCCAGGGCATCGCCCGCGCCGCCGAGGCATCGGAGAGCGTCGAAGACTTTCTGCTGCGGATCGTACGCGCGATGGCGTCGGATCTCGAGCGTTCTGATTACCGGGAAGGCTGTCCGGTCGCGACCACCGCGCTGGAAACCGCAGCGCAATCCGAAGTGCTGGGCCAGGCGACCCGTAACGCATTCCAGAAATGGGAGCTTGAGATCAAACGCGGGCTGTTCCGCCTCGGCATGCCGGCGGGCGATGCGGACCTGGCCGCCACCCTGGTTCTCAGCCAGCTCGAGGGCGCGCTGGTACTGGCGCGAACCTATCGCAGCCTCGAACCTCTCCGCCGCGCCGAGCATGCGGTGAAGCTGCTGGCGCAAATCCGAGGATCGGAATGAGGTTGGATTGCGGGCTTGGGCGCCGATGGTGCCCAGGAAAGGACTCGAACCTTCACGGCCGTTAAGCCACTGGCACCTGAAGCCAGCGCGTCTACCAATTCCGCCACCTGGGCCCGGGCCGGTTAGTACGGATCGGTTGCGCGCTTGTCAAATTGGCAAACTGTGACGCAAATGCCCTGTACAGTGCCGGCGTGTTGGCGTATCGCGGAATCGCTAAATACTTCCGCCATTGATCGAATTTGACCCTGGGAAATGACGCCATGGCATCGAATCTGGACACGCTGGTCACGGTTTTCGGAGGATCGGGCTTCCTGGGGCGGCACGTGGTCCGCGCCCTCGCCAAGCGCGACTACCGCATCAGGGTCGCCGTGCGGCGGCCGGAACTGGCGGGGCACCTGCAGCCCCTGGGCCGTGTCGGCCAGATCCACGCCGTGCAGGCCAATCTCCGCTACCCGGCCTCGGTGGAAGCCGCGATGCGCGATTCGCATGCTGCCATCAACCTGGTCGGCATTCTCGCCGAAAGCGGCGCCCAGACGTTCGATGCTGTGCAGGGAGAGGGTGCCGGGACGGTAGCCAAGGCTGCAGCCGCCGCCGGCGCCGGCATGGTGCATGTCTCCGCCATCGGCGCCGACGAGAATTCCGCTTCGCGTTACGGGCGCGCCAAAGCCGCCGGTGAAAAGGCGGTGCTGGCGGCGGTTCCCTCCGCCACCATCCTGCGGCCGTCGGTGGTGTTCGGCCCCGAGGACCAGTTCACCAACCGCTTCGCGGCGCTGGCGCGGATGTCGCCGGCCCTGCCGCTGATCGGCGGCGGACTGACCAAGCTGCAGCCGGTCTATGTCGGCGATGTCGCGACCGCGGTCGCCGACGCCGTCGACGGCAAGACCAGGCCGGGCGCGGCTTACGAACTCGGCGGTCCTGAAGTGCTGACCATGCGCGAGATCATGGAAATCATCCTCGACGTCACCGAACGCCGCCGCATGCTGCTGCCATTGCCCTTCGGTCTGGCGAAATTTCAGGCGCTGTTCCTGCAGTTCGCGCCGGGAGATTTCAAGCTGACGCCGGACCAGGTGACACTGTTGCGATCGGACAATGTGGTGTCGGACGCGGCGAAGACCGCCGGGCTCACGCTTGAAGGGCTGGGCATCACGCCCGATTCGCTGGAAGCGATCGCCCCGCAATATCTCTGGCGCTTTCGCAAGGCCGGCCAGTTCGCGCACCGCGGCGCGTGATTGCTCGTTGTCCCTGCTTTCGCAGGGACGACCGAAAGTTCTTATTTCCCCATCGCCAGCGCGACCAGGCCGAGCGTGCCGACGACGACACGCCACCACGCAAACAGCGTGAAGCCGTGGCGGGTAACGTAACTCAGGAACGTCTTGACCACGATCATCGCAGTAACGAACGAGACCACGAATCCGATCGCGATGATGCCGGTGTGATCGAGGCTCATGTCGGCGCGGTTCTTGTAGAACTCATAGACGAAGGCGCCGATCATGGTCGGGATCGCCAGGAAGAACGAAAACTCCGCCGCCGAGTGCTTGTCGGCGCCGAACAGCATCGCCGCGACGATGGAAGCGCCCGAGCGCGACACGCCGGGAATCATCGCAAGACACTGCGCGAAGCCGATCGACAGATACATCGGCAGCGGAAACGTGGTGGCATCGTGCTCGTGCGGCTTAAGATCGAGCTGGTCGACCCACAGCAGGATCGCGCCGCCGACGATCAGCGAAAAACACACCACCCACGGATTGAACAGATAGGCCTTGATGTAAGAACCGGCCGCGGCGCCGATCACCGCCGCCGGCAGGAACGCCACCAGCATGCCGATGACGAATCGCCTGTCCCTGGCGTTCGTGAACATGCCGAACGCCACGCTCCACAACTTGCCGAAATACAGCACGACAATCGCCAGGATGGCGCCGAGCTGAATCAGGATGGAAAAGCTGTTCCAGAAATTGCCTTCGCCGAGATTGAAAAATCGTTCCGCCAGCAACAGGTGACCCGTCGAGGAAACCGGCAGGAATTCGGTGACGCCCTCGATGATGCCGAGTATCACCGCCCGCAATGCATCAGACATCATGACATGGTCCGTTATGAGCCGTTTCGTCGAAAAGCCGCGCTCTTCTCGCCTATTCGCCCCCTTGCCGCAATCTCAAAAACGCAAAAACACAGGGTTGCCTCCTCCGCCTGCTTAGGTAGGTTGGCGCGCAATTGCGGTATGCTCGGCTGCATGCCTGACTCGCCTCCGAGCGGTGAGGATTTCTTAAGCACCGCAAAATTATCAAGGGCTCATGTTCACACTGTTTCATCATTCGTTCTGTCCGCATTCGCGCTTCATTCGCCTGGCGATGGGCGAACACGGTCTCGATGTGCGGCTGGTGGAAGAACGGGTCTGGGAGCGGCGCGAGGCGTTTCTGGCGCTCAATCCAGCGGGCACCACCCCGGTGCTGATGTCGGAGGGCCGGCCGGCGATACCCGGCGCCGGCATCATCGCCGAATATCTCGATGAAACCTATGGAACCGAGCTCGCCGACCGCAGGCTGTTGCCACAGGCCATGGCGGAGCGCATCGAAGTGCGCCGGCTGATGGCGTGGTTCAACGAGAAATTCTTCGAGGAGGCCTCCAATCCGCTGGTCACCGAGCGCATCTACAAGCGCTTCATGAGTGAGGAAAATGGCGGCGGCGCGCCGGCGGCCGATGTGATTCGCGCGGCCAAGGCCAATGTGCGCTATCATCTGGCCTATATCGGCTGGCTGGCGCGGACACGGAACTTCCTGGCCGGCGACCGGCTGACCTTCGCGGACCTCGCCGCCGCGGCGCATCTTTCGGCGATCGATTATCTGGGCGACGTGCCATGGAGCGAGGACGACGCGGCAAAGGCGTGGTACGCGCGGGTGAAATCCAGACCCTCGTTCCGCCCGCTGCTGAGCGAGTGGCTGGCGGGCGTGCCGGCGTCGCGCACCTACGTGGATCTGGATTTCTGAGCGGGAACGCCGCGCTCACTCCCGCCGGTCTGAAAGCCGCGCTCGCAAGCGAGGCTCGCGCGCTGGGATTCGATGGCGTCGGCGTCACCGTCCCCGATGTCCTCGCCGACGCCGGCCGTCAATTTCGCGACTTCCTCGAGGCCGGCGCGCATGGCGACATGGACTGGCTCGCGGCGCATCCCGAACGCCGCACCGATCCGCGCACGCTGTGGCCAGACGTGCGCTCGATCATCATGCTCGGAGTGAATTACGGGCCCGATCAGGATCCTCTCGCTATCCTGCAAGCGCGGACACGCGGCGCGATCTCGGTCTATGCGCAGGGCGACGACTATCACGATCTGATCAAGAAGCGGCTCAAGGCGCTGGCGCGATGGCTGGTCGCGGCATCCGGCTGCGAGGTCAAGGTATTCGTCGACACCGCGGCCGTGATGGAGAAGCCGCTGGCGCAGGCGGCGGGACTGGGCTGGCAGGGCAAGCACACCAACCTCGTTTCGCGGCAATTCGGCTCGTGGCTGTTTCTCGGCGCGATCTTTACGACGCTCGATCTGCCGCAGGACGAGGCCGAGCCCGATCATTGCGGCTCGTGCCGGGCCTGCCTCGATATCTGTCCCACATCGGCGTTTCCCGCGCCCTACAAGCTCGATGCGCGGCGCTGCATTTCCTATCTCACCATCGAGAGCAAGGGTCCGATCCCGCGCGAATTTCGCAAAGCCATCGGCAATCGCATCTATGGCTGCGACGATTGCCTCGCGGTGTGCCCCTGGAACAAGTTCGCGCAAGCCGGGCACGAGGCGAAGCTCGCCGCGCGTGACGAATTGCGCGCGCCGGCGCTGGCCGACCTCGCCCGGCTCGACGACGCGGCGTTCCGCGCGCAATTCACGAAATCCCCGGTCAAGCGCATCGGCCGCGACCGCTTTGTGCGCAACGTGCTGATCGCGATCGGCAACTCGAACGATCGCGCGTTGGCGGCAGAAGCCGAACGCCTGGCGAATGACGACAGCCCGCTGGTGCGCGGCGCCGCGGTGTGGGCACTGTCGCGGTTGCTGGAGCCGGAGGAATTTGCGCAGCGCGCGGCGCAGGCTTTGCGCGCGGAGGCCGATGACGGCGTACGCGAGGAGTGGCGCCCTTGATTTAGTGGCGCGAATTCCGGCATGGTCGCGCGCCATGACAAATCAGCCGTTCTTCACCACCGACCGCGACGCCTTCATTCCCACCGACGCCGCGCGCGGACCGTGGGACCCGAACTCGCTGCACGGCCGCGTCATCATCGGCCTGTTGGCTTTCGCGATCGAGCAGCGCCACGGCGCCGACGATTTCGTGCCGGCACGGCTGACGGTCGACATGTTTCGCCTGCCCAATCTGTCGCCGATCGAGGTCCGGACGCGGCTGGTCCGCGACGGCCTGCGCATCAGGGTGATCGAGGCCGATTTCTTCTCGGGCGGCGTCGCGATGGCGCGCGCCTCCTGCCAGTTGCTGCGCAGGACCGAAAACCCGCAAGGCACGGTGTGGTCGCCGCCGAACTGGGACGCGCCGGCGCCATCGGACATTCCCGCGCCCACCGATCCCAGGCTCGGCATGAACGGCAAATGGACCACGCGGCCGATCGCAGGCGCCATGGGCACCGTCGGCCCGCGGCGGCTATGGATGGCCGAGGTGCGCGATCTCGTCGAGGGCTCCGCCCTGACGCCGTTCGTGCGGGTTGCGGTATCGGCGGATTTCGCCAGCCCTTTCGCCAATGCCGGCGGTCAGGGCCTCGGCTACATCAACAGCGACGTCACGCTGTATCTGCATCGCCTGCCGGTAACCGAATGGATCGGCTTCGAGGTGGTGAACCATCACGCCACCGATGGCATCGCGATCGGCGAATGCTGGCTCTATGACGAGCAGGGCGCGATCGGCACATCCACCGTCGCCGCGCTGGCGCGGCGCAAGCCGATGGCCAATCCCAGCCAGCGCGATGTGGTGCCTCGCAAGCCGTAGGTCGTCATTGCGAGGAGCGAAGCGACGAAGCAATCCCGCTTTCTTTGCGGCAGCATGGATTGCTTCGCTTCGCTCGCAATGACGGGAAAATCACCCGTCCAGATGGCGCTTCATCTCGGGCCGCGCCTTCAGCGCCGCGGCCTGCCTGGCATAAATCTTTTCCATCCGCCCGGCTGCGAAATTCATGTCGACAAAGCCGGTCGCGGTGTTGGCGACCTCGTGGTAACAGGCGATCTTGCCCGCGCGCAGTTTCATGATGGCGACGCCCTCGAACATCGCACGCGCCCCCTTGGCCTCCGGCAGCAATGAGCGATAGCTGAACGTGTAGCGCGCGTAGAGCGTCTCGCCGTCGCTGACCGGGTCATGCATGTCCCAGCGGAAATCGGTTGCCGTGCGATAGAACCAGTCGTCGATCATCGCGGCGATTTTGGCGCGGCCGGTGAACGCGCCATAGAACACGTCGTGATAGACGCCGTCCTCGGTGAACAGCTCGGCGAACGCGGTGCCGTTGCGTTGTTCGACAGCATGGCAGAAGGCCCCGAGCATGGCTGTCACATTCATGGCGTTGCTCCCTGTGAACGGATTTCGGCCACCGCCGCAAGGATCCGCGCGATGTCCTGCGGCCGCGACAGGCGGTGATCGCCGTCCTGGATCATGGTCAGCACCACATCATCGGTGGGCAGCCGATGCGCCAGCGCAAACGCATGCTGCCACGGCACGTCCGGATCCTGCGCACCCTGCAGGATGCGAACCGGGCAGCCGACATCGATGGCCCTGCCGAGCAACAGATGGTTCCGGCCCTCCTCGATCAGCGCACGGGTGATCGGATACGGCGCGCCATCGTCATAGGGCGACGGCCGCAACCATACGCCCTTGCTCTCGATCTCCTGTTTGACCTCGGGCGAAAAGCCGTTCCACATCAATTGCTCGGTGAAATCCGGCGCCGGCGCGATCAGCACCAGGCCGGCCGGCGACGCCGGACTTTGCGGACGCTTCGCAATCTCGCGCGCCAGCAACAATGCCATCCAGCCGCCCATCGACGAGCCGATGACGACCTGCGGACCTGAGCAAAATTGCTCGAACACCGCCACGCTTTCTTCCAGCCAGCGCCCGATGGTGCCGTCAATGAACGCGCCGCCGGACTCGCCATGGCCGGAATAGTCGAACCGGACGCAGGCGCGGCCGTGCTCGGCGGCCCAGGCGTCCAGCGCCAGCGCCTTGGTGCCCTGCATGTCCGAGTTGAAGCCGCCCAACCAGAACAGGCCGGGGGCGGTGCCCTTGCGGGCGCGCACGGCGATGCGGCGCGACGCGTTCCCCTCGCCTACATCGATGAAAGTGGGCGGCTGCCCCGTTGCCGCGGAACTGGTCATGAGATCCTCCGGTTCACCGCTGTTTGTGTGAGCACGGCCGATCCGTCAACGGAGGCCCGTACCGGGCCTTTCGGCCGCGGTGGCGCTTGCGGAGAGAACCCCGGCCCTCTATGTGGGCTGATCTGAACATTCCGTTCCAGTCCGCGTTGTCGGCGTGACCAAAATGCCTCGCATTTGATGCTTTTCGCGGTCGACCAGGCGAGTTTGCTTGCCCGCAGCGCCTTATTCCTTCAAACTACGACCTTCGTTCACAACCTTGGAGAGTTACCCATTCGCCGTCCCAACAGAGCCCCGCCCGCTGCCACCAAAGACGGGCCGCGCACCAATGATGAAATCCGCAACGCCACGATTCAGCTGATCGATCAGAACGGCACGAACCACGGCACGGTCGAGACAGTCGCCGCCATCAAGATGGCCCTCGAGGCGGGCATGGATCTCGTGGAGATTTCGCCGAATACCAATCCTCCCGTCTGCAAGATCATGGACTACGGGAAGTTCAAGTATTCGGCGCAGAAGAAGGCCGCGGAAGCCCGCAAGAAACAGAAGGTGGTCGAGATCAAGGAGATCAAGCTCCGGCCGATGATCGACGATCACGATTACGAGGTGAAGATGCGCGCGATGCAGCGCTTCTTCGAGGAAGGCGACAAGGTCAAGATCACCCTGCGCTATCGCGGACGCGAAATGGCGCATCAGGAAATCGGCACCAAGCTCCTGGACAAGGTCAAGGCCGACGTGGCCGAATACGCCAAGGTCGAGCAGGACGCGCGTTTCGAAGGCCGTCAGGTGGTGATGGTGCTGGCGCCGCGCTGATGCGTTTCAGCCGTTCGCATCTGTAAACATTGCGCGTTTGTGAACATTGCGCATTTGTGAATATTGAACACGGCCCGCCAGGCGATCTGGCGGGCCATTTTCCTGCCAAATCCAGGCGTGCCGTCAGCCCCGCGTGGCCTGCCAGCGGCCGCTGCAATTGCCACTGGAAAATTTTGCGCTCCAGCGACCGGTGCCGCTGCTGCCGCCCAGCCGGCCGCTGCCGGTCGCCACCGCTCCCGCGGCGGAAATCCTCACCACGACGCTGCCGCCGCCGCTGACACTCCCGGACACGTCGGCTGCGCCATTCGACGAGATCCGGCCGCCCGAAACCCGGAACGGATAGCTGTAGGCGGGGTCGCAGGTGCCGGCCTGGGTGATGATCAGGACGTTCCAGATGCCATCATAACCGCCCCCGATGCGGGCGGTCCGGGCGTCGGCGGTGCCGGGCGCGGCCAAGGTTGCCAGAGAGGCGGTGAGAAAAGTGGCGGCAAAGATCCCTCGCCACGCGCGCTGGGGCCGCAAATCGGCTGAAAAGGCTGTTCGTCGGGCTGATGTCGTCATGTCCCCCCCATTTTGGCTGCGCCGTCGGTGGCGTCAGCCTATCTGTCAAACAATACGGTTTTACGGTTCATCGTTGCCAATTCCGCGCGGTTCTGCCATAAGCCCAGCCTTCATCGCCCGGCTGATCAAGGGCTGCCGTGGCGATGCCCATGCTGGTTGTTTCATTTCGGAAATAATCGAGCATTTTCAACGCTCTAACGAGCATTTTAGCCGCGAAAGCGCTCCTTTAGGGCGCGTTTTTTCTGCGGCAACAGGAGAGCCAAATGCCCAAGCTGAAGACCAAGTCAGGCGCTAAAAAGCGCTTCAAGGTGACTGCCACCGGCAAAGTGATGCACGCCCAGCGCGGCAAGCGCCACGGCATGATCAAGCGGACGAAGAAGCAGATTCGTCAGCTCCGCGGCACCCGCGTGCTGTTCAAGACCGACGGCGACAACATCAAGAAATATTTCTTGCCGAACGCCTGATCGCTCAGGCCGCTCCCGCCGTCCATCTCCAGCCGAGCCGCGTCCGCGCGGCGATCCGTCACCCATTTTCATCTGAAGGAGACCCGTCATGTCTCGCGTCAAACGCGGTGTGACCTCTCACGCCAAGCACAAGAAAGTCTACAAGGCCGCCAAGGGCTTTTACGGCCGCCGCAAGAACACCATTCGCGCCGCCAAGGCCGCGGTCGAGAAGGCCGGGCAATATGCCTTCCGCGACCGCAAGCGCAAGAAGCGCACTTTCCGCGCGCTTTGGATCCAGCGCCTCAATGCCGCGGTGCGCCCGTTCGGCATGACCTACAGCGTCTTCATCAACGGCCTGTCAAAGTCGGGCATCACGGTGGACCGCAAGGTGCTGTCGGATCTCGCCATCAACGAGCCGGCGGCGTTCCAGGCGATCGCCGAGAAAGCCAAGGCCGCGCTGGCGGCCTAAGGGCCGCAGGCGCTAGCGGACCGATGCGGGCACGGCCTTGCGCGCTTTCTGCGCGTAGCGCTGGGCGATTTCCGCCCGGCAGAAGGCCGTGAACGACCGGTACATCGTACCGGACTCGTTTTGGTATTTCCGGTCGCAAACGCCCATCTCGCGCTGATAGGCCCGCTTTTGCGACGCCCCGAGGCCCCTGAGAAAGCCGGCCTCGCACTTCTTTTCGACGGCGGCGCCAAGGTGGATGTCGCCGCTGGTGCCGAATTCGCAGTCCTTGAACACCTTCATCGCGCGCTCGCAGCCGGGCGCGGCGTCGATCACGGCGATGATCTCCTCGAGGCTCATCGATTTGCCGAGGCAGACCGCGGCGCGCGCAGGACCGGCGCTGAGCGCGAAAACGACGGCCATGACGGCCAATATGGATCGGGCGATCATCGAATTCTCCGGTTGGGCCAGATGTTGGTGCCGGCCGCGCCCGAGCAGGTTCAGGCGTTCGACGCCGCCAGGTACCAAATAGCAGGCTTTGGCCAGCCGTTTCGGCCTTGACGTTTCGGCCCCAAGGCGGCCACAACCGGCGCCTCACTTCAGTCAGAGATCAAAACCGTGTCCGACCTTGCAACGCTCGAAAAGTCCATCCTTGAGCAGATCGCCGCCGCAGGCGATGAGCCCGCGCTGGAGGCTGTCCGCGTCGCGGCGCTCGGCAAGAAAGGCTCGATCTCGGCGCTGCTCGCAACCCTCGGCAAGATGTCGCCGGAGGAGCGCAAGACGCAAGGCGCGGTAATCAACCTCGCCAAGGATGCCGTCACCCAGGCGCTGACCGCGCGCCGCGACATCCTGAAATCGGCGGCGCTCGATGCACGGCTGAAATCCGAAACCATCGACGTCACGCTGCCTCTGCGCGAAGCGCCCGCTGAAGCGGGCCGGATTCACCCGCTGAGCCAGGTGTTTGAGGAGGTCAACGTCATCTTCGCCGACATGGGCTTCGCCGTCGCCGAAGGCCCCGATATCGAAACCGACGACTACAATTTCACCAAGCTGAATTTCCCGGAAGGCCACCCGGCGCGGGAGATGCACGACACCTTCTTCTTCAATCCGAAAGAAGACGGCTCGCGCATGCTGTTGCGCACCCACACCTCGCCGGTGCAGGTGCGTACCATGCTGACGCAGGCGCCGCCGATCCGCATCATCTGCCCGGGCCGCACCTATCGCATCGATTCCGACGCCACGCATACGCCGCAGTTCCACCAGGTCGAGGGCCTCGTCATCGACAAGGGCTCGCATCTCGGCCATCTCAAATGGATCCTGCACGAGTTCTGCAAGGCGTTCTTCGAGGTCGACCACATCAACATGCGGTTCCGCCCGTCGTTCTTTCCGTTCACCGAGCCGTCGCTCGAGGTCGACATCCAGTGCCGTCGCGACAAGGGCGAGATCCGCTTCGGCGAGGGCGAGGACTGGCTGGAGATTCTCGGCTGCGGCATGGTGCATCCGAACGTGCTGCGCGCCTGCAACATCGATCCCGACGTCTATCAGGGCTTTGCCTGGGGCATGGGCATCGACCGCATCGCGATGCTGAAATACGGCATGTCCGATCTCCGGCAATTGTTCGAGAGCGACGTGCGCTGGCTCAGCCATTACGGCTTCAAGCCGCTCGAGGTGCCGACGCTGGCCGGAGGGCTGAGTTCGTGAGCGCAGTACCCGAGAAATATCAGGGCCTGCGTTCCTTTGCGTTCGGCGACGGCCCGGAGCTTGCCGACGAACTGCTCGACCTTGTCCTGAAGGGCGTCAAGACCGCGACCTGTTCGACCGAGGACGAACCGAACACCTCGACCCCTGGCGAACGCTGGATCGTGCTCGACGGGCGCGGCACGCCGCGATGCGTGATCGAAACGACCGAGATCACCTATCGTCGCTACGGCGATGTCGATGCGGCCTTTGCCCATGACGAGGGCGAAGGCGACCGCAGCCTCGCCTCCTGGCGCAAGGCGCATCGCCAATATTTTGGACGGCAGGGAAAATTCAGCGAAGACATGATGCTGATGTGCGAACGTTTTCGTCTGGTCGAGATCCTTGCGGACCACAGAGTGACATCATGAAATTCACGCTTTCCTGGCTGAAGGAACATCTCGACACCGACGAGCCCTTGGAAAAGCTCGCCGACAAGCTGACCATGATCGGGCTCGAGGTCGAGCATATCGAGGACAAGGCGAAGGCGCTTTCACCGTTCAGCATCGCGCGGGTGATCTCGGCCGAGCAGCATCCCAATGCGGACCGCCTGCGCGTCTGCATGGTCGACGCCGGCGACGGCGGAGCGCCGGTGCAGGTCGTGTGCGGCGCGCCCAATGCGCGCGCGGGCCTCGTCAGCGTGTTCTCCCCGCCCGGCACCTTCATTCCCGGCAAGAACATCACGCTCGGCGTCGGCACCATCCGTGGCGTCGAGAGCCGCGGCATGCTGTGCTCGGCGGCCGAATTGCAGATCTCCGAAGATCACGACGGCATCATGGAACTGCCGGCGGATGCGCCGATTGGTGCGCCTTACGCGCAATGGGCCGGCCTCGGCGATCCCATGCTCGAAATCAACCTGACGCCGAACCGGCAGGATTGCACCGGCGTGCACGGCATCGCCCGCGATCTCGCCGCCGCCGACATGGGCAAGTTCAGGGATCCCGCCATCAAGCCGGTCAAGGGCGAATTCCCGTGTCCGGTGAGGGTGACGGTCGAGGATGCGCGGCTGTGTCCAGGCTTTGCCCTGCGGCTGGTGCGCGGCGTCAGGAACGTCCCGTCGCCGGAATGGCTGCAGAGGCGACTGACCTCGATCGGCTTGCGGCCGATCAACGCGCTGGTCGACATCACCAACTTCATGACCTTCGACCGCGCCCGGCCGCTGCATGTGTTCGACGCGGCCAAGGTGAAGGGCAATCTGACCGTGCGCCGCGCGCGCGACGGCGAGAGCCTGCTGGCGCTCGACGGCCGTACCTACACGCTGGACAGCGGGGTCTGCGTGATCGCGGACGAGCACGGCGTTGAATCGCTCGCCGGCATCATGGGCGGCGAGGCCTCCGGTTGCGATGAAAACACAACCGACGTCCTGATCGAATCGGCGCTGTGGAACGAAATCAACATCGCCCAGACCGGCCGCAAGCTCGGCATCAATTCCGACGCGCGCTATCGTTTCGAGCGCGGCGTCGACCCGGCCTTCATGGTGCCGGGGCTTGAGATGGCGACGCGGCTGGTGATGGAGCTGTGCGGCGGCACGCCCTCGGAAAACGTCGTGGTCGGCAAGGCCTTCGGCGACGATCGCGTGATCGATTTTCCGCTGACCGAAGTGAAGCGCCTCGCCGGCATTGACGTGCCGCTTCCGGAGATGAAACTCATCCTCAGCCGCCTTGGCTTCATGATGGTCGGCCCCGGCCCGGTGGTGAAGATCGCGGTGCCCTCCTGGCGCACCGACGTGCACGGCAAGGCCGATATCGTCGAGGAAATCGTCCGCATCGTCGGCGTCGACAAGGTGCCGATGACGCCGTTCGACCGCGGCGACGACGCGCGCAAGCCGGTGCTGACCGCCATCCAGCTGCGCACCCGCCGCGCCAAGCGCGCGCTGGCCGCGCGCGGCATGGTCGAGGCGGTAACGTGGTCGTTCATCGCCAGGCCCGCGGCCGAGCTGTTCGGCGGCGGGCAGCCCGAGCTTGTCCTCGCCAATCCCATTGCGTCCGACCTGTCCGACATGCGGCCGAGCCTGCTGCCGGGTCTCGTCGCCGCCGCGCAGGCGAATTCCGATCGCGGCTTTGCCGATGTGGCGCTGTTCGAGGTTGGCCAAGTGTTCAGGGGCGACCGCCCGGAGGACCAGTTCGTTGCCGCATCAGGCGTTCGCCACGGCTTTGCCTCGTCGAAGGGGATCGGACGAAACTGGTCCGGTTCAGCCGTGGCCGACGCGCTGGACGCCAAGGCGGATGCCTTCGCGGTGCTGTCGGCCGCCGGTGCGCCGATGCAGGCGCTGCAAATCGTTCCCGGCGGGCCTGGCTGGCTGCATCCCGGGCGTTCCGGCACCATCCAGATCGGCCCGCAAAACGTGCTCGGCTATTTCGGCGAGTTGCATCCGCGCGCGCTGGAAGCATTGCGCGCCGACGGTCCCCTGATCGCGTTCGAGGTGATCCTCGACCGTATTCCCGCCGCCAAGCAGCGGCCGACCCGCGCCAGGCCGGTGCTCGAACTCTCGGCCTTCCAGCCGGTCTCGCGCGACTTTGCGTTCATCGTCGATCGCAGCGTCAGGGCGGGCGACATCGTCCGCGCGGCGCAAGGCGTCGACAAGAAGCTGATCGCCGATGTTACCGTGTTCGACGTCTATGAGGGCAAAGGCATCGACGACGGCAAGAAGTCGATCGCAATCGCGGTGACCATCCAGCCGCGTGAAAAAACCATGACCGATCAGGAGATCGACGCGATCGGCGCCAGGATCGTGGCGGAAGTGGCGAAGAAGACCGGCGGCGTATTGCGGGCATGATGCCGAAAAGTGTGAAGCGGTTTTCGGATCACATCATGCCCCAAATAAAAGCATGATGGCCGGGCCCGGCCTCATCCCGGCGGACATCAGCACCACCGTTGCGATCGCCATCTGCGTCATTGCCTTCGTCTCGGGCACGGCGCGCGGATTTTCCGGCTTCGGCTCCGCGCTGATCTTCATGCCGCTGGCGAGCAGCTTTGCCGCGCCGCGGCTGGTCGCGGCGCTATTGCTCATCATCGATTTCGTCGGCGCCGCGCCGCTGCTTCCCAACGCCTGGCAGCATGCCGACCGCAAGGCGACCGCGGTGATGGTGTCGGGCGCCCTGGTCGGCGTGCCCATCGGAACATATTTTCTGAGCCGATTGGAGCCGGTGACGACGCGCTGGATCATCTCCGGTTTCGTGTTCGCGCTGCTCCTGCTGCTATTGTCCGGCTGGCGCTATCGCGGCAAGGATCACCCCGCGCTGGCGGTCGGCATCGGCGGGCTATCAGGCTTTTGCAGCGGACTGGCGCAGACCGGCGGCCCGCCGATCGTCGGCTATTGGCTCGGCCGGCCGATTCCTTCGGTGATCTCGCGCGCCAACATCCTGTTGTTCTTCGGCGCCTCGGATTTCTTTTCGCTGGTCAGCTATGCCCTGATCGGCCTGATCACTGCCGACGCCATCAGGTTTTCGCTCCTGGTCGGCCCGGTCTATGGCATCGGCGTCTGGTTCGGCGCCCGGCTGTTCGGCCGCGCCAGCGAAAAACTGTTTCGCGCCATCTGCTACGCCCTGATCGCAGCCGCCGTGGTCGTCGGCCTGCCGGCGCTGGACGGCGTGCTGCGCTGAAACGTTTCGCGGCGTCGCGTCCCTTATCCCTCCCGACAAGGGGGAGGGATTCAAGACGTCATCACCAGATCGCAATAGCCGTAACCGTCGCGCTCGACGCGCTCGCCGGCGGCAACCGGAATCGATCGCGAAAAAATCGGCCCCGCCACCACGCAGGTGTGAAACTCGCCGTTCTCGCCGCAGGGGTCGACGCCGTCGGGCAGATCGGCGAGTAATTGCATATCGAATCTGCGGCCGGCGAACTCGGCCGGCAGCTTCTTCAGATCGACGGTGGCAAGATACGCCTTCAGCCCGCTGTCGATCATGGCATGCGCCAGCGGCTGGGTCGGCCGGTCCCACAGCGGAAACACCGGCGTGATGCCGGTGCCGGCGAGTTTCTGTTCGCGATAGGCGCGGATGTCGGCGAGGAACAGGTCGCCAAAGATGATGTGGGTGATGCCTTCCTGCACGGCGCGCGCGACCTCCGCCCCCATGCGGGCCTCGTAGATTTCGTTCGGGCAGGGGTATGGAATCGGCACAATGCGTGGCGGCAGCCCCGCGGCGTCGAGCTGCGCCTGCAAAATCTCCCGCCGCACGCCGTGGATCGACACCCGGTCGAATGTCTCGGTCACCGTCGTCAGCGCCCCGACCACATCGAACTCGCCGGCGCGCCGCACCTCGTGCAGCGAGAACGCGCTGTCCTTGCCGCTTGACCACGAGATCAGCGCCTTGGGCCGGTCCTGTTTCAATTGATCTACCCCCTCACCGACCTTGACCGCCGATGCTTTGCAGCCGGCGCCGGCACAGATTCCTCCCGGAGCGCGCCGATCTTGCGCAGCGCCGCTTCCGCGGCGCGCTCGCCGCTTTCCCAGGCGCCGTCGACCGTTCCCCACAGTGTTTCGTGGGTCGCTTCGCCGGCGAGGAACAGGCAGCCGACCGGCTCGGTCATGATTTTTCGCGACGGCTGGCCGCCGGGCGCCGCCACCGACATCGCGCCGAGGGTGAACGGCGATGCATTCCAGCGGGTCGCGCTCGATTTCTTGATAGCTGCCGCGGCGTCGCTACCGAACAGTTTCGTCAGCCATTCCACCGCAAAGGCGACCATCGCCTTTTCGCCTTGCGCCGACAGCTCGCGGCCGAAGGAACCCGCGACGTCGATCGAGCACAGCGACGATCCCCCGATATTGGCGAGCAACAGCGCCGTTCGCGTCGAATTGCTCTGCTCGACAAGCACGTCGTTGCGCTCCAGGCCGAGCGGATTGCCCGGCAATGAAAGCGCGATGCGATCATAGCTGCCGAGGCCGAGTTTCGAAGCCGCATCGAGCTGGCGTTTCGGCAGGTCGGGGGTGAATTTGATACTGCCCGCCGTCAGCACGTCGCTTGAAACCGTGATCACGGCGGCGCGTGCGGCGATCTTGCCGGCCGGCGTTTCCACCGTGACATCGCGGCCGCTCCAGGCAATGCGGCTTGCCGCCGTCGACAGCGCCAGCGGGACCTGCTCGCCGAGTTTCGCGAGCAGGGTGCCCAGCCCCTGACGGCTCGCGACCACGGCGTTGCGATCCCCGGCGCGCGCCCTGTCGATAGCGGAAACGTCTTTCAGATCCTTGCCGGTGGCATTGGCGCCGAGCACGAACTCCGTGGTGCCGGCCCAGTCGCCGAGGTCCTTCGGCAGCGCCGAGGCGCAGGAGACATCGGCCTTGCCGCGCGAGGCCTCATCGATGGCACGGTTGGCGCGCACCAGCGCGGCGAGGAATTCCTCGGTTTCGCCTGCCCGCGCGTTGCGGCGGCCGACCCGGATTTTCTGGCCGAAAGAGCCTGCCGAAACGTCGAGCCCCGCGCCGCGGGCGAGCCTGATCATCGGGTTGCTGTCGGGGTTGTGGAGCCAGCGGGCGCCGCGGTCGAACGGCACGTCGAAGGTCGTGGTGTCGGTGAAACAGCGGCCGCCGATCTGGCCTGCCGCCTCCACCACGATCACCTTGCGGTTCGCGGCCTGGATGCGCCGCGCCGCGGCAATGCCGGCAGCGCCCGCGCCGATCACGACGATATCGGCCTCGCGCGGCAAGGGAGCGGCAACGGCGCGCCCGCCGAATGCCGGTGCTGTCGCGACGCCTGCGGCCGCCGAAAGAAAGTCGCGGCGCGTCATTGTCATGTCATGGTTTCCGGAACTTTGAAAATCGGCGGAACTTTTAGCGAACTTGCCGCATCCGGGCAGGCGCGGCAACCGTCATGGTGAATCAATCATGATTGATCCATCTCATGCATGAACCAAATTGCAATGGCTCTCGACCATGATATGGAGGGAGAAAAAAGCGGCCGGAAAGGCCGTTTGGGGGGAATTCATGGGATTCGTGCTCGATACCGTCGGCCAGCTGATCGCGAGCTACCTCCAGAAGGAGGTGCCGGGTTATGAGCCGTTCACGCCCAGCGATCCCGAACATTTACGGGGCGTCATCGAGCAGGGCGACGTGCTGCTGGTTGAAGGCAACAACCGGGTTTCCGGCATCATCAAATATCTGACGCAATCCACCTGGTCGCATGCCGCGCTCTACGTCGGGCCTATCGACGGCGCCGCAGAGCCCGATGGCGAGCCGCATGTCCTGATCGAGGCCAATATCGGCGAGGGCGTGACGTCGGCGGCGCTGTCGAAATATTTTCCCTATCACACGCGGCTGTGCCGCCCGGTTGGCCTGTCGTTCGAAGACCGCAACACGGTGTGCCGCTATGCCATCAACCGGATCGGCTTCGGCTACGATACCAAGAACATCCTCGACCTGATGCGCTATCTGATCCCGCTGCCGATCCCGCAGCGCTGGCGGCGTCGGATGATCGCCTTCGGCTCCGGCGATCCCACCAAGATCATCTGCTCGGCACTGATCGCGCAGGCATTCGACGCCGTGCGCTATCCGATCCTGCCCAAGATCACCCGCGCCGGCTCCAGAGCGGCCCGGCGCGAAATCCTGCATATTCGCGATTCCTCGCTCTACATGCCGCGCGATTTCGACATCTCGCCCTATTTCGAAATCGTCAAACCCACCATCGTGCAAGGCTTCGACTACACCGCCCTGCACTGGGCCGACAAGCAGAAGCCGCTCCGGGAGGTGGCGGGCGAATTCGGACCGTTTCCATCGACGGTCCAGTCGCCGCCGCTTGTTCCTGAAGAGATTGACGAAGAGACGCCGCTTCCGGCTCCAGAAGTGACATTGCTCGCCGCGCAGCCCGCGCTGGTCGAGCACATCACGGTCTCGGAGCATTTCATGCGCGTCGAATATATTCCGGAGCGCCGCGCCCGCCCCCGCGCACGGGCGTCGGATTTCGCGGCGTAATTCCTCCCACCCTCATTTGACGCTACAAGCGTACCATGACTGGGGATTTCCATATTCCTTCCGTGGCCGCGTGTCCGTATCCGCCGCGCGCGGGAAATACCGTGCGGCCGCTGGTCGATGGCCTGCCCGCGTTTCGTCGTATAAGTGAAGCGATCAAGACCGCGCGGCATGCTATCTGGCTCACCGCCGCTTTCGTCGCGGCGGACTTCGAGATGCCTGACGGCAGCGCGCTGTTCGATGTGCTGGACGACGCAGTCGAACGCGGTCTCGACGTACGGATCATCTTCTGGCGGCCTAATCCGGAGAGCATCGGCTATGGCCGCGCGTTCGCAGGCACGCCCGAAGATCGCAGCATGCTCGCCTCGCGCGGCTCGCGTTTGCGCATCCGCTGGGATCGCGGGCATGGGCCTTACGTCCAGCATCAAAAGAGCTGGCTGATCGACGCCGGGCAATCGTCCGAGGCCGCGTTCGTCGGCGGGATGAATCTGACGGCCAAGGCGATGGGATCGCCCGGCCATGCCGGCGAAGGCGAACGCCATGACGTCTATGTCGAGATATCGGGGCCGGCGGCAACCGACGTGCAGCACAATTTCGTCCAGCGCTGGAACGAAGCGAGCGAACGAGCTGAAGCCGACGGCACATGGGGCCACGACGGAAATGACGGCTTGCGCTTTCCGGCGCGCCTGTCCGCGCCGCGTGGCGCCAGCATTGTGCAGATCCAGCGCATGGTGCATCCGGGCCGCTATGGCGATGCCCATCCCAGTCCGGAGAGTGGGGTTTACGACATTTCCCGCGGCGAGCGGTCTATCCTCGAACAATATCTCGGGGCGATCGGCGCGGCGCGGTCCTCGATCTATATCGAGAACCAGGCGATTCCGGTTCCGCAAATCGCTGCCGCGCTGGAGATAGCCCTGGATCGCGGCGTGGAAATCGTGGTTGTCGTTCCCGCCGAACCGGAACAGCATGTCCGCGCCGCCCGCCTGAATCCGCAGCGCAAGCCGCTCTTCGATGCGCTCGCCGCACTCGGCCGCCATCAAAACTTTGCGCTGGCGGGGATTGCGGGCCTGGATGCGCGGGGCCACCGGAGCCCCGTCTATGTTCACAGCAAGATCATGCTGGTCGACGACGCGTTTGCGACAATCGGCTCATGCAATTTGCACGCAAATTCGCTTTCCGGCCATACCGAGATGAATGCCGCGATCTGGGACGCGGAGGTGGTGCGCGCCTTGCGTTGTCGATTGCTGGCCGAGCATCTCGACCGCGATACGGCCGGCATCGACGACCGCGCGGCATTATGCCTCTACCGTGAAATCGCCCAGGAGAATCGCCAAAGGCACGAGGCGGAGGACGGCCGATGGCAGGGGCTGGCGTTCAGCCTCGATCCCGCAGCTCATGGGGCGTAGCCATCGTCAATGCGGCCGCGCGCTGCCCTCGTACATGTAGGTCATGGGCCTCGGTCCGGGGATATAACCGGTCTCGATCCGGTCGATGCGAAAGCCCGCACCTTCGATCATCGAACGGATCGGACGGTTGAGATGACAGCCGCCGGCGAGACAGCGCCAGGCCGGCGTCAGCCGGTCCTGCCAGCGCCGCACGCTCTCATCAGGTGCCAGGCCGTGTTCGACAAACAGCAGCTTGCCGCCCGGCCGCAGCACGCGCCGGATTTCCGAAAGCGCCACCTCGGCATGCGGGATCGAGCACATGGTCCAGGTGGTGACGATGGTATCGACGCTGTGACCTTCGAGGGGAATGGCCTCGGCGGACGCTTCGAGGAAGCTGACCGGCATGATGGTGCCGCGTGACGCGTTTTGGGCCATGGCCACCAGCTTCGCCGCCGGTTCGAGCGCCAACACCTCCCGCACCGGCGGACGATAGAACGGCAGGTTCCGCCCCGAGCCCACCCCGATCTCGAGCACCCTGCCCTCCGCCGCACCGATCACCCGTTCGCGAATCGGCAAGAGCAGCTTGTTGCGCATCGCAAGATCGCAAAGCCTCGGCAGCATGACGTCGCTGTAAAGGCCCATCGGTCGCTCCTGATGATCCCTGCCAGATATGGGAGCGCAACTGTCGCACCGATAGCCGCCACGGACAACGACCCACGCACCATCTCATGCGCCGTTCATCTCATTCGGCCGGTTCCGGAACGGCCTTGCGCCGCTTGATGGGCTCGGCCGGCGGCGACGGCGGCTGGCTGTCGGCGCGGTCTTCGTTCCACCGCCGGAAGCCCTTGACCAGCCCATAGATCGCCGGAATCACGATCAACGTCAAAAGCGTCGACGAGACCATGCCGCCGATCATCGGCACCGCGATCCGCTGCATGATTTCTGAGCCGGTGCCGGTGCTCCACATGATCGGCAGCAGGCCCGCCATGATAGCGACCACCGTCATCATCTTCGGACGCACCCGCTCGACCGCGCCTTCCATGATGGCGTCGTAGAGATCGGCCCTCGAAAGCGCGCGGCCCTCGGCCATGCGTCTCGCCTCGACCTGCGCCAGCGCGTGGTTGAGATAGATCAGCATCACCACGCCGGTCTCGGCCGCGACACCGGCCAGCGCAATGAAGCCGACGACCACGGCCACCGAGAGATTGAAACCGAGCCACCACATCAGCCAGATCCCGCCGACCAGCGCGAACGGCAGCGACAACATCACGATCATGGTGTCGGTGAGGGAGCGGAAGTTGAGATAGAGCAGGAGAAAGATGATTGCGAGCGTCACCGGCACAACGATCTTCAACCGCGCCGCCGCGCGTTCGAGATATTCATACTGCCCGCTCCAGACCACGTAGGAGCCGGCCGGGAACTGGATGCTCGCCTTCACCGCCGCCTGCGCATCCCTGACATAGCCGCCGAGATCGCGATCCCGGATGTCGACATAGATGTAGACGGCGAGTTGCCCGTTCTCGGTGCGGATCGAGGTCGGGCCGCGCGAGGGCGCGACTTTTGCGACCTCGCCCAGCGGCACCGCCCCGCCATTCGGCAGCGGCACCAGGACGTCGCTGGCGATCGCTTGCGGATTGCTCCTGAGATCGCGCGGATAGCGCATGTTGACGGAAAAGCGCTGGCGGCCTTCCACGGTAGTGGTCACGGTCTGGCCGCCGAGGGCGGTGGCGATGACGTCCTGGACGTCCTGCACCATGATGCCGTAGCGCGCCAGCGCCGCGCGGTCCGGGGTCACGTCGAGATAATAGCCGCCGAGCGCGCGTTCGGCATAGGCCGACGAGGTTCCCGGCACGGTCTTGATGACCTGCTCGACCTGTTTGGCCAGTCCGTCGATCTCGACCAGATCCGTGCCGATCACCTTGACCCCGACCGGCGTGCGAATGCCGGTCGACAGCATGTCGATGCGGGACTTGATCGGCATGGTCCAGGCGTTGGAGACGCCCGGAAATTGCAGCGCGCGATCCATCTCGGCGGTGAGGCTTTCGATCGTCACCCCCCGCCGCCATTCCGCCTTCGGCTTCAAATTGATGATGGTCTCGAACATTTCCGAAGGCGCCGGATCGGTAGCGGTGGAGGCGCGCCCCGCCTTGCCGTAGACCGAGGCCACCTCGGGGAAGGACCGGATGATCCTGTCCTGCATCTGCAGCAACTCGGCGGCCTTGGTCACGGAAATGCCCGGCAAGGTGGTCGGCATATAGAGCAGCGTGCCTTCGTTGAGGCTCGGCATGAATTCGGTGCCCAATTGCCGCGCCGGCCAGATCGTGACCGCGAGAACGGCGAGCGAGGCGAGGATCACCAGCACCTTGGCGCGCATCACGCCGGCGATCACCGGCCGGTAGATCCAGATCAGGAAGCGGTTGATCGGGTTCCTGTGCTCGGGAACGATCCGGCCGCGGACGCAGACCACCATCAGCGCCGGCACCAGCGTCACCGACAACAGCGCGGCGGCTGCCATCGAGAACGTCTTGGTGAAGGCAAGCGGGCTGAACAGCCGCCCTTCCTGCGATTCCAGCGTGAAGATCGGCATGAAGGAGACCGTGATGATCAACAGGCTGAAGAACAGCGCCGGCCCGACCTCGGAAGCCGCCTCGATCAGCACGGCGACCCGCGATTGCCCGGGGTCGGCCCGCTCGAGGTGCTTGTGGGCGTTCTCGATCATGACGATGGCCGCGTCGATCATGGCGCCGATGGCGATCGCGATGCCGCCGAGGCTCATGATGTTGGCGCCAATGCCCAGCAGCTTCATGGCGCCAAACGCCATCAGGATGCCGACCGGCAGCATCACGATCGCCACCAGCGCGCTGCGGAAATGCAGCAGGAAGACGATGCAGACCAGCGCCACCACGATGCTTTCTTCGACCAGCGTCTGCTTGAGCGTCTCGATCGCCGCGTTGATCAGGTTGGAGCGGTCATACACCGCGACGATCTCGACGGATTTCGGCAGGCCGCTGGCGATCTCCTTGAAGCGCTTCTTGATGTTCTCAATCACGTCGAGCGCATTGACGCCGAAGCGTTGCAGCACGATGCCGCTGGCCACCTCTCCCTCGCCGTTCAGCTCGGTGATGCCGCGCCGCTCGTCCGGCCCCAGCTCGACGCGCGCGATGTCGCGCAGCAGCACCGGCGTTCCGTTGCTGGTCTTCAGCACGATATTGCCGAGGTCGTTGATGCTCTTGATATAGCCCTTGCCGCGGATGACATATTCGAACTCGGAGAGTTCGACGGTGCGGCCGCCGACATCGGCGTTGCTGGCGCGGATCGCGTCGCGCATCCTGGGCATGGTAATGCCCAGGTCGCGCATCCGCTGCGGATCGAGGATGACGTTGTATTGCTTGACGAAGCCGCCGACGCTTGCGACCTCGGCGACGCCTTCGGCTTTCGCCAGCGCGAATTTCAGGTTCCAGTCCTGGATGGTGCGCGTGTCCGAAAGATTCAACTCCTTCGACATCACGGCGTATTGGTAGACCCAGCCGACGCCGGTGGCGTCCGGGCCGATCGTCGGCGTCACACCCGCCGGCAGCCGGGATGCGGCGCTGTTGAGGAATTCCAAGACCCGCGAGCGGGCCCAATAGATGTCGGTGCCGTCCTCGAAGATGACGTAGACGAACGACACGCCGAAGAACGAGAATCCCCGCACCACCTTCGACCGCGGCACGGTCAGCATGGCCGTCGTCAAGGGATAGGTGACCTGATCCTCGATCACCTGCGGCGCCTGTCCCGGATATTCCGTGTAGACGATGACCTGCGTATCGCTGAGATCCGGAATCGCGTCGAGCGGCAGATGCGACAGCGCGTAGATGCCGGCGGCGGCCGCGAAGCCGGCGCCGAAAAACACCAGCAGCAAATTTCGCGCCGACCAGGCGATCAGGCGGGCGATCATGGCCTCTCTCCCGCGGCCGAGAAGCCTTTCAGCGCCGCCTTCAGATTGCTTTCGGCGTCGATCAGGAAGTTGGCGGCGACGACGACGGGTTCGCCGTCGGCAACGCCCTCGCGGATCTCGACATAGCCGCCGCCGCGATGACCGAGCTTGACGTCGCGCGGTTCGAACCGCCCTTCGCCCTTGTCGACGAACACCGCCTGGCGACTGCCGGTATCCAGCACGGCGCTCTCGGGAACGGCCAGCACCGCCTGCGGACTGCCGATGTCGATCTCAGCATCGACATACATGTCCGGAAGCAAGGCAAAATCCGGATTGGACAGTTCGATCCGGATGCGCGCGGTGCGGGTCTCCTTGTTCACCTGCGGATAGATCACGCTGATTTGGCCTGCGAATTCCCGGCCCGGATAGCTTCGCGCGCGCACGGTGACGGGCTGACCGACCGAGACCGCGCCGAGGTCGCGCTCCGCGAGGTCGATCACCGCCCAGACCACCGAGGTATCCGCGACGCGGAACAGCACGTCGCCGGGCTGCGCGCGCATGCCTTCGACGGCCGTGCGCTCGAGCACCACGCCGTCGCGCGGCGCCGACCATTCGATCGCGATCGGAACCGTGCCGTTTTTTTCCATGGCTGTTATCACGGCATCGGGCACGTCGAGGTTCTGCAGCCGCTGCCGCGAGCCGCGTCCATAGGCGACGGTGCCGCCGGTGGTCTTCGAATTGATGGTGGCGATGTATTCGGCGGCGGCCGAGGAGATCAGCGGGCTGTAGATTTCCATCAGGGGCTGGCCCTTGGTCACCCTTGTGCCCGTGGTCACGTTGCTGACCTTCTGAACCCAGCTTTCCGATCGCATCGAAATGACCGAGACCCGCCGTTCGTCGAGCTGGATGGTGCCGGGGGCCCGGATCGCCGTGCGAATGACCCGCGATGTGGCGGGCTCCGACTTGACGCCGGTGCGCTGGATCTTTCCCGGCGACAGTTTTATCGAGCCGTCGTCGACATCGTCGCCCTCATAGACGGCGATGTAATCCATCCCCATCGGATCCTTCTTCGGAACAGGCGAGGTGTCGGGTAGTCCCATCGGGTTGCGGTAGAACTTTATTTTCCGGTCGGTCGCAACAGTCGTTGCCGGCGCGGCGGCAGGCTCGTCCTCGAAGCTGAGATCGGCGCCGGGCGGGACGGCGCGGTAGTCGCGTCCATCGGGCGTCTTTCGCGGCGTCAGCGAGTAGAACGGGCGCCCGTCAGGATCCTGATAATAGATCGGCTCGTCGCCGGTCTGCGCCGCCGCCGGCGACACCAGCGCCACGGTCGCCTTGTCCGTTAAATGAAGGTGCCCGCGGACACCGATGAATCCGCCACCCACCGCTGTCACAGCGGCGGCAATGGCACCCGCGAGGAGGGCGCGTTTCATTTCTGCGCCGTGATGACGAGCTTGCTTTCGACCGTGCCGGTCTCGCCCTGCACCTTGGCGCCAAGCGAGAGCAGCCATTTGCCTTCCATGCCGAAGGCCGCCTTGAAGCGGTAGCTGCCCGGCTCTCCGCCCGGCTCGCGCACGATCTTGGTGGCCATCTCCGGCATGCCTTCCGGCCCCATGTCGAGACGGGTGGTGAAGATCACGGCGTCAGGCACCGGCTTTCCGGTCTTCTTGTTGACGAGCTGGACGGTCACGATCTTGTCCTTGCCCACCGCGACGGTCGGCTCGACCAGCTTGAACTCGTAATCCCTGATGTCGGCCCGCGCTGGTGGTGCGGAGCCGATTACGGCCATGCCGATCAGCGCCGCCTGGACGGCGCGCGCGAATTTGGACGTCTTCATGTGAAATTTTCCTCTGATGTCGTGGTCGTGCCGCGAGGCGGCAAGCATTGATTCCCGCGCGGCTCAGGCCGCGCGCCAGCAAACGGCGCGGTGGCGCCGTTCAGACCAGACGTCGAGGTGGATGTTCGGGCGGCGGGTGGCCGAGCCCGTCGGGCGTTGCATCGTTACGCTGCAGCGCAACGGTGTCGGACACGATCGGAAACGGATGAGAGAAGCCTGCCGAAACGCCGGCGAAACACACCGAACCGCAGGCCGCCATGAAGACGCATTTATCGCAATCGACCGGTGACGTTGTTTTCGACGGACAGCACGGCATGTCGCTTGCCATCTCGTCCATCATTTCCGACGAAGCCATTTCCAGCGGCGTCATCTCGTCCGCCATCGGCTGCATCGGGCCTTGCGCGGACGGCGCCGCCATCACCGGCCGGGAAACCGGAGCCAACGCAAGGCACGCGATCATGAGGACCGCGAGCAATCGGCGTATGGCGAGGATCAGTTTCACAATCCGAGATTCTCACAGACTTGTGGCGATGGAAAGGTCGCCTGTTCGACGCTACGCGACGTCCGTTAAGCAGGCATTGATCGCAATCAAGCCGATTAACGTCCATTTGGCTCCAAATCAGCCCGCAATCGCCCGTTTCGAGCCGGTTTTGCCGCCGGGCAGTCCGGCCCGGGCCAGCCCGCCATAGAGCGGCTCACCCGGCATCTCCGCACGCAGGATCGCGCGCACCGTGACCAGCTTTTCGATATCGACGCCGGTGGAAAATCCCTTGCTCTCGCACAGGAACGCCAGATCCTCGAACACGACGTTGCCGGTGGCGCCAGGCGCGAACGGACAGCCGCCGAGGCCGCCGAGCGAGCCGTCGAGGATGCGCGCGCCGGCATCGAGCGCGGCGGAGGCGTTCGCAATGCCCATGCCCCTGGTGTCGTGCAGGTGCACGCAGACCGGCTTTGCGCCGGACAGCTTTACCGCGGCCCTCGTCAGCTCGCCGACCTGCTTCGGACCGGCATAGCCGACGGTATCGGCGATGGCGACGAAATCGACCCCGGCCTCCAGGCATTTTTCGACGAGTTTTATCACCTCTTTGGGATCGACCGGGCCCGCGATGGAACAGCCCAGCGCCATCGAGATCGCGGCGTTGACGACCGGCTTGTGCGCGCTGGCGTCGCGCAATTCGCAGAGCCGTTTGACATTGGCGATGGCCTGATCGCGCGAGCGCCGCGCGTTGGCCTGGCTGTGCTCCTCGGTGGCCGACACCACCGAGGCGATTTCGGCAACGCCCGACGCCAGGGCCTCGTTGACGCCGCGCTCGTTGAGCGCCAGCGCAATACCGTGCGCGCCGGGCAGCGACGCCACGGTACCGATCATGTCGCGCACGTCGGCGAATTGCGGAAAGGTCGACGCCGGCAGGAACGAGCCGACCTCGAAATGCCGCACGCCCGCGGCGTATTCCTCGCGGATCCAGCGCTGTTTTGCCGCCGTCGACGGAAAGGTCTTTACCAGCTGCAGGCCGTCGCGCAGGCCTACTTCACGCAAGCACACGCGATCGCCGGGATAAACGTCCTGAACGCGGGTCATGCGAGCCTCGCAGCGGTTTTGCCGGTGGATGAAAGGTCCTGTTGGTCGAGTTCGGCGCGAACGGCGGCGGTGTCGGCACCGAGCCCCGGCACCCTCAGCCCCTCGCCGATATTGGCGCCGTTCCATTCGATTGGCAGCGGCGGCACCCGGAACGGTGCGCCATCGGCATTGAAATTGTTGACCAGACCGCCGGGACGCAGCACGTGCGGATCGTCGAACAGATCCTCGGGACGGTTGATCGGCGAGAAGCAGATGTTGAGCCGGTCGAGCGTCGCCGAGAGTTCGGCCGCATTCCAGCCTCTGATGATCTCGGCGGCGCGCGGAATGATTCGCGATCGCGCCAGGATCCGGTCGGTGGTCGTCCGCAGCCCGGGATCTTCCAGAAACTCCATCATGCCGAACTCGCGGCAGAAGCTCTGCCAATGGCCTTCGGTGACGACGCCGATGAATATCCGTTCGCCACCCTCGGTCTCGAAGATATCGTAGATCGGCCAAGCATGCTCGCGCTCGGGCATCGAGCGCGGCTTGTTGCCGGTCATCTCGTACTCGACCATGTGCTGGGCGACGAGGAACAGGCAGTTTTCGAACAGGCCGATGCGAATGTCGGCGCCCTTGTCCGCATTTGCGCCTTTAGCGCCGCGCTTCTGGTAGAGCGCGGCGAGGATCGAAATCGCGCCGAACATGCCGCCCATGATGTCGTTGGCGGAGGAGCCGACGCGCTGCGGTTTTGCCACCGTGCCGGTCATGGCGGCGAGCCCTGACATCATCTGCACGACCTCGTCCAGCGCCGGCCGGTGCTCATAGGGGCCGGACAGAAAGCCCTTGTGCCCGCAGACGATGAGATGCGGATATTTGCGCCGCAGCTCGTCCGCGCCGAGCCCTTGCTTCTCCAGCTGCCCGTCGCGGAAATTCTCCAGGAACACGTCGGCGCCGGCGAGCAGCCGGTGCATGGTCTCGCGGTCTTCGCACCTGGCGAAATCGAGCACGACGCTGCGCTTGCCGCGGTTGAACAGCGGGAAGAACGACGTGCCCATGCCGCCCAGGCTGCGGGTCTTGTCGCCGGCCGGCGGTTCGACCTTGATGATTTCGGCCCCGAGCTGCGCCAGGATCATGCCGCAGGTCGGGCCCATCACCATGTGGGTCATTTCGACGACCCGTACCCCCGTCAACGGCAGGTGCTCCGTGCTCATGGCGTCTCCCGGATTTCCCAAAATTTTGGTTTGGCGAATAAAATAGGCTTCCGAGCGCTATCCGGTAAATATAAACATGGCAAGCAATGACAAAAGCCGCGCGCGGCAATGCAGCAATGCATTCCGCGCCAAAAGAGAAACTCGGGGGAGGAAATCATGAGCGCCGTCGGCATCGACAGTGGAGTTGACCTTGCAGCCGCGCCCGGCGGGGCTGACGAAATATCGCGGCGGCTCGAAAGCCTGCCTGTCTCGTCCTATCTGTGGCGGCTGGTGATCCTGCTGTCGCTCGGCGGCTGTTTTGAAATCTACGACCTGTTTCTCACCGGCTATATCGCCCCGGGCCTCAACAAGAGCGGCCTCCTGACCACCACGACGCAGGCCTTCTTCGGCTTTTCCGGGATCGGCGCCTTCGTCGCGGCGACCTTTGCCGGATTGTTCGTCGGCACTTTCTTTCTCGGCTTTCTGGCCGACCGGTTCGGGCGGCGGTCGATCTTCACCTGGGCGCTGCTCGGCTACTCCGCGGCGTCGGTCCTGATGGCCTGCCAGACCACCTCCGGCGGCGTGCTGCTGTGGCGCTTCATCGCCGGCGATCGGCATCGGCGTCGAGATCATCACCATCGACGCCTACATTACCGAACTGGTGCCGAGCTGGATGCGGGGCCGCGCCTTCGCGGTCAATCAATCCGTGATGTTCATCGCGGTCCCGATCGTGGCCGCGCTCGCCTGGTGGCTGGTGCCGCTGGCGCCCTACGGCATCGACGGCTGGCGCTGGGTGGTGCTGATCGGCGCCGCCGCCAGCATGGTCATCTGGGTGTTGCGGCTTTACGTGCCGGAAAGCCCGCTCTGGCTGGCGCGTCATGGCCGCACGGACGAAGCGGCGAGGATCCTCGCGACGCTGGAATCCGCCGGTGGAGCTGCGCGTCAAGGCAAGATCGCCGACACCGCGCCTTCGCGCGCGGCGGCTACGGTCGGCTATGCGGATCTTTTCAGGCCGCCCTATCTGTCGCTGGTCGTGCTGTTCATGGTGTTCAATCTCTGCCAGGCGTTCGGCTTCTACGGTTTCGCCAACTGGGTGCCGACGCTTTTGGTCGAGAAGGGCATCACGGTGACCAGGAGCCTGCAATATTCCTTCATCGTCGCCTTCGCCTATCCGATCGCGCCGCTGCTCGCCGCAAGCTTTGCCGACCGTTTCGAGCGCAAATGGATCATCTGCGGCGCATCCGTGGCGATCATCGTGTTCGGGCTGATATTCGCGCAATTGACGCTGCCGGCGCTGCTGATCCTGTGCGGCGTGCTGCTCACCGGGGCCAACATGACGATGTCCTATGCCTATCACGCCTATCAGACCGAGGTGTTTCCGACCTCGGTCCGCGCCCGAGCCTCGGGGCTGGTCTATTCGATGAGCCGGATCAGCGCGATGTTCTCGGGTTTCATCGTCGCCTACATGCTGCGCGAGGGCGGCATCAGTGGCGTGTTCGGCCTGATCACGGCGGCGATGGTCGTGGTCATCGTGGCGATCGCGACCTTCGGGCCGGAGGTGCGCGGCAAGCCGCTCGACACCTAGAGGGGTCAAATCAATTCCGGAGACGCCCGCAATGCGGCGTTTCCGGACCTGACGCTACAGATAACCGCGCACCGAAGCTGCAAGCGTCATGGGCTCGAAGGGTTTGTAGATCACGCCGGCGGCGCCGAGCGAGCGAAAATAGTCAGGCTCCTGAAATTTGCGAAGTGCGGTCATGAAGACAACCGGCATGATCGATTTTACGTCGGCCCGGAGTCGGGCCAGGGTCGTCACGCCGCCCATCTGAGGCATCATCAAGTCGAGCAGAAGCAAGTCCGGCTTCCAGTCGGCGGCAAGGGCGAGCGCTTCCTTGCCGGAGCCACAACTCCGCGTCACGAAATCCGGTTCCAGACCAAGCGACTGTTCGACAACCTCGCGGATGTCCGGCTCATCGTCAACGTGGAGAATACGAATTGGCGTCATCTGATTCTGGATCCTCGAGCCAGGCACCTGGGAGCGAGACCCTAACAAGACAACAGTCCTGTCGAACAGAAGCTCGGCCATCATCATGGCGTTGAGAAGCTCGCTCAGCATGATCACGCTCCTGACCAGTCAGGTGGATTTCACGACAAACCGACGCCTTTTGGCACCGGGTGATTTCCGTCAAAGCCGCAGAATTTCTGCACCGCCTCGAACAGCGCGTGGGTATTGTCGGATTTCCTCAGGATTTGCGCCGCGCCTAGATGACCACAAATCTCGCGCTTCAGGATCTGAGTTGTCACTTCGTCGAGCTTCCGTCCGGACAGGACAATGACCGGAATATTCGCGGTTGCCGCCGTCGTCCGCAATTTCGCCAGCAAATAATGTGCGTCACCGTTCGGCATGAAATAGTCGGTCACGATCACGGCCGGCTCGTCCCTGCAGGCCATCCGGAAAGCCTGTGGGGCGTTGCTGGCGTATTGCACCTCGATGCCGCATTTCTCCAGCCGGCTGGTGAGAAGCCGGCTGACATCGCTGTCATCGTCGACCAGCAGCATGCGCGGGTGCTTTCGCACGGCGGGTGCACTTGCTCCGCTTTGCCGGATCCTGCCGGCCATTCGGGGATGGATTTCCGCCAGGCTGGCCTCGAAATCATTCCAGAAATTGGGCCCCTTGCGCGCGTAATAGGCGCCAAAACCCTCGCATCTCTCGAGCGTATCGGGATCCCGACCACCTGTGATGACAATGACGTTGAACTCCTCCGGAATTCCGGAACCGTGATCGCGCACCGAAACCCGGCAGGCGCGGTCAAGCTTCTCCACGCGGACGATAACTTCGCTGCCTCTGGAGGAGAACTTGATCGCATTGGAGAGCAGATTGGTGATGACCCGGGCGACGCGATCCGGATCGGCGTTCACCTCGGCCCGGACGGAAGCTTCATCGAGCCGCACGCTTACGCCGAATTCCCCGGCAAAGCCGCGATTGTCCTCGATGGCCTGCGCGGCAATCTGTCGCAATTCCACCAGGACAAAATCGAACACGACCCGTCCGGATTCGATCTTTTCGATATCCAGGATATCGTTGATCAGGCGGACCAGGCGCTGGACGTTCTTGTGCGCGATCGAAACCAGACGCGCCGCGGATTCGGGAAGAGTGCTGGACCACTGGCCGGCCAGCAGGCCCAGGGATCCGGCGATCGAGGTCAGGGGGGTGCGCAGTTCGTGGCTGACGGTCGCGACAAACTCGTCCTTCAACCGCTCCATTTGCTTGCGCTGGCTGACGTCGACGATCACCGCCAGGACGAGCGGCCGGTCGCCCGCCGGAATTGGGTTTAGTCCGATCTCGATCGGAATTTCGCTGCCGTCCTTCCGCATTCCTGACAGCTCGCGACCGGTCCCTATGCGGTGAACCTCGTGTCGTGGCGTGGCACGGCGGCGATGCCCAAGATGCCGAACGCGCAAACGATCCGGCACCAGGATCTCGATCGGCTGACCGATCAATTCCTCGCGCGTGTAACCGAACAGGTGCTCGATCTCGGTGTTGACCATCACGATCGTGCCGTTCTGGTCGATCATCATCATGCCGTTGGGGCACGCTTCGACGGCAAGCCGGAACATCTCCTCGGCAAGACTTCGCTCGGCGACAAAGGGCTTGGTGGCGGTCATGGGTTGATTCGGCAATCTGAGGGGCTCACGTCAGGCGCTCTGCTGTTCGGTCGGCGGGCAATGGCTGCTTGATCCTGAAGGGCCAACCGGACGAGTTCCGCCGCGTTCTTGGCTCCCATTTTTCGCATCACCTCCGCCCGGTGGCACTCGAACGTCCGGTAGCTGATCTTCATCAGCATGGCGCCTTCCTTGTTGGAATAGCCCGCGCTGACCAGGCGCAGGACCTCCTGTTCGCGCGGCGTCAGCGGTTTCGCGCCGGAGCGGCCGGAATCGACCGCCGCGCCATCGCCGACCTCAATACCAGGCTTGCCGTCTGGATGGCCGGTCCGCGCCCACCACGCGATGGCCTCTCGCGCGACACTGACCGCGTTGTTTTCGGAGATGGGGGCTTCGAACGAGTTGGCCATTTTGTGAATCAGCGCGCAAACTCGCTCGGCTTCCCGGAAGGCGCCGTCAACGACCTGCTTGAGCGAATTGTCGATCAATCGATCGCTGCACTGCTGGATATCTCCGACATAAAGCAGCAGAGCCGTCATCGGCCCGTTCAGTTCGTGCGCTATCGCCGCCCCGATCTCGCTGGCGAGCCGCGAATGCATCGAGGAAAGCCGTCCGATTTCAAGATCGTCGGGCACCCCCTCGACGCATCCTGCGGAAAGCGAAACGGTCGCTGTTTTGTCGATCTCCGTCAATGCGGCAATCCCGCGTTCTGATTTTGCAGGCTGGACGTCCAGTCGATGGCCTTGATCAGCTCAGCCGCCGTAAACGGCTTGCGCATGCACAACGTCGCTCCCCGCCGTGCCGCCATCGTGAGATAGTCGACGCGATCCGCCGAGCTCTGGAGCCTGAAGCCCGACATCGCGATGATCGGAATCGGTGAGCCGCGCCGGATGTGATCAAGCGCATCGAGCCCGCACAGGCCCGGCATGAAGATGTCGAGCATCACCATATCAAAATGCGATTCCTGAAGCGCCTGAATACCCGCGACCGAACGCGGCGCCACGACGGTTTGACATTGGCGGCGGCACAATATGGCCTCGATGGCGGCGCCGACGCTCGCGTCGTCGTCGATGACGAGAATGCGTCGCGGCGATTTCACAGGATCGTCGATCCTGCTCGTGATCTGCTGAGGCGAGAATTCCATGAAGCCTCTCGTTACCGAACAACTCGGTCCTCGCGATACTGTCTCGACACGATTCGCGACCGTTCGAAATCTCTGCGTCGCGTTTTACTCGCGCGTTAAGTTTCCGTGCCGTACTAACACGTAGCCCGCGCACGACGGGTGCGCGCGCAAGCACGCTATGCATGATGATGGGCACTTGGTTGTCCGCGGAGCGTCGTTATCCGACCCGCCGCGTCAGCATGTGAAAGTGCATCTCGATTTTTTTCGAGCGTCAAATTGACCGCAAAAGGTGACCTGCAATTAATGCCTGCGGTGAATGCTGACCGAACATCCACAGCAGGAAGTCCCCATGCAAACAGATCAATTCGAAATGCGCGTCGCCAAGGTACGTCATCGCTTTGCGTCGACGCTGGAAAACAAGATCGAAATCGCGATGGTCTCGGCCGACCGCCTGTCCCGCAATGACGGCAGCGCGATGAAACATGTTTCGGATTCATACCGTCACCTGCACAGCATTTATGGCGTCGGCGCTACGGTCGGCTTCGCTGCCACCGGTGAGGCCGCGCACGTCGCCGAAGCCGCCCTCTTCCAGGCCTTCCAGCAGAAGCGCGCTCTCACGGAAGCGGAAGTCCTGAGGCTCAAGACGGCGCTCGCGCGGTTGCGGGACGTCGCCGCGTTGGAACTGCGGCTGATGTGCCACCGCGGCGGCTGAGGCCGGTTCGACTTTCCGCTCGGGCAGCGGTCGGCCCGCCGGGAAGTGTTATTCGCCCAAACTGAAGCGCGCGTCGTATGTCGTCATGCGCCACCGCTGCATCAGCTTCCGATTGATCACCGGTACATCGCTTCGCCGTCGAGGTTGCTCGTGAAGCCGCATAGTCTATGAAGCACCTCGAACAACTCCCGGGCGTCGAATGATTTCTGCAGGATTCGCGCAGCGCCTGGCTGCCCGCAAAACTGTTCGCGCAGCCTTCGCCGGATCCCGTCGTTGAGGCGCCGCCCGCTCTGGACGACCACCGGGATGCTTTTCGTTTCCGGCGCGGTCCGCAGTTTGTCCAGCAGATATTCCGCGCCGCCGTTCGGCATGCAGTAGTCGGCGACGATGACATTCGGCTCCTGGCGCCGCGCCTTCCAGTAACCCGAAACGCCGTCGGAAGCGTACAACAGCTCGGCCCCCAGTTTCTCAAAGTGGTGGAAGAAGAGTTTCTTGACGTCGATATCGTCGTCGACCAGGAGGACGCGCGGACGTTTCCTGATTTCAGGAAGGGCCGATCCCTTCTTCGACCGCCTTATCGCGGCCACCCGTTCCGGATATATCATGAGGAGGCTGGTCTCGAGCTCGGTCCAGAAATGACGGCCTTTTTTGATACAGGAGACGTCAAACCCATCGCAGGTTTCCGCAATTTCACGGCCGGGGTTTCCGGTGGCGACCATCACGTGCAGCGGCCTGCTCGCCATATTCCGCAGATATGCCAGGGCGGAAAGACCGTCCACTTCGGGCATGTGGACGTCCAGCAGGAGAACATCGGGCTCCCATTGAGCGGCCTTGATCAGAACCTGCAGTCCGTTGCTTGCGGTTTCGACATCGAAGCCCATCCGGACGCAGCGGTCGGCAACGGCTCTCAGAACGCAGGGGTCGTCATCGGCAATGAGGATCTTCGACGCGGTCCTGGCTGACACGGCTATATTCATCTCGCACACCTCCAATGTGAGTACGCGGCCGCCCGTTTCTTGAGGAGGGATCGTGCCGCCGGACATTCGCGCGCCGGGCAACCGAGGCCGGCGTTTTGGATCGATCGGAGCAGCGCCGCCTTAATGCAACGATAAGGTTTCGCCTAGGTAGCAGTACCTAGCCGATCGCACTCCGGCGCGCGCCGGTTCCGATTGGGCCATGCGCCGGCAGAGGATTCTGCCCCTTGCCTGGACCGGCGCGCATGGCTACCTCTCGCGGGGGTTTCTCGTTCGAGGTAAGACCGCCATGTTGGACGCCGCCGTCAAGGCGCTTTCGCAGATCCTGTCGCCGCCGATGCGCTCCATCCTGTGGCGCTCGATCGCGCTGGCGCTGGTGCTGATCACCGTGCTGGCGATCGGCCTGCAGCGGCTGTTGAGCTGGTTCGCCACCTCGGGCGAAGGTTGGGCCGAGGCGATGCTGGGACCGAACTTCCAGACGCCGCTCAACGTGCTGGCCTGGATCGTGTCGATCGCCGCCGGTTTCGGCGTCGTGTTCGGCGCGGTGTTCCTGATGCCGGCAATCACCTCGCTGGTGGCGAGCTTTTTCGTCGATGAGGTCGCCGATCACGTCGAGGCTGAATATTATCCGGCGGAACGCCCCGGCGTCGCGCTGCCGCTCGGCGTCGCCATGACCGAAGGCGTCAAGACCGCGCTGCTCACGATCCTGGTCTATCTGGTCGCGCTGCCATTCGTGTTCTTCGCGGGCCTGGGTTTCCTGGGCTTCTTCATCGCCACGGCGTGGCTGTTGGGGCGGGAATATTTCGAGCTCGCGGCGATGCGGTTCCGTCCGCCGGCGGAAGCCAAGGCGATGCGAAAGGACAATGCGGCGATCGTCTTCACCGCCGGCCTGTTCATCGCGGCCTTCGTGTCGATCCCTATCGTCAATTTGGCGACGCCGCTGTTCGGCATGGCCTTCATGGTCCACATGCACAAGCGCCTCTCCGGGCCACGGCCGGAACTGATCGAGCCGAAGCGGAAGTCGAGCGTGCCGGTGGCGTAAGCTCTTCTCCCTCGATCCTACCCCCGCGACCATCCGAGCCGCCGCATCACAACACGCGCGACGCCGAACGGCGCGGGCGTGAAAGGTCCCGGCGGCGCCCGCGTCATCAGCGCGGCAACACCAAGTGCCGCGATCGCCAGCCAGAATGTCAGCCAGAAGCCGTCGATATAGGCGAGCACGTTCGACTCGCGCGCGACGAGCGCCGCCAGCGAGCCCACGGCGCGGGCCGGCGCGAGGCCTTCGCCGTGGCTCGCGAACCCGGCCGAAAGCTGCTTGAGGATCTGGTCGACCTTCGCGCTGCCGTCGGCGAGATGTTGGCCGAGATAATTGGAATGGATCTGCTCGCGCACCCGCAGCCAGGTTCCCATCAGGGCGACGCCGATCTCCGCGCCGCCGAGCCGCATCAACTGGATATAGGCCGCGAACGCGGTCGCACGGGTCGGATCGGCATTGGACAGCGCGATCAGAATGACCGGCAGCAGGGTGAAGGCCTGACCAATCGATTGCAGCAGCGAGATCACGATGAAATCGCCGAGCGCCCAATCGTGGGTCAACTGCGTCCCCAGCAGGTTCGCCGTGGCGAAGGCCGACAGCCCGATCACCATCACGAAGCGCGGATCGAAATGCCGGAGCAGGAAGATCGATACCGGCACCAGCACGAACATCGGCAGCGCGCCATAGAGCACCAGCAGCACGCCGGTCTGCTCGGGCCGCAACTCACCGACCACCGCAAGGAAATTCGGCACCAGCGATGAATTGGACAGGCTGGTGAGCACGTAGAGCAGGAGTACGACCAGCGCGAGTCCGATATTGCGCGAGAACAGCACGTTGACGTGGGCCCATGGCCGGCGAACGATGAACTCGTTGACGACGAAGGCCGCGCACAAAAGCCCGCCGCCGATCAGCAGCGCCGCGACGGTTCCGGATCCCAGCCAGTCGAGACGATTGCCCTGATCGAGCCCGGCATAGATCATGGACACGCCGGTCCCCAGCAGCAACATGCCGCCCCAGTCGGCATCCGCCAGCACCTCGCGGTTGACCGGTTCGTGCGGCGTGCCGAGATAGACCATCAGCCCCATCAGCGGCGCGATCAACGCGCCCTGCCAGTACAGCCACTGCCAGCCGAGGTGATCGACGTAGAAGCCGACCAGCGCGGTGCTGGTATCGAGCGCAAAGCCGACCCGGATGGCATAGATCGCAATCGCCGGCAGCCACCATCGAATCGGCAGGTTGCGCAGGATGATCATCAGGGTCGCGGGCACGAAGGTGCCGAGCAGCATGCCGTGAACGACGCTGAGCGCGATCAGCGTCGGGAAATCGCGCACGAACGGGATCACCAGCGAGACCAGTGCGTAGACGAGACTCGGAATGCCGAGCACGCGGCGCAGGCCGAACGCGGTCGCAAGCCACGCCACCGCCGGCGCGATGAAGATCTGCGAGCCGATCGAGGCCGTCGAGAGCCACGCTCCCTCGTCGAAGCCGAGCGAGAAGGCGCCGCGCAGGTCCGGCAGGCCGACCGTGGTCAGCCGGCTGTCGAAATTGGCGAGGAACGAGCCGAGCAGCACGGCCCCGACCGCGAACAGCGGTTGAGCCGCGATGCCGCCGCGCGAGACCGGCCCCTGGCCGCCGCTATCGCTATTTCCCGCCATCGGAGGCGGCCTCGTCGGTGTGAATCCGGGTTTCCACCGACATGCCCGGCAGCAGGCGCTCCAGCAGCTTCTGGCCCTTGTCGAGCGCGATCCGCACCGGGATGCGCTGCACCACCTTGGTGAAATTGCCGGTGGCGTTGTCCGGCGGCAACAGCGCGAACTGCGAGCCGCTGGCCGGCGCGATGCGTTCGACGCGGCCGCGCAGCTTCTCGCCCGAGAACGTATCGACGGTCACGTCGACCGGCTGGCCGGGCTTCACATGCGTCAACTGCGTCTCCTTGTAGTTGGCGATGACATAGACGTCCGGCAGCGGCACGATATCGATCAGGTTGCTGCCGATGTTGACGTAGTCGCCCTCCTGCACCTCCCGCTGCGCCGACCACGCCGTCGAACGGGGCGACGATCCGGGTGTAGCCGAGCCTGAGTTTGGCCGCGGCCAGCGCCGCCTTGGCGGCCTCGATGTCCGCCGCACGCTGCTTCTTGGTGCCGTTGAGCACTTCGAGCTGGTGGCGCTCCGCCGCGATCACGGCCCGGCTCGCCTTCACATCGGCCTGCGCACGGGCGTAGGCCGCCGTGGCCTGTTCGAGCTTCTGCCGTGTACCGGCCTCGGTCTGGGTCAGCGACTGTTGCCGCTCCTGCTCCTGGCGGGCTTCGACTTCCTGCGCCTGCGCGGACACCTGCTGCGCCTCGCCTTGCGCGATGGTCGCGTATTGCAGCTCGATCTGGTTGGCGAGATTGTCGAAGGCCGCCTGCGCGGCGGCGACGCCGGCCTCGGCCTGCGCCACCTGGGCCTGGTAGTCGGCGGGATCGATCTGCACCAGGAGATCGCCGGCCTTGACGCGCTGAAAATCGGTGACGGCGACCTTGAGGACTTCGCCCGCGACCCGGCTGCTCAAGCGCGTCGTGTCCGCCTTGACATAGGCGTCGTTGGTGGTCTGGATCACGGCGGCGCCGACCCATTCATCCCAGCGCAGCGTCGCCAGCGCGACGAAACCGAGCGCCGCCAGCACCGCGAGCAGCGGAATGGCGAGGCGGGCCATGGCACCGTGCGAAGCGAACGGCGGCGGAGCCGGCGCCTTTGCGGCGGCTGGAGCGGGAGGTGCGGGCGGGATCGATCCGGTCTGACCCGATGATGGCGCCGGGCTGATCTGAACCTGCTCACTCAAGGGCACACCCCCTAACTCAACAACTCAACCTTCGCCTTGCGCAGCACGCGGGAACATCCCGCATGCCGTGATGCGGTCAGGATATGACAGCCATCATGGCTCAAATCGTCTTTTCCGGCCAGCGGCAGAGATCGTTGATCAGGCATACCTCGCAGCGCGGCTTGCGGGCGAGACAGGTGTAGCGGCCGTGCAGGATCAGCCAGTGATGTGCGTGCAGCATGAATTCGGACGGAATCACGCGTTCGAGTTCCAGTTCCACCTCGAGCGGCGTCTTGCCCGGCGCGAGCCCGGTGCGATTGCCGACCCGGAACACATGGGTATCGACCGCCATGGTGTGTTCGCCGAACGCCATGTTGAGCACGACATTGGCGGTCTTGCGTCCCGCCCCGGGCAGCGACTCGATTTCGGCGCGGCTGCGCGGCACCTCGCCGCCGAATTCGGCGATCAGCTTCTCCGACAGCGCGATGACGTTCCTCGCCTTGGTGCGGTAGAGCCCGATGGTCTTGATATAGTCGCGCAGCTTCTCCTCGCCGAGCGCGAGCATCTTCTGCGGCGTGTCGGCGACCGCAAACAGCGCGCGCGTCGCCTTGTTGACGCCGGCGTCGGTCGCCTGCGCCGACAGCACCACGGCGACCAGAAGCGTATAGGGATTGAGATGCTCCAGTTCGCCCTTCGGCTCGGGATTGGCCTTGCGAAAGCGGCTGAAGGCCTCGCGCACCTCGGCCTCCGTCCACGGTTTTGTCTTTCCGGTTGCGGTGCCCCCCTGTCGCGGTCCGGCCGCGGCTTTGCCGGCTGATTTTCCCCGCTTTGCTGTCGCTTTCACGGGAGCGCTGGATTTTCCCTTGGATTTTCCCCTGGACTTCCCGGCGGCTTGAACAGCGGTTGCTCGCGATTTGGGCAGGGGCTTGCGGGTGATTTTCGCCATGATGCGGGTATACTGACAGGCGATGACCGCAGGCAACGATTTTGAGCCGGACACGCAGCCGGAATTGTTTTCGGCGCTGCTGACGCCGCATCGCTCGCTGAACCGGACCGGCTTTCTGGTCGTGATGGCGTTCGTCACCACGGTCAGCTTTGCCGCCGGGGTGGCGTTCCTGCTGATGGGCGCATGGCCGGTGTTCGGACTTTTCGGCCTCGACGTGCTGGCGATCTACTGGGCGTTCCGGGTCAATTTCCGCCGCGCCAGGGCCAGCGAGGAAATTTGGGTGACGGCCTCGGAACTGCGCGTGCGCCGGATCAGCCACCGCGGCCATGTGGTGGAATTCGTGCTCAATCCGCTGTGGGTGCGGCTCGACCAGGTCAGCCACGCCGAATACGGCATCGAGAAGCTTTATCTGGTTTCCAAAGGCCGCCACGTGTCGATCGGCAGCTTTCTGGGCCCCGACGAAAAAGCCAGTTTTGCCAAGGCTTTGACGGCGGCGCTGCAGGCCGCCAGGCGCGGCCCGACCTATAACCCGGTGTCGTGAAGACCTGATCGGAAATCGGGTGGTTTCGTAAGCGCCCCCGGCCTACATCCTCACCCATGATGAACCTCGCCATGAATGAGCACCGCCTCACCAAACCGGGACCCCAGAACGCCGCGCTGCGCGACTATGATTCGGTGCGGCGCGCGATCGCCTTCATCTCCGAGCACTGGCGCACCCAGCCGACCATCGAGGCGATGGCCGATGCCGCCGCCGTGACGCCGGACGAATTGCATCATCTGTTTCGCCGCTGGGCCGGGCTGACGCCAAAGGCCTTCATGCAGGCGCTGACGCTCGATCACGCCAAGGGCCTGTTGCGCGACTCCGCCAGCGTGCTCGACGCGGCGCTCGATTCCGGGCTCTCCGGTCCGGGACGGCTGCACGATCTGTTCGTCACCCACGAGGCGATGTCGCCGGGCGAATGGAAGAACGGCGGCGCCGGCATGACGCTACGCTACGGCTTCCATCCCTCGCCGTTCGGCACCGCCGTCGTGATCGCCAGCGGCCGCGGCCTCGCCGGACTTGCGTTTGCCGATCCCGGTGACGAGCCGGCCGCTCTCGCCGACATGCAGCGGCGCTGGCCGCGCGCGACCTATGTCGAGGACCGCGACGGCACCGCTGGGCTGGCGCAGCGCGTCTTCGACCCAAAACTGTGGCGGCCGGATCAGCCGCTGCGCGTGGTCCTGATCGGCACCGATTTCGAGGTGCGGGTGTGGGAGACGCTGTTGAAGATCCCGATGGGCCGCGCGGTCTGCTATTCGGACATCGCCAGCAAGATCAGGAGCCCGAAGGCCTCGCGCGCGGTCGGAGCGGCGGTCGGCAAAAACCCGATCTCGTTCGTGGTGCCGTGCCATCGCGCGCTCGGCAAGAGCGGCGCGCTGACCGGCTATCACTGGGGCATCACCCGCAAGCAGGCGATGCTGGGCTGGGAAGCCGGGCAGGTGGGATTGCAGTAGGACTTTTCGTCATTCCGAACCCGGAATGACGAAGTAACCGTCACCGCTCAAGCCGCTTCCACATGATGGCGGTGTCGCACAGCCGGCCGTCGGGAAACATCGCGTAGTCGGGCACGAGGCCGGTCTGCTTCCAGCCGGCGCGCAGATAAAGGCGGTGGCCGTTTTCGCCGGGCACCGTGTCCAGCACCAGGAGCCAGCGGCCGTGCCGCCGCGCTTCCTCCTCGATTGCCGTCATCAGGGCTGCGCCGATGCCGCGGCCGCGCGCCGAGCGATGCACCAGCATCTTCTTGACGTCGGCGCGGTGCGGCTGGTTGGGCGGAGTATCCAGTCCGAGCTGGACGGTGCCGACGATCTTTCCGTCGAGCCGAGCCGCCAGCAGCACCGTGTCTCCCGACGCAACCGAGCCCGCGACCTTGCGAAAGAACGCGAGCGCCGAATCGTGCGAAAACGGCGCCATGAAGCTGACGCTGGCGCCGCCCTCGACGCAATCGACCAGCACGCCGGCCAGTTGATCGAGCGCGGCATCCGCGACCGGCGCGCGGAGAGCGGTGATCTCGGCCTTCGCGCTCACGCCGCCAGATCGAGTTTCGATGCCACGGTGGAATCGGCGTTGAGCCGGTAGATGATCGGCACGCCGGTGGCGAGTTCGCGCTTGAGGATATTTTCGGGCGACAGCTTTTCCAGCACCATGATCAGCGCGCGCAGCGAATTGCCGTGGGCCGCGACCAGCGTGCGCTCGCCGCGCAGCACGCAAGGCAGGATCTCCTGCACGTAATAGGGCAGCGTGCGCGCCAGCGTGTCCTTCAGGCTTTCGCCGCCGGGCGGCGACACGTCATAGGAGCGCCGCCAGATCAGCACCTGCTCCTCGCCCCATTTCTTGCGCGCGTCATCCTTGTTCAGCCCGGAGAGATCGCCGTAATCGCGCTCGTTGAGCGCGAGATGCCGGGTGACGGGAAGGCTGGTCTGCCCCAGTTCGGTCAGCATCAGATCCATCGTATGCTGCGCGCGCGTCAGCGCCGAGGTGAAGCCGATGTCGAAGGTGAACCCTTGCGCCTTCAGCTTGCGGCCGGCTTCTTTTGCTTCGGCGACGCCCTGCTCGGTGAGGTCGGGATCCTTCCAGCCGGTGAAGAAATTCTTCAGATTCCATTCGCTCTGGCCATGACGCACCAGCACAAGGAGACGCTCGCTCATTTTCTTGATTCCGTTCGGTCTAGGGCATGATTCAACTGAGTTGAATCATGCTCGTCGTTCATCTTCTTGTTTGAGCATGATCTTGTCGGAAAACCGGTACCCAGTTTTCCGGATCATGCTCTAGAAATCGCTCAGGCCCAGCACGTCGGCCATGGAATACATCCCGGGCTTCTGCGCCCGCGCCCACAGCGCGGCCTTGACGGCGCCTTGCGCGAACATGGTGCGGTCTTCGGCCCGGTGCGTCAGCTCGATGCGCTCCATGGGGCCGGCGAAGATCACGCTGTGATCGCCGGTGACGGTGCCGCCGCGCAATGAGGCAAATCCGATGTCGCCGTTGCGGCGCGCTCCAGTGATGCCGTCGCGGCCCCGCACGGCGTGCTGGTCTAACGCGATCTTCCGGCCGGCAGCGGCGGCCTCGCCCAGCATCAGGGCCGTGCCCGACGGCGCGTCGATCTTGGCGCGGTGATGCATTTCCAGGATCTCGATGTCGAAGCCTTCGTCGAGCGATTGCGCAACGCGCTTGACCAGCGCCGCCAGCAGATTGACGCCGAGGCTCATATTGCCCGACTTGACGACAATGGCGCGCGAGGTGACGCTCTTGATCACGGCGTCGTCCGAGCCTGACAGCCCGGTCGTGCCGATCACGTGCACCAGGCCGCGCTCGGCGGCGATCGCGACATTGGCGATGGTCGCCTTGGGCACGGTGAAGTCCAGGATGCCGTCGGCATCGGCCGACAGCGACCACAGATCGGCCGACAGCTTGATGCCATTGGCGGGCAGGCCCGCGAGCACGCCGGCGTCCTTGCCCAGGAGTTCGGAACCGGGCGCCTCCAGCGCGCCGGCAAGAACGGCGCCTTTGGTTTCGGAAATGACGCGCACCAGCGCACGGCCCATCCGGCCGCCGGCCCCCGCAACAATCAAGCGCATGTCGGACATTTTTCGAGCCCTCGCCTCCCTGCCGTATAGCCGGGGCAGGCCGTTCCGGCAACCGAGCAGGGTCCGCTATTGCGGCTGCGGACCGTCATAACCCTCGATGATCACGAGGTCGCTCTCCGCATGCGGCGAGCGCAGCGCCACCAGGGCGACATATTCCGGCGAGTTGTAGCAGGCGAGCGCGGTCTCGTAGTCCTTGAATTCCAGCACCACGTTGCGCGAGCGCGACGAGCCTTCCTTGGGCACATGCTTGCCGCCGCGCACCAGGAACCTGGCGCCGTATTTCGCAAACACCGCGCCATTCTGCGCGACATATTCCTTGTAGCCGTCCATGTTGTGAACATCGACGCGCGCGATCCAGTAGCCTTTTGCCATCTGTGTCCTCCTTCTCTTGCTTCAGCCCAGCGCCTGCGCGATCTCTCGCTGGATGGCGTCCGCCGCCGTCCTGGGATCGGCGGCCTCAAGCACCGGCCGCCCGACCACCAGATAATCGCTGCCGGCGGCAATCGCCCGCGCCGGCGTCATGATGCGTTTCTGGTCGCCCGTTGCCGCCCCCGCCGGCCGGATGCCGGGCGTCACCAGCACCATCTGGTGGCCGACGATCTTGTGCAGCGCCGCCGCCTCTTCCGGCGAACAGACGAGGCCGTCGACGCCGAGCACCTGCGCCTGCTGGGCGCGGGCCTCCACCAGATCGGAGACGCCGAGCCGATAGCCCGGCGGCGTGGAGATCGCCGTCGTCATAGGAGGTCAACACGGTGACGGCGAGGATTTTCAGGCCCGAGCCGGCGCGGGCCTCGACCGCGGCCTTCATGGTCTGCGGATAGGCGTGCACGGTCAGGAAGGTCGCGCCCAATTTCGCGATGCTCTCGACACCCCGCGCCACGGTGTTGCCGATGTCATGCAGCTTGAGATCGATGAACACCTTCTTGCCGGCATCCGCGAGCCGGCCGACCAGCGGCAATCCGCCGGCATAAGCGAGCTGATAGCCGATCTTGTAGAAGGTGACGCTGTCGCCGAGCCGCGCGATCATCGCTTCCGCAGCAGCGACTTCGGGCAGATCGAGCGCCACGATCAACCGGTCGCGAGGGGCGATCCTGGATGGCTGCATGTCACCTCACATCATGCTCTGGGAAACATCGATCAATTGCCGCGCCAATGCCGCCAGCGCCTCGACATCGGCCGGCTGCTTCAACCGGTCCATATCATCATAGGCCTCGGAAGCGAACGACAACGCGAGCTGGTTTGGAATCACCGTCGCGTGACACGCCGACAGGATCAGCCGCAGCGCCGCCAGCGCGCGCGTGCCGCCGAGCCGGCCTTCGGAAGCGGCCGCGATCGCAAAGGGGCGTTCGCGAAACACCTGGCCGCGGCGTTCCTGCCCGTCCTGCACCCGGCTCACCCAGTCGATGGTGTTCTTGACCAGCGGCGGCACCGATGAATTGTATTCCGGCGTCACGATCAGGACGCCATGATGCGCCGAGATCATGCGCTTGAGATTGACGGCGTTCTTCGGCACGCCCGATTTGCCCTGCAAGTCGCCGTCATAGATCGGCAGCGGAAAATCGGCGAGCGAGATGCGGGTGACGTCGGCGCCGGCTTGCGTGAATTCATAGGCGGCGGTGGCCGCAAGCCTCACATTGAGCGAGCCGGTGCGCAGCGAGCCGGGGATCACCAAAATCTTCAGGGCGGACATGATTTAAGAATCGCTCTGCTGGCGAACCCATCGCGCAAAGCGGCGCAAGAAGGTTCAGTGCTTGCGATACACCCAGACGCGCGCCGGCGGAAGGTTCATCCAGATGCGTTCGGAAGCTTCGGTGGACACGCCGGGCAGGGATTTCGGAATCGGCGGCGCCACCGAATAGGTGAACTGCACGAACGGCGCGCCGGGCGCCAGCGCGACAAAGGCCTCGCGGATCAGTTTCAGCCGCGTCAGCATCGGTTTTGTCACCAGCGGCAGGCCGGAGACAACAGCGGAGGCGGGAGCGCTCAGGACATTGCGGAGCGAGTCGCGCAGCGTATAGGCGTCGCCCTGCACCACCTTGGCGTGCGGATAGCGCTCGCGCAGCAGCGCGCAGAAGCCCGGATTATATTCGACCAGCACGAGACGCTTCTGATCGACACCATGCTCGATCAGCGCGTTGGTGATCGCGCCGGTCCCCGGTCCAAGTTCGACGACCGGCCCTTCGGATTTGATATCGACATACTGCGCCATGGTGCGGGCGAGCACCCGGCCCGACGGCATCACCGCGCCCATGTGCAGCGGCTTCTCGATCCATGAACGGAGAAAGCGAACCTCGTCGTCGAGACGAAGAGGCTTCTTCAACGCACGCACGGACGATTGCAAAGGCATGTCGCTACCAGGCGGGACCGCTCGCGCGGCGGTGTCAGAAAATAGTCATAAAGACGTATAGATCGCAGGCGATACGGTCAAGCCATTGACCGCGCTTACGGAGTGGCGCGATTGCCGAAGAAGTCCTTGACCTTGGTGAAGAAACCCGCCGCTTCGGGTTGGGTTGCGCCGGACGATAATTTTTCGAACTCGGCCAGCAATTCCTGCTGCTTCTTGGTGAGATTCTGTGGCGTTTCGACCACAACCTGAACGTACATGTCGCCGGTCTGGCGCGAGCGCAGCACCGGCATCCCTTTTGATGCAATGCGAAAGCGCCGGCCGGACTGAGTGCCCGAAGGGATTTTCACCTTGGTCTTGCCCTTGTCGATGGTCGGCACCTCGAATTCGCCGCCGAGAGCCGCCGTCACCATCGAAATCGGAACGCGGCAGTGCAGGTCGGCGCCATCGCGCTGGAAGAACTCGTGGCTCGCCAGCGACAGGAAAATGTAGAGATCGCCGGACGGACCGCCGCGGACGCCGGCCTCGCCTTCGCCGGCGAGCCGGATGCGGGTGCCGTCTTCCACGCCTTGCGGAATATTGACCGACAGCGTGCGCTCGCGCGTCACCCGGCCCGAGCCCGAGCAGGACGGGCAGGGATCCTCGATCATCTGGCCGCGGCCCTGGCAACCCGGGCAGGTACGCTCCAGCGTGAAGAAGCCCTGCGCCTGCCGCACCCGCCCCGCGCCGCCGCACGTCGAGCAGGTCTTCGGCTTGGTGCCGGCCTTGGCGCCGGTGCCCGAACAGGATTCGCAGGTGACCGAAACCGGGATCTCGATCTGGGCGGTCTTGCCGACGAAGGCCTCCTCCAGCGTGATTTCCATGTTGTAGCGCAGATCGGCGCCGCGCTCGCGGCCGCCGCCACCGCGTCCGCGCTGTCCGGCCATGCCGAACAAATCCTCGAAAATATCTGAAAATGACGAGGCGAAGCCGGCGCCGAAGCCCGGACCGCCGCCACCATGTCCCTGTTCGAACGCCGCATGGCCGAAGCGGTCATAGGCGGCACGCTTGTCGCCGTCCTTCAGCACCTCGTAGGCTTCGTTGATCTCCTTGAAGCGGATCTCGCTGGAGGCATCGCCCGGATTCTTGTCCGGATGCCATTTCATCGCAAGCTTGCGAAAGGCGGCCTTGAGTTTGGAATCATCCGCGTTGCGGTCGACTTCAAGGGTTTCGTAGTAGCAGCGCTTGGTGGACATCCGTCAAACCCGCCCGATATTCGTCCTTATTCCGAAGGAACGCGCGTGAAACAATGCAGCCTTCGGCTTAACGAAAAATGACCCTCACCCCTGGAGACGCAGACGCGCGTGCTCTTCGGAATGAGGGTCATGGTCCAAAGCTCGTTTAAGCAGACTTCTTGTTGTTCTTGTCGTCGTCGACCTCGGTGAATTCCGCGTCGACCACGTCATCCTTGGCGGCATCCTTGGCCGCGTCGCTCTCGGCCTGCTGCTTGTACATCGCCTCGCCGAGCTTCATCGAAGCCTGCGCCAGCGTGTTGGTCTTGGCCTTGATCGCCTCGGCGTCGTCGCCCTTCAGCGCTTCCTTGAGGTCGCCGACGGCGTCCTCGATGGCGCGACGATCCGTCTCCGGGATCTTCGAGCCATGCTCGGCCAGCGCCTTCTCGGTAGAATGCACCAGCGCGTCGGCATGGTTCTTGGCGTCGACCGCCTCGCGGCGCTTCTTGTCCTCGGCCGCATTGGCCTCGGCGTCCTTGACCATCTTCTGGATGTCGGCTTCCGACAGGCCGCCGGAGGCCTGGATCCGGATCTGCTGCTCCTTGCCGGTCGCCTTGTCCTTGGCCGAGACGTTGACGATACCGTTGGCGTCGATGTCGAACGTGACCTCGATCTGCGGCATGCCGCGCGGCGCCGGAGGAATGCCCATCAGGTCGAACTGGCCGAGAACCTTGTTGTCGGCGGCCATTTCGCGCTCGCCCTGGAAGACGCGGATGGTAACGGCGTTCTGGTTATCCTCGGCGGTCGAGAACACCTGGCTCTTCTTGGTCGGGATCGTGGTGTTGCGATCGATGATGCGGGTGAACACGCCACCCAGCGTCTCGATGCCGAGCGACAGCGGGGTCACGTCGAGCAGCAGCACGTCCTTGACGTCGCCCTGCAGCACGCCGGCCTGGATCGCAGCGCCGATGGCGACGACTTCGTCCGGATTGACGCCCTTGTGCGGCTCCTTGCCGAACAACTGCTTCACCACTTCCTGGACCTTCGGCATGCGGGTCATGCCGCCGACCAGCACCACTTCGCCGATTTCGCCGGCGGTGAGGCCTGCGTCCTTCAGCGCCTTGCGGCAGGGCTCGATGGTCTTCTGAACCAGATCGTCGACCAGCGCCTCGAACTTGGCGCGCGTCAGCTTCATCGTCAGATGCTTCGGTCCGGTCTGATCGGCCGTGATGAACGGCAGGTTGATCTCGGTCTGCGTGGTCGACGACAACTCGATCTTGGCCTTTTCGGCAGCCTCTTTCAGGCGCTGCAAGGCGAGCTTGTCGTTGCGCAGGTTGATGCCCTGCTCCTTCTGGAACTCATCGGCCAGATAGCTGACCAGCCGCATGTCGAAATCTTCGCCGCCGAGGAAGGTGTCGCCGTTGGTCGACTTCACCTCGAACACGCCGTCGCCGATTTCGAGAATGGAGATATCGAAGGTGCCGCCGCCGAGGTCGTACACCGCGATGGTGCCGGTCTTGGTCTTGTCGAGGCCGTAGGCAAGCGCGGCCGCGGTCGGCTCGTTGATGATGCGCAGCACCTCGAGGCCGGCGATCTTGCCGGCGTCCTTGGTGGCCTGGCGCTGTGCGTCGTTGAAATAGGCGGGGACGGTGATGACGGCCTGATCGACTTTCTGGCCGAGATGGGCTTCGGCGGTCTCTTTCATCTTCTGCAGGATGAAAGCGGAAATCTGCGAGGGCGAGTAGGTCTTGCCGTCGGCTTCGACCCAGGCATCGCCGTTGGACGCCTTGACGATCTTGTAGGGGACGAGCTTCTTGTCCTTTTCGACCATCGGGTCGTCATAGCGGCGGCCGACGAGGCGCTTGACGGCGAAGAAGGTGCGCTCGGGATTGGTGACGGCCTGGCGCTTGGCGGGCTGGCCGACGAGACGCTCGCCGTCATCGCTGAAGGCGACGATCGACGGGGTCGTCCGCATGCCCTCGGCATTCTCGATGACTTTGGCGTTCTTGCCATCCATTACGGCGACGCACGAATTCGTGGTGCCGAGATCGATCCCAATGACCTTTCCCATGGTCCTCATATCCTTCTTTTTGCGGCAGGTTGGCTGGGCCCTGACGGCGCACCAATCCAAACCCCCAAACGATCAATTACTCGCGATATTGCGACGGTGAGCCTCATATAGGAGGGGGGTGTGGGCCCGCAAGGACCGAAGCGCAACGTTGGCCCATGAAAACCGCAGCCTTTGGAAGATAGTGTCCGTCCGGACCGAACAATAGGCGCCGGCTTCGGCGCCGACAGGCCACCGGACCGGATCGGCATGGGTCCCGCGGCGGGCTCCGCCCCGATCAAGTCCGGGGGAGGCTTCGCCTGAAAACGCCCTGATGGCCTGTTGCCGGGACCTCAAAACCGTTAAAAGCAGGATACCAAAGCCCAACGGCCCCGCCAGGGGGCCGCTGCCGGCCGACCATTGAACGGCCTCAATGCAAACCCAGTAGAAATTTCATGTACCCCATTCGACTATCCGCCGCCGTTGCCCTGATTGTCGCCACCGCCTGCCTTGCGTTCCGTCCCGCCCTGGCTGCGGACGCGGTCTTTCCGCCGGGCGTGCGGGTGGGCCTGACGCCGCTGGTGGGCCTCATCCCGGCCAAGACATTCGCCGGATTCGAGACCGAGGACCACGGCGTCAAGGTACTGATGACGGAACTGCCGGCCGCGGCCTATGGCGAGGTCGCAAATGCCTTCAAGACCAATCCGGGGGGCACGGCGGCCATCAAACCCGAGACCATCGAGACGCCGGTCGGCGTCGCCTATTACACCACGGAAAGCGCCAAGGACGGCGCCACCAATGTGCGGCGTTATTCGATGATCCTGCCGGGCCCCACCTTCTCCGGCTACGTCGCCGTGCAGGTGCCCGAGAATGCCAGCAAGATCTACACCGACGAGGCGGTGCGGCAGATGTTTGCCTCCGCCGCGATCCGCAAGGAAGTCCCGGTCGACGAGCAGCTCGCGCTGCTGCCGTTCAAGATCAACGACCTCGCCGATTTCAAGAATGTGCGCACCCTGGCGCCGGGCTCCGCCATCATGCTCGCCGATGCCGAGGAGACCAAGCAGCTCGAACTCGGCCCTTACATGGTGATCGGCCTGATCGGATCGACGCCGGCGCAACCCGACGATCGCGGCCGGTTCGCCCAGCAGGCGGCCACCACGATCCCCGGCGTCCGCGACGCGCGCATGACGATGTCCGAGCCGATCCGCATCGACGGCATGGCCGGTTATGAAACACGCCTGGATGCCGTCAGCGGCAAGGACAGCACCCCCGTCACCGTGGTGCAGTGGCTGCGGTTCGGCGGCCAGAGCACCATGCGGATCATCGCCAGCTCCCCGCGCGACGACTGGTCGAAGGCGTTTCCGCGCTTCCGCGCCGTGCGCGACGGGATCCAGCCGCGCGGTTAACGAGACTGCTCGATGACGACCTCATCCTGAGGAGGCCGCAAGGCGGCCGTCTCGAAGGATGAAGCCCCCGAAGTCTAGGCCGCGCTGTTCGGCTCGTTGGATGCGCTGGCCTTGGCGCCGCCCTTGGAGACCGCGACCAGCGCCGGCCGCAGCACGCGGTCGCCGATCATGTAGCCGGCCTGCACCACCTGCAGCACCGTGCCGGCGGGAACCGAGGGGTCGGGGACTTCGTACATCGCCTGCTGGAAATTCGGATCGAATTTCTCGCCCATCGGGTCGAATTTCCTGACGCCGTTCTTTTCCAGCGTGTTGAGCAGCGAGCGCTCGGTCAGTTCGACGCCCTCGATGAACGCCTTGATGCCGGGATCGGCGGCGGCCTTGGCCTCGGCCGGAACCGCATCGAGCGCACGCTGCAGATTGTCGGCGATATCGAGAATGTCGCGCGCGAAACCGGTGATGCCATAGGCGCGCGCGTCGGCGACTTCGCGGCTGGTCCGCTTGCGCAGGTTTTCCATTTCCGCCAGCGTGCGCAGCATCTTGTCGCGCGTTTCCGCGACTTCCCTGGCGAGCGATTCCGCCGTTCCGACTTCGGGATCGTCGGGCATGATGTACGGCCTGGAAACGACGGGCTCCGGCCCCTGCGCCGGGTTCGCCGGTTCACCGCTCTGCCGGTTGGGATCGGTCATAGACTGTCCTCTCAGAAATCGCCTGGAATGGATGGGGATGCTGGCCCGGGATATCGTGCTTTAGGCGTCAAAAATCAAGCGCGACCAGCGCGGCCGCCAGCGGCGATCAGCCGCCCAGCATCCGGCTGACGATCCGCGCGGCATAATCCACGGTCGGAATTACCCTGGCATAGTTAAGACGGGTCGGCCCGATCACGCCGAGAACGCCGACGATATGGCCGGCGGCATCGCTATAGGGCGCGATGATGGTGGAGGAGCCGGACAGCGAGAACAGCTTGTTTTCCGAGCCGATGAAAATCCGCACGCCTTCGGCGCGCTCGGCGCGGCCCAAAAGATCGATCACGCCGCGCTTGGTCTCGAGATCGTCGAACAACAGCCGCACCCGCTCGAGATCTTCCAGCGCATGCAGGTCTTCCAGCAGGTTGGCGTGGCCGCGCACGATCAGCTGGCGGTCGTCGTTCTCGCCGCCGGACCAGCTCGCGATCCCTGCGGCGATGACCTTCTGGGTCAGCTGATCGAGTTCGGCGCGGCTTTGCGTCAGCGCGGTTTCGAGTTCGAGCCGCGCTTCGGCCAGCGTTCGCCCCCTGATCCGCGCATTGAGGAAATTGGTGGCCTCGGTGAGCGCCGATGACGGCACCCCCGGCGGCAGCGTCAGCACGCGGTTCTCGACCTGGCCGTCTTCGCCGACCAGCACCACCAGCGCGCGCTCCGGCTCCAGCCGCACGAATTCGATATGTTTCAGCCGCGAATTGGATTTCGCGGTCAGCACCACCGCCGCCGCCCGCGTCAGGCCGGACAGCCGCGTCAGGGCATCGCCAAGGGCCGCTTCCACCGACTGCGCCCGGCCGACGGAGGCGAGCTGGCTCTGGATCGACTGGCGCTCCGCATCGGTGAGATCGCCGACCTGCATCAGGGCGTCGACGAAGAACCGCAGGCCGAGTTCGGTCGGCAGTCGTCCCGCCGAGGTATGCGGCGCGTAGATCAGGCCGAGCTGCTCGAGATCGGCCATCACGTTGCGCACCGAGGCCGGCGACAGCGGTACCGCGATCAGGCGCGAAATGTTGCGCGAACCGACCGGCTCGCCGGTCGCCAGGTAACTCTCGACGATTTGACGAAATATTTCGCGCGAGCGCTCGTTGAGCTGGGCAAGCCCGGCATTCGGCGCGATCAGACCGATCGGATCGTGATGGGCCACAAATTACTCCCTCAACCTGCCCCTAATCTGTCCATTGCGCAGGGCCGGTGACAAGCGGCCATTCGTAGCTTAAAGGCCTTGCCGCTCCGGCCTGCCCCACCTACAAGCACCGCGAGCCAACGCTTTTTGCCGAATTCTGGAGGATTTCCATGCGCCCAAGCCGCCGTGCGCCGGATGAACTGCGCGCCGTGTCGCTGGAACGCGGCGTGGTCAAATACGCCGAGGGTTCCTGCATGGTCAAATTCGGCGACACCCATGTGCTGGTGACGGCCACGCTGGAAGAGCGGCTGCCGCCCTGGCTCAAGGGCCAGGGCCGCGGCTGGGTCACGGCCGAATACGGCATGCTGCCGCGGGCGACGCTGGAACGTACCCGCCGCGAGGCCTCGGCCGGCAAGCAGAACGGCCGTACCGTCGAGATCCAGCGCCTGATCGGCCGCTCGCTTGCGCGCCACCGTCGACCTCGCAGCCCTCGGCGAGCGCCAGATCACCGTCGACTGCGACGTCATTCAGGCCGATGGCGGCACCCGCACCGCCTCGATCACCGGCGCCTGGGTCGCGCTCGCCGACTGCATCGGCTGGATGAAGGCCCGCAACATGATCAAGGCCAACGTGCTGCGCGACAACGTCGCCGCGATCTCCTGCGGCATCTACAACGGCACCCCGGTGCTCGACCTCGATTATGCCGAGGATTCCGAGGCCGATACCGACGCCAATTTCGTCATGACCGGCGACGGCCGCATCATCGAGGTGCAGGGCACCGCCGAAAAGACGCCGTTCTCGCAGGACGAGTTCCTCGCGCTGATGGCGCTGGCGAAGAAGGGCGTGGCGCGGCTGGTCGATCTGCAGAAAATGGCCGTGGCGTGATTTCGGATCGCGCCCTGGCCGCATAGATTGAAAGCATGCACCGCCAAATCACAGGCAAGCTCGTGATCGCGACCCATAATCCCGGCAAGCTCGCCGAGATGCGGGAACTGCTTTCGCCGCACGGCGTCGAGGCGATCTCGGCCGGCGAGCTCGGCCTCGCCGAGCCCGAGGAGACCGGCGACAGCTTTGTCGTCAATGCGCGGATCAAGGCGGTCGCGGCGGCGCAGGCCGCGCAGCTGCCGGCCTTCGCCGACGATTCCGGCCTCGTCGTCGACGCGCTCGACGGCGCGCCCGGTATTTTCTCGGCGCGCTGGGCCGGGCCGACCGAAGGATTTCAACGCGGCGATGACGCGGATCGAACGCCTGCTGCAGGAACGCGGCGCCAAGGAGCCCGCGCAGCGAAAAGCGCATTTCGTCTCCGCGCTGTGCGTGGCCTGGCCCGACGGTCATGTCGAGGAAGTCGAGGCGCGCGCCGACGGCACCTTGGTGTGGCCGCCGCGCGGCAGCGCCGGTTTCGGTTACGATCCGATGTTCCTGCCCGACGGCCACGCCAGAACCTTCGGCGAGATGACTTCGATCGAGAAGCACGGCCTGCCGCCGCTCGGGCTCGGGCTGTCGCACCGCGCCCGCGCCTTCGTCAAGCTGGCGGAGATCTGCCTTGACTAGCGCCGGCGCAAACAACGAAGCCTTCGGCGTCTACGTGCACTGGCCGTTCTGCCTGTCGAAATGTCCGTATTGCGATTTCAACAGCCATGTCCGGCACGAGCCGATCGACGAGGAACGCTTCGCGCGCGCCTTCGCCCGCGAGATCGAGACCACTGCCGCGCGCGCGCCGGGCCGCGAAGTCACCTCGATCTTTCTCGGCGGCGGCACGCCGTCTTTGATGAAGCCGCAAACCGTCGGCGCCATCCTCGATGCGATCGGCAAGCACTGGCGCGTCGCGCCCGATGTCGAAGTCACGCTGGAGGCCAACCCCACCAGCGTCGAGGCGACGCGCTTTGCCGGCTATCGCTCAGCCGGCGTCAACCGCGTCTCGCTCGGCGTGCAGGCGCTGGACGACGCCTCGCTGAAGGCGCTGGGACGCCTGCACACCGCGCGCGAGGCGCTCGATGCGGTGGCGATCGCGCGAAAAATCTTCGCAGCGCTATTCGTTCGACCTGATCTACGCCCGCCCCGACCAGACGCCCAGACATGTGGACCGACTGAGCTGAAGCGCGCGATCGCCGAAGCCGCCGAGCATCTGTCGCTCTATCAGCTCACCATCGAGGAAGGCACGCCGTTCTTCGGCCTGCATGCCGCCGGCAAACTGAAGACGCCGGACGAGACGCTGGCGCGCACGCTCTACGACGTGACGCAGGAAGTCTGCGCCAGCCACGGCCTGCCGTCCTACGAGATTTCCAATCACGCGCGGCCCGGCGCGGAATGCAAACACAACCTCGTCTACTGGCGCGGCCAGGAATATGCCGGCATCGGCCCGGGCGCGCATGGCCGGCTCGATATCGACGGCGTCCGCCACGCGATCGCGACCGAAAAGCGCCCCGAGGCGTGGCTGATGCGGGTCGAGGCCAACGGCCACGGCGTGGTGTCAGACGATCTCCTCAACAGCGAAGAGCGCGCCGACGAATTCCTGCTGATGGGCCTGCGGCTGGCGGAAGGCATCGATCCCGGCCGCTATGCGGCGCTCTCGGGCCGCGCGCTCGATCCGCGCCGCATCGCGGTGCTGCGCGAGGAAGGCGCCATCGTCGTCGACGACAGCGGCCGCCTGCGGGTCACGCAGGCCGGATTTCCGGTGCTCGATGCCGTGGTCGCGGATCTCGCGGCGTAGCCTTACGCCCCAAAACTCTTCGGCGATCCCGCGACCGCCACGCTGCCGGTCGATGCCACGCGCATCACGGCGAGGCCGCGCTCGTTGGTGCCGTCGGGGCGAAAACGGAACAGCCCGTCGATGCCGGCAAAGCCCGACGGATTGATCAGCGTCTCCGACGAAAACCGCTGCGGCCCCTGCGTGCGCGCCAGTGCCGCGACCAGCGCCACCGCGTCATAGGCGAGCGTCGCGGTGCGCACGGGGTCGCCGCCGAATTTGGTGCGGTAGCGGCCCGAGAAGCCGCGGAAGCCGGAGGGATCCGGCGCGGCATAGAGGCCGCCCTGCAGCGCCGGGCTCGCATAGACCCGCGGATTGTCCCACAGCCCGTGCCGAGCAGCTGGATATTCTTCAGATTGGCGCCGGCCGCGGTCAGCGCATCGGCGGTCGCCACCACCGAATCGCCGTCGTCGGCGATGAACAGCGCATCCGCCGAACCGAGCGCCTGCGCCACGGTGCGCGCGGGGCCGGCGCGGTCGGCGCCGTATTTCTCGAACGCGACGATGCGGCCGCCGCGGCGGGGAACCGCCTGCTTGAAGGTCGCCTCCACCACATTGCCATAGGCATTGTCGGGCAACAGCGCCGCGAACGACTTCTTGCCGACGCTGGCGGAGTATTCGACGATCCGGTTGACGTCGGATTCCGGGAGGAAGCTCAACAGATACACGCCGCGTCCGGCCACGCTCGAATCGGTCGAGAACGCGATGCAGGATACGCCGCGTGAACGGGCCAGTTGCGCGGTCGCCGGCACCGACTGCGCAAACAGCGGCCCGAGAATGATCTCGGCGCCTTCGTCGAGCGCCTGCTGCGTGCCCTGGCTCGCGCCTTGCGGGCTGCCGCCGTCGTCCTTGATCAGGAGCTGGATGTTCGGGTTCTGGAATTCCGCCAGCGCCATCTCGGCGGCGTTCTTCATCGACTGCGCCGCGACGCCGGCATTGCCGGCCGCCGACAGCGGCAGGATCAATCCGACCTTGACCTGTCCGGTGCCGACCGCGAGCGGCTGCTGCGGCGGACCCGCGGGACCCGCTTCCGGCTGCGGCGCGTTGAACGAGTTGAGGCTCTGCTGCACGCCGGCGCAGGCCGAAAGCAGCGGCGCGCCGAGGATCAGGCCGACCGCTGCGCGCCGGGTGGCCCCGGACGGCGCCGGTTTGCAGTCGCAGATCTGGGTTCGAGCGGCCCCGCCATCACATCTCTTCTCTTGACCGACCGCCATCGGCCAGGACGTCCACCTGACAAGGATCAGGGAAGTGGATTCAGGCATATTGTCGACGAATAGTTAACTAAAACAAAAGGATTATGGCCGTGACGTGTGCGCCGGGTTGCAGGTCCCGGTTCCCCATACCGTGGTACGGTAACCCTCTCCAGCAGCGTCGTGGCGTAAGCGCTATGTTCCCTTTAAGATCGGACATTATGCGCGCAAAAGCTCTCCCCATAAATAGCCCTGAAGGCAAGAACCCTGAAGGCGCGGAACCCGCGAGCCGCAACTTTACCGTCGCCGGCCACGTCCTCACCGCGCCGAAGCCGGCTGGCGGGCTCTATCTGGTGGCGACCCCGATCGGCAATCTCGGCGACATCACGCTCCGCGCGCTGGAAACACTCGCCGGCGTCGACATCATCGCCTGCGAGGATACCCGCATCACCCGCCGGCTGACCGAGCGCTATGGCATCCACGCGGTCCTGAAACCCTATCACGAGCACAACGCCGCGCTGGCGCGGCCGAAAATCCTGCAAAAGCTTTCGCAGGGCGCCTCGATCGCGCTGGTCTCCGACGCCGGCACGCCGCTGATTTCCGATCCCGGCTTCAAGCTGGTGCGCGAGGTCTGCACCGCCGGCTTTTCCGTGATCGCGCTGCCGGGGCCGTCCTCGGTGCTGACGGCGCTGTCGGTGGCGGCGCTGCCGACCGACCGGTTCTTCTTCGAGGGCTTTCTGCCGCCGAAGCAGACCGCGCGCCGCGCGCGGCTGAGCGAGCTTTCGCGGATCGACGCCACGCTCGTCATGTTCGAATCCGGCAACCGGGTGCAGGATACGCTCGCCGACCTCGCCGCCATCATGGGCGCGCGCGACGCCGCGATCTGCCGCGAGCTGACCAAGATGCATGAAGAAGTGACGCGTGGGCCATTGGCCGAGCTGGCGCGAACGGCCGACAGCCTGGAAACGCGCGGCGAATTCGTGCTGGTGATCGCCCCGCAGCCGAAGGGCGCGCAAATCATGAGCACGGAGGCGCTCGACGATCTGTTGCGCGCCTCGCTCCAGCGCGACAGCGTCAAGGATGCGGTGGCGCATGCGGTCGAACTGTCGGGCCGGCCGCGCCGCGAGATCTATGCCCGCGCGCTGGAGCTCGCCCGGGAGTCCGGAGGCGGCGATGGCGAAGAGTGACGGCGCCGCCCCATCCGACAAGATCGCCTCGCCTGCGCGGGTCGCGGCGTTTCGCACCGGCCTTTCCGCCGAGGCCCGAGCCGCCGCCTATCTGATGGCGAAGGGCTATCGCATCCTGGCCAAGCGTTTTCGCACCCCCCATGGCGAGATCGACATCGTGGCGCGGCGGCGCAATCTCGTGGCCTTCGTCGAGGTCAAGGCCCGCGCCAGCCTGGATGAGGCGGCCTATGCGGTGACGCCGCGCCAGCAGGCACGCATCATCGCGGCCGCGCAAGCCTGGCTGATGGCGCATCCCGAGCATGCCGAATTCGAGCTGCGTTTCGACGCCATGCTGATTGCGCCGAGGCGCCTGCCGCGCCATCTGTTAGCGGCGTTCGACGCCAGCACCTAGGGCAGTCTCGGAAATGACAGGAGTTGTCATCACGCACCCGGCGGGGCCACATGGTTCGAGACGCGCGGCGTTGCCGCGCTCCTCACCATGAGGGTCTTAGATCGCAAGAGATTTTTGACCTCATCCTGAGGAGCATCGCGAAGCGATGCGTCTCGAAGGATGAAAGCCCCGAACCTTTAGGTTTTCCAAAACTCCATCCACCCAGGCAACCCGCGGACAAAAACATGAAATTGAACGTCGCCGTCCAGATGGACCCCATCGCGCGCATCAACATATCAGGCGATTCGACCTTTGCCCTGCTGCTGGAAGCGCAGAAGCGCGGCCACGGGCTGTCCTATTACACCCCCGACAAGCTCTCATTGAAAGGCGAGGAGCTGGTGGCGCCGGTGCAGACCCTGACCGTGCGCGACGAGGCCGGCGATCATTTCGCGCTCGGCGAGCCCAGGCGCGAGCCGCTGGCGCAGTTCGACGTCATCCTGCTGCGGCAGGACCCGCCGTTCGATCTCGCCTACATCACCTCGACGCATTTCCTCGAGCGGATCCACCCCAGGACGCTGGTCGTGAACAACCCGGCATCCGTGCGCAACGCGCCGGAAAAGGTCTTCGTGATGGATTTTCCGCAACTGATGCCGCCGACCCTGATCTCGCGCGACCTCGACGAGATCAACGCCTTCCGCGACGAGCACGGCGCGGTGGTGATGAAACCGCTGCACGGTCATGGCGGCGCGGCGGTGTTCCGGGTGATGCCGCAGGACATGAATTTCGGCTCGCTCTACGACATGTTCTCGGTCACCTTCAGGGAGCCCTGGGTGATCCAGCGCTTCCTCCCCGAAGTGAAGCACGGCGACAAGCGCATCATTCTGGTCGACGGCGAATTTGCCGGCGCGGTCAATCGCGTGCCGGCACCGGACGACCTGCGCTCCAACATGGTGCGCGGCGGCGCCGCGCAGGCGACCGAGCTTAGCACGCGCGAGCGGGAGATCTGCGAAACGCTGGGGCCGGCGTTGCGCGAGCGCGGCCTGTTGTTCGTCGGCATCGACGTCATCGACGGCAATCTCACCGAGATCAACGTCACCTCGCCCACCGGCATCCGCGCCATCGCCCGGCTCGGCGGGCCGGATATCGCGGCGAAGATCTGGGATGTGATCGAGAAGAAGCGGGCCTGACGGAAACAAACCCTGGAACTATTGCCCGGCTGTCGATTGGCGTAGGTTGTGAATCCCCAAGAGAATCACGACACAGGAGAGCCCGCGTGGCCGATCAGGAAAGCCGCAATCCGCCCGCCGACCTCGTCTACGAGGACACCGGGGCGATGGCGCCGGTGCTCTATTTCGACATTGTCTCGGCCTACGGCACCATGCACGGCGTCGTCGAGGCGGAACTGGCGACCCGCGCCCTGCTTCCCAGGACGGACGGCACCACCGACGTGAAGTTCCTTTCCTCGGCGCGGCTGCGCTGCAGTCCGACCGCCGCCCTCCAGCTCCGCAACGCGCTCGATGCCGCGCTGAGGATGCTGGAACAACCGCAGGCCAACGCGGTCGCGACCTCCACGATGAATTGAGGCCGTCGCCGATCGGCACCTTGCGGCCGGCGCTTTGCGTCGCACGCCTTCCAAAGGCCTAAAAGCCGTCGCAACCTCTGGGTGCCGACGGCCAATCCGCACGGACGGCAAAAACAAGAATCTATAAATCAGTAGAGGAAACACATGGCACACGATGTTTCACGACGATCCCTGCTTGCTCTCGGCGCCGGCTTCGGCGCATCGACCCTGCTCGGCGGCAGCGCGCTCGCGCGCGCTCCCAAGCTCGGCACCCAGTCGCCCTATTTCCACCGCTTCATGCTCGGCGCCGCCGAGGTGACGGTGGTGTCCGACGGACCGCTGCCGCTCGGCCCGCCCAAGGGCACCTTCACGGGCGCCTCGGACGACGAAATCAAGAAGATGCTGACCGACAATTTCCTGCCTGCCGACAACATCGTGCTCGAGCAGAACTCGCCGATCGTGAACATGGGCGACAGGCTCGTGCTGTTCGACACCGGCATGGGCACCTCGCAGGCCTTCGGCCCGACCACCGGCCGCCAGCAGAAGAGCATGGCGGAAGCCGGCATCAGGCCTGAGGACATCGACGCGGTGGTGTTCTCGCACGCCCATATCGATCACATCGGCGGCGTGGTCGATTCCAACGGCAAGGTGCTGTTCCCCAACGCGCAGTTCTACATCGCCCAGAGCGATCTCGATTACTGGACCGATGAAGGCAAGATGGGCAGTCCCTTGAAGGATTTCATCGTTCACGCCCGGAAGAACCTGCTGCCGGTGCGCGACAAGATCGTGTTCTACAAGGACGGCCAGGAATTCTTGCCCGGCATCCAGGCGCTCGCCGCGCCCGGCCACACCGTCGGCCACACCATGTTCATGGTGACATCGGGCGGAAAATCCTTTGCCTTCCTCGGCGATCTCACCCACCACCAGATCTTGCTGATGGAACATCCGCGCATGCAGTTCTCCTACGACACCGACCCGGGCCAGGCGGCGGAGTCACGCGTGAAGATGCTGGACATGCTGGCGGCCAACAAGATCCCCGTGATGTCCTATCACTACCCATGGCCGGGCTACGGCCATGTCGTGAAGACCGGCGAGGGTTTCCATTATCTCCCCGAGCCGATGCAGATGCTGCTCTGAGCGGATCGCGCGGGGGTGGGCCAGTGGCCGACCCCCGGCAATCCCCTGAAGCATGATCTGCAAAAGTGGGGACCGGTTTTTCCGAAACGATCACACGCTCAAATTTGCCCTAGAGATCGCCAACCCACGGATGGCGCGTCTCCAGATGGACCGCGTTCGCAGGCTTCGGGAAGTCAGGATCGGCAAAGGCGCCAACGGCCACCGCGGTCAATTCGGGCGCGCGTTGCGGTTTCCAGAGCACCGTCGAGCCGCAGCCGGGACAGAAGTGGAAGATCACCGGAAGTCCGCTACCGCCCTGGCGCATAAAGACGCTCGAGCGGCCCTGGACGCTGACGTGCTCGTTGCGAAAGAATGCGGCGACGCCGTAGGTGCTGCCGGTGCGTCGCTGGCAGGCGAGACAGTGACAGAGCAAGACTTTCGCTGGCTCGCCCTCGCAGACGGCGCGCAGGTTTCCACAGCAGCAACTCGCCATTCGTGTCATCGAGATTTCTCCGCGTGATCGCCGTCTATCGGCGCTTCATTCGCCCGGTCTTGAGACCACTCTGGCGTTTTTCGCATTGCTGGGTGTGTGATCTGGCTAACAACCGTTCGATAAGAAAGCCTGTAGCCTGTTCCCATAGCCATCATGCCGAGCTGAAGCAGACGTCAAGAGCCCAGGGAGTGACCCGCCATCCGATCGCTCGTGACCTCCGGTCCGGCTGGGGATTTCAGGCAGTTTTTTTGGAGCGATGATCCTTTTATTGGAGCAGCGATGATGCCCAAATGGCCGAAGGATACGATGAACGCGAAGATCGACTTCTACGGCGATCCGCGCGGACCTCACGGAGTGAACGACAGCTGGTTTTCGAAAAACGTCATTCGCGTCACCCCGCCCTGGAAGATGCTGTTCGCGGGCAAGCCAATCAAATCGATCGCCCTTCACAAGAAATGCGCCGGCGCGCTCGGCGCGGCGCTCGACGATATCTGGGCCGCCTGCGACAAGGACCAGAAGACCATCGAGAAAAACGGCCTGCAGGAATTCGGCGGATCCTTCAACTATCGCCTGATCCGCGGCTCGTCCGCGATCTCGAATCACTCCTTCGCCATCGCGATCGACATTGCCCCGTCAGGCAACGCGCTCGGGGTCAAGAAGGGCAAGATGCCCGCCTTTGCGGTGAAGGCATTCAAGGACCAGGGATTCCGCTGGGGCGGCGACTACAAGGGCCGCAAGGACTGGATGCATTTCGAAGCCGTGAGCTGACGACGTTTTTGCTTCTCTGAGGCTGGACCGCCTTGGGCCTCGCCTATGGAAGGCGGGGCCTTCTTGTTCCCTTAATGTTCTTGCCATCCTTCCCACCTTCCGCTACCTTCGATTGCGGCAGAGGGGCAGCATGGTCCAGCGCGTTTCCACCGTAGCCTTTGAGGGGATCGAGGCCCGCGCCGTCGATGTGCAGGTGCAGGTCGCGCCCGGCCTGCCGGCATTCGCCATCGTCGGCCTGCCCGACAAGGCGGTGTCGGAAGCGCGCGAGCGGGTGCGCTCGGCGCTGATCGCCTCGGGGCTGGCGCTGCCGGCACGGCGAATCACCGTCAATCTCGCGCCCGCGGACCTGCCGAAGGAAGGCAGCCATTATGATCTCCCGATCGCGCTCGGCCTGATGGCGGCGATCGGCGCGATTCCGCCCGATGCGTTGAGCGGCTTCACCGTGCTCGGCGAACTTGGCCTCGACGGTTCGATCGCAGCCGTCGCGGGCGTGCTGCCGGCGGCGATCGGGGCGAATGCGCGCGAGGAGGGCCTGATCTGCCCGGCGGCCTGCGGCGCGGAAGCGGCCTGGGCGAGCCCCGACATCCAGATCGTGGCGGCGCATTCGCTGATCCAGATCGCCAACCACTTTAAAGGCACGCAGGTGCTGTCGCGCCCGCAGCCGCGGGTGCACGAGCAGGAGGCCAACGCGCTCGACCTGCGCGACATCAAGGGTCAGGAAAGCGCCAAACGCGCGCTCGAGATCGCGGCCGCCGGCGGGCATCACCTTCTGATGATGGGCTCGCCCGGCGCGGGAAAATCGATGCTTGCGGCAAGGCTGCCCTCGATCCTGCCGCCGCTGTCGCCGTCCGAACTGCTGGAAGTGTCGATGATTGCCTCCGTCGCCGGCGAAATCCGCGACGGCGCGCTGACGGCGAAGCAGCCGTTCCGCGCGCCCCATCATTCCGCCAGCATGGCGGCGCTGACCGGTGGTGGCATGCGGGCAAAGCCTGGCGAGATCTCGCTGGCGCATCAGGGCGTGCTGTTCCTCGATGAATTGCCCGAGTTCGATCCGCGCGTGCTGGATTCGCTGCGCCAGCCCCTGGAGAACGGCGAGGTCGCGGTGTCCCGCGCCAATCACCGCGTCACTTACCCTGCGCGCTTCATGCTGGTGGCGGCGATGAACCCGTGCCGCTGTGGCCATGCCTTTGAGCCCGGCTATTCCTGCAAGCGCGGCCGGATCGACCGCTGCACATCCGATTATCAGGCGCGCATCTCAGGCCCGCTGATGGACCGCATCGATTTGCGGATCGAGGTGCCGGCGGTGACCGCCGCCGATCTGATTTTGCCGCCGCCCGCCGAAGGCTCGGCGGAAGTGGCCGCAAGGGTCGCCGCGGCGCGCGACATCCAGCTCAGGCGTTACGCCGCGGCCGGCCTGCCGCAGGTCCGCACCAACGCCGAAGCGCCGGCGTCGCTGCTGGAGACCATCGCGCAGCCGGATGCCGCCGGCACCAAGCTGCTGCGCGAGGCATCGGAGACCATGCGGCTGTCGGCGCGCGGCTATCACCGCGTGCTGCGCGTCGCCCGCACGCTGGCCGACCTCGACGGCGCGGAAAAGATCGGCAAGCTGCATCTCGCCGAAGCCTTGTCGTATCGGGCGCTGGCGGAGGATGTCAGGCGCGCGGCGTGAGGCGAAACCGATTGCGCCAAAAGACCGATTTGTCGAGACGGATCAAGCCGATTCTACCTGTCCAGTCCCATCCGAAAAAATATTCTGATTTTCCGAAACCGCAAATCACCTTATATCCCCCGCCGTCCACCCCACACGAGGGGCGTATCGCGATCGTCACGGACGCGGGGCTGGATGCGATGGCCGCAAGTGGCGCTTCTGACGAGAGCGCTTTTCCTGCGGACGGCAAAATCGTGTGGTCCTGATGCCTCGACGCCGGCGTCAAGTTTGCGGGAAGCAATTTTCGCAAGCGACGGTGACAAGAAAGCCCGATCGCCGGGGAGAGTACGACATAAGCCGTAAGACCATTGCGCAGGGAAGGCCGGACTGCTTCCGCTGAACCTGTATGCTCGTGTGCGCTTTTCTATCTTTTTTGCACGCGAGACCGCGGGTGCAGCGCGCACCCGGCTTTCCCTGCGCCCTCTCTTTGGGGCGGAAGGTTTTTGCACAACTCGGGCGTATCGCGCCGCGAGAACGCGAGGTCATGGTTGGCCGTCATTGCGAGCGAAGCGAAGCAATCCAGCTTTCTTGCTTGCGGCAAAATGGATTGCTTCGCTGGCGCTCGCAATGACGGCCTCAATATCTTGCGTTCGCGGGAAAGACATTGAGAGTTCCAATCCTCCGTCAACTCGCCGGTAACGACTTCTGTTTACGCTCCGCCAACCATAAGCCCTCGCGTCTTTGTGGGTTCCGGGTTGAGTGGGTGCGTGATGTTGCGTTTCAGGATTCTGGTGTCGGCTGTTCCGCTGTTGATCCTCGCAGCCTTCGCGCGCGGCGAATTGCTTCCCGGCCCGCATCCCTGCATCGCCGTTGCCGACACCTCGGTCCAGATCTCGGACATGCCCTGGGTTGCCGATCTTCACGTCGCCTTCACCGACGACCCGAAGCTCGCGACCGTGCGGGTGCAGCTCTCCGACACCGCCAACGACGCCGATTTCGCCGTGATCGACGATGCCGACGGCGCCGAGGCCGCATCCTGCGAGGCCAATCCGGCCACGCGGCTGGTCTCGATCTCCGCAAAGCCCTCAGCCGATTCGCCGGTGATCTATCTGTCGCCGGACGGCCCCGCCGATTACCGGATCTTCGTGCGCTCGAAGAGTTTTACCGCGCGCGATGCGGCGGCGCTGGTGGTCGGCGCCGGCGGCGGACAGCGCCGGCTGGTCGCCGCCTCGCTCTGAGTTTTTCTCTTCTTGTTCGACGCGTTTCTCGACGCGAAACCGGAACCCACCCCGCGCCAATACCGGGCTTCGCTTCGAAAACGGTGTCTTCATCTTCCATTAACCCTGTTCTCATCGCCGCAACTGACGCCGATGCAACCTCAAGCACTTTGCAAGGTCGGACACGCCATGGTCGGCGCCGGGCCAGGGCGCGACAAAACAGATTTCGGGGTCATCGGCATGGGACGATTCTTCCGGATCAAGCTACATTTGCGCCGCTTCTCCCGGCGCCATCCGTGGCTGATCTTCACGGTCCGCTCCTTCATGATCTTTTCCGCCGCGTTCGGCGGCTCCTACGGCTTCATCGCCGGCAGCCGGTCGCCGAATTCCGGTTACGACCCCAACGCCTTTGCGATCGGCGCGAGCTTTCTGTTCGCGCTCGCCTGCCTCGCGCTCGCGACGCTGAGCTTCCGGATGCGCCTGCTGCGCAACAAGCTTCGCAAGGTCGCGCTCCACAACGAAACGCTGGCCGACCGCAACTGGGAACTGCAGGAAGCCGAGCAGCGCGTCCGCAGCCTGTTCGAATCGCAGGGCGACCTGATCGTGCTGCGCGACGCCGAAGGCCGCATCACCTTCGCCAACGACGCCTATTGCGAACTGGCCGAGCCAGCCGCGCGAGGCGCTGGTCGGCAGCCGGTTCAGCTTCACCGTGCTCGAACAGGGCGACACCGCGCTGGAGGCGAACGGCACCCGCATTCACGACCAGAAGATCGACGGTCCGCTGGGGCCGCGATGGATCGCCTGGCGCGAGGGCTGGGTTCGATCGGACGCCGGCCAGCCCGCCGAACTGCAATGCGTCGGCCGCGACGTCACCGACCGCACCGAGACCGAACGCGCGCTGGCCGAGGCCCGCGATCAGGCCGACGCCGCCAACCGCGCCAAGTCGCGCTTCCTGGCGATGGCCAGCCACGAGATCCGCACGCCGCTGAACGGCATCATCGGCATGAGCGGCCTGCTGCTGGATACGCCGCTGACGCCGGAGCAGATGACCTACGCCAAGGCGGTGAAGACCTCGGGCGACGCGCTGTTGTCGCTGATCGAGGAACTGCTGGATTATTCCAAGATCGAAGCCGGCAAGATCGACCTCGAACACCGCCCGTTCGCGCTCGCCACCATGATCGAGGACATCACCGAACTGCTGGCGCCGCGGGCGCAGGCGCGGAAGCTCGAGATCGCGGCCTATGTCGACGAACGGCTGCCGGCCGAAGTGATCGGCGATGCCGCACGGCTGCGGCAGGTGCTGCTCAATCTCGCCGGCAACGCGATCAAGTTCACCTCGACCGGCGGCGTGGCGCTGATCGTCGAGCCCGGCATCTGGCCGAACGAGATCAGCTTCCTGGTCCGCGACACCGGCATCGGCATCGCGCCCGAGGCGCAACAGCGGATCTTCCGCGAGTTCGAGCAGGCCGACGATCGCATCGCGCGCAGCTACGGCGGCACCGGCCTGGGCCTGAGCATCTCCGAGCGCATCGTCAAGCGCATGGGCGGCCGCATCGCGCTGGAGAGCACGCTCGGCACCGGCTCGACCTTCGAGGTGTCGGTGCCGCTTCCCGCCGCGAACAGCGACCAGAAGGCGTTCGCCGCGCCGGACCTGGCCGGACAGTCGATCATGCTGGTGACGCCGCAGAGCATCGAGGCCTCGCTGATCGCCCGGCGGCTGCAGCGCTGGGGCGCCCAGACCTGCATGGTCGCCGATGTCGCGGTGGCACAGGCCCTGCTGCCGGAGCGGACCTGGCACGCGGTGCTGATCGATCGCGCGCTCGGTGCGCAGGACGTCGAGGCGCTGGGTGAGGCGGCGCGCTCGCACGCGACGCAGCGGATCGTCATGTTCACGCCGGCCGCCCGGCACGAACTGCAGTCTTCCGGCTCGGGCGCCTTCACCGGCTATCTGATAAAACCGCTGCGCGCGGCCTCGCTGGCGGCGCGGCTGTCGATGGCGCCGGAAGTCGCGGCGCCAAGTCTTGCCGACGAGACGGTGGTCGAGAGCACGGTCGCGGCGCGAAGCGCATCGCGCAGGCGTTGTCGATCCTGGTCGCCGAAGACAACGAGATCAACGCGCTGTTGATGCGTTCGCTGCTGACGCGGCTTGGCCATCACGCCGTCATCACCACCAATGGCGAAGAGGCGCTGGAATCCTGGCTCGCCGCGAGATCGGCCGGCACGCCCTATGATCTCGTGCTGATGGACATCCAGATGCCGCAGCTCGACGGCATCGAGACCACCAAGCGGATCCGCGCCCGCGAGGCCGGCCACCGGCCGCCGACGCCGATCCTGGCGCTGACCGCGAATACGCTGGTGGAGGATCGCTACGCCTGCTTCGAGGCCGGCATGGACGGCTTCCTGATCAAGCCGCTCGACCGCGAAAAGCTCGCCGAGGCGCTGGCGGGGCTGGCCGCCTCGCGGCATCTGGCGGCGTGAGGGCTTTCTACAGCCGCCGCAGCGCCACGGTTTCGACGACGTGATCGGCGCCCTTCTTCAGGATCAGCGTCGCGCGCGGCCGGGTCGGCAGGATGTTGTCCTCGAGATTGGCGAGGTTGGTGCGCTCCCAGATCGCCAGCGCGGTCGCGGTCGCTTCCTCGTCGGACAGCGGCGCGTAGCGATGGAAATACGACCGGGGATCGGTGAACGCGGTGTCGCGCAGCGCCAGGAAGCGCTTGACGTACCAGTCGCGCAGCACCGATTCCTCGGCATCGATATAGACCGAGAAATCGAAGAAGTCCGACACCACCGGCAACCGCCTTGCCGTCGCGCGGCAGCGGCCGGTCTGCAGCACGTTGACGCCCTCGACGATCAGGATGTCCGGCCGGTCGATCTCGATCCATTCGTTCGGGATGATGTCGTAGGTCAGATGCGAATAGACCGGCGCCCGCACGGTGCCGCCGGCCGGCCTTGATGTCGCTCAGGAACGACAGCAGCATCGGCAGATCGTAGCTCTCGGGAAATCCCTTCTTCTGCATCAGGCCCTGCCGCTCCAGCACGGCCTTGGGAAACAGAAAGCCGTCGGTCGTCACCAGATCGACCTTGGGCCGCGGCGACCAGCGCGCCAGCAGCGCCTGCAGCACGCGCGCGGTGGTCGATTTGCCGACCGCGACCGAGCCGGCGACGCCGATGATGTAGGGCACCTTGCGGTCGCGGATGCCGAGGAACTGGCGCTGCGCCTGATAAAGCCGCAGCGTCGCATCGACATAGATCGACAGCAGCCGGGACAGCGGCAGAAAGATATCCTCGACCTCTTTCAGGTCGAGGCGATCGTGCAGCGAGCGCAGCCGCTCGAACTCGCCCGGCTCCAGCGTCATCGGCGTGTCGTCGCGCAGCCGTGCCCACTGCTCCCGGGAGAAGATCCGGTAGGGATTGTATTGCTGGTCCGGTGCCCGAATATCCATGACGCCGCCTTTAGCTTCCACGTCGGGACAAGATCTCGCCCGACCCCCGTTACCGCCTATTTCTTGCGCATGACCTTCCCGGAAAACCGGTATCCACTTTTCCGGATCATGCTCTCAATCGCGCTTGCGCGACGCCTTTTCTTCCAGTCCGGACATGTTGGTGCGCTGCGCCAGCGCGGCCTCGACTTCCTCAAGCTTCACGCCGCGCGATTTCAGAAGCACCAGCAGATGAAACAGCAGGTCCGCGCTTTCGGCGATCAGGTGGTCGCGATCGTTCTCGACGGCGGCGATCACGGTTTCCACCGCCTCCTCGCCGAATTTCTTGGCGCAATGCTCCGAACCCTTGTCGAGGAGCTTGCGGGTATAGGATGCCTCTCCTCCCGACGCCGCGCGGGCATCGATGGTGGCGGCGAGATCGTGGAGCGTGAAACGCGGCATCAACTCAACTCACGCGCCCGCAAATTCGGGCGCAACCGAAGCCATTTAGCACTTTTTTGACGGCGAGTCGTCAGGGATCGAGCCGCATCGGCAGCCCGGCCCGCACCATGTGATCCTTGGCTTCACGTATGGTAAATTCCCCGAAATGGAAGATCGAGGCCGCCAGCACCGCGGTGGCGTGGCCCTCGCGGATGCCGTCGACCAAATGATCGAGGTTGCCGACGCCGCCGGAGGCGATCACCGGCACCGGGACGCTGTCGGCGATCGCGCTGGTAAGCGGGATGTCGAACCCCTGCCTGGTGCCGTCGCGGTCCATCGAGGTCAGCAGGATCTCGCCGGCGCCGAGCGAGACCACTTCCTGGGCGTATTCGATGGCATCGATCCCCGTGGAATTACGGCCGCCATGGGTGAAGATTTCCCAGCGCTCGCCGCCGCCGGCGCGTTTGACCCGCTTGGCGTCGATCGCGACCACGATGCACTGTTCGCCGAATTTCTCGGCCCCTTCCTTGACGAATTCGCGGCGGCTGACGGCGGCGGAGTTGATCGACACCTTGTCGGCGCCGGCGCGCAGCAGGGTCTTGATGTCGTCGATGGTGCGCACGCCGCCGCCGACCGTCAGCGGCATGAAGCAGGCCTCCGCGGTGCGCCGGACCACGTCCAGCATGGTGCCGCGATTTTCGTGGGTCGCCGTGATGTCGAGGAAGCACAGCTCATCGGCGCCGGCGGCGTCATAGGCGATCGCCGCCTCGACGGGATCGCCGGCATCGCGCAGATCGACGAAATTGACGCCCTTGACGACTCGCCCGTCCTTGACGTCGAGACAGGGAATCACGCGCACCTTGAACATGGAATACTCCTAGGCCGCGGCGCGCGCGCTGCGGATCAGCGCCAGAGCGGCGGCGGGATCAAGCCGGCCGTCGTAGAGCGCGCGGCCGGCGATGGCGCCGGCCAGTTTTTCGGCGCGCGGGGCCAGCAGTGCCTTGACGTCGTCTATCGACGCAAACCCGCCGGAGGCGATGACGGGAATCGAGATCGCCTCGGCGAGCGCAATGGTCGCGTCGAGATTGAGCCCCTTCAACAGGCCGTCGCGCGCGATGTCGGTGAAGATGATGGCGGCGACGCCGGCATCCTCGAATCGCTCGGCGATTTCGAGCGCGGTGACCTGCGAGGTCTCGGCCCAGCCTTCGACCGCGACCTTGCCGTCGCGGGCATCGAGACCGACCGCGACGCGGCCGGGGAAATTCTTCGCCGCACTCTTCACGAGTTCGGGATCGCGTACCGCCGCCGTGCCGATGATCACCCGCGCGACGCCCTTGGCCAGCCAGGCTTCAACCGTCTTCAGGTCGCGGATGCCGCCGCCGAGCTGCACCGGCATGGTGACCGCCCTGAGCATCGCTTCCACCGCATGCGCATTCATCGGCTTGCCGGCGAAAGCACCGTCGAGGTCGACCACATGCAGATATTCGAATCCCTGCGCGGCGAACGCCTTTGCCTGCGCCGCCGGATCGAGGTTGAACACGGTCGCGCGCGACATGTCGCCCTGCTCCAGGCGCACGCACTGGCCGTTCTTCAGGTCGATCGCTGGAAAAAGGATCACGGCTTCCATTTCAAAAAGTTGGAGATCAAAGCGAGGCCAAAGCGCTGGCTCTTCTCCGGGTGAAACTGGGTGCCGATCGCGGTGTCCTTACCGACGATCGCCGTCACCGGGCCGCCGTAATCCGCGCGCGCCAGCACGTCCGCCTCATTGGTCGCGTTGAGGTGGTAGGAGTGCACGAAATAGGCGTGGCGGCCTTTCGGCCCCAGCGGCAAACGCTCGAGCACCGGATGTTCGCGGATCAGGTCGAGCGTGTTCCATCCCATGTGCGGGATCTTCAAATTCTCCTCGCGCGGCGAAATCTTTTCGACGTCGCCGGCGATCCAGTCGAAGCCGTTGGTGACAACGTGCTCCTTGCCGCGCGTGGCCATCAGCTGCATGCCGACGCAGATGCCGAAGAACGGCCGCGCCTTGTTGCGCACGGCCTCCGTCATCGCCTCGATCATGCCGTCGAGCGCATCCAGCCCGCGACGGCAATCGGCGAAGGCGCCGACGCCGGGCAGCACGACACGATCGGCGCGATACACAATCTCGGGATCGCGGGTCACGACGATCTTTTGTGGATTTTCCATGCTCCGCGCCGCGCGCTCGAACGCTTTCGCGGCCGAGTGCAGATTGCCGGAGCCGTAATCGATGATGGCGACGCTCACCGCGGCGCTCCCGGGTCCGGAAACAATCCGATGATGTCGCTGTGCGGCAGCGGCGGCGGCTTCGAAAACGGCTGGCCCGGAATATCCCTTGTCGGCGGCGGCGCGCCACGGTCGACCGCCAGCTGGTCGTTGCCAAGCCCCCGCTGCCTGGCGGTCCAGCGGTCGAAGAAGCGCCGTTCCGCGGCTTCCGTGTCGTCGGCCACCACGATGTCGAGCTGGCGCCAGTTGCGCCGCGACAAAGTCCAGCGTTGGAGGCTTGCCGCTTCGAACCCCAATAGCAGCGCCAGCAGGATATCAACGAACAGGATCGTCCCGCCGCCGACGCCGAGCTTCACCATTGCGACATCGAAGATGGCCATCAGGACGATCCAGCCGAGCAACGCCAGCCAGAGGCGATGCCAGGCAAGCCACACCACGCCGAGAACGGCGGCCCAGAAATGGAAGCCGTCGCGAACGAAGGCAAAGCGGTCGGTCGCCGCGAAATCGGCGCCGTTCGTCACGGGGGCATGCACTGTGTAGACCGGCATCGTACTCTCCGCCGAGAACAAGTATCAGCCGCCGAGCTGACCCTTGGTGGATGGCACCTCGCCCGCGGCCTTTGGGTCGATCGCGACCGCCGTGCGTAGCGCCCTTGCCAGACCCTTGAAGCAGGATTCGGCGATATGATGGCTGTTCTCGCCATATAGGGTCTCGACGTGCAAAGTCACGCCGGCATTGATCGCAAAGGCGTTGAACCACTCACGCACCAGTTCGGTGTCGAACTGGCCGACCTTGTCGCGCGGAAACTCCGCCTTGAACACCAGCACCGGCCGCCCCGAGATGTCGATCACGACCCGCGACAGCGTCTCATCCATCGGCATGTGGACCGAGGCATAGCGGGTGATGCCGGCCATGGTGCCGAGCGCCTGCTTCACCGCCTGCCCAAGCGCGATACCGACGTCCTCCGTGGTGTGATGGTGGTCGATATGAAGGTCGCCGACCGCCTTCACCGTGAGGTCGATGCGGGAATGCCGGGCCAGGAGGTCGAGCATATGGTCGAAAAAACCGATCCCGGTCGCGATGCTGGACGTGCCGGTCCCGTCGAGGTTCACGGTAACCTCGATGTCGGTCTCTTTGGTCTTGCGCTTGATGGTGGCGCTGCGCATGAAAAGTGCTTTCCCTTGACCGGCCCTGACGGGTGCTTGATGCCCTAAACGTCCTCGGGCCGAAAACGCGCCCTTTTAACAGGGGGATGCCGCCTTCGCCACTGCGGGATGGTCCGATGGCGGCCGAACTTCGGCCTATGGTGACCGGAATCCGGCGATTGTAACCCTGCTCGCAAGTCCCTAAATGGCTGCCAACGCGAGGTAACCCATGCAGGCATCACAATCCCAGTCGCCGGTCTGGCACGGCACCACTATTTTGACGGTCCGCAAGGGCGGCAAGGTGGTGATCGGCGGCGACGGACAGGTCTCGATCGGCCAGACGGTGATCAAATCCAACGCAAAAAAGGTCCGAAAACTCGGCAAGGGCGACGTGATAGGCGGTTTTGCCGGCGCCACGGCAGACGCCTTCACGCTGTTTGAGCGGCTGGAAAGCAAGCTCGAGCAGTATCCGGGACAACTGACCCGCGCCGCCGTCGAACTCGCCAAGGACTGGCGCACCGACCGCTATTTGCGGCGGCTCGAGGCCATGATGATCGTCGCCGACAAGGAGGTGTCGCTGGTCCTCACCGGCACCGGCGACGTGCTGGAACCGGAAGCCGGCGTGATGGCGATCGGGTCCGGCGGCAATTACGCGCTGGCCGCCGCCCGCGCGCTGGTCGATTCGGACAAGGATGCCGAGACCATCGTGCGCCGGTCGCTCGATATCGCCGCCGACATCTGCGTCTATACCAACCGCAACGTGACCATCGAGAGCCTGCCGAGCGGCTGACCAATGGCGCCGGATTACGTCTTCCGCCCGATGACCTCCGCCGACCTTACAATGGTGCGCCGCTGGCTCGAAACATCAGAGGTGGTGCGCTGGTGGGGAGAACCGGACGAACAATATGCGCTGGTGAGCGGCGATATCGATCATCCCGACATGGATCAATTCATCGTTGCGCTTGGCGGGCATCCGTTCGGCTACATCCAGTGCTACGCGCTGAGCACCTGGAACTCTGGTCTTGGCGTGCATCCGCCGAAAACGCGTGGCATCGATCAATTCATCGGCGAGCCCGACATGATCGGGCGCGGCCACGGCTCGGCCTTCATCCGGCAATTCGCCGACGGCCTGCTGACCTCAGGAATTCCGCGCCTCGTCACTGATCCCGACCCCGGCAATGGCCGCGCGGTCCGCGCCTACGCCAAGGCCGGCTTCCAAAGCGATCGCGTTGTTGATACGCCTGATGGCCCTGCCTTGCTGATGGTCCGCGACCCATGACAATCGAGCGCCACGCGCCGGCCACTTCCACGCTCTCGCCGTGGCATTGGGTTGCGATCGCAACCCTGCTGCTCGCGTTGCAGGCGTCGATCCTCCATGCGATGGGACGCGTGCCGATCTGCACCTGCGGCTATGTCAAGCTCTGGCATGGCGTGGTGCAGAGCTCGGAAAATTCGCAGCACCTGACCGACTGGTACACCTTCTCGCAATCATCCACGGCTTCCTTTTCTACGGCCTGACCTGGCTCGCGCTGCCGCGCCTGCCCTGGCAAGGCCGCCTGATCGCGGCGATGCTGATCGAGGGCAGCTGGGAACTGGTGGAAAATTCCAACTGGATCATCGAGCGCTACCGGACCGGCACCATGTCGCTGGACTATTTTGGCGACAGCATCGTCAATTCGGTATCGGATACGCTGTCGATGGTGGCGGGCTTTCTGCTGGCGCGAAAACTTCCGGTGACGGCGACCATCGGGCTCGGGCTTTTGTTCGAGATTTTGGTCGGGCTTCACATTCGCGACAATCTCACGCTCAACATCATCATGCTGATACACCCCTTCGACGCCACCCGGCACTGGCAGGCCGGGCCGCCGATCATCTAGAACCGCTTGTGCCAGCCACATTTGAGACCTACCTAGGGGCCCATGACCGACTTCTCCCCCCGTGAAATCGTTTCCGAACTCGACCGCTTCATCGTCGGCCAGGCCGACGCCAAGCGCGCGGTTTCCATCGCGCTGCGCAACCGCTGGCGGCGGCTGCAGCTCACCGGCCAGTTGCGCGAGGAAGTGCTGCCGAAGAATATCCTGATGATCGGGCCGACCGGCGTCGGCAAGACCGAGATCGCGCGGCGGCTGGCAAAGCTCGCCGGCGCGCCGTTCATCAAGGTCGAGGCCACGAAGTTCACCGAGGTGGGCTATGTCGGCCGCGACGTCGAGCAGATCATCCGCGACCTCGTCGAGGTCGCAATCGCGCAGACCCGCGAGCGCAAGCGCAAGGACGTGCAGGCGCGCGCGCAGCTCGCCGCCGAGGAGCGCGTGCTCGACGCGCTGGTCGGCGCCAACTCCTCAGCCACCACCCGGGACTCCTTCCGCAAGAAGCTGCGTGCCGGCGAGCTCAACGAAAAGGAAATCGAGATCGAGACGCAGTCCTCTGGCGGCATGCCCTTGTTCGAGATTCCCGGCATGCCCGGCGCGCAGATGGGCGCGATCTCGATTGGCGATATCTTCGGCAAGATGGGCGGCCGGACCAAGACGCGGCGGCTCACCGTCGAGGGCTCACATGAGCTGCTCGTCAACGAGGAATCCGACAAGCTTCTGGATAACGACCAGCTGGTGCAGGAAGCCATCAACGTGGTAGAGAACAACGGCATTGTGTTCCTCGACGAGATCGACAAGATCTGCGTGCGCGAGGGCCGCAGCGGCGGCGGCGATGTCTCGCGCGAAGGCGTGCAGCGCGACCTGTTGCCGCTGATCGAGGGCACCACGGTTTCTACCAAGCACGGCGCGGTCAAGACCGACCACATCCTGTTCATCGCCTCCGGCGCGTTCCACATCGCAAAGCCGTCGGATCTGTTGCCGGAATTGCAGGGCCGCCTGCCGATCCGGGTCGAGCTGGCGGCGCTCACCCGCGACGACATGCGACGCATCCTGACCGAGCCCGAGGCATCGCTGATCAAGCAATATATCGCGCTGATGCGCACCGAGGGCGTGACGCTTGATATCACCGACGACGCCATCGACGCGCTCGCCGATGTAGCGGTCGCCGTCAATTCGACGGTCGAGAATATCGGCGCCCGGCGATTGCAGACCGTGATGGAGCGGGTGCTGGACGAGATCTCCTTCGCCGCTCCCGACCGCCACGGTGAGACCATCCAGATCGATGCCGATTATGTGCAGAAACACGTCGGCGATCTCGCCAAGAACACCGATCTGAGCCGGTTTATTTTGTAACAACTATATCGTCGTCCCTGCGTAAGCAGGCACCCATAACCGGCGCTTTCGGGGACTCAATGAATCTGCGTGTGCGGGAAAAACCCTGGCGCCTGATGCTCGCCGTCAACGTCGCCGTCCTGATCGGGGTTCTTCTCTACAAGCTCACGCGCGAGCCCTACGTCCCCTACATTCACCTGTTGGTCGACTATCATTTCGGCTTCACCAAGCGCGCGCTGATTGGCGCGATCGTGTCGCTGTTCTCGGCCAAGGTTCCGGTGTGGCTGGTATTTGCGCTCTCCGGCGCGGTCTGGCTGATCACCGCAGGCCTGTTCATCGAATTGTTCCGGCGGACGTTCGGGTTCGACGACAAGCACATGCCACTGTTCGTGTTCATGGCGGGCTCGCCGTTATTCCTGAAGAATTTTATGCATACGCTCGGGCATTTCGACATCTACGGCTGCGTCTTCGCGATTCTGCTGCTGTTGATACCGGCGCGCTCCCTTGCATTCCTGCTGCTCGCCGCGCTGGCCTCGATCATCCTCGTCCTGATCCACCACATCCATCTCCTGATGTATGTGCCGACCATCGCGGTCATCGTGCTGCTGCGCTATTATCTGGTGCAGGGTTTTGACCGGAGGAATGTAACCGTCGGCATCGCCGCGACACTGTGCGTGGGGCTGCTGTTCCTGGCGGCGCAATTCCTGGGAACGATGAAGGTGCCCGAGGCGGAGTTCGTGCGCTATCTGCAGAGCCGGATGGCCGACCCGAGCCGCACCAATCTCCTCAGTTTCAGCTACATCTGGTATCAGCCGCTCGCCAAGGAAGTCTTGGATACCTGGCAACGCATGCCATCCAACATCCTGGGCATTCCGGTGTTTGCGCTGCTGATCTGGCTGCATACCCCGCTCTGGAAGTATTTTATCGGCCTGATCCGCGCGCTTTCGGAGGGATTTCACCAGCGTATCGTCGTCGCCGCGCTGTTGATCGTGAGCGCGGCCTATCTCGTGATGTTTGCGATGGTGTTCGATTATTCCAGGTGGATATCGAACTGGGCGGTCTGCATGTTCCTGATCCTGCACGCAGTGAAAGCGCTGCCCGCCTCGCACGCCGTGCCGCCGATCCCGGCGCATGATCAAAAGACGACCGTTTTCGGCTGGATCGTAACGCTGATCCCGCGCGTCGGAATCGTCAGGCCGTTCTAGGCGCGTTATTTTGACGCGTTTTCTTCGAGCGAACCGGCATCCGCTTCGCTCGAAAACGCTGTGGCCGTCACAGCCTCGAGCGCCTGATCCGCACGTAGAGCGCGCCCTCGCCGCCATGGCCGATATGCGCCTCTTCAAACCCGACCACCAGCGCGCGGAATTCGGGGAGGCTCAGCCAGTGCGGCACCTGGCGGCGCAGCACCCCGCGCTCGGACTCGGCGCCCATTTTGCCCTTGCCGGTGATGATCAGGACAAATGTCAGGCCGTCATGGTGGGCGCGCTGCAGGAAGCCCGACAGCGCGTGATGGGCGCGGGTCTGCGTCATGCCGTGCAGATCGAGCCGCGCGTCGATCTGCTTCTTGCCGCGCGATAGTTGCGAGCGCTCGCGGCGTCCCAATGGCGCCAGCGGCGGCGCGGCGGACGATTCCGGTTTTGGCGGGTGCGGGATTTTGGCGGGCGGATGCGGTCGCGTTGACGCCGCAGGTTTCGGTGGCGGCGAAGGTTCGGCAGCCTCTGCCTTGGCGGCGCGAGGTTTCTTGCGCAGCGGCTTTATCTGCTTGGCGACACTTTCCCACAGCGCGCGCTCTTCCTCGCTCAAGCTGCGCTTGCGGCGCGGCGGTGCCGGCAATTCCGTAATTGGGGAAGAACGCTTCATAGGCCGCGATGATCACGATAATGGCGGCGGTGGCGATGCACCTCGCGAACCGGGGCGGTCGCCGGCCTTGCTTCGGGCAGCGGCACGGCAGCCGTCGGTGTCGTTGAAGCCTGCGCGACGGAGGTCCCCGGTCGCGCCGGCGCGGCGGCCGCATTCTTCGCGGGCGCTGCGGGCTTCGCCCCGTCTATTGTCCCCGCCGTTGCGGAAGCATCCGCCGGCTTCACGCCATTGTTTTGATCCCTTGCAGGATCGACCTGCGGAAACAGCTTGGCGATTTTCGCCGACGGCCGGGCATCCGGAAGCGGCATCTTGCGGCCTCGTGCCGTCGGATCGAGGCTCTTGGGAATCAGGATGACAAAACGCATATTGTTCTTCAGGCGGCCGGATACCTTCCCCGCATCGGCGCCGGCGCCAAAATAGAGATCGGCGCGCGCCGGTCCTGTGATCGCTGATCCCGTATCCTGCGCGATCATCAGCCGGCGGAACGGCGTCTTCGCCTGCTCCGATTCGATCGGCAGTTCGCCTTCGATGAAGAACGGCGTGCCGTAGACATGCAGCGCCTTGTCGACCGCGATCGAGCGGCCCGGCGTCAGCGGGACGCCCTGCGCACCCACCGCCTCATCCTTGTCGGAGAGCGGCACCTCGCGAAAGAACACGTAGGAACGGTTCTGCCGCCGCAATTCGTTGGCGCCGTCGGGATTCTGCTCCATCCATTCCCGGATCTTCTGCATCGACATCTGCTCTTTCGGGATGATGCCGCGGTCGATCAGGATGCGGCCGACCGCCGTATAGGGATAGCCATTATGCGCGTCGTAATTGATCCGGACGGTCGAGCCGTCCTCGAGCCGGATCCGCGCCGAGCCCTGGATCTGCGCGAACAACAGATCCGTCTGACTTTTCAGCCAGCAGATTTCCAGGCCCCGCCCGGCGATCGCGCCGTCTTCGATCGCGGCGCGATCGTAGTAGGGCACGAGCTTGCGGCGGCCGATCTTGCGGAATACCTCGCCCTTGTTGGGCAGGCTGGGCGCATCCTGCTTGAAGCCGCGGACGAACAGGTTGGAGGGACGGCGATAGACCGGCACCGTGTAGACGTCGGTCTTGGTTCGCGAACCGTCGAGGATCGGCTCGTAATAGCCGGTGACGAAGCCCTGGTCTTCCCCGAGCCGCGAGATGCGCAAGGGCAGAAAATGCGCCTCGAAAAATGCCTTGGCCCTGGCGCCGTCGGAGATATCCGCGGCTCTCGCCGCGCTGCAGGGATCGCGCAGCGAACTGCCGAGCGCCTTTACATCTGCCTTGCTGTCGGCCACCGGATCGTGCTGCGCGGAGATCGGCTTGCAGCTGATGCGAAACGCCTTGAAGGCCTGGAGGTGGTCGTCATCGTTCCAGCCGGCGATATCGCCCCAGGCCACCGGAGCATATTGGCTGCCGCTGATCTGGAGCGGCCACTCGAGAGGGGGATAAGGCAGGCGCCCATGCGCAGGCTCGGAGGTGCGCGCGGGATGCAGCTTGCGCGCAGCAATCGCCGCAAGGGGAGCCAGCGACAGCACAAGGACGACGACACAAAACGCGATGGCGTATCGATTGACGCCACGCGCGTTAGTGAGCGCTTCCCGTGCCAACCAGCTTCCAGTTCGGATCGCGTGACGTAGCGTCGCGGGCGAATGTCCAAACATCGGTGATATCGGTGACCTTATCCGGATTGCCGTCGACAATCGTGCCGGCCTTGTCTCGGGTGACCGAGATCATCTGCGACACGAAGCGGACAGTCAGCTGCGCCGACCTGTCGCGTGCTTCCGCCCCCACGAGCTCAGCCTTGTCGATCGACACGAAGCGGGTTTCGGTCCTCTGCTCGCGCTTCTCGCGATCCTTGATCACGGCCTCGAAGCTGTCATAGACCTCGGACGACAACAGATCCTTCAGCGCGCGGCGATCGCCGTTGGCGAACGCCAGCACGATCATCTCATAGGCACTGCGCGCGCCCGAAAGGAAATGTCGCGGGTCGAACGAGGAATCCAGCGCGGCAATGGCGTCCAGCCCCTGGGCCAGCGGCGTGCCGGCCTCAGTCAGGCCTTTCCAGCGGTCGGTCGGCGGCGTGACGTCCGCCGTCGGCGCCAGCGGCGCCTGGTCGATCACGGCGCCCGGTATCGGTACTACATTATTATTGTCCTGCGCCCCCTGCACAACGTTGCGCGCGGGGCGGTCGTAGGGCGGCCGTTCGCTTCCGGTGCGCTGTCCGAGGACATTGCGCAAACGCAGGAAGATGAAGACCGCCAGCGCCAGGAAGATGATGGTGTAAATATCCACGTCGCTTTTGCTTTCTGGTTCTCACGCCGGCAACGGGTCCGGCGGTAGAGCGTTCCCTCCTGAGGGAACGGCGGTGACTGGGTCACGGATGGGTCAGCAGCATGTAGGCACTAAACTTGGCCCGGCCAATGGCACGCTTTGGCATGAAAAGCCATGCCGATGGAAATCGGCCAAAGCCGGCACGCGCGCCGGTTTGCCACGAACCGATTAATAGCGCGTTTTGGCCATGGGAGGAAACCCCGATCATGACCGGAAATCGCGCATATTCAACAATTTAGGGTGCATTCCCGGCGCCAATGACGGCTATTTGCCGCACATGGCGACCAGCAGGGCTTGCTACGGCGGGCCGCGCGCCATCGTCTTCCTTGTGGAGGGAGGCGGGGCTATGTTAGCCACTCGCCCCGTCAACAGCATTTTCCGCAAGACCCGAGCGAATTTTGACGCCAGACCGGTCGCCGCTCGCTTGAAAACGCTCCAGGAGAGATTTCCATGACCAACGGCAACGGCGCGCCTCCCGAAGCGGCCCCTCCCCAGCTCAACGTGCTGGCGCAGTACACCAAGGACCTGTCGTTCGAGAATCCGAACGCCCCGAGTTCGCTGGCGCCGCAACAGCAGCAGCCGGCGATCAACATCCAGATCAACGTCAGCGCCAACAACATCGCCGAAAACGAGTACGAGGTGACGCTGTCGGTCGAGGGCAAGGCGGAAAACGCCGGCAAGGTGATGTTCAGCTTCGACCTCGCCTATGCCGGGGTCTTCCGCATTTTGAACGTGCCGAAGGAAAACCTGCATCCGCTGGTCATGATCGAATGCCCGCGGCTGTTGTTCCCGTTCGCGCGCGAGATCATTGCGACCGCCGTGCGCGACGGCGGCTTCCCGCCCTTGATGCTCGACCCCGTGGATTTCGTCGGCCTGTATCGCCAGAACATGGAACGGCAGGCTGCCGCCCAGGGCGAGCAGGTCAGGCCGAGCTGAATCAAGCCGGGATAGAGCGAGCGGCTTCGCTCGAAAACGCTACGCGCCCAAAAAGTCGTTCCAGATCGGCTTGTCGCCCAGCGTCGCGATGAAGGCCCGATGCTCGGCGCGATCCTCGTCCGAGATCCGCGGCGCCAGCGGCACCTCGCGTTGCCGCCGCGGCATTTCGCCATATCCGCCGGCGCGGGTTTCGCGGGTCTCGGCCGCCAGGATCAGCTGCGACTGCCGCGCCCCGATCAGATCGATATAGACCTCGGCCAGAAGCTCGGCGTCCAGCAGCGCGCCGTGCTTGGTGCGGCGGGAATTGTCGATCGCATAGCGCGAGCAGAGGTCATCGAGCCGGTTCGACACGCCCGGATGCTTGCGTCGCGCCAATAACAGCGTGTCCACCAGCCGGTCGCGCGCGATCGCCGGCAGCTTGATGCGGTCGAGCTCGGCATTGATGAAGCTGATGTCGAACGAGGCGTTGTGGATCACCAGCGGCGCGTCACCGATGAATTCCATGAACTCGTCGACTACATGGGCGAATAACGGCTTGTCGGCGAGGAATTCGGTCGAAAGCCCGTGCACGGCGAAAGCCTCGGCCGGCATGTCGCGCTCGGGATTGATGTGCCGGTGAAATATCTGGCCGGTCGGCATGCGATTGAATATCTCGACGCATCCGATCTCGACCAGCCGGTCGCCGCGCAGCGGGTCGAGGCCGGTGGTTTCGGTGTCGAGAACGATTTCGCGCATGGGATGAGGAACCGGGAAAAAGGCGAATCAGATTCGCCGCTGCGGCATCTTAGCAGCCTCGACCAGAATGTCCCGGATGCGGGCGCGCACGGGGTCGAGCCCGCGCGACGTATCCACCACGAAATCGGCGCGCTCGCGCTTTTCGGCGTCGGGCAGCTGCCGCGCCAGGATGGCATCCAGTTTTTCCTCGGTCATGTTGTCGCGCGAGAGAATTCTCTGGCGCTGGTTTTCCGGCGTGGTGGTGACCACCACCACGGCATCGACGCGCTTCTCGCCGCCGGTCTCGTAGAGCAAGGGAACATCGACCACCGCGACCGGGGCCCCGGAGCGCTCGGCGTCATCGAGGAACTTCTGCCTGGAGGCGCCGAGCATCGGATGGACGATCGCCTCCAGCCGCTTGATCGCGGCGGGATCACGCACCACCTGCGCCGACAGAAGGGTGCGATCGACCTTGCCGTTGACCGTGGTGCCCGGGAATGCCGCTTCGATGGCAGGCGCCGCCTCGCCTTCGTATAATCGATGAACCATCGCGTCCGCGTCATAGACGGGAACGCCGGCCTCCGCGAACAGTTTTGCGGTGGTCGATTTCCCCATTCCGATCGAGCCGGTCAGCCCAAGAATGATCATCCAGCTCCCGCCATTGGCCGCCTTGTCCGGATTTCCTTTTACACCGCAAGCAGCCGCTCGCTACGCAAAAAGGCGAGCAGTTGCAACAGCGGCAGGCCGAGGATGGTGAAATGATCGCCTTCGATGCGCTCGAACAGGTGCACACCAAGCCCTTCGAGCTGGTAGGCGCCGACGCTCGAGGTCACGGCCTCGCCGGCCGCGCCTAGATAAACCTCGATTTCGGCATCGGCGAGCGGCCGCATCGTCATCCCCGCCACGGAAATACTTTCGAACAGGATCTCGCCATCGCGCGCCACCGCAACAGCGGAGTGCAATTCGTGTCGGTGGCCGGCCAGCGCGCGCAATTGCCCGGCAGCCTGCACCCTGTCCGCGGGCTTGCTGAAAAGCCGTGCCCCCAGCGCAAGCGTCTGATCCGCGCCGACGACAAACTGGCCGGGCCGCAACCTCGACACCGCGCGGGCTTTCTCACGCGCCAGCAGCGCGGCAATATCACTCGGAGATGCCAGGCCGGAGGATTGCTGCACGCCACGCTCGTCGATGTCGGCCGGAACGGCCTCGAAATCGAGGCCCGCGTTGGCGAGCAGCATTCGCCGCGCGCGGCTTTGCGTCGCCAGGATCAACGGAGAGTCGCCGCGCCAGAGTGTCATTCCGGAAGCCGTTGCCGTTGCCGGTCGGTGAACAGTTTCAGAATTGCCGCCGCCGTCTCCTCGATCGATCGTCGTGTCACATCGAGCTGCGCCCAATTGTGCCTGGCGCTCAATCGCCGCGCGAATGCGACCTCGTCGGCGACGGCCTGACGGTCGATATATTCGTCATTGCCAGGCCCGGCCCCCAGGCTCAGCAACCGGTTTTGTCGCACCTGGATCAGGCGTTCCGGCGTCGCGTGCAGGCTGACCACCAACGGCTTTGTCAGCGTTTCCAGCTGGTGGGGGACCGGGATGCTCGGGACCAGCGGAACGTTCGCAGTGCGGATGCCGCGGTTGGCGAGATAGATCGAAGTTGGTGTCTTCGAGGTGCGGGACACCCCGACCAGGACGACGTCGGCCTCTTCCAGTCCTTCGACGTGCTGGCCGTCATCATGCATCATCGTATAGTTCAAGGCGTCGATGCGCTTGAAATATTCCGCGTTCAAGGTGTGTTGCGCGCCGACACGGCCGATGGTGGCGGCGCCGAGATAGGCCTGGAACAATTGCATGACCGGGCCGATGATCGAGAGGCTCGGTATGTTGATCTGCTGGCACTTGGCTTCAAGCCGGCCGACCAGATCCTTTTCCAGCAGGGTGAAGAGCACGATGCCCGGCGCCTCCTCGATTTCGTCCAGCACGCGATCGAGCTGCTTCTGGCTGCGCACCAGCGGATAGACATGCTCGACCGGTGTCACGTTGGCGTATTGCGCGGCGACTGCGCGCGCAACCGTGATCAGAGTCTCACCGGTCGAATCAGAGACCAGATGAAGGTGGAAATAACTGCCGGACGTGGGCACCGAAACCCCTGTGTAACCTGTGAATCCTTGTGGACCTTACCTGAGAGAATCAGACGCGGATCGGGCGGTCAGGGATAACCCGGCTTTTTCTTCACAGTCCTCGATGCAAGGACAAGTCCATTTGCTGGCGGCAATGATAGTGAGGTTATGTGGACTTGTCTCTTCATAAGCTGACGACAGGCCGGCGCAAGCGCTTGAAGCCAGTCATATTATCCGGATCGCCCGGTGCCTGGCCGGGCATGTTGAAGGATGTGAACAAGCCAGGAGCAATCGCGGGACATTTTTGCGCGGGCGCTAATCACCGCTACTTAGACTCAAACCTAAGATTTTAGAATTATTAGTTTAGAGAAGGGGTGCTTTGCGGATATGTCTCGCTTCACGGCAAGACTGGCGTATAGGCAACGCCGAGACCAGACCGGACGTTCCGGGGTTTTGCGAGATACGACAGATTGGCGAGCGAACGAGGCGTTGCTGATGTACGAGTGGATCAAGGCGTTGCACGTGGTCGCGGTTATCGCGTGGATGGCCGGCATGCTCTATCTGCCGCGGCTGTTCGTTTATCATTGCGAAGCCGAGGCCGGATCGAAGCAATCCGAGACCTTCAAGGTGATGGAACGGCGGTTGCTGAAGGCGATCATCAATCCGGCCATGATTGTAACTTGGTTAGCGGGACTTTACCTCGCCTGGGCTGGCTATTTTCTTTCAGCGGGCTGGTTCCACGGTAAGCTCCTGCTGGTGCTGCTGCTGTCGGGCGTCCACGGTTTTTTTGCCCGATGCGTCAAGGATTTCGCCGCCGACCGGAATACGCGAAGTCAGAGATTCTATCGCTTTATCAATGAGGTACCAACGGTCCTGATGATCGGGATCGTCATTTTGGTGATCGTGAAGCCGTTTTGATGGACCGTGCTGCTGATCGTTGAGGCTGCCGGCCTGCTTGCGGAAGCTCTTGCGATTTTCTATATTGTCGAAATCCCACCCCACGCAGGCGGATGTGGTTGCGTTTCGGTTCCTTGTCGAGCCGGCCGCCGCATCAGGTTTGAAGCCTCTCCGGCACTTTCCTTGCTCAGACCTGCGGACCTTCCTGATCTCGCGTCCGCATTTTCATAAAAGCCACCTCGCAATTCCTCTCCCAAGATACTCCACAGGACCCTCCCAATGCGGGAAATGAAACTTCAAGACCTCAAGGCCCAAACGCCAGCCGAACTCGTCTCGTTTGCGGAAGAAAAAGGGGTCGAAAACGCCAGCACCATGCGCAAGCAGGAGCTGATGTTCGCCATCCTCAAGCAACTCGCGATCCAGGAAACCGACATTATCGGCGAAGGCGTCGTCGAGGTTCTCTCCGACGGTTTCGGATTTTTGCGCTCGCCTGACGCTAACTATCTGCCGGGACCGGACGACATCTACGTCTCGCCCTCGCAGATCCGCCGCTTCGGGCTTCGTACCGGCGATACCATCGAGGGCCATATCCGCAGTCCGAAAGAAGGCGAGCGCTATTTCGCGCTGCTGAAGGTCAACACGCTGAATTTCGAGGACCCGGAAAAGTCCAAGCACAAGGTCAATTTCGACAATCTGACGCCGCTGTTTCCCGATCAGCGCTTCCGGCTCGAGCTCGAAGACCCCACCAGAAAGGACCTTTCTGCAAGGGTTATCGACATCGTCGCCCCGATCGGCAAGGGCCAGCGCGCCCTGATCGTGGCGCCGCCCCGCACCGGCAAGACCGTGCTGATGCAGAACATCGCGCACTCGATCACGGCCAATCACCCGGAGTGTTATCTGATCGTGCTCCTGATCGACGAGCGGCCCGAGGAAGTCACGGACATGCAGCGCTCGGTGAAGGGCGAGGTCGTCTCCTCGACCTTCGACGAGCCGGCGGTGCGTCACGTCCAGGTCGCCGAAATGGTGATCGAAAAAGCGAAGCGTCTGGTCGAGCACGGCCGCGACGTCGTGATCCTCCTGGACTCGATTACCCGCCTTGGCCGCGCCTACAACACCGTGGTGCCGTCGTCCGGCAAGGTGCTGACCGGCGGTGTCGATGCCAACGCGCTGCAGCGGCCGAAGCGATTTTTCGGCGCCGCGCGCAACATCGAGGAGGGCGGTTCGCTGACCATCATCGCGACCGCGCTGGTCGATACCGGCAGCCGCATGGATGAAGTGATCTTCGAAGAGTTCAAGGGCACCGGCAATTCCGAACTGATCCTGGACCGCAAGGTCTCCGACAAGCGGACCTTCCCGGCGATCGACATTTCGCGGTCCGGCACCCGCAAGGAAGAATTGATCACCGATCCGCAACTCCTGAAGAAAATGTATGTGCTGCGCCGGATCCTCAATCCGATGGGTACCATGGACGCGATCGACTTCCTGCTCGACAAGCTGCGCAACACCAAGAACAACGCGGAATTCTTCGAATCGATGAATACCTGATCCGTTTCGGCGGTTCTGGCAGGGGCGTCCTTGCGAAGGGCGCCCCTTTTTTGCTGCGTTTTTGCCGCAGCAATGAGGCGGCGAGGACACCTATCAGGTCCCGCGTCCGGCAATCAAATAATTGAAATATATATAGAAAATTACCCATCGGATCCGCTCGAATTGGGGTCGCTGGGTTCCGTGGGGGCGGCCGGGAAATTGTTGCCGAAACGCTGCAGCATTTGGATACCGATCGCTGGCGGCTCGGATGTTGCGGAGCCGAAATTACGTTTCCTTTTCAACGAGATCGAGAACAAAATAGACGATGCATCCCCGCGAACAGACCATCTTTGCGCTTTCGTCGGGCCGCCCACCGAGCGCGATCGCTGTGGTGCGCGTTTCCGGGCAACAGGCAGGACCCGTGCTTGCCGCGCTTGCCGGGAAGATGCCGAAGCCGCGGCTGGCGGCGCGGGTGCTGCTGCGCGAGCCGAATCAGCAGCCGATCGATGATGCTGTCGTGCTGTGGTTTCCGGGGCCGGCGAGCGCGACGGGTGAGGACGTCGCGGAATTTCACGTCCATGGCGGGCGCGCGGTGCTGACGGCAGTGGTCGCGGCGCTGTCGGGTTTTGCCGAGATGCGTGCGGCGGAGCCCGGCGAGTTCACCCGGCGCGCGTTCGAGAATGGCAGGCTCGATCTTACCGAGGCCGAAGGCCTCGACGATTTGATTCATGCCGACACCGACCGGCAACGCCGCCAGGCGCTGCGCCAGTTGAAGGGATTGCTCGGCGACCGCGCGCGCAACTGGCGCCACCAGATCATCGAGGCCTCCGCGTTGATCGAAGCCGGCATCGATTTTTCCGACGAGGGCGATGTGCCCACTGAGTTGATCGCGCCTGCGGTGGCAAAGATCAAAACCCTGCTCGGCGAGATCGAGGAGGTGCTGGCGGCGCGGGGGCGGAGCGAACGGCTGCGCGAGGGGCTGGTGGTCGCGATCGCCGGTCCGCCGAACGTTGGCAAATCGACCCTGATGAATGCGCTGGCGCGGCGTGAGGTGGCGATCGTTACGCCCCATGCGGGCACCACGCGCGACGTGATCGAAGTGCAACTCGATCTCGACGGCTATCCGGTGACGGTGATCGACACTGCCGGGATTCGCGAGACCGACGATCCCGTCGAACAGGAGGGCATACGGCGGGCGAGGGCGCGGGCGGCGGAAGCCGACCTGGTATTGTGGATGAGCGATCCGCAGCGGGACGAAGCTTCGCCGCCGGGCGCCGCGCCGGTGTGGCAGGTGCGGAACAAGATCGACCTCCGTCCGGCGGAGGCCGATGCCGGGGGCGCGAAACAACCGGTCGGCACCTTGGGGCGGCGCGGAGAGAGGCACGAGTTCAGCATTTCGGCGGGCCGTGGTGACGGGATCGCGGAGCTGATCGCCGCACTGGTCGGGTTCGCGGAGAAATATTTTGGCGCGAACGAAGCCGCTCTGATCGGACGGGAGCGGCAGCGCAAGTTGCTGCAGGAGACGGCGGACTCGCTTCGGCGCAGTATCGCGGTGGTCGGAGAGGGCGATGAGCTGGCGGCCGAGGATCTGCGGCTGGCGGCCTATACGCTGGGACGGCTGCTTGGCCGGGTCGACGTCGAGGATATTCTCGATGTCATCTTCCGGGAGTTCTGCATCGGCAAGTAGTAATACTACATAAAAGAAATATTTTTTTGTTCATTGCATTGGTTTTCGTTTCACGTGAAACAACTCGCATATTGTCGGGTCTTTGCCCGTTTCACGTGAAACATGCACCGGCTTCAAACTTACCGCTTTCGGGATTTCCTCGCGCGCGATAAAACTCTGGCCATGCTTACCCGGACAGACTCATTCGACGTCATCGTCATTGGCGGCGGCCATGCCGGCTGTGAGGCCGCAAGCGCGTCCGCTCGCCTGGGTGCCCGGACGGTATTGGTGACCCATCGTTTTGCGACGGTCGGCGCGATGTCCTGTAATCCGGCGATCGGGGGGCTTGGCAAGGGCCATCTGGTTCGCGAGGTCGATGCGATGGATGGCTTGATGGGGCGGGTGGCCGATGCCGGCGGCATTCAGTTTCGCATGCTCAACCGGCGCAAAGGTCCGGCGGTGCGCGGGCCGCGCGCCCAGGCCGACCGCAAGCTTTATGCGGCCGCGATGCAGGCCGCGATCCGCGAGACAGCCAACCTTGAGGTCGTCGAAGGCGAGGCCGACGACCTGATGGTGTCGAATGGCCGCGTCGGCGGGGTTCACCTGGCCGATGGCCGGGAGTTGTCCGCCGGCGCCGTCGTGATCACGACCGGGACCTTCCTGCGCGGGTTGATCCATCTCGGCGAGAAGAACTGGCCGGCCGGCCGGGTTGATGAGCCGCCGGCGCTGGGTCTTTCGAAGTCGTTCGAAGCTGAGGGATTTGCGCTGGGGCGTCTGAAGACCGGGACCCCGCCGCGGCTCGATGGCACGACGATCGACTGGTCCGCGGTGGAGATGCAGCCTGGCGACGATCCGCCGGAGCCGTTTTCGGTGATGACCGACCGGATCACGACGCCCCAGATCCAGTGCGGCATCACCCGCACCACGGCTACGACCCATGAAGTTATCCGGGCCAATGTCCATCGCTCGCCGATGTATTCCGGCCAGATCAAGAGCAGCGGGCCGCGCTATTGCCCGTCGATCGAGGACAAGATCGTTCGCTTCGGCGATCGCGACGGCCACCAGGTTTTTCTGGAGCCGGAAGGGCTCGACGATTCCACCGTCTATCCCAACGGCATTTCGACCTCGCTTCCCGAGGAGGTGCAGCTCAGGATCCTGGCCTCGATCCCGGGACTGGAGCGCGCGCGCATGGTTCGCCCGGGCTACGCCATCGAGTACGATCATGTTGATCCCCGCGAACTGGATCCGAGCCTGCAGACCAAGCGTCTGCGGGGCCTGTTCCTGGCCGGACAGATCAACGGCACCACGGGCTATGAAGAGGCCGCGGCACAGGGGCTTGTCGCGGGGCTCAACGCGGCCCTGGCTGCCGGGGGTTCAGAGCCGATCGTGTTCGATCGCGCCGACGGCTATCTCGGTGTGATGATCGATGATCTCGTGACCCGCGGCATCACCGAGCCGTACCGGATGTTCACCTCGCGGGCCGAGTACCGGCTGACGCTGCGCGCCGACAATGCCGACCAGCGCCTGACCGACAAGGGGATTGAGCTCGGTTGCGTAGGGCAGGCACGTTCGCAGCGCCACCGCGCCAAGATGGCAGCTTTGAAGGACGCGAAGGCCCTGACAAGATCACTGACGCTGACGCCGAATGAAGCCGCCCGGTATGGACTGGCGCTCAACAAGGACGGCCAGCGCCGCTCGGCGTTTGAGCTCCTGGCCTATCCGGAGATCGGATGGACTGAGATTCGCGGTATTTGGCCGGAGCTGTCGGCCATTGAACCAGGCATCGCGGTCCATCTCGAGATCGATGCGAAATATGACGTCTATCTCAAACGGCAGACCGCTGATGTCGATGCCTTCCGGCGCGACGAGGGGCTGATCCTTGGTGATGTCGATTATCGGATGGTACCAGGGCTTTCCAACGAGGCGCGTTCGAAGCTCGAAGCCGCGCGGCCGCGGACTGTGGGGCAGGCGGGCCGGCTCGATGGCATGACGCCGGCGGCGCTCGGCATTCTAGCAGCGTACCTTCGACGGGAAGCCCGGCGGAACACTTCAGCCCTCGCATAGGGGGGGGGACTGTTTCACGTGAAACAAGACGGCACGGTCCAATGGCCAATGGTTCGGTAGCAATCGGGTTGTCATCGCCGGCCCTGGACAAGGCCGAGGCGCTCAAGCTCACGCCTGTTTCACGTGAAACAGAAGCGCGGCTGGATCGCTATCTCGACCTGCTCCGGGAGTGGCAGGCCAAGACCAATCTCGTGGCGCCATCGACCCTTCCCAATCTGTGGACTCGTCATGTCTCCGATTCGCTCCAGCTTCTGACGATTGCGCCGCGGGCCAGGATATGGGTCGACCTCGGCAGCGGCGGAGGCTTTCCGGGGGTGGTCCTCGCCTGCGCCATGGCGGAGACGCCAGGTGCGGTGGTCCACCTGGCGGAGCGCAACGCCAAGAAGGCGGCTTTCCTGCGGGAGGCGTTGCGAATCACCCAATCGCCCGGCACCGTTCATCTCGCCGACATCGTGGATATTGTGGATAGAGTCACGGGCCCCGTCGATTGCGTCACCGCACGGGCCGTGGCTCCGCTACACCAACTTATCGGCTTTGCGGAACCGTTGGTGAAACGAGGCGCGAAAGCGCTGTTTCTCAAGGGGCAAGATATAGAGGCCGAATTGACCGAGGCCACTAAATATTGGAAGATTGAGCCGAAACTGCATTCCAGCCGCACCGGTGGACATGGCTGGATCGTCGAACTCGACCACATCGAGCGGCGTGATCCGTCCGCCAAAGCTTATGGCACCCGCGCATGACCGTAATTGATCAAATATATCAAGAGGATAAGGCGCCAAATCTGCCCGGCCACCCCCGCATCCTGGCGCTGGCCAACCAGAAGGGCGGCGTCGGCAAGACCACCACCGCGATCAATCTCGGCACCGCTCTCGCGGCAATTGGCGAGCGCGTGCTCATCGTCGATCTCGATCCGCAGGGCAACGCTTCCACCGGCCTTGGCATCGATCGCCGCAACCGCAACTGCTCCACCTATGATGTGCTGATCGGCGAGGCCAGTCTGCGTGAGGGGGTGGTGCCGACCGCGGTGCCGCGTCTGCATATCGCGCCATCGACCATGGACCTGTCGGGCCTCGAACTCGAACTCGGAACGACGCCCGGCCGTGCCTTCCGGTTGCGCGATGCGATCGCCGCGCTGAACACCAACGTCTCCCCGGATTCCGATTACACCTATGTGCTGATCGATTGTCCGCCGTCGCTCAATCTTCTCACGGTGAACGCGATGGCGGCTTCCGACGCGATCCTGGTGCCGCTGCAGTGCGAGTTCTTCGCGCTCGAGGGCTTGTCGCAATTGCTGCAGACCGTGGAGCAGGTGCGCTCGACGCTCAATCCCACGCTGTCGATCCACGGCATCGTGCTGACCATGTTCGACTCCCGCAACAACCTGTCCAACCAGGTCGTGGCCGATGTCCGCCAGTTCATGGGCAACAAGGTCTACAACACCATGATCCCGCGCAACGTGCGCATCTCCGAGGCGCCGTCCTACGGCAAGCCGGTGCTGGTGTATGACCTCAAATGCGTTGGCAGCGAGGCCTATCTCAAGCTCGCGACCGAAGTGATCCAGCGCGAACGCGAGCTGCGCACGCATTAGCCCCGACAAGTCATTCCGGGCAATCTGCGTAAGCCGACCGATCCGGGATCTCGAAGTGACAATACGGTTCTAACATCGAGATTTCCGGGTTCGCGTCCGACGACGCGCTCCGGAACGACGGTGAGTAAAAACAGGAGCGCTCAAGTTGAATCCAAGGGAGCTGGCGATGGCCGACGAAGCGCGTTCGCGATTGGGCCGCGGTCTTGCAAGTCTGATCGGAGACGTCGGCGGCGAGGCCGCGCATGTCGATCGTCCGCGCGCGCAGCGCAAGGTGCCGATCGAATTCCTGAAGCCCAATCCACGCAATCCGCGGCGCACCTTTTCCGATGCCGAGCTTGGCGAACTCGCCGAACTCGATCAGGCAGCACGGCGTGATCCAGCCCATCATCGTCCGGCCGGTCAAGGGGGCGCAGGACCGCTTCGAGATCATCGCCGGCGAGCGCCGCTGGCGCGCATCGCAGATCGCGGGCCTCCACGACGTGCCGATCGTGCCGGTCGACGTCAGCGACAGCGACGCGCTCGAGTTTGCCATCATCGAAAACGTCCAGCGCGAAGACCTCAATGCGATGGAAGAGGCGCAGGGCTACCATGCGCTCGCCAATGAATTCAAACGCAGCCAGGAAGAAATCGCCAAGATCGTCGGCAAGAGCCGCAGCCATGTCGCCAACATGATGCGCCTGACCAAATTGCCGTCCGAGGTGCAGGCCTTTATCGCGCTTGGACAGTTGTCCGCCGGTCATGCCCGCGCGCTGATCGGCGTGCCGGATCCGCTCGCCGCCGCCAAGCGCATCGTCGAGGAAGGTCTCAACGTGCGCCAGACCGAGGCGCTGGCGCATGTCGAGGGGGTGCCGGAGCGCAAGGCGCAGAAGGCGCGCGGCGGCAAGGTGAAGGATGCCGATACCGTCGCGCTGGAGAAAACCGTCAGCGACGCACTCGGGCTCGCCGTCAATATCGATCACCGCGATCGCGGCGGCACCGTGCACATCCGCTACCGCGACCTCGATCAGCTCGACGAGGTCGTCCGCAGGCTGGGCAAGGGAAGCTGAAGAGCGCGCGCGAAGGACAGACCCGATTTCCACAGTCGCCGCGCGGCGATCTTTCCGGATGCCGATCGCTCAAAAAATCCGATACCTCGTGGTCGGAATGTCCCGCCGCGCAATACATTCTCCGAATCTCGTCTCATGCCCGTCTTCGCGCGTTCACGGCAATCGACAACAGCGCACGCTGTGCGATCACGGCCGCCAGCGGGGCCTGTTTGCGCATCTCCAGCGCCGCCGCCGCAAGCTGATCGATGATCGACGCCAGCCGCGCCGGATTGAAATTACGCAGCGCGGTTTCGACCATCGGCTTTCGCGAAAAATGCAGGCGCGGGAATCCGCTGTCGAGCAGCGACGACAGCGGCGTGCCTTCCGCGAGCGCGAGCGCCGATTTGTGCAGCCAGGCCGTTTGCCGCTGGGCGGCGGAGATGATCATGCCGGGGTAGGTGCCGGCGATCATGGCCTTGGCGAATTCGGCCTCGACCAGCTCGGGTTTTCCCGCAAAGGCCCCATCCACGATCGGGTCGAGCTTCAGTTCGGAAGCGTCCGCCACTACCGTCATGACATCGTCGAGCGTGACCTCACCCTTGCCGTGGGCGTAGAGCGCGAGCTTCTTCAGTTCGTTGCGGGAGGCCTGACGGTCGCCGCCCAAGAGCGAAACCAGCGTCGCGCGGGCGTCCGGCGCGATGCGCAGGCTGGAGAGGCGCAATTGGTCCTCGATCAGTCTTGCAAGGTCGCGCTCTCCGTCGGGATAGCAAGCGATCGCGACCGCGGTCTTGGCGCGCTCGCAGGCCTTGCGCAGCGGCGATTCGGGCCGCAGCTCGCCGGCCTCGATCACGACGCGGCAATCCTTCAGCGGCGCCTCCGCCAGCGTGTCGACGCCGCTGGCAAAACTGCGGGAACCGGCGCGGACGCGGATCGCGCGGCGGCCGCCGAACAGCGGGATCGTCATCGCCTCATCGACCAGCCGCGACGGCTCGGCCGAAAGCTCGTCGCCATCGAGTCTCACCAGCGAGAACGGATCGTTGGGATCATCGACCGCGGATGCCAGCAACGCGTCGGCGCGCTCGCGGACGAGGCCAGCATCGGGACCGTAAAGCAGGATGATCGGCCGGCCGGGATCCGGTCGGGCGAGGAAGGCATCGATTTCTTTTCCGCGCAGCGCGACCACAATCAATCCATTCGGAGTTAGCCTCGTCACGCCGGAAACCGTAGCGGCCTTCTGGAATCCACGCTCCCGATGGTCATGGATTCCGGGTGCGCGTCCCGGAATGGCAGGGGGTCAGGTGCCGGCGACGAAGAAGGAGGCCAGCCGGGTCTGGATGTTGTCCGCGATCTCCTGGGCCGCGCGATCCTCGGCGTCGCGGAAGGCGCGGGCACGGGCGAAGCGCTGCAAGGAGCCGGGAATGTCGTAAGTCACCCGCGAGAACGTCGTACCGGTCATGACCGATTTGTTCGAGGTGATCTCGATCAGGTTGAATTGGGCATCAATGCCGTAATTCTCGCTGGTGGGCAGCGCGGTGGCCTGATTGATCATCAGCGACGAACGGCTGGTGTTGAACCGGATCACCAGCCGATGGGTCGGCGGCATGCCGGTGGCGCTGCCGTAGAGCTTGAATGCCAGCGCATTGCGGATTTCGACCCCGAGCCGCGCGTCCCGCGAGGCATTGGGCTTGTCGATCGGCGGCAGTTCCACGCCCATCAGCTTTTCGCGCAGGCCGGGGCTGCCGTCGGCATGCTCGGCATACATCGGCTGGAAGCAGCCGGCCGTCAGCGCCGCCAGGGCGGCCACGGCCAGGAGCCGGACGGCGATGCGAAACCTAGCCAACGACATTCACGATCCTCATGGGAACAATGATCACCTTGCGGACGGCCTTGCCGCCCAGAGCCTGTCTTACCGCATCGAGGGCCAGAACGGCAGCCTCTATCTCGGGATTTTCGGCACCCCGTGGCACGGTTACATCACCCCGTTTCTTGCCGTTGACCTGGACCACCAGCGTCACCGTATCTTCAACCAGCAAATCGCGTTCGATTTTGGGCCAATCGGCCTCCGAGACCAGGCCGGGCTGCCCCAGCACCTGCCAGCATTCCTCGGCCAGATGCGGCATCATCGGCGCGACCAGTTGGACGAGGATGACCGCGGCCTCGCGGATCGCCCACCCCAGATCGGGGGACGGCTGTCCCGCTTTTGCCAGCACCTCGCCGAGCACATTGGAGAATTCCCGGATATAGGCCAGGCAGACGTTGAAATGCAGTTTTTCGATGCCGGTGGAGACCTTGTCCAGCGCCCCGTGCGCCGCCTTGCGCAGCGCCAGCGCCTCGGGACCGAACGAAGCCGGCCGCGCCGCCGGCGCCGCCCTGGAGCTATCGGCTGATTCGTCGACCAGCCGCCACAGCCGCTGCACGAAGCGCGAGGCGCCCTGCACCCGTTCGTCGCTCCAGATCACGTCGCGGTCGGGCGGCGAGTCCGACAGCATGAACCAGCGCGCGACGTCGGCGCCATAGGTCGCGATGATGTCGTCGGGATCGACGGTGTTCTTCTTCGACTTCGACATCTTCTCGATCGGGCCGACCGAGATCTCCTCGTCCGTCGTCAGCAGGCTGACGCGGCGGCCATTGCCGCCGGTTTCGATTTTGACTTCGGCCGGCGTGACGTAGCTGCCATCGGCTCTCTGATAGGTCTCATGCACCACCATGCCCTGCGTGAACATGCCGGCGAAGGGCTCGTCCATGCCGATATGGCCGGTGGCCTTCATGGCGCGGGTGAAGAAGCGGCTGTACAACAGATGCAGGATGGCGTGCTCGACGCCGCCGATATACTGGTCGACCGGCATCAGCCGGTCCACTACCGCGGGCGTGGTCGGCGCTTTCTCGTTCCAGGGGTCGGTGAAGCGGGCGAAGTACCAGGACGAATCGACAAACGTATCCATCGTGTCGGTTTCGCGCTGGGCCTTGCCGCCGCATTGCGGGCAGGCGACGTGCTTCCAGGTCGGGTGATGGTCGAGTGCGTTGCCGGGCTTGTCGAAGCTGACGTCTTCCGGCAGCACCACCGGCAGGTCCTTTTCAGGCACCGGCACGACATCGCATTTCGGGCAATGGATCACCGGGATCGGGCAGCCCCAGTAGCGCTGGCGCGAAATGCCCCAGTCGCGCAGGCGGAAATTCACCTGGCGCTCGCCGACCGGCATGTTGCCGCGCAGCTCGCCCTCCAGCCGCTTTGCTACTTCTTCCTTGGCCTGCTCGATCGTCATGCCGTCAAGGAAGCGGGAATTGATCATACGGCCGTCGCCGTCGTAAGCGGTGTCGGTAATGACGAACGTCTTGGGGTCCTGGCCGTCAGGGCAGACCACCGGCACATTGCCCAGCCCGTATTTATTCACAAAATCAAGGTCGCGCTGGTCGTGCGCAGGACAGCCGAAGATCGCGCCGGTGCCGTATTCCATCAGAACGAAGTTCGCCACATAGACCGGCAGCTTCCAGCCGGGATCGAACGGGTGGATCGCCTTGATGCCGGTATCAAAACCCCGCTTCTCGGCGGTGTCGATGATCTCCTGCGCGGTACCGATGCGTTTGGTTTCGGCGATGAATTCCGCAAGCTTCGGATTTTTGGCGGCCGCCGCCTGCGCCAGCGGATGATCGGCGGCGATCGCCATGAACTTCGCCCCGAACAGCGTGTCGGGCCGCGTCGTGAAGATGCGCAGCTCGCTCTCGCCCTCGGGCGTGGTCGCGGGATCGAGCGCGAAGCGGATCAGCAGGCCCTCGGAGCGGCCAATCCAGTTGCGCTGCATCAGCCGCACCTTGTCGGGCCAGCGATCCAGGTTGTCGAGCGCGTCCAGCAGTTCCTGCGAGTACTTCGTGATCTTGAAGACCCACTGGTTCATCTCGCGCTGCTCGACGACGGCGCCGGAGCGCCAGCCGCGGCCGTCGATCACCTGCTCGTTGGCGAGCACGGTCATATCCACCGGGTCCCAGTTGATCTTGCGCTTCTCGCGTTCCGCGAGCCCGACGCGCAGGAAATCCAGGAACATCCTTTGCTGATGCCGGTAGTAGGAGGGATCGCAGGTAGCGAACTCCCGGCTCCAGTCGAGCGACAGCCCGATCGACCGCAACTGCTTCTTCATCGCAGCGATGTTGTCGTAGGTCCACGCCTTCGGCGCTACCTTGCGCTCGATCGCGGCATTTTCCGCCGGCAGCCCGAACGCGTCCCAGCCCATCGGGTGCAGCACGTTGAAACCCTTGGCCCGCATGAAACGCGCCAGCACGTCGCCCAGCGTATAGTTCCGGACATGCCCGATATGGATGCGCCCCGACGGGTAGGGGAACATCTCAAGCACGTAGTATTTCGGCCTGGGATCGTCGTTTTTGGCGTCGAAGATCGCCTTTTCGTCCCACTGGCGTTGCCAGCGCGGCTCGGATTCACGGGCGTTGTAGCGTTCGGAGGTCATGGAATCGCAAGGGCTTTTTGTGGATTCGCGTCCCATTTGGGGACGGCGGACTAGGCCACAAAAGCGGCTTTGGGGTCAACGCCCCGCACCTCAAAATGCCCGGCAGCAGGCTGCAGCTCGCTAGCCCGACAGAGCCGTCGTCGGCCACCCCAAGTCACGTTCAGCCACGCCGTTGCGGGCGGCTGGCATCTGGGGCTGGGGTCGCCCAGCCGCCCAGGCGGCGTTGGGCCTGGCGCAAACCACGCCGACCCTTTGATGCTGCGGTGCGTGCGTGCCCCCTGGCCAATCGGGTCATTTCGCTCGATCGGATTGAGGCAGGGTTAACGCTTCCGTGCGACCATAATTTGGGCGAACAGCAACAGCAGACGCGGGATCGTTTTGGATCGTGGCCGGGGACGCGTTCGACGAGCTTGATTTTGAATACGCCACGGCTTTTGCGGAAAAAGCCGTGCGCTCGATGTCGCAACATCGCGTCCCGCCGACGCCGAACAACTTTCACACCTGGTTCAAATATTCGCTCGGCACCTCGCCCGAACTCAAACGGGCCATCGATATTCTGATCGGCAACAAGCGAAAGTTCGATACCACCACCAATCGTGACCTGTTTGCCTTGTATGTCCGAACGGACAGCGGCGACGACACCGACGTCAACAACGTCTCACAACAGCTCCATTCGGTCATGAGCTCCGCCAAGGAGTATCTGAACGTAGCCATCGCCGATAACCGGTCGCAAATGATGGCGATTGGCGACATGGCCGAGCGGAGTGAAGTCGGCGTCGATCCAGCGCCGCTGGTCGAGGATCTCTTGAACGAGCTGGCCAAGGCGGTCAACCGGGCGGCGAAGCTGGAGGCTCGCTTCGCCGAGTCGACGCGAGAGCTGGACGCGATCCGTGACTCCCTGAGCCAATCGGAGGAGCGCGCCAAGACGGACACGCTCACCGACCTGCCCAACCGCCGCGCGCTCGATGAGTTTTTCCGCAAGGCCCAGATTGCGGCGATGGAAAAGGGCGAGCCGCTCAGCGTGCTTTTGATCGACATCGATCATTTCAAGAAGATCAACGACACTTATGGACACGGGGTAGGCGATCAGGTGCTTCGGTTGATGGCCAGCGTGCTGCGGGAACGGCTGCGGGAAACCGACCTGCCCGCCCGGTACGGCGGGGAAGAGCTGATCGCCGTGCTTCCTGGCGCCGACCTTGCCACCTGCGCAGCGGTTGCCGAGCGGATACGCCGCCTGATCTCGGAGTGTCGCATCACCCGCCGCTCGACCAGCGAGCTACTTCCCAGCATCACGGTGTCGATTGGCGTTGGACAATTTCAGTTCGGCGAGTCGATGGCGGATTTGATCGATCGATGCGATCGCGCGCTCTATCTCGCCAAGCGAGGTGGCCGGGACCGGGTCGTGACCGAGGAGGAGCTTGGTCGCGAACTGGCCGGGAGCTAGAGCGGCATCGAGCGAAGGGAACGCCGCTTCGCGCAAAGAAAAAACGTCAAAACAAAATATGAAAACCTAGCTCGCTATCGCGACCGAGCCGTCGTCGGTCGGTCGCCCAAAGCCGTGTTCGGCTACGGCGTTGCGGCCGCGGTGTTTGGCGGCGTAGAGGGCGGCGTCGGCGGCCTCGATCAGGTCGCCCGGCTGCTGCGCAATGTTCGGCCTCGTACAGGCGACGCCGACGCTGACGGTGACGGTTTGATGGCTGCTGGTGCTGTGAGGCATCGCGAGGGCCTCGACCGCGGTGCGCACCATCTCGCCGATCTCCAGCGCCCGCTTCGCATCGGTGTTCGGCAGCAACAGGCAAAATTCCTCGCCGCCATAGCGTCCGGCAAAGCCCATGGTCTCGGCGGAGATCCCCGCCAGCGTTTCGCCGAGCCTGGTGAGGCAGGCGTCGCCTTCGGGATGGCCGTAGGTGTCGTTGAACAGCTTGAAGTGGTCGACGTCGATCATCATCAGCGACAATTCGCTGTCGTATTGCTGGGCCTTCATCCATTCAAAATCGAGCCGGCTCTGGAAGCCGCGGCGGTTGGCAAGCCCGGACAGCATGTCGATCGAGGCAATCACGGTCAGCCGGTCGTTGGTTGCGACCAGTTCCCGCTCGCGCTGGCTCAGCTGCGCCGCCATCGCGTTGAAGGCGCGGGCGAGCGGAACGAATTCCGCCGGCAGCGACTTGCGGGCCGCGCGCGCCGTCCAGTCGCCCTGACCGAAGCGTTTTGCGATCGACGTGATCATCTCGATCGGCCCGATGATCAGCTTCTCCGCGGCGATCAGGGCGCCGAGCAGCACGAACAGGCTGACGAAGCCGAGCTGCAGATAGGCGGTGCGGATATCCCGGTTGATCGCGGCCGACACCCTGGCTTCGTCGATGCTGACGATCAGGCGCGACTCTGTGCCGGCAATCCGCGCGAAACTGACCATACGATGCGATCCATCGGCGGCGACGAAGGAAAGCGAGCCTTGCGGGTGGTCGGAATCCAGCGCCGTTTCAGCGATGGCCGACAACAGCGGTATGGTATCCAGAGAGTGGCCGATCATGCTGCCCTGATCGGCCGGCGCCGCCAGCACCGTTCCGGTGCTGTCGACCAGCACCGCCGAAATGCCGGGCCGGCCGCCGAGATTACTCATGATCTTCGACATCCAGTCGAGATTGACGCCGGCGAGAATCACGGAATCCGAATCGTCGCTGATGGCGGAGACCGGATAGGCCGCCATCACCACCGGATTGTTGGTGATCCTGGCGAACAGGTAATCGCTGAACACGATTTCGTGCGTCTCGCGCGCCTTCTTGAAATAGGCGCGGTCACTGACATCGAGCCCGACGAAGACGTTGTTGGTCGAGCATTGCACGCGTCCGTCGCCACCGACGATCAGCAGCGTGCGAATCCACGGCAGATTGGTCGGCAGGCTGGCGCGCAGGATGTCGCAACTGCGGCCGATGCCGCCCACGGAGGCGCGGATATAGGCCGCCGATTTCAACACCGTCTCGACCGACGAAATGACTTCCTGCTGGGCATCGGCGCTATGCTGTGCGAGGTTCGCAAACTCCGCGGCGGCAGCCGCAACCTCTTTGCTCCGGGCGTCCTCGAGTGAACGGGCGCGTTCCAGCATCAACGGCGCCACCAGAATCAGCGCCAGCAATGCGAGCCTCGCGCGGATTCCGAGAAGCTGCTTGAGCTTCACTCTGTTGCGGTTGAAACTGGCGCGTGACATCTTTGGTCCCCAACCCCCACGTCAGAGGGTAAAGGGAATGGTTCAAGAACCCTTTCCCGAAGTCGGTAAAATTCGAATTACCCCGTAAAATTACGTCCAACCGACGTCCAAACAACGACCAACGGATGAGTATGGCGCCGCAAAACCCTTCGCCGACAACCGCGCATTCACCAAACGGGCTTGCCAATGTGGAGCAGGAGATCGTGCGCGCCTGCACCGAAGCGCGCCGCGACCGCACCTCGGTGACGCTGGTCGCGGTGTCGAAAACGTTCGCGGCCGACGCGATTGTCCCGGTAATCGAGGCCGGACAGCGGGTTTTCGGCGAGAATCGCGTCCAGGAGGCCAAGGCCAAATGGCCAGGGTTAATTAAGGCTTACCCCGGCCTCGCCCTGCATCTGATCGGGCCGCTGCAATCCAACAAGGCGAAGGAAGCCGTGGCGCTGTTCGACGCCATCCATTCGGTCGATCGTCCGAGTATTTGCGAAGCGTTAGCCAAGGAAATCGAATCCCAGAAACGCCGCCCGCAATTATTCGTGCAGCTCAACACCGGCGAGGAGCCGCAGAAGGCGGGCGTCGCGCCCGGCGAGGCCGATGCCTTCATCGCCCGCTGTCGCGACAAATACGGTCTGGAGATCTCCGGCCTGATGTGCATTCCGCCGGTCAACGACGCCCCGGCGCCGCATTTCGCGCTGACCGCAAAGATCGCCGCGCGCAACGGCCTGAAGAATCTGTCGATGGGCATGAGCGCCGATTTCGCGATCGCGATCCAGTTCGGCGCTACCCATGTGCGGGTCGGCTCGGCAATTTTCGGACGCCGGTAAACGGACGTCGTCCCGGCGAAAGGCGGGGCGACGTCGAGTTTGAATGACGCCTACTCGAATCCGACCGACACACTTCCAAGCACCCCGAAATCGACCGCGCAGGCGTCGCCGGGCTGGATCGGCAGCGGCGGATGACAGGTGCCTGTTGTCACCACCTCGCCGGCTCGCAGCGTCACGCCGAGCTGCCGCAATTCGTTGGCGAGCCAGGTCAAGGCGATCCTGGGATCGCCGAGCACGTTCTTGCCGTGCCCGAGGAATTGGTTTCCCCGCATCGTGATGACAGGCTTTTCCTCGACGAGATCGAGCGCGCGCCAGTTCGCCGTGGCCGGCGCACCGAGCACGAACAGGTGTGCACAGGCATTGTCCGCAATGATCTGCTCGGCCCCCGCGCTGACGAAATCCGCAAACCGTGAATCGGGAATCTCGATCGCCGGATGCAGCGTGCCGACCGCGTCCAGCACTTCCCGCGCGGAGTAAGGTTGCAATCGCGGCGGCAAGTCGGCCGCCATGCGAAAGGCGAATTCCGGCTCGGCGACCCGCATTTCGTTTCCCGCCATCGAAGCCGTCCCGCCATCGGGGATGACGGTTTCGGAAAGGATGCGGCCGGCCATCGGACCGTCGACGTTGATGTGCCGTTGCCCGGCTTCGCTGGTGGCTGCGATTTTCCAGCCGAACAGTTTTGTCTTCGAATGGTTTTCGATTTTTCCCTGGATCGCGTAAGCCTCGGCGCGGCTGCGCGGTCGCAGCGCCGCTTCGAGGCCCCCGAGCTTGGTGCCGGCGCGCCAGTGATCGTGCAGGGTCCGCGACGCTGCCGTAATCTGGGATTCGGAAAGCATTGGTTCTTGCGTCCTTGCGCATGGCGCCGATGGAGCGAAGCCTGGCCCGGCTTGTTGCATTCGCCGGCCCGGATCGCGCTTCGCTTCCATCCGGGTTAGCGGATCTCACTCAATCACAATCCTGGTGTCCGGGCCCAGCCGTGCAAGCAACCGCAGCATCGCCGATTTCGTCATCGAAATGCACCCCGCGGTCGGTCCGAAATTATCGCGCGCCAGGTGCAGGAACACCGCGCTGCCGCGGCCGGCCACCCGCGGCGAGCTGTTGTGGTCGATCTCGACGATGAAATCGTAGAGATGGTCTTCGCGACGGAGGCGATCGCCGCTGCATCCGCGCTGCGGCCGAATCGGCTGGTTGTAATGGCGGCTTGTGGGATCCTCGCACCAGGCGTCTTCGGGTCCGATCGTGCGAATTGGCAAAAACGTCCGCGGTCGGGGGTGGCGGTCGGCTCGCCACCACAATTGCCGGGGCCGGAAGGTGCCCTTCGGGGTACCGGCATCGCCCTCGCGCTTGTTGGCCCTGATTCCACCGCGCCCCAGCGCGACCGGCACACTCCGTCCTCCGGCCGTCAGCCAACCCCGGCGAGGATCGCCGGCGGCGGCGCGAATGCGGATCGCGGAGAGCGGCCGGTCGACCCGACTTGATCGATAACCGTTTGAATTGACTAGATTTCCCATAAATTTCGTGATCCCACGGATTGTCTGCCCGCCGACGATGCCCTATTTCATCCCCATTACAGGACATTCATCTGAATACCTGTGCTTTCTGGGGTAGACTGCGCCTCCGCTTGTAAATCGGTAACAGACCCCTACCTCAAGACGAATAGACCTGACGGACCCTGACCTTACCAACCAAGACGACGGCTAAAGGCGCTTTCTGTTCGCACCCGCAGCCCTAAAGGATTGTACCCATGGCCAATGCCCGCAAGATCCTGATCGTGGATGACGATACCGATCTGCGCGATACGCTGGTGGAGCAATTGTCGCTGCACGATGAATTCGAAGCCTCCGCGGTCGATACCGGCGCCAAGGGTGCCAGCGCCGCCAAGGCCAATGCACCGGATCTCGTGCTGATGGATGTCGGGCTGCCGGACACCGACGGGCGTGAGGTCGTGCGCTCGCTGCGCAAGGGCGGCTTCAAGGCGCCCATCATCATGCTCACCGGACACGATACTGATTCGGACACCATCCTCGGTCTTGAATCCGGCGCCAATGACTACGTCGCAAAACCCTTCCGCTTCGCCGTGCTGCTGGCGCGGATCCGGGCCCAGCTTCGCCAGCATGAGGCCAGCGAAGACGCGGTGTTTTCCGTCGGTCCCTATAGTTTCCGGCCGGGCTCCAAGATGCTGACCGGCGCCAACGCCAGGAAAGTGCGGCTGACCGAAAAGGAGACGGCGATCCTGCGGTTTCTATACCGGGCCGGCCAGCTGCCGGTCTCGCGCGAGACCCTGCTGCAGGAAGTCTGGGGTTATAATTCGGGCGTCACCACCCACACCCTGGAAACCCACATCTACCGGTTGCGTCAAAAGATCGAAAAGGATGCAGCCAATCCCGAAATCCTGGTGACGGAAGCCGGTGGATACAAGCTGGTGCCGTGATACGATTCCGGCGGCGATTCGTGTCAATCTGATTAGCGCGCCCCGACCAGCGGTCCTGCATGTCGATCGAAGATGATGTTGCCTTGCTTGAGCGCGTCCCAACGCTGCGCCTGTTGGGAAATGCGGCCCTGCGCATGGTGGCGATCGGCTCCGAGCAGCGCGGCTTTGCCCGCGGCGACGTGCTGTTCAACGTGGGTGACGAGGCTGACGCCGGTTTTGTCGTTCAGCGCGGCGCGTTCCGGGTCGAAGATGGTGGCGGCTCCGAAATCACCGCGGGCCCGGGCGCCTTGATCGGGGAGCTGGCGCTGATCACGGCCATGAAGCGCCCGTCCACCGCAACCGCGATCGAGCATGCCGCGGTGATCCGGATCGCACGCAGCCTGTTTCAGCGCGTGCTGGAGAGCGATCCCGCCGCAGCGCGCCGGCTGCGCGACGAATTCGCCACCCGCACCAGCCAGATCGCCAGCGATATCTTGATGGCCGGCGCGAAGCTGAGTATTTGAGTTCACTCGTGCGTCATTCCGGGTTCGCGCTGACGCGCCCCGGAATGACTCGGTAAAGCTCATGCCTCCAGCGTCACCGTCACCGGCACGTGGTCGGACGGGCGCTCCCAGCCCCGCGCATCGCGCGTGACGCGGAAATCACTGACGCCGTCCTTGAGCGCGCGCGAGACCCAGATGTGATCGAGCCTGCGGCCGCGATCGCCCACCGTCCAGTCCGCCGCCCGATAACTCCACCAGGTGTAGACTTTTTCCGACAGCGGGATCCGCTCGCGCGCGACGTCGAACCATTCGCCATGCGCCTGCGCCGCCAGCAGCTTCTCGCATTCGATCGGCGTATGCGACACCACTTTGAGCAATTGCCGGTGCGACCACACGTCGTTCTCATGCGGCGCCACATTGAGATCGCCGACCAGGATGTGGCGGTCGTCGCCGCGCGGATGCAGCGGCTCGCAGGCCTTCAGCTCGTCGAGGAATTGCAGCTTGTGCTCGAATTTCGGATTGAGCGCGGGATCGGGGATGTCGCCACCGGCCGGAACGTAGAAATTATGAACGACCAGCGGTTTCGTCAGTTGCGCCTTCTCGCCGAAGGAGACGGAGATGTGCCGCGAATCGATCTTGTCGCAGAAGGTGCGGATATCCGTGCTCTCGAACGGCAGTTTCGAAACCACGGCGACGCCGTGATAACCCTTCTGCCCGTTCAGCGCGACATGCTCGTAGCCGAGGCGCCGGAATCGCTTCAGCGGAAAGGCGTCGTCGACGCATTTGGTCTCCTGCAGGCACAGTACATCCGGCCTCACCGCCTTGAGGAATTTGGCGACGAGGTCGATGCGCAGGCGCACCGAATTGATGTTCCATGTTGTCAGGGAGAAGCGCATGGCAACCGGCTGAGCGGAAAAACGTGCGACTGATGACGCACGTCTGCGTCCCGCAATCAAGAATGATTTTCAGCCGGGCGGCGTCCCGTAATTCGTAAAGTCGATCTTGAACAGGCCGGGATCGACTTTCTTCGTGGTATCGAGGTTGTAGACCGCGACCGTGGTGTCATAGCCCTGCGGATCGGTTACCGTCCATTGCTTGAGCTGGCCGTCCTTGGCGCCGACCATCAGCATCAGCCGGCTGGTGCCGATCAGCGCCTGCTTCTCCTCGATGACGACGCTGACGAACACCTCGTCGGCCGTCACGCTGACGACGTTGGTGTCCTTCATGAGGTCGATGCGGTCCGACAACAGATAACGCAGCGGCGTCTGCGACAGCGGGTAGATGTCCTGGGTCGCGAGCTTGCGATCGCGCACCGCCACCGACGACCCGTCGGCGATGATGTCGATCGGGCTCGGCTCATCATATTCGAAGCGTACCTTGCCGGGCTTCTGGATGTAGAAATCACCCGTGGTCTTGCTGCCGTCGGGGCCTACTTGCACGAAATTCCCGACCAGCGTCTGCAGCGACGACAGATAGGCGCTCACCTTTGCGGCCTGGGCCTTCTGGTTGGCGTCGAAGCTGGCAAAAATACTGGCGGGAAAATTGCGGCGCGGATCAGGAATCACCGGATCCGGTGGCGTCGCCGTCGTGGCACCCGTCGTCGTCGGCGCCCTCTGCTGCTCCGACACACTCATCTGCACGCGGTCGCGCGCCCTCGGCGCCGGCTTCGGAATCGGGACGTTCTGCGCGGAAGCGGATGGTGCGGCAACACAGACGATCGATGCCGCGATCAGCAACGCCAATCCACGGCGCATGCGCCTATCAACGACAAGCCCCACCGTTCGATGTGTTGGATTTCCCGGAAGGTTTGGATTCTTGTTCAACGCGGCGTCCTGTCAGGCTTTCAGCCATTTTATCGTGGATTCGAGGCAAGGAGGTATCGTTTTTCCGTGAAAATAAGATGCCAATCTCCGCGAATCTCCGGGCCGACGATTCCGGCTCAAAAGCCGTTTTCTTCCTCTTCGACCAGAATCTCGCGCTTTCCGGCGTGATTGGCCTGGCCGACGATGCCTTCGAGTTCCATCCGTTCCATCAGCGAGGCGGCACGATTATATCCGATCTGCAGCCGGCGCTGGATGTAGCTCGTCGAGGCCTTGCGGTCGCGCTTGACGATCGCCACGGCCTGCGAGAACAGGTCGCCGCCGCCATCGCTGCCCATGCCGGTGGAATCGAACACCGCGCCGTCCTCGTCGGTGGGTTCTTCCGCCGTGACCGCTTCGAGATATTCCGGCTGGCCCTGCGTCTTGAGATGACGCACCACCTTCTCGACCTCCTCGTCCGAGACGAAGGGGCCGTGCACGCGGCTGATGCGGCCGCCGCCGGCCATATAGAGCATATCGCCCTGCCCCAGCAGCTGTTCGGCGCCCATTTCGCCGAGGATGGTGCGGCTGTCGATCTTGGAGGTGACCTGAAACGAGATGCGGGTCGGGAAGTTCGCCTTGATGGTGCCGGTGATGACGTCGACCGATGGCCGCTGCGTGGCGAGAACCACGTGCAGGCCGGCCGCGCGCGCCATTTGCGCCAGGCGCTGCACCGCGCCTTCGATGTCCTTGCCGGCGACCATCATCAGGTCGGCCATTTCGTCGACGATGATGACGATATAGGGCAGCGGATCGAGATCGAGCTTCTCCTCCTCATAGATCGCCTTGCCGCTTTCCTTGTCGAAGCCGGTATGCACCGTGCGCGTCAGTTCCTCGCCCTTGGATCGCGCCTCCTTGAGGCGCGCGTTATAGCCGTCGATGTTGCGAACGCCGAGTTTCGACATCTTCTTGTAGCGCTCTTCCATCTCGCGCACCGCCCATTTCAGGGCGACCACGGCCTTCTTCGGGTCGGTCACGACCGGCGTCAGCAGATGCGGGATGCCGTCATAGACGGAGAGTTCGAGCATTTTGGGATCGACCATGATCAGGCGGCACTGATCCGGGCGCAGCCGGTACAGAAGGCTGAGGATCATGGTGTTGATGGCGACCGATTTGCCCGAGCCGGTGGTGCCCGCGATCAACAGATGCGGCATGCGCGCGAGGTCGACGATGATGGAATCGCCGCCGATGTTCTTGCCGAGACACAAGGGAAGCTTCGCGACCGTTTCGGCGTAGTCCTTGACCGCCAGCAATTCGCGTAAATAGACCTTTTCGCGATGCGGGTTCGGCAGTTCGATGCCGATGGCGTTGCGGCCGGGAACCACGGCGACGCGCGCCGAGAGCGCGCTCATCGAACGGGCGATATCATCGGACAGGCCGATCACCCGCGACGATTTGATTCCGGGTGCCGGCTCGAGCTCGTACAGCGTCACCACCGGGCCGGGATGAGCCTTGACGATCTCGCCGCGGACGCCGAAGTCGCCGAGCACGCCTTCCAGTGCGCGCGAGTTGGAATCAAGCTCGGACCTGCTGAGCGGCTGACGGTCGGAGGCCTTCGGCGCGGTCAGCACCGAAATCGGCGGCAGCTCGAAGCGGTCGCTTGATTTGCGCGACGGCGCGCGCGACGCCGGCTTCTTGCGCGGCGCGCGGACGGGCTCTTCCTCTTCGTCTTCCTCCTCGTCTTCCTCGACTTCGTCGGCTTCTTCGCCGGCGCGCGGAGCCAGCGATGGTCCGGCGCGGCCGAGGCTCGGCTCGTGGCGTTCGAACGAGAGCGCGCGCGGCGCCGGCGCGCTTGCGACCAGCGAGCCATAAGCCAGCGTCAACAATCGCCACAGCCGCGCCTTTGCGCTCATCAGCGCATGAAACGCCCATCCCAGCGAGACCGAACCAGTGTCCTCGTCTTCCTCGAGCGGGGTGTCGTCATCCTCGATCTCGGTCGAATCATCTTCCTGCGGGCGGGAGCCCATCCCGCTCGCGAACAGGAAGGCCGCGACGGCGGCGGCGAAAAGCAGCGTCCCGAGCACGAGGCGATAGAGGAAACCGGGCGGCCCGAACACTACGGCGGGCGCGCGCACCAGCGCATCGCCGACGACGCCGCCGAGCCCAGTCGGCAGCGGCCATGCGCCGCCATGCGGCCAGCAGCTGGCAAAGCCTGCGGAGATCACCGTGCAGAGGATCCAGCAACCGAGCCGCAGCGCTTCGCGGTCGAAGGCGCGATGGGTCAGCATGCGCCAGCCCCAGATCGCGACCGGCAGGATCAGCATGATCGCGCCCAGGCCCAGAATCTGCATCAGGAGATCGGCGCCGATCGCGCCGGGATAGCCGACGACATTGCGGATCGCGCGCGACGTCGCATGGCTGAGGCTCGGGTCCTGCACCGACCAGGTCATCAGCGCCGCCGCGGCGACGCCGGTGAGCGCGATCAGGCCTAGTCCCGCGAGTTCGCGCAGCCGCCGCGCCAGGACTTCGCGGATCGCGGCCGGCAATTGGCCGACCAGGGGAATGACACGTTCGATCGCCGGCATGCTCATGGGCCTTCGCGACTAATCCAGAATTTCCACCAGCCGGTGCAACGCCTCGGCCGTCGTTTCGCTGTCCGCCACCAGCGCCAGGCGAATGTAGCCCGCGCCGGGATTGCTTCCGTCGTGCTGCTGTCGCGCCAGGTAGCTTCCGGGCACCACGCGCACGCCGCCTTCCCTGTAGAGTTTTAGCGTCGCCGCCTCGTCGCCGCCGCGCGCCGACACATCGAGCCAGACGCAGAAGCCGCCGGCCGGCCGGCGATAGCCATAGCGATTGCCGAGGATCTGGTCGGCGAGATCGAATTTCATGCGGTAGAGGCGACGGTTTTCCTCGACATGCGCCTCGTCGCCATAGGCCGCGATCGCGACATGCTGCAGCGGCACCGGCACCTGGGGTGCTGCGACATTGCGCAGCTCGTGAAACATGCCGAGAAACTTCCTGTCGCCGGCGGCGAAGCCGACCCGCATGCCCGGCAGGTTCGAGCGCTTCGACAGCGACTGGAACGCGACCGCATTGGTGAAATCAGGCCCGGCGCATTCCAGCATGCTGCCGGGCGCTTCCCTGGTGTAGATTTCCGAATAGCATTCGTCGCTCAGGATCATGAAGCCGTAGCGGTCGGCGAGCTTTTTCAACTTGCCGAAATATTCCTTCGAGGCGACGGCGCCTTGCGGATTCGCGGGCGAGGCGATGTAGATCGCGACCGTTCGCGCCAATGTCGCATCATCGAGCGCGTCGAGGTCGGGCAAGAATCCGTTGGCGAGCGTGGTCGGCAGATAGATCGCCTCGCACCCCGCGGCGCGCGCGCCCGCGGCGTAGGCCGGATAGAACGGGTTCGGGATCAGGATCGCTGGTCTGCCCCTGCGCTCGCCGACATAACGCGCCGCGGTGAGAGCTGCGAAAAACAGCCCCTCGCGGCTGCCGTTGAGCACCAGGAGCTCGGTCTCGGGATCGACCGGCCGCGGTATCCGGAACCGGGCCGAAAGCCAGTCCGCCGCCGCGCGCCGGAACGGCTCGATCCCCTTGGCGATCGGATAGCGGCCGAAATCGGCGATGTGCTTGGCCAGCACCGGCCCGACGAAATCAGGCACGGGGTGCTGCGGCTCACCCAATGATAGCGTAATCAAGGGCTTACCCGGCTCGTAGGGAGCGAGCAACTCGGTCAGCCGGGCGAATGGCGAGCGCTCGCTTTCCTGGTGGCCGGCGCCCTCTGGCGCCCGGGATGAAGCGGTCATTGCCATACTTTAAAGCGCCAGCACTGTTGGGCAGCCGGGCGCAAGGCGCGACCGGCCGGAAACGGATCAAACCACCATAGATACGGCGAGGTTAAGACGCGATTAACCATCGACGGCCGCAGGCGTCCAGAGCCTGAATTGGCGCAAAAAGAAAGGGGCTCCAACTTGCGCTGGAGCCCCTCAACGGTCCGTGCATTGCCGGGTATGTGCCCGAACCGTAGTTCTGGGCGCGACCACCGGAAGATGGTCGCGCCCCGGGAGACCTTACATGTTGTAAGCGCGCTCGCCGTGATCGGTGATGTCGAGACCTTCGCGTTCCGCTTCCACGGAGGGACGAAGACCAACGATCACGTCGACGAACTTGTAGAGGATCGCCGAACCGACACCGGACCAGACCAGCGTCGCCCCGACCGCCTTGCCCTGCGAGATCATCTGGGCGACGAAATCGTAGGTGCCGGCGTTGTTGCCGGTGATGTTGGTGTAGTCGGTGATGCCGACGCCACCGAGGGCGGGATTGACCAGGATCCCGGTGCCGAGCGCACCGATGATTCCGCCGATGCAGTGGACGCCGAACACGTCAAGGGCGTCGTCATAGCCGAGTGCGTTCTTCACCGCGCTGACGAAGAACAGGCAGACCGGGGAGACGACAAGGCCCAGTACCAGCGCTCCGATCGGACCGGCAAAGCCGGAAGCCGGCGTGACCGCAACGAGACCTGCGACCGCGCCGGAGCAGATGCCGAGCAGCGAGGGCTTGCCCTTCACGATCCATTCGCAGAGCAGCCAGGACAGCGCCGCACCCGCGGTGGCCACCATGGTGTTGACGAAGGCCAGCGCCGTGACGCCGTTGGATTCGAGGTTCGATCCGGCGTTGAAGCCGAACCAGCCCACCCACAGCAGCGAGGCGCCGATCATGGTCATGGTCAGCGAATGCGGAGCCATCAGGTCCTTGCCGTAACCGGTACGCTTGCCGATGATCAGCGCGCCAACCAGACCGGCGATGCCGGCGTTGATGTGCACGACCGTACCGCCGGCGAAGTCGAGGGCACCGGCGCCTGCGAGCCAGCCGACCGCACCCGTGACGTCATCGAGCTTGGCCTGGGCCGCCGTCTTGGCCGCAGCGTCCGTCGCCGTGGCAAGCGCCTTGGCAGCAGCAGCAACGTCATCTGGAGCGGCGACGTACCAAACCCAATGGGCGATCGGGAAGTAGACGAAGGTGACCCACAGCAGGATGAACAGCATCACCGCCGAGAACTTGATGCGTTCGGCGAAGGCGCCGACGATCAGGGCCGGGGTGATCATCGCGAACGTCATCTGGAACACGAAATAGGCGAGTTCCGGAATGACGACGCCGTTGGAGAAGGTCGCCGCCGTCGAATTGGAGTCGACGCCGTGCAGGAATGCCTTGGAAAGTCCGCCGATCCAGGGCGTCATGCTGCCGCCGTCGCTGAAGGCCAGCGAGTAGCCGTAAAGCGTCCAGACCACGCCGACCATGGAGACGATCGCGAACACCTGGGTCAGGATGGAGGCCATGTTCTTGGTGCGGACGAGACCGCCGTAGAACAGAGCGAGGCCGGGAATCGACATCATCAGAACGAGCGCGCTGGATACGAGCATCCAGGCGGTATCGCCCTTGTTGGGGACCGGAGCGGCGGGTGCCGCGGCCGCGGCTGCGTCAGCCGCCGGCGCTGCGGCGGGCGCCGCATTCTGCGCAAGCGCGGCATCGACAAAGCCAACGGCGCAAAGCGCTCCGATAGCGAGGATTGCCCATCCCATGCTGGTTGGACGTTTGAACGTCATCTGTTTAACTCCTGATTGGTAAGTTGGGTGAGCGCGAAATCAGAGTGCCGCGGCATCGGCCTCGCCGGTGCGGATGCGAACCGCATGGTCGAGGTTGATGACGAAGATCTTGCCGTCGCCGATCTGCCCGGTTTTCGCGGCAGAGGTGATGGCATCGATGGTTTTGTCGACCTGATCCGAGGCGACAGCGACCTCGATCTTGATCTTGGGCAGGAAGCTCACCGCGTATTCAGCACCGCGATAGATTTCCGTATGGCCCTTTTGCCGGCCATATCCCTTGACTTCCGTCACCGTGAGACCGTGAACGCCAATGGCGGTCAGGGCGTCACGGACTTCTTCGAGCTTGAATGGCTTGATGATCGCCATAACAATTTTCATGGGTCCTATCCCCGCTTGGGCCCGGTCCAGACACGACCGGGCGTATCGACTGAGGTTCACCACGCGGAGAGAGTTCACTACGCGGGCACAGCCGGGACCCTTAGAATCAAATGCCGTGCCAGATCGCCGGAGTTCCCTAACGGACTATGAACGCGCGCCTTTTCGGGCTTCGCGCGAATCGGTGCCTCCTGCGCTATTCGGTCGCGCCCAAAAGCTAATCATGCCTGATCAAAATACAGGCATGTCAGACTCCCGACATAATCATGCTCACAGGGAGGGCAGCGAAGCGGTACTATGATGAAGGATTTACTGCAGCGCCTCGCCATGCTGCGAAATATCGAGGCCTTCCATTTCCTGCTGCAGGGAAACCCGCAGCGGCACGAAGGCGCTGACCAGCTTGAGCAGCGCATAGGTGACGCCGGCGGACCAGGCCAGGGTAACCGCGATGCCATAGAGCTGGATCAGCAGTAAATGCGGGTTGCCTTCCATCAGGCCGGAGGTGCCGCCGATCGAGGCGGTGGCGAATACGCCCGCCAGAAGAATCCCGGTCATTCCGCCGACCCCGTGGACGCCGAACACGTCGAGCGAATCGTCGTAGTTGAACCGGCGCTTCACCGAGGTGCAGGCCCAGAAGCAGATCAGCCCGGCGACCACGCCGATGACGATGCCGTGCCAGGGCGCGACAAATCCGGAAGCCGGCGTGATCGTTCCAAGGCCGGCCACCGCACCCGAAATCATGCCGAGCACCGACGGCTTGCGCTGGATCGACCATTCCACCGCGCCCCAGGTCAGCGCGCCGGCGCAGGCGGCGAGATGGGTCGCGGTGATCGCCATCACCGCGCGCGAATTGGCGGCCAGCGCCGATCCACCGTTGAAGCCGAACCAGCCGACCCACAGCAGGCCGGTGCCGATCACGGCCAGCGAAAGATCGAACGGCGACAGGTTTTCGGTGCCATAGCCATGGCGCCGGCCCATGACGATGGCCGCGACCAGGCCGCCGGCGCCGGCCGACAGATGCACGACGAGGCCGCCGGCGAAATCCAGCACACCCGCGGCGCCGAGGAAGCCGCCGCCCCAGACCCAGTGCGCCAACGGAATATAGACGAACATGAACCAGCCAATGGCAAACAGCAGATAGGCCGAGAACCGCATCCGGTCGGCAACCGAGCCCGCCACCAGCGCCACCGTGATGATCGCAAACGTCATCTGGTAAAGCATGAACAGCACTTCCGGGATTGTCTTCGCCGCCGGATTGACCCCGTCCATGGTCATGCCGGCGAGAAACCAGCGGTCGAGCGTGCCGAGCCAGGGTCCGTCGCCGACGAACGCCAGCGAATAGCCGAACGCCACCCAGAGTATGGAAATGACCGCCACCGCTGCGAGGCTCTGCGCCATCGTCGCCAGCACGTTCTTCTTGCGCACCATGCCGGAATAGAACAGCGCAAGCCCCGGTATCGTCATCATCAGCACGAGCGCCGTCGCCACGATCATCCACGCGGTGTCGGCGGCGTTGATCTCGCTGGTTTGCGCCAAGGCCGGCGTCGTGAACAAGGCCGCAAGACTGATCGGCGCAGCCAGCTTCGCTGCACGAGACGAAAGTGCCCCCATGGTGTTTCCCCAGCAGAGTGTCGGTAGACCGCATCGCCGGCACCGTTGCCGGATGCGACGGAAGTCGGATTTAGAGCGCGTCGCTGTCGGTTTCGCCGGTCCTGATCCGCAGCGCGTGATCAATCGGCGTCACGAAGATCTTGCCGTCACCGATCTGGCCGGTGCGCGCGCTCGAGGTGATGACGTCGACCGCCTTGTCGGCGAGCTCCGACGAAACGGCGATTTCGATGCGAAGCTTGGGCAGGAAATTCACGACATATTCGGCGCCGCGGTAGATTTCGGTATGCCCCTTCTGGCGCCCATAACCCTTGACCTCGGTGACCGTCATGCCGTGGACGCCGATGGCGGTCAGCGCCTGGCGCACCTCGTCCAGCTTGAAGGGTTTGATGATCGCAACAACGAGCTTCATGGTCAGGCTTTCATTTCTGTCGAATCCGTCGAATTCCGTGGGCGCGCCTAGATTTGCGCCACCCCAACTCTGGCATCTTTTTATGCAAATGGCACAAAAAGTTTGCAGTCCCAAACGAAAAACGATTGCGGGAAATTACCTTCGTTGGATAGCCTCCATGCTCACTGGCCCGAATATTTCACCAAAATCCGATTTCATCGCCGGCGGCCCAGTACCTGCCCGCCCGCACCAGACCTTAAGGGATTAAAATGGCCGACCGAACCTGGTACTTTGCCCTCCAGGGACAGCAGCACGGGCCTTATCCGGAGCCGCAGTTTCGTCAGTTCCTCGCCACCGGCACTGTTACCGCGGAGACGCTGGTCTGGACCGAGGGCATGGCGAACTGGCAAAAGGCCGGGAGCATTCCCGACCTGTTTTCCGGCGCCGTGGGCGCGCCCGCAATGCCGCGACCCGGCGTCCCCGTGACCGGCAGCAGCCGCGGCGGCCCGCTTTCGATCGATCTGGACCTTTGGGATTTCACCTGGCGCAGTCTGACCGTGTTGCTCGGGCTCGCCTTCATCATCCCGACGCCCTGGGTCATCGTGATGTATTGCAAGTGGATCGTCTCCTGTGTCCATGTTCCAGGGCGGTCGCATATGAGATTCACGGGCCGGCCCGTGACGCTGATGTGGTATTTCGCGGCTCTGGTGTTCATCATCATCGTGGGTCGCGTCGATTCACGCCTCATCAACGCCGTCTCGGGTATCGTTCAGCTGGTTCTTTACTGGCTGCTCATCCGGTGGTTCGTCGCCAACATCAGTTCGAACGGACAACCGCCCGGTTTGCGGTTCTCGGGCTCATTCTGGGGATATCTGGGCTGGAATCTCCTGGCTTTCCTTTCATTGATCACCATCATCGGCTGGGCGTGGGTCTATACCGCGCAAGTCCGGTGGATGTGCCGTCACATCGAAGGCACCCGTCGCGAGGTCGTTTTCAACGCGACCGGGCTCGAGTTCTTGTGGCGCTCGGTGGTCACCTTCATCGCTTGCGCCTTCATCATCCCGATCCCCTGGGTGATGCGCTGGTTCATCGGCTGGCAGGCTTCACAAGTCGAACTGGTCGAGCGACCGGCTGACGCCCACGCTTGAACGCTTCATTTGCGCTGGCGCAGCGAGCCTTCCTGCGCCACCGATGCGACCAGCGTGCCATCCTGCTTGAAGATCATGCCCCGCGTCAGGCCGCGGCCGCCCTGCGCGCTCGGCGAATCCTGCGCGTAAAGCAGCCATTCATCGGCGCGGAAGGGACGGTGGAACCACATCGCGTGATCGAGGCTCGCCGGCATCATGCGCTTGTCGAACAGCGTGCGGCCGTAGCGGGCCATCGCGGCATCCAGCAGCGAGAAATCCGACGCATAGGCCAGCGCGCACATGTGCAGCGCCGGATCGTCGGACAGCTTCGAGGCGGTGCGGATCCAGACATGGATGCGGCCGTCCTCGATCTTCTGGCCGAAATAGCGGTTGAGTTCGACCGGACGCAGTTCGATCGGACGGTCGGACTCGTAATAACGGCGGATGAACTCCGGCATCTCGCGGAAGATCGGCTGCTTGGCCACTTCCTCGGCGGTGAGTTTTTCCGGCGGCGGAACGTCGGGCATCTTGTCCTGGTGGTCGAACGTGCTTTCCTCGTCGACGTGGAACGACACCATGATCGAGAAGATGGCGTTGCCGTGCTGGATCGCCGTGACCCTTCGGGTCGAATAGCTCTTGCCGTCGCGCAGCCGCTCGACCTCGTAGATGATCGGAATCTGGGGGTCGCCCGGCAGGATGAAATAACAATGCAGCGAATGCGGCAGGCGGCCCTCAACGGTGCGGCACGCCGCGACCATCGCCTGTCCGATCACCTGCCCCCCGAACACCCGCTGCCAGCTGGTCTTCGGGCTGTTGCCGCGGAACATGTTCACCTCGATCGGTTCCAGATCGAGAATGGAAATCAGGTCAATCAGGCCTTTGGACATGGACGCGCTTTCGTTGGCTTTTGTGTCATTCCGGGGCGAAGCGAAGCCTCAAACCCGGAAATCCGAAGATAATCGGCGCGAGCCCCGGAATGACGACTTAGAGGGCCAGGACGCCTTGTCTCAGGCCCCTGTTTCGCCCAGCTATAGTCATGTAGCAAGTATAGTCCATGACCTCGGGCTAAGGGTACGGCATGTCGACACAGCGAAGCATTGTCATCGGCGGCGGCGCGTTTGCAGGGCTGGCGCTGGCACTGGCGCTGCGCCAGGGGCTCGGCGCCGACATTCCGGTCATTGTCGTGGATCCCGCGCTTTCGATGCGGCCGAGCCGCGATCCGCGCGCGACCGCCATCGTCGCCGCCTGCCGGCGACTATTGGATGCCGTAGGCGTCTGGGACCAGGTCGCCGCCAGCGCGCAACCGATCCTCGACATGGTCATCACCGATTCCAAACTGGAAGACGCCACCCGACCGGTATTCCTGACCTTCGCCGGCCATGTCGAGCCGGGCGAACCCTTTGCGCACATGGTCGAAAACCGCCAGCTGATCGATGCGCTGACCGCGCGAGCCGAGGCCGAGGGCATCGATCTGCGCGCCAGCGCCGTGACCGATTTCGCCGCGCGGCCCGATGGTGTCGATGTGACGCTGGCGGACGGCTCCACGATCGAGGCGAGCCTGTTGGTGGCGGCCGACGGCGCGCGTTCGAGATTGCGCGAGCGAGCCGGCATCGTCACCCACGGCTGGGACTACGATCAGTCCGGCATCGTCGTTACAGTCGGCCATGAGCGCGATCACCAGGGGCGCGCCGAGGAGCACTTCCTGCCCGCCGGACCGTTCGCGATCCTGCCATTGACCGGCAAACGCTCCTCGCTGGTATGGACCGAGAAGCGAGCCGAAGCCGCCCGCATCGTCGCCTTGAATGAAGATGAATTTCATGCCGAACTCGAGCAGCGCTTCGGCCTGCATCTCGGTGAGATCAAGGCGCTCGACAAGCCGCGCGCGTTTCCGCTGAGCTATTTCGTGGCGCGCTCGTTCATCGGCGAGCGGCTGGCGCTGGTCGGCGACGCCGCGCATGTGATCCATCCGATCGCGGGGCAAGGCCTCAATATGGGCCTGAAGGACGTCGCCGCGCTCGCCGAAGTGGTCGTCGACGCCGCGCGGCTCGGCATGGATCTCGGCCAGGCCGACGTCCTCGAGCGCTATCAGCGCTGGCGGCGGTTCGACACCATGGCGATGGGGCTCGCGACCAACTCGCTGAATTTCCTGTTTTCGAACGAATCGAAATTGCTGCGCGCGGTGCGCGATATCGGGCTCGGACTGGTCGACCGCGCGCCGCCGCTGAAGAGCATGTTCATCCGCCAGGCCGCGGGACTAGCCGGCGAGGTACCGCGGCTGTTGAAGGGCGAGGCGTTGTAGGTTCAGCGGGTGTCGCTGGCAAGGATGAATGCCGCGACGGCATCGATGAGGTCGGGGTCAAGCGCCCGCTCCGGCTGATTGTAGGCGGCCATATCGTCCGCCTCGTCGGTGACATCCACCAGCACGTGGTTCATGTCGGCGCGCCAGAGCGTTTTCGCCGTCGGCGCCGCCGCACCCAGCGCCAAAAAATCCAGCCGCGCCACCTGCCGGTCGCGGCCGCCGCCGACGATCAGCGTCGGCTGCTCGATCAGCTTCAAGGGCGCGATCGGGTCTTCCGTGAAGGCGGAGGCGATGCCGGGCTGCATCGCCGGCGGGATCGGCAGTCCGGGTGGAGGCGGATCCACGATCTGGCCAGCCATGATGTCGTCGATCGCCTTGGCGATCGGCGCGAACATCTCGGGAGCGAGCTTCCTTTCGAGCTGCGCCTTGAGCAGGTCGCCCTGCCGCCGCGCGGCGGTCGCCAGCAGGACCAGCCGGTCGACGGGGCTAGCGGTCAAGATCGCGACCAGTCCGCCCTCGCTGTGTCCGACCAGAACAACTCTGGAGAATTTCCCGCTGCCGCGCAGGTAATTCACCAGCGCCGCCGCGTCATCGACGTAGTCCTTGAAGCGAAAATCCTCCGGCCGGCCGAATTCCGGCTTCCATCCGCCCGCGCCGCGCTTGTCGTAGCGAAGCGTCGCGATGTTGCGCTGCTCCAGTTGCTCTGCGAGTTTCTTCAACGTCGCGGGCTTGATCTGGGCGCTGTTGCCGTCATGGTCGGTCGTGCCCGAACCCGCGATCAAGAGCGCAACCGGCGGGCGCTCGACATCCGGTGGCATCGGCAGCACCGCATCGATGGCGCCGACGCTGATTTTGGTTTCCTCGGCGGCCGCGCTCGCCGCCATCCCGAACAGGCCTGCCATCGCAAGCGTGAGAACGACCGTCCCCGCGTACATGCGCTACTCGATCTTGCGCGCCTCTTCCGGCAGCATGATCGGAATGCCGTCGCGGATCGGATAAGCGAGTTTCGCCGAACGCGAGATCAGTTCCTGCCGCGCTGCGTCGTATTCAAGCGGCGCCTTGGTCAGCGGACAGACCAGGATCTCCAGCAATTTGGGATCGACGGTGCCTTCGAGGCGCTCGGGCGGGGAACTCATCTTTCTTCTCCGGTCTGATGTTGGCTCTGGATGTTCCGTGGCGCGTTTTCCTTGCGCGAACCGGTATCCACCCCGGATCCAGCCCCCGGGGCAAGCTTCGCTCGAAAACGCCATAGCATACCCGATCGAGCCGGCGGGCGGCACTCTATCGCAAGGCGATCTGCAGCAGCTCATCGAGCACCGCCTGCTGCCTCTCCCGGGGCAAGGGCTTGTCCGATAGCGCAAAGCCGACAAACGCCCAATAGAGGATCAGGGCGCGGGAGCGTGCCACCTTCGGCGCAAGCCCGGCGCTCCTGAGCATTCTTTCCAGATAACCCGTCCGGCGGCGGTCGATCGCCTGCACCGCGCGGCGCGCGACGGCATCGTGCGCTGCCCAGATACGCACCGCGTTTTCGAGCGCCAGCTGGCCGCCGAACGCCTGGCGCAGCAGGAGTTGCAGGGGGTTGGCGTTGCCTGAAGCGGCCTCGAGACCGGCGATGATCTGTTCGGCGGCGACCTCGCGCCAGTGCTTCAGGATCGCGGCGTGGAACGCGCCGATATCGGCGAAGTGCCAGTAGAAGCTGCCGCGCGACACCCCCATCGCCTTCGCCAGCGGCTCGGCCTTCAGCGCAGTAAAGCCGCGCTCGGCCAATACCTTGAGGCCCTGGTCGAGCCAGTCCTTCGCGGAAAGTTGATCGGTCATGGCGGTCCCTGCGACATCCGACCATACACCACTGTATTGACAGCCGCCAGCGCTCGGCCTATCCACCATACAGTAATGTATGGAGGCCCTCCAATGCGCGATCTGTTGTTGCAATGTTCCGGCGTGGCCGCGATCGCGGCCGCGCTGATCCACGGCGTCCTCGGCGAAACCAAGGTGATGCCACGCGTCACCATCGAGCCCGCGCGCCTGCGCACCCTGATCCGGCTGGTATGGCAGGCCGGTACCGTGGCGTGGATCGGCGGCGGCGTGCTGCTGATCGCCGCACCCTGGATGGCATCGGAGCCCGCGCGGCACTGGATCGTCGTTACCATGGCCTGCGTATTCGCCTTCGCCGCGCTGGCCAACGCTCTCGCCACCCGCGGTCGGCATTTCGGCTGGATGGCGCTCGGCGCCGTGGTCGCGCTGGCGGTCGCGGGGTATTAAAAGCGCGATCCGGAAAAGTCGGAACCGGCTTTCCGAAAAGATCATGCTCAAACAAGGAGACGAGCCCGTATGTCCTTGATCCAGCGCAACACCTTAGAATGCCTCTAGTTTAGAGCGAGTCTCTTTGCTCGTGCGGCGGCGAGACGCTAGCTCTGGGCTTCAATCGGAGATGCGAGTGGTGCGCAAGGGGACGCGAGGGGCGATGCTGCCCGGGGGTTTTAGGGCAATCGCGCTTGGCGCGTCGGCGGGCCTGTGGCTGGGCGGCGCGGCGTATGCCGAGGACGCCAGTTCCTGGCGCGAACTCGAAACCAAGTACATTTTCGGATTCACCACCGGCTCCGGCATCGGGCTGGAGGGCGAGAAGGAATTCACCATCGACACGATCGGCCGGTTCGGCAAGCGCGACGGTCACTACGCCGCGACCGAGACCAAGTACGAATTCGAATTTACGCCGTCGCAGTTCATCCAGATCGAGTTCGGCGCGCTCGGATCGACCCACAATATCGGCGCGGTGACCGATCTCGATGGCCGCAACCAGGCCGCGTTCTCCGGCGGCTTCGCCGAATTCCGCTATCTCGCGATCGAGCGCACCTCGAACAATCCGCTGTCGGTCACGGTCGCCTTCGAACCCAATGTGCGGCTGATCGACGAGACCAGTGGCGAGCGGGTGCAGAACTACGAATTCGAGACCACCATCAATGCCGACCTCGAACTGATGAAGAACCGGCTCTATGCCGGGTTCAATTTGCTCTACGAGCCCGAGGTCACGCGTACCTTGTTTGATGAAACCGAGCGCGAAGCCATCTTTGGCGGTTCGGCGGCGCTGTCGGTCCGGGTGCTGTCCAATGTCGTGCTCGGCGCCGAGGTCTGGTATCTGAGGCATTACGACGCCGTCAACCTGACGGCCTTCACCGGCGACGCCGTGCTGCTGGGGCCCTCGCTCTATATCCAGTTCACGCCGAAAATGTTCATGACGGCTGCCTGGAATGCCCAGGTCTGGGGCCGCGAGATCGGCAACCCCGTTTCGCTCAATCTGGCGGAGTTCCAGCGCCAACGCGCCCGACTGAAATTTGCCTGGGAATTCTGATTTTGGTCAACATGGGAAGGGATGACGGGTGTCCACTGTGCCGATGATGAAGAGACTGACCTTGGCTGCCCTGTGCGCGGTCGCTGCACTGCAGGCGGCTCCGTCACGGGCACAGCAGGCGACAGAGATCCGGTTGACCTATTCCAAGGGCCAGTTCCAGCCGAGCCAGGTCAGCGCGCCGGCCGATAAACCGATCTCGTTCCGGGTCAAGAACCTCGACGCCAAGGCCATGGAGTTCGAGAGCACCACGCTGCGGGTCGAGAAGGTGGTTGCCGCGGGCACCGAGGGCGTCATCAACGTGCGCGCCCTGAAGCCCGGTCGCTATGAATTCTACGACGACTTCAACGAAAAGGCGCGCGGCGCCCTGACCGTGCAATAGCAGGACGTGCCGTGCTCGCCGCCCTCATCATCGTCTTCCGCGAGGTGTTCGAAGCCGGATTGATCATCGGCATCGTGCTGGCGGTGACCGGCTCGGTCCCGCACCGCAATCGCTGGATCGGCGGCGGAGTGCTGGTGGGCGTGCTTGCGGCCTGTATCGTCGCCGCCTTCACCGGCGCGTTGTCGCAGCTCTTTGCCGGCATGGGGCAGGAGCTGTTCAACGCCGCCATTCTGGGCGTCGCCGTGGTGATGCTGACCTGGCACAATGTCTGGATGGCGCATCACGGCCGGGAAATGGCCGGCGAACTGCGCGCAGCCGGCCAGGCCGTCGCGGACGGCAGCAAGTCGCTGCTGGCGCTCGCGGTGGTGGTCGGCGTCGCCGTGCTGCGCGAAGGCAGCGAGGTCGCGCTGTTTCTCTACGGCGTCGCCGCCTCCGACGGCGGGTCGGGCTTCAGCCTCGCGATCGGCGGCTTCATCGGTCTGGCGCTGGGCGCGGGCGTTTGTCTGTTGACTTATTTCGGCCTGATGCGGATCCCGCCGCGGGCGTTGTTCGCAACCACCACCGCGCTGATCACGCTGCTCGCGGCCGGCATGGCGACGCAAGCGGTGGCCTTCCTCGAGCGCGCCGGCTGGCTCACCTCGCTCGATGCCGTGGTCTGGGACACCGGCTGGCTGCTTCCGGAGAACGGTATTGCCGGACGCACCTTGCATACGTTGATCGGCTACACCGACCAGCCGACCGAAATGCAGCTCGTCGTCTACGTTGCGGTGCTGCTGGTGACGTTCCTGCTGATGCGGTTGACCGGATCGCAGCCAACCGATCGCGCCGTCGCCGTCGGCTGACGATCCCGCACGCGACGAAAATCTCCAGGCCGGGTGCCCAAAACTGAACGGCTGGATCCAGGGAATGTCTCATTGCGCGGCGTAAACGAAAGAGCTTACGTCAAGCGGTCGTTTTCGGACGTGGTCTTCACATCCAACTCGCGTTGCCTGGCTGCAGTCGATATAGCGCTTCCATGCTCGACTTCGCCGCCCAATACGAAGCCTTTAAACGCCGTGACCCCGCGTGGGACGGGATGGTGTTCGTGGCAGTCAAGACGACCGGCATCTATTGTCGGCCGGTGTGTCCGGCGCGAACACCGCTGAAGCGTAACGTAACATTCTATCCCAGTGCAGCGTCCGCGGAGTGCGCGGGCTTCAGACCCTGTCTGCGATGCCGTCCCGAAACAGCGCCCTTCTGTCCCGCGTGGAAGGGGACCAGGACGACCGTCGAGCGTGCGCTGGCTCTCATCGAGAGGGGGGCGCTTGATCGGGGTAACGTCGATCAACTCGCCCGTCGGCTTGGGGTCGGATCACCTCATCTATCGCGGCTTTTTGCCGAACATCTAGATGCATCGCCGCAGCAAATCGCCCTATCGCTCCGGGTCCGCCGTGCCAAATGTCTCCTGGATGACACCGACCTTCCAATCCGGCTCATAGCCGAATGCGCAGGCTTTTCGAGCCCACGGCGGTTGACCGCTGCGTTCACGCGGCTGTACGGCCGGCCTCCCTCCGCCATGCGCAGGAACGCGCCGGAGCCCCAAAAGATATGAAGCCAACCAAAACCCGAATGAGGGCCTGATGACCGCAAAGAACTATGGAACTGTGAGCGCCGCGAGGCAGAAGGAAATGACCGGGCTGGAATTTGTCCGTGGCCTCGCCAACGGCGAGCTGCCCCTCAATACCATCGCGCGGACGTTAGGCTATGACGTCGCCGAAGCTGAGAGAGGTCGTGTCCTTGTCACGCTGGTTCCAACCGGCGCGCATCTTAATATCCTGCGGGGACAGTGCACGGCGGCGTCACCGCTACGCTACTCGACAGCTGCATGGGCTTGGCCATTCAATCGACCCTCGACAAAGACGTTAGCCAGACCACCCTCGAGTTCAAGATTTCCCTGGTGCGTCCGATCACGCCCGAGACTGGCGAAGTCAGGGCCGAGGGAAAAGTCTTGAACTGTGGCCGTCGCATCGGCACGGCCGAAGGAAGGGTCGTGGATGGTCAGGGCCGACTGCTCGCGCATGGCACGACAACGTGCCTCATCTTCCAGAGCTGACGCGCAACCGAGCGCCGCCTCAAGGCTGCTTGCCGTCACGTGCTTTGATCCAGGCATCGATCGCGGGCAGCGCGCGCGTCTTGAGGTCGGCCGAAATCGCGATCGTTTCCAGCGCCCGCGCCGTCATTACCCGGCCGCCGGAGGTTGCCTGTGCCGGGGCAAAATGCGCGAGTTCGGCGGCGTGGGCGTCATCGCTGAAATTGGTCATGAAGTTGGCGACGAAGGCGTCGCGGAATTGCGGCCCAAGCCTAGCGGCCAGGGCTTGATAGTTCTCTCGTACGAAATCCCAGGCGAGGTCGGGCTGCTCGCCGACGGCGGCAACGTTGTTGATGAGGCCGCCGACGATGGTGCTCGGCAATTCGTCGGTCAGGGTCAGCGCCAGCGTGGCGCGTGCCAGCGTCGGGTCGCGTGCGCTGGCGGCGGCGTAATAATAGCGAAGCCGTTCGCTCGTGGCCGTGCTCCTGCGCGCCAGCGTCAGCAGCGTGTAATGGCTGGCGCGATCGGCAGAGATGCCGACCAGGTGGGTGACGGCATCGCGCAGCGCTGTCGGCAGCGATTGCGGGTCCTGCAGGAAGCCTGCGAATCTCCGCTTCGCCTCCGCGATGATGTCGCCGTCGCCGAGATCGCCGAGCGCCCGGACCAGGCTGGCGCGCAGCAGCGTGTCGTCGTCATCGCCGGAGCCGCCGGCGTCCCAGCCCAGCCGGTCGAACACCGGCCGCAGTCTTGCGCGCGCATAGGCCTGCAGCGCCGGCCGCTCGGCGCGATCGAGCGCCAGACGATTGAGCCGCGTCAGGCTGCCGATCACCTGATCCCAGACGGCGCGCTGGTCGTCATTGCCGATATGGTCGATCAGCGCGAGATAAGACGGCGGCTCGGCGCGGCCGGCCTGCACCAGCGCCCAGCTGTCGGCGATGAAATTGAGCCGGTCTTCGACCGCCATCAGCCCGAGCGATCTCGTCAGCATGGCCCGGCTGATCGGGCCATACTCGACCCGGTAATAGCCGATGTCGCCGAGATTGACCTTGACGGGTTCGCCGCAGGATCCGGCGGCGATATCGGCGCTGCCGTTGAGCAGCAGCACTTCCGGCGGCCGTGTAGGGCCCAGGGGTCCCGCCGCGACCGGGACTTGCCAACTCCGCGGCGGCAGAGGCGCCGTGCCGGCAGGCGCGATCACGAACCGGTCCTGCCGCAGCGTCATGCGCTGGTCGTCGCCGCTGCAACTGGTCTCGGCCGAGATCAGCGGCACGCCGTCCTGCTCGGTGAAGGAGGCGGCGATGCCCTTGACCGGCTTGCCGGCCGCGCTCTCCAGCGCCTGCCACAGATCCGACGTGGTGGTGTTGCCATAGGCGTGCGCGGACATGTAGCGGCGGATGCCGTCGCCAAACGCAGCTTCGCCGAGATAGCTCTCCAGCATGCGGATCAGCGCCTGGCCCTTGTTGTAGGTGATGCCGTCGAACGCCGTCATGGCCTCGCTCTGATCGGCGACCTTCTGCTGCACCGGATGCGAGGTGCGCCGCGCGTCGAGCACCATCGCGAACTGCTTCTGGCCGTAGCCGTTGAGCCAGTTCTTCCATTGCGGATAAAAATGCGCAGCCGCCCTCTCCTGCATCCAGCTCGCAAAGCCCTCGTTGAGCCAGAGGTTGTCCCACCAGCCCATGGTGACGAGGTCGCCGAACCATTGGTGCGCCATCTCATGCGCGAGCACGGCGAAAATGCCGCGCCGCGCGCTATCCGGATTGGTGGCCGGGTCGAACAGCAGCCGGCTCTCGAAAAAAGTGATGCCGCCCCAGTTCTCCATCGCGCCGACGAACCCGCCGGGCACCGCGATCAGATCAAGCTTGGGCAGCGGATATTTCACGCCGAAATAATCGTTGAACCAGGATAACAGTTTGACGGCGTTTTCCAGCGCGTAGCGCCCCTGCTCGCTCTTGCCCGCCGTGGTGACCACGCCGACCGTCACGCCATCGGCCTCAGCCGTGAGGCGTTCGAGCTCGCCTGCCGCGAGCACGAACAGATAGCTCGACATTTTTGGCGTCGGCGCGAACGTGACCTTCTTCAAGTCGGGCGCGACCGGCTCCTCGCGCGCCACTGGCATGTTGCCGACCGCGAGGAAGCTCCGGGGCACCGTGACCGTGAGCGCAAATGTCGCCTTGAAGGCCGGCTCGTCCCAGCACGGAAAGATCCGCCGCGCGTCGGCGGGTTCGAGCTTGCTCGAAATCATCCGCTTCATGCCGGTATCGGTCGGATAGTCGACCATGAAGAGGCCAGTGCCGAACTTGTTGATATCAGCGGTGAAGGCGATGCGCAGTCGGTGCGCGCCCGCGGCGAGAGGTCGCGGAAAGGTCAGCGTCGCCGTTTCGGCGGCCGCGTCCACGGCAATTTGGGCGCGTTGCGCATCCTCATCGATGGTGGCGGACGCGAATGCCGTGCTGATGGCATTGAGGGTGAGCCGCGCGGTCGGCTCGCGCACTTCGATATCGACGATCTCGACGCCCGGAAGCGCGAGACTCGCCAGGTCGGGCGTCAGCTCGATCGCGTAGTGGACGGGAGCGACCGTCTTCGGCAGCTTGCCCGGCGTTGTATCGAAGGAATAGGCCGGCTCTGTCGCAGCAGCCCCGGATATTGAAAGGACCAGCACCGTCGCGGCCAGTACCGCGCCGAGGTTGCGCGCCGTCGGGGCCGAATCCGTGGTCAAGGGCATCGCGCACTCTCACTATTGCAGCGGCGGATCCCCGCTGGTGCGCTTCTTGGCGAGATCCATCTCGGTGACCGCGACCAGGATTTCCGCGCGGGTCTTGAGGTCCGGCGCTTCCAGCATCGCCTGCTTTTCCGGCGGGCCGTAGGGCGACATCATCGCCAGCGCGTTGACCAGGGCCTCGTTGGGTGCGTTCTCGACGCCTTCCCAGTCCACCTTGAGATTGTTGGCCTTGAGAAAATCCGTCAGCACCGCCAGCAGCGCCTCGCGGTCGACCGCTTCCTCGCCCTTGCGCGCGGTGAAATCGTCGATGAAGGGGAAGAAATCCACCTTGCATTGCCGGTACGGGGTCAGCACGGTCATCTCGTCGATCACCTTGAAGCGCGCGATGCCGGTGAGTTCGAGGATGTAGCGGCCATCACCGGATTCGGCGAGCTGGGTGATGCGTCCGACGCAGCCGACGCGGAACAGTTTTGGCCTGGCCTCGTCCCGCGTATGGGAAACATCGGGCTGGATCATCCCGATCAGCCGATGGCCGTCGCGGAAGGCATCGTCCACCATCGCCAGATAGCGCGGCTCGAAGATGTTGAGCGGCATCTGGCCGCGCGGCAGCAGCAGCGCCCCGGGCAGCGGAAACACCGGGATCACCTCGGGAAGGTCGCCGGGCCCGCGATATTCGGCATTGATCGGCATCGGCGGTCCGGGCTGCTCGCTGGTTCAGGTTTTTAAGTTGGCGCGTATTCGAATCGCAAAACCGGTGTCCACTTTTGCGGAATACGCGCTACGAAAACAGTATGGTCGACAGGCGCTTTCGTCCCTCGACGGTGGCCTCGTCGTTCGGCCCCCACGCCTCGAAGAACTGCACCAGTTGCTTGCGCGCGCCGTCCTCGTTCCATTTGCGGTCGCGCTTGACGATCTCGAGCAGCGCCTGGGTTGCCTCAGTGCGCTGGCCGGAGGCATTGAGCGCGGTCGCCAGGTCGAATCTCGACTGATGATCGAGCGGGTTTGCGGCGACTTTCTGTTGCAGCTCGGTGACCGGGCCGACTGCCTTGGCCTGCTCGGCGAGATCGAGCGAGGCCTGCACGGCCTTGACCGCCGCATCGTTGCGCTTGGATTCCGGCACCATGGCCAGCGTCTGCCTGGCCTGCTCGATCGCGCCGGTGGCCACGTAGCATTTCGCGAGGCCGGCGAGCGCCGCGATATTGGTGGCATCCGCCACCAGCACCTCGGCATAGATCTGCGCCGCCGTGGCGGGATCGCCCTCGGCCAGGATGGCCTCGGCCTCTTTCAGGATTTCCGCGGTATTGGGCTCGCCCGGCATGCCGGCGGTCAGCTTGTCGATGAAGGCGGTGACCTGGCTCTCCGGCACCGCACCCATGAAGCCGTCCGCGGGCCGGCCGTCGACGAAGGCAATGACGGCGGGAATCGACTGGATTCCCATCTGGCCCGGGATCTGCGGGTGGTCGTCGATGTTCATCTTGACCAGCTTGACCTTGCCCTTGGCGGCGCGGACCGCCTTTTCCAGGATCGGGGTCAGCTGGCGGCAGGGGCCGCACCATTCCGCCCAGAAGTCGATCAGCACCGGCTGGCGCTTCGATTCCTCGATGACGTCCTTCACGAACGCCTGGGTGGTCGTCTCCTTGATCAGATCGGGCGCCGGTCCGTTGCCCTGCTCTACTATCGTCACGGGAATCCTCGCCTGATGTCTAAAAGGGTCGGGGCGTGTTCTAGCATGCCCGCCCCGGTGGTTCAGAAATCTTCTCACCCAGATGGCGGTTTGCGGGGAAATTTCAATCGGTTCGGGTGCAGCGACGGAGAACGGGTGGGCGGGGTGCCCTCGCCGGTCCATGCTCCCGGACAATCGGGTCCCCGCGAAGGAATAGCGAAATGGCAGAAGCCTATTACAGCACCGTATTCGAGCAGCCGGCCGCCGAAATCTGGAAAATTGTTCGCGATTTCAACAACTATCCGGTCTGGGTCGGTGGCGCCGGCGAGAGCCGGATCGAGGATGGCAAGACCGGCGATGCCGTGGGCGCCGTCAGGAACGTGCTCTATCAGGGGCGGCGGATCCGGCAGCGTCTGCTGGCGCAATCCGATGTCGAGCGCTCGCAAACGTACGAATTCTGTAGCCCGCCGTCGCTGCCGGTGACCGATTTTCGGGCCACTTTGCGCATGACGCCGGTGGTGGATGGCGACCGGACGTTCGTCGAATGGTGGGCGACCTTCGATTGCGAGACCGCCCGCCGCGATGAGCTGGCCGAGACGCTGCGCGGCTGGTTCGCAAAATGGCTCGAATCGCTGCGTGCCATCGTGGGTGGGGCGGTCGGGTTCCCGGCGGAACACGCGGAAACCCGGGCTTAACGGCCATATCGGCGGATTTCGGGCCGATTTGGCCCATCCGATGGCTGACCCCGGCCGTGCGTCGGCTGTTGCATTCGCGGGCGGCATTTGGCATAGCTCTGCCCGTTGCCGGCGCGTGCGCCGCCAATCTATCGGATGCGGGTGTAGCTCAGTGGTAGAGCACGACCTTGCCAAGGTCGGGGTCGAGGGTTCGAGCCCCTTCGCCCGCTCCAGATTTTTCAAGTTTGGCAGAGTTTGACGAAGGCCCGCTGACAAGCGGGCTTTTCGTTTTTTGGGCAAATCGCTGCGGGATGCCGATCCGACGGTGCGGATGGTCGAAGGCGGAGCAATCCAAAATCCCTTCCGAGGTCCTCGAACAACTCGTCGATGTCGAAGCCCTCATGCGGGCGGCGCCTTTGAAGCCCGAGCATGGGCGAGGGGCATGTGGCCGCGGCCGATGTCGCAGCGCAACGCAACGAACCCAAGAATTGTCTCGAATAATTCGGACCCGAAGAAATTTCTTCTCAATGGCCCGACGCCGGACCAGCCGCATCGCAACGCTTCTCAGCCGCAACGGATGTGATAGCATTCGTCCGTCTGATCCACCTCACAACAGACCAAATTGGCGTCTCTCAAGGGGCGTTGAAAATAAGTAACAGAGGCAGCCGCTTGGCTGCATAGGGGAGTGACGCGATGAAATCGGCCTTCAATCGATCCATTTTTGCGCTCGCAGCGGTCGTCGTTGTCGCGGGGGCCAGCCAGGCCAACGCACAGCAAAAACCGCTCCATAGCTATCAATCCGGGACCAAGGAATTCTGGACCCATCCGCCGGATGACTGGTTCCTGGGTGACGAGACCGAAGCCCAAAAGGGCCTCGCCCCGCCCTCGGGTCCGCCGACCGGCGCATCGGAAGCCGAACTCGCGGCAATGATGAAAAAGATCAAGCTGCCGCCGGGCTTCAAGATCGAAGTCTACGCGCCGGGCGTGCTGGCCGCACGACAGATGGCCTGGGGCGACAAGGGAACGCTGTTCGTCGGCTCCTTCGGCCTCGGCAACGTCTACGCGATCAAGGACAATGGCGGCAAGAAAGAGGTCAAGACCATCCTCAAGGGCCTCAACATGCCGACCGGCCTGGCCTTCCGGGACGGTGCGCTCTACGTGATCGCCACCGACAAGCTGATCAAATACGAGAACGCCGAGGCCAATCTCGACAATCTCGGCGCCGGCAAGGTGGTCTATGACGACATGCCGTCCTACGCGGCGCACGGCTGGAAATACCTCGCCGCCGACAAGGACGGCTGGTTCTACATTCCGTTCGGACCTCCCTTCAACATCGGCATTCCCCCGACCAGCGTGTCGCAGATCCGCCGCGTCGATCCCAAGACCGGCAACGCCGAACTGGTGGCGCTCGGCGTCCGCAACAGCGTTGGCGGCGATGTCGATCCGCGCAGCGGCAAATACTGGTTCACCGAAAACGCCCGCGACTGGATCAGCGACGACCTGCCGAGCGACAAGCTCAACATGATCTCGAAGCTGGGCGAGCATTTCGGCTACCCCTATTGCCATCAGGGCAACCTGCCGGACACCAAGTTCGCCATGGGTCACAAATGTTCGGAGTTCACCGCACCCGTGCTCAATCTCGGCGCGCACGTGGCTCCACTCGGCATGAAGTTCTATACCGGCGACCAATTCCCCGCCGAGTACAAGAACAACATCCTGATCGCCGAACATGGCTCGTGGAACCGGCATAAATATCAGGGCGGCCGGATCATGCGCGTGATCGTCGGTCCGGACGGCAAGAATCCCAAGCAGGAAGTGTTCGCTTCCGGCTGGATCGAAGGTGACCAGGGCTATCTCGGCCGGCCTGACGACATCATTCTGGCCAAGGACGGTTCGATCCTCGTTGCCGACGACTGGGCCGGCGCGATCTATCGCATCAGCTACAGCAAGAAGTAAGGCCTGAGGCATCAGGGGCTGCGGCCGCTCGGGAACGAGTGGCCGCAGCTTCGCGTTTTGGGGCGGCGATCTCGTTTGGGTCGTCATGCCCGGACGCCGGCCCCCCGACTTGATCATGGATGATCAGGGCAGCCATCATAATGAGAACGTTTTTGAAAGCTGGATTGCCGGGAGCGCGGACAGGTTTGCGTGGCCTAGCGCCGGCGACTGCGCCTGACACTGACGAGGAAGAGGGATGGTGATGCGGATTGCTTTCATCGGTGCGCTGCTCGTTGCGATCGTGGGCGGATCGATTGCCCACGCCGCCGAGGCCGGCGCGGCCAGGGAAAAGGCCGAGGCCTGCGCCGGCTGTCATGGCGACAACGGCATTTCAAAGACCGAGAACATTCCCTCGCTGGCGGGCCAGCCCGATCAGTTCCTGCAATGGCAACTGGTGTTCTTCCGCGGCGGCTCGCGCAAGAACGAGCAGATGCAGCCGATTGCCGAAGCGATCGGCAATGAAGACGTCCGTGCGCTCGGCGCCTATTTCGCCTCGCTGACCCCGCCGAAGGCGGCCGCGCCCGACGACGATCCGGAACTGTCGAAGAAAGGCGCGCAGGCGGCGGTGGGACGGCGTTGCGCCTCCTGCCACACCGATACCTACGCCGGAACGAAGGCCGTCGCACGCCTCGCCGGTCAGCGCGAGGAATATCTGGCCAAGGCGCTGCACGACTACAAATCGGGCGTGCGAACCGGCGGCGCCGGGGCAGCGATGACGGATGTCGCCTACCCCCTCAGCGACGAGGAAATCGCCGCGCTCGCGCATTATCTGGCGCATTTGTGAGCGGCTGTCGTCCCCGCGAAAGCGGGGACCCATAACCACAGTCGGTAATTGCTTTCAGAAAGTATCAACCCGCGCCGCCTCAAATCGAGAGGCCGCGGTGTATGGGTCCCCTGAGTTCACAAACGACGGGCAATCACCCCCGCTGGTTCTCATACGCCTTGAGATGCGTGTAGGCGGTGCGCAGTTTCGGCACCGGCACCTTGGCCTCGTCGCCGCGCTTGATCAGATCGCCGATCACGTGATCGGCTTCGACCCGCGCGCCCGCCTTGATGTCGCGGAACATCGAGGCGGTCATCGGCGAGCCCTCCGCGGTCAGCATGCCGCGGGTGCGCTCCAGAAATGGCGCGCGCGGCGCAGAACCCTCGGCTTCGGCGACCGAGCTGCATTCATCCAGCATGCCCAGGATAAAATCCCGGCCGCCGGGCGCGGCCAGGATATGGCCGACGGAAGCGCGCATCAGGCAGGTCGAAGCTGCCAGCGAGGCGAGGAACACCCATTTCTCCCACATGTCCTGCAGGATATTTTCGCTGGCGACCGCGCCGAACTTGCCGCTCGCCATCACGCCCGCGATCGCGCGAACCCGCTCCGACATCCTGCCGTCGCGTTCCCCGAACGTCAGCGACTGCATCGGCTGCAGGTGAACCACCTCGCGTTTTTCGTTGAGCGTCACCGCGATCGCGCAGAGGCCGCCGAGCACGCGATCGCGTCCGAACCTGCTGTCGAGGACGTCGAGGTGCAGCATGCCATTGAGCAGCGGGATGATCGAGGTCTGCGGTCCCACCGCCGGCGCAAAGGACTTGATCGCGTCGTCGAGGTCGAACGCCTTGCAGCTCAACAGCACGACATCGAACTTCTCGCTGAGCTTGTCCGCCTGCACCGCCGGCGGATTTTTCAGCGTCACATCGCCATTGGGGCTCTTGATCACGAGGCCCGCGGCCGCGAGTTCGGCTGCGCGCCGCGGCCGGACCAGGAATGTCACGTCATTGCCGGCCTGGAGCAGCCTGCCGCCGAAATATCCGCCGATGGCGCCGGCGCCCACCACGAGAACGCGCATTGCTATTTCTCCTTTTTGTTTTTGATAGCAGATACGTCATTGCGAGCGAAGCGAAGCAATCCAGCTTTCTTGCCAGACGAGGAATAGCTGGATTGCTTCGTCGCAAGTGCTCCTCGCAATGGCGATGCGGGCGCTACCACTTTTCTCCGAACGGGCGGATTTCCAGCTCGAACGTCCAGGCGCTGCGCGGTTGCTGGTAGAGTTGCCAGTAGGAGGCGGCGACCGACGCCGGCGGCATCAGCAGGTCCGGATTGTCGAGCGCTTCCTTGCTCCGCCGCTCCCTGACCCAGGCGGTATCGACGCCGGAATCGATGATCAGATGGGCGACGTGGATGTTCTTCGGGCCCAGTTCCCGCGCCATTGCCTGCGCCACGGCGCGCAGGCCGAATTTGGCGCTGGCAAAAGCCGCAAAGCCGCTGCCGCCGCGCAAGCTTGCAGTGGCGCCGGTGAAGAAGATATTGCCCTTGCCGCGCGGCAGCATCAGCCGCGCGGACTCGCGCCCCGCCAGGAAGCCGGCCCAGCAGGCCATTTCCCACACCTTGCGGAACACGCGGTCGGTGGTCTCCAGAATCGGGAAATTGACGTTGGCGCCGACGTTGAAGATGCAGACCTCCAATGGGGCGTGCTTGTCGGCGTCGTTGAGGAAGGCGGTGATTTCGTCTTCCTTCCGCGCGTCGAGCGAGCGGCCGAAAATCGTGCCGCCGGCGGCCTCGACCTCCTTGACCAGCGGTTCGAGCTTTTCGCCGTTGCGCCGGCCGGCAAACACGGTGAAGCCCTCGGCGGCGAACTTCTTCGCGATCTCGGCGCCGATAAAGTCGCCGGCGCCGATCACGGCGCAGGTGGCGTTGCGTTTTTCCATTGTATCTACTCCATGCCTCGTCATTGCGAGGAGCGAAGCGACGAAGCGATCCATGCGGCACAATAAAACGGCGAGATGGATTGCTTCGCGTCGCTCGCAATGACGATAGGGCTATTTCCCCGAAATCATTTCCTCGACCTCGCGCAGCTGCTCCTTGCCGAAGAACATTTCCTTGCCGACGAAGAAGGTCGGCGAGCCGAACGCGCCGCGCTCCACCGCCTGTTGCGTATTCTCGATCAGCTTGGCCTTGACCTCGGGCTCCTGTGCGCGGGCGAACAGCTTGGCGCCATCGAGGCCGGAGGCGGTCAGGGCTTTTGCGGCCACGTCGGGATCGTCCATCTTCTTCGGCTCGACCCACATGTGGTGAAACGTCGCCTCGACATATTTCTCGAACACGCCCTCTAGCTGCGCGGCAACCGCGGCGCGCATCAGATTGAGGGTGTTGACCGGAAAGAACGGATTCCAGACGTAGGGCTTGACGTGGAAGCGCTTGACGAAGCGCTCGGTTTCCAGCGCGTGGAATTCGCGCTTGTTCTTGACGCCGGCGAGCGTCTCGGCGGGCGATTTGTTGTTGGTGGCCTTGAAGATGCCGCCGAGCAGGATCGGCACATATTCGAATTTGGCGCCGGTGCGCTTTTCGATCGCCGGGATCGCCTCGTGGCTGAGGAAGGCATTGGGGCTGCCGAAATCGAACATGAATTGCGGGGCGGCTGGGCTCACGGCGGTCTCCCTGATGGTCGCGGTTCTTATATGATCCTTATCATTTAAACCAGCCTAGCCGTTCACATCCCCGCGATCAACCGGCAACGCCGGCCGTCGAGATCTGTTGTTCGAACGCCGTCGCGGCCAGCCGGCGGGCATGGTCGCGCACGTCGGCGGGCCAGGCGGCCGTCCAGGCCTGAAAGCGCTCGGCATCGCCCGCGAACAGCGCGCGCGCCACTTCCTCGTAATGCGGCTTGTTCTCGCCCACCGCCGCGATGAAACGATTGGCCGCTTCCCGCGCCAGCCTGATCCGGTCCTTGTCCTTGTTGGCGCGCCGGGCCTCGTCGACCAGCCGGCGCAGCGCCACCGAGGCGCCGCCGGATTGCTGCGCCAGCCATTCCCAGTGCCGCGGCAGCAACGTGACCTCGCGCGCGACCACGCCGAGTTTCGGTCTCCCAGGACCGCGGGGTGCCGTAACCGCGGCATCTTCCGCCAAGACTGCGGCGTCAGCGTCGGGCAATCGCGCCATCACGTCGTCGACCGAACCGCGGAAATCGATGTCGATCGGGCCGCTTGCGCTGTCGAACACGAGAACGGCGGCATCCTTGCGCCGCGCGAGCGTTTCCTTGGCCGCTCGCGCGACGGTGCGAAGGTCGCCGGAGGCGATGCAGTGGTCGCCCTCGAAGGCGAGATAGGGGATGTCGGACGCCGGGCTCATGGAGATGCTCCAATTTCCGCAAGAATTATCCGGGTAAATTGAATTTGTCAATAAACACCGGGTAATATTCGGGCGCCTGCCGCGTCTCGACTTTGCCGCGTCGCGCTGGCACCACCAAGCGCGGCGCCGAGGCGCTCGCGTGATCGGGGGAAATCGCCATGCTCATCGTCCATCATCTCAACAATTCCCGCTCGCAACGCGTGCTGTGGCTGCTCGAAGAACTTGGTGTGCCCTACGAGATCGTTCGTTACCAGCGGCAGCCCGACATGCGCGCGCCAGCCGAGCTGCGCGCGATCCATCCGCTCGGCAAATCGCCTGTCATCACCGATGGCGGCAACACCATCGCCGAATTGGGCGCGATCGCCGAATACATCCTCGACGCCTATGGCGAGGGCCGCCTGATCCCGCCGCCGAAAACCCCGGAACGGCTGCGCTATACCTATTGGCTGCATTACGCCGAAGGCTCGGCAATGCCGCCGCTATTGCTGAAACTGTTGTTCACGCTGATGCCGAAGCGCGCACCGGCGCTGCTGCGTCCGCTGGTCCGCAAGGTTTCCAACCAGGCGCTGACCGCTTTGGTCAATCCGCAGCTCAAGCAGCACATGGCGTTCTGGGAGAGCGAACTCGAAAAAAACGACTGGTTCGCCGGCAATGAATTCACCGCCGCCGACATCCAGATGAGCTTTCCGCTGGAGGCCGCCGCCGCGCGCGGCGGGCTCGATCAGGGGCACCCCAAGGCGATGGCGTTCCTGGATCGCATTCATGCCCGCCCGGCCTACAGGCGCGCGCTGGAAAAAGGCGGGCCGTATATGGTCGGGCGCTGAAACCCATTATTTTACCCGGGTATAATTGACGCGCCCGCTGTTATCCGCTAATCCCGGCCGGTCCAGCGGATCCGGCCCGGGAGCGGCACATGAAAATCGACGACAGGAAGGCGGCCATCGCCGCCTACAAGAAGCGCAAGAGCGCCGCCGGCATTTACGCGGTTCGCTGCGCGCCTACGGGGCAGACCTGGATCGGCCAGACCCTCAATCTCGAGACCATCCAGAACCGGATCTGGTTCTCGCTCCGCGCCGGCGGCCATTCCAACCGCGAGCTGCAGCGCGCATGGGCGACGCACGGCGCGGACGCCTTCGCCTTCGAGCCGCTCGAGCAGTTAAAGGACGAGGACTTGCCCTATGTCAGGGATACCCTGTTGAAGGAACGTGAGCTCCATTGGCGATCGGCGCTGAATGGATCGGTGATCTAGACTTTTGCGCCTCACGGCTGCGTTGCCGCGATCACTTCCTTCACAAGCCGGCCGAGGCCTCGGATGTCGCCGGTGGGATCGACGGAATCACCGAGCCGCACCACCACCAGATGCTGCGACGGAATGATCACGATGCGCTGGCCGAGATCGCCGGAGGCAAAGAAGGCGTCGCGGGGAATCCCGAGCCGGACGCGCCCCTTGGCATGAGGGTGATCGCTGCGATTGGTCCAGAAGCCGGCGCCATAGTCGGTATCGAGCGTAGCGGAGGCCGAAAAATCCACCCAGTCGTCCTGCAGGATGCGATGGCCGTCGATCTCGCCGTCGTTCAGATAGAGCAGCCCGAATCGCGCCCAATCCCTGGCGCTCGCCAGCATGTAGGTCGATCCCTGCAGCGTGCCGGCGCCGTCGAATTCCAGGGTCACGTTGCGCATGCCCAGCGGGTTGAACAGCTCACGCCAGGCGAACGCCAGCGTCTTCTCGGGGCCGCCGACGGCGTCGCGGATGATCCGCGCCAGCAGCTCCGTGGTTGGGCTCGAATACGCCCAGCGCTTGCCGGGCGGCGCGATCATCGCAGCCTTCACGGCGAAACCCGCCATGTCGTCGTGCAGATAGATCATCTGGCTCGCGGGATCGAACCCGCTGTTGGTTTCATCCAGCGCCAGTCCCGTGGTCATCCGCATCAAATGCCCGACCTCGATCTCGTGGCGGGGGTCGGTCGGCGCGCGCCATTCCGGGATCGGCGCCGGCATCGACGGGGTGACGATGCCCTGTACCGTCAGGATTCCCATCAGCGCGTTGATGACCGACTTCGTCATGGAGAAGCCGAGCAGGGGCGTATCGACGCCGATCCCATCGGCATAGCGCTCGGCGATCACGCTGCCGTCGCGCACCACGACGACCGCCTTGGTCCGGCGGAACGGCGGCGCCGGCGGCTCCTCGAAGGCGTGATCGAGCGCGGCCTTCAGTTTCGGGTCGGCCGGTTCGACCGGTGCCGGCCCCGCAATCTCGCCCAGTAGGGGCGGCGCTCTCGGCGTCTTCAGGGCCGCGATGTCGCTCCTGAGAATGTAGGGCTCGCGCGAACCGTGCGTCAGCACGCAGCCGAGCCCGTCGTGAAACACCGCATGGCTGCCGAACAGCCCCGCCAGCGAGGCATCGACGCTCTGGCCGGTGAGATCGAGCCGATAGTTCAGGCCCCAGCGCAACCGGCGGATCCCGGCGCGGTCGATGGTTTCCGAAAAGACCGTCTGCGGATCGAGCCCGGAGACAAAGGTTTTCGAGCAGACGTTGTGGGCCACCGCACCGGTCGCCACGCGGATGGCGCGATCGGGGCGATAGACGACGGCCGATACCGCGAGCGCGACCGGGATCAGTAGACCAGCGATCAGCTTTCGCGAACCCACGCTGTCCCCCTCCCGGCCCAGGTCCCTTTTAACGCGCCTTCTGCACCACGCCAACGGAAGGCAGCGCCATCACGGTAACGCCGGGCGGCGGAACATCGTCATCCGGTACGAAGAAATCCGACATCAGCGCGACCTTCCGATCGACGCGGTACGGTTCGAAATCGCGCACGCCGCTGTCGTAGAGCACCTTGTCGTCGATGCAGAACTGTCCGGTGAATTCGCGCGACGGCTTTGTGAAGATCACGTGAGCGGCGTCGCCCATGATGTCAGGCGTGCGGCTGGCGCGCATCATGGCGTCGCCGCCGAGGAGATTACCGACCGCGGCGGTGGCGATGGTGGTGCGCGGCCACAGCGCATTGACGGCGATGCCGGCCGCCTTCTGTTCGGCGGACAGGCCCAGCACGCACAGGCTCATGCCGAATTTCGCCAACGTGTAGGCGGTCGAATGCTCGAACCATTTCGCCTTGATGTCGAGCGGCGGCGACAGCATCAGGATGTGCGGGTTTTCCGCCTTCTTCAGATGCGGGATGCAGTATTTCGAGACCATGAAGGTGCCGCGGGTATTGATGCCCATCATCAGGTCGAACCGCTTCATGTCGGTCGCCTGCGAATTGGTCAGGCTGATGGCGCTGGCATTATTGACACAGATATCGATGCCGCCGAACTCGGCGACGGTCTTGTCGATTGCGTCGATCACCTGGGCTTCCTCGCGGATGTCGCAGAGAATCGGCAACGCCTTGCCGCCGGCCGCGCGAATCTCGTCGGCGGCGGTGTAGATGGTGCCCTTGAGCTTCGGGTGCGGCTCCGCGGTCTTGGCGGCGATCGCGACATTGGCGCCGTCCCGCGCCGCGCGCAACGCAATCGCAAGGCCGATGCCGCGGCTGCCGCCGGATACGAACAGCGTCTTGCCCTTGAGCGATGTCATCATTCCTCCCTCGCGGTGTTTCCCGCCGATTGTGCCGTTGGACCTATTGTCCGGCCGCCTCCGCGCCACGGGTACGCGGATCGGGGGCGCCGAGCAATCCGTTTGGCGTGACAGCGATCGAATTGGCCGAGGTCTGGCCCATCGGCTCGACCAGTTGATGCCCCCTGGCCTTCAGCTCCGCCAGGGTGTCCTCGGCAAAGCCACGCTCGATCCGGACCTCGTCCGGCAGCCATTGGTGGTGCAGCCGCGGCGCATCGACCGCGGCGGCGACATCCATGTGGTAGTCGAGCACGTTGACGATCACCTGCAGCACCGTGGAGATGATGCGGCTGCCCCCCGGCGAGCCCGTCACCAGAACCGGCTTGTTGTCCTTCAGGACGATGGTCGGCGACATCGAGGACAGCGGCCGTTTTCCCGGCCCGGGCAGGTTGGCCTCGAAGCCGACCAGGCCGAACGCATTGGAAGCGCCGGGCGCGGCGGTGAAATCGTCGAGCTCGTTGTTGAGCATCACGCCGGTGCCCTCGGCAACCATGCCGACGCCGTAGGGGAAATTCAGGGTATAGGTGTTGCTGACCGCATTGCCCTGACTATCGACCACGGAGAAATGCGTGGTGTTGCTGCCTTCGCGCGGCGGCAGCGCCGACAGCGCATCGGTCCACGGCGTCGCGCGGTCAAGATCGATCGAGGCGCGCTGTTTGGCCGCATAATCCTTCGACGTCAGCGCCATCACCGGCGCGCTGACGAAGGCGGGATCGCCGAGATAGCGCGCGCGGTCGGCGTAGGCGCGCTTCATCGCCTCGATCAGGACGTGCAGCTCCGGCGCCGAGCCCTGCTTCATGTCGGAAAGCGGAAAGCCTTCGAGGATATTCAGCATCTCCAGCAGCACCACGCCGCCGGACGAGGACAGCGGCATCGAGACGATGTCATAGCCGCGGTAGCTGCCGCGCACCGGCGTGCGGATCGCGGCGGCATAGGATTTCAGATCCTCCGGCGTCAGGATCCCGCCGGCGTCGCGCACCGCCTTCGCGAGCTTTTCGGCGACCGGGCCTTCATAAAATCCGCGAGGCCCCTGCTCGGCGATTGCCGTGAGCGTCGCCGCCAGATCGCTCTGCACCAGCAGATCGCCCTGGTGCAACGGGCCGCCATCGCTGCGGGAAAAGATCTTCGCCGATGCCGGCCAGCGCGCCAGCCGACGGTAGATTCCGGGCAGGGTGTCCGCCATGTCGTCTTCGAGGGGAAGGCCGTCGCGCGCCGCTTCGATCGCCGGCTTCAGTAATTCGGCGAGGGTAAACTTGCCCGAACCATATTTCTCCAGCGCCAGCGCAAGACCGGCCACGGTGCCGGGAACGCCGATGCCGAGTGCGGAGTCGCGCGATTTCGTGGGGTCGGGCTTGCCGTCGGGCCCGAGGAAAATGTCAGGCGTGGTCGCGCCCGGCGCGGTTTCGCGATAATCGATCGCGACGTCCTCGTGGTGATCAACCGAGTGAATCACCATGAAGCCGCCGCCACCGATGTTTCCCGCGCGCGGATACGTCACCGCCATTGCAAAACCGGTCGCCACCGCCGCATCGACCGCGTTGCCGCCACGCCGCAGCACGTCGGCGCCGATCCGCGCTGCGATCTTCTCCTGCGCAACCACCATGCCGTGTTCGGCGGCAACGGCATGAATGGCATCCAGCGCCGGCGGTGTGTAGACGCCGCGCTCCTGCGCGGCGGCGGGCAGGCAAGAGGCCACAATGAGCAGGAGTGCCGCAACGATCCGGCGCCGTTCAGGTCCAACTAAAATCATCAAAATTCCGCCGCGGGTTAGAGCCAATATGGCGCCAGCAATTTCGCAAGGCCGTCACAGCCGCCGATGCTATATGGGTTCCGATGCAGGAGGCAAAACGCCTCCTCGTGATGGAATAAGGAAATTTTCGGGCATGGCGGTGATCGCTACGGATGCGCACGTTACTGGCATACAGCAGAATTATCCTTCGCGTGCCGCCGTCATTAGCTGGATTTTCTTCGACTGGGCGGCGCAGCCCTATTTCACGCTGATCACCACCTTTGTATTCGCGCCTTATTTCGCCACCCATGTCGCGTCAGATGCCGCGAGCGGTCAATCGCTGTGGGGTTTTGCGACCGCCGCAGCAGGATTGCTGATCGCATTGCTGTCGCCGGTTCTCGGCGCGATCGCGGATGCCAGCGGACGGCGCAAGCCGTGGATCGCGGCGTTCGGCGCCATGCTCGTTATCGGTTCGTCGCTGATGTGGTTCGGCAAGCCCGGCGACCCCAGCGTGATTCCGCCGCTGCTGCTCGCCTATGGGCTCGCGACCATCGGCGCCGAATTCGCCACCGTCTTCAACAATGCAATGATGCCGACGCTGGTGCCGCCCGACCAGATCGGGCGATTGTCCGGCACCGGCTGGGCCACCGGTTATGTCGGCGGCATCCTGAGCCTCATCCTGGTGCTCGGCTTTCTCGCCGCAAGCCCCGAAACCGGACGCACGCTGTTCGGTCTCACACCGCTGTTCGGTCTCGATCCCCTCACCCACCAGGGCGACCGCATCTCGGGTCCTTTGACCGGCATCTGGTTCATCGTCTTCGTGCTGCCGATGTTCTTGCTGACGCCGGATTATCCCGCGCGGCGACGGATCGGCGAGGCGGTGCTTGAGGGTTTTGGCGAACTGAAGCAGACGCTGGCCGACTTGCCGAAGCAGAAATCGCTGGCCGCGTTCCTGCTCGCCAACATGATCTACACCGACGCGCTGGTGTCGCTGTTTGCCTTCGGCGGCATCTACGCCGCCGGCACGTTCGGCTGGAACACGATTCAGATCGGCACGTTCGGGATCGTTCTCGCCATCGCCGGCACGTTCGGGGCGTGGCTCGGCGGCAAGCTCGACGACAAGCTCGGACCGAAGCGCGTGATCAGGGGCAGCATGCTGTTGCTGCTGTTTGCGATCGTCGCGATCCTGCTGGTGGACAAGGACAGGATACTCTTCATCAGCGTCGCGCCGCCCGCCCCCGGCGGCGCGCTGTTCGCCGCTCCCGCCGAGCGCGCCTATCTCTTGCTCGGCTGCCTGATCGGGGCCGCCGGCGGTCCGCTGCAGGCGGCATCGCGGACGCTGTTGATCCACCTGGCGCCGAAGGATCGTATCGCGCAATATTTCGGACTGTTCGCGCTGACGGGAAAGGTGACGTCTTTCGTTGGTCCGCTATTGATCGGCGCCATCACCGCCGTCACCGCAAGCCAGAAGGCCGGCATGGCGGTGTTGGTATTGTTCTTCGTGGCGGGACTGCTGCTGTTAGCGCGGGTGGATCGGGATCAAGCGCCCGATCTTTCATCGCTCCGATAGAGCGTGTTCACGGTGATTGCTCCGACGGCGCGCGAGACACAGGGACAGATCTTGCCGCTCGCCTTCTTCTGATGATCGCTGAAGAAGACATCGCGATGATCGATCTGGCCGTCCACGGCGACGACATCGATCGCACAGACGCCGCATTCGCCGCGCTGGCAATCCGACATCACCTCGAAGCCGGCCTCGCTGAGCGCCGCCAGCATCGATTTGTTTTCGCCGACCACGATCTCCCGGCCGGAACGGTCGATCCGGACCCGGAACGATTCGGTCGGCAGAAGGCCGCTCGAGCCGAACGTCTCGTAGCGCAGATCGGCCGGCGGGCGCCCGGCCGACGCCCAGCTGTGCCGCGCCGCCTCGAGCAGCCGCATCGGACCGCACAGCACCGCCTGCGAGTTCGCGGGCAGCCGGCCGAACGTATCATCGAGGTCGATCCGGTTGCCCTCGTCGCTCGCGTGGACGATCAGGCGATCTCCGAGCAATTCTGCGAGCTCATCGAGATACGCGGCGTCGCGCCGCGAACTGACGGCGTAGTGCAGTTCGAGGTCGGCGTTGCGGCGTATAAGCGCACCGGCGATACCGGTGATCGGCGTGACGCCGATCCCGCCCGCGACCAGGCAATAGGATTTTCGCGACCTGTCGATCTCGAACAATGATGCAGGGGTGGATACCTCGATCCGCGCGCCCGGCTTCAGCGACCACATATAGCGCGAGCCGCCGCGACTGTCAGGCGCGCGCCGGACGGCAATCCGGTAACCCTGGCGACTGAACTCGCCGACCAGCGAATAGCTGCGCGTCTCCGGCCGCCCATCGATCAGCACGCCGACGTTGACATGGCTGCCGACGGCGTAGTTTTCGCAAGCCCCTCCCTCGGGCCGCAACACGAATTCGCGGATCGCGGGCGCCACGTCGCGGATCGCGTGAACCGTGCATGCCGTCCATTTCTGCGCAAATCGCATGTTTGAAACCTACTCGGCGATCGGAGAACGGATTAGAGCAAGCGCCGGCAGCAGGTCCAGATGGGTTCGATTGCGCAGCGCCAGCCGCAGGTTCCGCGCGGCGAGGCGCGCATGCTCGCGCATGACCGCTTCCGCCCTTGCCCCTTCGCGGTTTTCAATCGCATCGACCACGATGCGATGATGGTCCTGCGCGATGATCAGGATCTGGTGCGCTTCCGGCAGCACCGATTGCGCCATCACGAAGCCGCTGGGCGAGGCGAACGGCAACGCCGAGGCGCGGTCGATCTGCCGAATCAGCGGCGGGCTGTGCGACAATTCCGTCAGCAGCGCGTGGAAGCGGGCGTTCATCGCCACGTAGGACGAAAACGCTTCCACCGAAACCGGATCCTGCGTCACCAGCTGATCCAGCTCGGCAAGACTCTCTTTCAGGGGCTCCAGGTCCCGCGCGGAGACGCCGCGCTCGGCGGCGAAGCGCGCCGCAAGACCTTCGAGCACTCCGCGCAGTTCGATCGAATCGAGGATGTCGCGCTCGCTGAACGCCTTCACCATGAACCCGCCGGACGGAATCGCTTCCAGCAGGCCCTCCTCCTCGAGCCGGACCAGCGCCATGCGCACCGGCGTTCGCGACACGCCGGTCGTTTCGACCGCGCCGAGTTCCGAAATTCGCTCGCCCGGCCGCAGCCGGCCGGAAAGGATCAGGTCGCGCAGCGCGAGCTGCGCGCGAACCGTCTGGGATACCGCACGGTCGGGATCGCGTTCGCTCACCGCCTCACTCCGCGGCCTGCAGCACGGAAGACGGGTTTTCCCGTGCCACCATGCGATCGATCATGCGCCGCGCCCACATCGCGCCGGCGTCGATGCTGAGATTGTAGAACACGCGATCGGGATTCTCGTCGATCGCGCGCTGCTGGGCTTCGAGGATGATTTCGTCCTCGTGGAAAATGCCTGAAACCCCTTCGCGGATTTCGGTGGTGAGCTTTTGTTCGGTCAGGCGATAGTTGCGCACGAACGCCCAGAAATAGTGACAGGTGGTTGCGGTTTCCGGCGTCATGGTGTTGAGCACATGGCCGTTGACGCCCTGCGAGCGGTCGCCTTCGGGCGCGCCGGTGCCGGCCGGCGCCACCCCGACATCGATGATGACGGTGCCGGGCGCCTCGAAACGAATGATCTGCCAGCGGTCGACCGGTCCCGGGTTTTGCAATTGCGCGGCCCAGAACGGTGGCGCCTCGATGCCGCGCATCCAGCGCGTCACGGTGACAGTTTTGTCGCCATGGGTCACGTCGAACGGCGCTTCGGCGACGGCGTCATTGCCGATACTGCCGCCATGGACGAAGGTCTCATGCGTCAGATCCATCAGATTATCGACCACCAGCCGGTAATCGCATTTAACCTGAATGGTCTTGCCGTCGCCGGCCCAAGCCGGATCGTCGTTCCAGTGCATGTCCGGAACCAGCGCGGGGTCGGCCAGCGCCGGATCGCCCATCCAAAGCCAGATGAAGCGGTGACGCTCGATGGCGGGATAGGCGCGCACGCAGGCCGACGGATTGATGGTTTCCTGCGACGGCATGAAAGTGCAACGGCCGAAGGAATTGAATTTCAGGCCGTGATAGCCGCACACCACGCTGTCGCCCTCGAGTCGGCCCTTCGACAGCGGCACCAGGCGATGCCAGCAGGCATCCTCCAGGGCGGTCACCTGTCCGTTGGCCTGCCGGTACATCACGACGTGCTTGCCGCAGATCGTGCGCGGAAACAGCGCGTGCTTGATGTCGGCGTCCCAGGCGGCGGCGTACCAGGCGTTCATCGGGAAGGATTGAGCCATGCGGAAATTCCCGTGGTCGGACTTTGTGCATCCAAGATGTATACAGATTATGCCGAAAAGGCAAGGATGCTCGCGGAAACGAGCCAAGTCAGCCATTTTCGGTATACAGAGGCAGGCATTGTTGGCGCGGGCGTGGGTAAAAGCGGGACCCATGCGCCCGTGTCATCTCGCTAGGGCACTCGGGTAGAGGCCTTTCGTCTCAAACAACGCCGGTGGCTAGCTAGGGGTCCCTGTTTCGCAGGGACGACGATCGTGCGGGATTAGTGCCGGAAATGCCGGACGCCGGTGAACACCATGGCGATGCCGGCCTCGTCGGCCGCCTTGATCACCTCGTCGTCGCGGATCGAGCCGCCGGGCTGGATCACCGCCGTGGCGCCCGCCTCGATTGCGACCAGCAGGCCGTCGGCGAACGGGAAGAACGCATCCGACGCAACCACCGAGCCTTTGGTCATGGGTTCGGCAAGCTTCGCCTCCAGCGCCGCGTCCTGCGCCTTGCGCGCGGCGATGCGCGAGGAATCCACCCGGCTCATCTGGCCTGCGCCGATTCCGACGGTGGCGAGATCCTTGGCATAGACGATGGTGTTGGATTTAACGTGCTTGGCGACGCGGAACGCGAATTTGAGGTCGCGCAGCTCGGCCTCGGTCGGCGCCCGCTTGGTCACCGTCTTCAGCGTGATGTCGTCGACTACGGCATTGTCGCGGCTCTGCACGAGAAGACCCCCGGCGACGGTCTTCGCGGTCAGGCCCGACGCGCGCGGATCGGGCAGGCTGCCGGCCAGCAAGAGCCGCAGATTGCGCCGCTTGGCGATGATCGCAATCGCCTCCTCGGTCGCGTCGGGCGCGATGATGACCTCGGTGAGGATTTCCGTGATGACGCGCGCGGTTTCCGCATCGAGCGTGCGGTTGACGGCGATGATGCCGCCATAGGGCGACTGGGTGTCGCAGGCGAACGCCTTGCGATAAGCGGTGCCGAGATCGGGACCCTCGGCGACGCCGCAGGGGTTGGCGTGCTTGACGATGACGCAGGCCGCGGTTCGCTTTGGGTCGAACTCGGCGATGCATTCATAGGCCGCGTCGGTGTCGTTGATGTTGTTGTAGGACAGTTCCTTGCCCTGCAATTGCCGCGCGGTGGCGACGCCCGGGCGTTTGTCGGGGGTGCGGTAGAACGCGGCGGTCTGGTGCGGATTCTCGCCATAGCGCAGCGCCTGGATCAGCCGCCCGCCGAAGGCGCGATAGTCCGGCGCATCGGTCTTGAGCTGAGCTGCGAACCAGTTCGAGATCGCGGCATCATAGGCGGCGGTGCGGGCATAGGCCTTGGCGGCGAGACGCCGCCGCAGCGGCAGCGTGGTGCCGCAGGCATTGGCGGCGAGCTCGTCGAGCACCGCCTGGTAATCGGAGGCCTCGACGACCACGGCGACGTCATCATGGTTCTTCGCCGCGGCGCGGATCATCGCGGGCCCGCCGATGTCGATATTCTCGATGCACTCCTCGAAGCCGGCGCCTTTGTCGACGGTAGCCTCGAACGGATAGAGATTGACCACCAGAAGGTCGATCGGCGCGATGCCGTGGTCCTTCATCGCCTGCGCATGTTCGGCATTGTCACGGATCGCGAGCAGCCCGCCATGCACCTTGGGATGCAGGGTTTTGACGCGCCCGTCCATCATCTCGGGGAACCCGGTCAGTTCCGAAACGTCCCGCACCTTCAATCCGGCCGCGCCGATCGCCTTGGCGGTGCCGCCGGTGGAAACCAGCTCGACGCCGTGGCCGGCGAGCGCGCGGGCGAATTCGATCAGGCCGGCTTTGTCTGAAACGGACAACAGGGCGCGGGTTACGCGGCGTGGATGGTCAGTCATGGGCAAGTTCCTCTGTTAAAGGGTGCTATTGCCCAGGCGCGCGGCAGACATTCCCGCGCTTCCCGATGGTGCTCCATCCAAAGTCGCCAGTCGCGCGAGCGACGGGTCGTTAGCAGCTTTCGACGGCGTTCACAACGGTCAGATACGGCCGATCCCCGCATCTTGCGCGACATTTTTCTACAGCGGCAATTCCGGCTCCCGGCGGGCGCCGCGCCTGGCCGCGGTGTTCGAGGGCGACGTCGTCGAACGCACGAAACTCCAGCGGATCGAGGGGGCGTTCCGGGAATCCTGCCTGATCACGATCTGGGCGGTGCGGCGGGGGCCGTCGTTTCCGGCCAGGAATACGCTGTCTTCCAGCTCGACCTTGTCGTCGAGCGCCTCGAAGGTCCAGACGTCGCGGTTCGGCAGCACCAGCATGACGCCGCGGGCGTCGCTGAGCCGGCTCGCCTTTACCGACGGATGCAAATGAAACCGCACCGCGTAATCGGCGTCGTTGCCCTTGGTGCGGGCGCCCGGCGCCGGCGCCACGGTATCCTCGCCGTCGAGTCTCGAGCCGTCAAGCGCGACCATAAGCGCCCGGCGATGCACGACGCCGAAGCGCGGCAGGTATCCATCATGGGAGGTCGTCAACAGCACGCCGTTGGCCACCACCTCGCGGTAGCTTTCCACGTTCGATGGGCCGCTGACGACAGGCGCGCCGTGCAGCAGCCGCTTCATCGCCGACAGCTCGACGAACTGGCAGGACGAGGTCTCGTGATAGGTCAGCGTCGAATGCGCCGCCGTCGAGCGCGCGAACACGCGCCAGTTTTCGCGGCTGGTCGAGGGCATGCCGCAATTGGTGACGATCCGGCTCGGCCCCGAGGACAGCTCGAACGAAAGGCAGCCGGCATGGGCCTCCTGGCTGACGCTCGTCGGCGGTGGTGCGCCGGTGTCGATGATGAGCGTCATCGCGCCGGCGTCGAGGCGCTGATAGCCGGTATGCGGCATGCTGGCCATCGGCACACCGTGGGTGTCGTCATAGGCCAGCAGCGTGGCCAGAATGTCCGATGGCGCGCTGCTCATGCCGTTGAACAGCGCGAAGCTGCCGTCGCCGTGGCGGAAGAAGCGCAGCATCGGCATCATGCGGTCGATCGCGTTCAAGAGCGCCGGCGGCGGCGCGATGTTGCGGGCCGCAAAGGTCTGCCGCAGCGGCAACAGGTCGATCAACAGTTCGATCAGCGCGCCGGGATTGCGCGAGATGTGGCCGCCATCGGGCAGGATCTGGCGCTGCAGCTCGTCGGAGAGCTTTCGCGTAGCGGCGCGGATGTAACTTCCCTGATTGGCAAGGCAGAGCGAGGCATAGCACAGTGCGATCAGCACCTGCAGCCGCGGCACGCCGTCGATATCCATCATCGTGTAGCGCAGATAACGGATCTCGCGCGCCAGCCCGCGCAAATAGCGCCGGTAGAACTTGCCATCGGTATCGCCGAGTACCAGCGGCGCCTGCGACAACAGCGAGATCACGCGGCGCGACAGCACGTCGGCGCGGCGGCCGACGGGGCGCTTGCGCGAATTATTCGAAAGCCAGTCGTCGACCAGCGCGCGGGCGTTGGCCCGGGTCAGGGTGGTGTCGGCGGCGCGCAGATGCCGCAGCCATCCGAAGCCGAGCAGCGCCACTTCCCAGTCCTCCGACGGCGGTTCGAGGTCGAAGATCGAGCGGCCGTGGCAGGTGACGATCTTGCCGGCGAACACGAAGCGGCCGGCATAGATTTCAGCCGCGCGGGTGGCGTCGGCGGTACGCAAATCGTGCGGGGCGATGATCAGCCGGTCGGTGCGGCCCGGCCACAGCCTGGACAGCGCCACCGTGGCACCGCTCGCGCGCGCCATCAGGTTCCGCGCGAAGCGGCCCATGATCAGCGTCGAGATGCGTCTGCGTTGAGCGACCGACACGCTTGCCCTTGATTGGAGGATTCCGATTTGCGAATCCTTTTAATCCGGAAACGCCCCCAAGACACCACCTTGAAAAGGGGCGAATCAGCGGGGCGGGGCGAAAATCCGGTGCAAAATCAGGATTTAACCAGCCGCGCGGCGTAAAAGCCGTCAAGACCGCTCAGCCGGGGGTCGGGGTGCGGCAGGTGGCAGGGCAGCGTCCGCAGGTCGCCCTCGGCGGTCAGGATTTCGGTCAGTCCGGCGACCTCGCCGGCCCCGATCGGCGCACGGCGCACCGCCGGTTCGGAGGCGAGCAGGGCGGCGATCGCCCGCTCACCCTCTTCCGGTTCCAGCGAGCAGGTGCAGTAGACCAGGGTCCCGCCGGGACGGAGCAGCGCGACCGCCCGCTGCAGCAGGCGCTTCTGCAGCGCCGCCAGCGCACCGATATCAGCCTCCAGCCGCAGCCAGGCGACATCGGGATGCCGGCGGATGGTGCCGGTCGAGGTGCAGGGCGCGTCGATCAGGATACCGTCAAAGCTTTCGCCGCTCCTGGCCCCCTGCCACTCGGTGGCGTCGGCGACGGCTGTGTCCGCCTCCATCGAAAGCCGCGCGAGGTTGTCGGTTAGCCGCGCCATGCGGGCCGGCGAACGGTCGACCGCGGTGACGCGCGCGCCGGCCTGAACGAGTTGCGCGGTCTTGCCGCCCGGCGCGGCGCAGAGGTCGGCGACGGATTTGCCGGCGATGTCGCCGAGCAGGCGCGCCGGCAGCGCGGCGGCGGCATCCTGCACCCACCATTGTCCCTCGGCAAAGCCCGGCAGCAACTTCACCGAGCCCTGCAACAGCGTGCGCACGGTTCCTGTCGGCAGCGTTTCGCCGTGCAGCCGGCTTGCCCAGTGCTCGGGGTCGGATTTCACGGTGATGTCGAGCGAGGGCTCGTGGCTGATCGCCCGCGCGATGTCGCGCGCGACGCTCTCGCCGTAATGCGCGATCCAGCGCGCGAGCAACCACTCGGGAATATCGAGTGTCTTCGCCTTGACTTCGTCGATCAGCGGTTGCCCCTCGCGCGCGCAGCGGCGCAGCACCGCGTTGACGAGGCCGGCGTATTTCGCGGCCCGGCGGTCCGACTGCACCAGCCGCACCGATAGATCGACCGCGGCATGGTCGGGAACGTCCATCCAGAGAATCTGCGCGGCGCCGATCAGGAGTGCGCTTTGCGCGCGCGGCGCGTCGGTGGGAACGCCGCGATCGAGCAACCGCGACAACAGATGGCCGAGCGTGCCAAGCCGACGCAGGATGGTCGCCACCAGCCGCCGCATCAGCGCGCGGTCGCGGTCGGACAATGTCTTCAATCCGGGATGAGCCGCGGCGCCATCGAGCTGTTCGTCCAGCGTGCGGTGCTTATGCAGCACGCCGTCAAGAATATCGGCAGCGATCCGCCGCGCCGCCAGACCAGGCACCTCGGATGGCAGGGCGAATCGTTGAGGAGGCATGGAGCGGTAATATCTCGCAGAATCAAACAGCGCTCAGCGTTTCAGCTTATGCGGCGGGAAGGAAATCACTTTTGCCACCCGAATATGCCAAATATAAGAATTGCCCTATCGAATTCGCCGATGCCATACCATGTTTGAGCTGAGAAGCCGAATTGAGTGCGGCCCCTGGCCGTTGGAAATCGAGAGATGAAAGACAACCCCTCATTGCCTGAAGCCGCCGGCCCGGAGGCGGAACGCAAGCCGCTAGCGCCGGCGGCGCAGCGGGCGCTCGCCGAAGCCGAAGCGCGCAGGAAAGAAGCCGAGGCAAATGCGAACCCGAGGCCCAGGGAGTTCCAGGGCCCGAAGGGCCCCGAGCCGACCCGCTACGGCGATTGGGAGACCAAGGGCATCGCCTCGGATTTTTGAGAGGCTGAGGTTGGGCCTAGTGCGTCACCACCACCGGCGTGCCGACCGAGACACGCTCAAAGAGATCGGTGATGTCCGGGTTCAGCATGCGGATGCAGCCGTAGGAGACGAACCCGCCGACTGAACCGGGCACGTTGGTGCCGTGGATCGCGTATTCGCCGCCGGCCAGCGTCATCGCGGCGACGCCCATCGGGTTATGCGGCGAGCCACCCGGAATCACGTCTGGGATCGACGGCTTGTCGCGCTTGACGTCGGCCGGTGGCGCCCAGGCTGGGTGAAGATACTTGCCGTCGATCCGGGTCACGCCGGCCCATTGCTTGCCGGCCTTGCCGACGCCGACCGGATAGCGCACGGCGTGGTCCTGATCGACCACCAGATAGAGCCGGCGCTCATTGGTCTTCACCACGATCGTGCCCGGCGAATAGTCGCCGCGGAAACCCACCACGTCCGGCCGCGCGTGCGCCGCCGTCGACATCAAGACCCCCGCCGCGATGGTGGCTGCCAGCGCCACCGCAATCCTTATCGACATCAATCTCTCCGCTCTGCCTTCGGTCACCCCAACGGGTGCGTGAAATTGGATGCAAATCTAGCGAAACGCAGATTTGCCCACGCATTTTTAACCGCGCGCGTTAACCGGATGGTTTCCACGGGCGCCCCGCCGGGCACCCCCGTGCCGGCAAAAGGAGGAATGTTGGAAACAAAGTAAATGTCTGGAAAACAACACCCGCCGGGAAAGCGACAGCGCCGGCTTGCTCGCCCCTGACAAATGCGTGAGGGCGATGGGCGTGCGGCAGGTTTTTCGAGCGGAATGTCGCCGCTGCGCAAGTGCTCTCCCTCGCCCCGCGCTTGCGGGGAGAGGCGTGGGGTCAGGGGCTGTTTCCGCAAATTTTCTCGCAGAAATATTCGCGGTGAGTCCCCTCGCCCGGATCGCTTCGCAATCCGACCTCTCCCCGCAAGCGGGGCGAGGTTCAAGCAACGGCCTCTACGCCGAGGCGTCCTTCTTGTTCTGGCGGTGCTCGACGAGATCGTCGACCACGGCGGGATCGGCCAAGGTCGAGGTGTCCCCGAGGCTTCCCGGCTCGTCCTCGGCGATCTTGCGCAGGATGCGCCGCATGATCTTGCCGGAGCGGGTCTTCGGCAGGCCCGGTGCGAACTGGATCTGGTCGGGGGAAGCAATCGGCCCGATGTCCTTGCGCACCCACGCCACCAGCTCCTTGCGCAACTCCTCGCTCGGTTCCTCGCCGGCCATCAGCGTCACATAGGCGTAGATGCCCTGGCCCTTGATGTCGTGGGGATAGCCGACCACGGCCGCCTCCGAGACCTTGGCATGCGCCACCAGCGAGCTTTCGACTTCCGCGGTGCCCATGCGATGGCCCGAGACATTGATGACGTCGTCGACGCGGCCGGTGATCCAGTAATAGCCGTCGGCGTCGCGGCGGCAGCCGTCACCGGTAAAATACTTTCCCTTGTAGGTGGAAAAATAGGTCTGCTCGAAACGGGCGTGATCGCCATAGACTGTACGCATCTGGCCCGGCCATGATTTCGCGATACACAGATTGCCCTGGCATTCGCCGTCCAAGACCTTGCCATCGGCATCGACGATTTCCGGCACCACGCCGAAGAACGGCGTCGTCGCCGAACCCGGCTTGAGTTTCGTCGCGCCCGGCAGCGGCGTGATCAGGATGCCGCCGGTCTCGGTCTGCCACCAGGTGTCGACGATCGGGCAGCGATCGTCGCCGACGACGCGATGATACCATTCCCAGGCTTCCGGGTTGATCGGCTCGCCGACGCTGCCGAGCAATCGAAGTGACTTGCGCGAGGTCTTCTTCACCGGCTCGTCGCCCGACTGCATCAGCGCGCGGATCGCGGTCGGCGCGGTGTAGAAGATGTTGACCTTGTGCTTGTCGATGACGTTCCAGAACCGCGAATTATCGGGGTAATTCGGCACACCCTCGAACATCAGCGTGGTCGCGCCGTTGGCCAGCGGCCCGTAGAGAATGTAGCTGTGGCCGGTGACCCAGCCGACGTCGGCGGTGCACCAGTAGATGTCGCCGTCGTGATAATCGAACACATATTGATGCGTCATCGACGCGAACACCAGATAGCCGCCTGAGGTGTGCAGCACGCCCTTGGGCTGTCCGGTCGAGCCCGAAGTGTAGAGGATGAACAAGGGATCCTCGGCGTGCATGTGCTCGACCGGGCATTCCGTGGTCACCATCGCGGCCGCATCGTGGTACCAGAGGTCGCGCGACGGATTCATGTCGACCTTGGCGCCGGTGCGCTTGACCACGACGACCCAGTCGACGCCGCCGCTCTTGGCGATCGCGGCATCGACGTTGGCTCTTCAGCGGCACCTTCTTGCCGCCGCGCAGGCCCTCGTCGGCGGTGATGACGATCTTGGACTGGCAGTCGGTGATGCGCTGGGCGAGGCTGTCGGGCGAGAAGCCGGCGAACACCACCGAATGGATCGCCCCGATCCGCGCGCAGGCCAGCATCGCGTAGGCCGCCTCCGGGATCATCGGCAGGTAGATGGTGACGCGGTCGCCCTTCTTGACGTTGCGGGTGCGCAGGATGTTGGCCATCTTGCAGACTTCGTCGTGCAGCTGGCGATAGGTGATGTGCTTGGACTCGGAAGGGTTGTCGCCTTCCCAGATGATGGCGGTCTGGTCGCCGCGCTTGTCGAGATGGCGGTCGATGCAGTTCCAGGCGACGTTGAGGACGCCGTCCTCGAACCATTTGATCGAGATCTTGCCGGGCTCGAAGGAGGCGTTTTCGACCTTGGTGAAGGGCTTCATCCAGCCGATGCGCTTGGCCTGTTCGGCCCAGAACCCGTTGGGGTCGCTGACCGAGCGCGCGTACATTTCCTTGTACTTGGCCTGGTCGACCCAGGCGCGCTTCGACCATTCGGCCGGCACATCGTAGATCTTGTCGGACATTTCACACCCTCCACCCTTGCGGCCAGTGACCACGGACACTGCACGCCGTCTTCGTTGTTATAACGATTATGCGTCGGCCCCGATGGCGCCGACAAGCGGAACCAATACGACCTTCGGCGGGCGGTTTGCTTGCGACGGATCAAATCACGAAAAACTGCGGTCGCGGCGGGGTGCCGCAGGGGGCGTCCGGGCCGTCGGGCGGCCATCACGATCGCGTTTTCGGTTGGTCAAAAGGCCGCAGGGCAGGTCTGCGCGTTCCCCTAGAGGTATCTGGAAACCGTCGCCTCCGAGGGATGGGCTGGCGCTCCCGGCGATTACCCCCTAAATGGCCTCCCCGGGGCGAAAGCCACATGCCGGAACCAAAGATCAATAAACGGCATTAGCAGGGTGTGGTTAGAGCAAGGCGTCTAAAGTCATGATGGATCAGCAGAATTTCGAGGCTGCGCGGCCCGGTTCGGCCGATCCTGCCGTTGCCCTGGCCAAAGCCCTCGGTCAGCTACCCAAAACGCCCCAGACGAAACCGGCAGCAAAACCGCAGCCGGGCGCCTCGGTGGAGGCGCTCGCCAGCGAACATGGCCTGAAGCTCGGCGACCAGAACGAGCTGACCATCCGCCGCGTCAAGCGGGGAAAGAGCTATTCCTTCGTCCGCGCCAACGGCACCCAGATCCGCCACGCCGGCACCATCCGCCGCCTGCACTCGATGGCGGTGCCGCCGGCCTATGCCGAGGTGCGCTACTCGCCCGATCCGAATTCGCATCTGCAGGCGGTCGGCCGCGACGCCGCGGGCCGGCTGCAATACCGCTATCACTCCGACTGGGAGAAGGTCCGCGAGCACCGCAAGGCGCATCGGCTGGCCAAGCTGGTGGCGGCGCTGCCGAAGATCCGCCGCAACGTCTCGATGCACCTGTCGGGCGACACGCCGACCCGCGAATTCGCGCTGTCGGCGGTGATCGAATTGATCGCGCGCACCGCGATCCGTCCCGGCAATGAATCCTACGCCCGCCTCAACGGCACCCGCGGCGCCACCACGCATGTTGAAATCCAACGTGACGCTGGAAGACGACACCGTCGTGCTGTCCTTCAAGGCCAAGGGCGGCAAGGCCGTGCGCAAGGAATGCGACGCGGCCAAGCTGGTGCGCGCCATCGGCATCCTGCGTGGCGTGCCGGGCAAGCGCATGTTCCAGTACCGCGACAATTCCGGCAACGTGCGCGCGGTCTCCACCACCCAGGTCAACGCCTTCCTGCGCGAGATCGCCGGCATCAAGATTTCGCTGAAGGATTTTCGCACCCTGATGGCGTCGGCCGTGGTGCTGGAATCGCTGTCGCGGATTTCACCGGCCGCCAGCGCCCGCGGCCGCAAGAAGCAGGTGTTGGACGCCGTCCGCGCCGCCGCCGACGAACTCTCCAATACGCCGGCGATCTGCCGCAAGAGCTACGTCCACGACACCATCGTCACCGCCTTCGAGGACGGCATCCTCGAACGTTTTGCCGCGACCATGAAGGGCTACCGCTCGCAGTCGAAGCGCGAAGCGCTGCTGGCGCAGGTGGTGATGGCGGCCGCGGCGGCGTAATTCTTCCGATCGCACAATCCCTCACAGTGAGGAGCGCGTCTTCGCGCGTCTCGAACCATGAGGCCCGAACGGTGCCACTCATCCTTCGAGACGGCGCTGGTGCGCCTCCTCAGGATGAGGATCACGGGATCATAGCCCGCCCATCTTGCAGACCAGCTTCCACTGTTCCGCCGTCACCGGCTGCACCGACAGCCGCGAATATTTTACCAGCGCCATGTCGGCGAGTTTCTTGTCGGCCTTGATCGCCACCATCGTCACCGGCGTCTTCAGCGGCTTGTCGGCCTTGATGTCGACGCAGACGAATTTTCCCGTTTTATCGGTCGGGTCGGGATAGGCTTCCTTGATCACCTCGGCGATGCCGACGATCTCCTTGCCCTCGTTGGAATGATAGAAAAAGGCGAGGTCGCCCTTCTTCATCTTCACGAGGTTTTGCCGCGCGGTGAAATTGCGCACCCCGGTCCAGGCTTCGCCCTTGGCGCCCTTTGCCACCTGCTGGTCCCACGACCAGGTCGAAGGTTCGGATTTCACCAGCCAGTACGCCATGTGAGCAATCTCCTAGGGTAGAATTTCGATCGATGTGCCATTGGCGACCTTCGCCCAGATTTCATCCATCTCCGAGTCGGTGACGGCAATGCAGCCATCCGTCCAATCGCGCCTCCGGTGAAGTTTATCCAACCAACCCATGCCGTTGGGAAGCCCGTGGATCATGATATCGCCGCCGGGCGATACGCCCCGGCGCAGTGCGCTCGTCCGATCGTCAGTGTTTGGGTACGACACGTGCAGGGCGAGATGGAAGTGACTCCGGCCATTCCTGGAATTGATCAAGTATCTTCCTTCCGGAGTGCGCCCGTCACCTTCCTGCGATTTGTGGCCATAGGGCTCCCTGCCTAGTGAAATCTGGTAGGTCTTTTGGACGTCGGATCCGCGAAGGAGGGTGAGTCTGCGAGCAGACTTTTCCACTCTAACCAGGTCGGCCCGACGATCCGGCGAAGCGAGTTGCGGAATCTCGCGGCCAAGCTGCAGGAAATCCCAAACCATCACTCCAGCAGCAAAGACGAGCAACAAGGCCAATGAGGCGATCATCGCCTTACGCAGAGACATTACCCCTCCGCCTTGAACGGACGCGTCAGCAGACTTTCGATTGCCGCATCGATCGTCACCGCGCCACGCAGGATCGCCGCAACCGCATTTGATACCGGCATATCGACATTTTGCGAAGCCGCCAGTTCGATCAGCACCGGCGCGGTGAATTCGCCCTCGGCGAGTTTGTCACGCGGCGGCGCCTCACCGCGGCCGAGCGCGATGCCGAGCGCGAGGTTGCGCGATTGCGGACTGGAGCAGGTCAGGATCAGATCGCCCAGCCCCGACAGCCCCGCCATGGTGTCGCCGCGCGCGCCGCAGGCGCGCCCCAGCCGAATCAGTTCGGAAAAGCCGCGCGTGGTCAGCGCGGCTTGCGCGGACGCGCCGAGTTTCCGTCCCATCGCGATGCCGGCGGCGATCGCCAGCACGTTCTTCGCCGCGCCGCCGATCTCGACGCCGCGGACGTCTGACGTGTGATAGGGCCGGAAGGTCGAAGACCCCAGCGCCTGCACCAACGCGCGCGCCAGCGTTTCGTCCTTTGCCGCCAAGGTCACCGCGGTCGGCAGGCCGCGCGCGACGTCCTCGGCGAAACTCGGCCCCGACAGGATCGCCGGCCGCGCCTCGGGGGCTGTTTCCGCGATCACCTCGGTCATGAATTTGTGGGTGCCGCGTTCGATGCCCTTGGCGGTGGCAATCACCGGCGTCGCCCTGGCGAGATGCGGCGCGAGCGCCGCAACCGCCTCGCGCAGATGCTGCGCCGGCGTGGCGATCAGGATGATGTCGGCGCGCGCGGCTTGCGCGAGGTCGCCGGTCACGGCAACGCCCGCATCCAGCAGCACGTCGGGCAATCTCGGATTCTTTCGCGTGGCCGCGATCTGCGCCGCGACAACGGCATCGCGCGCGTAAAGCGTGACCGCGCGCCCGGCCCGCGCGGCGACGCCGGCGAGCGCCGTTCCCCACGCGCCGGCGCCGATCACCGCGACAGATGTGTAAGACGGCATTGCGTGCCTCTCCGCCTAAAACCCAGCGCGCGTATTCGCATATCCCGCCGGCGCCGTGGCGCTGGCGTCGAGCAGCCAGCGCGCGCGGGGGGCGGCGTCCATCGTATCGACAAGTCCCAGCGCCAGCCGCTCCGCGCCGGCCCAGGCGATCATCGCGCCGTTGTCGGTGCACAGCGCCGGTGGCGGAATGATCAGCGTGGTCTGCGCTTTCGCCGCAACACCCTGCAGCGCGCTGCGGATCGCCCGGTTGGCCGCGACGCCGCCGGCGGCGACCAGCGCGCGCGGCGGCCCGAACTGCTCGTGAAACAATTTCAGGCCCACGCTCAGCCGGTCGGCGGTCGAGTCCAGCACGGCCGCCTGGAAACCGGCGCAGAGGTCGCGGATATCCTGCGGCTCCATCGGATCGAGCCGCGCGGCCTCGTTGCGCACGGCGGTCTTCAACCCCGACAGCGAAAAATTGGCGTCCGCCCGCCCGAGCATCGGCCGCGGAAACGCGAACCGTTTTGGATTACCGCCGTCAGCGGCGCGCTCCACCTCCGGGCCACCCGGATAGGGCAGGCCCAGCATCTTTGCCACTTTATCAAAGGCCTCGCCCATGGCGTCGTCGACGGTGGTGCCGAGCCGGACATAGTCGCCGACGCCGACCACCGCAACGATCTGGGTGTGACCGCCGGAGGCGAGGAACAGGCAGTAGGGAAACGCCAGCGCGCAGGTCAGCCGCGGCGTCAGCGCGTGGGCTTCGAGATGGTTCACCGCGATCAGCGGCGTGTCGTGCACCATTGCGATCGCCTTCGCCGTCGTCAGCCCGACGATGACGCCGCCGATCAGGCCGGGACCGGCCGCCGCCGCCACCGCCGAAAGCTGCGCATAGTCCACGCCGGCGTCCTTCATGGCGCGGTCGACGATGCCGTCGAGCATTTCGACATGGGCGCGCGCGGCGATCTCCGGCACCACGCCGCCGAAGGCCGCGTGCTCTTCGGTCTGCGAGCGCACGATGTTGGACAGGATCCGCCCCGAGCCGTCCGCCTGGCGCTCGACCACCGCGGCTGCGGTTTCATCGCAGGTGGTCTCGATTCCCAAGACCAGCATTGACGTCGCGTTATCCAATTTGAGCCCTTGCATTAGCCGTGAAAGCGGCGTTCCGGTATGCGCCTGAAGCGTCTAGCATTGCGAGGCCTCGAAGTGAAATCATCCGTTGCACAATTCCGCCCGGCGCGAGGCTGACGCATGGCCGTTCTCGTTACCCGTCCGCATCCTGACGACGAGGCCACGGCGGCGAGCCTGCGCGCCCGGGGATTTGCGGTGCTGAAGGCGCCGATGCTGCGGTTCGAGCCGGTCCCTTTCCACGATGATGGCGAGGCGGACTACGGCGCGGTCATCGTCACCAGCGCCAATGCGCTGCGCGGCATCGAGCCTCAGCTCAAGGGCAGTCCGTTGCTCGCTTTGCCGCTGTTCGCGGTCGGCGAGCAGACCGCGTCTGCCGCCCGCGCCGCCGGATTCGCGAACGTGGTTTCGGCAAGCGGCGACTCGGGAAGTTTGCGCGATCTCGTGCTCGCCGGCGTCAAGGCGAAAGCGCTGAAGAAAGCGCGCCCGCTGCTTTATTTCGCCGGCGCCGATCTCGCGCGCGATCTCGCGGGCGAACTTGGCGAACGCGGCTTTACCGTCGTCACCCACACCACCTACCGGATGGCGCCGGTGACCGACCTGCCGCGCGAAACCAGCGAGGCCTTCGCCGCCAACCGGATCGAGGCGGTGCTGCATTATTCCAGGCGCAGCGCGCGGGCCTTCCTGGAGGCGGCGCGCGCTTCGGGCGTCGAAATATCGGCACTGTCGGTCCCGCAATGCTGCATCTCGGAAGGCGTCGCCACGGTGGTCCGCGACGCCGGGGCGACCCAGGTGATGGTGGCGGCCTCGCCGGACGAAATTGCCTTGTTCGGGGCGTTGGACCGTGCGTTGCGGCCGGGATCGCGCTAAGAAGCGTTTTCGAACGAAGTGGATGCCGGTTCGCGTGAAGAAGACGCGTCAGAACAAGAGATTAAACACCGGTTCTGGTCTAATCAGAACCGGTGAACTCTCTCGATTCCGCGTAGCAGACAGGGAACCCTGAGATGGCTGAGGACAGGCCCGAAGTCGAATTGCCGCCGGATGCGGGCCGTGCCAAACGCGCGCCGCCGACGATCGATCTGGAAGCCACGGAAATATCAGGCGAAACCAAAACGTCCGCCGCCGACCCTGGCGCCGAGCCGGGCGCTGATTTAAAGCCGTCGTCCCCACAGGCCGGCCGGACCGCAGTCTCCCCCACCGTCATATCGGCGGTATCCGGTGCCGGTGCGGCGGCGCTGGTGATCGCGGTCGCCTGGCTGTTCGGATGGCCGGGCGAAGCGCCTGCGCTGCCCGCGCCGGCCGTCAGTCAGGCCGTGATCGATGGCATCGCAGCGCGTCTCGCCAGCGTCGAGTCCAAAACCAGCCAACCCGTGTCCCCCGCGCCGGATCCGGCCGCCGCCGCGCGCGTCGAGGCGCTGGAAAAATCGGTCGCCGCGCTGGGCTCCGACCTCGCCTCCTTGCGCGCGCAATCCGAAAAACTCGCCTCCGCGGTCAGCGAGGCAAAATCGGCGCCGCGCGATGTCGCGGCGGCGCCTGATCTGTCCGCCATCAACGAACGTATCGCTGGCCTCGAGCACGCCGCGCGCGCGCAAAGCACGGAGATCGCGCAGGAGAACGCCAGGCCGGTCGATGATGTGGCGCTTCGCCGCATCGTGGCGGCGACCTTGCTCGACGTGCTGGTCCGGATCGGCGACCCCTACCCCGCGGCGCTGACCGCGGCGAAATCGCTGGCGCCGAATCCGGACGCGCTGAAGCCGCTCGAAGGCTTTGCCGCCACCGGCGTGCCGAGTGCGCCGGTGCTCAGCCGCGAACTGCTGGCACTCGTGCCGAAACTGTCGCCGCCGGCGCCGGAAAACTCCACCACCGGCTCCAGCCTGGTCGACCGGCTGCGGGCCGACGCTTCCAAGCTGGTCCGGATCGAGCGCACCGACGCGGCTGGCAAGGACAGCGGCAATGTGGTCGGGCGCGTCACCGCCGCCGCGCTCCGCAACGATTACAAGGAAGCGCGGCGCGAGCTGGAGACGCTGCCTGCGGCCGATCGTATCGCCGCGCAAGGCTGGCTCGAGAAGGCCGGTGCGCGCGACGCGGCGCTCGCGGTGTCCCGTCAATTCGCTTCCGACGCCATGACGGCGCTCGCCAAGCCGGCGCCATAGGGTTCTGATGCATCGGATCATTCTGTTTCTGCTGTTGATCGCGCTCGCTTCGGCGGGCGCGGCGTGGGTGGCCGACCAGGGCGGCGAATTCGTGCTGACGTGGGACGGCTGGCGCGTGCACACCTCGCTGCCGGTGTTCGCGCTGGCACTCGGCATCGTCATCGTCGCGGCGATACTGCTGTGGAGCATTCTGCGCGGGCTGTGGCGCACGCCGGGAAAGATCCGCCGCGCGCGGGCCGAGCGGCGTCACGCGCGCGGCCGCCACGCCGTCACCCACGGCCTGCTCGCGATCGGCCATGGCGATGCCGCCGCCGCCCGCGCCCATGCCGAGCTTGCGCGCAAGCACGCCGGCAACGATCCGCTCGCGCTGCTGCTGCACGCGCAATCCGCCCAGCTCAGCGGCGACCGCGCCGGCGCCAAGGTCGCGTTCCACGCCATGGCCGAGCGCGAGGACACGCGGCTGTTGGGCCTGCGCGGCCTGTTCATCGAGGCGCAGCGATCGGACGACCCGGTCTCCGCCGTGATGGTCGCGGAAGAGGCGCTGAAGCTCGCCCCTAGCTCGACCTGGGCGTCGCAGGCCGTGCTCGGCTTCCGCTGCGCCAAGGGCGACTGGAGCGGCGCGCTGTCGATCCTCGAGAACAATCTCTCTTCAGGACTGATCGACAAGGCGACATGGCGGCGCCAGCGCGGCGTGCTCTTGACGGCGCGCGCGCTGGAACTGGAAACGCTCGACCGCGACATGTCGCGCGACAACGTGATGGAGGCGGTAAAACTCGCGCCGACTTTGGTGCCGGCCGCCGTGCTCGCCAGCAAATACGAGGCCGAGGCGCATCAGGTTCGCCGCGCGATGCGATACGTCGAGGCGGCGTGGCTCAAGCATCCGCATCCCGATCTCGCCGACGCCTATGCGCATGTGAAGCTCGGCGATTCCGCGCGCCAGCGGCTGGTGCGGGTGGAGACTCTTGCGGCGAAAGCGCCCGGCCATCTCGAAAGCGTGCTTGCGGTGGCGCGCGCCGCGATCGATGCATCCGAATTCACCCGCGCCCGCGAGGCGCTGGCGCCGTTCACGGACGCGCCGACGCAACGGGTGGCGATGCTGATGGCGGAGATCGAGCGCACCGAGCACGGCGACAGCGGCCGGGCGCGGGCCTGGACCTTGCGCGCGGTGCGCGCGCGGCACGATCCCGTGTGGACCGCGGACGGCTACGTCAGCGACAGATGGCGGCCGGTGTCGCCGGTGTCGGGCCGGCTCGATGCCTTCCAGTGGCAAACCCCGGTCGCGGCGTTGCCGTCGGACAAGGCCGCCGAGCTCGATGCAAAGGAATTCAACGAGGCCATCCTGTCGGCGCCGCGCCGCGTCGAATCCCCGCGCGAGGCCCCGGTGGAGGTGGAGACGCCCGCCGCGCAGGATAATTCACCGGCCGCGCCCGTCGTCATCGAAGCCGCCGCCGAGCCCGCGCCCTCGCCTGCCCCCGCGCCGTCTCCGCCGATTCAGGCCGCGCCGCCGGCCGAATCCGCTGATGTGACCGCGCCGCCGCTGTTCCGTTCCCGCGCCGATTTCGGCAAGGCGCACGCGGCACCCATTCCTGCGATCATCCCCATCGTCCGCGCCCCCGACGATCCCGGCACCGACGACGAGCCGGTGCCACCAGATGAATTCGCCGAACAGCTCAGACCGTCGCAGGGCCAGGCCGGCGGCTGGCGCGGGTTTTTGGCCCGCTGGGGCGCGTAAACACCGCGTTTTCGAAGGAAAACTTATCCTGGCCCGATCCGGACCGTGATCGCGGGATAAGCGTTTTTCTTGCCAAATCGGGCGCCGCCCGATATCAGGTGCGGGCGTTTTCGGCCGATCCGCCGACCGCGCCGCATGGTCCGCCGCAATAGCTCAGTTGGTAGAGCACGTCATTCGTAATGACGGGGTCACAGGTTCGAGTCCTGTTTGCGGCACCACTACCTCGTGCATATCTCCACATGCATTCACGCTTAAGGGCCGTCTGCTCGCCGTTCGATGGCGCGCGGACGGCGCAGGGAAATATTGTGGTCGTTTCGAGCAACCTTTTCAGGAAGCAGCAGCCGTACGTTCTATGGTGCTTCCCCGTCCTGTTTATATTGGCCGGCTGCGGCGATGTCGGCCCCGATTGCGCCACGCCGGCTGTGCGCAATTCCGTGCTCAAGAGCGTCGCGGGCGACACGAATAATCGGCTGGTGAATTTCGCGGTCGACAATTCGGACGCGGTTGCGGAATTGCTGGGTCATGCGAAGGCAGAGGTTGAAAAATCGGCCATCCGCGACAAGGCGAAACAGCAAGCGGTCTATTCGCTTGACGACACCGTCGTGGTGAATTCGAAAAAGCAGGGCGAGGCGCTCTGCACCGGGCTGCTGTATGTCCGGGTCGGCGATACGACGGTGCAGAAGGAGATCGATTTCAGGGTGGAGCAGGCCGCCGACGGCAAGACGTCCGTTTCGGTGAAGCCGTTCCAGTTCTGAAACTCCGCCGACGCATCGGCGCTGCTTCCGTTCCTTCCCCCCTTGCGGGGGAAGGTTCCCGGCTTTCGCGGGACGACATCGAATTTTTCCGTCAACGCGGTTTTTTATCTTTTTTACGCACTCAATGCCGGTTCCGGCTCGTGCACCTCCGGCGCTAGGCCGCCGAAGCGGCGTTCGCGGCCGTGGAACGAGGCCAGCGCTTCCGCCAGATCCGCGGGCCCGAAATCCGGCCACATCTTGTCGGTGAAATGCAGCTCGGCATAGGCGCTCTCCCACAGCAGGAAGTCGGACAGGCGCTTCTCGCCGCTGGTTCGGATCACGAGGTCGACGTCGCGCAGGCCGGCTTCACCGGTGACGAGGTCGGAAAAATTCTCGCGGGTGAGACCGCCAAGGCTTGCCGCCTTGGCGACCGCATTGAGAATCGCGTCGCGCGCGGAATAATCGACCGCGATGCGCAGGTGCAAGGTCTCGCCGCGCGCCGTTGCCGCCTCCGCGCGGCCGATCGCCTCGGAAATCCCGGCAGGCAAGCGATCGCGGCGGCCGATCACGGTGAGGCGCACGCCGTTGCGCACCAGGGCTTCGACCTCGTTGGCGAGATAGAACCGCAACAGCGACATCAGCGCGGACACTTCCGCCTTCGGCCGGCGCCAATTGTCGCTGGAGAACGCATAGAGCGTCAGCGTGCCGACGCCCTGCTTCGGCGCGGCCTCCACCACGCGGCGGATCGCCTCGACGCCGGCCTCGTGGCCGCGCAGCCGCGACAGCCGTTGCCGGATCGCCCAGCGTCCGTTGCCGTCCATGATGATGCCGACATGCTGCTTGGCCTGCAGTTCGGACGGAAGACCGCTTTGCATCGCAAAGTTTCCTTGCAAAAAAAGGGAGAGGCTTCAGATCGGCAGGATGCGGAATCGGGCCCGGGGCGCCTCTTCCTTGCCGGCGGTCGCTTTGCCGGCGGCTCTGGCGGCGTCGCGCACCAGCCCTTCCAGCACGGCGAGATAATCGAGGAAGCGGCGGCGGCCGGTCCGGGTCAGGCGGCAGGAAGTATGCGGCCGGTTGCCCTCATAGCCCTTCGTCACGTCGACCAGACCCGCCTCCTGCAGCACGCCGAGATGACGGCTGAGATTACCATCGGTGAGGCCGCAGAGCTGCTTGAGGTCGGCGAACGCCAGTCCCCTGGGATGCGCCATCAGCGAGGTCAGCAAGCCGAGCCTCGCCTTCTCGTGAATCACGCGGTCGAGGCCGTCATAGGAAAACGGCGCTGCGTTGCCGTCGGTTTTCGGCATCTCAATCTTCGACATCATGATCTCCGGACGCAAAATGCAGGATCGCGGCCATCAGCAACTGGCCGATCACGAAAGGAAGCCCCATGGTCCAGGGCGACAGCGCATGAGTCTGGCTGGCGAGCAGCAGGCAGCCAAAGCCCGCGACGAAATACCACGCGCCCGCGAACGCCACCGTGCGCGGCAGCGAGCGGACCGAAGCGAACACGCCGAGTGACACCAAGAGCTGCCACAGGCCGGGCAGCATCCACAGCGTTTCCGGCGCGAATTTCCACAGCATCACTGCCAAGAGTACGCCGGCGGCGCCGGCGGGAAGGAACTGCTCGACCGCCTGGTGCACCATGGCATCCGCAAGGCCGGAATGATGCCGGCGCGAGCGCGCCTGCATCTCAGTCCAGATCATGCCGCCGGCGACCAGCGCCGCCGCCGCCCAGCCGGCCAGAAACTCCATGGGATGGTCGGTCGGATCGTTGAGCCAGAGGAATTGAAGGATCGCGGTCAGAAGCGCCAGGCCACCGGTGGCGGCGACGGCCGCCGGGCCATAGCCGCGAAACGCGGTGCCGGCGGCGATCTGGCTGCGAATGGCGAAGATGTCGGCCAGAGCCTTGTCGAGATCGCGCATCGTTTCCCCTGAACTTTGCAATGCAAAGCTTACGTGATCGCAAAGCAAAGGCAAGCCCCAACAATCCGGCCCTCCGACGGAACCGGGGTTGCGTGACCTTGCTCACATAACGGTACTCCCAGGCGGCCTAGGGTCCCTCCGGACATCAGCCAACGCCGCCAACCACAGGAGAAATCACATGCGCAAATTCGTTCTGATCGCCGCGCTGGTTCTGGCGTCCGCTTCCGCGCAGGCCGCAGGCATGCGAGGCCTCACCCTGGCCTCCAGCGACGACCAGCCGGCGGCGACGACCGAGCAGCCGAAAGCCGTTGAAGCGATCAAGCCCATCGAAACGCCCAGCGCGGTCGAGGACGCAAAGCCCGTCGAGACTCCGAAATATGCCGACCGGCCCGCCGCCGCGAACACCGCCACGGAAGCGCCGACGGGCGACGCTGCCAGGCCGGCTACCGTCCCCGCGCTGAAGGCCGCGCGACGCAAACCCCGGCGCGACTGGACCGAGGCGCGCATCATCGGCGAACTGCACCGCCACGGCATCTATTGGTAACGCACCGACATTTCCGAGTCCTGGCATCGGCCGACCCCGCCGGGTCCGGCCGATGCTTCACGTTCCCGTTAGATGTGAAGCGGTTCACACCGCAATCTGGCCAGCGGTCTATTGGTGCACGTAGCGTGAAAGGAATCGCCCGTGCCGTCACCTCGCAACCAGGATCGCGAACATCGCCGCTTCGATTGGCTGGCCATCCTTCGAATCCTGCTGGTGCAGGTGCTGGTGCTGCTCGCGCTGACGACGGCGTTCGTGCGCTATGTAAACTGGTCGTCCGATCAGGCCTGGGCGGAATTTTCCCGCACCGTCACGGTGCCGGACGCGAAAACGGAGCCGCCTTCGGCATCTCCGATGCGGGCCGTCAAGAACCGGATTCCTTGCGCCCGCAGGGTCTGAGTGGCGGCGGCCTATTCGGAGACCGTCTGCACCACGCTGCCGATCGCACGTGCGCTCGCCACCGGCAGCTTCATTTCCTTGGCCAGGGCCTCGTCATATTCGGGCAGCGTCTGCAGCGGCGTCTTGGCCTTCATCTGCACCACCTTGTAGCCGCCGGCCTTCAGGCGGCGAAGCAGCGTCGGCAAGGCCTCCGCAGTGTGCTTCTGGAAATCGTGCATCAGGATGATGCCCTTGCCCTGCTTGTCGAGCTTGGTCATCACGGTGTTGACGATCTGCTCGGGATTCTTCGCGCGGAAATCGAAGGAGTCGAGGTCGCAGGAGAACATCGCGACGTTGCGCGATTCGAGATAGGTCATCGCGGCGGGTCCGTGCTGCAGTTCCGGAAAACGGAAGAACGGCGCAGGGGACGCGCCCAGCGCCAGCTTCACCGCGCTGTAGCCCTTCTCGATCTCGTCCCTGGCAAGCTGATCCGTCATCTTCTTGGAATTCAGATTGGCGTGCGACCAGGTATGGGCGCCGACCGTGTGTCCGGCGGCGGCGACCTGCCTGAGGATTTCCGGATGATAGGTGGCGTGCTTGCCGATCGCGAAGAACACGCCCTTGGTGCATTCGTCCGCCAGCGCCTTGAGCACGGCGGGCGTATTGCCCGGCCACGGGCCGTCATCAAAGGTCAGCACCACTTCCTTGTCGGCCAGGAAATCGAGCTGCTTGAAATGCTGGAAACCGAAACCCGGTCCGCCCGTGGTGTCGATGACCACGACGCGGGACACGCCGAGCGCGTCTGGATTGGCGCAGGTGCTTTTTTGCGGCGGAGGCGCGGCGGGCTTTTCCGGGACGGAAGCGGTGGTCTCGACATCCTCGCGCGCCGGGGCCCGCCTGGCCGCGGGAGTGGCCGCCGCAAACCGCTCGGCAAGCGGCGCGGCGACGGTGTTCGGCGCCGTCAGCGCGAGACGCGGCGAGGAGGATGACCAGAAGAACCAGACCGCCGATATGGCGACCGCCGTCACGAGGCTCGCGAGCATCAGGCCTAACGCGCTACGCATGGTTACACTTTCAAAAACAACACGGCTTTTTCGCCAAGTCATTAATGAGAAATACTCGTTAACGACTCATCAACGCGCCTCCTTCCCGCGGACGAATCTCGGCCTCCGGGCGCTCCCGGTCAGGGTGATGAACATCACAGTCGGGGTCGGGCGAAAGGGGCACGGTGGGTCCCAGCAGAAACGGCCCGCCGCCTTGGGCCAGAGGGAGCCGATCATGACCGCCTTTCCGAACAGAACCATCCGTCAGGCCGGCTTCGCCGCGGGCTTCGCGATCGCCGTCACCGCGCTGTTGCCGAGCGCAAGCTTCGCCTTCAGCGCCGAGGCGCAGCAGATGTGCACCGGCGACGCGTTCCGCCTGTGCAGCTCCGAAATCCCCGACATCCCCGCCATCACCGCCTGCATGTACAAGCACCGGGCCAATCTCAGCGCGGGTTGCCGGACGGTGATGGACCGCGATCTGGCCGCGCAGCAGCCCAAGGTCGCGGCGAAATAATTTTGCATTTCGTCATTCCGGGCTCATCGCCGCGAATGTCAGGGAATGTCGCGAAATGCGTTGCCGCGCAGGTCTACGCGCATTAGAACGCCCCGAGATCATGACCGGCAAGGCGTACCACCATGGCCAGAATCCTTTTCATTGTCCCGTTCGCTCTCATGGCTTCCGCCGCGTCGGCGCAGCAGCAGCAGCCGGGACACGATGCCTGTGCGCGGGATGTCTCGCGGTATTGCCGCGCCCACATCAATGACGGCGACCAGATCGTGCTGGCGTGCCTGAAGGAACATCGCGCCAGGCTCAGCAAGGCCTGCGAGAAGGTCCTGACCGAGCACGGACAGTAATTTACGTCAGGTGCCGCCGCCCGCGGCGGTCGCGACCGGCAGCACCTCGTTGGCGGCGCGGTCGGGCGTTTCGTCCTTCCAGCGCACCGATCCGAACGGCCGCTCCAGCATGCGGCGCACCCGCACCGGATCCGGCCCGAGATGAAAACCGATCGCGCGCTGGTGCAGCGCGCGTTCCGATTGCGTCGAGCGGTTGCGCTGGCGCAGATAGTCGAACCAGGTCGGGCAGTGATAGCGCTCGGTCCACAATTCGGGATCGGCGATGTCGCGTGCGATCGACCAGCCATAGGCGCCGTTGCGCTGCCGGCTGAGCTGCACTTCCTGCATCACGTTGTGGAAGGCGCGCGCGCTTTCCGGGTCGACGCGATATTCGATCTCCACCACCAGCGGCCCGCTGCGCCCGGTCAGCGCCAGCCGCACCTCGGGGTCGGCCAGCACTTCGGCGTCCTCGTTGCGCGCGCCGACCCTGGGCATGCCGAGCCACAGGCCGAGCAAGGGCGAAGCCAGCATCAGGCCCGCGGAAACCAGCAGCGCGGTTTCCACCCCGGCCGCGTCGGTCAGCCGCCCCCAGCCCCAGCTTCCGATCGCGATGCCGCCGGCGATCGAGGCCTGGAATGCCGCCAGCGAACGGCCGGCGACCCAGCGCGGCGCGGAGAGCTGCACGCCGATATTGAACAGGGCCACCGCCAGCATCCATACCGCACCCGCCACCACCAGCGCCGCCGCGGTCAGGACCGGCTCGCGGCTGAGCGCGACCGCCGCGATCGCGCCGCCCATCGAGAGCGCGCAGGCGCGGATCGCGGCCTCGCCGCTCATCCGCTTGCGCACCTCGGCGATGTTGAGCGCCCCGATCACCGCGCCCATGCCGAACGCGCCGAGCATGATGCCGTAGGTCTGCGCGCCGCCGTGCAGCAGGTCGCGCGCCACCAGCGGCATCAGCGCTGATACCGATCCGCCGATGATGCCGGTCACCAGTGTGCGCGCCAGCACGATGCGGATGGCCGGCGAATTGGCGATATAGCGCACGCCCGACACGATGGCGCGGTTGAGCTTCTCGCGCGGCAGCCGCGATGGCTCGCTGGTTCGGCGCCAGAGAAACAGCACGACCAGCAGCGGCAGATACAGCGCCGCGTTGACAGCAAAGGCCGCCACGGCGCCGGCGGTCGCAACGATGACGCCGCCGATGGCCGGGCCGAAACTCCGCGCGATGTTGTAGCTGATGCCGTTGAGGGCCACGGCGGAAGGCAGCGTCTCCGGCGGCACCTGCTCGCTGACCGAAGACTGCCACGCCGGCCCGAACAGCGCATTGCCGCTGCCGACGACGAAGCAGAATGTCAGCAGCGTCTGCGGGGTGACGAGGTTGAGCCACGCCAGCGCCGCCAAAGCCGTGGCGCCGCTGAGGGCTATTCCCAGCGAGACCAGCGCCACGATGCGCCGGTCATACATGTCGGCGATGGCGCCGGCCGGCATCGAGATCAGCATGATCGGCAGCATCAGGGCGGTCTGCACCAGCGCGACCTTGTCCGCGGACGAAGTCATCTGCGTCATCGCCCAGGCGGCTCCAACCCCCTGGATCAACAAGCCCAAATTCGACAGCAGGCTCGCCAGCCAGATGCGCCGGAACACCGCGTGCCGCAAGGGCGCGGTGACGCCATCGGGCGCAAGCATCGAACGTTTCGGCTGTTCCGTCATATCCCGTTCCGTTGGCCTTGATTCCCCGGCAATTTCCAGTGATGCCTGCGAAAGTCCTTCTCTGTCCAGTGCTTAGGGACGCTATCAGCGGTCATACAGGGCAGCTAAGCTGCCGAATCATAAAGGGAGGTACAATATGAGGATATCGCGGCGGACCATTCTGAAGGGTGCTGGCGCCCTGCCCCTGGTGGTTGGAAACCTTGACTTCGCCGCGCTGGCCCAGACATCCGCCGCCGCCCCGAGCGCGACCGGAATTCCGCCAGTTCTGTTCGTGCATGGCAATGGCGACCACGCGGCGCTGTGGATGACCGCCATGTGGCGGATGGAATCCAACGGGATTCCGCGCGACCGTCTGTTCGCGATCAATTTCACCGATCCCCTGGCGCGCGCCGACGATACCAAGGCCGAACTGAACAAATCCTCGACCGAAGACCAGCGCCGCGAACTCGGCGAAGCCGTCCAGGAATTGAAGCGCCGCACCGGCGCGGCGCGGGTGGCTTTGGTCGGCAATTCGCGCGGCGGCTATTCGATCCGCGGGTTCATCAAGAATGGCGGCAGCGCCGATGTCAGTCACGCCGTATTGTGCGGCGTTCCCAATCACGGCGTCTATGCCTGGGACGCTGGCCTCAACAACGAGTTCAACGGGCAAGGGCCGTTCCTGCGCGGACTGAACGAGGGCGAGAGCGAAGTGACGCCGGGCACCGCCTTCCTGACCCTGCGCAGTGACGGCATGGATAAATACGCGCAAGCGGACGGACGCTTCGTCGGCAAGCCGGGGACGCCAACCGGTGTCACGGCGGAAGGTCCGGCGCTCAGGGGTGCCAGCAATCTCGTGCTCGGCGCGATCGATCATCGCGAGACCGCGTTTTCGGCGCGTGCATTCCGCGAGATCTACAAATTCATCGCCGGCCGCGAACCGGATCGAATTGCAATCGTACCGGAAACGGAAGTCGGGCTGAGCGGTCTGGTGACCGGCACCCCCGGCGGCATTCAAACCAACCGCCCGGTGGCGGGAGCGTCGGTGGAGATCTATCGCGTATCTCCCGATACGGGCGAACGCCTGGGCGCCGCCATCCACACGTCGCAGACCGGCGCCGACGGGCGCTGGGGACCGGCCAAGGTCGATCCCAGCTGGTATCTCGAGATGGTGCTCACCTCGGCCGGTTCGACCACGACGCATTTCTATCGTTCGCCGTTTCCGCGTTCCTCCGACATCGTGCATCTTCGCGCCGCCCGCCCGCTGGGACCGGCGGACGCCGGCGCAGGCTGCGTCATCCTGATGTCGCGGCCGCGCGGATATTTCGGCCTTCCGCGGGATACCGTGCTGTTCGACGGCAAGGAGACTTCGGATGTGAAACCGGGCGTGCCCGGCGATTCCATCAGCACGCTGAGGCTTTCGGCCGCCGAAGCCGGGCGTCCGGTTCCCGCGCTGTTCAATGAGGAGCGGATCGTCGCACGGGGCTGGCCGGCGTCGGAAAACAGGATTGCGGTCGCCGAGTTCACTTCCTAGCTACAGTCATCGTCATCTTTTCGCGGGGCTGCCTGTGAGCATAGCCGAAGCCTTGGCAATGGAAGCCCTGGATGTCCCGGCCACCCGCCGGCCGTTGGTGCCGCCCAGTCCGCCGCGCGCGCCGGACGACATGACCGCGTTCGGGCGGCTGTCGGCGATGCGGGAGAGTCCGATCAACACCTGGGGCCGGCGCGCCTATGAGGACGATATCGTCCAGGGCCGCTTTTTCCGGCGAAGCAGCTTTATCCTCAACACTCCCGACGCCATCAAGCATGTGCTCGTCGACAACTACGAGAACTACACACGGACGCCGGCCGGCATCCGGGTGCTGCGCCCGATGCTGGGCCAGGGTCTGCTGATCGCCGAAGGCAAGGCCTGGAAGCATCAGCGGCGCACGCTGGCGCCGGCCTTCACGCCGCGCGCGGTGTCGATGCTGGTCCCTCACATGATCGTGGTGACCGAGGAGACCATCGCCAAGCTTGCGACCAATGTCGGCCAGCCGGTCGATCTGCGCGAGGTCATGCAGCGGATGACGCTCGAGATCGCCGGGCGCACGATGTTTTCGTTCGGGATGGACAAGCACGGCGCCGCGCTGCGCGACTTCGTCATGGAGTACGGCACGCGGCTGGCAAGGCCGCATCTCCTCGACCTGCTGTTGCCGCTGTCCTGGCCTACCCCGCAGGACTTTGCTCGCGCGCGCTTCCGCAAGCGATGGACGAAGTTCGTCGCGATGCTGATGGAAGAACGCCGCGCGGCCGGCAAGAAGGCGGACGCGCCACCGCGCGACCTGTTCGACCTGATGGGAGCGGCGTGCGATCCCGAGACCGGCAAGGCCTTCACCGACGAGCAACTCGGCGATGAAGTTGCGACCATGATCCTCGCCGGCCACGAGACAACAGCGACCGCGCTGTTCTGGTCGCTGTATTTGCTGGCGCTCGATCCCGCGACACAGGATGAACTGGCCGCCGAGGTGAACGGCATCGACGCGAGTAGCCGCTCCGATGTCGAAAGGCTGAAGTTCACCCGCGCGGTGATTGACGAGACCATGCGGCTTTATCCGCCGGCGTTCCTGATCGCCCGCGCCGCCTCTGCTGCCGACACGGTGGCGGGACTGCCGGTCAAACCCAAGGACGTCATCTTGATCGCGCCGTGGCTGCTGCACCGTCATGAAAAGCTTTGGCGCGATCCCAACGCGTTCATCCCGGAGCGCTTCATGCCGCCTGCCCCGCCGCCGGACCGCTTCGCCTACCTGCCGTTCGGCGTCGGCGCGCGAATCTGCATCGGTGCGCATTTCGCGCTGGTGGAGGCAACGCTGGCGCTGGCCAGGATCATCGGTGCGTTCCGGGTGGAGCTGATCGACAAGGCGCCGGTGATGCCGATCGGCGTGGTGACGACCCAGCCGGATCGCTCGCCGATGTTCCGTATCACGCGTCGGTGAGGAAGCATTGCTTGGACGGCTTCGCAATCTGCTTTAGGCTTTATCCATGAGTGAAACCCAGGCGCAGTTTTCCGTGCTGAAACAGACCGCCGACCCGGCGGTGGCCGACGCCATTCGCGATCTGATCGAGAACGGCAAGGACCACGAGCTCAACCGCATCAACCTGCTGGATTTTTCGAAACGGACCGGGCTCGACGAAGAGCGGGTGATTTCCGGCTTTCTGCATGCTTCCCGGCTCGGGCTGTTCGATCTCACCTGGAACGTGCTGTGCCCCGGCTGCGGCGGCGTGCTCGACGCCCACTCCACGCTGAAATCGCTGCGCCATGACGACTATAATTGCGCGCTGTGCGCTCGCGGTTACGAAGCGTCGGTCGATGAATTGGTCGAAGTCGCCTTTACCGTCAGCCCTCGGGTCCGCCGTATCGCCGCCCATGATCCGAACACGCTGCCGATCTGGGAATATGTCCGGCAGATGTTCTGGAGCTCGGGCATTGACCTCAACGAAGATACATTTTCGCGGCTGATCAACGAGGTGACGCTCGAAGCGCTTGAGCTGCCAGCCGGCGAGAAAGCGATCCTGTCGCTGAAAGTGCCCAACAAGTTCATTATCGTGTTCGAGCCTGTCACCCACTCGGCACACTTTTTCGACGTTCAGGGCGAGGCGACCAGTGAGCGCCAGCAATTTTCGATTTTCTTCAACAAGATACAGGCGCCGACTGGCACGACCGTCATGCGTCCCGGACCGCTGCGGCTCACGCTGGAAAATCAGACCGATACCCGCGTTCTTCCGGCAATTTGGATCGCCGACGATGTGCTCCACCAAATGTTGGGCAAGCGCAAGCCGATCCTCACCGCCAAGCGGATGCTGACCAACCAGACTTTCCGCGACGTCTTCAAGGCCGACAATCTCAATATCGATCAGCGGCTCAAGATCACGTCGCTGACGTTCCTGTTTACCGACCTCAAGGGCTCCACGGCGCTGTACGAGCGCGTCGGCGATCTCGCCGCCTTCGATCTGGTGCGCGCGCATTTCCATGCGCTGCTCGAGATCATCTCTTCGGAGAAAGGCGCGGTGGTGAAGACCATCGGCGACGCCGTGATGGCCACCTTCATCCGGCCCGAGCATGCGATCGTCGCTGGCTTGCGGATGCGCGCCGCGATGGATGCGCTCAACGCCGAGCGCGGCACCGGCGACCTGGTGGTCAAGATCGGCATCCATGAGGGCCCCTGCCTCGCCGTGATGCTCAACGAGCGGCAGGATTATTTCGGCCAGACCGTCAACATCGCGGCCCGGGTTCAGGGCCTTGCGACCTCGCAGGCGATCCACATCACCGGTCCGGTGATCGGGGCCCCGGCGGTCGCCGCGATCCTGGACAGGGAGGCGATCACCCCGATCCAGAAGCAGGCGGCGCTGCGCGGCATTGCCGACAAGATCGTGGTCTACGAGATCCCCTGAGATTGCCGAAACGTAATGCCGCGACCGAAACCGCGTGGATTGCGCGGGTTGGCTCTCCAGCCCATATATTGAAAGTTGGCCATGGCGGCCAAGGAAACTCACGCGATTTCGGTAGGATATGATGCTGGACGGACTTCGCCAATTCATCGCCGAGGTTGTTTCGCCAACCGCGCATGCGCAGCAATCGTTTGACGATACCGGTTATTGCCTGGCGGCGACCGCGCTGTTGATCCACGTGATCTCGATTGACGGCGAGCCGTCCGCCGCGGAAAAGCGAAAACTTCACAGCATGATCGAAAGCCGTTTCGGGCTTGATCCCGGCAAGGCGGACCGGTTGATCGCGTCCGCGACGCTGGTGGAGGGCGAAGCCGTCGATCTCTATCATTTCACCAGCGTCATCATGCGTTCGGTGGATGAGGCCGGCAGGCTCCGCATCGTCGAGATGATGTGGGAGCTGGTCTTTGCCGACGGAGAGGTCAGCGAGTTCGAGGACAATGTGGTGTGGCGCGCGGCTGATCTGCTGGGCGTATCCTCGCGCGACCGGATCGATCTCAAGCACAGCGTGGCCGCCAGGCAGCCGGCGGCGACCTCAGGCGGCTGAGAGCATAGGCTGGCGCGGCGATGTGCCGCGTCGCACGAAGCAGTTTTCAGCGCTCGATGTGCGCGCCGCGGGACATGACGAAATTTTAATGTCGGGCGCATTTGAACGATTGCCGACGCGATTAGCCCCGAAATGTCTCGATTTGACGCGGCAGCATTGTGTGTTTGAACACGCCGTTATGCTTGCAGGTGGCTTGCATCCCGCCTAAGGCGTATGCTTTCTCGAATGCGTTAGTCCTTCCCATCCTGCAATAATTTAAGAGCTTTGAATTGTGACCGAGCGTGTGACGCTGATTACCGGTGCCTCGGCGGGGATAGGCACCGAACTGGCGCGGGTTTTTGCATCAAAGGGCCATCGCCTGGCGCTGGTGGCGCGGCGCGCGGATCGACTGGCGGCGCTGGCGAAGGAAATCGCCGGCGGCGGCGCTGCTGCGCCGATTGTGATCGCATGCGATCTCGAACAGCCCGATGCCGGCGATCTAATTGCCGCGGCCCTCGCCGCCGAGGGGGTAGACGTCGAATACGTCGTCAACAATGCAGGTTTTGGCTTGTTTGGACACGCGGTCGAGCTGGATCGCGCGGCGCAGCTTGGCATGATCGCGGTCAACATCCGCGCCATGACCGAACTGACGCTGCGGTTTTCCGACCAGCTGATCCGGCACCGCGGCGGCATCCTCAACGTCGCCTCGATCGCCGGCTTTCTGCCGGGACCGGGAATGGCGGTGTACTACGCCTCCAAGGCCTATGTGCTCTCGTTCAGCGAGGCGATGCGCTGCGAGCTCGCCCCGCGCGGCGTGCGGGTGACCGCCCTGTGTCCAGGACCGGTGCCGTCGGAATTTCAGGAGCGGGCCGGGTTTGAACCCGGATTCGACTCCACGATCCTGAACGTCTCCCCGGCCGATGTGGCAAAGGCAGGGTATAGCGGGCTGATGGCCAATAAGCGGGTGGTGCTGCCCGGCCTTGGCATCAAGGTTCTGCCGTTTTTGCTCCGGCTGTTTCCGCGCGGATTCATCCTGGCGGCGGTTGGCAGCTTTCAGCTGAGGAAGCGCCGCTAGGGCATCCATCCCCTTATTGGCCCGTAATTTGCTTTGAACCCGCATATGAATTTCGGCGACAGCCTCGCGGCGTTAAGGACGCATTAAGGACGATTCTGGCTTGATAGGCCGGAGAGCGAAGATCAATCGATGCCAATCCATTTGATCAACCGTGACACCGAAAACGTGCTGCATCTTCCCGAGCGAGTACGAACGGCTTCTGTCGCACCCTCCTCCGCCGGACCGTTGCTGCCGGTTCTGATCATCCTGCATCAGGAAACCTCGACGCCGGGCCGTGTCGGCAACGCGCTGCGGGCGCTCGGATATGCCCTCGATATCAGGCGCCCGCGGTTTGGCGACCCGCTCCCGGAAACGCTGGACCGTCACGCCGGTGCGGTCATATTCGGCGGCCCGATGAGCGCCAACGATCCGGATGACTACGTTCGCCGGGAGATCGACTGGATCAAGGTGCCGCTCAGGGAGCAACGGCCGTTCCTGGGGATTTGCCTGGGTGCGCAGATGCTCGCCAGGCAGCTCGGCGCCCGGGTGGCGCCGCACCCCGAAGGCCGCGCGCAGATCGGATATTACCCGATCCGCCCGACTTCCGCGGGGCTGAAGATCTGCCCGAATTGGCCGGATCACGTCTACCACTGGCACCGTGAGGGGTTCGAACTTCCCCGCGGCACGGAATTGCTGGCGGAGGGAAGCGATTTTCCGGTCGAGGCGTTCCAGCTCGACCGTGCGTTCGGCTTCCAGTTCCACCCCGACGTCACCTACGCGATGATGCATCGCTGGACCACGCGCGGCCATGCCCGCCTCGAACTGCCGGGCGCGCGGCCGCGCCACCATCACTTCGCCGACCGCGCGGTGCATGATGCGACCGAGCGGGCCTGGCTGAAGCAGTTCATCGATGACTGGCTGGCCGGGGGGCCGTTTTCGGCGATGTCGGAAGCCGCCGAATAGCGCACCCTTTTGCCGCGGCATTCCGAAACGCTTTCCCCTTCTTCAAATGTGATAATGTCGGCCCAACAAGCTTGCGCGCATCAGCAAGCGGCGCGGGAGGCGACATGACGGGTGACGAGTTCGCGCAGCTCTTGAGCGATTTCACGCTGTCGGCGGAATCCGGAGACGGCGTGCGTTTCGCCGGCCATTTCACCGAAGACGCGATCTACTACGACTACATCTACGGCCCGCACCAGGGCCGTGCCGATATCGCGCACATGATGCAGGGTCTGTTTCATCGCGATGCCGCCGATTATCGCTGGGAGATGTTCGATCCCGTATTCGACGGCGACATGGGATATGCGTGGTCGCTGTCGAGCTTCACCTCGAAGATCCCGCAATTTCAGGGCAAGCCGGTGGTGATCGACGGCATCAGCCGTTTCATCATGCGCGGCGGACTGATCGCCGAGTACCGCGAATCCGTCAATGGCGGCGTGGCGATGGCGCAGCTCGGGGTCGAGCCGGAGCGCATGACAAGGGTGTTCAAACGCTGGACCGGATGGCTGAAGGAACGGCCGGAAACAATGGACTATCTGGCGCGGCCGAGGGGGTCGGGCGCCAGGAGACGCGTCTGAAGCAGCAATCAACAAGCCGTTGTCGAACAAGACGGCCAGCACAGGGAGATCGCGGGTGACCTATCAGCACATTCTGTACGACGTGAGCGACAAGATCGCGACCATCACGCTCAACCGGCCCGACCGCATGAACGCGTGGACGCCGGTCATGGAACGCGATGTGCGCCAGGCCATGGAGACGGCGGCCGCCGACGATAATGTCCGCGTCATCGTGCTGACCGGGGCAGGGCGCGCATTCTGCGCCGGCGCCGACATGGACGCGCTGAAGGGGCTCGATCCCGACGACATCAGGCGCGCCACCAGCCTGCCGCCGTTCGACATGAACCGCCGGTCCGACTGGCAGGCGCGCTATGCCTACTATCCATCGATTCCCAAGCCCGTGATCGGCATGCTGAACGGTGCCACGGCCGGCATTGGCCTCGTGCACGCGCTCTATTGCGACCTGCGCTTTGCCGCCGACAACACCGTTTTCACCACCGCCTTCTCGCGGCGCGGGCTGATCGCCGAGCATGGCATCAGCTGGATGCTGCCGCGCATCGTCGGTCATGCCAATGCGCTGGATTTGCTGATGTCGGCGCGCCGGGTCTCGAGCGAAGAGGCGCTGCGCATCGGCCTGGTCAACCGGCTCTACCCGCCCGAACAGCTGCGCGAGCAGACCTATGCCTACGCGCGCGACCTCGCCGATTTCGTCTCGCCGAGCGCGATCGCGGTGATCAAGCGGCAGCTCTACGACGTGCCGTTCCAGACACTGGCGGAAGCCACCATCGACGCCAACCGCGAGATGGTGGTGGCGCTGCGCGGCAGCGATTTCCGCGAAGGCGTCGCGAGCTTCATGGAGAAGCGGCCGCCGAGGTTTACGGGGAAGTAGAGGGGGAGGGGGCGCCTTAGGTCGCCGAGGCCCGGCTTCGCCGTGCGGGCTACGCCGCGGCAGCCTTCGCTTACTTCGCTACGATATATTTCGGCATGGCTTGCCGAGCCGTAGCTTGCGAAGCAAGCGAAGGCTGGTGGAGCCAGGCGGGATCGAACCGCCGACCTCGTCATTGCGAACGACGCGCTCTCCCAGCTGAGCTATGGCCCCATCGCGACCGCCGACGTAGCGGCCAGCAATCGGCGCCATTTACAATCCGCGCCAAGGCCAAGTCAAGAACGGCGAAATCGCCGTTTTCGGCTCTATTTGCCCGGAACTTCCCTTGTTTGCGAGGGGTGGAACCGATATTTACCAGAAAGTCGAATCCGCGACCAAACCGCGAGCAAAGCCAGCCCATGCGTGCCGTTCTCGAAATCGTTCTGTTGATCCTGGACCTGTACGTCTGGCTGCTGATTGCCTCAGCCATCCTGTCCTGGCTGATCGCCTTCAATGTCGTGAATACGCGCAATCAGTTGGTGGCGGCGATAGCCGAGTTTCTGTACCGGATCACCGAGCCGCTATTGGCGCCGATCCGCAATTTCATTCCCAATTTCGGCGGGCTCGATATCTCGCCGATCATCCTGATCCTCCTCATCTACCTCGTCCAGAAACTCATCGTCTACAACGTGATGCCTCTCGTCATTGGCTACTGATGGACCCTGGACGCGATGGATCCTTGGCGCTACTCCACCGGCGGTGTCAGTGTGGCGCTGCGGGTGACGCCGCGCGGCGGCCGCGACGATATCGACGGGCTTGAAACGCTGGCCGACGGCCGCGTTGTGGTCAAGGTGCGGGTGCGCGCCATCGCCGACGGCGGCGAGGCCAATCGCGCGGTGACCGAGCTGATGGCCAGGGCGCTCGGGGTGCCCAAGGCGAGGGTGCGGATTCTTTCCGGCACGACCTCGCGCCTGAAACAGATTGCCGTGGACGGCGACCCGGCAAAGCTGGGCGAGGCCTTGCGAAAGCTCACCGCGGCGAAGCCGGATTCATCGGAAGACAAAGGACAGAAATGACGGCCCGGATCATCGATGGAAAAGTCATTGCCGCAGAACTTCGCGCCCGCGTTGCCGACGAGGTCGCACGGGTCAAGCGACAAAACGGCCTGACGCCCGGGCTCGCGGTGGTGCTGGTCGGCAGCGATCCCGCCAGCCAGGTCTACGTCCGCAGCAAGCACAAGCAGACGCAAGCGGCCGGCATGGCGTCGTTCGAGCACGTGCTCGCCGCCGACGTGGCGCAGGATGAATTGCTGGCGCTGATCGCCAGGCTCAACCGCGATCCCGCCGTACACGGCATCCTGGTGCAGCTGCCGCTGCCGAAATCACTGCATACCGAAACCATCATCAACGCGCTCGATCCTGCCAAGGACGTCGACGGGCTGCACCCGAACAATGCCGGGCGGCTGGCCGGCGGTTTCGACGCGCTGTCGCCCTGCACGCCGCTCGGCTGCATCATCCTGACCAAGAGCGTGCACGCCTCGCTGGAAGGCATGAACGCCATCGTGATCGGTCGCTCCAATCTGGTCGGCCGTCCGCTGCTGCAGTTGCTGCTGAACGAAAACGCCACGGTGACGATCGCGCATTCGCGCTCGCGCGATCTGAAAGAACTCTGCGCCCGTGCCGATCTGGTCTATGCCGCCGTGGGCAAACCGGAAATGGTGCGCGGCGACTGGATCAAGCGAGGGGCCACCGTGATCGATGTCGGCATCAACCGGATGCCCGGCGCCGACGGCAAGGACCGGCTGATCGGCGATGTCGCCTTTGCCGAGGCGCTGAACGTCGCCGGCGCCATCACGCCGGTACCGGGCGGCGTCGGCCAGATGACGGTGGCGTGCCTGCTGGTCAACACCCTGCGCGCGGCCTGCGCAATTCACGGATTGCCGAAGCCGGCGGTCTAGCTTCTCGCGCTGCCCGCAAGCAGGAAGAGGCTAGATGAGTGCCGTCATCCCGCCGCGTTCTCGATCAGCCGCCGGTAGAACCGGATCATGTCGGCATAGCCGTCGATGCTGAGGCGCTCGTTGGTGCCGTGGAATCGTTTCAGGTCGTCGGCGTTGGCGCGCACCGGCGAAAACCGGAAAATGTTGTCGGCAACGCCGACGTAATGCCGCGAATCGGTTCCGGCCAGCATCAGGCCGGGCGCGACCACAACGTCGGGAAACACCTCCCGGATGGTGCGGTTGAGCGTCTGATAGGCGGCGCGATTGATGTCCGTCACCGGCGTCGGTTCGGCATTGCCGGGAAACGGCTCGATGCTGATCCGGTCGTCGCTGATGGTGCGGCGAACATGATCGATCACGCTGGCCTGCCTGTCGCCCGGCATCAGCCGGAAGTTGACGCTGGCGGTGGCGTTGCCGGGCAGCACATTGTCCTTGTCGCCGGCGTTGAAGATCGTCAGCGCGGTGGTGGTGCGCATCATCGCCTCGGTGGGGCCGGTCTTTTCGAACTCGCGCAGCAGCAGCGGCTTGAACAGCCAGAGATTGGAGAGCACGACGCGGTTGAACCCGCGCATTTCCGGCGCCAGCGTGTTGAACATCTCGGCGGCCGCGCCGCTCATCTGCATCGGCAGGCGATGCTCTTCCAGTTTGGTCAGCGCCGCGCTCATCATGCCGATCGCGGTATCGCGCGGCGGCATCGAGGAATGGCCGGGCGTCGCATGCGCCGTCAACACCAGCGTAGCGTAGCCCTTCTCGGCGACGCCGATCAGCGCCGCCGGCTTGTCCAGTCCCTTGACGAGGCCTTCGGTGATCAGGAGCCCCTCGTCGATCGCGAAGTCGAGCCGGACGCCGCGCGATGCCAGCGTTGCCGCGATCGCCTTGGCGCCGCGGGTGCCCGCCACCTCCTCGTCGTGGCCGAACGCGAAATAGATGGTTCGCTTCGGCTTAAAACCCTGCCTGGCCATGGCCTCGGCGGCCTCCAGGATCGAATAGAGGTTGCCCTTGTCGTCCCAGGAGCCGCGGCCCCAGATGAAGCCGTCGGAGATGACGCCGTCATAGGGCGGCTTGACCCAATCCTTCTCGGTGCCTGGCGCCACCGGCACCACGTCCTGATGCGCCAGCAGCGCGATCGGCTGCGCCTTCGGGTCGCTGCCTTCCCAGGTGTAGAGCAGGCTGTAGCCGGCGATGGCCTCGCGTTTGGCGGCGGCATGAAAGGCCGGGAAACTCTTCTGGATGTGCGCCTGCAAGGCCCGCAGCGCCTCGGCGTCCTGGTCCGGATTGTCAAAATTCGAAATGGTCCGGAAGCGGATCGCCTCGCTCAGCCGCGTTGCCGCGCCCTCGGTGTCGACCGCCGCGCGCGGCAGCGAGGCGACCTCAAGCTGCCGCGAGCCATGGCTGACCACGTTGAACGCCAGCACGGCCGCGACAACGAGGATCGCGGCGACCGCAAGCAGCAGGATGTTGCGGATTATTCTTAGCAGCCGGCGCATGGCGTCTCTCGCCCCTCATGATGGTGAAGAGCGCGTCTTCGCGCGTCTCGAACCATGAGGCCAGCGATTTCTCGATAGAGGGGCCTTCATCCTTCGAGACGGCGGCAAAGGTGGGCTCCTCTGGATAAGGAGCTTAACGGAAGCAGTGCCCGGACCGCCTACTTTGCTTTCGCCTTCGCCCGCGCGATGCCTTCGGCGATCAGCTGGTGCGCGTCCTCCGCGCCGCCCCATCGCAATACCTTCACCCATTTGCCGGGCTCGAGGTCCTTGTAGTGCTCGAAGAAATGCTGGATCTGCGCCAGCGTGATGTCCGGCAGATCGCTGTAGGTTCTCACCTTGTCGTAGCGCTGGGTCAGTTTCGAGGACGGCACCGCGATGATCTTCTCGTCGCCGCCGGCCTCGTCTTCCATCAGCAGCACCCCGACCGGCCGCACGCTCATCACGGCGCCGGGCACGATGGCGCGGGTATTGGCGACCAGCACGTCGCAGGGGTCGCCGTCGTTCGAAAGCGTGTGCGGGATGAAGCCGTAATTGCCGGGATAGCGCATGGCGGTATACAGGAACCGGTCGACCACCAGCGTGCCGGCCTCCTTGTCCATCTCGTATTTGATCGGTTCGCCGCCAACCGGCACTTCGATGATGACATTGACCTCGCGCGGCGGATCGTTCCCGATCGAGATGGCATCAATACGCATGGATGGCTCCGCGGGGCGTTGGAGTTAAGTCCTGAAAAAAGCGGCAATACCGGCCGGCCAACCTTTTGCAGGTCAAGCCTTTTGTAGGTCAGCCTTCTGCCGGTCAAGGATTCGGCGCGTCGAGGCCCGATCTCAGCTGGTCCAGGCGAAGGCGACCTTGTCGAGCGACTTGGGCCCGAACTTCTCCGAAGACCGCGCCACCATGCGGCCGCCGAGGGCACGGTAGAACTCGGTTGCGGGATCGTTGTCGGAGAGCGCCCAGATCACCATGCTCTTGAGGCCGCTCTGCAACAGGTCGCGCCGCGCGGCGGTGAACAGCCGGCGGCCGAAGCCGAGGCCCTGAAATTCCGGGCGCAGATAAAGCTCGTAGATCTCGCCTTCGAAGTGGAGGCTGCGGGCGCGGTTGCGGCCGTAATTGGCGTAGCCGGCGACCTTGTCGCCGAACACCAGCACGCTGACGCGGCTGCCCTTGCGGATCGCGCTATCCCACCATTGCGGGCCGCGGCGGTTGATCAGCTTTTCCAGTTCGGCGCCGGGGATGATGCCCTGATAGGCCGAACGCCAGGCTTCATCATGGGTGGACGCTACCGCCGCTGCATCCGCAGCTTTGGCCGGCCGAACCTCGATCAGGGTTGTGCTCATGACCCAATCAAAGCAAGTCGCAGCCTCGGCTTCAAGGTCTATCGTTAATTATGGGTTAACCTGTGGATTTTCTGCATCAGTTTTGCGATTTGCCTGTACCGAAAAAGGACAAGGAGCCGCCCTGAGCGTCAGTTGCATGATGGATTGGCGGGGCGGCCGCGGCCGGCAGGTCCAAAACCCGGCCTGGACGGGGCTGGCTTCACGGAAAAATGCGCTGGATTTGATTCGCCGTGCGTATTCTCTTGGCCGGTAACGAGCCCTCGGTGTCAGGCAGGTTCATGCAAGCGTTCAAGGCGTTTTCCGCTCTGGTTGTGCTGGGAACCATGTGTACGCAGAGCGCGACGGCGCAAACCCCGTTCGGCGCGCAAGGCATCGAAGGCCAACCGAATCGGATGCAGCAATGGCTGGTGCCGTCGCCGGACCCCGCCACATCGGCGCATGCCGTGTTGTTTCGCCCGCCCGGCATTGGGCCGTTCCGGCTGGCGGTGATCGCGCACGCCTCAACGCAAAATGTCCTGCGTCGCGCGCAAACGCCGCAACCCGAATACCGCGCGCTGGCGGCTTTTCTGGTGGCGCGCGGCTTTGCGGTGCTGGTGCCCGAACGCCTCGGCCATGGCGCGACGGGCGGAAAATATCTCGAAGACCAAGCCGGCTGCGACGAGGCCGATTATTCGCGCGCGGGCCGCGCCACCGCCGATGAGATCGCGGCGGCGGCGGGTTTTGTGCGCAAGCAGTCCTTTGTCCGGCCGGACGGCATGCTGGTTGTCGGGCACTCGGCCGGCGCCTGGGGCGCGCTGGCGCTGGCGAGCGAAGGCCCGCAAGACGTGTCGGCCATCATCGCATTCGCAGCCGGCCGTGGCGGCCACGCCAACGACCTTCCCAATCAGGTCTGCGCGCCGCACACGCTGCTGGCCGCAGCCGCCGAGTTCGGCAGAAAGGCGCGCGTGCCGGTTACCTGGCTGGTGGCGGCCAATGACAGCTATTTTTCGCCCGAGCTGTCGAAGCAGCTCGCCGATGCGTTCCGCGGCGGTGGCGATAGAGTTGAGTTTCACGTGTTGCCGGCCTCCGGCAGCGAGGGCCATTGGCTGGCGGAGACCGAAACCGGCGTGAAGCTCGCCGGCCCGGAGCTCGAGCGCGCGCTGAAGCCGCTGTCACCGATTACCGTGAAAAAATGATGACGCGCGCGACCAACCCATGGACGGACGATGACGTGATCCTTTACGACGGCGTCTGCGTGTTCTGCTCGCGCTGGATCCGTTTCGTCGCAACGCGGGACGTGGCGCGGCGATTCCGTTTTACAGCGATTCAATCGGGCTATGGCACCCGGCTCGCGCAGACGTTCGGTATCGATCCACACGATCCCGACACCAATGCCGTGGTCCACGGCGGCGTCGCCCGGTTCAAATCCGACGCCGCGCTGACCGTGCTTGGCGCGCTGCCGGGCTGGGGATGGGTGCGGGTGTTGCGCGCGATACCAAAACCGCTGCGCGACGCGGTCTATGGTCTCGTCGCGCGCAACCGCTACCGGATCTTCGGGAAGTACGAGGAATGCTTCGTTCCGGATGCGAAGATGAGGGCGAGGGTGATCGAGTGAACGATGGTTCGCTAGCCTGGTCTACGAGAATGACGCCTCGTAGCTAAGTGGAGAAAGATGCACGAAGTTCGTTAACGGAGGCGCTAATTCAAACATCCGGGGATGAACTGAAAAATCAAAAACCCGATACAGGCGGAATGCATCGGGTCGTTCGGAGGAAAGCGACAGCTCGTTGCGCGTAATATAAAATGGCGTGATATCCGAACCCACCGTTGTCTTAACCTCTAGGAGGCGCTCATTACCTTGATGATCGAACGAAAGAATATCATACCCTGCTCCATCGCCCTCTTCCTGCGAAATCCATTTAACCTTTTTGGCAAGGTCAACTCGATCCTGTGATCGGAGCCGCTGGCGCTCAAAGTGAAATACTAATTCCTCGCCTTCTCGACCCAGCTTTCGATTTCGGAAGTCGCGCTCGACGGGATTAAATTTTCGAACGAGTCGTTCCATATCTTTCTTCATCGGCTTGATCGGGGAGAGCGTTGGAGGCAATCCAACAAATAGCTGTGCTGGCTCTGATAATTCCGTCACGATAGCTTCAGGATGCAGTGCGGCCGGATTTCGCATCAAGTATCTATCAATCGCGTCGATGATAGCCGTTTGAAAATTCTGCGCGGGCCAATACCCTCGTATCTTTTGCAGTCCAAGCCTCTCAAGGACTGCTGATATGTTGCGGTGCTTAAATTCGATCGACGCACCGCTTCGACCAATCTTGCCTCTCAGGAAGCGGTTGTGTGCAGCCTTGTTAAAAGGAATGCCAGCCAGCTCATCGTTCAACATTGAAAAATAATCAGCGACTATGAGATCAAGCTCCTCCCTAGTCCAATCTCGACGCTCGCTCGCATCATCTGACATTTGAGCTAGTGCTAACTGCTTCGTTTCAGAAACGACGGTGTCGGATCAAGGTCGTATTTGATTGCGAACCATTCGACGAAATCAAACGGCAATTCGTTCGATCGCCAATGACCGATTAAATATTTTTCGTCAAAACCAGCGTCTTCTATCGTTATGCAATAGATCTGATGAAGACGTTTATTAACAGCGTCGCGCCAGTCGCGATAAGATCTGCCTATCGTTGAAGCTTCCATCGAATCCCCCGTCTAGCGCGCCCCGGCAAGTCAATCACTTTTTCCGGAAGGATAGATTGCCGGGTCAAGCTCGACAATGCCGAAAGAGGGAAAAGTCACCGTCATTCCTTTGCGAGCCTCGCGAGAACCTCACTTGCCGCCCGCTCCCCACTATCTCTTGCTCCATGCGCGGTGGAGAAAAAATTCGGCGAGGTGGCTTCACCGGCAAAGAACAGCCGCCCGTCCACCGGCGCGGCCAGCACCGCGCGCTTGCCGGCATGGCCGGGCAGGGCGTGCGAGTACGAGCCGCGGGCTAGCGGATCGTGCGCCCAGCGCGATTCCGCCAGCGGCTTTAGTCGCCGGCGGAAATCCGAGCCGAGCAGCGCCACGATCTCGTCGATCGATTGCGCCGCCAGCGCGCCGGCGCCTGCGTCTTCCAGTTGCTGCGCGAAGCGGCCGCCGAAAAAGCCCTCGATGCAGGGCTGGCCGAACGGGCGCAGATGAAAGGTGCCCATCGCGGTGCGCATGGTGGCGCCGCGCAGATTGCCGTCCTTCGGCAGCGTCTCCGGCTGATCCAGCGACAGCGCCACCTTGTCGGCGAGCCCGAGCGGCAGGCCGCGCGCGGCGTCGACCTTTGCGGGCAGGGCCGGGTGAAATCGGATCGCCTCGTCGGCGATCAGATTGGTCGGCACCGTCACGATCACCTTGCCGGCCGTCAGCGAACCTTTCGACGTTTCGATCCGGACGCGTTTTCCGGAATGATCGATCAGGCTGACCTGCGTGTTCAGCGCCAGCGGGCAAGGTGCGCCATAGGCCGCCATCAGCGCGCCGTAGCCGCGCCGAACCCGCCAATTGATCCCGGTGTCCTCATAGGCGTCCATGTCGAGGATGGAGACCCGGTCGAGCTCGCAACCGTTCACATAGGTCGAGATCGCATCGATCATCGGATTCCAGCGATTGCCGGGCTCGAGACAGCTGTTCGCGGCGCCGTCGCGGCCGCCCTTCGCCAGCTTGCCGGCGGCTTCCTCGGCGCGATCGTAGAAGTCGTCCAGCGCCTCCATGAAGTCAGCGCGCTCTTTGGGTGGAAAGGCGCCCTCGAATGCCTGCTCGCGCCATGGCGGGCGGGTCTTGTCGATTTCGAAATTCAGTTGTTCCGCGATTTCGACGAACGAATTCTTGTCCGCCGAATGCAGCCAGCCACAGCCGACGTCGAAGGTGATGTCGGGCGAGGCCATGATGGTGTGGCCGCGGCCGCCGACGCGGTCGCGCGCTTCCAGCACGATGACGGAGAGGCCGGAGTTTTCCAGCGCGCGCGCGGCGCCGAGGCCGGCAGCACCGGCGCCGATGATGGCGACATCGACGGAGGAGGGGAGGGACATGACGTTGTCTATCTTTTCGTCATGCCCGGGCTCGTCCCGGGCATCCGC
>CAWHRA010000028.1:0-248690 GCA_963831585.1 uncultured Alphaproteobacteria bacterium | reverse complement strand
TCCGGTTAGACACAACACCCCTCGATGAGGATGGTCCACACACCTGATCAAGGTCGGGGTAGGTGGGCTGCGACACAGCCACAATGTAAGGAGCCAGCGGAGACTCTGGTTGAACGGGTCGAAACACCTGTTGAAGCGAACATGAACTGGTCAGTGGGCTTGTCGATGCCTGGCCTCACGCCGTGGTGAAAATTCATCAACCAGTTTCAATTGGAGAGGACAAGATGGATCGTCGGCATGGAACTTTTCAGCGATCTCAGGGTCGCCGCTTTCGGCGATTGCATCGTAGTCGTAACCCGCTTGCGTGAGCTGGCATAGCCGCTCCGATCATCATGACGATCAGCGGCCTGGCGTGACGGCGTTCTCGGCGGACCACGCAGATGCGCACGGTCGCGGCGATGGCCGATCGCACTTCGACCGGCCTTTCAGCCATACCTTCGCTTGTCTTGCGCCATGCCGGCTTGCGGTGAGCGAAGCCTTCGACAGCGGCGGTGCGCCAGCGTTCTGGTGATTCCCGGCCCTGGCCGCGCGTCCTTCCGCGACCCACGCCTCATGGCCTCGACATGCTCTTTCGGCCGACCACCGATCAGGTCCTGGTCCGGCCGGCGCCATGCCGCGCCGCAGGTTGTTCCAGTTTCGAAGACGACCATCGTGCGCCCCAGTACCGTTCAAAGTAACGCGACGTACAGCGTCTGGCTGGCGACGGTACGCAGCCGGCAGACGCCGCTGAGCGGCGTATGACTGCGTTCCATGACGGTGCCGACCAGGAGGCCGGCTGGCAGCGACGCGCGCGGCACTCGACGCCGGGGCGGGTCGATGCGGAAGCGGCTCAGCGATCTGACCGCGATAGGGGCAACAAGCTCGTGGCCGAGTCGGACGCGCCCAGGTGGGCGCGTGCCGTGTTCATCGGGAGACGGCGTTGAAACTCAGGGCGACTTCGAGAAAGTTCAGGTCGTCGCGCTGGTCGATGTCCATGACCGCCATGAGGGTCGACGCTGGCCCTGGTGGTGCTCGTCGACCGGATATTTCTCACATTTGGTAGCGCATCGGGCCTCCGAATCAGGCAAAAGTTGTTTTGCGAGAACGACTTGCGCCAATTCGGAGAGGGAGCCCGATGCAGACGGAGTGTAGCGCAGAACCGAGCGTATTTGGACGGGTCGAAGGGCGGCCTGTCGTGGCCGAGTTCGACAGCGGGGCGATGACGTCCGACGCGGGCGGCCTGCTCTTGGGCGCCGCGGACCGACGTCTGGATCTGGTTCGGCGGATTGCGGGATGTTTCCGCGACGCCAGAGACCCGAGGTTCGTCGAGCACTCGGTCGCCACGCTCGTCGGTCAGCGGGTGTTCGGCATTGCGCTCGGCTACGAGGACCTCAATGATCATGACGAGCTTCGTCACGACCCGCTGATGGCGGTTCTGGCGGCCAAGCTTGAGGCTTGCCGCAGCGACTGCGCCCCTGTGGCGGGCAAGTCGACGCTGAACCGGCTTGAGCTCTCGCGCGAGACCGCCACGCGCTATCACAAGATCAGCCACGAGCCTTCGGCGATCGAGGCTCTGTTCGTCGACCTCTTCCTTGAGGCGCACGCAAGGCCGCCCAAACAGATCGTCCTCGACCTCGACGCGACCGACGACCCTCTGCATGGCCATCAGGAAGGCCGGTTCTTCCACGGCTATTACGACTGCTACTGCTATCTGCCGCTCTATGTATTCTGCGGCCGGCATCTGCTGGCGGCCAAGCTCCGGCCGTCGAACATCGACGGCAGCGCCGGCGCGGTCGAGGAAGTTGCGCGAATCATCGCGCAGATCCGGGCGCGCTGGCCGAGAACGCGCATCCTGCTGCGCGCCGATTCCGGGTTCGCCCGCGAGGCGCTGATGAGGTGGTGCGAGATGAACCGGGTCGACTTCGTGTTCGGCCTGGCGCGCAATGCTCGGCTCGTCGAGGAGATCGCCGTCGAACTCGCCAACGCCGAGGAGGAGTCGCGGCGCACCGGCCAACCGGCCCGCCGCTTCAAGGACTTCCGCTATGCAACGCTCGACTCCTGGTCGCGCCGTCGCCGGGTGATCGGCAAGGCGGAGTGGACACAAGGGGAGGCCAACCCCCGCTTCATCGTCACCTCGCTCAAGAAGGCCGAGACCAACGGTCGCTTGCTCTACGAGAAAGTCTACTGCGCCCGCGGCGACATGGAGAACCGCATCAAGGAATGCCAAGGCGACCTGTTCGCCGACCGCACCTCGACCGCCACCATGCGCGCCAACCAACTCAGGCTCTGGCTTGCCTCGTTCGCCTACGCCCTGATCTGCGCGGTCCGGCGCGTCGGTCTCGCCCACACGCAGTTCGCCCAAGCCACCTGCGGCACGATCCGGCTCAAACTCCTCAAGCTCGCCGGCCTCGTCCGCATCACCGCGCGCCGCATCAAATTCGCCCTCGCCTCAGCCCATCCTTACGCCAACGAATGGCGCCTCGCCGCCGCACGCCTCGCCTGAGGCGCCGCCGCGACGCCAAAAAAATCGCGGCAATCCACAACACGGCCCACAGGAGACCCGAAAACAGTCCGACCGATCCCGCGCAATCGGCGCGCTCGCCGACCCTTGTCAGCCACGCAGCCCCTGTGCGTCGACCCGCGCCCAATCAGCGTCCAACTCGATCCGTGAGAAATGCGGGTTAAACTGCCGCCGCTCTCACGCGCGGGCCATACTGAGCCGGCGAGATCACCCCCTCGGGGAACGTCGCCGTGGTCTGGCCGCGGCAGTGCGCGCAGCGATAAATCATCGCCTGATGTTCGGTGACCTCCGAGTCGCGGCTCGGGCAGATCGAACACCTGCCTCTTCTCAACGCCCGTGACCATCGCCGTCGTCAGCCCGGCGAGGCAATGGCGACACGCTTGCGCTTCGTGCCGTTCGACGACGTCGGGCTTTGCGACCTGCTTCAACGTGTCGCCGGCATGTCCCGCTTGCCCGCCGCTCGTCTTGCCCGACTTGCCGCGCAAGCTGCCGGCGATGCGCGGCGGCTTCTTCAAGCCGTCGCTCGACGGCGGCTTGCCGCTGTTCGAGCTGTTCTTGTCCAGCTGACGCCGAAGGTCCGCCACTTCTTGGCGCAACGCCGCGTTCTCCGCCCGCAAAACCTCAATCTCGCGCTGCAGCGCGCCAATCAGGTCGCGAATCTCGGGGCGGAGAATCATCCATACCTTGACTCATGCCTCCCTACTGCGCGTCACGAAAAATCGCGCGTCTTCAGGCGCTTTCTCGAAGACTGTTGCCAATCGGACTCACCCCAGCTTGGGAGTTACACCTGGCTGCATTGGCTGTAACCCGTTGAAGAAGTCCCGATTCGGAAAATAGATGAAAATAAAGGAAAGCAATTTGGCTTTCATTTGCTTGCTGCGGAATTTGCGCGCTGGTTGATCTTAGCTCTCTCCAGAAAGGGGAACGCGGTTCCGCCAGCCCAGAATTGTCAGCCGACTGCACGCGCCAGACTTCGGCGGCGTTCATGCGCGCCCAGGCCTGGGCCAGCGAATTGTTGGCGTCGATCGCGCGGCAGGCGTCCTCGATCACGAAGGTCGCAAAGCCCTCGGCGCGAGCGTCGAGCGCCGAATGGGCGACGCAGAAGTCGGTCGCGAGGCCGCAGGCGAAAACCCTCTTAACCCCGCGCGCTTTGAGAAGCGCCGAGAGCCCAGTCGTGGTCTTGCCGTCCGCCTCGACGAAGGCCGAGTAGGAATCGATTCGCCGTGTGTATGCCCTTGCGCAGGATGAGGAACGCGCATTCGACCGCGAGATCCGGGTGAAACGCCGCGCCCGCCGTTCCCCGCACGCAATGGTCGGGCCATAGAGTTTGATCGCCATAGTGGAGGCGCTTCGTATCGAACGGCTTCGCGTCTTCGTGGCTTGCGGCGAACGAGGCGTGTGTCGGCGGGTGCCAGTCCTGCGTCACCACGACATTCTCGAACCGGCTCATGAGCCGGTTGACGAGCGGGACGATCTCGTCGCCGCCCTCGACCGCGAGCGCCCCGCCCGGCATGAAATCGGTCTGCAAGTCGATCGCCACAAGAACGTCCTCTTCATTGGTCGGGATCGCCGTGGGCATCGCGACTGGCTCCTCTTATCGACGCGGGGGCGCTCCAGCGCTTGCGCTCATAGTCCAAAACGACGATGAGCGCGAAGAAAAGCGGCACGATCAGATACAACAGCCGGAACACCAGCAAGGCCGCCACGACATTGGCCTGCGGCGCGTCCGGCAGAGCCTTGAGAAACGTGAGTTCGAGCACGCCCAGGCCCCCGGGCGCGTGGCTGACAAGCGCGATGGAGAATGAGGCGACGAAAACACCGACCACGACAGCGAAGCCCGGATTGGCGGCCGCGGGAAGCGCGAAATAGACAATGCCGGACGCGCCGATCAACTCCAACGGGCCCGCGAGCAGTTGACGCGCAGCGACTGGCGGCCGCGGATAGACGAGCTCGTAGGCGCCGACCTTGAGCGGGGGAAAGTGCAGGAGGGCGCCGACCACATAGAGGCTCGGCGCCGCGACAAGCGTCGCCGCGCCGACCCGCCCGAGCCACAGTGGCGCGCCGGCGAAGCGCTCGACCAGTTGGGGGTGAAACAGCAGCGAAAATCCGCCCACCGTCGCGGCGCCGAGCCCGAAGGTGAACGAGCAGAACGCAACGAGCACTCCGATCTCGCCGATGCTGAGCCCCTTTTCGGAATAGGCGCGATACCGAACGACCGCCCCCGAGAGCACCGAAGCGCCGATGTTGTGGGCGAGCGCGTAAGCCGTGAACGACGCCACGGCGACGAACCGCCAACTGAGGCGCCGGCCCAAATGCATGAGCGCGATCTGGTCATACCAGGCGAGCGCAGCGTAGGCGAGCGAGGTCGAGCCGATCGCGAGCAGCCACCGGGCGGGCGAAATCGCGGCGATCGCGCTTTTGAGGCTGGCGAACGAAAGCCCGCGCAGGTCCTTGAACAAGAGCCAGGACGACACCGCCACGGCGCCGAGGCCGATGATCAGCCATGCGACGTCATGAACGCGCTTCATGCCCTTGCTCACTCTCAACGGCTCGCCGTCCACCCGCCTCGCCCTCCTGCCCGAGCAAAGCGCCGAACGCGAGACTGGCGCAAAAAGGGGAGCGCTGCCAGCAGGCGCGCTTGCGGACAGCGCGCCGATTCGACATGGTCGCGCTTCCAATCCAAACGCAAATCATGTCAGACGTCGCTAGCGGGTCAGTTTGAACTTCAGGTTCGGACGGGGAGCGAACGTACAAGGTCTGCCTGGGAAGGCCCGGTGTCCGCCCGGAGCGTAAGCCCTGCCCGAAAAAAGCCTGACCATTGGAGCGCGCCCAGCGTCGAAGACGGAGGCGGAGCCGAGAGCGCAGCGGTCGCTGAGACTTTCCAACGACGACAGCGGCGCCGCCTCCCCAGCACGCACTTTTTAATTCGTCGCTATGGCCGACCGGGACATGCAGTGAGCCCACTTGCTCGAGCCCGACCAAACAACTCTGGATTTCATCGACATCCGCCGCACCTTGTCGGCGAGTTAATCGTTCAGATTGCGCACAGGGAAACTCCCGAGAAGGCGTTCTCCACACGGCTTATCTACGAAACTATCACCAAAATCAGAACCCGCAGCTCAGGCACAGCAGTCAAATTGTGACCGAGCTAATTACTCAAAATGACCTATTAATCGTCAACGACAACGCTTGCGTAACTAACGCCACCGAAACTATAGCCCGTGTTTGTTCCCGTTCGAGTATTACCGGAAATCGGGGTATCGCTCCACGGTCCTCCCCAGTTGCTTGTTTTGTTTTGTGTTTTTGAGTATGTATAACTAATATCAACCAAACCAACTCGGCGTAATAAAATATGTTGCGTCAATTGTACCGCTTATTCCCCAAAGCCATTGACCAAATGAATAATTGCTACCTTGGCCAACACCCGTAATGCTCATCGGTATCCCAATAACGTTAGCAAATCCTGTAATACGATTAATTGCTGTTGTTGTTTGGGCGAGCGTTGGCCCTGCTCCAGAGACAAATAGCCCCTTCGAAGGATTGGCCAACGAATGGAATCATCGAAAATTGATTGTTAACGGTCTGCCGATAGGATTGTACCACATAATTTCCGGTGAATGGGGTAAAAACTCCTCCTTGCTCGAATCCCCTGCTTGTGGAATCAGTAAGTTATTATAGGAAGAACTTATCCCCAAGTAACTGTAGGAAAATTTGACGCCGCCCATCCAAGGAGTATCATAAAATTGCGTAAAGTATCCACCTTGAATAGAAGGAGCCAGCGCGGTCTTAGTGTCTAGTGTAAATCCGGTTCCTCCAGCTGCTGTTCCAATTATTGGCGGTTGAGGTACTCCAAAAAGATTATAGTCAGCTGGGGTATCTGAAGTCCCTCTGCCATAAACATTCTGGCTATCAAAATTTACTGAGTTTGCGCTAGCCCCTAGACCCAGGAAAAAAGCTGATTGTGGCACAATCGAAACGGCGGAAGGAGCGCTGGTAAGTTGAACAGGCGTATCCGCTGCGGCTGCCGGGTTTATAGAGACAGTCCCAGCGAGCAAAAGCACCTTTGCTCGTAGTAACAATGCGCGGCATGTCGTTGGTCATTTTGGTTAACGCGAGTTTACCTTGCCGATCTGCATTGTTGAATTAAGTCGTGCCAGTGTACATTGAGAGGTAGCCAGGCGGCCTGCGACCACGCCAACGACTAGCGTACGTGTTTATACGTGTAATACTGCGGCTTCGGTGTCGTCTCGTCCGAACTCTCTGTCTGAACTCACCCGGTAACGTCTCCACGACATTTGCCGGACGCACATACCCCTGCTGACCCTGCATACATAGTGAGGCGTTGACAAGGCTAAATCGGCGTTGGCGCGCCGGGAAGCATAGTAATATTTATGCTTCAACAGTTTTGTCACCGCTGATATCCGGTAAGGTGACCGTTGGCGACACATTCAATTTATGTGTAACCCTTCTGGACGTCGTGCTTGGGAAAGGCCGGCAACGTCGTGCGGGCTGCGGCCGCCGCTTCGCGATAGCTAATTCCTGATACAATAGGTTGTCCTTTTGAGCTTGGACTGCACGTCGGCCTTGAAGGGCCGTCTTTTGCCGTTTTCCCAAAATCATTGCCTTAGGCGACGAGGCTGGCTACCGCGAGCTCAGGAATCGAGAGCGCGATTATCGTCATTCCATCGCTCGCGCGGAAGCGTTCGCAGGCTACCGCAATGCGCTTCGCGCTCAATCGTGATCGGTCGAGTTCGGCGCCGGGAGGAGGGCGGAGGACCCAGACGTCGCAGCCTTCGCTTCCGCCGGCGTGGACTAAGGACACGCGCAACGATAAACGCTACGAATTTTGGTTCCGAGGAACAACCGAGTAGTTCCATTCAGGGTGGAAAGTGTCGCCGCGGATGTCGAGACGTTTCATCTCGGCGTTGGTGACCCTTGATCCCTTTCTCGTAGACCCTCGTATCGAGTGCGCTCTCGACTTTGAGCCCGGTCCTGGTGCTTGTCGCCGCGATGAGTTCGATGATGGTGGCGTGGTCTGTAAGCGGCCGGCCGCGCCAATTCTGCGTGATGTGGCAGAAAAGACGGTGCTCGATCTTGTTCCATTTCGAAGTGCCTGGCGGGTAGTGCCGGACCTTGATCGTGAGGCCGGTCTCGTCGGCGAGCTTCTGCAACTCCACTTTCCACAGCCGCACACGGGAGCCGTTCGAGCCGCCGCAATCGGCCGTGATCGTCAACTCGCCTGCCTTCGGATAGCGCGCCCGGCCGATCCTTTCGAGCCAAGTGCGAATGGAGGCGACCGCGAACTCGGCCGTGTCGCAGGTGATGCCGAGGCTGACCCAGCCCGCATCAGCGGCAATGTCGTAGACGCCGTAGGGCGCGACCTTGCCGAGCATCTTGTCCTCGAAGTCGTGCACTTTCACGCGTTTGGGATCACCCTTCGGCTGCCAGTCGCTGCCGGCGTTGCGGTAATTGCCGACCAGTTCCTTTTTCTTCGTATCGACGGAAATGACGGGCTGGCCAGCCGCCTGGGCCGCAAGGACCTCGGCGTTGATGTATTCGAACTGGGCATTGCGATCGGGGTGGCCGGAGCCCTCGTCGGATTTCCGGTTGACCTGCCGCGAGAAACCGATCTCGATGAGCAGCTTGCGCACGCTGTTGGGGCTGATCGAGTGGCCCATGGCGACAAGCGCAGACGCCAGCTTGTCGAGACTCTTCGACACCCACAGCAGCGGGCGGACCGGATCGCCCAGCGTCGCCGGCTCGACGAGACGTTTGAGATCATCGAGCAGCGTCGCGTCTGTTTCCGTCAAGGATCGAGGGCCGCCGCCTTCACGGCGAACTCGGCCGAGAGCAAGTGGCGGCGCATCAAGGTCCTTCAATCCCCGCCCGATGGTGCTGCGCGCCAGCCCCGTGATGCTCGACACCGCCGCGAGACCACCCCATCCGGCGGCGCGCGCCTCGCTCGCAGCAAACAGCCGACGACCGCGTTCGTCCCGTTTCGAACCGTCCGCTTCCCAACGTTGTCGAATTGCCCGCCTCGATCATGCAAACGCTGGTAACGCACAGCGCCTCACCCAGGAATCGCCAGACACCGAGTCACAAGGTCGCATGGCCATTTCACGACCATCCCGATTCACTTATCGTTGGGGCTGTCCTTAGTTGGCGGCCTGGCGTCAGGTCGAGCCTTCGACCGGTTTCGCGCCGCGCGCCCTCCAAGAGGCCGCCTTTGACGCCCTTCCGGACACATTGAAGCCGATCGCGGCCGCGGGGCGGCCGATCTACGAGCGGCTCGCGCGGCATCAGCCGGAGGCGCGGAGCGCCTCGAGCCGTCCAACGGGGAGTTGACCCCCGCACGACGCGAGCGCGCGGACTTGACGCCGTCCCGGCCCCAGCGCATCTGCATTCGTCCGATGCCGACGCTCGTCTCGCCTTTTCCAGCGATCAATCCCGTTCTCGTTCAATGGGGTCCGCTGGCCATTCGCTGGTACGCGCTCGCCTATATCGCAGGCCTCGTTCTGGGTTGGCGGCTCATTCGCCGCATCGTCTCAAGCGACCGCTACTGGAACGGGGGTAAGCGCCCGAGCGCCGACAGCATCGACGATCTGCTCGTCTATTGCGCCTTTGGCGTCATCGTCGGCGGCCGGCTTGGCAACGTGCTGCTGTACGATCCACAGTATTATTTCTCCCATCCGATCGAGATTTTCAAAATCTGGGAAGGCGGCATGGCCTTTCATGGCGGGTTGATCGGCGCCCTGATCGGCGTCCTCATGTTCGCCCGACGCCACAGCGCGCCCACGCTGACAGTCCTCGACCTGTGCTCGCTCGTCGCGCCAATCGGCATCTTCCTCGGCCGAATCGCCAATTTCATTCGCCCCGAGCTCTGGGGGCGTCCGACCGACGCGCCTTGGGCCGTTGTCTTTCCGGGAACGGACGGCCTGCCGCGCCATCCCAGCCAAATCTACGAAGCGCTGCTCGAGGGGCTCTTGGCGTTCGTCATTCTCTTTACGCTTACGCAATTCGGCGCGCTGCGCCGTCCGGGCGTCATCACCGGGGTCTTTGCCCTTGTTTACGGCGCGGCGCGCATTTTCTGCGAATTCTTTCGCGAACCCGATCCGCGCCTGGAGGACCTTGGGCGGGGGCTCACGATGGGGATGGTCCTTTCGCTTCCGCTCATCGTCGCCGGCCTCGGAGTGCTCGCGTGGAGCGTCGGTCGGCGGGAAATCTCATCATGACGAAGCTCCTCGATGAAATCAGGGCGATGATCGCAGAGCGTGGCTCGATCACTGTCGAGCAGTACATGCAGCTGGCGCTCACCCATCCCGATCTCGGCTATTACATGAACCGCGACCCCTTTGGCGCGACGGGCGATTTCACCACCGCGCCCGAGGTTTCACAGATGTTCGGCGAATTGATCGGGCTTTGGACGGCGGAAGTGTGGTCGAGCATGGGCTCGCCCGATCCGGTGCGCCTCGTCGAGTTCGGACCGGGGCGCGGCACGCTGATGAGCGATGCGCTGCGCGCCGCCCGCATTGTGCCGGCTTTTCGTAATGCGCTCGACGTCCGGCTCATCGAGACAAGCCCAACGCTGGCGTCGATGCAGCATGAACTGCTCGTTGACTGCGGCGTGGCGGTTTCTTGGGCGCAGAGCCTCAAGGAAGTCCCTGACGGACCCGCAATCGTCATCGGCAACGAGTTTCTCGACGCCCTGCCGGTGCGCCAATTCGTGCGGGTGAGCGGACAATGGCGTGAGCGAACGGTGCGGCTGAATGGCGACGGCAAGCTCGTCTTCGACGTCGCCGACAAGCCCGAACCTTATATCAGGGCCAACGCAGCGAACGGCGAGGTGCTGGAGGTGAACCCCTCCGGCCATCGGCTGATGTTCGAACTCGGCGCGCGGCTCGTCAAACAAGGCGGAGCGGCGCTGCTGATCGACTACGGCCACGCCATCACCAGCTATGGCGACACGCTGCAGGCGTTGCGCGCCCACCGCTACGTCGACCCGCTCGCCGCGCCCGGCGATTGCGACTTGACCGCGCATGTTGATTTCGCGGCCATGGCGCGCAGCGCGAGCGCCAGCGGCGCCGCCGTCTACGGCCCGATCGACCAAGGCGATTTCCTGCGCGCGATCGGTATCGACTTGAGGACCAAGGCCCTTGCCGAGCGCGCCAGCGCCGACCGCGCGGAAGAGTTCCAGCGCGCCCGCGCGCGCCTGGTGGGCAAGAATCAGGGCGAGATGGGCGCTTTGTTCAAGGTCGTGGCCATCGCCGACCGCAAGCTTCGCCCGCCGCCGGGCTTCCAACCTCAAGCCGCGAAGTCCGCGTGAGCGCCGCCCAATTCCTGACCGCGGAGTCGCTGCGACTGCCGGGCCTCGCGCACGGCTTCTTCACCCGCATGGGCGGGGTCTCGCAGGGCGTCTATGCCACGCTGAACGGGGGCGTCGGCTCCCGTGACGCTCCGGAGGCGGTGGCCGAAAATCGCGCCCGGGTCGCGGCCGCGCTCGGCGTTGCGCCGGAGCATCTGGCCGTCCCGTTCCAGATCCACTCGCCCGACGCACTCGCGATCTCGGAACGCTGGGCGCCGGACGCGCGCCCACGCTGCGACGGGCTGGTGACCGCGACGCCCGGGCTCGCGCTCGGCGTGACCGGCGCCGATTGCGGCATGATCCTGTTTGCCGACACGCGCGCGCGTGTCATAGGCGCGGCGCATGCGGGCTGGAAGGGCGCGCTGACCGGGGTGATCGAAGCGACCGTGGCTGCAATGGAGCGGCTCGGCGCCAAGCGCCGCGATGTCGTCGCCGCGCTTGGACCCTGCATCGCCCAGGCGTCCTACGAGGTTGGTCCGGAGTTCGTCGCCGCTTTCGTCGCCGCGGGCGAGGACGCGGCGCGCTATCTTTGTCCCCAGCCGCAAAGCTGGCCACTCGATGTTCGCCCTCAACGCCTTTATCTCCGAGCGTGCCGCGCGCGCGGGGGTCGGCCGCTTCGAGGATCTTAGCCTCGACACCTACGCCGACGAGCGGCGGTTCTTCAGCTACCGCCGCGCGACGCATCGCAAGGAGCCGGACTACGGTCGGCTCCTGTCCGCGATCGTGTTGAAATGAGCGCGCCTGGACGCGCATTCCGCTTTCCTTGACACGCAGTCGGCACATGCCCAACTAAGGCGTCCGCCCGTTCTGAGAGGATCGGCGCCGGGCGGGTAAGAAAGCGCCCGAAGGGATCCCTCATGTTCGCTCAGGCTTTGGCGCGGCGGCTCAAGCGCGCCGGCATTCACTATGGCTGGGCGACAGTCGCCATCGTCTTTTTGCTGCTCCTGACCACCGCCGGGTGCATGGGCATCTCGGGCGCGCTCATCATTCCGCTGACCAAGGAATTCGGCTGGAGCACGGAGCAAATCTCGGTCGCGCTTGCCCTGCGCATCGTCCTGTTCGGCCTGATGGCGCCGTTCACGGCGGCGCTGATCGACAAATACGGCTTCAAGCGCGTCGTGTTGGCGCCCTCGCGCTGATCGAGGTCGGGCTCATCGGCGCGCTCGTGATGACCCGCCTCTGGCATCTCGTTCTGTTCTGGGGCGTCATCGTCGGCTTCGGCACGGGACTGACCGCGATGGTGCTGGGCGCGATCGTGGCGACGCGCTGGTTCACGACGCGCCGAGGCCTCGCGGTCGGGATCTTGAGCGCGTCGAGCGCGTCCGGCCAGCTCGTCTTCTGCCGCTCGCGGCATGGCTCGCCGATCGATACGGCTGGCGCGTCGCGCTGGCGCCGCCGATTGTCGTTCTCGTATTGGTCGCCCTCCTCGTCGTTCTGTTTCTCGTCGACAAGCCGGAGGATGTCGGCCTCAAGCCGTATGGCGACAGAGGCGATGCTCCAGCCCATGTCGCGCCGGCCGCGGCCTTCAGCCGCGCCTTCGAGATCTTGTTCGAGTTCGACGCGCAGTCTGGCGTTCTGGGTTCTGGCGGGCACGTTCTTCGTCTGCGGACTCAGCACCAATGGGTTGGTGCAGACCCATTTCATCTCGCTCTGCAGCGACTACGGCATGCCGGCGGTGGCCGCCGCGTCGACGCTCGCGATGATGGGCGTCTTCGACTTTGTCGGCACCATCGGCTCGGGCTGGCTCTCCGACCGGTTCGACAATCGCGCGCTCCTATCGATGTACTACGGCTTTCGCGGCCTTTCGCTTCTCTACCTGCCGAGCTCGACCTTCACCGTCTATGGCCTGTCGCTGTTCGCGGTGTTCTACGGCCTCGACTGGATCGCGACCGTGCCGCCGACCGTGCGGCTGACCGGCACCGCATTTCGGCCGCGAGCGCGCCGGGGTCGTCTATGGCTGGGTGTACGCCTCGCATATGATCGGCGCCGCCGTCGCGGCATGGGCGGGCGGCTTCTCCCGCTCGAACTTCGCGACCTACCTTCCCGCCTTCTACGGCGCGGGGCTCGCCTGCCTTGTCGCCGCCGCGGCGGTCTGGCTCATCGGCCGCAGGCAAAGCGCGCGCGAGCGGCTCATCGAGGCGAGAGCGTGAGCGACCGGCGGCTGCGCCATGCCGACAGCGCCGCTTTTCGACACGCGATGCGGGCGCTCTCCTCGGGCGTCGCTATCATCGCCTGCGGCGACGGCGAGGGGCGCTTAGGCTGCACGATCACGTCGCTCGCCTCCCTCTCGCTCGCGCCGCCGACGCTGTTCGTATGCCTCGCGCGCTCGTCCTCGACGCTCGGCGGATTGCGCGAGGTGGGCGCATTCTCGATCAACCTGCTCGCCGCGCGGCATGAGGCGCTCGCCTATCGCTTCAGCGGGCGCGGCGGCGTGCACGGGCCCCGCCGCTTCGACGCGGCGGAGTGGATCACGCTCTCGACCGGCGCCCCCGTCCTAGCCGACGCGCTCGCTGCGTTCGACTGCCTGGTTGAGGAAGTCATCGAGCGCCATTCGCACGCGATCGTCCTCGGCGCGGTCGTGAGCCTCCGCGAAGGCGCCGAGGAGCCTGCGTTAGTGCATCGCCAGGGGCGATACACCCCACTGAGTTAGAACCCGTTCCGTTTCGCTCCACGCCCAAACTTTGTTTATTACGGATCAAAGTCATAGAACTCTCGCTACCCAGTCGCTGGTCCGGCGCGAGGCGCGACTGGATCTTCGCATTCCTTGGAAATCCTTTGTTTTTCCTCGAAATCCGTTTGGAGTGGACCCCGAAAGTGAGACAGGGATAATTGGCGGACAAGGCTATCGAGGGGAGCCTTGTGGTGAGAGTTTTCGGTACGTTTTCGGCGGAGCTGAAGGAAGAGCTTGTTCGCCGGATCAAGTCTGGCGAACCGGTGCGGAGGGTGGCGGCGGAGACGGGGTGCTTCGCAGTTCGCTTTACAAATGGCTTGAGGCCGACCGAGCGATGGGGCCGGCTGGGCTCAATCGCAAGCGGGGAGGGCCGCGCAAGAGCCGACTGCCTTGCCTTGCGAGGCGAGCTACGCGTGACGCCGTCCCAGCCGCTCATGACTTGACGACACCCAGTCGCCGCTGAGCACGGCGCTCGCCAGGGACGTTTCGCCGGCGAGCGCCACGCCCGCGCAGATTTCGGCGAACTTGTCGGCTTTGCCCTGGCCATGGCAGCCGAGCATCTCGAGACATTCCCGCTGCGTCGCCAGGCCCGTCCCTCCCCCGACCGTGCCGACGATGAGGGACGTCAGCGTCACCGACCAATAGTAGTCGCCGTTGTCCAAGAGCTGGGAATAGGTCACCGCAGCCTGGGATTCGGAAATGTCGGCGGCGTCCTGACCGGTCGCAATGAACATCGCGGAGAGGCCGTTCACCGTATGAGACCCGTTGTTGGACGACCCGGCGAGAAACGCGCCCGCATTGGAAATCTGTCGCGTCTCGAACAAGGCCTTCGTTTCGACCCCCATGAGGCTCTTCAGAACGTCCCCTTTGATCACCGCCTCGGCGACGACCCGGCGACCGCGGGTGAGAAGCGTGTTGATGCTCGAGTGCTTCTTGTCGGTGTCCATGTTGCCGGAGAGCACGTATCTCGCGCCGCCCGGATAGGTCTTCGCAATCCATTGGCACGCCGCGAGCGTGGCCTTGCCGACCATATTCTGTCCGGCGGCGTCGCCGGTCGCGTAGTTGAATCGCAGGTGTCGCGCCGGCCCGAGGGCGAACTGCTGGACGCTCATGAGCTTGCCGAAGTGGGTCGTGGCTTCCGCCTGCTCCTTGATCGCCGTGAAATTCAAGTCGACCCAGCGGCCGAACACGCGCGCGCGCGTGGCCGCGTCCTCGAAGACGAATACCGGCGCGCGCTGCATCGAGCGTTCGACGATCGTCGTCTTCACCCCGCCGCATTCCGTCAACAGCCGCATGCCCCGATTGTAGCTCGCAACCAGCGCTCCCTCGGTCGTCGCGAGGGGAACGAAGAAATCGCCCTGAGCGTGCTCGCCGTTGATTCGGAGGGGCCCGGCGACGCCGATCGGCACTTGGGCCGCGCCGATGAAGTTTTCGATGTTCCCCTGAACGAGCGACGGATCGAACGAATATTTCGCGACATGCGTGAGTTCGACGCCCGACGCCTCGCGAAGGAACGCGCGCCGGCGTTCCGCGCTCGCAAACGTGTAATCATTGGCCGTGTCGCGCGGAATTGCCCGCCGTCGCGTCGTCGCCTTGTTATCGGACATCGCGTCCCTCCTCGTCGTCGCCAAGGGCCCCCTGGCCTCGCTGACGAACAGCGTGTTCGAAATTCATCCGCCTGTCGACAAGGGAATAGGCGCGCCAAACGATAGACCGACCCCCTTGCTTGCTCAAAAGGCCCGACAGGATCAGACTTCCTCCCCACGCCGTCGATTTCGAAGGAGTCGTACGCTTGTCCCACGCCGCAGGATCCGAAGCCGCCCATTCCGCCGAGCCCGCCGCCCTCTCGCTCTCGGAGGCTCTCGGCCTCGGTCGACTTGGCCTAGATGCGGCTGATGGGCTGGCCGCCCTTGCCGAGCATCTGCACATGTCGATCCTCGCGACGCCTGGAATTGCCCCGCTCGGTCAGGGGATGACCGGCGGCGTAACGCGGCTTGTCTACCGCGGCGTTCGCGGCGCGATCCGGTTGACCGGCGCCGGAGTCGGCGGCGCGGCGGCGGTCGTCAGCACAAAGCCGGACGATCGGCCGACGTCGCGCAGGCGCGAGGCCGCGCTCGCGGCCCTCAACGGCGTCGTCGGCGATCATCTCGCCAAGACCGGCAATCCGCTCGCGCTGACAATGCAGTTTCGCCGCGACGGACGAGCGCTTGCGCTCAGCAGCCATGCGCTCGCTGAGGCCTTTCCCGCCGCGACGGGGAAGCTCGCCGTGCTCGCGCACGGGCTCTGCATGAGCGACCTGCAATGGACAAGGGCGAACCACGATCATGGCGCGGCGCTCGCCCGCGACCTCGGCTACACGCCGGTCTATCTCTCCTACAACTCAGGCCTGCACGTCTCCGTCAATGGCCGCGCATTTGCCGAGGCGCTCGAGGCGCTCGTCGCCGCATGGCCGGTCGAAATCGAGGATTTCGTCATCATCGGCCACAGTATGGGCGGCCTCGTCGCGCGAAGCGCCTGCGCCTATGGCGAGGAGGCGGGCTGCCGGTGGCGGCGGAAACTGCAGCAAGCTCGTCTTTCTCGGCACGCCGCATCACGGCGCGCCGCTCGAGCGCATCGGCAATTGGGTCGACGTCATCTTGGGCAAGACGCCCTATGCGGCAGCCTTCGCCAGGCTCGGCAAGGTCCGCAGCTCGGGCGTCACCGACCTGCGCTACGGGAACCTCTTGGACGAGGATTGGCGGGGCCGCGATCGCTTCGCCCGCCATCCGGACACGCGCCGCTCCGTTCCGCTGCCCGAAGGCGTCGCTTGCTACGCGGTCGCCGCGACGACGGCCAGCTCCATCGGCGGCCTCAAGGACCGCCTCATCGGCGACGGCCTCGTCCCGGTCGCCAGCGCACTGGGCCGCCACAGGGACCCGGCGCGGGCGCTCAACTTTCCCGCCGGCCGGCAATGGATCGCGTGCGAAACGGGGCACCTGGATTTGCTGAGCCGGCGGGATGTTTATGAGCGGATCGCCGGGTGGATCGCGGGCGGCGAAGTGAGAGCGCCCTTGTGCGGCGACACTATCGGCGTTGGCGCCCTCTGGAGCGCCCTTCGAGGCCGCTTCGCGGCGCCTCAGGACGAGGAAGGTCAGGCGGCTTGGGAGTTGCTCGCCGAGGGCTCTAAGCGAAAGGACGGCCCAGAATCATGTCCGCCGCCTTCTCGCCGATCACGGCGGAGGGCGCCTGGGTGTTGCCGCTCACGAGACGCGGCATGATCGAAGCGTCCGCCACGCGCAGCCCCTCAACTCCGCGCACTCTCAAGGTCGGATCGACGACCGAGCGCTCGTCCGCGCCCATTCGGCAGGTCCCGACCGGATGGTAGATCGTATCGGCGTGGTCGCGGATCAGCGTGCGCAGCGCCGCCGGGTCGTCGCGGCCCGTCCCATAAATGTACCGGCCGCCGTACGGCGCGAGCGGCGGCTTGGCCAGAATGGTCTGAACGATTTCGGCGCCGCGCACGAGCGTCTCGAGATCCTCGGGGTCAGACAAAAAGTTCGGGTCGATGAGCGGAGCCTCCGCGATGTCCGGACTCGCTGAGCCGGACCGAGCCCCGGCTCTTCGGCCTCAGTCCGCAGACGTGCAGCGACATGCCGGTTGCGAAGCGGAGCTTGCGGTTGTGATCCTCATCGATGCCGACGAGAAAGTGAAGCTGCAGATCCGGCCGATCGAGGTCGGGCCTGCTCTTGATGAACCCGCCGGCCTCGGAGGCGTTAGAGGTCAGCAATCCGCGGCTAAACCGCAGAAATTCGTAGAGATCGACCACGTTTTTTAGCAGCGCCGGAATCGTCAAACCGAACAGTCCCGGCCCTTTGGCGCGCAGATTGGCGACGTAGTTGCAATGATCGTGAAGATTCGCTCCGACCTCGGGCGCATCCGCGACGATGTCGATTCCGAAGCCCTTGAGATGCTGAGCCGGCCCGATCCCCGAGACCATGAGGAGTTGCGGCGATCCGAAGGCGCCGCCGCAGACGACGATCTCACGCCGCGCGTCAAGCCGTTGCTCTTTTCCGGCGCGACGAACGATGACGCCGACCGCGTGTCTGCCCTCGAACAGGATGCGGCGCGCCTGGGCTTCGGAAAGGATCGTGAGGTTCGGGGCGGATGCAGATTGCAGATACGCCCGTGCGGCGTTGTATCGACGGCCATTCTTCTGAAACACCTGATAGGCGCCGACGCCCTCTTGCGCGGCGCCATTGAAATCCGCATTGCGCGGGAATCCCGCCTGGACCGCGGCCTCGACGAAGGCTTCGACCGCCGGATTGCGGTAGCTGAGATCGCTGACGTGAAGCGGTCCGCCGACGCCATGCCACGCGTCCGCGCCGCGCGCGTTGTCCTCCGAGCGCTTGAAGTAGGGAAGGACGTCCGCCCAGCCCCAGCCCTTGCACCCGAGCGCGGCCCATTCGTCGTAGTCCTGCGGCTGGCCGCGCGTGTAGACCATCGCATTGATGAGGCTGCTGCCGCCAAGCCCGCGCCCGCGTGGTTGATAGCCCTTGCGCCCGCCGAACCCCGCTTGCGGCGTGGTCTCGTAAGCGTAGTTGCGCCGTGAACGCATCGGCACGAGCGCGGCGATCCCGAGCGGAATGTCGGAAAGCATCGACGCCTTGGCCGGCCCTGCCTCGACGAGGGCGACGGTCGTCCCGGTCGACGACTGCGCGAGACGCCGGGCGACGGCGCAGCCCGCCGGACCCGCGCCGATCACGATATAGTCGTAGGTCGGGCGCTCACCCTGGCCGCCGAGGTCTTTTGTCTCACTGGTCATGGTCTTCCTCATCCTTCGGGGACGAGCGCAGTTCGGAGCGCCCGCTTTCCGCGCGCCCACGCACCAGACGCTTGCCGATGAAGCCGGTTCCGCCGGTGACGAGCGCGCTCATGAACTTTCCCTTCCCCTTTTTGTCGTCTAGCCGAAATCTCTAGAATGAGCCGCCTAGAACTTTGGGCGGCGCATTCTAAATCGCGGTGCTTTAATGCGACCATGAAAAGGCGGATTGGCCGCCGAGAAAAAAGGAGGATGGTTATGCCAAAGAAACTCGCAGAACTCGCCACTAAGGCCACGGAAAACCCGCTGGTGGTCCAAATCAGCAGATCCGCGACGCAAGTCAGAGAATCCGCGACCCAGATCTGGCTCGCTGGTCTCGGAGCATTCTCCAAGGCCCAGCAGGAAGGTGTCAAGATGTTCGAAGCTCTCGTCGCCGAGGGCGAGAAGTTCCAGGAGCGGACGAAAACGGCCGCCGACGAGCGTCTCGCCGAAGTGAGAGAGAAGGCGACCGGGACCTGGGACAAGCTCGAGAAAGTGTTCGAGGAGCGAGTGGCGCGCGCGCTGCACACCCTGAACGTTCCGAGCCGCAAGGACATCGACGTCCTGTCGAAGCGGGTCCACGAACTGACGGCGCTCACCAAGAAGATGTCGGAGGAGGAAGAGCGCCATGGCCGCGGCCGTGCGCACAAAGCCAAGGTTGAGTAGGACGGCTGGAAGGCTTGGAGCGGCAGACAATACGGGCCGGGAGCTGGCGGGCGGAAGCTTGAAATGAGCGGTAGTCGCCGCAGGGGCAAGGTGGGGATCGCCCTCGCTGGGGGCGCTCCCCACGGCGTGTATCTACGAGATCGGCCTTGATAATTCATGCGAACGCGATCTGATCGGCCGTCGGCGCAACTTCGGCCTCATTGGCGCCGCGGGCGGCGGCGCTCCCTGGAGACGTGCGAAATGCCGTGTTGAGAACAATCCGTCCCATGTTTGCGCCGCCGCACGCACCGGCCTGACCGAAGCGGCCGAGCCAGTTCGCGACCCGCACCGGGCGATGGATGAGCGCCTCGACGACAAGATCGGCGGCTTCGTCCGGACCGAGGGCGCGTGTTCGTAGAACTTGATCGGGGCGATCATCTCGGTCGCGCACGAGGGGCATGTTGACGTTGCGAAAGCGACGCCGCGATCGAGGAACTCGCTCGCCGCGCAATCGGTCCACGCCTCCAGCGCCGCCGTCACGACGCCGATCGACGAGGTGTCCGCATCAGCCGTCGCACGAGACGCTTGCCGATGAAGCCCGTTCCGCCGGTGACGAACGCGCTCATAACTTTCCCTTCCCCTTTGTCGTTTAGCCGAAAACTCTAGAATGAGTCGCCTAGACCTTTGGGCGGCGCATTCTAAATCCTTGTGCTTTAATGGCGACCGTGAAAAGGCGGATTGGCCGCCGAGAAAAAAACGAGGATGGTCATGTCAAAGAAACTCACAGAACTCGCCACTGAGGCGACGGAAAACCAGCTGGCGGTCCAAATCAGAGAGTCCGCGACGCAAGCCAGAGAAACCGCGACCCGGATCTGGCTCGCTGGTCTCGGAGCATTCTCCAAGACCCAACAGGAAGGCGTCAAGATGTTCGAGGCTCTCGTCGCTGAGGGCGAGAAATTCCAGGAGCGGACGAAAACCGCCGCCGACGAGCGTCTCGCCGAAGTGAGAGAGAAGGCGACCGAGACCTGGGACAAGCTCGAAAAGGTGTTCGAGGACCGGCGGGGCGCGCGCTGCACATCTTGAACGTTCCTACCCGCAAGGATATCGACGTCCTGTCGAAGCGGGTCCACGAACTGACGGAGGTCACCAAGAAGATGTCGGAGGAGGAAGAGCACCACACGACGCGTGGCCGTGCGCACAAAGCCAAGGTTGCATAGTGCGGTGGAAGGCTTGAGCGAAACAATACGGGCCGGGAACTGCGAAGCGGGGGCTTGAAATGAGTGGTCGTCGCCGCAGGAGCAAAGTGGGGATCGCCCTCACTAGGGGCGGTCCCCTCGGCGCGATTAAAGAGATCGGCGCGCTGGTCGCGTGGGAGAAGGCGCTGATCAGACGCAACCGTGGCCAGCACGAAAAGCGAGAGCAGAATGGTAATTCCACGTTTCATGTTCGTCCTCGGCGTACTGACCTGACGGTCAGATTTCCATTGTTCAACAGTCCGCGATCCGTATGGTTTATATACGTCACCGTGACGTGACGGGAAGATCAAATGTTGTGAATTGACCGCCTGATGATTGTGCGGCGCACGCGCTAATTGTGCAGGTGCACAGTCGGGAACCCGAAGGGTTAAGCGGCCCGAATCGACGCCAGGAAGCTATCGACTTCCAGCTTCAGCCGGTTGGCCTGGCTCGACAGCGACTGGGCGGACGACAGCACCTGGCCCGAGGCCGATCCGGTATCGGCGGCGCCATGGTGCACGTCGGAAATGGCGCTGCCGACCCGCGCTGCGCCGTCGGACGCGGTCTGCACATTGCGCGCAATCTCGCGTGTCGCGATGCCCTGCTCTTCCATCGCCGCCGCGATCACCCCGGATACATCGGAAATCTGCAGGATTACCGCCCCGATCTCCTTGATCGCCTCGACCGACTCCTCGGTGGCGGTCTGTATTCCCAGGATCTGCCTGCCGATCTCCTCGGTCGCCTTCGCGGTCTGCGCCGCCAGCGCCTTGACCTCCTGGGCGACCACGGCAAAGCCGCGGCCGGCCTCGCCCGCGCGGGCCGCCTCGATGGTGGCATTGAGCGCCAGCAGGTTGGTCTGCTCGGCGATCCCGGTGATCAGCTGGACGACTTCGCCGATACGTCCTGCGGCCTGCGACAGCGCGGTGATGCGCGCATCGGTTGTCCTGGCATGCTCGACCGCAACTTGCGCGATCTTGCGGGATTCCATCACCTGCCGGCCGATCTGCTCTACCGAGGACGTCATCTCGCCGGTTGCCGCCGCCACCGATCGAATACTGCTCGAGGCCTCGCCGGAGGCTCCCGCCACCACGCCGGACAATTCCAGCGTGGTCTCCGCGGTCCGGGTCAGGGTCGAGGCCGCCGCTTCGAGTTCGGCCGCTTCGGACGAGACCTTGTCGACGATCGAGCCCACCGCGTCGTGAAAACCGGAAGCCAGCCGCAACCGCTCGTCCCGGCGCTGGACCGACCTGGCCTGCTGGTCGGCAAGCTGTTCGGCGCGCAGGCGCTCGGCCTCGATCATGTTGTCCCTGAATATCCGGGCGGCACCGGCCATCTTGCCGATCTCGTCATGGCGTTCCAGTCCGGGCAACGCGACATGGAAATCGCCCTCTGCCAGCTTGGTCAACGCGGCCGTCATCGCCGAAATCGGTTGCGAAACCGCCCGGCCCAGCAGAAATGACAACCCGCACATCGCCAACCCCGCCAAAGCGAGCGCACTTACCATTCGCAGTTTCATGGTATCGCGCAGCGCCCGCTCCGAAGCATCGGCGAGGCCGGACAACCGGTCTATCTCGCTGATTGCTTCCGCCACCTTGGGCTCCAGGTTCTGAAAGGTGGTCGCAAGATCGGAATCGGAGCGAACCATCTGCCTGATGGCGCCGACCCAGCCGGCAAAGTCGCGGGAGTATTCGTCGAGATTCAGGGAAAGCTTTTCCTGCACCTCATGCGGCAAACCCATTTCCTTCAGCGCCAGCGAGAACGCCGCTGCGGCCTTGTTGAATTCGGCGGCATAGTTGTCATCGCGCCACAGCATGAAATCCTTCTCAAACCGGCGCATGACCAGAAGACGTCCGGTGAGTTTCGGATCGTTGATCTCGGCGACCCCGGCCTCGACGATGTCGACCGCCTTGCGCAGCGAGCCGGAAAGTCCGGAAGTCTCATCCAGCCCGATCTTGGTCTGGACCATCGCCAGTACCGCAAAATCGTCGGCATAGCTTTCGAATGCATCGTGGATGACTTCAAGCTGGTCTGCCAGAGCGCCGTAGCCGCTCGACTTGACCATCACCTTTAACTCGTCGAAGTCGCGGCCGATCGCGCCCGACAATTGCGCATGGTGCTTCGCGTAAGACTCCTGTTTGCGCAGCAGGAAATTTTTTTCGTCGCGCCGCTCCTCCAGCATTTCGATCGAAATACGCCTGGTGAGGCCGGCGATCGCGCGCGAGTTTTCCGCGACCTTGCGCGCGCGATCCTGCGACCAGGTCCCCTCCTCGTAGATCAGCCCGACCGCGGCGAGACCCAGCACACCGACAAGGCCGATGGCTGCGATCTTGTGAGTCAGCCGAAGCTGAAAAGGAGCGGACCGCATGAAACCTCGGCTGGCTGAAAAGACGGAGTTGCGGATACGGGCGGGCGAAATGCCCGCAATGCCGTGAAACTACGGCAGGCATGGCTAAAAATTGCTTAAAGCGTCCCAAAATGGCGCAAGCCATGGCCCTGGGAGCAAAGGCCTAAGCGCCGAGAATGTCGTGGACCTCGAGCGGCTTGTCGATCTGGCTGAACCATTCGGCACGATTGGCCGCACGGCGCCGGCCACGCTCATCGAGCGGCAGTTTCAACTTGCGCAACAGGCTCGTGACCTCCTCGCGCGCCGTCACATGGCCCATGCTCGGACGGGTGCCAAGCGTCGCCTCGTCGAGATCGTCGAGCGCGGTCAGCCCGCGCGGGAAAAATTCGCGGTAGACCACCCGCTCGGCAAAGCCGTCGACCGAGCGGAAGCCGAGCCGGAATGACAAGTCGTTGAGGCCGTCGGCGACGAGCTGCTTGTTGCGCGATCCCAGCATCGACAACCGGTTGCGCACCACGATCCAGTCGGTGGAGGCGCCATCGACCTGGCGGCGCTTGCGCCGGGTGTCGCGCACCATCGCCGCATAGTGGCTTTCGCCGGTCACCGAATAGGTGGTGGGATCGACGGTTCCGAGCACGTCGAAATCGAGGAAGCTGTCGTTGATCGGAGTCACCAGCGTATCGGCCATCGAGTGCGCGAGCCGCATCAGATAACTATCCGTCCCCGGCGTGTCGATGACGATGAAATCGAAAGTACGCTCGACCGCGCTCACCGCATCCATGAATTGCTGGAACTCGGAAGATTCATTGTCGGCGATCTGCATGGTCTCGCCGAGCTTGATGCAGCAATGGGTCGGGAGTTCAAGATCGAGACCGGTGCGGCGCGCCCAGGCGCGACGGTTGTCGATGTAACGGGTGAAGCTTTGCTGGCGGCAATCAAGATCGATGGTGGCGACCCGCTGGCCGGCTTTCAAAAGCGCGACGGCGATATGCAAGGCCGTGGTCGATTTACCCGAACCGCCCTTCTCGTTACCCAGGACAACCACATGTGCCGAGCCCGATTGCCCCTGACTGGTCTGCACCAACATTCTCTGTCGACCCCCTTTGCCGACAATATCTTCAAATTACCCGCGGCATCGGTCAAGTAAAATGCGCAACGACGGCGCCCGATCGCCGATCGTCCGGTTTTAATCATGAATTTCGCCTAACCCCGCGGTAGCGCTGCCGCTCTTTTCGCCAATGACCGGGCGCGCGCCGGGGTCGACGCGCACCCGACCGGACTGCACTTGGCGATGCCGCAACGGCCAGCACGATCCCCCGCGTCGCGCCGCGCCCTCGACGGCTTCCGTATCAAAAAAGCACCACCGCGCTGGTTCCAACCATGGCGGCGCTCCATGACGGCCATGTGTCGCTGGTGCGGCTGGCGAAACGCCGCGCCAACGAGCGTTATTGTTGCTTCGTTAACCCCGGCCAATACGCTCCGTCCGGGCACTTCGGTTCCGGAACTCTTCGACATCGTCGGCAGGAATTCAAAAGCCCGGCGTCAAACCGGAATCCCGTCATCCGAATGGATTCGGCGGCGCATCGTTGCCGGCACTTCATTGCCAGGTTAGAGCAGCCCGAGATCGCGCAATTCGCGTCGCAATGGCTCGGGCATCTCGGCAACACCGGCGCCGACCGACCCCAGATCCGGCGGGGCGTCGCCGGGAGCGAGATAGCGCCAGCCCTGGAACGGCCGCATCGGCCGCTGCAGCACCGGGATCACTTTGGGCTGCATCACCAGCCGGCACCGCCCGATACCGTCGCGATCGCGGAACGGTTCGATCGCGATGATCTTCTCGCGAGCCGAGATTTCACCGCGGATCACCCAGTAAAGCGAACCGCCCGCGAGCAACTCCTCGTCGCGCTTCGGCGTCATCCGGGTGATGTGGATATGACGTTGCGGCAAGCCCTTTTTCTTGGCGGTTCGCATGCGCTCGGCGACCCAGCCCTTGAGTTCCCGGACCGACTCGCAGCCGACCGCAAGCTTGATGAGATGTAACGGCATGGCCGGGGTGTTAGCAATCAGCGGCGGCTTTTGAAAGCATCAATCATTCGCCGGCGCGGGGGCCTGCGCTGGCGGCGCGATCTGAGCCGGAGGGGCCACGCGCGTTTTCGCCGCGGCCTGCTTTTTGACCGCCGCTAGCGTCGGACTCGGTGTCGGCCGTGGCGACGGCACGGGCGCGTTGGCGACCGGCGCCGTCGGACGCGGCGCGGACGGCGATGGTGTCGTGCCCGGCTCCGGCGTCATGATGCTGACGGGCGGGGTCGAGGCTGCGGTCGGAAACTCTGCATTGGTCGGTTTGCCGGTCGGCAGCGCCGGCGGCGGCAATGCAGCGACCGGCACTGCCGCTGCCGGCGCGTTCCAGCTCGGCGAGTAGCGTATGATCAGGCCCTCGTAGACCCGCTGATCCATATTGGCCGAGATCTGGGTGTGATCGGTCAGCGAGCGGAACGCGGCGCAATCCGACGGCGTGCAATGATCGCGCGCGGCCAGCGCATAGGCCATCAACCCATAGCGATCGCGCTCAACCGCGCGCCGCAGCGTTTGCAGTTCCGGGGACATGCTCTGGTTCGCGGCCGCGACATCGCCGAACGCGGTCAACCGCGTAATCTGGGACGTCGCATAGGACAGCGCCGCAGCAGTGGATTCGGGCGAACCGAACAATGCTTTTTCGCACGCCGTCAAAACGGTTTCTCCGGCCAGGTCGTCGATACACGACAATGCCGGCAGCGAAGCATTCACGGACTGGGCGAACTGGGTTCCGCCAGGTCCGCCCCGGCCGAACCCTCTGATGGTGGCAGCAACCGCGATGCCGACGGCCAAAAGCGTAATCACCGTCAACGCGCCATTGGCGACGGATTTCTCCGCTCTCAGCAGCGTGATGAGAACGATGATTCCGAAGAATCCCGCCGCGGCCAATGTCAGCCACATCGGAAATGCCGGCGAACGCCAGAGTTGATCGAGCGAATTAACCCAGGCCCAGTTCATGCGCCGATGTCCCTCAACGCAGCATAAAGCTCATCCCGCAAAAGGAAACTGCCGGAATGATTCTGCGAACCGGGCTTTTTGACGACAGGCGAAAATGGAAACCGCTTCACCCGATCATGCGCACAACGCTCTTTAGGAAACGTCGAGCTGACTTTCCTTGGCCACCCGTTCGAAAGCCTCGGTCGAGCTCTTGATCCGATACTGGCAGTCGTCGCCATCGGTCGGAAGCAGCCGGATCACCTCATAGGTGCCGCTGGCGGCCGGACGGGCAACATTGCTGGCAGTGAAATAGACGGTCTCTCCAACGGTAAATTTGTGCTTCAACGCCCTCTCCATCACGCAAAAACGCCGGCCGTGCTCACGGTCCCGCTAGCTACGGCTGACTGAAAAACACAGGCACAGCCTAGCATGGCGCAAGGCTTTTTGGCCAGTCACATCCGGACATGGCAAATACGCAAATTTTGCAGGTTTTTCAGTGTGATAAACACCGTTTAGACGATTCCGGGCGAATCCGCCGTGACGCCGTCCTCTGCGCGTCCGGAACCGTCGCCGGGGGCAACCCTAGGCCCCGGCCGGGAGCTTGCCATTCGGGCTCGCCTTATCCACGGCGTTGGGAAGCTGTTGCGCCAGCACCTTGGCGAGTTGATCGACCGGAATGTTGAACCGCGCCGCCAATTGCTTGACGGTGTCGCTGCCCAGCACCTGTTGCAACTGCTCGGCCGTGATCGGCAGGTTCTGGCCGTTTCCGATCCAGGATTTGACCTGATCGCCGAAGCCTGCCTGCTGCAGCTTGGCGACGATCGCCGAGAGTCCGCCCTGGCTGCCATTGCCCAGGACCTCACTCAGCACGACCGGGAGCACAGCCCCCTCGAGCTGGCCGAGTGCGCCCTTGAACGCGTCTGAATTTTCCAGTGAATTGAGAATTCCCATGGTCATACCCTCTCATTCGATGCGGAACTGCGGTTCCAAATTCAGACCGCTTTCGCGGGCGTCCGTCAAGTTGCGTTGCGGTCAACATTCCGCAATTCGAGCGCCAGCCGTCTTCAAGCCGTCTCAAATTTCTCGATAATAATGGTTTCGGCCAGGCCGCGCTGGTCCATTCCTGAAAGGCCGGCAACGCCATCATCGCATCCATGTAATCCCGCACCGCGGGCGCAACCTCGATCGCGTAGGTCCGGAAGCGATGCACCACCGGCGCGAACATGGCGTCCGCCCCGCTGAAAGCCCCGAACAGGAACGGCCCGGACTTTCCGTAGCGCGCGCGGCAGTCGATCCAGATCTGCTGAATTCGCGCGATGTCGGCCGCGCGCCTCGGCCGACAGATCGATCGCGCCGACCGGCCGATGCAGGTTCATGCCGCATTCGTTACGCAGCGCCGCAAAACCCGAATGCATCTCCGCCGAAATCGAACGCGCATGGGCCCGCCTGGCGCGGTCCTCCGGCCACAGCCGCGCTTGCGGAAACCGTTCGGCGACATATTCGATGATGGCCAGCGAATCCCAGACCGTGATGTCGCCATCGACCAGAACCGGCACCTTGCCGGAACGGGTGAAATCGAGGATGCGCTGCTTGTCGGCGGCGCCGGTATAAAGCGGGATGAACACTTCCTCGAAGGCGATATGGCCGGCTTTCAGCGCCAGCCACGGCCGCATCGACCATGACGAATAATTCTTGTTGCCGATCACGAGCGTCAAAGCCATGCCGAAAAAGCTCCATGTGAGGAGGCGTCATCCTGCCACGCGGTCTCCGATCCGATCAACCCGCCTGGCGCCGGTTGCCGCGATTGGGCATGCGTGGCAGCATTCACAATCGTGAAGGATGAAACATGGGCTCGTATTGGGTCGATATTCTGGCGGTCGGCTTCTTCGCCCTCGAATGGACGGTGTACGCGGTAACGCTGGAGCACACCGCCTACGGACGCGACAGCCTGTCAGCCCGCATGCATCGTGTACCGCGAGGTCTGGGTCCGGCGCATGCTCGACCGCGAAACCCGCATGGTCGACATGCAGATCCTGGCGTCGCTGCAAAACGGCACAGCGTTCTTTGCCTCCACCAGCCTGCTCGCGGTCGGCGGCGCGCTGGCGCTGCTGCGCTCGACCAGCGAAGCCCTGGCCGTGCTCGGCACCTTGCCGATCGATCTTCGGCCCTCGCCCGCGCTGTGGGAAATCAAATGCGTCGGGCTGATCCTGATTTTCATCTACGCGTTCTTCAAGTTCGCCTGGTCCTACCGGCTGTTCAACTATGTCGCCATCCTGCTGGGGGCGATGCCGCCGACAAAGCTACGCGACACGCCCGAAGCCGAAGCCCATGTCATCCGGACCACGCGGTTGTTCGAAACGGCGGCCCGGCATTTCAATCGCGGCCAGCGCGCGTTTTTCTTCGCGCTCGGTTATCTCGGCTGGTTCGTCAGTCCCTGGATCCTGTTCGTCACGACCGCGGCGGTGGTCATCGTGACCTGGCGACGGCAGTTCGCCTCGAACGCCTGGCGCGCGATGGGGCAATAGGGTCTTCGATTACTCAACCAGCGTCCGGATGGATCGAGCATTTTCGACAGGCCGCCTACCCGCCGGTAAAGTCCTGCGGCGTGAAACTCAGATCGAGCACTTTCCAGTCACGGTACTTGTCCACCGGCAACATGACGTACGGCTGACACGCCTGCAGGGCATTGATCGCGCTTTGCATCAGCGCGGGTCCCTTCGCGGACGCGCTGGCCTCGACCAGTACCGGCTCCCTGGCGAGGCGGCCATCGGGCGTCATGAATACCCGCAGCACGATCTTGATGGCATCGGAGGGCGCCACCGACTTCGGCAGCGTCGAGCACGTCTTGAGGTGGCGGCGAAACTCCGCGACAAGTTCGGTGCCGATATCCGCGGTCTTCTCCGGCGCATCGTAACCTCCGGCTTCTTCCTTGACGGGCAGGCCGAGCTGCACGTGGTATTTAATCGAAAGATCGGGCTCCGGAGCCGGCGGTACCGGGGAGGCCGGCGGCGGTTGCGCCGCTGCCGGCGCCGGAGGTGGTGACGGCGGGGACGGCGGTTGCACGGCCGCCTGCTTCGGCGGCTGCTTGGGTTGCGGAGCCGGCTGCGGGGCTGGTTGTGGGGGCGGCTGAACGGCCGTCGGGGATTTCGAAGAGAGGTCGAAGGAGTCCGGAGGCGGCACGATCGGTGCGGGAGGCTCGGGAGCTTTTGGAACCGGCGCAGCATCCTCCGGCAAAACGATATCGACCGCGATCGGCTCGGTGGCCATCGGATCGAACGGATGCACTTCGGCGTATACCAGGACCGCCGCCACCGCTGACAGATGGCCGATCACCGATGCCGCAATGCCCAGGCGTATGAACCGCGGTAGTCTCACCGTACTCGATCAACGTTGCGATGTACCCGCCGGAGCATAGCGGGCAATACCGTCCGCGTGTTCGCTTTTTTATCCAATTTCGATCGGCTGCGGCAAGCCGCCTCAGGCAAGACCGCCTCAATCCCATTTCGGCGCGAAGCCGAAATCGGTCAGCCGGTTTCCGGCGCTGCCCATCCGAAAGATCGCCTGCATCTCGTCGTCGGACAGTTCGAAGTCGAAGATATCGATGTTTTCCGACAGCCGTTCGATCTTCGAGGTGCGCGGAATTGCAACGACGTTCTGCTGCACCAGCCAGCGCAGGCAGACCTGCGCCGCGGTCTTGCGGTATTTCCTGCCGATCCGGCCAGCGTCTCGTCGTTCTTGATGCGGCCCTTCGCGATCGGACTATAGGCGACCACCGCCAGGCCATGCCGCGCGCAGGCCTCCAGCACCTTGGTCTGGTCGAGATAGGGATGGTATTCGACCTGATCGCACACCAGCGGCTCCGGACAGGCGGCCACCGCCTCCTCGATCAAGCGCCACGGTGAAGTTCGAGACGCCGATGTGCCTGGCCATGCCGAGCTTCCTGACATGCGCCAGCGCGCCCAGCGTTTCCGCCAGCGGCACGTGCGGATTGGGCCAGTGCAGCAGCAACAGATCGACCTCGGAAAGCCGCAGCTTGGCCAGGCTCTCCTTGGTCGATCGCTCCAGATCGTTCGGCGCGAAATGCGTGGTCCAGACCTTGGTGGTGACGAACACATCGTCGCGCCTGCACCCCGGAGGCGCGCAGGCCTTCGCCGACCTCGCGCTCGTTCTCATAGACCTGCGCGGTGTCGATGTGGCGATAGCCGAGCTTGAGCGCCTGCTCGACCAGACGCGCGCAGGTCCGCCCGCGCAGCTCCCAGGTGCCGAGCCCGATCGCCGGAATTCTTGCGCCATTGGCCTCGACGAATTGCATGACGGATACTCGGACCAACCGAACGCCATTATGTCCCGCCGGCGATTGCGCTGCCAACCAGGCCGCGAATAGGCTTGTCGCTCAGACCGGTCAGATCGGTTCCGCGCCAATGCGGCGAACACCGTGTCCGGCGCATGCGCGATCACGGCGAGCAGCGCCCGCGCCGGTCCGCGCGGCATGCGCTTGCCCTGCTCCCAGTTGCGGATGGTCTCGACGGGCACGCCGAGCCGGCGGCGAATTCCATGCTGCGTCAGGCGCGCGCGGCGGCGAAGATCGCGCACCGCCGGAGCGGCTGCCGGCTCGGCCGGCGCAGCGTGCAGACGGCAGTCGCCGGCGCGAGCGGAAACTCCTGCCCGTCCCGCAATTCGACGATCCGTCCGTCCGCTTTCAGCCGCAAGCGCTGCATGTCCGACTCCGCGCGTGGCATGGTCGGCGATGCGCGTTAAGGTCTGATTAACGATGCGCCGGTCGCGACGCATCGGATTATTTCAGCCCGAACCACAGCGTGGCGATGCCGAGAAACGAGAAGAAGCCGACCACGTCGGTGACCGTCGTGACGAACGTGCCGGAGGCCACCGCCGGATCCGCCCGCACCCGCTCCAGCACCATCGGAATCAGGATGCCGCCGAGCGCGCCGGCGACGAGGTTGCAGATGATCGCAAGCCCGATCACGACGCCGAGCCCGGGAATCTTGAACCAGGCCACCGCGGCGATGCCGGTGATGACGGCAAACGCCAGACCGTTGACGAGGCCGACCAGGCCCTCGCGCATCACGACGCGAAACGCGTTGTTCGGAGCCGAGTTCGCGGGTCGCCAGCGCGCGCACCGCGACCGTCATGGTCTGGGTCGCGGCATTGCCGCCCTGGCTGGCGACGATCGGCGCCAGCACCGCCAGCGCCACCATCTTTTCCAGCTGGCCCTCGAACAGGCCGAGCACCGAGGACGCCAGGAAGGCGGTGGCGAGATTGACCAGCAGCCAGTTGAAGCGGCCCTTGGCGATGGTCCAGACATTGTCGGACAGTTCTTCGTCGCTGGTGACGCCGCCGAGCGCCTTCAGGTCCTCGTCGGCCTCCTCCTCGATCACGTCGACCACGTCGTCGACGGTGATGACGCCGACCAGCCGGTTGGCGGTATCGACCACGGGCGCCGCGACCAGATTGTATTTGCCGAACAGCCGCGCCACCTCTTCCTGGTCGTCCATCACCGAGACGCGGCGGCGGTCTTCGTCGATCAGATCGGCCAGCGGCACCGGCCGGCGCGAGCGCAGCAGCGCGTCCAGCGACACCGCGCCCTGCCAGTGCTGGGCGCTGTCGACCGCGTAGATTTCGTAAAACCGGTCCGGCAGATCCGGCGTGTCGCGCATGTAGTCGATCGCCTGCCCGACGGTCCAGTCCGGCGGCACCGCGATGAATTCGGTCTGCATCCGCCGTCCGGCGGAATTTTCCGGATATTCCAGGCTGCGCTCGAGCGCGTCGCGCTCCGACGGCGGCAGCTTTTCGAGGATTTCCTCCTGGTCCTCCTCGTCGAGCCCCTCGAGCAATTCGACGGCGTCGTCGGATTCCAGTTCGCGAACGCCTTCCGCGACCGTCTCGCGGTTCGAGCTCCTCGAGGATTTCCTCGCGGACGGTGTCGTCGACCTCGTTCAGCGCCGAGAAGTCGAAATCCGCGCCGGTCAGTTCCACCAGGCTGACGCGGTCGTCCGGCTCGAGCGCCTCGATCAGATCGCCGAGATCGGCTTCGTGGAGTTCGGCGACGACTTCGCGCAGAAATCCGGCATCGGCGGCTTTGATCGCGCGGCGATTTCCTCGACGAACTCCGGGCGAATTTCGCCGTCCTCGTCGCGCATCGGAAAGCGGTCGAGCACCGAGGAGATCGGCGGCTTGGGCAACGTCCATATCTTCGGCCATGTCGCGCCTCGCCGGTTTGACAGAATTGCTGAACTCGTCTGAGTTGTCGCTTCACGCATTACCCAATCGGCAATACCAAGCGCAATGACAAATATGCGGCGGCAAACACCGGCTCAAGAAACTCGTGAAGGCGTTGGGGGTCGCCCTCGTTGCCTCCGCGCCTGGATCGTTGCGGCGCAGGCGGCGGACTGTCCGCGCAAGGGAACGCTCGGCACCTCGCGCATTCTGGCGGTCGATGCCGCCGCCACGCCGCGGGTCGGGCTGAAAAGCTTTCCGCAGACGCTGCCGCTCGCCGATCACGAGGTGGTGCTGACGTTCGACGACGGCCCGTGGCCGCCGACCGACGCCGCGGGTGCTGGCGGCGCTGGCCCACGAGTGCGTGCGCGCGACGTTCTTCCTGATCGGCAAAGCCGGCGTCGGAACACCCGGACCTGGTGCGCAGGATCGCGGCCGAGGGCCACACCATCGGACATCACACCTGGTCGCATCGCAGCCTGATGCGAGATCAAGCCGAGCGAGGCGACGGAGGAAATCGATCACGGCATCGCCGCGGTCGAAATGGCGCTTCACGGCGTCGCGACCACGACCCCGACCACGCCGTTCTTCCGCTTTCCCGGCTTCGAAACGACGCCGGCGACGCTCGATCTGCTGCAATCGCGCGGCATCGTGGTGTTCGGCGCCGACCTCTGGGCCAGCGACTGGAACCCGATGACGCCGAAGCAGGAATTGAAAGCTGATCACCGACCGGCTCAAAATCGCCCGCAAGGGCATCATCCTGTTGCACGACCCCAAGGCCCAACCGCCGCCATGCTGCCGGCGTTTCTGCGCTATCTGCGGGACAACGACTATCGCGTGGTCCATCTGGTGCCGGCCGCACGCGCCGGCGCCGCGCTCGACGGCGTCCCTTGACACCGGAAATCATGTGCGGAAGTCAGACAGTTAAGGCGACGTTCATGGCACCGCCGTGTAGTTTTCTGCGCAGAATGGCTGAATGAGACGGTGTTCTATGATCGGTGAGTGTGTCGGTGGGTGTTCGGACACGGCAGTGGGCCGCTCTGCTGTGCTTGGGGCTGTTCTGCCTGGCTTCGCCGCGCGACCGGCGTCGGCCGCCGATTGTCCCGGCCATCCCGACGCGCTCGGCACCTCGCGCACCCTGGTGGTCGATCCGCGCGAGCATCCGCGGATCGGCACCATGCAATATGCCGGAAACGCTGCCGCTGCGAGACCACGAGGTGGTGCTGACCTTCGACGACGGGCCGCTGCCGCGCAACAGCAACCAGATCCTGGAAATCCTCGCCTCGCAATGCGTCAAGGCGACCTTCTTCACGATCGGCCGGATGGCGCAGGCCTATCCGGAAGGCGTCCGCAAGCTTCGCGACGCCGGCCACACCATCGGCACCCACAGCCAGAATCATCCGCTGACCATGAACCGGATGTCGATCGAGCGCGCCCGGCAGGAGATCGACGACGGCATCGCCTCGGTCACGGCGGCGCTCGGCGATGACGCTGCACTTGCCGCCGTTCTTCCGCATCCCCGGCCTGCTGCGCGCCGACAGCCGTCGAGGACTATCTGGCGTCGCAGGGCATCCAGGTCTGGAGCGCCGATTTTCCGGCCGACGACTGGCGGCATATTTCGTCGTCGCGCGTCTACGATCTCGCGATGCAGCCGGCTCGAGGCCAAGGGCAAAGGCATTCTGCTGCTGCACGACATCCAGGCGCGAACCGTCGCCGCATTGCCGCGGATCCTGCAACGAGCTGAAGGCGCGCGGCTATCGCATCGTCCACGTGGTGCCGGCGACCCCGGAGCGGCCGGCGACGCCGACCGAGCCGCAGGAATGGCAGTTGCATCCGACCTCGGAAGACGTCGCGATCGCGCACTGGCCGAAAATTCCCGATTTCGTTTTTGCCGAGGCCGAGATGCTTCCCGCCCCCGCGCTGAGCGATGTGGCCCTGGGTGACGGAGAGGTGATGGACGCTTGCCGAGCGGTTCGACCGCCCCAGACCTCGCACCCGCGGCGTGCCGCTGCCGCAGGAAGCGCCATGGCCGCGGCAATGGTCGCTGCCGCTGGAGAGCGCGGCACTCACCCTGCCCGTGCCGGCGCCGAGCCTGTTCGAGATACCGGAAAAGTCGTTTGCGGTTATCGCTCCGTCATCGCGTCGCGCGGAACCACCGTTATCGACCGAGCGTGAAACGGACCGCCGCACAAAACTGGTTTCGGCCGATGACGGCGATACCAGGCACACGATCCGCGGGCGGGCTCATTTGGGCCACGGCCGACAACACCGCGCGTCCAGGGTTGCCGGTCACCGCGACCGGATCGCCGCGCCTGCCCATCGGGGCACGCTACGGCGTTTGGTCCAGGTCAGGAAAAGAAGCGTATGACGGTTTGATCCGTCAGTAGCCGCAGGTGCCGCAACGCGGCGGCACGGCGACATAATAGCTGCGGGCTGGAGCGACCATCTCGACGCGCTCGCGGACGGCGTACTGGGGCGCAGTCCGTTCGTACTCGACGCCTTCCGGCGCAACCATCACGGTCTGCGGCACCATCACGGTGCGATACTGCGCCGGCGTGCGATGAGCAATGACACTGCCGGGCGACACCATCACGGTTTCCTGCACGGTGCGGTATTGCGGCGGAATGACCTGCTGCTGATAGCAGGTGGCGCACGGCTGCGGCGGTGCGTAGCAGTTGTAACATCCGGCGGACGCGGCGGTCGGGACGGCGATTGCTGCGACGGCTGAAGCGATCAGGGCGGCATAGACGCGGGACATTGTCATGGCTGGGTGCCTTAGGGTTGCGATTGGCCCACATCAATAGTTCCACCATACCGATCGTCAATCGAAGACGCGAATTACCCTTTACGGAGATCATTAACAGATCGCTTCGACATCCCGGCGGATTTGCTAACCGCCCGCAGTGACGCGATCGCGGGTGCTGCGCGTGCGCGGCCGTCAATCAACGGGCTGGATTTCGAAGAATCGGTTTTGACTGGTGCGCCCGGCGGGTGTCAGATGATCGCCGGAATTTGACGCTAGGCATGACGCGCCACGGCATCGCCGTTTGAGGCTGGCTCACGACAGGTATGGGAAGGTGGACATGCACACGCTGCGGATACTTACCGTTGCGATGTTGGCGGCAACAACGGCGGCGCCCGCCCTCGGGCAGGCTGCGGAAAATGCGCGGGGCTCCTGTATTGCCAACGGCAGGAGCTATCCGAACGGATCGTCGACCTGGTGTGCATCGTCAAATCCCGGGCAGGCATGTCCTCATGCTCTTGGCGTACCTGTCCAGACGTGGACATGCAGCGATGGCCGGTGGGTAAGGACGACCGGATCCCGTCCTGCCCGATGAGCATGTGCCGCTTCGCAGCATGATGCTCGCCAGGCAACCTACGCGAGATCAACGACGACTGACTTGTGAACGCCGTATCGGACGCGTCATCGTTCAATCGTCGAGCGCGGCCTTGGGCGACAGTCAAACATCGCAGGAAATCGCCGCAAACAACAAAAAGCCCCGGACAATGCCGGGGCTTTAAGTTCAGGATCGCGAGATATCAGTACTTCGCGACGATGGGAGCGCCCCAAGAGTAACCGAAACCAGCCTTCACCGTCCAAAGATTGGTGCGGCTATCCGGTTCATTCCTGCCATCAGGCGGCAACATCGGCCCCGCGCCATATGCGAAGTGCGTGAAATCGACACCGGCATTCGCGTGCCACTGGTTGGTGATCGCGTAATCGACCGAAAGACCCGCCATGTAGATGACCTTGGTCCCTAGGCCCTCGCCAAAATTGGCAGGCGGTACGGGGAACAGGGTAACGTCGATATGCGGATCAAATGTCGACCCAACCAAGCCGTTGGCGGACACGACCCATCGGCTGGCGGGCGCCCATTGGAACAGCAGGCCCGCGCCGACGTAGCCATGGGTGTAATCTTCCTTGTAGCCGCCAGGCCCGAGCAGGGTGAGATCCCGGTGCCAGTCGCGCCAGCCTACACCCAAATAAGGGGTCAGCATGGTGGTTGCGCTGAGGTCGAAACCTTTACCGACGCGGAAGTCCGCATTCACTACGTCAAGGCCGGTAGGGCCAGTTAGGAAAGGCGGAGCAAAGTAATGGGTTTTGCCGTTGATCCAGGAGACTTGGCCCCACAGGTAAAGGTGCTGGACGAAGGTATCCGTCATCGAAGAACCGGTTACGCTTACGCCCGGGAACCAGCCCTTTTCGCTATCGAACAGTGAACCGTCGGGGAGGTGCTCCGCGTAGTCGAGATGTGTCTCGATAAAATCAACGCTGATCTGGTTATTCGACTGAACGATGCCGTTCATGATGTAGGGAACGGGTGCCATGGGCGCAGCCTTTACCGGCATGTCCGCCGCAAAAGCCGGTCCCGCTGCTGCTGCCGCCAAAACGGCCACCAAAGCCCCAGTTCGCATTCCAATCATTTCTATTCCCCCGCTAAAGAGCGTCAGTCGTGGTTCCCGGCAAAATACGCCGCCATCAGTGTTCGTATTGTCTAGAAACATTAGGACGTGAGTCGTGGCAACGAAAAGCGGCATGGCTTGATGATTATTCGAGCACGTGGTGCAAAAAGGCCACAAATTCAGCCTGATAGCGGGCTTGCCGGCTCAAAAACGGTATCCTGGGAATCCGGGTTGCCTGCCCTGCTCCTGGCCGGCAATTCGGCTACCGGTTTCGCTCTCCGGCTCGATTCGGCGCCAGTGCTTCAGCACGGCGCGCGTTCCCGGAGATTTTCTCCGACGCCGTCGAAAAACCTGATCGACATTTCCTTGAGGATTTCACAACCGAGGTGGTGCGCTCGGAGGGACTCGAACCCCCACGATTTTACTCACTGCCACCTCAAGGCAGCGCGTCTACCAATTCCGCCACGAGCGCTCGGGAGATCGGCACCAGGATCGCGCCGGACCCGATCAAGGATCGGATCAACGGCGCGGATGTAACAAATCGGAGATAGAGGGACAAGGCCCGCGGCCGCAAGCGTTCGGCCTATCTGGTGCCCGGAAGCCGCGGCTGCATTTGCTTGACTTCGACCGCGATGCGGTTGCGGTCGACCAGCACCACGCCGCTGGCGATGGGCAGGTTGTTGGCGAGGATCTTGACCTCGTCCGCCTCGGTGGCATCCAGTTCGATGATGGCGCCGCGGCTCAGCCGCATTACCTGATGAATCGGCATCGACGTGGTCCCGAGGACCACCATGAGATCGACGGTGACTTTATCGAGGGTTGGCACTTCGCAAACCACCGAACTGGACTGACAACAAATGCAAAATTGCCCGGTTCCAGATCACCACGTTATGGTTAGCCAATGGTTAATAACCGCCAAAGCCTCGATTTGACGACGTTTGCGCCGCCGGCCGGTGGCGAGCGCGGTCGAATGGCGGATCTCCGAGCGGCCGGTACCCTATCCCGAGGCTGTCGCGGCCATGGAAGCGCGGGTGGCCGATATCGCGGCCGGCAACGCGCCCGAACTGGTCTGGCTGCTGGAGCACCCCCCGCTCTACACCTCCGGCACCAGCGGCAAGGCCGATCGACCTGCTCGACCCCCGCTTTCCGATGTTCGCGACCGGGCGCGGCGGACAGCTCACCTATCATGGCCCCGGCCAGCGCGTGGCCTATGTGATGCTCGACCTCAAGCGCCAGGCGGCCCGATGTGCGGGCCTATGTGGCGAGCCTCGAGCAATGGATCATCCGCACCCTGGCCGCCTTCAACGTACGGGGCGAACGCCGCGAGGATCGCGTCGGCGTCTGGGTGAGCCGGCCGGACAAGGGCGCGGGCTTTGAAGACAAGATCGCCGCCATCGGCGTGCGGCTGCGGCGCTGGGTGTCGTTCCACGGCATCGCCATCAATGTCGAGCCCGACCTGACGCATTTCGACGCCATCGTGCCCTGCGGCGTCGCCGATCCGCGCTATGGCGTCACCAGCCTGGTCGATCTCGGCCATCCCGTCACCATGGCCGATGTCGATGTCGCGCTACGGCGGGCGTTTGAGGAGGTGTTCGGCTCCTCTACGGTTCCTGCCGGTAAACGACTTGAGCGCTCTTGGGCGCGCGTCGGTTTGCTGACGATGGTTCGTGACTGATCAGACAGGGCGAAGAGAAAACAATGTTGAGGATTTTACTTGTGCTGGGCGCGATGTCGGTGGCGACCCCTGCTTTGGCCCAAAGCGCCCCCGCCCCGGCCGGCGACAAACCCCCGGCGAAGACGACGCCGAAGGCCGCAGTATCGACCTCCAAGTCGATTGCCGAAAGGCTTCAGGCGTGCCTGCAAAATCGATGACGGGACCAAACCCCGGCTGGATTGCTTCGACGCCGTCCTTTCTCCGCAACCCAAGTCAAATCCCGCCACCGCAAAAAACCCGAAAAAGGTGATGGATTGCCGCTTCCTCAAGGAGGAAGACGAACGCCTGGCCTGCTTCAACGGATTCACCGAACAAATACCGAAATTTACGCACTAGGTTGAGGCGGTATCGATCGCATCGCGCGCAATGTGACCTGATTCACATTCACCGCGCGTGGACTGAACTATCAATCCCCGAACTGACCCAATCACCGGGATCCGGATTTGGAGATTGTAAATGGCACCCATCGCAAAGATGCTTACGCACATGCTTCCCGCCAATCGGGCGGAGGTGGAAACGCTTAAAACCATTGCCATGCTTTGCGGAGCGGCGCTGTCTGTATCCCTGTTGCTGATAATTTATGGCCTTGATTTGAGCCTCGGGCTTTTCTGATGGCCGACGCCTCCGCTTGCGGTCCGGCGCGCGCCGATCTCAGACCGTCGGCAGCACCGAAAACCGCTCGCCGGTCCGCCGCAGATTCAGCGCATCGGCATTGGCCGGTTCTTCCGCGACCGCATCGACGCGCGCCGTAGGACGGGCCGCGCCGGCACAGCGTCACCATGTCGGATACGACCTCCGCCGGTCCCGCAAACAGCGCCTCGACGCTGCCGTCCCGGCGGTTGCGCACCCAGCCCTCGAGACTGCGCGCCATCGCCTGGTGCTCGACCCAGGCGCGGTAGCCGACGCCCTGCACCCGGCCGCGGATCGTGACCTGACGGATCGTGCCGCTCATCTATTTCTTGAGCCCGAGAAATTCGGCGCTGCGCGCTTTCACCTCGGCCTCGCGCGTGACGCGGCCGGTCAGTTCGGATGACGCGAGGCCCTTCAGGTCCTTCGGCGCGCTGTCCCTCGCGCAGCGCCTTCAGCGTCTCGTAGACCGCCTGCGTCGCGGCGGCGAACGGCGCGTGGCCCTGCAGCGCGATCCGCACCCGCTGGCCGGCGAGATAATCCAGATCGGTCATCTCCTCCGGCGCGCCGCCGAGCACGATCGGCAGCGTCGTCGCCGCCGCAATCGCCTCCAGTTCGGCGCGGGTCTTGATGCCGGTGAAGAACAGCGCATCGACGCCGGTGGCCTCATAGGCCCTGGCGCGCGCGATCGCATCGTCGAGCGACGGTGATCGACGCCGCGCCGGTGCGCCCCATGATGACCAGCGAGGGATCGCCGCGCCCATCGAGCGCCGCCTTCATCTTGCCGACGCCCTCCTCCAGCGAAATCAGTTGCGTCTTCGCCTGCGCCAAAGGCCTGCGGCAGCAGCGTATCCTCGATGGTGAGGCCGGCGGCGCCGGCCGCTTCCAGTTCCTGCACGGTGCGGCGGACATTGAGCGCGTTGCCATAGCCGTGGTCGGCATCGACCAGCACCGGCAACGAGGCCGCGCGCGACATCCGGCGCATCTGCTCGGCGAGCTCGGTCAGCGTGATCAGCGCGATATCGGGATCGCCGAGCACCGCGAGCGACGCCACCGAGCCGCCGAACATGCCGAGCTCGAAGCCGAGATCCTCGGCGATGCGGATCGAGATCGCGTCATAGACCGAGCCCGGACGAATGCAGGCCGATCCCGACAGGATCGAACGCAACGCTTCGCGGCGTCTTTCGGAAGGTCATCTGCAAAGTCCTTGTTATGCTCACGCGAATTCGAGAATCAGCGCATCGACCGCCAGCGTCGCGCCGGCGGCGGCGTGAATTTTCTTCACCGTGCCGTCGCGCTCGGCGCGCAGCACGTTCTGCATCTTCATCGCCTCGACCACGGCCAGCGTCTCGCCGGCCTTGACCTCCTGGCCCTCGGTGACCGCGATCGACACCACGAGCCCGGGCATCGGGCACAGCAGCTTCTTGCCGGTATCGGCCTTGATCTCGACCGGCATCAGCCGCGCCGCCGTCGCCTCGGTCTCGGTGAAGACATAGACCGCGACTTCAAAGCCCTGATGCGCGAGCCGGATGCCGTTGGCGATCGGGCGCACCTGCATCGCGAGCGGATGGCCGTCGATGGTGCCCTGCCAGACCGGATCGCCCGGCTTCCACGGCGAGACCAGATGATGCGGATGGCCCAGCGTGCCGTCGGCGCCGACGAAGCGCACCGCGATGCCGTCGGCTTCGCGCGCGATCTCGAGCGCGATTTCGTTGCGCTCGAGCCACACCGCGCGGCGGCGCTCGCGCTGCACCGGCCGGCCGATCATCTGGCCGGAAATCTGCCGCTTGCGCTCGCCGAGCACGTGGTCGATGGCGGCGGCGACCGCGGCCAGCCGGCGCGCGATCTCGCCTTCGGGCACGCGAACCGCAAAACCCTTCGGAAATTCCTCGGCGATGAAGCCGGTGGAAAGATTGCCCTCGCGCCAGCGCGGATGATTCATCAGCGCCGACAGGAACGGAATGTTGTGGCGGATGCCGTCGATGTAGAATGAATCGAGCGCGGTCGACTGCGCCTCGATCGCGGCGGCGCGCGACGGCGCGTGGGTCACGAGCTTGGCGATCATCGGATCGTAATAGATCGAGATCTCGCCGCCCTCCTGCACGCCGGTGTCGTTGCGCACGGTGATGCCGTCGATGCTGCTCTCGGCCGGCGGGCGGTATTTCACCAGCCGTCCGATCGAGGGCAGGAAGTTGCGGAACGGATCTTCGGCATAGACCCGCGATTCCACCGCCCAGCCGGTCAGCGTGACGTCCTTCTGCGCCAGCGCCAGCTTCTCGCCGGCGGCGACCCGGATCATCTGCTCGACCAGATCGATGCCGGTGATCAGTTCGGTCACGGGATGCTCGACCTGCAGGCGCGTGTTCATCTCCAGGAAGTAGAAGCTCTTGTCCTGGCCGGCGACGAATTCGACGGTGCCGGCGGAATCGTAGTTCACGGCCTTGGCCAGCGCGACCGCCTGCTCGCCCATCTTGCGGCGGGTGGTCTCGTCGAGCAGCGGCGACGGCGCCTCCTCGATCACCTTCTGATTGCGGCGCTGGATCGAGCATTCGCGCTCGCCGAGATAGATGACGTTGCCGTGCTTGTCGCCGAGCACCTGGATTTCGATGTGGCGGGGATCGACGATGAATTTCTCGATGAAGACGCGGTCGTCGCCGAACGAGGACTTGGCTTCGGCCTTGGCGAGATCGAAACCCTTCGGCGACCTCGGCGGTCGAATGCGCGATCCGCATGCCCTTGCCGCCGCCGCCGGCGGAGGCCTTGATCATCACGGGATAGCCGATCTCGTCGGCGATCTTCACCGCATGCTTTTCGTCCTCGATGACGCCGAGATGGCCCGGCACGGTCGAGACGTTGGCCTTGGCGGCGGCCTTCTTGGATTCGATCTTGTCGCCCATCGCGGCGATCGCGCCCGGATTGGGGCCGATGAAGACGATGCCGGCCTTGGCCAGCGCGCGCGGAAAGGCCTCGCGCTCGGACAGGAAGCCGTAGCCGGGATGCACGGCCTCGGCGCCGGTCTTGCGGCAGGCCTCGACGATCTTGTCGATCACCAGATAGCTTTCGGCGGCCGCCGGCGGCCCGATCAGAACGGCCTCATCGGCCATTTCGACATGGAGCGCGTCGCGGTCGGCCTCGGAATAGACGGCGACCGTCTCGATCCCCATGCGGCGGGCGGTCTTGATGACCCGGCAGGCGATCTCGCCGCGATTGGCGATCAGAATTCGTTTGAACATGGGCTTGCTTACTTGCAACCTTTGGGCGGGGTCCCAGCCCCGCAATCTGGCATGCGGGGGCGGATGTAACAATTCCGTCGTACAGCAAAACCGAGCGGAGGCAACGGCTGATATGCCGAAAATCGGCCTCGCAAGGGAGATATTCGTGCGCCGCAAAACCGCGACCGAAGGCGCGCATGAACGACCCGGCCGCCGGCATGTGCTAGGAAATCTTGAAGTCCTGAAACAGGTTTGACGTGAAGCAAATGCAGAAACGGCCTTCATTCCTTGCGCTGCGTTGTCTTCTTCTGGTGTTGACGATGCTTCCGGCGAGCCATGGCTGGCCGCCGAGCCGCGATCGTCCGGGACGGCGGCACCATTCAGCTCGGCGATGTCACCTACCGGCTCGACGGCATCGACGCGCCGGCGTTCGACCAGATGTGCATCGACGATCACGCCGACGCCTGGGCCTGCGGCGTCGAAGCCCGCGATCAACTGTCCGCTTGATCGGCGGCCGCGCGGTGCGCTGCGAGGATCTGGGCATCGGCGCCACCTACAAGAAGCGGCATATCGGCGTTTGCAGCGTCGAGGGCGAAACCGACAGTTTGAACCAGCTTGCTGGTTCGCCAGGGTTTTGCCTTGAATTTCGAGCCCTACGCCCAAGGGCGATTCAAGGCAGGACGAGGCCGCGCGCCAAGGACAACCGCCGCGGGCTCTGGAAGGGCTGCTTTGTCGCGCCGCAGGAATTTCGCTGCGGGAAGAAAGGACGGCGCCCTGCTCGGCGGTTCCTGCCGGGCCGACAAGGACCGCGAAATCCGCGCGGTGCTGTTCCCGGAGGATCCCGCGATGCCGCCGAGCTGCAGCATCAAGGGCAAATTCGCCGTTGCGCGCCCGCGTCACCGGCAATGTCGGCGTCTATCACCTGCAGGGCTGCCGCAGTTATCCCGCGCTGACCAAGCCGGATCGCTGGTTTTGTTCCGAGGACGACGCCCAGGCCGCAGGGATTCCGCACGGGCCTATAACTGCCGGCCGGCTACTCAGAAGCCGCTGTAACAATTCCGTCGTACAGCAAAACTAAACAGGGGCAACGGCGAGAGCCGAAATTGGCTTCTCATGGGAGATTTCCTGATGCGCCGCTCAATCGTGCTGCTGTCCGCCGGCTTGACGCTGCTGTCCGCGGACATCGGCGTCGGCGCAGAACGAGACCCCGCACAACCTGATCCTGTTCGTGCCGGACGGATTGCGCGGACGGATCGTGACCCCGCAGACCGCGCCGGCGATGGCCGACGTCCGCGACAAGGGCGTCAATTTCAGAGAACTCGCACTCGCTATTCCCGACCTTCACCACGGCCAACGCCTCGGCGATGGCGACCGGCCACTACCTCGGCGACACCGGCGATTTCTCCAACACGATCTATACCGGCTATCCCGTCGCGCCGGCCGGCGGCACCGTGACGCCGTTCCTCGAATCCGATCCGGTGCTCGTCGATGTCGACGAGCATTTCGGCGGCGACTATCTCAACGAGGAAACCGTGCTGAAAATGGCGCGCGCCAAGGGCTACAGCACGGCCGCCATCGGCAAGCTCGGCCCGACCCTGATTTTCGACCACACCGACAAGACCGGCGCCGACGGCCTGCATTCGATCGTGATCGACGATTCCACCGGCGGCAAGAACGGCGTGCCGCTCTCGCAGGAGATGCAGGCGGCGTTGACCAAGGCCGGTCTGCCGCTCGCCACGCCATCGCGCGGCGACAACGGCAAGGCCGGCGACGCCAAGACGCCGGGCACCACGGTGCCGAATACCGCCCAGCAGGCCTATTTCGCCGATGTCGCCACCAAGGTGGTGCTGCCGATGTTCAAGGCGCGCAACAAGCCGTTCGTGCTGGTGTTCTGGTCGCGCGATCCCGACGGCAGCCAGCACAACAGCGGCGACAGCCTCAACACCGTCACCCCCGGCATCAACGGCCCGACCTCGCTTGCCGGCATCAAGAATGCCGACGACAATCTGGCGCAGTTGCGCAAGGCGCTCGACGATCTCGGCCTTGCCGCCTCCACCAACATCATCATCTCGTCCGACCACGGCTTCTCGACGATTTCAAAGGAGAGCAAGACCAGTCCTTCGGTGAACGCGACCTACGACGACACGCCGAAGGATTTCCTGCCGATGGGTTTTCTCGCCATCGATCTTGCCAAGGCGCTCGACCTGCCGCTGTTCGATCCGAACGACAAGAACGCGCGCGTCGCCGACAATGCCCACCCCAAGGCCGGCAACGGCCTGCTCGGCAAGGATCCCGCAAAGCCCGATCTCGTGGTCGCCACCAATGGCGGCTCGGACCTGATCTATCTGCCGAACAAGGACAAGAAGCTCGCCGCGCGCACGGTCAAGGCGCTGCTGGAGCAGGACTATGTCAGCGGCCTTTTCGTCGATGACGATCTCGGCCGATTCCCCGGCACGCTGCCGATGTCGCAACTCGGCCTCAAGGGCAAGGCGGTGACGCCGACTCCGTCGATCGTCGTCAACTTCCGCTCCTACACGACCGGCTGCGACGAGCCGACCAACTGCTCGGTCGAAGTCGCCGACACCGTGCTGCGGCAGGGCCAGGGCATGCATGGCAGCTTCGGCCGCGGCGACACCATGAACTTCACGGCCGCGATCGGTCCGGATTTCAAGACCGGTTACGTCGATGCGCTGCCGGTCAGCAACGCCGACGTCGGGGCCACCGCGGCAAAGCTGCTCGGCCTCACGCCGAAGCCGAAGGGCAACCTGATCGGCCGGGTGATGACCGAAGCAATGCCCAATGGCGCGACGCCGAAAGTATTTTACGGCACTGGTCAAGTCGGAGCCGTCAGCCAACGGCCTGCGCACCGTGGTGAATTTCCAGCGCGTGCTGACGCAGCGCTATTTCGATGCGGCAGGATTTCCGGGGCGGACCGTCGGGCTTGACGCCGACGGCGGCAAACAAAAAACGGCGGGGAAATAATCCCGCCGTCGCGATACCGGCTATCTCGGACCGAATTCACATCCCGATGTCGAACACGTTCGGCAGCTGGGTCAGCGGCAGCGTGGCGGCGCCGACGATGGTGGCGACCAGCGCCATCAGGGTGCGGTTGCCGCGGCGCTTGCCGCGCATCTGGCTGGCGATCCATTCCAGCACTTCGGTGTCGACGCCAACCGCCCTGGTGGGCGCCCAGCTCTCGATCGCGGTTTCCGGCGACAGCGCCACGGTGCGCGGCGGCACCGGCAGGCCGGACGCGGACGCCGCGTGATGCACGACGGCCTTGGCCAGCAGGTCGTCGAAGAGGCCGTCGTCGCTGCGCTCGGCGGCGGCATCGTTGATCTCGAACAACGCCTCGGCTTCCGCCCGGCTGACCGGCTGATGCGCGACGGCGGTCGCGGTCAGGATGCGCGCGCACCAGGCGGCGTCAGCGGCATCCAGCGCGCGGGAAAAATGAATGCGGCCCCTTGGTGGTCGGGCCTTCGCCGGTGATCACGCCATCGCGGACCACGGTCAGGGCTTCGGCGGCGGTGTCCCGGCAGGAGATCTCGAGGTTTCGATGGTAGCGAGCGGTTCGGCTAACTTGGCGACAGAGGCAGACATTGGTACTCTTTTCATTTTCTTGATTTCTGGCGCCAGCATTTCCATGCGGGCGTAAACGAGTGGTTAACGATTCGAAACTTCGGCGGTGTCTCTTGCTGATGGTTGCTGATTGGTCGCCGTGACGCGCGTCACGGTTCGGCGACTTCGCAGCCGCGGCCGGCCTCGATGGGGCGTGCAAGCGGCAAAATTGGGGCAATCGGGTTATAGTGGCCGCTGTGGTTTTTCCGACGCAGAGACACGGATCAAAAGAAGATGCTAGGAGTTCCCTGCCCCGGAGAAGGATTTATCCTTTTGGTCGGCAGCCGTTCCACTTGGACGGCTTCACACCCTATACTGCAAATGACGAATTCCCCTGCAACTTGAATGACATGAGGTCGTACCATGGCTCTCCCAGATTGGCGCAGTGGCCCCGGATTTCGAGGCTGAAACCACCGACGGCAAGATCAAATTCCACGACTGGATCGGCAACAGCTGGGCGCTGTTGTTCTCGCATCCGAAGGATTTCACCCCGGTCTGCACCACCGAACTCGGCGCGCTCGCAAAACTGAAGCCGGAATTCGACAAGCGCGGCGTCAAGTTGATCGGGCTCAGCGTCGATCCCGTCGACCGGCATGCCAAATGGTCCGAGGACATCAAGGAGACCCAGGGCGCGGCGCCGAATTTTCCGATGATCGGCGACACCGACCTCAAGGTCTCGAAGCTCTACGACATGCTGCCTGCTGCCACCTCGGGCGATGCCAACAACCGCACCGCCGCCGACAACGCCACCGTGCGCAACGTCTTCGTCATCGGGCCGGACAAGAAGATCAAGCTGGTGCTGGTCTATCCCATGACGACCGGCCGCAATTTCCAGGAAATCCTGCGCGTGATCGATTCGCTGCAGATGACCGCAAAGCACCGCGTCGCCACGCCGGCCGACTGGAAACAGGGCGAGGACGTGATCATCGCGGGCTCGGTCACCGACGACGAGGCCAGGACCATCTATCCGGCGGGCTGGAAGTCGCCGAAGCCCTACATCCGGATCGTGCCGCAGCCGAAATAGCCGCATCTGCCTGGAGAATCGCTGGCGAAAAGCGTCATGCCCGGGAAAAGGCGCGAAGCGTGTCTTCGCGCTGCAAGTCCCGGGCGTGACGACGCCTGGCCTCAAACCTTCGGCGCAATCCAATTGGCGATCCATAGCCCCAGCGTCGACGATAGCGCCGTCACGAACGTCCCCCAGCACACATCGACCGCGACCACCGGCCAGGTCCAGTGCCTGAGCAGCGACAACGACGTGAGTTCGAAGGTCGCGTAGCAGAAAAAGCCGAACAACGCGCCGTATGGCAGCGTCGATGACCAGGTCGCGGCGGTCGCGCCGCTGACGAAAATCAGGATGCCGACGACGTACAGCAGATAGAACAGGATCGCAGGCGCCGGCCTGATTTCACCCAGCATGTCGCCAACCTGCGAGCTGAAAAAGTCCTTGGCGAGGATACCCAGAAACAGAAAATCGACGGGGATGAGAACGATCAGCGTCGCCAGATAAAGAACGATGTATCGCTTCACTTGGTTCTCCCGGCTTTTCGCCCGCGTCACGTGTCCAACTGTAATACGGATGACGTCCGGTAAAGTTGCAGCGTGAACCTGACGCATCACTTTAACGCGTTGGCGAATTCCTCCGGGCAAAGGCCGGAGGCCTTTTGTTGCGGACGCGTCAGAACTGGACGCGCCGGTTGACCAGAAATACTGCGGCGGCACAGGCCACCATGCCCGCGATCGCCACCGTGTCGAGCCGCTCGCCGAACAGGACATAGGCCATGATCGCCGTCACCGCCGGCACCAGGTAGAACAGGCTCGCCACCGATGTCGCCGCGGAGCGCCGCCGGATCAGCCAGTACAATAGCCCGATCGACCCGATCGACAGCACCACCGCGAGCCATGCCAGCGCCAGCACGAACTCGCCGGTCCAATGCACCCTGTTATTCTCGAACAGCCACGCGCCAGTCGCGAAGAAAGCCGTGACCGCGATATATTGCACGAGATTGCCGGCACGCCAGTCGATCTGGCCGCAATAGCGTTTCTGGTACAGCGTGCCCAGGGTGATGCTGACCAGCGACACGCCCGAGGCCAGCCAGCCCCAGCCCGCTTCGCCGCTCATGGGACGATTGTGCAGGATCAGCACCACGCCTGCGAGCCCGAGCAACAGCCCGGTCCACTGCAGCGGCGTGACGCGTTCGCCAAGCCAGCGGTTTGCCAGCGTCGAGGTCAGAATCGGCTGCAGGCCGGGAATCAGCGCCGAGAGCCCGGCCGGGATCGAATGCGCGATCGCGATCGCCGTCCCTCCCAGATAAAAGCCATGCACCAGGATGCCCGCAACCGCGCTGTGGGCAACGCCGATCCGATCCGGCCATCGCGGCCGCCCGATCGCGACGATGACCGTCATCAATCCCACCACCACCGTCATGCGGATGGCGAGATAGGTCAGCGGATCGGCGTCATACAGCACGTATTTGGTGGCAATAAAGCCGGTGCTCCAGAGCACGACAAAGATCGCCGGCGCCGCGCGCGCGGCAAAATCCTGGAAGTCCCTGTTCATTGCGGCTTTGATTGCCTGAACATATGCTACCCGGCAATCGTGAAACGCGCAGGGGTCCTGCCCGGTATCACATAACGAAACCAAAACCTGCGAATGAGGAATTGCCATGGACGTCCGCGCCGCCGTTGCCACCGCCGCCGGCAAGCCGCTGGAGGTTACGACCGTCCAGCTCGAGGGACCGCGCGAGGGTGAAGTGCTGGTCGAAATCAAGGCGACCGGGGTCTGCCACACCGATGAATTCACGCTGTCCGGAGCCGACCCCGAAGGACTATTTCCGGCGATTCTCGGCCACGAGGGTGCCGGCGTGGTGGTCGATATCGGCCGCGGCGTCGGCAGCGTCAGGAAAGGCGACCACGTCATTCCGCTCTATACGCCGGAATGCCGGCAATGCCCGTCCTGCCTGTCGCGCAAGACCAACCTCTGCACCGCAATCCGCGCCACCCAGGGCCAGGGCTTGATGCCCGACGGCACCTCGCGATTCTCGATGGGAGGCAAGCCGATCCACCACTACATGGGCACCTCGACCTTCGCCAACTACACCGTGCTGCCGGAAATCGCGGTGGCCAAAATTCGCGAGGACGCGCCGTTCGACAAGGTCTGCTACATCGGATGCGGCGTCACCACCGGCATCGGCGCGGTCATCAATACCGCGAAGGTCGAGCAAGGCGCCAAAGCCATCGTGTTCGGTCTCGGCGGCATCGGGCTCAACGTGCTGCAGGGCCTGCGGCTGGCCGGCGCCGACATGATCATCGGCGTCGACATCAACAACGACCGCAAGGCCTGGGGCGAACGCTTCGGCATGACCCATTTCATCAACCCGAAAGACCTCGGCAAGGATCTCGTCCCTCACCTCGTCAACATGACCAAGGCGGGCGCCGATCAGATCGGCGGCGCCGACTACACCTTCGACTGCACCGGCAACGTCACGGTGATGCGGCAGGCGCTGGAAGCCTGCCATCGCGGCTGGGGCCAGTCGATCGTGATCGGGGTCGCCCCCTCCGGCGCCGAAATTTCGACACGGCCGTTCCAGCTGGTGACGGGCCGGGTGTGGAAAGGCACCGCGTTCGGCGGCGCGCGCGGCCGCACCGACGTTCCCAAGATCGTGGACTGGTACATGCAGGGCAAAATCGAGATCGATCCGATGATCACGCATGTGATGCCGCTCGCCGAGATCAACAACGCGTTCGAGCTGATGAAGCGCGGCGAGTCCATTCGCGGCGTGGTGACGTTTTAGGGGGCATATGCAGCTGCAATTCCAGACCGTCGATGTCTTCACCGGCACGCAATTTGCGGGCAATCCGCTCGCCGTCGTCCTGAACGCCGAAGGGCTGTCGACCGGGCAGATGCAGGCCATCGCCGCCGAATTCAATCTGGCGGAGACGACCTTCGTCCTGCCGCCGCAGGACGCCGCACACACGGCCGAGGTGCGGATCTTCACGCCGCGCAGCGAGATGCCGTTTGCCGGCCATCCCAATGTCGGCACCGCCTTCGTGCTGGCCCGCGCGGGCGCCTGTTACGGCCGGGCCATCAATGGCGACCGCGTCCTGTTCGAGGAAAAGGCCGGGCTGGTCCCGATCGAGATCCTGAGAGACGGCGCGACGGTGGTGGGCGCGCGACTGGCTTCCCCGCAGCCGCTCTCGGTCGGCGCCGAGATCGCGGCCGAACTGTGGCATCGGCATGCGGCGTCTCGCTCGCCGACATCGAGACTGCCAACCATCGTCCGTGCATCGCCTCCTGCGGCGCGCCGTTCATTCTGGCCGAATTGAAGAGCCGCGCCGCGCTCGCCGCGGCCAGTCCGAACGGCGACGTGTTTCGTCTCGAAGTCACCAAGCATCCGGCCGTCAGCATCCTGCTCTACACGCAGGTCGATGAGGACGACATCGACATCCGGGCGCGGATGTTTGCGCCTCATCTGAACATTCCCGGAAGATCCGGCAACCGGCAGCGCCAACGTGGCGCTCATCGGACTGCTGGCCAGACTGCGCCCGGAAGCAAACCTGTTGCTGATCGAAGACGATCGCCCAGGGCGTCGAGATGGGTCGTCCCAGCATGCTGCGGGCCGAGGCCGAAAAGAAAGACGGCGTGGTCACCGCGACCTTCATCGGCGGCCGCTGCGTGCCGGTCATGTCGGGAACGATCGAACTGGCTTGAGAAGATCAGAATTCTTCCGGACAGGGATCGACGATCTTCCAGAGTTCCTCGCCGTTCTTGATCTTCTTCATCTCGGTGGTCAGGCCGCCATTGCGGCGGATCCAGTCCTTCACCGTGCTCGGGATAATAGGACATCAGGTCGGAGGTCCCTTCCGAGCTGGTGACCTTGATGCCGAAGGTGAAAGCCTTGTCGTAATAGGCCTGGTGGAAGCCGAGGCTGGCGCGCGGCGTGACGCAGACCTTGTTCAGCGGCACGATGCCGAACACCAGGGTGCAGGCCGAATTGCAGATGCCATCGATGATGACGCGCTCGTGGCGGTCGCGGATGCGCTCATACTTCGCCTTGTATTCCTCGACATAGCCGCCGTGGTCGCTGGTGATATGCAGATCGGCGCGCGCCGGCGCGGCGGCCAAAAGCGAGAGCAACAGCAGGGCGAAGGGCGTGATGCGCATGGGTCGGGTCGGGAGCCAGAAGTAGCCGGTCGGGAAGCGGAAACTGGTCCCTAGCGGAACCAGACGGCGCAACTCTGGCCGGACTGTGTTGGAAATTCGTTAAGCAGCCTGATCGGGGGTGAAATACCGGTCCAGCAGCGAAATTCTCCCCGGGATGCGAGGTTTGGACGTTCCTCCAAGGACCATGGAACTGTGCGGGTAACTCTGATATCCCGGCGCTCAACGCGCTCGTAGCTCAGCTGGATAGAGCATCGGACTTCGAATCCGAGGGTCGGGAGTTCGAAATCTCTCCGAGCGCGCCAATTACGCTTAGAGAGCCCCTATGCAGGACCACCGCCGCATTGACGAGATCGAGATCGGCATCTAGCACGGGCGGGAATGTCCGCTTTGGAGCGCATAGCGGACTCAAGTCGGACATAGGGCCATGTCCGCTAAGTGCCAGAAGCAGACGATGTGGGACGCGCGGTCGTCAGCTATCCTAAGGCAAACCAATAAATAATCCGAGTATGGAGCCGATATAAGAAGGGTATTGGGGTCTCGGGGGACCGCATGCGTCCAATGTCTGCTGTGGGCCTTCGGTGTAAAGACGATGCGCAAGTAGGGCAGTCTGGAAGCTGGTGATCGCGCCATTCCTCAGGCGGCGATCGCTGCCATTTGGGCCTTCACTACCACTCAAAAGCGGCCAACGGCGTGCTGGAAGTTGCGCCGATGGCGCAAGCTGCGGCGAGCAGCTTAGTTGCATACTTCCTGCGCCGGGCGGCGGTGTTCCCCGTTCCATCCGGTGAGCCGTAGTGCTCCGGTATAATTCTGCAACCTCTGCGAACCTGCCCTGATGCTAGCGGCTTGGCTGAGGTTAAATCCAGTTTCGCGCGTTCCGACTGTTCGCGTCTTGGCTTAGGTTCTTCGCGCTTCGCAACCGGCTTTTTGTCCTGCAACTTCACGCACTCGTCGTCATCATTCAGGCGGTAGCCTGCGCGACATGCGATCTTGACGCAGCGTTCTCCATCGGCGCGGAAGCCGGTGTCGCAGATCAGCGGACAGACGCGGGCGGTCTTGCTCTTGACAGCGTCGAGTGCGTCGTTGCTAGGGGCCTTCCCCTCCAGGTTCATGCCAGCATGCTTGTTAAAGAGATCGAGTGCCTTCTGGGATGCCGCATTCCAGTTGCCGTCGACGGCGCCTGTGTCGCAGCCGACGCGACGCAGTTCAACCTGCAGGGCGCGCGATAAATCGACGGCAGGTTGATCCTGCTTCTCGGTTGGAGCGAGGGCGGCGAGCTGTTTTTTGTCTTCCGCTGTCTTCTCGGCAGCTAGGCGAGCCTGTTCTGCTGTTGCGGCTTTCTCCTCCTCAGCCTGTTTCTTCTTCTCGGCGGCGAGTCTGACTTTTTCCTGCTCTGCGAGGCGCGCTTTCTCGGCGGCCGCCGCCTTCTCCTGCTCGACCTGCTTGGCCTTCTCTGCTGCGATGCGCGCGTCCTCGGCTGCCTTCGCGGCCGCGGCAGCCTTGGCCTGTTCTACCTGCAGGGCTCCTTCAGCCGCGAGGCGGGCCTTTTCTTGCTCGGCGGTCTTTGCCCTTTCAGCGGCGGCGGCGCGAACTTCGTCAGCCCCAATCTTCCTGAGCTGAACTTTCGCGAGATTGGCATAGAAGCCATCCGGGTAAGCTTGCAGAAACGCTTCCCATGCGTCTCGCTCACCCGCCTGTAGGGCCAGTTCATATGCTCGTCTAACGGGTGCATCGGGATCGGCCTGCGCGCCCGTTGCGGAAGCGGTTGGGTTGGCTGGCACCAGCGCGAGGTCGTCGCCGCCAAGCGAGCCGTAGACGTATGGCTCCTGTCTGCTTCCGGTCGACTTCAGCACGTCATCGCGGACATAGCCGAAGGCTTTCCGGAGATCGAGGCCGGGTGTAACGACGTAATTCACCAGCGCCTTCGTGAACGGGCTGTTTCCGCCGTCGCCATCAGAGGCGGTCGAGCCAGCCTTCGAGGCGAAGGCGATTAGTGTGTTCGGACTGTTGGGCTCGATCTTGGCAAGACCTCGCCCAATGGCGCGAGAGGTTGCCGTCCGTTTCATCGACCGGGTGAAGGGACTATCCCGGCATGCGTCGAGGATCACGAGCCGGAGCTTCCTGGCGGGCTCGACAGACACGAGGACGCGTTCGAGCGAGAGCGCCTCGTCGTAAATGTCGATGTCGCGTTCGAGTACAGCGTCCACAGGGACAAGGTAGTTTACGCCATCAACCTCGATGCCGCGTCATGACCCGCGTAGTAGATGACGGCGACATCGGCATCGCGGGACTTGTCGACGAAGTCGCGCAGAGCCCGCCGCATGTCGGCGATCTTGAGATCGCGCCGGAGACTGACATCATCGAAGCCCGCTGATTTCAGGGTCTCGGCTACCAAGGCGGCGTCGTTGGCTCGCGATTCGGAAGCCGAGCGACCTTTTCATAGGCGGAGTTGCCGATGATGAGGGCAACCCGCTTCTCGGCAAACGCAGGGCTACCAGCGAAACACCCGCTTGCCAGCACCAGCCCCAAGAAGATCCTGCGAAGCGCGCTCATCCGACGATCTAGATGGCATCAAAAGTTGCGACTAATCAAGTCATTATCGTCGCGTTCTTCTGTCGAGGTCATCACGCCGGGAAAAGTCTAACGGTGACATGGCTGAATGTCCGCTAAGGGTCAAAAGCGGGCATTCCGCGATGCCCGCCCTGTGTCCGCTTAGCGCGCCATCTCGGACATTGGGGCAACTCCGGGGTTTGCGCAGCCTTGGCTCGATGCTCCGAGCGCGCCAGCTACCAGGTATCATTCGCCAAGAAGCCAAATCGCGGCTGCTGCGCGACCCGAACCATCGGAGAGCCGAGCCGGCTTTTCGCCGTTTTACGTTTCGGCTGCGACTTTGGTTCCGGCTTTTTTGGATTGGCCGGCACAAATTGCGCAAATACGTCCCGTACGCGCGCGCCCGCCGAAATGTCGGCCACAATCGCCGGCGCCGAGACATTGGCCTCGGCTCTCGAGCGGGTGACGCCGGAACAGTCGCGGGCACGGCCGCGGAAGCGCTGGTATCGAATACGACTCGCTCCGGCCATTTCTGATCGGAGTGTATCCGCACCGTAGTCAGATCAACCTCCGTATCGGGCCCATCCGCCGCCGGCGGCTTCGGCAGCGCCGCATCCAAAATGAACAGCAGCGCGAGCAACGCTCCACCGACAAAAAAGAAATATCGCACCACGGGCATCAGCGTCGCTCCACCGCGCGGCGTGCGCGGATCACTCGCCTAACCGGTCATGGTGCGATTGGTTCCGGGCGCAGCGGCGCCCAATCTAACAACAAAGTTACCGCTTCCTTGGCGGATAAGGGCAATTCGTCGCTAGATGCGGGTCGCCGCAACCAGCGCGCATTTGGCCTGGTTGGCGTTGACATTGACGTAACCGACATGCATGCGCGCAAAGGTTCTACGGCTTTTCATGTTGACGGTGTCATGGATCATCCGCGTGCGGTCGGTCAGGTGACTTCCGTCCCTGCGGGTGAATACGCAGGAAATCTCGATATCCCTTACCGCGTAGTCATTGCCGTTGCGCAGCGTGAACGTCACCAGGGCATTCGATCCCAGCCCTCCCCGGCGCCAGGACTGCGATGAAATCTTGAGACCATCGACCGCCGCCGTCCCGTCGGGCGCGATCGCGGGAGCGCTGAACGAGGGCGCTTCCCGCACGGCGTGGTGGCCGGCGTGACGGGATTCAGCGCCAGCTGTTCGGCGGTCGCCGTCGACAGCCGCACCGGTTGGCTTTGAGCCGGGTTACCGGGATAGCCGGACCACAGCCACACACCCAGACAGCCAAGCAGAACAACCGGTCCGATCAATCCCGGCCTGAGGCGCTTGATCGCCGCTAAGTCTGCTCGAAGTCGAAGCGGTAACGGTGCAATGTCCATCGTCATGCCATCGACAAACGGCGAACGAAATACCTGCTGCGCCGCACATAAAAAAGCCGCGCGGGCGTTACACCGCACGGCTCCCAATACGACTGCCGATTGACGCGGTTCCGCCGCTAGTCGGTAATACACGAAACTGGAAATGGTTGCATCCGGACGCAACAAAAAAGACACGTGCCAGGCGGCCGCCGGCCGCTTGGGGCGCGGGGTGGCCAAGCAGAAGGTGACCGCTAAACTCAGGTGGCGGCGGCTCGCGCACCCGGGCCGGCGCGTAACCTCGCAGCGGGCGACGCACAAGAACCAAAAGGGAGAGACCAACGATGCCGATCGTGACCTGGGACCATGTTCATCTGCGCAGTCCCGATCCGGAGGCGATGGCTGCCTGGCTGCGAGGATATTCTCGGCGGCGATGATCATCCGCGGCCCCGGGCGGATCGACGTCAAGCTCGGCGGCGCCAACGTGTTCATCGCGCCGGTCACGGCGGGCGACGGCGTCAATACGCCGCCGGTAACGCCCTATCAGGGGCTCGATCATTTCGGCCTGACGGTCAAGGACATCGACGCGGTGGCCGCCGAGATCAAGGCCAAGGGCGTCGAGTTCACCAGGGAGCCGACCACCATCCGGCCGGGTGTGCGTATCTGCTTCATCCGCGGGCCGCAGGGCATCTCGGTCGAACTTCTGGAGCGCGACAAGAAGTACGCCTGAGTGAACTGGCGCGTACGGCCGGTCAGCGCTTCTGTTACCTTGCAGTGTTGCGGATGCACCGGGCGCGATTTGCCGTGAAGGCGTCATGACGCGGTCAACCTGCCGCGTTGACGTTGCGTATCCCGCTTTGGCATAACGGCATAACGGGACCCCGCTGAACGGAGGTCGTAACCGGGGCATCATGAAGAACGGTCTGTATTCGATCCATGTCAGCCTGCAGGACGGTCGGTCCGGCAAGGGCAGTGGCGTGATCGTGTTCCGGGACGGCAAAATCCTCGGCGGTGATGCCTACCTGTTTTACACCGGCAGCTACACGGCGAAGGGCGACACCTTCAAGGGCGAGGTTCTGGTGCAGCGCCACACCAGCAGCCCCGACGCCAATCCGCTGTTCGGCGGCCCGAGTCCGGTCGGCATCGGCGTCTCCGGCACCTTCACCGACACCGCGGCGGTCATGAACGGGACCGCGCTGGTGGGCAAGGCCAGCCAGATCTTCACGGCGACGCTGCGCAAGCTGGCCGAGGTCGACTAGCCTATCCGCTCCGCCGCGCCTCAAGCGACCCCGCGACCTCATCATTCCGCGGCCTGCTCCAGCGGCGCGACCCGGGGCAGGATGATCTGGATCCGCGTGCCTTCGCCGGGCTCGGAATCGAGATCGAGCCGGCCGCCGAGACGGTTGGTCACGATGCTGTAGACGATATGCAGGCCAAGTCCGGTGCCGCCCTGATCGCGACGCGTCGTGAAGAACGGATCGAACGCACGACGCCGGACGTCGAGGCTCATGCCGCAACCATTGTCGGAAAAAATGATCTCGACATTGTCCTTGCCGGACTCCCGCACCTTGATATCGATCGCGCCCGGCTTGCCGTCCGGAAAGGCGTGCGCCACCGAATTGAGGAACAGATTGGTGAGCACCTGTCCGTAGGGTCCGGGATAGCTGTTCATGATGAGATTGGGCTGGCAGTCGACGGTGAGCGTCAGATTGTGCTTTCGCAATCCCGGCCGCAGGCTCATCACGACCTGCTCGGTGAGATCGCCGAGGTCGAAGCTGCGCTGGTCGGAATAATTGCGGTCGGCGGCGACCTGCTTGAACGACTGGATCAGTTCGGCCGCACGATTGAGATTGGCCACCAATTGCGACGACGCGTCGCGGCTGGTCTCGAGGAATTCATTGAGGCGAGGAACGCCTGACATCGCCGCGCGCGACTTCGGCGGCGAAGTTGGCGCTCTTGCGCTCCAGCGACGAAGCGACCGTCAGGCTGATGCCGACGGGATTGTTGACCTCGTGGGCGACACCCGCCACCAGCCGCCCAAGTGCCGCGAGCTTTTCGGCCTCGATCAGCGACTTCTGGGTCTCCCGCAAATTGCGCAACGCCGCTTCCGCGTCATCCTTGGCCTTTCGCATCTCCTGTTCGCCGCGCTTGCGCTCGCCGATGTCGAGCGCGACGGTGACGATGCTCTCGATGTCGCCTTCCGGATCGAGCAGCGGCAGCTTGTTTACCAGCCAGTGCCGCATGTTGCCCGCCGAATCGATGTATTCCTCCTCGTAAAATCCGAGGCCCTTGCCTGCTTCCAGCACGCGCTTGTCGTTCTCGTCGGTCTTTTGCGCGCCGTAACGCGACATCAGGTCGGTGGTGGTGCGGCCGATGCGCGTCCGCCGGCTCGATACCGAAGATGCCGGCCATGTAGCGGTTCATCAGGGTATAGCGGAGGTTCTTGTCCTTGACGTTGATGACGGCGGGCACCGTGTCGATCACCTGTTGCAGCATTCGCCGGCCTTCGGCGATGGCATCCTCGGCGCGCTTCTGATCGGTGATATCGCGCACCGTGCCTTCATAGCGGATCACCTCACCGGCCTCATCGCGCACCGCCGTGGCGCTGTCGGAGAGCCAGAGAGTGGTACCGCCGCGCTGACGCACCTGATATTCGAACTCGCGGACCATGCCGTCGCGCTGCATCAGCGACTGGTATTCGGCGCGTGCCGCCGGATGGACGTAGATCTGGTGGGTGATGTCGTTGACGCCGCGGATCAACGCTTCCGGCGTCTCGTATCCCATCATCCGCGCCAGCGCCGGATTGGCATTGAGAAGCGCGCCAGCCGGGGTCGTCACGTAAATTCCGTCGACGGAACCTTCGAACAGCTTGCGGTAGCTTTCTTCGGCCAGCCGCTGCTCGGCCAGCGCGTGAACCGCCGCTTCGCGCGCGGCATCGGCGTCGACCAGCGTCCGGCGAAACACTTCGGCGGCGCGCGCGATGTCGCCGATCTCGTTATTGACATCGGTATCCGGGATCGAGGCGCTCTTCTCGCCCGCGGCCAGCGCGCGGATCGAGTTGGCGATCGACGTCAGCGGACGCACGGTCCGGCGCACCACAAACAGCGCCGCGACAAGTCCGATCAGTACTCCCGCTATGCCGAGGATAATGCTTTGCCACTTGTCGTCGGCGAGCGTCCTGGCAAAATCGTTGGCCAGCACCCGGCCCTGCCGCGCGCTGACTTCGCGCAGCAGTTCGGTCACCCGTCCGATCAATCGGCCTTCGGTCCCGAGCACGTCCTTGTCGAGCTCGGCGATCTCGCCGTCGGTGCCCGAGATCGAGATGATCGCGTCGGCATAGGCGTCGACCGCCGAGCGAAGCGCCGGGATCGTCGATCGATTGCGTCCGCATGCGCTGCGCGGCCTGCTCGGCAGCCGCCGGATCGTGCGCGAGCAACGCCTGGGCGATCTGGTTCTGCGCGCGGAAAAGATTTCCGGCGGTGGCGCGGTCGGGTACTTCGGTGATCGCCGCTTCGAACCGCTCGCGCAACGGCGGCAATGCCGCTATCCAGTTCGGAGCGGCGCGCAATCAGCGCGGTGACGCGCTCGATACCCTCGCGGTAGTTCTGCAGCCGCGCGGTGACGCCGTCGATCATCTCGCTGCTGCTCGGGCGCAAGTTCCAGCCGGGTCTTCTTCAGCAGCGCGCTCAACGCCGACGCCGCCTCTCCGACCTGGTCGGATCGGCGCGCCCGGATCGGTCACGAAATCGCGGGCCGCGAGCCGCAATTCGTTCATGCGGCGGTCGATCTCCTCGGCGAGGTCGCCGACATCCTGCAGCCGCTGCAGTTCGGCGAAGGTTGCATCGATGTGCCGGATGGCGATGACGCTGGCCATGCTGGTCGCGGTGATAACCGCCAGCACCAGCAGGAAGCTGCCAAAGGTCAATTGGCCGATCGAAAGCGAAAACGACCGTATCCGTTGGACGATGGCGGCAAAAGGCATGGTCGAAACCGGCTCCGGGCAGTCCGCCTATATACGCTGGAATCCGTCCTTTGGGGAACATGCCCGGCCTGCGGATCCGGACCGGTTCCGGCTAGTCCGCCGTGATGCGGCGTCCTTGGCGACCTTCGCCCAAGCGCGACGTCGGCCTTGATGATGTCGGCAAACTGCCCGGGCGACGCATGGCGTCGAGCGCCTCACACCGCGCCGACCTCGAACACTTCGCCGTCATAGCCGGCCTCCAGGGGGATACGAAGCTGGCGACCGCCATTTAGCCTGGTCATGACCGGCATCACCGTCACGATCGGCTTGCCCCGGCTGTCATCGAGCGCGGCCTTCACGTTCGGCTGCTTGCCGAGCCTGATCAGGTTGCGGGTGGTCGGAAACGGCAGCTTGAACCGTCCGCTCTCGCCGCCCGCCAGCGCCTCGCGCGGCGACAGCCAGATCGAATCGGTGGATTCCTTGCCGTCATGGCGCGCCGGCCTGTTCCGGCGGCGCCGCGGCCAGGAAGAACCAGGTATCGAACCGCTTCGGCATGCCCTCCGGCGTGATCCAGTGCGCATAGGGCACCAGCAGATCGAGCGCCAGCAGCATGCCGTTGTCGGCGAGCATCTTCAGAAAGGTGGTCTTGCCCTCGCACAGCGCGGCGCGGTGGCGGCCTCGATCTCGGCTGCCCGCTTGGCATCGACCAGAGTCTTCGATCCCTGCGGCCGCGCCAGCAGGATGCCGCTTTCCTCGAAGGTTTCGCGGATCGCGGCGATCCGGAAACTCAGAGCGCTGGCATCGAGCCCCTCGCCGCCGGAATAAAGCTCGGGATCTCGCGATGATCTCCTGATCGCCCTTGTCGACGCTGCCGCCGGGAAACACCAGCGCGCCGGAGTTAAAATCGATCTCATAATGGCGCACCATCATGAAGACCTCGATCTCGCTGCTGTCGCCGCATTGTCGCGCAGCAGCAGGATGGTCGACGCAGGACGCGGCGCGACGGCTTCGGGACATCGAGATCACTCTCCGCCGCGCTGGATTGCGGTTGCAGATTGGCGCGCTTGTCGACCCGCGCCACCCGCGACAGCAGATAATCGACCTCGGCCTTGGCCGTCGCGGTGATGGCTCGAGCCCGGCTTGCGCTGCGCGCATGAGGCGATCACGCCGCGCTTCTGCAGCACGTATTTGCGCACCGCCAGTCCGGCGCCCGGCTGCTGCTCGTAGCGGATCAGCGGCAGATGCGCGTCGAACAGGTCGTGCGCGGCGTCGCGCTTGCCGGCTTTCGACAGCTTCACGACGTCGATCAGCAATTCGGGAAAAGCATAGCCGGTCATCGCGCCGTCGGCGCCGCGCTCCATCTCGAAATCGAGAAACAGGCCGCCATTGCCGGTCAGGATCGACAGCGGCCGCAGCGACGTCGGCGATCATTTTCTGAAAGCGCGCAGCGCTGAGATCTTTTCCAGGCCCGGCCAATCCTCGTGCTTGAGCATCACGCAGGACGGGTTGTCCATCACGATCTTGCGGATCACGGCCGGCGTCATGAACACACCGGACAGCGTCAACGGATAGTCCTGCAGCACGCAGGGAATGTCGTCGCCGATCGCCTCCGCGGCCTGCTTGAAATACGTCGAGATCTGGTCGTCGGTGCGCAGATGCGGCGGCGGCGCGATCATCACGCCGGCCGCGCCGGCATCCATCGACGCCGCGCGCCAGCGAGCGCATCGCGGCGAAGCCCGGCGCCGAGACGCCGACGATGATCTGCAGGCCTTTCGCGCGCTTGACAAACCGCTTGGTCAGCGCTACCGCCTCCGCGGCGTCCAGCTTCGGCGCCTCGCCCAGGATGCCGAGCACGGTGACGCCGTCGCAGCCGACCTCGGCGTAGAAATCGGTCAGCCGGTCGATCGATTTGTCGTCGATGCGGCCGTCGTCGTGGAACGGCGTCGGCGCGATCGCGAAGGTGCCTGCGGCCTTGTGGGTGAGTTTTGTCATAGTGCCTCTCATTTCTCGTCATTCCGGCGCGCAGCATGGCCCGGAACGACAACCATCCTAAAACCGCCTGCGCCCATCTTGATCTCCTCCTCGGAGAAGAAAATCTCCCTGGCGTGTTCGACGATATCCTGCGCCTTCCAGCCCGGATGCGGCGGCTTCCAGCCCGGCTTTTCCATCATCCGCATCTCGCGCACGCCGCGCGGGCCGGAGACGCCGAGAACCTTGCCGGTCTGGTCGCCCGACAAATCGCTGACCATGTATAGCACGGCCGGCGCGATGCCGTCCGGGCCCAAGGCGGCATGCCGGGATTCTCGATATAGCGCGGCAGATCGGCGGTCATGCGGGTCAGCGCGCCCGGCGCCAGCGTCCAGATCCGGATGTTGTATTTGCGGCCCTCGATCGCCAGCACGTTGGACAGGCCCCAAATGCCGCCCTTGGCGGCGCCGTAATTGGTCTGGCCGAAATTGCCGATCAGGCCCGAGGTCGACGAGGTATTGACGATGACGCCGCCGCCGTTCTCCCGCATCCAGCGGAACACCGGCTGGGTGACGCAGAAGGTGCCCTTCAGATGCACCTTGAGCACCTTGTCCCAGGCGGCCTCGGTCGCCTTGGCAAAGGTCTGGTCGAGCAGGATGCCGGCATTGTTGACCAGGATGTCGGCGCGGCCGAAATGCTTGATGGCGTCGTCGAACACCGACTGGCCGCCGGCCATGGTCGAAATGTCGGCGCCGTTGGCGACCGCGCGGCCGCCCTCCGCCTTGATGGCGTCGACCACCTTCTGCGCCATCGATTTGTCGCCGCCGCTGCCGTCACGGGGTCCGCCGAGATCGTTGACCACGACCGCAGCACCCTCGCGCGCGAACAGTTTGGCGTAGGCCTCGCCGAGCCCGCCGCCCGCGCCGGTGATCAGCGCCACCTTGCCGTCGAGTAGTCCCATGGTGGTTTTCTCCCTTGATCGCTCTTGTCTTACCTCTCCCCGCTTGCGGGGAGAGGTCGAAGCCGAAGGCTTCGGGTGAGGGGACTTACCGCGAGGTCCCGATGCCGAGAGAACCCCTCACCCCACCCTCTCCCCGCGAAGAGCGGGGCGAGGGAGCGCACTTTCATCGCGTTATCTCATCCCAACACCGTCTTGCCGCTTCTTGATGACGGTGACGTTGCGCGCCTTCACTTTCGCCTCGAATGAAATCACGTTGCCGTCCTTCCACAGATCCATCGTCACGGTCTCGCCGGGATAGACCGGCGAGGAAAACCGCGCGACGTGCTGCCTGAAGGCTGGGGATCATAGTCGGCATAGGTCTGCAGGACGCCGCGGCAGGTGATGCCGTAGGTGCACATGCCGTGCAGGATCGGCCTGCGGAAAGCCGGCGCGCTTGGCGAATTCGGGATCGCTGTGCAGCGGATTGCGGTCGCCGCAGAGCCGGTAGACCAGCGCCTGATCCGGGCGCGTGGAGATATCGATGGATTTGTCCGGCGCGCGGGTCGGCACCTTGTGCGGTTCGGGCTGGCCTTCCGAAGGCCCGCCAAAACCGCCGTCGCCGCGCGCGAAACGCGAGGCGACCAGCGTCGCCAGCGGCTCGCCCTTGTCATCCCTGAGCACGGTCTTGTGCCGGATCACCGCGCCCTTGTCCTTGCCCTTGTCGAACACGTCGAGCACGGTGGAATCGGCGGTGATATGGGCGGCGGTCGCCAGCGGCTTGTGGAAGGTGATGTCGCGCTCGCCATCGACCACCATCACGCGATTGAGATTCATCTCGCCGGGACCGGCGCCCCACGCCGCGACCGAAGCAAAGGTCGGGACCACCTTCAGCGCGCGCGGCGTGGCCACGGCCTCGTTGACGAAGGCGAGTTCCTTCTCGTCCATCGGATCGGCGCCGATGCCGATGCCATAGGCGTACAGCATCACCTCGCGATCGGTATAGGCGTATTTCTGGCCGAGATTTTTCAGCGCCATCAACTCGTCGTACTTGATCGGCATTGGTGTTTCTCTCCGAACTTCTTTTTGTCGGCGCCCGTCGTATCGCCCTCTCCCCTTGTGGGAGAGGGCATCACCGACGCCAGTCACAACCTCACTTGGGTGAGGGGTTGGCTCAGCGAGCACGTTGCCCGCGGATAGAACCCCTCATCCGGCAGCCTTCGGCTGCCACCTTCTCCCACAAGGGGAGAAGGAAGAACTCACACCGGCGTAAAGAACGGCAGCGGCGCGCCGTCGGTCGGCTTGAACACCACCTTCACCTTCTGGCCGATCTTCAGCCTGTCGATGTCGCAGTCGACGAAATTGGTCAGCAGCGACGGGCCCTCCTTCAGCGTGACGTAGCCGATCGCGTACGGCCCGGTCGCGGATTTGCGCATCAGGCTGAAGGTGTAGATCTCGCCCTCGCCCGAGCTTTCCTCCCACACCGTCTTGTCGGAGAAGCAGAACGGGCAGATCGAGCGCGGAAAGTAATGCGGCTCGCCGCAGGCGGTGCAGCGCTTGATCAGGAACTTGCCTTGCGCGGCGGCGTCCCAGAACGGCTTGGTCTCGGGTTTGCCCGTGCGGCGTCGGATATCTGCGTCTTGCTCGGCCATCACGCGCGCTCCAGGATGCAGGTCGAGGCGGCATGGCGAACGCCGAGCAGAGCCGCCGGTGCCGTGCGCGAGCGCCAGATCGCAGTTCGGCACCTGCACCTTCGGATGCGCCTCGCCGCGCAACTGCCGCACCGCCTCGATGATCTTGGTCATGCCGCCGCGGTTGACCGGATGGTTGTTGCAGAGCCCGCCGCCGTCGGTGTTGAACGGCAGCTTGCCGACGCCGGAGATCAGGTTGCCGTCGGCGACGAACTTGCCGCCCTCGCCCTTCTTGCAGAAGCCGAGATCCTCGAGCTGCATCAGCACCGTGATGGTGAAGCTGTCGTAGATCGAGGCGTACTTGATGTCGTTCGGCGTGACGCCGGCCTCGGCGAACGCGGGCGGGCCGGACCAGACGCCGGCCGGAATAGGTCAGGTCGAGATCCTTGCCGCCGCGCGGGCCCTTCAGCGCCTCGCCGGCGCCGATCACCCGCACCAGCGGCTTCTTCAGGCTCTTGGCGATCTCCGGCGTGGTCACGATCAGCGCGCCGCCGCCGTCGGTGACGACGCAGCAATCCAGCCGGTGCAGCGGATCGGAGATCATCGGCGAGTTGAGCACGTCCTCGACGGTGACGACGTCGCGCAGCATCGCGTGCGCGTTGTACTGCGCGTGATGCGAGGCCGCGACCTTGATCCAGGCCAGCTGCTCGCTGGTGGTGCCGTAGTCGTGCATGTGGCGCATGGCGCACATGCCGTAGATGTTGTGGGTGGTGGCGCCGTAGGCGGCCTCGAAATCGGCCTCGGCGCCGTGCCGCCGCGCGGCGGCATCGCGGCCGGTGCGCGGCTTGCCGGCCAGCGTGATCAGCGCGACCGAGCACTTGCCGGCGGCGATCGCCTCGGCGGCATGGCCGAGATGGATCAGATAGGAACAGCCGCCGGTATCGGTGGAATCGAGGTGGCGCACCTTCAGGCCGAGGTAATCGACCATCGCCAGCGCCCCGCCGGGCGCGTCGCCGGCGCAGAAATAGCCGTCGACGTCGGCCTTGGTCAGCCCGGCGTCCTCGAGCGCGCCCTTGGCGACCTCGGCATGCAGCTGCGCGGTCGATTTGTCGGGTGCGTGCCGGGTCGGATGCTCGTAGATCCCGGCCAGATAGGCCTTGCCCTTGATGCTCAATACGGCTCTCCGCTGGTGTTTCTTCCCGGCGGTTTTTGTGGCCTGTCGGGCAGGCCTTGGCAAGCGCCGAAATATTCCGTCGGGCGAGACGTTGCATCGTCGTCCCTGCGAACGCAGGGACCCATAGCCACAAATGTCCGTAGCTGGATCAAGCTGGTGCTCCAACTTTCGCAAAACTAGAGTCGGTGGCTATGGGTCCCGGCTCAAGGCCGGGACGACGATAGTTGAGAGTTTGACAGCCCATCAGTTGTAGCGATCGCGAAGGCCGGACCAGTTTCCGGACGTCAAATCGGGCTGGGCCTCGCGGAAATCCGCAAACGAGCCCGGCGTCCACGGAAACTTTCCGCCTCGATCGGGGAGACACGAGCCTGAAGACGCTCGAAACTATCATTGCCATAAAACCATCGGCCCCACCCTAGACGAGCCGGATAGTGCTCGAACGAGACTGGAAGCAGCACGGCCGAGCCGTTCTCGATCACAGCATCGGTCGGCTCGCCAACGGGAAGGCGCCGCCCTGCCTCAAGTTCGCGATCGATGTGCCAGAACGTATCTTTGGCGTTCCCCGGCGACGTCGAGAACAGGATCAATTCGGCAAAGCTGAACTTGAGCCAGAAGCCGGTCGTGTAGGAGAAACCGGGTCCCTCGTCGTCCGCCGCGACATGGGTGCCGAGCCAGCCATGCTCGCGAATCCGCTGAACAAATGTCCGCTCGTGATGGTCAAGACTTTTGGGATCGAGGCATCGAAGGGCTGTGAACATCGCATACACACCGATTGATGGAGCTGGTGGGTTGCGCCGCTAGCTTGCCCAATATGCAGCGCCTACTCCGCCGCGATCTGCCGCGGCGCCGGCGGCGGGTTGACGAGATCGGCGGCCAGTTGCGCGTAGCGCGCCTTGGCGTCCCTGTACCGACTTCTCCTTCACCGGCCCGTAGCCGCGGATGCGATCCGGCAGCGACAGCAGTTCGATCGCGGTATCGAGCGTCAGCGGCGACAGCACGGACGAGCACGGTGGCGACGTCCTTCTCGTAGCCGGCGATCAGATCGCGTTCGAGCCTGCGGTCGGCGCTGTAGCCGAAGATGTCGAACGCCGTGCCGCGCAGACCGCGCAGCTTCGCCAGCACCCGGAACACCGGCATCATCCACGCGCCGAATGCGCGCTTGCCCGGCCGGCCCAGCGCGTCGGGTTTGCCGGCCAGCATCGGCGGCGCGAGGTTGAAGCTGATCTTGAAGTCGCCGTCGAACTGGTCGCGAAGCTGCTTTTCGAACCGGCCGTCGGTATAGAGCCGCGCCACCTCGTACTCGTCCTTGTAGGCGAGCAGCTTGGCGTAGTTGATCGCAACCGCGCGCGGCAGTTCGTCGCCGAAGCCGCCGTTGAGCGCGGCGTCGCGCACCTGCTGTCACCAGGTTGCGATAGCGCTCGGCGAGCTCCTGCGTTCTGATAGTCGGTCAGCAGCGCGCTGCGATGCGCGATGATCTCGTCGAGCGACATCGCGTCCAGCGTCTTCGGCGCGACGGTCTCGTCCTGGCCCTTCATCATCGCCGCCAGCCGCGCCGGATCGGCCGCCGCCAGACGCCCGAGCTGGAACGCCTGCGTGTTCATCTTGATCGCGACGCCGTTGACCTCGATCGCCTGCTCGATCGCGGCGCCGACAGCGGCAGCAATCCCTTCTGATAGGCATAGCCCATCATCATCATGTTGGTGGCGATGGAATCGCCGAGCAGGACTTCGGCGGGCCTGGTGAAATCGAAGAACGACGAATCCTTGCGCAACGCGGTTTCCAGCACGCTGTTGACCTTGCGGCTCTGGAAATTGAAATCGCGGTTCAGGATGAAATCCGCGATCGGAATCAGATGGGTGTTGATGACGCCATAGGTGCGGCTGGATTCGCACAGCGTGATGGTTTCCTTGGCGACCGCCACCACTTCGTCGGCGGCGATCACGAGATCGGCGGTGCCGGTGACGATGCGCGAACAGGTGACGTCGGCGGTGATGTTCGGACAGCCGGACATGGCTCAGCACCGCGCCGCCCTTTTGCGCCAGTCCGGACATGTCGAGGATCATGCTGGCCTTGCCCTCGATATGCGCGGCCATGCCGAGCAGCGCGCCGATGGTCAGCACGCCGGTGCCGCCGACGCCGCCGACCGCGACATTGTAGGGCCGATCGAGCGTCGGCCGCGATGCCGGTTCCGGCAGATCGCCGATATCGCCGAGATCGGCCGGCGCGCGGCGGCGCAGCTTGCCGCCGTCGACGGTGACGAAGGACGGGCAAAAGCCCTTCAGGCAGGAATAATCCTTGTTGCAGGTCGACTGATTGATGGTGCGCTTGCGCCCCATCTCGGTCTCCAGCGGCTCGACCGAAATGCAGTTCGACTGCACCGAGCAATCGCCGCAGCCTTCGCAGACCGCGGGATTGATCAGACGCGGCGCGGCGGATCCTCCAGCGTGCCGCGCTTGCGGCGGCGGCGCTTTTCGGCGGCACAGGTCTGCACGAACACGATGGCGGAGGCGCCCTTGACCTGGCGCAGCGTCTTCATGACGGCGTCGAGTTCGTCGCGATGCGCGGTCTTGGTGCCGGGCGCGATGTCGGAGGCCGGATAGGCGTCGGGATTTTCCGACACCAGATAGATGTCGCGGATGCCTTCGGAGTGAAGCTGGAAGGTGATCTGCTGCGGCGACAGATCGCCGTCGACATGCTGGCCGCCGGTCATCGCGGTCGCGTCGTTGTAGAGGATCTTGTAGGTGATGTTGGCCTTGGAGGCGACCGCCTGGCGGATCGCGAGACTGCCGGAGTGGAAATAGGTGCCGTCGCCGAGATTGGCGAACACGTGTTCTTCGTTGGTGAAGGGCGCGACGCCGACCCACGGCACGCCCTCGCCGCCCATATGGGTGAAGGTCTCGGTGTTGCGGTCCATCCACAGCGCCATGAAGTGGCAGCCGATGCCGGCAAAGGCGCGGCTGCCTTCGGGCACCTTGGTCGAGGTGTTGTGCGGACAGCCCGAGCAGAAATACGGCGTGCGGGTGATCGGCGCCACCGCCTGCATCTGCGTGGCCTGGCGGCCGTTGAACCAGTCGGCCTTGGCGCGCAGCATCGCGGCGATTTCGGGATTGAGATTGAGCCGCAACAGCCGCTCGGTCAGCGAGCTTGCCAGCGAGGCGACGCTGAGTTCCTCGGCGAAGGGCAGGAAGCGCTTGTCGTGATCGTCCATCTTGCCGACGATGCGCGGGCGGACGTCGTCGCGCCAGTTGAACAGCTCCTGCTTGACCTGATTCTCGACGATCTCGCGGCGCTCTTCGATGATGAAGATTTCCTCGAGCCCGACGGCGAATTCGCGCACGCCTTGCGGCTCCAGCGGCCACGGCATGCCGATCTTGTAAAGCCGAAGCCCGATCTTGGCGGCGACTTCCGGCGTCATGCCGAGTTCGCGCAGCGCCTGCCGGATGTCCTCGTAGCTCTTGCCCGACGCCATGATGCCGAAGCGCGCGTTCGGCGAATCCATGGTGATGCGGTTGACCTTGTTGGCGCGGGCGAAGGCGACCGCGGCAAAACCCTTGTAGTCCTGCAGCCGCCGGTCCTGATCGTAGCGGTCGTCGGGCCAGCGCAGATTGAGTCCGCCCGGCGGCATCTCGAAATCGGCGGGGATGATGAACGGCTTCATCTCGTCGGTAAGATCGATCTCGGCGGTGGTTTCCACCGTCTCGGTGATCACCTTCATGCCGACCCAGCAGCCGGAATAGCGCGACATCGCGATTCCGAGCAGCCCCATCTCGATCATTTCATGGATGCTGGAGGGATAGAGATACGGCATCAGCGCCGAGATGAAGGCGTGGTCCGACTGATGCGGCACGGTGGAGGATTTGGCGCCGTGGTCGTCGCCGGCCAGGCACAGCACGCCGCCGTTCTTGGCCGAGCCCGCGGCATTGCCGTGGCGGAACACGTCGCCGCAGCGGTCGACGCCGGGCCCCTTGCCGTACCAGATGCCGACCACGCCGTCGTACCGGGCGCCGGGCGACAGATTGAGCTGCTGCGAGCCCCAGATCGCGGTGGCCGCGAGGTCCTCGTTCACGCCGGGCTGGAATTTGATGTTGTATTGCTCGAGGTGCTTGCGCGCGGCGAACAATTGCTGGTCGTAGCCGCCGAGCGGCGAACCGCGGTATCCGGTGACGAAGCCCGCGGTGTTGAGGCCGGCGGCGCGGTCGCGGCGGATCTGGGCCATCGGCAGCCGGACCAGCGCCTGAATCCCGGTCAGGAAGACGTGGCCGGATTGCTGGGTGTATTTCTGGTCGAGACTGATCGGACCCTGGTTGATTCCCATTCCACCCTCTTGATACCCGAGCGGCGTCCGAGCGAAGCTGGCGGCGCGGCTCTTTTTACCTAGTCATTCAATCGATTAGAACCAGTCTATGTCGGTTTTTGCAGCCAGCGCACCACAAATCTGGACAAAGAAGCCCTGCGCCCGCAAATCGCAATTTCATGCCGGATACGGTGGCAGCTATTTTCGCTTAGTGTCGTGGCGCGAGGCTGCCGCGAAACGACGTGACGCTCTCGTCGCCCCGGTTTCGCGCTATAAAGCCCAAGGGGAGACCGATCGGTGCCGGGACCATTTTGCGCAATGCGAGCGATTCTCGCGATTCTGTTTTTGTGCACCGCATTCGCCGGCGGCCAGGCGCGGGCCGAGCCCTCGGCCGAGACCATCGCACGGGGCAAGGCGCTGGCCATAGCCGGCGATTGCGCCAGTTGCCATACCGCCGACCCTGCAAAGCCGTTCGCCGGGGGAAAGCGGATCGACACCCCCTTTGGCGGGATCTATTCGCCCAATCTGACGCCGGATCGCGATACCGGCATCGGGGCCTGGAGCGACGACGAATTCTACCGCGCGCTGCATTACGGCATCAGGCGCGACGGCTCCCGCTACTACCCGGCCTTTCCCTATCCGAATTTCACCAAACTGATACGCGACGACGTGCTGGCGATCCGCGCCTATCTTGCGACGCTGACGCCGCTGCGCAACAGGCCGCCGCCGCCGGAACTGCGCTGGCCGCTGAATTACCGGGTGTTGATGCGCGGCTGGAATTGGCTGTTCTTTCGGCCCGGGATATTCCAGCCCGACCAGCAAAAGACCGCGGAATGGAATCGCGGCCGCTATCTGGTCGAAGGTGCGGGGCATTGCGGCGCATGCCACACGCCCAAAAACATCCTCGGCGCCGACAAGCGCGACCGGATGTATGGCGGCGGCCTGGTACAGGGCTGGTTTGCACCGCGCCTCGATGGCGCCGAGCGAAGCGGGCTGAAATCATGGAGCGCCGACGACATCGTCGAATATCTCCAGAGCGGCCGCAACGGCCGCAGCCATGCCGACGGGCTGATGGCCGAGGTCGTCGTCAATTCGACCTCGAAGATGAGCGATGAGGATGTGCGCGCCATCGCGGTCTATCTGAAGGATCTGCCGGCGGGCGCGCCGGAGCCCGCGGTGACCCCGCCAGCGCAGGATGTCATGACGACGGGTGCGGGGGTTTATGCCCATGCCTGCATCGCCTGCCACGAGGCCGATGGCACCGGCGCGCCGCGGATCTATCCGCCGCTGCCCGGCAACGCCAACCTGCAGTCGGTCGATCCCTCCAGCACGCTGCGCATCCTTCTCGACGGCGCCCAGACGGTGACGACGCCGCGCGCACCCAATACCGGCTCGATGCCGTCTTACGCGAAACTGTCCGATCAGGAGATCGCGGATGTCGCGACCTACGTCCGAAATTCCTGGGGCAACGCGGCGCCGCCGGTGACGGCGGACCAGGTGAAGAAGGCAAGACGCGAGAAGTGAGCGGCGAACCGCTACGATTGTTCGTCAGGCGCGGCACAAGCCCGGCCGTGACGAGGAGCACAGCAGAGTTCCACCGCACACAAAGATTGTTTCGAATCAGGAACTCGCGCTGCGCCCATCGGTTGTTACAGGCCATAACGGAGGAACCCATCATGGCCTACGAACGCAATCCGAACGATCCCTATCGTTCCGCGGACGATCCCTATCGTTCCAATCTCACTGACAGCGATTTTCGCCGTCAGGCTCGTCTCGACAATGAGTTGCAGGTCGATCCCGAACTCGCCGAAGGTCCCGCCAGCGGCGGCAAGATTGCGATGTTCGCGGTCGCCATCGCCGTGGTGCTGGGTGCGGTGTTCTACGGCCTGAACAACTCGACCATCAACCAGGCCGGCACTTCGTCGACGGCGCAGAATACTACGCAGACCTCGCCACCCACGGCGCCTGCGGGCATGCGTGACGTGACGCCGCGCCCCAACACGTCGCCCGGGATGACCACCGGTGCTGCTCCGGCTAGTCCGGCCCAGCCGCCTGCTCCGGCCCAGCCGCCGGCGGATGCCAACAAGTAACGGCGGAATTGAATGATCTGAACTGACGGCGCAGCGGGCGTTCTTGCCCGCTGCGCCCGTTTGCGCGCACTAGCCGAACATCTTGTTCAATTCGCCGCCCGGATATCCGTTGCCGAGTTCCGTGAAGGTGCCCTGCTCCGCGATCTCCGCGGCGGCTTTCATGAAGCCGGCCCACGCGGTGCGCGCCAGCGAACCGCCGACGCTGATCCGGCGCACGCCGAGATCGGCGGCTTCCGCGACACTCAGGCCGGATGCGCCGATCAGCAGGTTGACCGGTTTCGGGATGCACGGCCTTCACGACCGCCGTGATCTGCTCTTTGGTCTTGATGCCGGGCGCATAGAGACAATCCGCGCCGGCTTCGGAATAGGCCTGGAGCCGGTCGATCACCATGGCCAGATCCGCCTGGCCGACCAGAAAGCCTTCGCAGCGTCCCGTCAGCAACACACCGCTGTGGTCGGCATCGATCGCCGCGCGCGCCGCCTTGATGCGTTCGATCGCGAAGGCGCGCTCGTAAAGCGGCTTGGCGGCGTCGCCGGTGGAATCCTCGATCGACAAGCCGGCGACGCCGGTTTTCACCGCGCGCGCGACATTGGCCGCGACCTTCTCGGCCTTGTGGGCAAAACCGCCCTCGAAATCGGCGTTGACGGGCAAATCGACCGCGCCGCACAGCGCCGTCAGATGTTCCAGCACATCCTCCACCGTGACGCGATTGTCGGCCTGTCCGATCGACCACGCAAATCCCGCGCTGGTGGAGGCGATCGCCTTGAAGCCCAGATGCTGCAGCGCCTTTGCGCTGCCGACATCCCAGGGATTGGGCAGCGGAAAACATCCGGATACGTGCATCTTCCGGAATGTCGCGCGCTTGTCTGCTGTCGTCACCGGCATGTTTCTCTCCCATTACTTCTTGTGGCGTTTGCCCAACGATATCCACGCCGGGCATTCGGCGCTAGGGCGCCGCGTGCGCGGCGCGGCTGTCTTTCGGCGCCTGCGCGCGTTCGTTCATGCCGTAGTCGCGGATCACTCCGGCAATGCGTAGCCGGTAGTTATCGAAAATCGTCGCGCGGCCCTTGCCTTGCGTCCTGCGGTGCTGCGGCACGTTGCGCCAGGCGGCGACGGCTTGCTCATCGCGGAAGAACGACAGCGACAGCATCTTGCCCTTCTCGGTGATGCTCTCGAACCGCTCGACCGAAATGAACCCGTCGATGGTTTCCAGGATCGGCTTTAGTTCGGCGGCAAGATCGAGATAGTGCTGTTTGTGATCCAGCTTCGGCCAGACCTCGAAAATAACGGCGATCATCGGCATCTCCCTGGCGCATCGGACGGCTCACTGTCGATGCCCTATAACGTCACCTTGCGCAAAAACGTTCGTTCTTCCGCCAGGATGAACTGGTTTTCCTCGGCGAAGCCAAAATTGGCCATGCTGTCCTTGTCGGCGCGCAGCCGCGCGCGATAGGTTTCATAGGCGGCGAGATTTTCAAACGAAACCAGCGCGAACGCAATGTTGTTGGTGCCCTCGTGCGGCATCCAGTAACCCTGCAGGTCGCCGCCGCATTTCGGGATCAGGGTGAGCCAGCGCCTGGCGTACTCCTCGAACATCGCGCGCTTGAACGGATCGAGCTGGTAGCGGATGAAAACGGTGATGGCCAAGGGAGCCTCCGGGGTTTCTGCGATGTCTCAGACATAGCCGCTTGATCGACGTGGATGCTTCGGTTATCATCGAACTATGAAAGCAGGTCCCGATATCGCCATGATCGCAGCATTGGTCGGCGATCCCGCCCGCGCCAATATGCTGATGGCGCTGATGACCGGGCGCGCGCTGACCGCAAGCGAACTCGCGGTCGAGGCCGGGATTACGCCGCAGACCGCGAGTTCGCATTTATCGAAGCTGGAGGCCGGCGGCCTGCTCGAGCAGGAAAAACAGGGCCGCCACCGCTATTACCGGCTGTCCGACCCCGATGTCGCGGGGCTGCTCGAAGGCCTCGAGGGCGTCGCCGCCCGCGCCGGTCACATGCGGGTGCGCACCGGGCCAAAGGATCCGGCGCTGCGGCACGCGCGGATCTGCTACGATCACCTGGCCGGCGATCTCGGCGTGCAGATGCTCGACAGCATGAAGAAACAGCGGCTGCTGCGGCAGAGCAAGCAGGCGATCGAACTCACCGTCGAGGGCAAACGTTTCCTGGCCGATAGCTTGCAGATCTCGGCCGAGACCCTCACCCATCCGCGCCGTCCGCTGTGCAAGGCCTGCCTCGACTGGAGCGAGCGGCGTCATCATCTGGCGGGCACGCTGGGCGCTGCGATGATGACGCGATTCACCGAACTGAAATGGGCCGCGCGCGACACGACGCCCGGCAGCCGCGTCGTCAATTTTACCCGCACCGGCGAGAAGCGGTTCGCGGCGCTGTTCGGCGACGCCGAATAGATACAGCGGACGTTCGCTAGCGGAAGGCATCGCCACGGCCGGGCCTGATCCCGGCCATGACGAGCAAAAACATCAGGCGCGGGCGGAGAACAGCGACAGCGTGTCCCCGCCCCCGGCGCGAATCACCAATTCCTGAAGCAACGGCGACCGAACGGTCCGGAGTGCCAGCCGGGCGGACAATTGTACATCGGGCGGCATCCGCCATAGGGGCCGCGATGCCAGCCGGGACCGCAGCCGCCCGCGACGCGGATGGTGTCGGCCGACACGGCCTGATCGAGCGGGGCCAGCGGCATGGCCTGCGACGTGGAAATCGCGGCCAGGCTGAGACCCGCAGCGAAGGCAAAGACAGCAAGGAGTTTCATGGGGCGCTTCCTTTCCTGTTTTAACACGATGAAATTAGGTTGCCGAATTATGCAAAGATTGTGGCAGCCGAAGCCTGATCAACTCACCACCGATGCCGACGCCAGTGACGGCGGTGCCATCCCCAATGACGCCGGTGCCAGCGATGCCGGTGCCAACCCCAATGACGGCGGCGCCAGCCCCAATGACGGCGGCGGTGCCAGCCCCAGTGACGACGGCGCCAACCCCCGTGACGGTGATGCCATCCCCCGTGCCCGCGACGTCCCCAGCGGACTTCCTCGGGCTTGAGGTGATCGACATCGTCCTGGGTTACGACCGCGGGTTCGGCGGCTTCGGGACGAGGCGGCTGCAGAGCCGGTTGTGCTGAAATCGGCGGCAAGGGCGCGGCTTTCGCGCTCGCAGCAAGGGCTGCCGCGCCCGCGACAAATCCAAAGGTGAGTTTCAGAAAGTGGCGGCGTTCCATAACATCTCCTCCTTTGCCAGTTCATGCGTGGTGAGGAGAGTTTTGCTGCGCCGACATGAACCGAGGCTGAACCGGGCTGCCTCAATTTTCTATCACGCCGCGGAAAATTCCTCCGCCAGCACGAAAATCTCGCGCGTGCGCGTAACCTCCGGCCAGTCCCGGTCGAAATCCGCCACCAGCCGCTTCATGTCGCTGCCATCTAACGCGGCTTCTGAGATCTCCAAGACAATATTGTCGTGTGCGTCCTCTTCGATGTATCGAGCCACCTGTTCCGGCACTGAACGAGCAGTCAATTTCCAAAAGAGGTAACCGCCAGTTGCGACCAATCCACTCGAAACTAGAAGCAAAAAAAGAAAGAACGCCAAAAACCCCATAAACGTTCTCTTAAATACACTCGATGAGGGCAATCGTTTATCCAACTTGTTGAGCATGAAAAAGAAGAGGAACGTGACCGCGATGCTCCCTCCAAAAAGTAAGGTGAAGGCGACCCAAAGTTTGTTAAAATCCCGTACCTCCTCAAGTATCGACTTTCCTTTGACGAAAGAGATAACAGGAACGACATCTTCACTGCGCCCGGTATGAAAGACGTCAACAACCAGCACAAAAGATGGATCGAAAAATTTCCAACCAAGCAGGAGGTTATCTCCATCGCGCGTTACTGAAAACCCGGCAAGGTCCGGGCTCTTTAACGGGACTAGATAGTCGAGCAAATGGGTTTCGTGCGAAAATGAAATCTGCGGTCGTGACCTGAGTTCATCAATTTTGACGGGGGTATTACCCGAATTCCAGAACACAATTCGCGTGCGAACGATCGACTTTATATCCCGCAACTCGCCGTTCTGATAAACCGTAAACTCGTCTCCGAGACGCTTATATAATTGAACGGAACTCTTACGATAGGAGATTGCCAATTCTGGTTGCGATACCTCATAAAAGTAAATACTCAGCAAGATGCCTGCGATTCCCACCAGATACGAAACAAGGTTTGAAATTCGCAACAGCTCGCGCATCGATTTCGGGCCAACTTTGAACTATCTGCTCAAAACGCCTTCTACAACGGCAAATTGTCGTGCTTCTTCGCCGGCATTTCCACCTTCTTGTCCCGCAGCATCGCCAGCGCCCGCGCGATCCGCCTGCGGGTCGAGTGCGGCATGATGACGTCGTCGATATAGCCGCGCTCGGCGGCGACGAAGGGCGACAGGAAGCGGTCTTCATATTCCTTGGTGCGCGCGGCGATCTTGTCGGCGTCGCCGATGTCGCCGCGGAAGATGATCTCGACCGCGCCCTTGGCGCCCATCACCGCGATCTGCGCGGTCGGCCAGGCGTAGTTCATGTCGGCGCCGATTTCCTTCGACGCCATCACGTCGAACGCGCCGCCATAGGCCTTGCGCGTGATGACCGTGACCAGCGGCACCGTGCATTGCGAATAGGCGAACAGCAGTTTGGCGCCGTGCTTGATCAATCCGCCATATTCCTGCGCGGTGCCCGGCAGGAAACCGGGAACGTCGACGAACGTCACGATCGGAATATTGAAGGCGTCGCAGAACCGCACGAAGCGCGCGGCCTTGCGCGAGGCGTCGCTGTCGAGCACGCCCGCCAGCACCATCGGCTGGTTGGCGACGAAGCCCACCGTGCGGCCGGCGATGCGGCCGAAGCCCGTGACGATGTTCTTGGCAAAGGCCTCGGAAATCTCGAAGAAGTCGCCCTCGTCCACGACTTTCAGGATCAACTCCTTCATGTCGTAGGGCTTGTTCGGATTGTCGGGGATCAGCGTGTCCAGCGACATGTCGATCCGGCCGATGTCGTCGAAGCTCGGCCACTCCGGCACGCCATCGGTGTTGTTCGACGGCAGGAAATCGATCAGCCGCCGCATCTGCAGCAGCGTCTCGACGTCGTTCTCGAAGGCGCCGTCGGCGATCGAGGAGCGCGTGGCGTGCACGGATGCGCCGCCGAGTTCCTCCGCGGTGACGACCTCGTTGGTGACGGTCTTCACCACGTCGGGTCCGGTGACGAACATGTAGCTGGTGTTCTTCACCATGAAGATGAAGTCGGTCATCGCCGGCGAATAGACGTCGCCGCCCGCGCACGGACCCATGATGACGCTGATCTGCGGGATCACGCCCGAGGCGATGACGTTGCGGCGGAATACGTAGGAATAGCCGGCGAGTGCCGCGACGCCTTCCTGAATGCGCGCCCCGCCCGCGTCGTAAAGCCCGATGATCGGCGCCCTCGCCTTCATCGCCATGTCCTGGATCTTGACGATCTTCTGCGCGTGGGTTTCCGACAGCGAGCCGCCGAACACGGTAAAATCCTTGGCGAACACGAAGGTCTTGCGGCCGTTGACGGTGCCCCAGCCGGTGACGACGCCGTCGCCCGGCACCTTGGTCTTTTCCATGCCGAATTCGACCGAGCGGTGCTCGACGAACATGTCGAACTCCTCGAACGAGCCCTTGTCGAGCAGAAGCTCGATGCGCTCCCGCGCGGTCAGCTTGCCGCGGGCGTGCTGCGCCTCGATGCGCTTTTCGCCGCCGCCGAGCTTGGCGCCGGCGCGGCGCTCTTCGAGGGTATCCAGGATGTCTTTCATGTCGGCATTCCCGCTTGATTTCCCTCGGGTTCTAACACGGCCTTTTGCCGGCGGGAAACGCCCCTCCCGGCCTCTTCGCGGGGACGACGAATGCGCCCCATCTCCCACTGGGGAGAGGGAGCCGTGTGCACCGCATTCGCTACGGCGCGATAATCGGGTGCGTGTTCGGCGGCGGCGCCTGTTCCAGCGCGGCCTGTTCCGGCAGCTTCTCGCCATGGACGGCAACCGGAGTGCCAATCCAGAGCGGATCGGCAAGATGGTCCCTGCGCGGATTTGTCGTGTTGGGATGGACCAGAATGCTCAAGCGCCCGTGGTTGAGCATCAGCCAGGGTACCAGCGCCGGAAATACCTCGGCGGCAAAGGCCACCTGAAACATCGCCTGATCGTGCGGGCCGACCTTGACGTCGTGCCAACGGCCGAGGGTAACGGGGAAACGCTCGTCGATCCACGCTCGCAGCCGCTCGGCTTCCGCCCGCGTTGTCGCCGGGTCGTAATAGACATGAGCGTGGAAGCTTGCGATCTCGCTTGCGGATCGCGGCGGGGGACCGTGGGGCAAGTCTGTCATCTCGGCTTCCCTTGCTAACGGCAGGCTGCCGTGTCGACGGTGACGGATCAGATCGCGCCGATATCGGCAAGGCACTGCTGCACGAGATTCATGCGGTCGGCAATATGGCGGGGCTCGATACAATCGAGATTGAGCGCAAATACCGTGTTGCGCGCCGCCCTTCTCGACCCATCCGACCATCCAGCCCAGCGATGGCTTGCCGATCTCGGCGCCCAGCAGCCCCGACTTGGCGCGAATGACGGCATCGCCGGCCTTGGTCACGGGAAGGATATCGCGAACCAGATCCTGGCTGCGCTTGGAGACCGGCAGCACGCCGCGCCGCAGGCGGTCGACGAAGTCGACCTGCTGGAACGGATCGATGCGCAGATTTCCGGTCAGCCAGAACTGATCGATGCCGCCGCCGATATCGCGGTTGCCGTAGTCAAACAGGTCGACATATTTCTGCATCCGCTCCACGCCGATGCGCCGCGCAATCTCCTGATAGACCGGCACGGCGGAGACCGCGATCGCCGAGCGCAGGGTATGGTCGCGATTCCAGGCCGCGATGCTTCTGACCACGCCGTCCCACTTGAACACGTCGACGTCGGGATCGCCGACCACGCCGGTCTCCAGCGCGATCACCGAATTCGGAATCTTGAAGGTCGAGGCCGGCAGCATTCCCTGCCCCGACCGGTCCTTGTCGCTGGCGATGATGAGTTCATCGTCGACCTTGTAGCCGACGAAAGCGCCAACCGTTCCCTCGGCGGTAAATCGCCTGGCCAGATCGGCGCGAATCTCGCTGCGCCGGGTTGCGATGTCGGCAAAACTGCTGGACGGCAAAAAGCTGGCGGCGGCAAGCAGAGCCGAGGGTGTGGCGACGGTTGATCAAGGCAGCGTCCGGGTAAACTGGAAACGGCGGCAACGATGCTGATGACATCGTGGTGAAACAATGACGCGCAGGACGGAGGCTAGCGAATTCGTCCCGACAGCCGCAGCACGAAAATCAGGACTTCGGCGACCGCCTTGTAAAGCTCCGCCGGAATTTCATCGCCGAGTTCGACGTTGGAGAGCGCGCCCGCCAGCACTTCGTTCTCTTCGATCGGAATGTCGTGGGCCCTGGCGACCTCGATGATTCTGGTGCCGAGGCTGCCTTTTCCCTTGGCGACGACCCGCGGCGCGCCGCCCTTTTCATAGTGCAGCGCGACCGCAAGCCGGTTCTTTGCGTCTCAGCGCTCATAACGCACGATCCAGAAAATGCCCGGCCGGCGCGGGTGCCGCTTGCGGCGGCGTGCCATCGCGGATCACGATATCGCCGGGCTTCAACTCGGCGTTGCTCAGGGCCTGGCTGAGTTGCCCGGCGCCGGCGCGCAATTGCGCCGCGGTCGCAGGCCGCTCCGCCCACATCCGCACCGAGGTTTTATCGCCACTGAGCGACACCAGCGCATGGACCGGTCCGGCAGGCTCGATGTCGAGCGAAAACCGCGCCCGCCAAACCCGCTTTGCCGCCTCGGCCCCGTCGCCGCCTCCGTCGCGCGAGATTTCGAATTGCGTCACCGCCGTTCCCTGCGGCGTCACAAACGGAATTTCGAAACTCCAGCGCGGCGCCGCCGAGCTGCCTTGCGGACCGGCGGTGTCGATACGATCGGGCAACGAGGCCACCTGCAACAGGGTTTGGCGCGCGATCGCGGCGTCGGTATCGTCAAGCAGTTGATGCGCGCTTGCGGCCAGCGGCGCACCGGATGCAATTGATGGCGAGGCGATCGGCTGCGCCGAGGGCAACGCACCGCGAAATGGCGGTGGCGGCGTGTTGGTACGGACGGTGACGCGCGTCGCTGCCCGGAATTTGCGGCGCTCCTCGGAGCCAATGGCGCGCTGCCGATGTCTCGCGGCATTTCCTGCAACGCTTCCTGCAGCAGATTGAGCGCTGCGCCAATCGTCGCCGCGCGCCGGCCCGGTGTGCGGCAGCGTCGCGGTCAGCACGATCCGGCCGGCGCTATCCAGTTCAACGGCGGCGTCTGCGGCCGGCAAGCGCGCCTGCGGCAGGAGAATTTCCCGGACATCGGTTTCGGGAACGAGGATGGCGCCGGCGTCGATGCCGGTGCAGGCGCCGATGTCGGTGCGAAACCGGCTGCCGCGCGACCGTGACCGTCGCAACCGGGCTCCCGGCAGCTTCGGTCGCACCCAGCGATGCCACCAGCGTTTGACGAAGCACGATCAGCGCGGCCTTGAGATCGGGCATGCCGGTCGCGGATGAAGTCGATCCGGACGCCAGCGAGGCCTCCAGAAAAAGCCCGGAGTTCTGAAACGCATTCTTGACGTCGTCGCCGCTCAGGTTTTGATCGAGGTTGGTCTGTTGCGCCAGCACCTGTGCGACCGCCTGCTGCAGCGCCGGCGGAAGACTGCCGGACGCGGCGACCACGCCGAGATTTGCAAACAATGGCGCCAGGCTTGCCTGCTGGGTCGCCGCGGTCTGGGTCGCGGTCGCGACCGCAAGTTTCTCGAGCGGTGTCAACGCATTGCCCGGCGATGCTGCGGCAACAATGGAAGCATGCGGCCGGAGTATCGGCCAGTGCGTCGGAGGCAATGGTCGCATCGGGAGCGAGCGTCACATTGTCCGGGAAAAAGCCGGCCGGAGCGTCGGCGGCCTGCCCGACCACCGCCAGCCTGACACCGTTCTGGGTCTGCGAGACCGCAAGCTGCAGCTTTGCCCGGCCTGAAGCGGAACTTCCGAGAGAACGTCGATCGAAAGACTGTTGATGGCGATCCGCACCAGATCGGCCGACAGAATGGCGAGCACCTGCGCGTCGACAACGATCCCCGGCTGCAGCACCAGTGCGGGCGCTGCGCCCTGGGCGGCAGCTACGGGAATGCTCGGGGTGACGGAGATCGACATTTTTCGCTCGCTGGGATCCGCAAGCTAGCCCAGCGTCGTAAACCTCTCGTTAACCGTCCACGGGATTCACGGCCTTCAGAATGCGCGCGGCGGCCCGGAAATCGACCAGCCGCGCCGCGCGGCGCGCGGCGACCTCTTCATCCACGCCCCATTGTTCGATGTTCCAGTCCTCATCGACATGGGCGGCAGCCCAGACCTGATCGGAATCGAGCACGTCGTGCATCAGCGCCAGACGCGAGCAGCGCCGAGCCCGTCAACGTCGTCACCACATGCAAGGCGGCGATCGACCAGGGATCGGTCGGCAGCGCCGCGCGCGCCGCCTCGATGGCCGGTTCGGGCTGGCGGACATGGACGATCCCTTCGGCGAGAATGAAATGGGCGCCGAGCGCGTCCGCCGCCCAGAACAACAGCGGATCCCAAAGCGCGGCTTCGCGCGCGACCAGCGCCTCGCGGATGGCCGGCGCGATAGAACAACAGATCGGTCTCGAAATATTTGGCGATATCGTCGGCGACCGCCTCGACCCGATCGACCACGGCATCGACGACGCTGTTGGCGAACCGGGTCAGCGGCATGGTCAGGGGATCGATGATTTCCTGCTGCGCATCCCATTCGGCGGCGATGGCATCGGCGATCTCCCGGGTCGGCGCCACCAGCGCACGGCCGGAAGGCGTGCGGATCGGCTTGTCATCGAGGGTGATGGCAAATCCGTCAGGCGATTCGACGACGCCGGCACGGGTGTAGAAACGCTTGCGGCTGCGGCCCGCGCGTGGTGCGCCGACCGCCTCCTCCGGATCGAGCGGAGAGTTTCCGGCCACTTCGTCGAACAATTCACGCATTCGGTTTTCGGCTTCCGCTCATCGGTGGTACGTTTGCGCGACAGAGTACGACAACGATGCGTGCAAATAAAGCGGGCCGGCGATGACGAGGGTTCTTGCAGCGATACTGGCCGCGCTGGCCGCTCTCGATGCTTCGGCGGCTGAGGCCGGGTTCCGTTCGCCGGAATCGCTGGTCCGCAATGTCTACGCCTATTACGGCGACCGGTCGTCCGATCTCTCAAGCGGGCTGCCGCACGATTCCGCAACCGCGCGACAATTCTTCGATCGAAGTTTGCAGGGCGTGTGGGTGTCCCAGAAAAACCCGCCCTATGATTTTCTGGTCCAGAGCCCGACCTGGAAGATCGGCGCGGTTTCGATATCGGTCCTGCGCCGGCAATTCGACAAGACCTACGTCGCGGTTGCCTTCGACAACAATGGTCGCGCCATCACGCTGAATTTCATTCTGGTCGACGGGCCGGACGGCTGGGTCATTTCGGATGTCGAGAGCCCGCACGATTCGTTGCGGATGTTCCTCGCGCAATACGGCAATTGAGAAACGTCAGTTGGCGCACGAGCGTGAATAGGTCGCGCGATCGTTCGGGTTGAGACCGCCCGCAGCGCCCTGATCGAGACAGTTGGTGATGCGGTCGCTGAACGAAGGGCGCGGCGAAGGCGCGGTGCTCTGGCGCGCCGGCGCGTCCATCTTCGGCACCACGGGCGCCTCGATCTTCGGCGACGGCAGCGGCGGAGGCGGCGGCGGACTAAGCAGCGACCCGCCCGGCGGAATGACCTGCGCCGACGCGGCATTGCCGGCGGCAAGCGCCGCTGCGACCACGCAGACAAGGATCGACAACCGTTTCATCAGGAAGATGTCGTGATCGCCCCGCCAAACCGCAAGATCAATTATTCTTCAGGCGCGTTCTCGATCGGATCGAACCGGTCGGCCTCGAGGCCGAGCAGGTTCCACGATTGCAGCATATGCGGCGGCAGCGGCGCGGTGGCGTCGATGACTCCGCCGCGCGGATGCGGAATCACGATCCGGCGCGCCAGCAGATGCAGCCGTTTCTGCAGGCCGCCCGGCAGTTCCCAGTTTTCCTTGTTGAAATATTTGGGATCGCCGACGATGGCGTGATCGATATGGGCCATATGCGCGCGCAACTGATGGGTGCGCCCGGTGACCGGTTTCAGCGACACCCAGGCGAGCTTCTGCGCGGAGGTTTCCACCACGGCATAATAGGTCACGGCATGGCTGGCGCCCTCGTCGCCATGCGCGGCGATGCGCATGATGGTGTCGTCCTCGCTCTCTTCCTTGGCGAGATAGGTCGAGATGCGGCCCTGCTTCGGCTTCGGCACGCCCGCCACCAGCGCCCAATAGATCTTGCGCGCCGAGCGATGGCGGAACGATCCGGTCAGCGCGGTCGCGGCAAACCGCGTTTTGGCGACCAGCAGGCAGCCCGCGGTCTCCTTGTCGAGCCGGTGCACCAGCCGCGGTTTCTGTCCCTTGGCGTCGCGCATCACTTCCAGCATCTGGTCGATGTGCCGCGTGGTGCCGGAACCGCCCTGCACCGCAAGGCCCGCGGGCTTGTTCAGCACCATGACGTCGGCGTCCTCGTACAGGATCATGTCCTTGAGGGCCTGCAGCGTTTTCGCCGCGGCTTCCGACAGATGCGTTGTGGCCTTGGGCGTATCGAGCTTCAGCGGCGGAATGCGGATGCTTTGTCCCTCCTCCAGCCGGTCCTTGCTGTCGGCGCGCTTGCCGTTGACGCGCAACTCGCCTTTGCGGACGATGCGCTGGATGTGGGAAAACGACAGGCCGGGAAAACGCGCCTCGAGAAAGCGGTCGACCCGCATGTTGTTCTCGTCCGCCGTCACGACCACGGTCTGCACTTTGGTCGGCAGCGGCGGCGGCTCGGCGACGATCTTCTCGGGCTCGGGAACAGATGGCGTTGCCGCGCGCGGCGACGAAAACCGCGCCGGCGGCTTGCCGGACGATATCCCGGTTGCCGCTCGGCCTGCGATCCCCGATACGGATGCGCGCCCCTCGGGCGATCGCCCGGTGCGTTTCGCCAGGGGTCTTTTGACGCGACGGCTCATGAGGTTGCGGCTCCGGATGAAGCCGTTGGGTAGCGCAAAAGCAGCGAACCGTCACGGAAAAACCGGGTCTATTTCGGCCCGCGCTCCCGCCGCAGCTTCGCCCAGTAATCCAGCCGCTTCCGGATTTCGCGCTCGAAGCCGCGGTCGGGCGGATCGTAGAAGGTCTGGCGTCCCAGCGCTTCCGGGAAATAGTCCTGTCCGGAAAACGCCTCCGGCGTGTCGTGATCGTATTCGTAGCCGCCGCCATAGCCTTCCGACTTCATCAGTTTGGTCGGCGAATTCAGGATGTGCTTCGGCGGCAGCAGCGAACCGCCCTCCTTGGCCGCGCGCATCGCCGCGCCGAAGGCCTTGTAGGCGGCGTTCGATTTCGGCGCGGTGGCGAGATAGATCACGGCCTGCGCGATCGCGAGTTCGCCCTCGGGATGAGCCGAGGAAATCATAGGCGTCCTTGGCGGCGTTGCAGATCACCAGCGCCTGCGGATCGGCAAGACCGATATCCTCGACCGCCATGCGCACCACGCGCCGCGCCAGAAACAGCGGATCCTCGCCGGCGTCCATCATGCGCGCCAGATAATACAGCGCCGCATCGGGATCGGAGCCGCGCACCGATTTATGCAGCGCCGAGATCAGATTGTAATGGCCGTCGGCCGACTTGTCGTAGATCGGCGCGCGGCGCTGCAGGATGTCCTGCAATTGCGTCGGCATTGAAAATCTCGTCCTCGCGCGCGGCGCGCCAGACCTCTTCGGCGAGCGTCAGCGCGGCGCGGCCGTCGCCGTCGGCCATCCGCACCAGCACGGCGCGGGCCTCCGCGTCGAGCGGCAGCTTCCTGCCCTCGATCTTCTCGGCATGGGCGAACAGTTTTTCGATCGCGGCCGGATCGAGCGAATGAAACACCAGCACGCGCGCCCGCGACAACAGCGCGGCGTTGAGCTCGAACGAGGGATTTTCGGTGGTGGCGCCGACCAGCACCACGGTGCCGTCTTCCATCACGGGCAGAAACGAATCCTGCTGGGCGCGATTGAAGCGATGCACCTCGTCGACGAACAGCAGCGTGCCCTTGCCGGTCTCGCGCCGGGCGCGCGCGGCGTCGAACGCCTTCTTCAGATCGGCGACGCCGGAAAACACCGCCGAGAGCTGCTCGAAATGCAGTTCGGTGGCATCCGCCAGCAACCGCGCCACCGTGGTCTTGCCGGTGCCCGGCGGTCCCCAGAAGATCAGCGAGCCCAGCGTGCGCGTCGCCAGCATGCGCGTCAGCGCGCCGTCGGGTCCGAGGATGTGATCCTGCCCGACGACATCCGACAGCGTGCGCGGGCGCAACCTGTCCGGCAGCGGATGCGGCGCATCCTGCTCCATCCCTGCGGCGGCGAACAGGGTTGCCGCTTCGCGTGGTCGCTTCGGGCTCATCCGCCGAGCGTAACGTTGATCTGCTGGCCGCCGCGCACCACGTGATGCGCCAGAGCCGGGCGGTCTCGCGCGTCGCCTTGTCGAGATCGCTGGTCTTGGCGATCTTCTGGTTGTTGACCGCCAGGATGATGTCGCCCTTCTGGAAGCCGACATTGGCGGCGGTGCCGTCATCGGCCAGATCGGTCACCACGACGCCTTCGGTGTCGAATCCAGATGCAATTCGTCGGCCACCGCCGGCGAGATGTTGGCGACCTTCGCGCCCTGGAACGGCGAGCGCGCGGTCAGGACGATCTCGTTGCGGCCGGTGTCGGGCGCGGTTTCCAGCGGCACCGTCAGCTTCACGATCTTGCCGGCGCGCTGCACGTCGATCTGCGACGTGCCGCCGAGCGGGCGGGTGGCGAAGCGGTAGTCGAACGCATTGGGATCGTCGACCGTCTGGCCGTCGATCGCGACGATCAGGTCGGACAGTTTCAGTCCGGCCCGCGCCGCCGGACTGTTCGGCGCGACACTGGCGACCAGCGCGCCGGTCGGCAGCCGAAGCCCGAGCGTCTCGGCGATCTCCGGCGTCACCGCCTGCAACCGCGCGCCGAGCCACGGCCGCTTCACCGCCTTGCCGCCGCTCTTGGCGGAGGCGACGACGACGCGCACCATGTTGGCCGGAATCGCAAAGCCGATGCCCTGCGATCCGCCGGAGCGCGAGAAGATCGCGGTATTGATGCCGGCGAGCTTGCCGGTCATGTCGACCAGCGCGCCGCCGGAATTGCCGGGATTGATCGCGGCATCGGTCTGAATGAAGAACTGGTAGTCGGTGATGCCGACCTGGGTGCGCGCCAGCGCCGAAATGATGCCGTGCGTGACGGTCTGACCGACGCCGAACGGATTGCCGATCGCCAGCACGACGTCGCCGACCTGCAATTCATCGGAATTGGCGAAATCGAGCGTCGGGAATTTCTCGTGGCTGTCCTTCAGCCGCAGCACGGCCAGATCGCTGCGGCTGTCCTTGAGCACGATCTCGGCCTCGAATTCGCGCTTGTCGGACGAGCGAGACCTTGACCTGATCGGCGCCCTCGATGACGTGAACGTTGGTCACGACCAGGCCGGATGGATCCACCATCACGCCCGAGCCCAGCGAGCGCTGCATCTGTTCCGGCTGCTGGCCGGCACGCCGAAGAAGCGGCGGAAGATCGGATCGTCGAGCAGCGGATTGCGGTTCTGCACCATCTTGGCGGCATAGACGTTGACCACCGCCGGCTGCACGCGCTGCACGATCGGCGCGTAGGACAGCCGGAGTTCCGCCGCCGATGCCGGCACGCGCCGGTCCTGGGACATCGCAGGAGCAGTCGCCGCCAGTGAAACCAGCAATGCCGTGAGAAAGCGAACAACGATCATGAAAGGATTCCCGTGGGATTGATCGTGACGAATATAGACGTGCCGGCCCGCGAATAGAAGTGATCGGCAGCCGCCGATACCGCTGTTTAGGCCCGATTTCGCGGGCGAGCGGCCCGGCTTTTGCCCGCCTCCAAACCTTGCAATTTCGCCGGGGAAACCGCACCTTGTGGCGACAGGGCGGCCGTCGTCCGCCGGACACAGGGAGAAACGCCACATGAAGGCCGTCGGATACAGGAAGTCGCTTCCGATCGATGCTGCGGACGCGCTGATTGATTTCGAGACCGCGAAACCGGAACCACGCGGCCGCGACATCCGGGTCGCCGTGAAGGCGATTTCCGCCAATCCGGTCGATTACAAGGTGCGCAAGCGCGCCGCGCCGCCCGAAGGCGAAACCAAGATCCTCGGCTACGATGCCGCGGGCATCGTCGATGCCGTCGGTCCCGACGTCACCTTGTTCAAGCCCGGCGACGAGGTGTTCTATGCCGGCTCGATCCAGCGCCAGGGCACCAATTCGGAATTCCACCTGGTGGACGAGCGCATCGTCGGGCGCAAGCCGAAAACCCTCTCGTTCGCGCAGGCCGCAGCCCTGCCGCTGACCTCGATCACCGCGTGGGAATTGCTGTTCGACCGCCTTGGCGCCGTGCCCGGCAAGAGCGTCGACCCGCGCACGCTGCTGATCGTCGGCGGCGCCGGCGGCGTCGGCTCGATCCTGATTCAGCTCGCGCGCCGCCTCACCGGCCTGACGGTGGTGGCGACGGCGTCGCGGCCGGAAACCGTCAAATGGTGCCTCGATCTCGGCGCGCATGCCGTGATCGATCATGCCAAACCGATGAAGGAGCAGATCGAAAAGCTGAAGGTCCCGCCGGTGGCGTTGATCGCAAGCCTGACCGGCACCGAGCAGCACTACACTGCCCTCGCCGACATCATCGCGCCGCAGGGCAAGTTCGGCCTGATCGACGATCCGGCGACGCTGAATGTCTCGCTGCTCAAGGGCAAGGCCTGCTCGCTGCACTGGGAATCGATGTTCACCCGCAGTTCGTTCCAGACGCCCGACATGATCGCCCAGCACAACCTGCTCAACGATGTCGCCGACCTCATCGACAAGGGCGTGTTGCGCACCACGCTCGACCAGACCTTTGGGAAGATCAACGCCGCCAACCTGAAACGGGCGCATGCGCTGCTGGAATCCGGCAAGTCGCGCGGCAAGATCGTGCTGGAAGGGTGGTAGTCGAGGGTTGGCAACGGCGCTCTCCGCGCCGCGCCCACCATCTCAAGCCGTTGGCACGCCCTCGATGAAGATCAACCGGCGATCCAGCGCGGTCCGACGGAATTTGAGCGCTTCGGCATATTCCGGCGATGCATACCATTGCCGCAAGACTTCCATCGAGGGAAACTCGGCGACGATGATGTTCTTCGGCGGCGGGCCGCCCTCAACCGCCTCGGCGGCGCCGCCGCGCACCAGATAGCGTCCGCCATATCGGGCAATGGCCCTGGCCGCGATGGTGCGGTAGGCCTCGAAGCCTGCGGCGTCGTGCACGTCTACTTCCGAGATCAGATAGGCCGACATTTTCTTGACCTCACGCGATGGTCTGGACGATGCCGCCCTCGGCGCGCAGCGCGGCGCCATTGGTCGCCGACGCCTCCTTCGAGGAGACATAGACCACCATGTTGGCGATCTCCTCGACGCTGGCAAAGCGCTGCAGCAGCGAGGTCGGACGAAATTGCCTGACGAAGCCGGACGCCGCCTGCTCGACCGATTGTCCGTTTTGCCTGGCGAGATCCTTTACGAAGGCTTCGACGCCCTCCGACATGGTCGGGCCCGGCAGCACCGAATTGACGGTCACCGCGGTGCCACGGGTCATCTCGGCCAGCCCGCGGGACACCGCGAGCTGCGCGGTTTTGGTCATGCCGTAGTGGATCATTTCCTTCGGAATATTCAGCGCGGATTCGGAGGAGATGAAGACGATGCGGCCCCAGTTGCGCTTCAGCATGCCCGGCAGGTAGGCGCGCGACAGCCGCACGCCCGACATCACGTTGACCTCGAAGAAACGGCTCCAGTCGTCATCGGGAATCTCGAAGAACCCCTTGGGTTCGAATATCCCGGCATTGTTGATCAGGATATCCACCTCGCGGCAGCGCCGCCAGCAGCGTTTGGCACCCCGCGCCGTCGAGACATCGGCGGCGATGCCCCGGACCTGCCGTTCCGGGCACGGCCTTGGCGATCGCCGCGACCGCGGCATCGACCTTGTCTCGCGACCGGCCATTGACCACCACGTCGGCGCCGGCGGCAGCAGGCCCTTGGCGATCGCGTGGCCGATGCCAGAACTCGAGCCGGTCACCAGCGCCGTCTTTCCCGAAAGGTCGATTTTCATGCGTCATCTCCTTTATCGATGACGAAGATATCGGGAGCCGTTGGCGCGGGCGCAATCGCCGGACCGATGCCCATAAAAAAACACCGCCTGGAAGGCGGTGCTTGAATTCGCGGAAAATATCGTCCCGCGACTTGATAGGAGGCAACCGATTGCCCGTTCAGGCGGCTTCCGCGGCCTTTTCCTGCACCGGGCCGGAATCGAGGCCCTTGGCATCGACGTCGCGGTCGACGAATTCGATCACCGCCATCGGCGCGTTGTCGCCGTAGCGGAAGCCGGCCTTGATGATGCGGGTATAGCCGCCCTGGCGGTCCTTGTAGCGGGTGGCGAGCACGTCGAACAGTTTCCTGGTCTGATCGAGATCGCGCATCTCGCTGATCGCCTGCCGGCGCATGGAGAGACCGCCCTTCTTGCCGAGCGTGACCAGCTTCTCGACGATCGGGCGCAATTCCTTGGCCTTCGGCAGCGTGGTGACGATCTGCTCGTGCTTGATCAGCGCCGCGCACATATTGGCGAACATCGCGCGCCGATGTTCGGCGGTGCGGTTGAGCTTCCGATGAACCTTGCCGTGACGCATGATATATTCCTCAATACCTTGTTTTGTCGCGACGGCTCGTCGGACACGTTGCTCAGGTGGGCCGCCTGCGTTCGCCCAAGATGCAGTGGCCGGGAATGCGAATGGACGTCCGATCGCCATCGCAACTGTCGAATCAATAGTGATCCTCGAAGCGCTTGGCCAGCTCGTCGATATTCTCCGGCGGCCAGCCCGGCACTTCCATGCCGAGATGCAGCCCCATCTGGGCCAGCACTTCCTTGATCTCGTTCAGCGACTTGCGGCCGAAGTTCGGGGTGCGGAGCATTTCCGCTTCCGACTTCTGCACGAGGTCGCCGATGTAGACGATGTTGTCGTTCTTCAGGCAGTTGGCCGAACGCACCGACAGTTCGAGTTCGTCGACCTTCTTGAGGAACGCCGGGTTGAAGGCGAGATCGGGAATGATCTCCTGCGCGACTTCCTTGCGCGGCTCTTCGAAGTTGACGAACACGTTGAGCTGATCCTGCAGGATGCGCGCGGCATAGGCCACCGCGTCATCCGGGCAGATCGCGCCGTTGGTCTCGATGGTCATGGTCAGCTTGTCGTAGTCGAGGATCTGGCCCTCGCGGGTGTTCTCGACCTTGTAGGAGACCTTGCGCACCGGAGAGAACAGGCTGTCGACCGGGATCAGGCCGATCGGCGCGTCCTCGGGGCGGTTGCGCTCGGCGGCGACGTAGCCCTTGCCGGCGGCGACCGTGAATTCCATGCGGATTTCCGCGCCCTCGTCGAGCGTGCAGATCTGCAGGTCCGGATTGAGCACCACGACATCGCCGACGGTCTGGATGTCGCCGGCGGTGACGACGCCCGGGCCCTGCTTCTTCACGACCATGCGCTTGGGGCCTTCGCCCTGCATCTTGATCGAGATGTCCTTGATGTTCAGCACGATGTCGGTGACGTCCTCGCGAACGCCCGCGATCGAGGAGAATTCGTGCAGCACGCCGTCGATATGCACCGACTGCACCGCCGCGCCCTGCAGCGACGACAACAGGATGCGGCGCAGCGCGTTGCCGAGCGTCTGGCCGAAGCCGCGCTCGAGCGGCTCGGCGACCAGGGTCGCGAAGCGGTTCGGGTCGGTGCCCGGAGTTACCTGGAGCTTGTTCGGCCGGATAAGTTCTTGCCAATTTTTCTGGATCGTCACTGTTTCACCCATTGGCCAGTCGATTTGCCGATCTAAATCACTGGCGTTGGAGATCGCGGATCAGTCCGCGGCTTGCAAACTTCTCTCAAAACTCATCGCGGGCGGCAGAGCCGCCCGCGTATCGAAAATCAAACCCGCCGGCGCTTGCGCGGACGGCAGCCATTGTGCGGGATCGTGGTCACGTCGCGGATCGATGTGACGGTGAAGCCCGCGGCCTGCAGCGCGCGAAGCGCCGATTCGCGGCCCGAACCCGGACCCGCAACTTCGACTTCCAGCGTGCGCATGCCGTGTTCCTGCGCCTTCTTGGAGACGTCTTCCGCCGCGACCTGCGCGGCATAGGGGGTCGACTTGCGCGAACCCTTGAAGCCCATCGTGCCCGCCGACGACCAGGCAATGGTGTTGCCCTGCGCGTCGGTGATGGTGATGGTCGTGTTGTTGAACGACGAATTCACGTGCGCGACGCCGGATGCGATGTTCTTGCGCTCACGGCGGCGGACGCGGGTGGCTTCCTTGCCCATTCCAAAACCTTTCTTGCGATCTCAACGCCGCCGTAATGCCAGCGGCTACACCTAAAGAGCGAATAGCGAGTGGCGAATAGCGAATGAGAACCATTCGCTACTCGCCATTCGCTATTCGCCATTCGCAAATTACTTCTTCTTGCCGGCGATCGACTTGGCCGGACCCTTGCGCGTGCGCGCGTTGGTATGGGTGCGCTGACCGCGCACCGGCAATCCGCGGCGATGGCGCAGGCCGCGATAGCAGCCGAGATCCATCAGACGCTTGATGTTCATGCCGGTCTCGCGACGCAGATCGCCTTCGACCATATAGTCGCGGTCGATCACTTCACGGATTTGCAGCACTTCCTGATCGCTCAACTGCGTGACGCGGCGATCATCGGGAATCTTGACCTTCTCCATGATCTCGGCCGCGTTCTTCTGGCCGATGCCATGGATGTACTGAAGCGCGATCAGCACGCGCTTGTTGGTCGGGATATTCACGCCGGCAATACGGGCCACGGACTTCTCTCCTGTCGCCGATCCCTCGCGGACCGGCTGTGTTTTTAGCTATCTCGGGCAGGTGTCCGCAAACGCGAACACGACGCCCTTCCCCTTGGATGTCTCGGGGCCCGGCATCGTCTGAAAACTATCCGACTGGATACGGGGCTTATTAAAGGATTCAACTTGGTTTCGTCAACCGTCTCTATGCCTTAGCTCGCTTTTTCGTGACCTTTTTGGCGGCTTTCCGCGGCCTTTCCGGCGGCGCGGGCCTTGGAACCCGCAGCGGCCTTGCGCGGCTGACCTTTTCGGCCCCCTGGCGGCCGGTTTGCCGGCCTTTCCGGGACGCCTTGGCGGCCTTTCCGGAGGTGCCAGCGCCCTTTGGCCCCGGTTTTGGCGGCGCTTTTGGCGGCCGTTTTGGCAGCCTCTGGCGGCTCGCCTGGCCGGAGCTGCCTTTCTGAGCCGGTTTGCCGGCTGCTTTTTGGCCGCCTTGGCTTCCACCGCCCCGATCGCGGCCAGAATCCGGTTGATCTCCCGCGTGACGTGCTCGATGGTCATCATGCCGTCGACCGTCAGCAGCTTGCGCCGTTCCGAATAGTAGTGAATCAGCGGCTCGGTCAGCGCGCGGTAGCTCGCCAGCCGCTTGGTCAGCACCTCCGGGGTGTCGTCGATGCGCACCTCCTCGCCGCGCGCCCGCATCTCCGCGACCCGGGTTTCGACCCGCTGCAGCAGCGCGCTTTCGTTGACGCGAAGCTCGATCACGGCGTCGAGCTTGATGTGCTTCTTCTTCAGCAGTTCATCCAGCGCCTCGGCCTGCGGCACCGTGCGCGGAAAGCCGTCGAGGATGAAGCCCTTCGCCGCGTCCGGCTGATCGAGCCGGTCGGAAATGATCCCGATCACGATCTCGTCCGGCACCAGGCCGCCGCTGGCCATGATGTCCTTGGCCTTGAGGCCGACCGGCGTCTGCGCCGCGACCGCGGCGCGCAGCATTTCGCCGGTCGAGAGCTGGACGATGCCGTAGCGCTGAACCAGCCGCTGGGCCTGGGTTCCCTTGCCCGACCCCGGCGGCCCGAGAAGAATCAGTCTCATCCCTGTTCGCCCCCCGGCTCGGTGAGCGATTGACCGCGCACCTTCATTTCAAAATCCGTCAGCCGCTCACCGCCATCGGCGCCGAGCGCGAACACGTCGCTCCGGCGTCAGCGACGACGCCCCCGCAACTTCGACTTCCTGATCAGCCCCTCATACTGGTGGGCGAGCAGATAACCCTGAACCTGCGCCACCGTATCCATGGTCACGCTGACCACGATCAGACAGCGACGTGCCGCCAAAGTAGAACGGCACCGAGGCGTAGGAAATCAGAATTTCGGGGATCAGGCAGACGATCGCGAGATAGATCGCGCCCAGCACCGTGATGCGCGACAGCACGTAATCGATGTATTCGGCGGTGCGCTCGCCGGGCCGGATGCCCGGAATGAAGCCGCCATGCTTCTTGAGATTGTCGGCGGTCTCGGTCGGGTTGAACACGATCGCGGTATAGAAGAACGCGAAGAACACGATCAGCGCCAGATAGAGGATCAGGAACAGCGGCCGGCCGTGGCCGAGCTGCGTGGTGATCCACTGGAACCATTCCGGTCCCTTGCCGGCGTTGAAATTCGCGACCGTGGTCGGCAGCAACAGCAGCGAGGACGCGAAGATCGGCGGGATCACGCCCGAGGTGTTGAGCTTGAGCGGCAGATGCGAGGACTGGCCCTCGAACATCTTGTTGCCGACCTGGCGCTTCGGATACTGGATCAGAAGCCGGCGCTGCGCGCGCTCCATGAACACGATGAAGGCGATCACCGCGACCGCCATCACGATCACGACCAGGATGAGGCCGGTGGACAGCGCGCCCTGGCGGCCGAGTTCCAGCATGTTGGCGAGCGCCGAGGGCAGCTCGGCGACGATGCCGGACAGAATGATCAGCGAGATGCCGTTGCCGATGCCGCGCGAGGTGATCTGCTCGCCGAGCCACATCAGGAACATGGTGCCGCCGGTCAGCGTGATCGCGGTCGAAAGCCGGAAGAACATGCCGGGATCGCTGACGACGTTGCCGGCGCCCTCGAGCCCGACCGCGATGCCGTAGGACTGGAACGCGGCCAGCAGCACGGTGAGATAGCGGGTGTACTGGTTCAGCGTCTTGCGGCCGGCCTCGCCCTCCTTCTTCAGCGCCTCGAGCTGCGGCGACACCGTGGTCAGGAGCTGAATGATGATCGAGGCCGAGATATACGGCATGATGTTCAGCGCAAAGATCGCCATGCGGTGGATGCCGCCGCCGGCGAACATGTTGAACATGCCGAGAATGCCGCCGGCCTGGCTGCTTGAACACCTGTTCCCAGATGTTGGGGTCGATGCCGGGCAGCGGAATGTAGGTGCCGAGCCGGTAAACCAGCAGCGCACCCAGGGTGAACCAGATGCGCTTCTTCAGTTCGTCGGCTTTGGCCAGCGCGCCGAAAATTGAGGTTTGCCGCCAGTTGTTCCGCTGCTGAGACCATGTTTGGCTTTCTCCCGCCGCCCTTGCGCTGTCATGCCCCAAAAGGCCTTGAGACATTCAGCAGACGCCGGACATTATTTGGTGCTCGGCTCCGATAAGTCCATCGTCCCGTCGCGCAGATGGCCGCCGGACGGCGGCCGATGACGCAGATGTTACGCCGCCTCGCCTTCGTCCTTCTTGGCCGGCGCCAGGATCTTCACCGTGCCGCCCGCCTTCTCGACCGCCGCGATGGCGGATTTCGAGGCGCCGTGCACCTCGACGGTCAGCTTGGCCTTGAGTTCACCGCGGCCGAGCAGCCGCACGCCATCCTTGGCGCGCCGGATCACGCGGGCTTTCACCAGCGATTCGGCATTGATGGTGGCCTTGGCGTCGAGCAGCTTGGCGTCGATCGCATCCTGGATGCGGTCGAGATTGATCTCGGCGAAATTCGAGCCGGAAGATGTTGTTGAAGCCGCGCTTCGGCAGGCGCCGGTGCAGCGGCATCTGGCCGCCTTCGAAGCCCTTGATGCGCACGCCGGAACGCGCGGTCTGGCCCTTGCCGCCGCGGCCCGCCGTCTTGCCCTTGCCCGAACCGATGCCACGGCCGACGCGCATGCGCTTCTTGCGCGAGCCGGCATTGTCGGCGATATCGCTGAGCTTCATCGCCCTGTCTCCTTGTCTGTCTTACTTCTCGCCGACGATGCGGACGAGATGTTGAACCTTGGCGATCATGCCGCGAATTGCAGGGGTGTCCTGCAGCTCGGTGATGCGGCCGATCTTGTTGAGCTTGAGGCCGATCAGCGTCTCGCGCTGCGAGTGGTGGCGGCGGATCGCGCTGCCGGTCTGCTCGACCTTGATCATCTTTGCGGCCTTGGCCATCGTCGTAACTCCGAGAGTTCTTAATTCGGCATGATCTTTTCGGAAAACCGGTACCCGCTTTTCCGGATCATGCCCGCATTATTCGGCAACCACTTCGGCGTCGCCGCCGACCCGGCGCGACTGCAGCGTCGACACCTTGATGTTGCGGCGCGCCGCAACCGAGCGCGGCGAATCCTGATGCTTCAGCGCGTCGAAGGTGGCGCGAACCATGTTGTAGGGATTCGACGAGCCGATCGACTTCGCCACCACGTCCTGGATGCCGAGCGTCTCGAACACCGCGCGCATCGGGCCGCCCGCGATGATGCCGGTACCCGCCGGCGCCGCGCGCAGGTAAACCCTGCCCGCGCCGTGACGGCCGGCGATATCGTGATGCAGCGTGCGGCCTTCGCGCAGCGCCACCCGCGTCAGATTGCGCTTGGCCGCTTCCGTCGCCTTGCGGATCGCCTCCGGCACTTCGCGCGCCTTGCCGTGGCCGAAACCGACCCGGCCCTTCTGGTCGCCGATCACGACCAGCGCCGCAAAGCCGAAGCGCTTGCCGCCCTTGACGACCTTCGCCACACGATTGATGTGGACGAGCTTGTCGACGAACTCGCTGTCGCGTTCTTCCCGGCCGCCCCTGTGGCCGCCACCGCGTTCGCGTTCACCTGCCATGGTGTTTTCCGATCCTTAAAAGACTTGGCCCGAGAGGCCCTTTTGTCCGTTCAATCCAGTTAGAAGCTCAAACCGCTTTCGCGCGCGGCATCCGCGAGCGCCTTGACGCGACCGTGATAGAGATAGCCGCCGCGGTCGAACACCACTTCGGTGACGCCGTTCTTGACCGCGCGTTCCGCCAGCAGCTTGCCGACCGCTTTCGCCGCGTCGATATTGGCGCCGGTCTTGCCGCTCTCGCGCATCGTCTTCTCCAGCGAAGAGGCGGACGCCAGCGTCTCGCCCTTCAGGTCGTCGATGACCTGGGCGTAGATGTGCTTCGACGAGCGGAACACCGACAGCCGCGGGCGACCGTTGGCCGAACGGCGCAACGAAATCCTCACGCGCTGCTTGCGCCGGGCATTCGTAATCTTGAGTCTCGACATGACCGGCTCCGTTACTTCTTCTTGCCTTCCTTGCGGAAGATGAATTCGTTGGCGTACTTCACGCCCTTGCCCTTGTAGGGCTCCGGCGGACGGTAGCTGCGGATTTCGGCCGCGACCTGGCCGACGCGCTGGCTGTCGTTGCCGACGATGACGATCTCGGTCGGCTTCGGCACCGTGATCGCGATGCCTTCCGGGATCGGGTAGACGACGTCATGGCTGTAGCCGAGCGCGAGCTGCAGGTTCTTGCCCTGCAGCGCGGCGCGGTAGCCGACGCCGGTGATCTCGAGCTTCTTCTCGAAACCCTTGGTGACGCCCTCGACCAGGTTCGCCACCTGCGCGCGCGCGGTGCCGTACATCGCCTGCGCGCGGTTGGTCTTGACCCTGCGGCGCGACCTTGACCGCGCCGTTCTCGAACTTCACCTCGACGTCGTCATGCACGACGAACTGAAGCTGGCCCTTCGGCCCCTTCATCTTGACGGTCTGTCCCTCGACGGTCGCAGTGACGCCCGAAGGAACCGTCACAGGCCGCTTGCCGATACGTGACATAACTAATCCCTTCCTCAGAACACCGTGAAGAGAACTTCGCCGCCCACATTCGCGTCGCGCGCGTCGTGGTCAGCCATGATTCCCTTCGGCGTCGACAACACCGAAATGCCGAGACCGTTGTTGACGCGCGGCAGGTTCTTCACCGAGGCGTAAACCCGCCGCCCCGGCTTCGATACCCGCTCGATCTCGCGAATAACCGGCTCGCCGTCGAAATATTTCAGCTCGATCTCGAGCTCGCTGCGGCCCGAGGCATGCTCGACGCTGGCGTAGCCGCGGATATAGCCCTCGTCCTTGAGCACCTCGAGCACGCTGGCGCGCATCTTCGAGCCCGGGGTCGAGACCTTGGACTTGGCGCGCATCTGCGCGTTGCGGATGCGGGTGATGAGATCGCTGATCGGATCGTGCGTTGACATGTCCGACCCCCCTTACCAGCTCGACTTCACGAGCCCGGGAACCAGGCCCTTGGAGCCGAGTTCACGCAGCGCGATGCGGCTGAGCTTGTTCTTGCGATAGACCGAACGCGGCCGTCCGGTCAGCTCGCAGCGATTGCGAATCCGGGTCGCCGACGAATTGCGCGGCATCTCGGCGAGCTTCAGCGTCGCCGCGAAGCGCTCTTCCATCGGCTTGTTCTTGTCGGCGATGATCGCCTTCAGCTTCGCGCGCCGGGGGGCGGCGTTCTTGGTCATCCGCTTGCGCCGGTTGTTCTTCTCGATCGAACTCTTCTTTGCCATGCTTGGCTCCTGGGTTTCCGCGTTTGAGAGGCTTGTCAGCGTCTCACTGCCGGAACGGGAAATTGAATGCGGTCAACAGGGCACGGGCCTCGTCGTCGGTGGCGCCGTAGTGCACACCGTGACGTCCATGCCCCATGTCTCCCCGGCCTTGTCGAAGTCGATTTCGGGGAAAATGATGTGCTCCTTGATGCCGAGCGAATAGTTGCCGCGGCCGTCGAAGCTCTTCGGGTTCAGGCCGCGGAAGTCGCGCACGCGCGGCAGCGCGACGTTCACCAGGCGGTCGATGAACTCGTACATCTTGGCCTTGCGCAGCGTGACCTTGCAGCCGATCGGCTGGTTCTCGCGCAGCTTGAAGGTCGCGATCGCGACCCGCGAATAGGTCACGACGGCCTTCTGGCCCGCGATCAGCGAAAGATCGGCGGCGGCCAGCTCGGCCTTCTTGCGGTCGTTGACGGCCTCGCCGACGCCCATGTTGAGCACGACCTTGTCCAGCCGCGGCACCTGCATGAAGTTGGCATAGCCGAACTGTTCCGTCAGCTTGCTGCGGATGCTCTTGTCATATTCCGCGCGCAGACGCGGGGTGTATGCGGTCTCAGCCATCGATCTCTGCTCCCGAGCGTTTGGCAACGCGTACCTTCTTGCCATCCGCATGAATCTTGAAACCTATGCGGGTCGGCTTGCCGTCCTTGCCGACGATCGCGATGTTGGACAGGTGGATCGGCGCCTCCTTGGAGATGATGCCGCCTTCCTGCGCCTGGGTCTGCTTCTGGTGGCGCTTGACGAGGTTGACGCCGCGGACCAGCGCCTTGCTGTCGTCGGGACGCACCTCGAACACCTCGCCGGTGCGGCCCTTGTCGCGGCCGGACAGCACGATGACCTTGTCGCCCTTCCGGATCTTGGCAGCCATCACAGCACCTCCGGCGCAAGCGAGATGATCTTCATGTGGTTCTTGGCGCGCAGCTCGCGCGGCACCGGCCCGAAGATGCGGGTGCCGACCGGCTCCGACTGATTGTTGATCAGCACGGCGGCGTTGCGGTCGAAGCGGATGACGGAGCCGTCGGGGCGGCGGATGTCCTTGCGGACCCGCACCACCACGGCCTTCATCACGTCGCCCTTCTTCACCTTGCCGCGCGGAATCGCTTCCTTGATCGACACGACAATAACGTCGCCCACGGTGGCATAGCGGCGCTTGGAGCCCCCAAGCACCTTGATGCACATGACACGGCGTGCGCCTGAATTATCGGCCACGTCGAGGTTGGTCTGCATCTGAATCATTGATGCACCTCGTCCTCTTTCTGATGCGCAGAACTGCGCCTAAAATTTTCCCGAAAGCCTGGTCCGGCAGCGCCGGACCGACCTTTAGGCCGTTTTCTTCTGTTCGCCCCGGACCACGGTCCAGCGCTTCAACTTCGAGATCGGCTTGCTTTCCTCGATCCACACCTGATCGCCCGGCTTGAACTCGTTGTTCTCGTCGTGCGCATGGTAATTTTTCGAGCGGCGAATCGTCTTCTTGTAGATCGGATGGGTGAAGCGGCGATCGACGCGCACCACAACCGTCTTGGCCTGCTTGTCGCTGACGACCACGCCCTGAAGCGTACGTTTCGGCATTTCGAGCCCCTTACTTCTTCTTCGCGCGCTTTTGCGCGGCGATGGTCTTGATACGGGCGATATCGCGGCGGGCTTCACGCAGCCGCGAGGTGTTCTCCAGCTGCCCGGTGGCGCGCTGGAAGCGCAGGTTGAAGCGCTCCTTCTTCAGATTGAGGACGGCGTCGTCCATCTGATCGGGGCTCATCGCGCGGATATCGGCGGTTTTCATCTCGGCCATGACCACTTCCCTATTCCGCGATGCGCGCGACGAAGCGCGTCTTGATCGGCAGCTTGGCGGCGGCGAGCGTCAGCGCTTCCTTCGCGGTCTGCACGGTGACGCCGTCGATTTCGAAAATCACGCGGCCCGGCTTCACCCGCGCCACCCACAATTCCGGCGTACCCTTGCCGGAGCCCATGCGGACTTCGGCGGGCTTCTTCGACACCGGCACGTCCGGGAAGATGCGGATCCAGACCCGGCCGGCGCGCTTCATGTGACGGGTCAGCGCGCGGCGGGCGGCCTCGATCTGACGCGCGGTGATGCGCTCGGGCGCCATCGCCTTCAGGCCGAACTGACCGAACGACAACGTCGCGCCCGAAGTCGCGGTGCCGTGGATCCGGCCCTTATGCGCCTTCCGGAACTTCGTTTTCTTTGGTTGCATCATGGCTTACGCCCTCAAACCTTCTCAAAATCGCTCTTAAGCAGCGTCGCGGCGGGGCCGCGTGTTGTCGCCCTCGGCCATCTTCTTGTCCTGGGCCATCGGATCGTGCTCGAGGATTTCGCCCTTGAAGATCCAGACCTTGACGCCGCAGGTGCCGAAGGTGGTGAACGCGGTGGCCACCCCGTAATCGATGTCGGCGCGCAGCGTGTGCAGCGGCACGCGGCCTTCGCGATACCATTCCATGCGCGCGATTTCGGCGCCGCCGAGACGGCCCGAGCAGTTGATACGAATGCCCTCGGCGCCGAGACGCATCGCCGACTGCACCGCGCGCTTCATGGCGCGGCGGAACGCGACGCGGCGCTCGAGCTGCTGGGCGATCGATTCGGCGACCAGCGTGGCGTCGAGCTCCGGCTTGCGGATTTCGACGATGTTGATGACGACGTCGGAGGCGGTGATGTCGGCAACCTTCTTGCGAAGCTTGTCGATGTCGGCGCCCTTCTTGCCGATCACGACGCCGGGACGCGCGGAGTGGATCGTCACCCGGCACTTCTTGTGCGGACGCTCGATCACGATCCTGGCGACGGCCGCCTGCTTCAGTTCCTTGTGCAGGATCTCGCGGATCTTGACATCCTCGTGCAGCAGCTTGCCGTATTCGTTCTTGCCGGCGAACCAACGGGAATCCCACGTCCGGTTGATGCCGAGACGCAGCCCGATTGGATTGATCTTCTGACCCATCGTTCTCTCCCGCGCCCGATTTAAGCGCTCGCCTCGACCTGACGAACGACGATCGTCAGCTGCGAGAATGGTTTAAAGACACGGCCCGAACGGCCACGGCCGCGCGGTGCGAAACGCTTCATCACGATGCCGTTGCCGACATGGGCCTCGGAGACGATCAGATCGTCGACATCGAGGTCGTGGTTGTTCTCGGCGTTGGCGATCGCCGATTCCAGGCACTTCTTGACGTCGACCGCGATCCGCTTGCGCGAAAACTGCAGGTCGGCGAGCGCCGCCGAAGCCTTCCGGCCGCGGATCAGCTGCGCGACAAGATTGAGCTTCTGCGGGCTGACCCGCAGCATCCGGGCGACCGCCTTGGCCTCGTTGTCCGGGAGGCTCCGTTCGCGCTTTGGTTTGCTCATCGCTTAGATCCTCAAGCCTTCTTGGCTTTCTTGTCGCCAGAATGGCCGTGGAAGGTACGGGTCGGCGAGAACTCGCCGAACTTGTGACCCACCATTTCCTCGTTGACCGATACCGGCACATGCTTCTGGCCGTTGTAGACGCCGAACACCAGGCCGACGAACTGCGGCAGGATGGTCGAGCGGCGGCTCCAGATCTTGATCACGTCATGACGGCCGGACGCGCGCGCGGCATCTGCCTTCTTGAGCAGAGAGCCTTCGACGAACGGGCCTTTCCAGACTGAACGAACCATGTCCGGCGTTCCTTACTTCTTCCGCTTGTGGCGGCTGATGAGAATGAATCTGTTGGTCGACTTGTTGGAGCGGGTCTTCTTGCCCTTGGTGGGCTTGCCCCACGGGGTCACCGGATGACGGCCGCCGGAGGTGCGGCCTTCGCCGCCGCCGTGCGGATGGTCGACCGGGTTCATGGAGACGCCGCGGTTGTGGGGCTTGCGGCCGAGCCAGCGATTGCGACCGGCCTTGCCGATCGAGATGTTCATGTGGTCCGGATTCGACACCGCGCCGATGGTGCCGGTGCAGCGGCCGTGAACCAGGCGCTGCTCGCCCGAGTTCAGGCGGACGATCACGTAGTCCTGGTCGCGGCCGACGAGCTGGGCGTAGGTGCCGGCGGAACGCGCGAGCTGGCCGCCCTTGCCGATCTTCAATTCCACATTGTGGATGATGGTGCCGATCGGCATGTTGCCGAGCGGCATGACGTTGCCCGGCTTCACGTCGACATAGTTGCCGGCGATCACGGTGTCGCCGACGGCGAGGCGCTGCGGCGCCAGGATATAGGCCTGGGTGCCGTCGGTATATTTCACCAGCGCGATGAAGGCGGTGCGGTTCGGATCGTATTCGAGCCGCTCGACGGTCGCCGGCATGTCGACCTTGGTGCGCTTGAAGTCGACGATGCGATAGGACTGCTTGTGGCCGCCGCCGCGAAAGCGCACGACCATGCGGCCGGTGTTGTTGCGGCCGCCGGTGGAGTGCTTGCCCTCGGTCAGCGCCTTGACCGGCTTGCCCTTGTAGAGCGCCGAACGATCGACCATCACCAGCTGGCGCTGGCCCGGCGTCGTCGGATTGAATGTTTTCAATGCCATCGTCGTATCGCCTTATAGCCCGGTGGTGACGTCGATGCGGTGGCCCTCTTCGAGGGTCACGATCGCGCGCTTCACGTCCGACTGCGAACCGAAATTGCCGCGGAAGACCTTGGTCTTGCCCTTGCGCACCAGCGTGTTCACGCTCTTGACCTTGACGTCGAACAGCTTCTCGACGGCTTCCTTGATCTGCGGCTTGGTCGCCTTGCTCGCGACCTTGAACACAACCTTGTTGTGCTCGGAGGCCAACGGTCGCCTTTTCGGTCACGACCGGAGCGACGATGATGTCGTAATGGCGCGGATCGATATTCTTCATTTGAAGCGCGCCTCCAACGCATCGAGCGCCGCCTTGGTCAGCACCAGCTTCTGGCGGCGCAGAATGTCATAGACGTTGATGCCCTGGACCGGCAGCACGTCGATGTTCGGGATGTTGCGGGCGGCGGTGGCGAAGCCGTTGTGGACCTCGGCGCCGTCGATGATCAGCGCGTTGGTCAGGCCGAGACCCGAGAAATGTCCGATCAGCGCCTTGGTCTTGGCGGCCTCGAGCGTCGCCGATTCGATCACGATCAGGCCGCCGTCCTTGGCCTTGGCCGACAGCGCATGGCGCAGCGCCAGCGCGCGGACCTTCTTCGGCAGGTCGGTCGCGTGCGAGCGCACCACCGGGCCGAACGCACGGCCGCCGCCGCGGAACTGCGGCACCCGGGCCGAGCCGTGACGCGCACCGCCGGTGCCCTTCTGCTTGTACATCTTCTTGCCGGTGCGCCAGACATCGGCGCGGCCCTGGGTCTTGTGGGTCCCGGCCTGGCGCTTGTTGAGCTGCCACTGCACGCAGCGCTGGATGATGTCCTTGCGCGGCTCGAGACCGAAAATCTCGTCGGACAGCTGAACCGAGCCGGCCGCCTTGCCTTCAAGCGTTGTGACTTTCAGTTCCATCTCACGCGCCCTCCTGCTCGGCCGGCGCCTCGGCTGCAGCCTGCTCGCCGCCGCCATCGGCCAGGCGGAACTTGCCGGGCTTCGGCGCGTCCTTCGGCAACGCCTTCTTGACGGCATCGCGCACCGCGATCCAGCCGCCCTTGGAGCCGGGAACGGCGCCTTCGACCAGGATCAGGCCGCGCGCGACGTCGGTCTGCACCACGCGCAGATTGAGCGTGGTGATGCGATCGACGCCCATGTGACCGGGCATCTTCTTGTTCTTGAAGGTCTTGCCGGGATCCTGACGTCCGCCGGTCGAACCGATCGAACGATGCGAGACCGAGACGCCGTGGGTGGCGCGCAGGCCGCCGAAATTCCAGCGCTTCATGCCGCCGGCAAAGCCCTTGCCGACCGAGGTGCCGGTGACGTCGACGAACTGGCCGACCACGAAATGGTCGGCCTGAATTTCGGCGCCGACCGGGATCAGCGCGTCTTCCGACACGCGGAATTCGGTGACCTTGCGCTTGGGCTCGACCTTGGCGACCGCGAACTGGCCGCGCTCCGCCTTCGGCAGATAGACGGTCTTGCGGGTGCCCGAACCGAGCTGCAGCGCGACATAACCGTTCTTCTCGGTCGTGCGGTGACCCAGCACCTGGCAATTGCCCAGCTTCAGCACGGTCACAGGGATATGTTCGCCGGTCTCCGTAAAGACCCGCGTCATCCCGACCTTTTGTGCGATCACTCCGGAGCGCATCGGCGTGCTTCCTGTTCTTTCTGTCCGCTAACGTTCGGACGGGCTCTAAAAGTTAGAGCTTGATCTCGACGTCGACACCGGCGGCCAGGTCGAGCTTCATCAGCGCGTCCACGGTCTGCGGGGTCGGATCGACGATGTCGAGAAGGCGCTTGTGCGTGCGCATCTCGAATTGCTCGCGGCTCTTCTTGTCGACATGCGGCGAACGGTTGACGGTGAACTTCTCGATGCGGGTCGGCAGCGGAATCGGTCCGCGAACCTGGGCACCGGTCCGTTTCGCCGTGTTCACGATCTCACGCGTCGACGAATCGAGAATGCGATGGTCGAACGCCTTGAGACGGATGCGAATATTCTGGCCGTTCATTGCCGCTGTCTTTCTCTCATCGTCGTAGCCGCGACGAGTAGGTCGAGTAGCGAATGGCGAGTAGCGAATGCCATTCGCCACTCGCCATTCGCTATTCGCATTCGTTACTCGATGATGCTTGCGACGACGCCGGCGCCGACGGTGCGGCCGCCTTCGCGGATCGCGAAGCGCAGCTTCTCTTCCATCGCGATCGGCACGATCAGGTGCACTTCCATCGCGATGTTGTCGCCCGGCATCACCATCTCGGTGCCTTCGGGCAGATGCACGACGCCGGTCACGTCGGTGGTGCGGAAGTAGAACTGCGGCCGGTAGTTGGTGAAGAACGGGGTGTGACGGCCGCCCTCCTCCTTGGTCAGGATGTAGGCCTCGGCCTTGAACTTGGTGTGCGGCTTGACCGAACCCGGCTTGCACAGCACCTGGCCGCGCTCGACTTCCTCGCGCTTGGTGCCGCGCAGCAGCGCGCCGATGTTGTCGCCGGCCTGGCCCTGGTCGAGCAGCTTGCGGAACATCTCGACGCCGGTGACGATGGTCTTCTGGGTGTCGCGCAGGCCGACGATCTCGATTTCCTCGCCGACCTTGACGATGCCGCGCTCGACGCGGCCGGTCACCACGGTGCCGCGGCCCGAGATCGAGAACACGTCTTCCACCGGCATCAGGAACGGCTGGTCGATCGGACGCTCCGGCTGCGGAATGTAGCTGTCGACCGCCTTCATCAGCTCCAGGATCGCGTCGTGGCCGAGCTTCGGGTCCTTGTCTTCGAGCGCCGCCAGCGCCGAGCCCTTGATGATCGGGATCTTGTCGCCCGGGAACTCGTACTTCGACAGCAGTTCGCGGACTTCCAGCTCGACCAGCTCGAGCAGTTCCGGATCGTCGACCATGTCGCACTTGTTCAGGAACACCACCAGCGCGGGAACGCCGACCTGGCGGGCCAGCAGGATGTGCTCGCGGGTCTGCGGCATCGGGCCGTCGGCCGCCGACACCACCAGGATCGCGCCGTCCATCTGCGCCGCACCGGTGATCATGTTCTTCACATAGTCGGCGTGGCCCGGGCAATCGACGTGGGCGTAGTGCCGGTTCTCGGTCTCGTATTCGACGTGCGCGGTCGAGATCGTGATGCCGCGCGCCTTCTCTTCCGGCGCCTTGTCGATCTGGTCGTACGCCGTGAACGTCGCACCGCCGGTTTCCGCCAGCACCTTGGTGATCGCCGCCGTCAGCGACGTCTTGCCGTGGTCGACGTGACCGATCGTTCCGATGTTGCAGTGCGGTTTATTACGTTCAAACTTTGCTTTGGCCATTTGACTCTCCGTTCAGTCGTTAACTGCCGTCAACGACAATCAGGCAAACTTCTTCTGGACTTCCGCCGACACGTTGGCCGGCGCTTCCGCGTAGTGATCGAACTGCATCGTAAAGGTCGCGCGGCCCTGGCTCATCGAGCGCAGGTTATTCACGTAACCGAACATGTTCATGAGCGGCACCATCGCGTTGATGACGTTGGCGTTGCCGCGCATGTCCTGACCCTGGATCTGGCCGCGCCGCGAATTCAGGTCGCCGATGACCGAGCCGGTGTAGTCTTCCGGCGTCACCACCTCGACCTTCATGATCGGCTCGAGCAGGACCGACTTGCCCTTTTGCAGCGCTTCGCGGAACGCCGCGCGCGATGCGATTTCGAAGGCCAGCGCCGAGGAGTTGACGTCGTGATACTTGCCGTCGATCAGCTGCACCTTGACGTCGACCACCGGGAAGCCGGCGACCACGCCCGAGCCCAGCACGCTGTTGAGGCCCTTTTCGACGCCGGGGATGTATTCCTTCGGCACCGCGCCGCCGACGACCTTGGATTCGAACTCGTAACCCTTGCCGGGCTCGTTCGGCTCGACGATGATCGTGACGCGCGCGAACTGACCGGTACCGCCGGTCTGCTTCTTGTGGGTGTAGTCTGACTTCGGCGCGCTTGGTGATGCGCTCGCGGAACGCCACCTGCGGCGCGCCGATATTGGCGTCGACCTTGTAGGTGCGGCGCAGGATGTCGACCTTGATGTCGAGATGGAGTTCGCCCATGCCCTTGAGAATGGTCTGGCCGGACTCCTGATCGGTCGAGACCCGGAACGACGGATCTTCCGCGGCGAGCTTCGCCAGCGCGACGCCGAGCTTTTCCTGGTCGGCCTTCGACTTCGGCTCGATCGCGATTTCGATGACCGGCTCCGGGAATTCCATCTTTTCCAGGATCACCGGCTTGTTCGGATCGCACAGCGTGTCGCCGGTGCGCGCTTCCTTGAGGCCCGCCAGCGCGACGATGTCGCCGGCATAGGCTTCCTTGATGTCTTCGCGGTTGTTGGCATGCATCAGCAGCATGCGGCCGATGCGCTCCTTGCGGTCGCGGGTCGAATTGATGACGCCGGTGCCCGACAGCAGCGTGCCGGAATAGATGCGGCAGAAGGTGATGGTGCCGACGAACGGATCGTCCATGATCTTGAACGCGAGCAGCGCCAGCGGCTCCTTGTCGTTCGGAAGCCGAACGACTTCGTTGCCGTCTTCATCGACGCCCTTGATCGCGGGCACGTCGACCGGCGACGGCAGATAGTCCACGACCGCGTCGAGCAGCGGCTGCACGCCCTTGTTCTTGAAGGCCGAGCCGCACAGCACCGGGAAGAACGCGCCGGTCAGCACGGCCTTGCGGATCATGCGCTTCAGCGTCGCCTCATCGGGCTCCTTGCCGTCGAGATAGGCGGCGAGCACCTCGTCGTCGAGTTCGACGGCGGCTTCGAGCAGCTTCTCGCGATATTCCTTGGCCTTCTCGACCATGTCGGCGGGAATATCGATGTCCTTGAACTTGGCGCCGAGCGTCTCGTCTTCCCAGATCACGCCCTTCATGCGGACGAGATCGATCAGGCCCTTGAAGTTGTTCTCGGAGCCGATCGGAAGCTGGATCGCGATCGGCTTGGCGCCGAGGCGGTCGACGATATCCTGCATGCATTTGTAGAAGTCGGCGCCGGTCTTATCCATCTTGTTGGCGAAGACGATGCGCGGAACCTGGTACTTGTCGCCCTGACGCCAGACGGTCTCGGTCTGCGGCTCGACGCCCTGGTTGGAGTCGAGCACGCACACCGCGCCGTCGAGCACGCGCAAGCGAACGCTCGACTTCGATGGTGAAGTCGACGTGGCCGGGGGTGTCGATGATGTTCAGGCGCTTGCCGTTCCAGAACGCGGTGGTCGCGGCCGACGTGATGGTGATGCCGCGCTCCTGCTCCTGCTCCATCCAGTCCATCGTCGCGGCACCTTCGTGCACTTCGCCGATCTTGTGGCTCTTGCCGGTGTAATAAAGGATGCGCTCGGTGGTCGTGGTCTTGCCGGCATCGATATGCGCCATGATACCGAAGTTGCGGTAGTCCTCTATGGCATGAACGCGGGGCATGGGATGTTCCTTAAATTCCGTTGTTTCGCCGTTACCAGCGATAGTGCGAGAAGGCGCGGTTGGCTTCCGCCATCCGGTGCACGTCTTCACGCTTCTTGACGGCGTTCCCCCTGCCATTCGACGCGTCGAGCAGCTCGGCCGAGAGCCGCTCCGTCATCGTCTTTTCGTTGCGCTCGCGCGCCGCCGAAATGATCCAGCGAATGCCGAGCGCCTGACGGCGCACCGAGCGAACTTCGACCGGCACCTGATAGGTGGCGCCGCCGACGCGGCGCGAGCGCACTTCGATGGTCGGCATCACGTTTTCCAGCGCCTGCTCGAACACCGGCAGCGGACCCTGCTTGGTCTTGGTCTCGATCATGTCGAGCGCGCCGTAGACGATGCCTTCGGCGACCGACTTCTTGCCGTCGTACATGACCGAGTTCATGAACTTCGTGATGATGATGTTCCCGAACTTCGGATCCGGGTTCACTTCACGCTTTTCAGCAGAATGGCGACGAGACATCGATCTGTTCCCGATTATTTCGGACGCTTCGCGCCGTACTTCGAACGGCGCTGCTTACGGTTCTTGACGCCCTGGGTATCGAGGACGCCGCGGAGAATGTGGTAGCGCACGCCGGGCAAATCCTTGACGCGGCCGCCGCGGATCATGACCACCGAGTGCTCCTGAAGGTTATGGCCTTCACCCGGGATGTAGCCGATGACCTCGAAGCCGTTGGTCAGGCGCACCTTGGCGACCTTGCGAAGCGCCGAGTTCGGCTTCTTCGGGGTCGTGGTGTAGACGCGCGTGCAAACGCCGCGCTTCTGCGGCGACTGCTGCAGCGCCGGCACCTTCTTGCGCGACTTCTGCACGACGCGCGGACTTGCGATCAGCTGGTTGATCGTCGGCATGTCGGCCTTCACCCTTTAGTTCGCGCGAAACCGGCAACGGCTCCGCAAATTCATTCGGGACCAACCGTCCCATCCGGTCGCCTCGCGCGGAACGAACCCGCGCAAAGCGAAATCGCGCCAACCGCTCATCGCTGAGCGGAAAGCGCTTCGACGCCACAGAGGACCGCGAGTCGCGACCGATCAGCGTACGCCGTTCAGCCAGCTACCGAGGTCATGCATCCGAAATCAATCTCAAGAGAACTTGCTCAAGAGAACCAAAATCGTCCTGGCATTGCCTAGCTATAATCGACAGCGTTTGAGCGGCATTCGTCGAGGTTGGTGCCCGTCCCGATCCCCATGAAATCGGGGCTGAAAGGGTGATCCGTTCCGACGCTGGCGTTGCTCACCGCCTGTCGTTAAGTGCGCGGGTTTTATCGGCGGCGGATAGCCAAGTCAAGGCGAAACGACAGCGCGAGAAGCGCTTCTGGCGCCTGCAGAATCGGCCTCTCCACGCGAGGCTTCGCCGCGCCGCCACGCAAGCCGGCGCCGCAGGCACGGCCGAATCGCAATATTACCCGGGTATTACTGCTGGGTAATTATACCAGGCATGTTCAGTAATGTCCGCCGTTGACGCTAAAGGCTTTATTTGTCTTTCCCGGCGCAATGATGGGGCTTCGAGCCGGGACTCGTCCATGAGGTACACCGACATTGCGATCATCGGCGGCGGCCTTGCCGGCTCGACGGCGGCCGCCATGCTCGGACGCGCCGGCATTGCCGCGATCCTGATCGACCCGCATCCCGCCTATCCGCCCGACTTTCGCGTCGAAAAACTCAGCGGCGACGAGCAGATCGAGCGCTTTCGCAAGACCGGCATCGCCGAAGCGGTGCTGCGCAAGGCGACCCACGACGGCGAGAACTGGATCGCGCGATTCGGCTATCTGCTCGACAAGACGCCGAGCCAGCAATTCGGCATCATGTACGACGCGCTGGTCAACGCGATCCGCGCCGAAATTCCGGCATCGCGTGGAAACGATCTTCGCCAAGGCCGTGTCGATTTCGACCAGCGCGGAGCGGCAAAAGATCGCGCTGTCGAACGGCGAGAGATCTCGGCCCGGCTGGTGGTGCTCGCCAACGGACTGAACGTCGGCCTGCGCCACACGCTCGGCATCGAGCGCCGAATTGATCAGCGCCTGCCATTCGATCTCGATCGGATTCGACGTCGAGCCGGTCGGCCGCCCCGCCTTCGACTTTCCGGCGCTGACCTATTTCTCGGAGCGGCCGAGCGACCGCATCCCCTATCTGATCGCTGTTTCCCGATCGGCAAGACGATGCGCGCCAACCTGTTCGTCTATCGCGAGATCGACGATCCCTGGCTGCGGCAGATGCGCCGCGCGCCGGTCGAGACCTTGAACGCCTCGCTGCCGCGGCTGACGCAGCATCACCGGCGATTTCGAGGTCACAGGCGACGTCAAGATCCGCCCGGTCGATCTCTATGTCAGCGCGGGCCATCGCCAGGCCGGCATCGTCCTGGTCGGCGACGCCTTCGAGACCACCTGCCCGGTCGCCGGGACCGGCACCGACAAGGTCTTCACCGACGTCGAACGGCTCTGCAACGTCCATATTCCGGCCTGGCTCGCGACCGAGGGCATGGCCGAAGAGCAAGATCGCGGCGTTCTACGACGATCCGGTCAAGCAGGCCTGCGACGCGTGGTCGGCCGCCAAGGCCTATCAACTTCCGCTCGGTGTCGATCGACAACGGCATCTACTGGCGGGCGCAGCGCTGGGCGCGCTTCCTGGCGCTGGCTCGGTGCAAGGACTCTGGCGGCAGCTGGCGCTCGCCGGCTCATGCGCGAGCCTCGCCGACGCCGCGCATCTCCTCGTCATCATCCTCGTCGTCGTCATCATCGTCGTCGCTGTCGTCGTCGGCCTGATCGGCGGCGTCGTGCGGCTTGTGGCTCTGATCGTCCCAGAGCTTGCGATAGACGCCGTTGGCGGCGAGCAGCTTGGCGTGCGAGCCGCGCTCGATCGCCTTGCCGCCCGAGATCACGATGATCTCGTCCATCTCGACCACCGAGGTCAGGCGGTGGGTCGACAAGATCATGGTGCGGCCCTTGGCGACCTTCAGCAGCGTCCGGTTGATCGCGGCTTCCGTGGTCTGGTCGAGCGCCGAGGTCGCCTCGTCGAGCAGCAGCACCGACGGATCGCGGACGATGGCGCGCGCGATCGCGATGCGCTGGCGCTGGCCGCCCGACAGCGTATCGCCGCGCTCGCCGACCGGGGTGTCGTATTTCTGCGGCAGGCTCATGATGTAGCGATGGATTTCGGCCTTGCGCGCGGCCTCCACGACCTCCTCGTCGGTCGCGCCCTCCTTGCCGAGCCGGATGTTTTCCCGGATCGACATGTTGAACAGCATGTTCTCCTGGAACACCACCGCCATGCTCCGGCGCAGCGATTCGCGGGTCACCTTGCGGATATCGACGCCGTCGATGGTGACGCGGCCTTCGTCGGGCACATAGAGCCGCAGGATCAGATTGAGCAGCGTGCTCTTGCCGGAGCCGCTGGGGCCGACGATGGCGATGCTCTTGCCGACCTTGAGCTTGAGGCTGAGATTGTCGAGCACCGGCGTCTGGCTGCCTTCATACTGGAAGGTGACGCGGTCGAAGGTGATGTCGTTGGTGATGCGCGGCAGGTCGGGCGCGCCCGGACGGTCGGCGCCGCGGGTCGGCTCGTCCAGCATTTCCTGGATGTGGCGCACCGCCGCCGCCGACTGGATCGACACCGGGATGAAATGCATGACGTGGGCGATGTTGTAGGACACCTCCCAGAACGCGCTCTCGAAGGTCACGAAGGTGCCGATGGTGATCTGGCCCTTGGTGGCGAGATAGGCGCCGATCGCCAGCACCACGAGGTGCAGCAACAGCACCGAGATCGTGACCGTGCGCTCGACCATGGTCGACAGGAACGCCGCGGAGGCGATCTTGCGGCGCGCCTCGTCGTTGCGCATCGTGAACCAGCCGAGCGTCCGGCGCTGCAGGCTGAACGCCTTGACCACCGCCTGCGTCGCGACGTTCTCCTGCACCATGCCGAGCAGCGCGGATTCGTTGAGCTTCTGCTCGTAATTGGCCTGCACCGCCTTCGGCGTCAGGATCCGCGGGCCGATCAGCGTGATCGGGAACACCAGCAGCGACATCGCGGCGAGCTGCCAGTTCAGGAACAGCATCAGGATGATGCCCGCGATCAGTTCGAAGAACGGCAGCGCCGCGCTGTTGGCGAAACTCTTGATCGAGCCTTCGAAGGCCGACAGGTCGACCGAAAAGCGCGACAGGATCTCGCCGCGCTTGGTGCGCGCGAAATAGGCCGCCGGCAAATTCTGGACATGCTCGAACAGCCGCGTCCGCACGTCGGAAATCAGCGAAGCCGCGAGCTTGGCGTCCCAGCGCTCGTACCAGACCGCGACGATCGAGGTGATGATCCCGGCGGCCGCGAGCACGCCGAGGATCTTGTACAGCGCCTGGAAATCCTCCTCGCCGAGCGCATCGTCGATCAGGAACTTCAGGCTCAGCGGCATGATGACGTTGAACAGCGTCTCGACCAGGACGCCGAGGCCGACGAATGTCAGTATCTTCTTGTAGTTCTTCAGAAACGGTTTGACGAAGGCATAGATCGTCGCCAGCGCGCCGGCGGCTTCCTTGGCGGTAAAGACGACGAGATCCTCATCTTCCTCGTCGTCGTCGAGCTCGAGCTCGTCGTCTTCATCGTCGTCGTCGTCAGGCGGCAGACGAGCGGACGCCTTGTCGCGGGCGGCCGCGACTTGCGACTTCGGCATCCGCCAAGAGCTTTTCGTCGGACTCCGGCGCGAGCCCGTCGGCCGCGACGGCTTTGATCCGATCATCCGACGATGGAGGCTTGGACGCCATGAAACCAACCGATGCTGCACGGCCGGCATGACCGTAAAATCGAGGAAAGTGGCCGAGCGAACCACCGTGCCGATCCTATGCGATTGGCGCGCTTTCAGCAAAGCTGACTGCCGAAAACTTTCCGCAAGGCCTGTCCGACGAAGTTCGTACCGTGATCGGCTGCTCGACCGGCTCAATCGTCGTCGGCTTCGACCTTGTCGAAGAACGAGTAACGCAGGCTGTCGGAGTCGGCGTACCACTGGCCCGGCCCCTTGTTGGCGGCAAGCGTCGCCGCCCACAACTCGTCGGTGCAGTCGCGGCGATGCATCGACAGGTCGAACCCGTTGGAGAAGAACAACTCCGACCATTCCCACCAGGTGCCGAGCTTCCTGACCCCGCGCAACAGGTCGTAGCGATCGATCAGCGCCGGCGCCATGTCCGAGGTCACCGATCCGAACACCAGGCCGGTCTTCACGACGCGGTTCAACTCGCGAATCGCGCGCGGCACCTGCTTTTCCGCGACATGGCACAGGCTGGTCTCGAACACGAAATCGAACTCGTCGTCCTTGAACGGCATGTCGACGATCGATCCGAGCTTGTTGAACTTCTTCAGCGCCTTCGGCGTCTTGGCGTGGATGGCGCGGTTGTTCTCGATGCCCCATGCATCGATGCCGCGCGCGCGCAGCGCGCCCACCAGTTCGCCGCTGGCGGATCCCGCCACCAGCAGCTTGTAACCCCTCGCCCGGTTCCAGACGATCTTGATGAGATCGGTCAGGTAGGCGGGATCGGTGAACTGGCTCCAGACCTCGCTATAGGGACCGAGGCCGCGGTAATTCTCGAAATAGCCGCGGTCGATCTTGTCGGACGCCGGCTTGCCGCCCTCGCCGCGCGCGCGGCGCAGCCGCATCATCTCGGTGACGATGATGTCGGTGGCGGCGTCGGAGGAATCGAGCAATCCGTTCAGCGTCGAATCGAACAGATAATCGCCGACCACGACGAGGCCCGGATGCTGCTTCGGCTCGGGCCGGTGATTGGTCATGACGTCGCGCGCCGGCAAGCCGCCGGGAAGCGCATTGACCGAGGACAGCCAGCGATAGGTCTTGCCCTCCACGAAATGCTCGCGCGCGTTGCCGAGCGAGGCCGGCAGCGACTTCAGCGCGGCGTCGATCAGCTCCTGATCGCTGAGATTGGCGAAGGCCAGCGCGTCGGAGCCGGCGATCAGCCAGTTGAGCACGCCGTGCTTGCCGACGTCGTGGCGCGCGCCTTCGTTGTAGACGCAGCAGCCGCCGAACGCCTCGGACATGAACCACGCGCCGGGAATCTTCTCGCCCCAGAACGGCTCGTCGAACAGGATCGAAACCCGCAGATAGTGCGCCGGGCGGTCGAAATAGGCGACGTGCTTGACCATCGACTTGCGCAGCTGCTCGCCTTCCCATCCCATGGTCGAGAGCCATGAGTGCGGCAGGCACATCAGCACCAGGTCGAAATCCCTGGTCTCCGGTCCCTTGCCGTTCATCATGTTGAGCTGGTAGCGCCCGGCCGCGGTCTTGCCGACCTTGAGCACCCGGTGATTGAGCTGGATATCGGCGTCCACCTCGGACTGCAGGCAGTCGATCAGCTGCTCATTGCCGTTCTGGATCGAATACAGGCCGATATAGCCGTCGACATCCATCACGAAGTTCTTCAGCGCATTCAGCCCGTTGGTGTTGTGGCTCTCGGTGGCGATATCGGAGCGCGCCATCACCTTGAAGAAGCGCTTGGCGGTGGCATCGTCCACTTCCCGGTCGAGCAGTTCCTCGGCCGTGATGTAGGCCCAGGGATGCTCGTTGTCGTGCGCGCCGACGCCTTCGTAATATTCGGTCGGCGACACCATCTCGGTGCAGCGCTTGCGGAAGGCCTCGATCGCCTCCGCGGTCTTGGCGCCGTATTTGCGGCGCATGCCCGGCACGTCGTTCAGGAGTTCGCCGTCGAGATGGACCTGCTCGGCATCCATCGGAATGGTCTGCAGGCCGAAATGCTGGATCAGCTCGCGCAGCGGATCGGGGCCCGTCATCGAGTAATCGTAGATCTCGGCGACGCCGGCCTCGTACATCGCGGGCGCCGAATCGAATTTCTTCGTCAGGATCTTGCCGCCAAGCCGGTCGGACGCCTCGTAAATGGTGACGCGGCAGAGGTCGCCGAGCTTCTTCTTGAGATACCAGGCGCTCATCAGGCCACCCGGCCCGCCGCCAACGATTGCAAGATCCAGCATGTGTTGTTCCGTGATCCCCCGCCGCCCCTTCGCGGGGCATCCGGTCCATTGGTCAGTTCAGAAACGCGATCGGCCCCTTTTTGGCGCCGATCCTGAGCCAAATCATTGATTTAGCGCATTGTCTTACCGCGAAACCGCCTCGTCCCCGGCCAAACCCTTGGGGGCTTCGGCGATTCAAGCCTTAACAGAAGCGCTTTTCAGCCTGAAGGAAAGATGAACGAAGCCGCGCTACGGCGACAGAATGGCCGAAAAACGGCAAAAAGGCCGGCTTTCGCCGGCCTTTTTCCTGATTTTTCGATTTCGCGCGGCTTTATTCCGCCGGCGGCAGCGCCAACGGCTCGACCTCCGGGGCCGCCGGCACGATCGCCGCCTGCTTCTCGCGCTCGTCCAGAATCAGCTTGTCGCGCTTGACGGCGACTTCGCGGATCTTGGCCATCGAGGCGCCGGTGCCCGCCGGGATCAGCCGGCCGACAATGACGTTCTCCTTGAGGCCTTCCAGCGGGTCCACCTTGCCGTTGACGGCGGCTTCGGTGAGCACGCGGGTGGTCTCCTGGAACGACGCCGCCGAGAAGAACGAGCGGGTCTGCAGGCTCGCCTTGGTAATGCCGAGCAGCACCGGCGTTCCCGTGGCGGGCTTCTTGCCCTCTTCCTTGGCCTTGGCGTTGAGCACGTCGAACTCGATCTTGTCGACCTGCTCGCCCGAGATCATGTCGGTCTCGCCCTGGTCGGTGATCTCCACCTTCTGCAGCATCTGACGGACAATCACCTCGATGTGCTTGTCGTTGATCAGCACGCCCTGCAGCCGGTAGACCTCCTGGATTTCGTTGACCAGATAGGCCGCGAGTTCCTCGATGCCCTTGATCGCCAGGATGTCGTGCGGTGCCGGGTTGCCTTCGACGATGAAGTCGCCCTTTTCGACGATATCGCCGTCCTGCAGATGGATGTGCTTGCCCTTCGGAATGAGGTATTCGCGGGTCTCCTCATTCTTGTCCATCGGCTCGATCGAGATACGGCGCTTGTTCTTGTAGTCGCGGCCGAACCGGATGGTGCCGGCGATTTCCGCGATGATCGCCGCGTCCTTCGGCTTGCGCGCCTCGAACAGTTCGGCCACCCGCGGCAGACCGCCGGTGATGTCGCGCGTCTTGGCGCTCTCGGTGGAGATACGCGCCAGGATGTCGCCGGGCTTGACCTTCGCGCCGACGTCGACCGAAAGGATCGCGTCAACCGAAAGCATGTAGCGGGCCTCGCCGCCACGCGCGAGCTTGAGGACCTTGCCGTCCTTGCCCTTGATGACGATGGCCGGACGCAGATCCGCGCCGCCCCGCGTCGTGCGCCAGTCGATGACGACGCGCTTGGCGATACCGGTGGATTCGTCGAGCGTCTCCGAGATCGACTGCCCCTCGACCAGATCCTCGAACCCGATGACGCCCTCGACCTCGGTCAGAACCGGCCGGGTATAGGGATCCCACTCGGCGATGCGCTGGCCGCGCTTGACCATATCGCCCTCGTCGACCCGCATGCGCGCGCCGTACTGGATGCGATGGGTCGCACGCTCGGTGCCGTCGGCGTCGGCCACCGCGACCACCATGTTACGCACCATGGCGATCAGATGACCTTCGCTGTTCTTCTGGATCGCCTTGTTCTTGATCGTCACCTTGCCGTCGAAATTCGACTCGATGAACGACTGCTCGTTGATCTGCGCCGCGCCGCCGATGTGGAACGTACGCATCGTCAGCTGGGTGCCGGGTTCGCCGATCGACTGCGCCGCGATGACGCCGACCGCTTCGCCGTGGTTGACCGGCGTGCCGCGGGCGAGATCGCGCCCGTAGCACTTGCCGCAGATGCCGTTGACGAGTTCGCAGGTCAGGGCCGAGCGGATCTTCACTTCCTGGATGCCGGCCTGCTGCAGCGCGTCGACGTGGCTCTCTTCCATCAGGGTGCCGCGCTTGACCACGATCTTGTTGGTCGCGGGATCGCGCAGATCCTCGCCCGCGGTGCGGCCGAGAATACGCGACGCCAGCGAGGCAACCACCGTGCCGGCATCGATGATGGCGCGCATCTTGATGCCGAGCTTGGTGCCGCAATCGTCGGCCGTGATGATGCAGTCCTGCGCCACGTCGACCAGACGCCGCGTCAGGTAACCGGAGTTCGCCGTCTTCAACGCGGTGTCCGCGAGACCCTTGCGGGCGCCGTGGGTCGAGTTGAAGTATTCGAGCACCGACAGACCTTCCTTGAAGTTGGAAATGATCGGCGTCTCGATGATCTCGCCCGACGGCTTGGCCATCAGGCCGCGCATGCCGGCGAGCTGGCGCATCTGGTCCTGCGAACCGCGGGCGCCGGAGTTCGACATCATGAAGATCGAGTTGATCTGGGCCTCGCCGCCTTTCGGATTCTTCTTAACGGCGGAGATTTCCGTCATCATGTCTTCGGAGATCTTCTTGGTGCACTTCGACCAGGCGTCCACGACCTTGTTGTACTTCTCGCCGTGGGTGATCAGGCCGTCGTTGTACTGCTGCTCGAATTCCTTGGCGAGCGTGCGGGTCTCCTCGACGATCTTCCACTTCGACGCCGGCACCACCATGTCGTCCTTGCCGAACGAAATGCCGGCCTTGAACGCATTGTAGAAGCCGAGCGCCATGATGCGGTCGCAGAAGATCACGGTCTCCTTCTGACCGCAGTGACGATAGACCTGGTCGATGACGCCGGAGATTTCCTTCTTCGTCATCAGCTTGTTGATGATGTCGAAGGGAATCTTCGTCGACTTCGGCAGCACATTGCCGAGCATGACGCGCCCCGCCGTGGTCTCGATCCAGCGCCGGACCGGCTTGCCGGTCTCGTCGACCCCCTGCCAGCGATACTTGATCTTGGTGTGGAGGTGGATGACCTTGGAATGCAGGGCATGCTCGATCTCGGCCATCTCGCCGTAGAGCTTGCCTTCGCCCGGCAGGCCTTCACGCAGGATCGACAGGTAGTACAGACCGAGCACGATATCCTGCGACGGCACGATGATCGGCTGGCCGTTGGCCGGATGCAGGATGTTGTTGGTCGACATCATCAGCACGCGCGCTTCCAGCTGCGCTTCGAGCGACAGCGGAACGTGCACGGCCATCTGGTCGCCGTCGAAGTCGGCGTTGAACGCCGCGCAGACCAGCGGATGCAGCTGGATCGCCTTGCCTTCGATCAGCACCGGCTCGAACGCCTGGATGCCCAGGCGATGCAGCGTCGGCGCGCGGTTCAGCAGCACGGGATGCTCGCGGATCACCTCGTCGAGAATATCCCAGACCTCGGGACGCTCTTTTTCGACCAGCTTCTTCGCCTGCTTCACCGTGGTGGACAGACCCTTGGCGTCAAGCCGCGAATAGATGAACGGCTTGAACAGCTCCAGCGCCATCTTCTTCGGCAGGCCGCACTGATGCAGCCGCAGTTCGGGACCGACCACGATCACCGAACGTCCCGAATAGTCGACGCGCTTGCCGAGCAGGTTCTGCCGGAAACGGCCCTGCTTGCCCTTCAGCATGTCGGCCAGCGACTTCAGCGGCCGCTTGTTGGCGCCGGTGATGACGCGGCCGCGGCGGCCGTTGTCGAACAATGCGTCGACCGCCTCCTGCAGCATGCGCTTTTCGTTGCGGATGATGATGTCGGGCGCGCGCAGCTCCATCAGCCGCTTCAGGCGGTTGTTGCGGTTGATGACGCGGCGGTAGAGGTCGTTGAGGTCCGAGGTCGCAAAGCGGCCGCCGTCGAGCGGCACCAGCGGACGCAGGTCCGGCGGAATCACCGGCACCACGGTCAGGATCATCCACTCCGGCTTGTTGCCGGAATAGCGGAACGCCTCGACGATCTTCAGACGCTTGGCGAGCTTCTTGTGCTTGATGTCGGACTCGGTCTCCTGCATCTCGACGCGCGAGCGAGGCCTCGAGCTTCTCGAGATCAAGCCCCTTCAGCAGCTCGCGGATCGCCTCGGCGCCGATCATGGCGGTGAAGAAATCCTGGCCGTATTCGTCCTGCGCCTTCAGGTACTCGTCTTCCGACAACAGCTGGCGGTCCTTGAGCGCGGTCAGGCCGGGCTCGAGAACGACGTAGTATTCGAAATACAGAATCCGCTCGAGATCCTTCAGCGTCATGTCGAGCAGCAGGCCGATGCGGGACGGCAGCGACTTCAGAAACCAGATATGCGCGACGGGGGCCGCGAGTTCGATATGGCCCATGCGCTCGCGCCGGACCCGCGACAGCGTCACTTCGACCGAGCACTTCTCGCAGATGATGCCCTTGTACTTCATGCGCTTGTACTTGCCGCACAGGCACTCGTAGTCCTTGATCGGCCCGAAGATGCGCGCGCAGAACAGGCCGTCACGCTCCGGCTTGAAGGTGCGGTAATTGATGGTCTCCGGCTTCTTGATTTCGCCGTATGACCACGACAGAATCTTCTCCGGAGACGCGATCGAAATCCGGATCTGGTCGAAGACCTGAGCCGGCGTCGTCGGATTGAAGAGATTCATAATTTCTTGGTTCATGGTCTTCTCCTCGCGTGCCGATCGTCACCGGCAGCAAATTCGAAATTCTTTTTTCGGCCACGCGCCCGCTCAACGTCCGAGCGCAGCGCGGATGCCCGGCGCGAAAACGCGCCGGGCATGACGCTTGTTGTTACTCGGCGGCCTCGGATGTCGGCGTGACACCCACCTTCGAGTTGTGCAGGTCGACGTTGAGACCCAGCGAACGCATTTCCTTGACCAGCACGTTGAACGATTCCGGGATACCCGCTTCGAACGTGTCGTCGCCGCGCACGATCGCCTCGTACACCTTGGTACGGCCGGCGACGTCGTCCGACTTCACGGTCAGCATTTCCTGGAGCGTGTACGCCGCGCCGTAAGCCTCGAGCGCCCACACTTCCATTTCGCCGAAACGCTGTCCGCCGAACTGTGCCTTGCCGCCCAGCGGCTGCTGGGTGACGAGCGAGTACGGTCCGATCGAACGGGCGTGGATCTTGTCGTCCACGAGGTGATGCAGCTTGAGCATATAGATGTACCCAACCGTCACCTTGCGGTCGAAGGCGTCGCCGGTCCGGCCGTCATAGACGGTCGATTGTCCGGAGGCGTCGAGACCGGCAAGCTTCAGCATCTCCTCGATGTCGGCTTCCTTGGCGCCGTCGAACACCGGCGTTGCGATCGGAACACCGTGGCTGAGATTACGGCCGAGCTCCATCAGTTCGCTGTCGTTCAGCGACTTGATGGTTTCCTCGTCGCCGTAGATCTTTTTCAAGGTCTCCTTCAGCGGCTTGATGTCCTGCTTGGCGTAGTAGGCGTCCACCGTCTGGCCGATGCGCTTGCCGAGGCCCGCGCAGGCCCAGCCGAGATGCGTTTCGAGGATCTGCCCGACGTTCATCCGGCTCGGCACGCCCAGCGGATTGAGCACGATGTCGGCATGCGTTCCGTCCTCGAGGAACGGCATGTCCTCGATCGGAACGATCTTCGACACCACGCCCTTGTTGCCGTGGCGGCCCGCCATCTTGTCGCCGGGCTGGATCTTGCGCTTCACCGCGACGAAGACCTTGACCATCTTCATCACGCCGGGCGGCAATTCGTCGCCACGCTGCAGCTTCTCGACCTTGTCGAGGAAGCGCTGTTCAAGGCCCTTCTTCGATTCGTCGTACTGCTTCCGCATCGCCTCGATTTCGGCCATCAGCTTGTCGTTGGGCGAGGCAAACATCCACCACTGCGAACGCGGATGCTCGTCGAGCACCGCGCGCGTGATCTTGGTGTCCTTCTTGAAGCCCTTCGGACCGGCGATCCCCTGGCGGTTTTCCAGGAGGTCGGCGAGACGGCTGTAGACGTTGCGGTCCAGGATCGCCTGCTCGTCGTCGCGGTCCTTGGCCAGACGCTCGATCTCTTCCCGCTCGATCGCCAGAGCGCGCTCGTCCTTGTCGACGCCGTGCCGGTTGAAGACGCGGACTTCGACGATCGTGCCCTGCACGCCCGGAGGCACGCGCAGCGAGGTATCGCGGACGTCGGACGCCTTTTCGCCGAAGATGGCGCGCAGCAGCTTTTCTTCCGGCGTCATCGGGCTTTCGCCCTTCGGCGTGATCTTGCCGACCAGGATGTCGCCGGCGCGGACTTCGGCGCCGATATAGACGATGCCGGCTTCGTCGAGGTTCTTCAGCGCTTCTTCCGAAACGTTCGGAATGTCGCGGGTGATTTCCTCAGGCCCGAGCTTGGTGTCGCGCGCCATCACCTCGAATTCCTCGATGTGGATCGAGGTGAAGACGTCGTCCTTCACGATCCGCTCGGAGAGCAGGATCGAAGTCTTCGAAGTTGTAGCCGTTCCACGGCATGAACGCGACCAGCACGTTGCGCCCCAGCGCGAGCTCGCCGAGATCGGTCGAGGGACCGTCGGCGATGATGTCGCCCTTCTTGACGATGTCGCCGACCTTCACCAGCGGACGCTGGTTGATGCAGGTCGACTGGTTGGAACGCTGGTACTTCATCAGCCGGTAGATATCGACGCCCGACTTGGTGGGATCGAGATCCTCGGTGGCGCGGATGACGACGCGGGTGGCGTCGATCTGGTCGATCACGCCCGAGCGGCGGGCCGCGATCGCGGCTCCCGAGTCGCGCGCGACCACGCCTTCCATGCCGGTGCCGACGAACGGCGCCTCGGCGCGCACCAGAGGCACGGCCTGACGCTGCATGTTCGAGCCCATCAGCGCGCGGTTGGCGTCGTCGTTCTCGAGGAACGGGATCAAGGCCGCGGCGACCGAAACCAGCTGCTTCGGCGACACGTCCATGTAGTCGACCTTGTCCGGCGTGATCATCAGCACGTCGCCGGCATGGCGGCAGACCACGAGGTCGTCGGTGAAGCGGCCCTTGTTGTCGAGCGCGACATTCGCCTGCGCGACGTGATAGCGGCCCTCCTCCATCGCCGAGAGATAGATCACCTCGTCGGTGACGCGGCCGTCCTTGACCTTGCGATAGGGCGTCTCGACGAAGCCGTACTTGTTGACGCGCGCGAAGGTCGCGAGCGAGTTGATCAGGCCGATGTTCGGACCTTCCGGCGTCTCGATCGGGCAGATGCGGCCGTAATGCGTCGGATGCACGTCGCGCACCTCGAAGCCGGCGCGCTCGCGGGTCAGACCGCCCGGGCCAAGCGCCGAGAGACGGCGCTTGTGGGTGATCTCCGACAGCGGGTTGGTCTGGTCCATGAACTGCGACAGCTGCGAGGAGCCGAAGAACTCGCGCACCGCGGCGGCCGCCGGCTTGGCGTTGATCAGGTCCTGCGGCATCACGGTGTCGATATCGACACTGGACATGCGCTCCTTGATCGCGCGCTCCATGCGCAACAGGCCGATGCGGTACTGGTTCTCCATGAGCTCGCCGACCGAGCGCACACGGCGGTTGCCGAGGTGGTCGATGTCGTCGATCTCGCCCTTGCCGTCGCGCAGGTCGACCAGCGTCTTGATGACGGCCAGGATGTCTTCCTTGCGCAGCGTGCGATGGGTGTCGGGCGCGTCGAGTTCGAGGCGCATGTTCATCTTGACGCGGCCGACCGCGGACAGGTCGTAGCGCTCGCTGTCGAAGAACAGCGACTGGAACATGGTCTGGGCCGAATCGATGGTCGGCGGCTCGCCCGGACGCATCACGCGGTAGATGTCGAACAGCGCGTCTTCACGCGTCATGTTCTTGTCGGCGTGCAGCGTGTTGCGGATGTAGGCGCCGACATTGACGTGGTCGATGTCGAGCAGCGGCAATTCCTTGTAGCCGTGCTCGTTGAGCGCCTTCAGCGACTTCTCGGTGATTTCCTCGCCGGCTTCCGCATAGATCTCGCCGGTCTTGGGATTGACGAGGTCCTCGGCGAGGTAATTGCCGACCAGTTCCTCGTCCGACAGGCGCAGCGCCTTCAGCCCCTTCTCCTGGAGCTGGCGCGCGCCGCGCACGGTGAGCTTCTTGCCGGCTTCCAGCACGACCTTGCCGCTGTCGGCGTCGATCAGGTCGTTGATGGTCGAATAGCCGCGGAAACGGTTGGCGTCGAACGGCACGCGCCAGCCTTCCTTGGTCCGCTTGTAGAGGATCTTCTTGTAGAACGTCGACAGGATCTGCTCGCCGTCGAGACCGAGCGCGAACATCAGCGAGGTCACGGGAATCTTGCGGCGGCGGTCGATGCGCGCGAACACGATGTCCTTGGCGTCGAACTCGATATCGAGCCAGGAACCGCGATAGGGAATGACGCGCGCGGCAAACAACAGCTTGCCCGACGAATGGGTCTTGCCCTTGTCGTGATCGAAGAACACGCCGGGCGAACGGTGCATCTGCGAGACGATGACGCGCTCGGTGCCGTTGACGACGAAGGTGCCGTTCATGGTCATGAGCGGGATGTCGCCCATGTAGACGTCCTGCTCCTTGATGTCCTTGACCGACTTGGCGCCGGTTTCCTCGTCGATATCGAACACGATCAGGCGCAGCGTCACCTTCAGCGGCGCAGCATAGGTCATGCCGCGCTGGCGGCACTCGTCGACGTCATATTTCGGCGGCTCGAACTCGTAGCGGACGAATTCCAGCATCGAGGTGCCGGAGAAATCCGAGATCGGGAACACCGACCGGAACACCGCCTGCAGGCCCTCGTCCAGCCGCCCGCCCTGGGGTTCATCGACCATCAGGAACTGGTCATAGGACGCCTTCTGAACCTCGATGAGGTTCGGCATCTCTGCGACTTCCTTGATGTGTCCGAAGAACTTGCGAACGCGTTTGCGACCGGTGAATGTCTGCTGCGCCATCGTGGCCTCTCATTTCGTCGCCCGGCGGGGCGAACCTTCCGGAGCGCGATTGGCATCGCCCCCGGGTTGAATTTCGATTCGTTCCTTAATCTGGAAGCCGTTTTCAGGATTTAAGTCCTGAATCTGTCCACCAGACCTTCAAAACGCAAAACGACGCGCGGGGCGCTTGACCGCACCCGCCCGTCACAACCCATCGCTTCACGGACTGCAAAAGCCCGAAATTGCTTATCTCCCAACGGCTTACGCAGAAACGTCACCGTCCCCGCCGTCAACCGTGCTTTCGTGCTGCCGCCCCAATATGGGAGGGCAGTCGTGGAGATTCGAGGGGTAACTTCCCGAATCCCCACACATTTCTGTGTACGACGCGGACCGGAGGGAACCTTCGGGCCACATCGTTTTCGCCCTGCCTGCCGTGATGGCCTGACCTGGCCATCCACGTCCTTGGTGGGGCTGATCCCGGGTCGCGCTTCGCTCGCCCGGGATTTCGCTCCAGTAAGCTGCGCTTACTTCAGCTCAACCTTGGCGCCAGCCTTTTCGAGCTGGGCCTTGATCTTCTCGGCTTCGTCCTTGTTCACGCCTTCCTTGACCGGCTTGGGCGCGCCTTCGACGAGGTCCTTGGCTTCCTTGAGGCCGAGGCCGGTGATGGCGCGGACTTCCTTGATGACTTCGATCTTCTTCTCGCCGGCGGCGGCGAGCACGACCGTGAACTCGGTCTTCTCTTCAGCCGGAGCAGCGGCGGCAGCGGCCGGACCGGCCACCGCAACGGCGGCAGCGGCGGACACGCCCCACTTTTCTTCCAGCAGCTTTGCCAGTTCGGCAGCTTCGAGCACGGTGAGGCTCGAGAGGTCGTCAACAATCTTCTGTAGGTCGGCCATTGATCTGTTTCCTTAAGCGTATTTGGTTCGAACCAGGTTTGAATTTTGCGAAGGGCGTCAGGCCGCTTCGCTCTTTGAGGCATAGGCCTGAACCACGCGCGCGAGCTTGGCTGCGGGCGCCGTGGAGAGCTGGGCGATCTTGGTCGCCGGCGCCACCAGGAGGCCGACGATCTTCCCGCGCAACTCATCGAGCGACGGCAGCGAGGCAAGCGCCTTCACGCCGTTCACGTCCAGGACGGTTTTACCCATCGATCCGCCGAGAATGACGAACTGCTCGTTCGTCTTGGCGAATTCGATGGCAACCTTCGGCGCCGCTACCGGATCGTTTGAAGTCGCGATCACGGTCGGCCCCTTCAACAGGGAACCGATGGCAACGACGTCCGTGCCTTCAAGAGCAATTTTGGCGAGACGGTTTTTCGAGACCTTCACCGACGCGCCCGCCTGCTTCATCTGCATGCGCAGCTTCTGCATCTGGGCCACGGTGAGGCCGGAATAGTGGGCGACGACTGCCACGCTGGTGGTCTTGAACAGACCGTTCAGCGCATCAACCGCGTCCTTTTTTGCCGCTCTTTCCACAGCAAGCTCTCTCCGGTTGGCGGCCTCTGCCTGATGGCAGGACCGCCGGGTTGCACCCATCGTCCCGCCTGAACCTGACCTCGAGACATTCCAGTCTCAGGACACGTCGGGCAGAACGACATTGAAAAGCCTGCCCTCCCGGACCCAGAAGGCCACGGGGTGTCGAGGTTCGAACCAAATACGCCACCCGTCGCCTTTTGGGCGACGCCAAGCGAAATCCGGTCTTCACCCGTCTATGCAGGCCATGCGATTAAGCCGTTGAGGAAACTGTTGAAGTTTCGCCGCGGGCGCCTGCAGTCTTGGACAGGATTCGAGGTCGTCCGGCTTGCACCGAAGACCCCTGCCCTCATCCCTCCGAAACGACGGATTTTCTCTTCCCTTTCGAGCAATCCAAGCGGATGTCCTGAAAGGAATGATCTCCTAGCGTATCGGGTTTTCGGAATGCGAGCACGGACGTGCCAGCAACCGCCAGCACGCCCGGAACGGGTTGTTTAACGAGTCTTAGCCGGCTTGCCAAGCGCTAATTGGCGTCCCCGCGAACTGGCCCCCGCTCCCGCCCAATCCGGGCCGAAATGACGGGTTTTCAGCCGCCCCGAACCGCGTAAGGCAGCGGTTTTCCGGCGAAAAACGCCTCCAGATTGGCAATCACGCAGTCCTGCATCGCGGTGTGCAAGTCCAGGGTATGGCCGCCGACATGCGGGGTCAGCACGACGTTGGGAAATGCGGTCAGCGCATCCGGCGCATGCGGTTCCGTCTCATAGACGTCGAGGCCCGCGCCGGCGATCGTCTCGTCCGCAAGGGCTGCCACCAGCGCCTTCTCGTCGATCACCGAGCCGCGCGAGATGTTGACGACGTAGCCGTCCTTGCCGAGCTTGCGCAGGATATCGGCATCGACCGCGTGATGGGTGTCCGCGCCGGCGCGCACCGCGATGACAAGCACGCTGCACCATTCCGCCAGCGCCGCCAGGCTCGGCAGATATTGATACGGCACGTCGTGCCGGCTGCGGCTGAAATAGGCCACGTCGGTCTCGAACGCCGCAACGCGGGCGGCGATCTTGCGGCCGATCTCGCCCATGCCGTAGACGCCGACCTTGCGGCCGGGATTGCCGGGTTGCGGACGCATCAGCGGTGAGGGTTTTGCCGCCGACCAGTTGCCGCTGCGGACATATTGGTCTGCCGGCAACAGCCGCCGCGTCACCGCCAGCATCAGGGTCACCGCGATATCGGCAACCGAGGCGGCATTGGCGCCCGGACTGTGGCCGACCGCGATTCCGCGCTTCGCCGCGGCGGCGAGATCGACGCCGTCGTAGCCGGTGCCGTAACAGATGATGGCGCCGAGCTTTGGCATCGTATCCATCATGGCGCCCCCAAGCGGGGTGCCGCCGGCGGTGATCATGGCGCGGACGTCTGCGAGCTGATCGGTGGTGAAAACCTCGCCTGGCGGCTTCCCGCCGCCATCCATCAGCTCAAACCGCTCGCCGATGCGCAGCATCAACGCCCTGGGAAATCGCGAATAGATCAGCACCTTGTTTGGCATCGACCGAGTTCCTCACCCACACGACAAAGGGCGGAACAGGTTGCCCCGTCCCGCCCTCGTTACTCATTCTTTCACCGCCGGCCTTAGCCGAGCAGCGTGCCGGGCTCGACCTTGACGCCCGGGCCCATGGTGGAGGAGACCGCCACGCGCTGGATGTAGGTGCCCTTGGCGCCTGCCGGCTTGGCCTTGGCGACCGCATCCGCCAGCGCCTTGACGTTCTGCACCAGCTTCTCTTCCGAGAACGATGCCTTGCCGACGCCGGCCTGCACGATGCCCGCCTTCTCGACGCGGAACTCGACCGAGCCGCCCTTGGCGCCCTTCACGGCGGAGGTGACGTCCATGGTCACGGTGCCGATCTTGGGGTTCGGCATCATGCCGCGCGGCCCGAGCACCTTACCGAGGCGGCCGACCAGCGGCATCATGTCGGGGGTGGCGATGCAGCGGTCGAAATCGATCTGACCGCCCTGCACCTTCTCGACCAAATCCTCGGCGCCGACAACGTCAGCTCCCGCGGCCTTGGCCTCGTCCGCCTTGGCGCCGCGCGCGAACACGCCGACGCGCAGGGTGCGGCCGGTGCCGTTCGGCAGGGTCACCACGCCGCGGACCATCTGGTCGGCGTGACGCGGATCGACGCCGAGATTGATCGCAATCTCGATGGTCTCGTCGAACTTCGACTTGGCGCGCTCCTTGACCATCTTGACGGCCTCCGCGAGCGGATAAAGCTTCTCGCGATCGACACCCTCGCGGGCCTTCTTCAAACGTTTTCCGATTGCCATGACCCGTTACCCCGCAACTTCCAGACCCATCGAACGGGCGGAGCCCTCGACCATTTTCATGGCCAACTCGATGGTATCGCAATTCAGATCCTTCATCTTCTTCTCGGCGATCTCGCGCACCTGCGCCTTGGTCACCTTGCCGGCCTTGTCGCGGCCCGGAGCTTTCGATCCGGACTGGATTTTGGCGGCCTGCTTGAGGAAGAACGACATCGGGGGCGTCTTCATCTCGAAGGTGAACGAACGATCGGCATAAATCGTGATCACCACCGGAATCGGGGTATTCTTTTCTTCCTTCTGCGTCTGCGCGTTGAACGCCTTGCAGAATTCCATGATGTTGAGGCCGCGCTGACCAAGCGCGGGTCCGATCGGGGGCGAAGGATTCGCCGCACCGGCCGGCACCTGCAATTTCAGGTATCCGGTCACTTTCTTCGCCATATTTCACTCCTCATGTTGCTCCGGACCAGCCCGGACGCTTCACAGGACCGTGGTGCGGTTCAACGGATGACTGGCGATCATCCGTCTCCTCCCACGGCTCTTCCGCCTTTCCCCGCTCTTGCGGGGAAAGGATCAACGATCAGACCTTCTCGACCTGACCGAATTCCAGTTCGACCGGCGTGGCGCGGCCGAAGATCGACACCGCGACCTTCACGCGCGAGCGGCCCTCGTCGATTTCCTCGACCACGCCGGAGAACGACGCGAACGGGCCGTCGGCGACGCGCACATTCTCGCCGATCTCGAACGACACCGAGGCCTTCGGGCGCTCCACGCCTTCCTGCACCTGGTGCAGGATCCGCATGGCCTCCGCTTCCGAGATCGGCATCGGCTTGTTTTCCGCGCCGAGGAAGCCCGTCACCTTGGGGGTATTCTTGATGAGATGGAAGGCTTCGTCGGTCAGCTTCATCTTGACCAGCACGTAGCCCGGGAAAAACTTGCGCTCGGCGTCGACCTTGCGGCCGCGGCGCACTTCGGTGACCTTTTCGGTCGGCACCAGCACCTGCTCGAACAGCTCTTCAAGCCCGCGCTGCTTGGCCTGCTCGCGGATCGACTCCGCGACCTTCTTCTCGAAGTTCGAATAGGCGTGGACGATATACCAGCGCTTGTCCATGGTTTGGGTTCCGGCGCTTGCCATCAATGCATCATGAGTATGGTGGTGACGAGATAACGGATGATCTGATCCGCGGCGAAAAAGAAGATCGACGCCAGCGCCACCATCACGAACACCATGATGGTGGTGATCGTCGTCTCGCGGCGGGTCGGCCAGGTGACCTTGGCGGTCTCCGAGCGCACTTCCTGCAGGAATTTGAACGGGCTGAAAGCCATCGTTGTATGTGATCCGCGTTGGTGGACGATTTCCAGGTTTTCATGAATCCGAACAGCCCTCTTGAGCCCAGCCCTCGTCTCGAAGGTTGAGCCGGCAAGCGGGCTCGATTGTTCGGGGGATTTCAAAGCCGCGCCGGATATCCGCGTCAAGCGGGCCGGCAGCAGGTGGCGGCTATGTACTGCGGGCGGGCTGAAAGGTCAAGGTGAGCCGGAACCGGCGGCTTCAGAATCCGGGCTGAAGGCACGAACCCGGAACGGTCAATATCAAGGGTTTAGGCAGGGACTTTGTTGCCAGGGACTCGGTTGCCAGGGACTCGGTTGCCAGGGACTCGGCTGGCAGGAGTGGCAGGGCTCGAACCTGCGACCCCCGGTTTTGGAGACCGGTGCTCTACCAATTGAGCTACACTCCTGTGAGGACCTTCAGCCTCGCCGCCGATCCGCGCCGTTTCAAGCATAGGGACTGCCCCGATTGCAAGGGCGAAGCGGTTAATGGCCTGTTCAACCCGGCCATTCTGCGCCAGACTTCGGCCCAAGCCAAGCAAGAGCCAAAGGGAGAAACCATGACCCCGCAAGCCGCCACCAAACAGCCCGCCGCCCCGCAGACGCCCCCGCTCCCGCAAGCAAAGCCGGAAGCACTCGGCCTTTCGCGGGTCCGGCTGCAGCGGATGTCGGACGCCTTCAAGCGCGAGATCGACAAGGGAACCCTCCCCGGCGCGACCGTGATGGTGGCCCGCCGCGGCCAGATCGGCTGGTTCGAGGCGCTCGGCAGGCAGAGCCCCGCGGCTTCCGCGCCGATGGCGCACAATTCGATCTTCCGCATCTTTTCCATGACCAAGCCGATCGTCTCGGTCGGCATCATGATGCTGGTCGAGGAAGGCCACTTCGTGCTCTCCGACCCCGTTGCGAAATTCATCCCGGAATTCGCCGGCCAGAAGGTCGGCGTCGAGAACAACGGCAAGCTCGAGTTCGTGCCGCTCAAGCGCGCCATAACGGTTCAGGACCTGTTGCGGCACACCTCGGGCATCACCTACGACCATACCGGCAACGGCCTGGTTCAGCAGCTCTATCAGCAGTCGCGGCTGCGCAGCCGCAAGATCACCAACGCCGAACACGCCGCCCTCGTCGCCAGCCTGCCGCTGATGTGCCAGCCCGGTGCCGAGTGGAACTACAGCCGCTCCACCGACATTCTCGGCCGCATCATCGAGATCGCTTCCGGCAAGACGCTCGCCGCGTTCCTGACCGAGCGGATCCTGGCGCCGCTGCAGATGACCGAAACCGCCTTCCACACGGCGTCCGAAAATGCCGGCCGTCTCGCCGAGCCGTTCCCGGTCGATCCCTGGAGCGGCGAGAAGGTGGAACTCTTCAACATGCTGGAGAAGCCCGTCATGGAATCCGGCGGCGGCGGCCTGGTCTCGACCACGATGGACTACGCCCGCTTCTGCCAGATGCTGCTCAACGGCGGCATGCTCGACGGCAACAGGCTGATCGGCCGCAAGACGCTAGAGCTGATGGCGTCCGACCACCTCGGCCCCACGATCAAGGCCAACTCCATCCTGATGCCGGCCGGCCACGGCTTCGGTCTCGGATTTGCGATCCGCACCGCCAAGGGCCTGGCGCCGTTCCCGGGATCGCTTGGCGAGTTCTTCTGGAGCGGCATGGCCGGGACGTTCTTCTGGATCGACCCGGTCGAACAGATGTTCGCCGTGTTCATGATGCAGGGCCCGGCCCAGCGCCATTACATCCGTACCCTGCTGCGCGACCTCGTGCATGCGGCGGTGGAGTGACAGACTGTCCGTCATTGCGGAGCGAGATCCCGGGTTTGCGCATCCAAGTCGGCTGTAGCCGACTTGGACAACCATGATGCCGAACTCGGGTAAACCCGAGGTCGGTGCGCACCCCGGGATGACGCTACAGTGCATCAGCTGATCGTGGCGCCGCCGTCGATCACCATGGTCTGGCCGGTCATGAAGTTGCCGGCCGCCGACCCCAGGAATACCGCAGCGCCCGCGATCTCGTCGGGAATGCCGATGCGCAGCAGCGGCGAGCGCGAGGTCGAGGCCTTCAGGTTCTCCGGATTGTCCCACAAAGCCTTGGCGAAGTCGGTCTTGATCAGGCCCGGCGCGATGCAATTGACGCGCACATTCTTCGGACCGTATTCGCAGGCGAGGTTGCGCGCGAGCTGCATGTCGGCGGCCTTGGAGATCGCGTAGGCGCCGAGGATGGTCGAGCCTTTGAGGCCGCCGATCGAGGACACGATGATGATGGAGCCGTCCTTGCGCTCGATCATTTGCGGCACCACCATGCCGATGATCCAGTTGTTGGCGACGATGTTGTTGTCGAGGATCTTGCGGAACTGGTCGTCGGAAATGCCGCCGAGCGGGCCGTAATAGGGATTGGACGCGGCGTTGCAGACCAGCACGTCGATCTTGCCGAAGGCGCGGTTGCTCTCGTTGACCAGGTTCTGCAGGTTTTTCTTGCTGGAAATGTTGGCCGCGATCGCGACCGACGTGCCCTTGCCGAACCTGTCGTTGATTTCTTTTGTCACCTGGTCGCAGACGTCCTGCTTGCGCGAGGAAATCACCACCTTGGCGCCGTGCTCGGCCATCCGCTCGGCGATGGCGCGGCCGATGCCGCGGGTCGAACCGGTAATGACGGCGACTTTTCCGGTCATGTCGAACAAGGTCATGTTTCTCTCCCCGAGATGGTTCTGATTTTCAATTCCGAGCTAAGCAGCGTTCTCCGCCCCAGACAACCGCTGGTCACGCGAGCTTGGTCTCCGGCACGATCTCCGGCCCGGCCGGCTGATGCATTGCGGCGTGCCTGGCGTCGGCGATCCATGGCTGCTGGTTCACCATCGGCAGCCGCCAGTTGCTACGGCCTTCGCTGGCGAAGTGATCGAGACGGGTCACCGAGCAATTGTCGATATCGAAGGCGAGGCCCTTTTCCGGCTGGCCGCCGAGCGCAAGACCGACCGCTGCCTTGATCGTGCCGCCATGGCCGACCGCGATCACGTCCCTGCCGCCCTGTTCGTCGGTGATGCGCTCGATCGCACCGCAGACGCGGCGATAGAGGTCCATGAAACTTTCGCCGCCGGGCGCGGGCTCGCCGATGTCGGCAAACCAGTTGCTGCCGGCAGGCCGGCTCGCCAGGAACGCCGCGCGATTCATGCCCTGCCATTGTCCGAGATGCTGCTCGGCGAAGTCAGGTTCCTGCTTCATGCTGGCGGGCTTTGGGAAGCCGGCCGACCAGATCGCATCCGCGGTCTGGTGCGTGCGCATCAGGTTGCTCGCATACCAGACCGCGTTGCGCGGCAGGATTTTTGCGACCGCCTCGAACACTTCAAGGTCGCCGGTATCGCATTCGATATCCTTCTGGCCGTAGATATTGCCGCCGTCGCTGCGCACGGGCGCGTGACGCACCCACCACCACCGTGTCGTGACGACTTTTGGCCGGCCCTGATTGGACATCCCGAAAACCCTTCAATAATGTCTGCCGTCGCTGTACGTCAGAGCGCACGCCGCCTCAAGTAACTTGAATGTTTGCGAAGCGGCTTTGGCGTTTGAAATCTTGTTTGAAATTCCGCTGGACGGCAAGCGCCGGCAACGATCCACGCGATAAGGGAGAAACTCATGGGCCGCCTCGAAGGCAAATCCGTCATCATAACAGGCGCGGGCAGCGGCATTGGACGCGCGGCGTCGCTTCTCTTCACAAAAGAAGGAGCAAGACTGATCGCCGTCGACCGCACCGACGGCGTCAAGGAGACGGTGGCGCAGGTGCGCAAAGCCGGGGGCACGGCAGAAGCCGTGATGGCCGATGCGGGCTCGGAAAAAGACGTCATCGCCTTCATCGACAAGGCGGTGTCCGCTTACGGCCGGCTGGACGCGATCTGGGCCAATGCCGGCATCAGCGGCGGGCTGGTGCCGCTCGCCGACCAGACCGTGGAACAATGGCAGGAAATCCTGCGCATCAACCTGATCGGTCCATTCCTTGCCATCAAGCATTCGATGCCGCACATGATCAAACAGAAATCCGGCGCGATCGTCTGCACTGCCTCGGTGGCGGGCCTCAAGTCCGGCGCCAGTGGCCATCCCTACGCGGCGAGCAAGGCCGGCGTCATCAGCCTGGTGCAGACCACGGCCTATTCGCTATCGGGCACCGGCGTGCGCATCAACGCGGTCTGTCCCGGCTTGATCGAAACGGGAATGACAAAGCCGATCTTCGACAATGCGAAGGAGCGCGGCACCGATCACAAGATCGGCCAGCTCAATCCCCTGAAGCGTGCTGGCCAGCCGCATGAACTCGCGGCGATGGGATTGTTCCTCGCCAGCGACGAGGCCTCCTACGTCAACGGCCAGGCGATCCCCGTCGATGGCGGCCTCACCGCCTCGATGCCGTATGCGGGCAAACCGATTTAGGCATTCATTACTGCCTGTCATTCCGGGGCATCGCAAAGCGATGAGCCCGGAATCCATAACCACGATCGGGAGTATGGATTCCGGGCCCGCGCCTGATGGCGCGTCCCGGAATGACGTGGTTAGATTCAGTTCGAACAACCAAGAAGACATGACTCGGCATTCTCGCGGCGCGGTTCTGCCCGAGGTTTGCTGATTGCATTGCGCCCTCTCCAATCAGAGGGCGCAGGGAAAGCCGGGTGCCGATTGCACCCGTCGGTCCCGTGCAAAGAAAGCACGGGGGTAGGACCACAGGTTCAACCGGAAACACTCCGGCTTTCCCTGCGCGATGGTTTACGGCTTACTCCGCGCTCTCCCCGGTGACCGGGCTTTCTTGCCACCGTCACCCCCGAGAAGCTTGCTTCCCAGGAGCTTGATGCCAGCGTCGGGGCATCAGGACCACACGGCTTCGCCGTCCGCCTCGCGCGCCATTCGTCAAAGGCGCGCCTGGCGTCCACCGCATCCCGTTCCGCGTTTCGTGACGTTGCGCAACGCCCCTCTGTGTGGGACGGGACGACGACGGATATGAAGTGATTTGCGTCTTCGGAAAACCAGAATATTTTTGCAAAAGGGGCTGGTAAGGCAAATCACTGATTTGCCCGTCGGGTTAGGTTCTTCGCGAAATCCATCGGCGTCGCGACAGGAATTGGCGGCCATCGCATGATGTAGAAGGCCGCCCCGATGACGCTGTCGTCGGTGCGGAGCGCACAGGCCTTCGCGGCCGGAAAACCCTGTTTGCCCGGCGCGGCGATGACGCGGAATTCGCGATCGACCGCGTTGGAACGACAAGTTTTTGCCCCGATTGCTTTGCACTGTCCGGCAGCTTTGTTGCGGGAGCAGACGCGAGGTTCTTACCATGCATCGATCTGCTTTCCTTGCCGCTGCTCTGCTTTCCATCGCCCACGCCGCCGAAGCTGAAAGCGGTCTTGCCTCCTACTACGGCGGACGCGGCCACCACGGCGAGATGACCTGTGCTCATCGCACCCGGCCCATGGGAAGTATCGTCACGGTGACGCGCGGCAATCATTCAGTGCAGTGCCGCGTCAATGATCGCGGACCATTCGTGAGAGGCCGGGTTATCGACGTGTCGATCAGCGCGGCGCGTGCGCTCGGCATGATTACAGCCGGCGTGGTCCGTGTTTCCGTCCGGTGATTGCTGGTCTCAACCTGCTCTCGATTGAGCGCTCGCATCCAGAGGCATGGCTCAAGCTTGCAAGAGACACTGCAATCGCCCGCCGGTTGGACTTCTGCCGCAGTGAATGACTGGCGATCGGGTCAAGGGGCGTTCGGATTTTGGCGCATGACAAAGCGAATATTATTTGCGGCACTGCTCTTTGCCGCTCCGACCTGCCCGGCCCTGGCGCAGGACGCCAAGGTCTCCGTCGATATGATCGGAATAGGCGCCATGAGTTGCGCTCACTGGCGGTCAACGCAGGAGCATCGAGCGGAGGGGACCATCTGGATCTACGGTTTCTGGACGGGACTCAATTACGTTGCTGCGGCGAGTGATCAAAAACAGGCGAAAGTTGACGCGGCGGTGATCGTGAACGAAGTCGAAAAGACATGTGCTCGCCAAGCGTCGCAGACATTGGCCAGCGCCGCATGGACTGCTTATCTTGGCTCCAAGAAGTAGCTCTGCCCGGACCTCCAGCCAGCCATGACGGCGGCTCCAATCATATCGGAGGGGCTTCTCGCCCTGAAGCTCTGCTCATTCCGTTGAATGCCGGTGCAGCCTTTTTCCTGCACCCCCGCTGGTTCTCTTCAAACCGAGTTCCCGAAGGCCGCCTCCGTGAGCGGCCCCACACTTTCCATTGTATGGCCATGCTTTGGCCAAAACTGCACTGAGTGTTTGGCTATTGGTCGGCCTGGTGCAAGTCCGACCGCCTCCTTCGGGTGATGTTAGACGGGAGGGGAGCAATGAGTTCCACGACGGACCCGAAAGCAATCGAACCGAACGATGTCCTTGCCGCGCGTGCGGATGAACGGCTCATGCACGCCTATGACGAGATCGCGCGCGCGGATGAACAATTGGCGCGGTTGAATGAACAGCTTTCGAAGCTGGAGCAGGACGCCGCGTACCAGCCTTCGGTTGTCGTGAGCCGCCGGCCGAGTGACAGACCGGCGCTACGCGGGATCATCGGCTTGCTGTTGGCCCTGTGCGTCTTTGTCGGCGCCTTCGTTTCGCAGTCCTCCTATGGTGAAGGGGCCAGGTTGATTGTTGCCCGGTGGGCGCCGCAGCTCATCTCGACTTCATCGCTGCCGATGGAAAAACCGGGCTTGCCCGTGCAGCCAAGCTCCACCGCACAGGTGGCCGCGGCGACGCCGGTGCCTGCGCAACCGACACCTGCGGCTCAGACGGCCGCGCAGGATATCGCGCCGGCCCCCGCCCCGATATCTCCCGAACTGGCGCAGTTGCTCCAGACGATGGCGCGCGATCTCGCAAATGTGGGGCAAGGGATCGAGCAGCTCAAGACGAACCAGGAACAAGCGGCCCGAGACAATGCGAACGCCATCGAGCAGCTCAGAGCGGGCCAGGAGCAATTGACGCGCCTTGTCGCCAAGGCTTCCGAACAGGACAAGGCGTCCGAGCAGAAAAAGGTCTCCGAGCAGAACCTGCGGCCCAGGACGCCGGCGCCTGCGGTGCGGCCGATTGCTGCCGCGACGCGTAAACCGGTGCCGACGCATCAGTCGCCGCAGGCCAGAGCGCGTCCGCAGGCCCCGGTCCAGTTGCAACCCGACGACCAGTAGCTGTCCGTCGGCGCCGCAAAGGAAACGAGTCGGATCAGGACAAACAAAACTTCAACCAGCGAAACCTCTTTGAACAGTTCGGTGTGAATCACCGGTTCTCCGGCACGGGCGTTACGTGCGAGTATCCACTCCTGACGCTTTTCAGGCATCGAATGGCTGACCAGTTATTTACCGATGGAAAGGCCTATGAGCGGCTGATGGGCCGCTGGAGCCGTCTTGCAGGCGCAGCATTTCTTGACTGGCTCAATGCTCCAAAGGCGATGCGGTGGCTCGACGCCGGCTGCGGCAACGGTGCGTTTACGGAAGAGATTATCGCCCGGTGTGCTCCGGCCGAAGTTACGGCGATTGATCCGTCCGAGGAGCAACTCGCGTATGCGCGTGGCCGACCGGGCACGAAAACCGCAGAATTTCGAGCAGGCGATGCGCAGAATTTATCATTTGGCGACGACATCTTTGACGTTGGAATTATGGCTCTGGTAATCTCCTTCCTCCCCGAACCTGACAAAGCGGCCGCAGAATTGACGCGTGTTGTGCGTCGTGGCGGTTGGGTGGCGACCTACATGTGGGATTTTCCGGGCGGAGGATCGCCGGTGTATCCCCTTAACCAGGCGATCAAGTCATTGGGCCGGGATCCCGCGCTCCCGCCCAATCCCCTCGTTTCAAGGCGCGAAGCGATGCGAGAGTTGTGGGAAAGGGCCGGGTTGAAATCCGTTGAGACAGAGGTGATCCGGATCCCGGTCGTTTTTTCCGATTTCGATGATTTTTGGAACTCGAATACTGTGCCGATAGGACCGCAGGGCAAATTGATCAACCGCATGTCGATGGACGAAAAAGAACGACTTCGGACGCGCCTGCATGACCAGCTGCCTACCGACGCGGACGGACGTATCGTCTACGAGTCGTTCGCAAACGCCGTTAAGGGCCGCGTGCCGTCACGCGAGTGATCGCGAGTGTTTTGTGCACCGATGTCTGCTCCTGGCACCCAAAGCGGACATGGGACACTGCAAATGTCAGCTTTCGAGGTGCCGGGTAAAGCGGACGTGACGATTGCACTGAAAAATCTCCGCTTATGGGCACCTTTCCGACCTCATGTTTGCGCTCGGAGAGGTCCGTTCTCGCGGGTGGAGTTGACGTCGCAGTTGCGCGGGCCGAGGCCGGAAGATGACCCATCTGAGACCTCGGCCAATCGCCGCCGACGTCCAGTTTGGACAGAGCTCATTTCACAACCAGATGCTTCGTGGGCGCTATCGCGGCAGGCGCGGTCGGAGAAATAGTGAATGTCAGCCACGTATTCCATCCCGACGGACGGTTGGCTGCACCGAATTCGCCGTATCCTCTCAGGCCCAGGAAGCCCTGCATGTCTCCGACCGGGAAGTTGTATCCGATTTGCGGACCGACACCGAAAACGCGTGACCTGAAGCCACCGAGGATCGGGTTCTGGCCGGAATCGTCGGTGATTTGCTGGTAGGCGTATCCAGCAACGCCGACGAAAAGCTGCTTGGTGAGGTAGTGCGATGCGCCCCAGTCGAAGTGGAAATCGATGCCGCTCCGGTACTGCGTGTCGGAATTCTCGAAATTGTAGGTGAAGCCGGCCACGCCCGAGAATTCGATCCCTGTCGCCTGGTCGAGGTAGGTATAGGCGCCTCCCATGTCGATCGCACCGTGCCCGAGCCCGATATTGGGAACCCGCATCGGATCATAGTCGCCGACGGGAATATTGCCCGTGACGTAAGCCATGTAATTGTTGACGCCGTAGTTCCATAGCAGCTGCGCGATCGGCGCGAGGTCCCCGTAGGAGGAAAGCGAGCCTTCGAGCACTCCGCTGCGCGTCGCCACGATCGGTCCGGCTATCGCAGTCAGCGTGCCGGCGATACTGGCGGTGGCTCTGCCATACTGGCCGGTCATGCCGACGACCAACTGACCGCCAAACACCGGCGTCGCGAAAGTATAGGATGGCGTGAGAGCCACCAGATCGGCCCGCCCGCTCAGGCTCAGATTCAGATTGACGTTTACGTTCGTGGGAATTCTGCCGGTCAGGATCTCTCTCGCCGCAGCAACACTGCCGGCTGCGGCGACGCTGGAATGGTAATAGTTCAAACCGAGCGCCCAGCCCGGGGTCTGCTGCACGGCGACGAGACTCGCAAACTGACCCGGAAACCAGAATGAGCCGCCGCTCTGATCGGCATGTGAAACTTCAGGACAAAGCAGCAGAGCCGCAGCCATTGCCGCATACCCAATGACGCGGCCTCCTGGTCCGTTTGATCCCATTGCAAACCTATGGACGACATTTGCAACCAGCGGCGGCTACCACACACAACGCGGTCCGCGAGGCCTCAAGTTACGACGGGCATTCAATACTAGGGCACAAGCAGCGCCCAAAATCAGTGACAGAATGGTAACAGCTGGGGATATTTGTATTTAGGCTGTGGCACAGGCCCGCCCGGTCATTGCACTGCAGATGTTCGGTTCTTTGGCCTCGGCAACGTCTGCTTCTGGCTCGGTCGGCTACCGGCCGGCCTTGAATACGTCGCGGTTGAACTCTGTCACCTGCGTGATGCCTGCAATCCCGCCGGGGGTTTCGCCGACGCTTACCCATCCCGGGAGCTGCTCGAGAGGTCTTTCTGCATGAAAACGCTCAGCGGGTCGGCGCGGTAGTCGCCGAACGGATCGCGCGGCCTGAAGCCGGCTTGCATGTAGAGGCCGAGAGCCTCATGATTTTTCACGCCGGTCTCCAGCCGCAGGACCCGCGCTCCCTCGCGGTGCGCAAGCGCCTCGAGCGCGGCCAGAATCGTTCGGGATATCCCGACGCCACGCGCCTCCGGGATGACCCACATTGCCTTCAATTCCGCCCAGTCTCCCCTGAGCGCGAGCGCGCCGGTCCCGACCGCACGGCCGTTTGCGTCACGGGCGACGAGGAAACGCACGTTCTCGGCGCGCAGCGCGCCCGCAGGCATATGATGATTGCTCTCGGCCGGATAGAGTTTCGCCGAATGCGCTTCCCCGTCGCGCAGCAGCGCGATGACCTCCGGCTGCGACGGATCTTCCTCCGCAATTTTCAGCTCTTTTTCAGCGGTCATTGCCTTGCCATATGGGTAGCACCAGCGCTTCGCCATCCTGCGAGCTACAAGCTACGGATGCTGGGTGACCGTCAATCAATGAGGTAGAAGTCGTGAACGAAAAATCGCATTCCGGTTCGGCCTTTCAAGCCATTCGCGCGATCGACTATACCGTCATCTTCGTGCGCGACATGGCGGCGATGCGTTCCTTCTACCAGGAAATCCTTGGTTTTCCGCTGTTGCGCGAGCTTTCGCCGGGGTGGATCGAATACCGTCTGGGCGACAATACCCTGGCGCTGGCGAAGCCAAGCCTGACGGCCGCGGATGCCCCGACCCCTGCCGGCAGCGCCGCACTTCAACTGGCATTCAAGGTTGCCGCGCCCGAAGTCGATCGATGCGCCGACGAACTGGTGCGGCGGGGCGTCAAGCTGCTTTCACCGCCCACGGATCGGGCCTTCGGACATCGCACGCTGTTCTTCCGTGACCCGGACGGAAATCTGCTGGAGGTGTTTGCGGAGATTTAGGAGATACCCCATCGCGCGTGCGCGATGGGGTTAGCTCAGCCCGCGCAATCCTGCTCAATCGTTGTCACCGGCGTGGCCGTGATCAGCGCCCGGCGACAACCATGCGGCCCGTCAACTGGTCCCAGAACGCGCACTGGTGCGCCGTCGCGAAGTTCGTCTCCGTGGTCGGCGTCGGCGCGACCAGCGACTGCATCACCTGACGTCCGCGCTCGAACTGCGGCCAGTGCGGCGAGCCGTGCCCGTTGGGGTCGCCACTCCCAGCGAACTCCGTCCAATAGCCGACCATCTTGTCCGCCAGCAGCCGCTGATTGGCGTTGAGCGGCGTCTGCGGGAGATTGAGGCCCAGTCCCGACGGATTGGCGGTCGGGAAGATGTACTGGATCTCCGAGGCGTGCGCCGCGCCGTACGGGAAGCTCACGGGGGGCAGGAAGTTCTGCGGCGCATTGGCGTCGTTGAACTCGTACGCGAAGGTCGGGACGAACGCCGACGCAAGCTCGTCCGCGAACCGGGCGGTGCAGGCGAATATCGCGTCCGTTCCCAGGGCACCGACCGCCTGGTCGTAAGTCGGGAAGCTCGCGCCCGGATACTGCGCCTGGACGAGCGCCACCGCCGGGCTCGCGAGAGGAACGCCGATCGTGGCGGCGATCGCCGCCGGATAGGTGGCGGCGGTCACGGGGTGGCCGGTGAGATCGAAGTCGAGCGCCACGAACAGGTTCCACTCGTCGTGATTGGAGCCGTTCATCAGCGGCACGCGATTGAACTGCCCGTTCGCGAGCGCTGAGCCGATCGACTGCGTCAGGACCTTGCCGTCGACGTTGGGCGCCGGGCTGAAGCTCGCGACACCGAGGATCGTCGAAACCGGCAGCGCGCGCAGGCACGTGAGCACGTCCGCGGGATTGGCCTGATTGCACTGGACCGCGTTGGCGAAGTTCGTTCCGGCCGCTTCAGCCTGCGCCAGCGTCGGCTGCGTCAGCAAATAGGCGCCGCTCTGGACGATCGCGCGATGGAACAATCCCCGGGCCGTCGGCGACACCAGATTGACGAACGTGCTCAGTCCGCCGGCCGATTCGCCGAACACCGTCACCTTCTCAGGGTTGCCGCCGAACGCGCGGATGTTCCGCCGCACCCATTTCAGGGCGGCCTGCTGGTCCTTGAATCCGTAATTGCCCGATATGCGATCGGGAGACTCGCCGGTCAGCGCCGGATGGGCGAGGAATCCGAGCGCGCCCAGCCGGTAGTTGACGGTCACGACGACGACGCCGCGCTGCACCAGCCTGGTTGCGTCGTACTCGTTGCTCTCGCCAACCGCCAACGCGCCGCCGTGGATCCACACCATCACCGGGCGCCCCTCGTCGTGGTCGGAATCGCGCCCGTCGTCGTGATCAGAACCGTGATCGTTGCTCCGGTTGGGGGCATACACGTTGAGGAACAGGCAATCCTCGGTCAGCGTCGCGTTGCCGAAGGGCGTCGGTCCCTGCGGACAGTGGTTGCCGAACTGTGTCGCGTCCTGCGTGCCGACCGAAGGCGTCACGGGCTGCGGCGGCTTCCAGCGCAGGTTCAACGTCACCGGCTGGGCATAGCGGACGCCGAGGAATTGCCGCACGGTGCCTGTCGTGTCGAGCTTGCCCTGGAACTTGCCGTCCGGCGCCGCCACCAGCGTGGAGGCCGCGAGCGACCGGTCAGCCGGCGCTGCCCATGCGAAGGCGAGGCCGAGCAGCACCGGGCAGAGCGAGCCCCGCAGCCACGGTCGCGGCCGCGTCGATTCCTGCGGTCGTTGAACGGAAGCGACTTTTCCTCTGAACATGACGTCTCCTCCTGCTGAAAGATTGTTGCGCTACCAGATTTCGAGCGATGCGACCCGAGCCGCCACGCGACCCTGCACGGCCGGCAGGGTTTTCCCTGTCCGGCCTTTGGTAAGCCTTGGGTTGTGACAGATCGATATCGCAGCTTGAACGATACTGCGCAATTCACCGCTATGTCCAGCGGCGCTTAGCCCCGGAACACTCCGAGCCGGCACGGCCTCATGATCGAGGTGGGAGTCCGAAGAACGCGGTCGCTGCTCCGGATTCGCATCAATGTCCGGAAATGAAAAAGGCGCGACACCTGTGTGCCGCGCCTTTTGTCAGGTCGCCCCCGCCTTCTGCGCGTATTCCCATGCGGCCTTCGACAGCGGCACCGTGCGCTTGGCGGATTCCATCGCCTTGGCGTTGGCGGCAGTGCCGTCGCGGATCCGCCCCGCGATACCCTGGGTGATGCCGGCGAGCCGGAACAGATTGTAGGAAAAATACCAGTTCAGGTCGGGCACGGTGATGCCGGTGACGTTGCAATAGATCTGGGCAGCCTCTTCCATGCTCGGAATGTTCAGCGCCTTGAGATCGGCCTTCTCGAGGCCGGGCATGGTCCATTGCATCAACAGATACGTGAAATCGGCCATGGGATCGCCGAGCGTCGACAGCTCCCAGTCGAGAACGGCCAGCACCCGCGGTTCCGTGGGGTGGAAAATCATGTTGTCGAGGCGGTAGTCGCCGTGGACGATCGAGACGCGCTCCTGCTGCGGCACGGTCTTCGGCAGCCACTCGGCGAGTTTTTCGAACTCCGGAATGTGCTGGGTCTCGGAAGCGCGGTACTGCTTGGTCCAGCGGTCGACCTGGCGCGCGAAATAATTGCCGGGCTTGCCGAAATCGCCGAGCCCGATTCCTTGCGGATCGTAGGTGTGCAGTTTCGCCAGCGTCTCGATCTTGCTGGTAAAAATCTTGCGGCGGTTTTCCGGCGTCTGGCTCGGCAGTGTGGGATCCCAGAACACCCGGCCCTCTTCCATCGACATGATGTAGAAGGCCGCGCCGATGACGCTGTCGTCGGTGCAGAGCGCATAGGCTTTCGCGACCGGAAAACCCTGCTTGCCGAGCGCGGCGATGACGCGGAACTCGCGGTCGACCGCGTGCGCCGACGGCAGCAATTTGCCGAACGGCCGGCGGCGCATCACATAGGATCGCCCGGGCGTGTCGAGCCGGTAGGTCGGGTTGGACTGGCCGCCCTTGAACTGCAGGACGACCAACGGTCCCTGATAGCCTTCAACGTGCTCGCGCATCCAGCCATCGAGCCTGAGCTCATCGACCCGATGCCGCTCCTCGACGGGCTTGGTGCCCGAAAACTCCTCGTCGTTCCTGACGCCGTCGGCCACGATGACGCTCCCTTATTTCTTGGGGAGCGCCATGTTGGCCGCGCTCCCGTTAGTGCGTGGGAGAGTTTGCATACTTCCGAAGTTCAAGTCTGGCAATGGCGCGGTTATGGACCTCGTCCGGGCCGTCGGCCAGGCGCAGCGTGCGAATGTGCGCGTAGGCCTTGGCAAGGCCGGCATCATCGGATACGCCGCCGCCACCATAGGCCTGGATGGCGTCGTCAATGATCTTCAGGGCCATGTTGGGGGCCGCCACCTTGATCATGGCGATTTCGAGCTGCGCGGTCTTGTTGCCGACCTTGTCCATCATGTCGGCGGCCTTCAGGCACAACAGCCGGGTCATCTCGATGTCGGTGCGGGCCTCGGCGATGCGCTGTTCCCAGATCGAATGCTCGATGATCTTCTTGCCGAACGCGGTGCGAGACGACAGCCGCCGCACCATCTTTTCCAGCGCCTCCTCGGCCACGCCGATGGTGCGCATGCAGTGATGGATGCGGCCGGGACCGAGACGGCCCTGCGCGATCTCGAAGCCCCTGCCCTCGCCGAGCAGGATATTCTCCTTGGGAACGCGGACGTTCTCGAGCAGCACCTGGGCGTGGCCGTGCGGGGCGTCATCGAAGCCGAACACCGGCAGCATCTTCTCGACCTTGATGCCGGGGGTATCGAGCGGCACCAGGATCTGCGATTGCTGCTGGTGCTTGGCCGCGCTCGGATCGGTCTTGCCCATCAGGATCGCGATCTTGCAGCGGGGGTCGCCGACGCCCGACGACCACCATTTGCGGCCGTTGATGACGTAGTGATCGCCGTCGCGCTTGATGCTGGTTTCGATGTTGGTCGCGTCCGACGAGGCCACCGCCGGCTCGGTCATCAGGAAGGCGGAGCGGATCTCGCCGTTCATCAGCGGCTTCAGCCACTTCTTCTTCTGCTCCTTGGAGCCGTAGCGCATGAACACTTCCATGTTCCCGGTATCGGGCGCCGAGCAGTTGAACACTTCCGAAGCGAAGCTGATGTGGCCCATTTCCTCGGCCAGCAGCGCGTATTCGAGGTTGGTCAATCCCGCGCCGCGGAATTCGTCGTCCTCATGCGCGGACGGCGGCATGAACATGTTCCAGAGGCCTTCGGCCTTCGCCTTCTTCTTGAGGTCCTCGAGGACCGGGATCACCTTCCAGCGCTCGCCGGCCTCATCCTGCTGCCGATAGATCGGCACCGCCGGGCGCACATGCTTGGTCATGAAAGCCTGGACGCGGTTGAGCCAGTCTTTCTGGCGATCTGACATATTGAAGTCCATGGGACGCTCCTCACCTCTTCTGAAATCGTTGGGCCGCACTGTCTGCCCGCCGCTGCGTCGCCGCAAGATCAATTCTCGCGCCGGCGCGGCGGGCTGGCGGCTCGCACCGGGCCCGAAATACCGCCGCGCGAAAATCCGCGGATTGACATTTCGGGCTCTTCAAACGATAGTTTCATACACTTGTTTGAAATGCAACTCCCCAGCAGGGGATCAGCCATGCCGTCCGATCAGACCCGCACCGCCATCCTCGCCGCCGCCGAGCAACTCTACGCCGATCGCGGCTTCGGCGACGTCACGCTGCGCGACATTGTGGCTGCGGCCGGCGTCAATCTGGCGGCAGTGAACTACCATTTCGGCTCCAAGGATGAACTGATCGCCGAACTGTTCGTCACCCGCTCGATCGCCACCAACCGCGAGCGGCTCAACGAATTGAAGGCGGCGGAGGAAAAAGGCGGCGGCCGCGCCGAGATCGACGCCATCCTGCGCGCGCTGGTGGGACCGACGCTGCGCGGCTGCCTCGGCACCGACCGCGAGCGCTCGACCGCGGCGCGCTTCATGATCCGCGCCTCGATCGAATCCGTGCCGCCGATCCGCCGCATCAAGAACCGCGAGGTCGATCATTTAAGAAAGTTCGCCGCCGCGATGCACCGCTCCCTGCCGGACCGCGGCGAGGTCGACCTGTTCTGGGGTCTGCATTTTGCCTTGGCCATGGCGCACCACACCATCCGCGAAAGCGAACGGCTGACGCGGCTGTCCGACGGAAAGTGCGACCTCGACGATGTCGCTGGCGTCATCGACCGCATCGTCGCGGTATCGGTGACCGCGCTGACGGGCGGCGGGGCGGAGAAGAAGGCGCCTGCGAAGCTGGTGACGCGCGACGGACGGTGATCTGGCGCTGCTTCCACTGCGGTAGCCTCATCCTGAGGAGCATCGCGAAGCGATGCGTCTCGAAGGATGGAGGCCCCGAACCGGTCTTCGCTTAAATCTCCAGCGCCTCGATGCCCAGCCGGTCGAACAGCGCGGCGTCATGGTCCTTGCCGGGATTGCCGGCGGTCAAGAGCGTATCGCCGACGAAGATCGAATTGGCGCCGGCAAAGAAGCATAGCGCCTGCATCTCGTCGGTCATGGCGGTGCGGCCCGCCGACAAACGAACGAAGGATTTCGGCATCAGGATGCGCGCCAGCGCAATGGTGCGGACGAAGTCGATCGGGTCGATCGGATCGGCCGCGGCGAGCGGCGTGCCTGCGATCGGGATCAGCATGTTGATCGGCACGCTCTCGGGATGCTCCGGCAGGTTCGCCAGCGTCACCAGCATGTCGACGCGGTCGCCCGCCTCCTCGCCCATGCCGACGATGCCGCCGCAGCACACCTTGATGCCGGACTCCCGGACATGGGCCAGCGTCTGCAGGCGGTCGCCAAAGCTGTGCGTGGTGATGATGTTGCCGTAATGGCGCTCCGAAGTGTCGATGTTGTGGTTGTAGTAATCGAGACCGGCCTGCCCCAGCCGCGCGGCCTGCGCCGCATCGAGCATGCCGAGCGTCATGCAGGTCTCCATGCCGAGCGCCTTGACGCCCTCGACCATGGCCACGACCGCATCCATGTCGCGGTCCTTGGGGCTGCGCCAGGCCGCGCCCATGCAATAGCGGGTGGCGCCGGCGTCGCGGGCCTTGCGCGCCTCCGCCAGCACGCGTTCGACTTCCATCAGCCGCGAGGCCTTCAGGCCGGATTCGTGATGGCTCGACTGGCTGCAATAGCCGCAATCCTCGGGGCAGCCGCCGGTCTTGATGCTGAGCAGCCGGCTGAGCTGCACCCTGTTGGGGTCGAAATTCCGGCGGTGGATGGTCTGGGCCTGAAACAGCAGGTCGTTGAACGGGGACTCGTACAGCGCCAGCGCCTCTTCCCGCGTCCAGTTGGTGCGGAGATCACCATGCATCGGCATCGCCGAATTCATTTCGCTGGAACGCGCTGCAATCGTCATATCCCCTCCGTCGAGAGCCAGGCCGCACGGCGGCCGAACCATGCACCCTAGCCCTACTGGCAGCCGGGTCGCAATGCTCGGCAATTGGCGGAATGATCTTCTAACGGGCAAGTGATGGAGGCCGGACAAATTCCGTCACGTGGCAACTAGACCATTGCGACGCAGTCGATCTCGATGTCGAACGGCCCGGTCCATTCCGGCACGCAGACGAAGATGCGCGCCGGCGGGTTTTCGGGGAAATAGCCCGCATAGATCGCGTTGACGGTCGGGAAGTGTTTTGCCGAGGTGCAGTAGATGTTGCACTTCATCACGTTATCGAGGCTGGTGCCCGCGGTCTCCAGGCACAGCTTCATCTGCTCGAGGACCAGTTCGGTCTGCCGCTCGATCGGCAGCGGCAGGATCTCGCCGGTCGCTGGATCGAACGGCGGCAGGCCGGAGACGAACACCATGCCGCCTCCGCGCGTCACGGGCGAGACCGGCGCGTTCCATTTCGCCAGATAGGAGGAGATCGGCTCAACGCGAATGACTTCTCGTTTCATGGCATTTCCTTCCGGCCCGGATCGATCCGGCACCGGAGGATTAGCACGCGCGATGGCGGACATGTTTCGAGCGCGATGGAAGCGTCCAGGCGCCGGAAAGGCCGCCCGCCGGCTAGATGATCCCCTGCTGCTTCAGGCCCTCGAGCTTCTTCTCGTCATAGCCGAGCTTGGAGGCCAGCACTTCCTTCGTGTTCGCGCCCAGCAGCGGCGGCGCGCGATAGTCCTTCACGGGAGTGCCGGAGAACGTCAGGGGGTTGCGGATCAGCGACAACGCCTGCTCGAAGGGATGGTCGACCTTGATCTCCATGCCGCGCGATTTGACATGCGGATCGGCGAACACCTGCTCGAAATTGTTGATCGGGCCGGAGGGCACGCCGGCCTTCTCCAGCTCTTCCAGCCAATGAGCAACCGGCTTCTTCAGGAACAGGCCGGCGAAGATCGCCATGATCTCCTTGCCGTGCACCACGCGGTCATTGTTCTTGACGAATCTCGGATCGGTCGCGAGCTCCGGCGCGCCCAACACAGCGCAGGTGCGCGCGAACTGGCCGTCATTGCCGACCACCAGCATCAACTCGCCATCGGTGCAGCGGAACACGCCGGCGGGCATGCCGCCATTGCCCCAGGTGCCGCGCCGCGGCGGCGTCTTGCCGTTGACGAGGTAGATCTGTGCCCAATGCGACAGCGAGGCGATCACGGTGTCGAGCAGGCAGACATCGATATGCTGCCCTTCGCCGCCATTGGCGTCGCGATAATAGAGCGCCGACAAAATCCCGATCGAGGTGTTCATGCCGGTCATGTAGTCGACGATGGAGGGGCCGACCTTCATCGGGCCCTCGCCGGGCTCGCCGTCGATATGGCCGGTGACGCTCATCAACCCGCCCATCGCCTGCAGGATCGCGTCATAGCCGGCGCGCGGCGCGTAGGGCCCGGTCTGGCCAAAACCGGTCACCGAGCAATAGATGATGCCGGGGTTGAGCGCCCTGATCGATTCATAATCGAGCCGGTAGCGCTTGAGATCGCCGACCTTGTAGTTCTCCATCATCACGTCGCAGGTTTTGGCGAGATCGCGGACGATGTCCTGGCCTTCCGGCGAGGCGATATTGACGGTGACCGACTTCTTGTTGCGGTTGGCGCAGAGATAGAACGAGTTGTTGTTGTTCTCCTTGCCGTCGGGATCGACCAGATAAGGCGGCCCGAACGCGCGCGCATCGTCGCCGCCGCCCGGACGCTCGATCTTGATCACCTCGGCGCCGAGATCGGCCAGCATCTGCGACGACAACGGCCCCGCCAGCACGCGCGTGAGATCAAGGATTTTGATGCCTGAAAGGGGCAGAGCCGACATGAACACTTCCTCCGGAATTCGCGGCCTTGTGGCGGCGGGAACCAACCCGCCGGCGCGAATGAAGTCTGCCGATACACTATTTTTCCGGCGCCGAGCACTGCGTCCACGGCATGAAGCCATCCGCCTGCCGCGCTGGAGCGCTCAGGCTTCGCACGACAATGGCTCGGCGCTCGGGCGAAATGGAGTGGGTGAAGGGAATCGAACCCTCGTATTCAGCTTGGAAGTCAGACGCTTACGCCAGGTTCTTCAACGGTTCTTCCGACAAATCGCAGCCAAACCCGCCATAGATTTCAAAAGAGAATTTTGCGCTGTCGGAACGCCTTTGAGGCTGTTGCCCTTCTCGCGCAAGGCTCGAAATTATCCCGATTCACGCAGCGCTCACCGAATGACCGCTTCGCGCCGACGGCGGCCATGGGCTCTCCATCATAAATACGCGGCGTATGAATTGATCCACACGATGATCGACATCAGCAGGCCAATGGCGCCTGCTTTCTCCGCAAAGACGGTTGCCGTCCCCGGCATGCCTACTCTCTACTGCGCCCTGTCGATTCCGTCCGGTATCGAGATCACGGCGGGATAGGCCTTGGCTCCGCCGATCGAGCCGACACGGGCAATTGTTCCGGAGACTGCGATCTGACCTTCGCCCACCCGCCGGGGTATGCCGACAACGTTGGCGTGAAAAACCTGGCCGGGATGACTGTCGAACACTATTTTCACAGCCGCATCGGGCCTGATCGTTTCAAAACCGTTCGGCGAAAACATTCCAATGAGCGTGATATCGTCCGTGACGATAAATGACAGCGCCGAACGCGACTGCAGAGCCCGGTCACCGACCGCCAATGCCATGACCGTTACGACGCCGTCGGCCGGAGCGCGAACCGTCGTCTGTTGCAGCTCCCACCTCGCGTTTTCGAGCTGCGCCGCAATTTGCGCAACGGTCGTGTTTACACCGCCAATTTAGCAAGGATAGACGCGCCTCAGACTGGTTCGTTCGCCTCCGTTGTTGCGAATGCTCTCCGGCGGCGTCTCACGGTTTGTTTCGATTCTTGCTCCCTCCCCTCAGTTTCTGAGCGGGCGGCGCCGATTTCGCCCAATCTGCCATTTGCATGCAGGTCAACAGATCGACGTAGCTGTCATTACCGACGGCAGTCGCCTCGCCTTCACATCGGTTTCGAAGCGCATCAGAATTTTGGAGCCAGACAACATTGAGCTGTTGCAGCGCGTTATTTTCATCGCGCATGCAATCATCGTAGCTCTGCGGCAAATCCAGACCCATTGTCTTGTCGGCTGCTACGCTCGCCTTGCACAGCGCCTCGACATTGAATTGAGGAACGCGGTCGCTAACGGGATCGTCGTTTGGCCGACCATCACTGCCAATGATAGCAATGCAATCTTCATGTAGAACTCCCCTTCATGCAGAACTCCCGGCGAGATCGTACTGAAGCAGAAGTTGATCGGACGACCGGTGAGCAAGCACCGCGTTGATTTGAATCAAGGGCGGCCATATGCACCTTGGCAGTCATTTCTTCGCTCGGTGCTGAGAGGTAAGCTGGTGGCACACCATGCGCGATACGCCATTGGCACCACCAATTCAGAACCGATCCGAAGCCGGCTTGTCACGACGCCCGTCTGGATTGCGGCGGCGATCGCGGCCGTTATCGTCATAAAAAGTGCAACGGTCAGTGTCGCCATGGCCGCATACCGACAGCCTGAATAACTTGATCTAACGCAATCAATGGATTGACCCACCTGCCAACATTTCTTCCAAGACGTCGGAGGAAACAACAATGACGCGCCTCACATTGCGCCTTGCGCTCCTGGTATTCGGCTTCATTGGCCCGTGCACGTTGGCATACGGGCAAGGTACGAAACCCAACATCGTGGTTATCTTGGCCGACGATCTCGGCAATGCCGATCTCGGCTATCGCGGAAGCGACATCAAGACGCCGAATATCGACCAGCTTGCCAAGGAAGGTGTCCGGGCGGAGTCGTTTTACGGGATGCCGGTTTGTACGCCATCGCGAGCTGAACTCATGACCGGTCGCTACGCCATGCGTTACGGCTTGCAAACGCTCGTGATATTTCCCAGCCATGCCTACGGACTGCCGACGGACGAGCGCACGCTTCCGCAGGCACTAAAGGACGTTGGATATCAAACGGCCATGGTCGGCAAATGGCACCTTGGCCATGCCGACAAGAAATTCTGGCCACAGAACCGCGGCTTCGATCATTTCTATGGCAATCTTGTCGGCGAGGTGGACTATTTCACAAAGGAGCGGGGCGGACTGGTTGACTGGCAGCGGGACGGCAAGTTCCTCAAGGAAAATGACTACTTTACGACCCTGATCGGGAATGAGGCCGTAAACATAATCAAGACCCACGACACCTCCAAGCCGCTGTTCCTCTATGTAGCATCCCTTGCACCGCACGCGCCTTATCAAGCCCCGAAGCAGGACATCGACGCCTACAAGAATGCGACCGGAGACGTGCATCGGCACACCTATGCCGCCATGATCACCGATTTGGATACTCAAGTTGGCCGGATAGTTACTGCGTTGAAGCAGAAGAACATGCTCGACAACACGCTTATAGTGTTCAGCAGCGACAACGGCGGAGCCACGAGCGCCCTGTTTGCAACGGGGGCGCGGTCACCTGAGGAGCGTGCGGAAAGTGGAGGCGTAGAGCTTGGCGCGAAGCCCCCCGCCTCGAATGGCGTTCTCCGCGGCGGCAAGGGATCCCTTCACGAAGGCGGTGTCCGGGTTCCGACCATCTTCTATTGGCCGACCAAGCTCAAACCCGGTATTGTCAATGAACCCCTGGATATGGTCGATGTGATGCCAACGGTGCTGGCGCTCGCCGGCGCAAAGGGCAGCCCGGACCACCCCTTCGATGGCAAGGATATTTGGCGGACCTTGGCGGAGAACCAGCCTTCGCCTCATGAAGACGTGCTGATCAATGTAGAGGCTTTCCGCGGAGCCATCCGCAAAGGCAACTGGAAGCTGGTCAAGATTGCGTTGCTTCCGGGCAAGACCGAGCTGTTTGATCTTGCAAAGGATCCGGGGGAGAAGAATAACGTCGCTGATCAGTTTCCCGAAATCGTCAACGATCTGCAAGCACGCCTCTTGACGTACGCCAAGGAAATGAAGCCAAGCGAGTGGATCAAGGCCCAACCAGCCTTCCTTGGCGCGCAGGGGAAGACGCTCTTCGACTTCGACATCGACGATAGCGGGCTGCCGCGCGAGAAGGTCGTGTTTCCGAAGTGATCGGATCATAAGGCTGCGTGAAGACCGATCTGCGGCAGCAGTCCTTTTCTGTCGCAAATGGAAATACTCGCCAGGAGTAGATGTTTTCCGCTTCAGCCCTGGAAGCGATCATCCCGCGTGCGGGCTGGAGGACCGGTTTGCGCCATAACGCATCGGTCGATCCTTCAATGATTTCTTCCGGGCTCAAAACTTCGTCGCTCGCCGAAGCTCGTCGATAAGTCTCCTCAGATTATTGTCGTCTGGCGCAATAGTTGCGAGTTGCTCCGCATAATCGAGTGCACCCTTTGTATCTCCGGCCATACGACTGAACGAGACCAGCGCCAGCAGGATCTCACGATTGTCGGGATGGCTTTTCAAAGCCTGCTTGAGCACCGCCATGGCTTCGTCACGCTGACCCGAGGAATGCAGCGCGACCGCGTAAACATATTGATAGCGGGCATGCGCCGGCTCCAGCTCGGTGGCGCGACGGAATTCGGCGAGTGCGGCCTCGGGCCGCTTGATTCGCGTCAGCACGAGGCCGAGGGCGTAATGCGTCGCCGCGTCGCGTGGCGATGTGGCGATCGCCGTGCGAAGAACAGCCTCGCCCTCGCCGTCGCGGCCGCTTTGCCGATAGAGGTCGGCCAGATTGATGGCCGCCGGCACGTATTGCGGGCTGAGTTTCAGCGCGGCCTTGTATTCAGCCTCGGCCTCGCCGGCCTGTCCGCGCTGAGCCAGAAAGTTCGCCAGTGTCGTGCGGGCTTCCGGCCGCTCGGCGTTGGCGCGTTGCGCGGCCACGAATTCGTTTGCCGCAGCATCGAAGCGATTGCGATCTGGCTTGGGCTGGCTCGCGACCGGAACCGGCGCCAGCAGCGCGGCCGCCTTGATCCGAACGCCGCGCACGGGATCGGCGAGCAGCGGGGATACATATGGCCAGAGCTGCCCGGCTGGAACATTTTCCAGCATGTCGAGCGCGCCGATCCGCACCATTGGATCGGAATCGGCAAGTCCGGCTCGCGCCGCCGCGATATTGCCGGGCGAGACGTGGGAGGCGAGTTCGGAGAGCGCGCTCGCGCGCGCGACCCCCGGGGCATTGCTGTCGGCGGCAACGGCGGCAAGCAGCGCGGCGGCATCCGCGGCGTCGGTGCGCGCTGCCTGGAACGCCGCCGCATAGGTCTGAAAACCCTCGCGCCGGGGACCGAACCATTGTTCGATTGCGGCGGCGGCCCATTGCGCCGGCTTGTCACCGTGACAGCCGTTGCATGCGTTCGGTGTTCCCAGTTTGGCCGAGAGATCGGGCCTCGGGATTCGGAACGAGTGATCATGCCGGGGATCAACCACCATGTAGGTTCGGGCCTGCATGTGGCAGGAGATGCAGGCAGGTGGCGGATCAACGCTCGCATGATGGCGGTGCTTCGCGTCCGCGTACTGGCCGGAAGCATGGCACTGCAGGCAAACGCCATCACCCGAGAAGCGAAGTTTTGAACTGTGCGGCTCGTGGCAATCGCTGCAGGTGACGCCCGCGGCGAACATCTTGCTCTGCTTGAACGGCGTATAATTATACGGCTCCTCGACGTCGCGGATCTGGCCGTCGGCATGATAGGTGCTGCGCGCGAGCGGCTCGACTACATGCGTCTGCGACAGCGACCGGCCGGGCACCCAGTCCTCGCTGAAGCCGGCGCGGCGGGCGTGGCATAGCCCGCAGGTCTCGACCTCCTTGCGCAGCGCCATTGGTGCGAGCGAGCGATGCGACGTCCCGGACTGCGGATCGATCGGCCAGGTGACGCCGCGCCGTTCGTCCAAATTGACCAGCAATCCCTTGCTCGCGTCCTCACGCTTGCCGAACGGCCACCAGCTCTTTTGATCGCGCGCCCATGCGGCGTGCGCCGAGCCCTGGCCATGACAAGTCTCGCAACCCACGCTGATCTCGGCCCAGGTGGTGGCGAAGCGGTCAGTCTTCGCGTCATAATTCTTGCGCAGGCCGGTCGAATGGCACTCCGCGCACATGAAATTCCAGTTCTGGTTCAATTTCGTCCAGTGCAGGATGTCGTCGTGCTTGATTTCCTCATCGGGATAGACGTGAAACCAGCGCTGGCCGCCCGCGTCCTTCGGCCGGCTGTCCCAGGAAAGGGCCAGCACCTGAAGACGGCCATCGGGGAATTCGACGAGGTATTGCTGCAGCGGATCGACCCCGAAGGTGTATTTCACCTCGAACACGCCGAGCTTGCCGTCGGGGCCGTCGGTCTCGACAAGAAACTTTCCGTCCTTGCGGAAGAAGCGGGAATGCACGCCGTAATAATCGAAGGTGGCATCGTTGAAATCGCCGAGCACGGTCTTGTCGGTGGCGTGAGCCATCGCCGCCTTGTGCTGGGAGATATCCCACAATTTGGCTTCTGCCTGGTGGCAGCCGGCACAGGTCTTGCTACCGACGAAGGTTGCCATGGCCGAGATCGGCGGCCTCGAAGCCAGCACACCGTCATTGAGGAAGCGGAAAGCGAGCCCGGAGGCGAGGACAACCGCCATAGCGACTAACGTCGCAATCCAGATCCAGCGTTTCCGAAGGAATGCATTTTCGGATCTGCCCGGAGCAGGCCGTTGCGATGGCGCAGCCTCCGACGACTCACCGGCGGGGCGCTTCCGTGATCCGTCCTTGTTGCCAGATTTCCGTCGTTTGCGCGTCAACGACTGTCCCTCAATGATGACCGCTGGCCCTCGGTACCATGGCAAGAACCCCCCTGCAGCCATTGTGACAAGCAAACATGAGCTCGCCCGGAGCGATCGAACTGGTAATCTTCAGTATCCGCTTCATCTCAATACGACCTCAAGTTGGCCAGGTCTCACATCGGTACTCAGTTCGCCGGCCCGGATGGCCTTGACGAAGTTCGCATAGTCGCGCGCGGATTGATCGGCATAGGTGACCGCGTATTCGGCGATCGCCTCGTCGAACTCATCGCTACCACCCAGATAGCCCGCGATCATTGCTGCATCCCCCGCCTTGTCGTGGGCGCGTGCCAACGCCTGGCCACAGAGCGTGGCGTAGGCTCGCATCATTCGTGGGCTCAGCGCTTCCACATCGGGTGCGACCTTCATGTCCCGAAGTTGACGCACATAGAAATCTCGACCGCCGGGTCCCCTGGACCAGCCCAGGAAAATATCGCTCGAACATTGCATCAGGCGCTGTCCAATCACAACACGTTGGCCGTTGTGCGCCGCGGAAGACCGCCGCTGATGGGGCTCGAGCACCGAACGACGCGCCTCCTTGACCTGGAGGAACAAGGGATCATCGGGGTCGCGCGAGCTGATCGAGTGCGGCAAATTGTCGGTTGGTACTAAGCCGACAACGGAGCTTTGGCGAACGGCCGCTTTGCGCCAACTGTCCATCGCGGATTTTGCGCGGCCAAAAAGTGCATCGGTCGCCATAGCCACATACCGGTAGCCTGAATGACTTGCCGGTAGCCTGAATGACTTGATCTAACGCAATCGATGGACTGCCCCACCTGCCAGGATATTTCGCGGACTCTGGCGGATTGGGTCAATGGAGCATGCAGCAAGCGTCGCCTGTTCTCACAATTGGCCACTTTCGGACCTTGCGGCCATCTGATCTAATTGGCTGCAATACGCGAATGGATAGGCACAATGGCCAACCTGGACACGGCATCTCTCTCGCATCGAGTTCGAGCGCGATCTGCGGCTCGATCTGTTTCGCGGCATGGGGCTGTGGATGATCTTCCTCGATCACATTCCGGATGACGTCGTTGCCTGGCTGACCCTGAAGAATTACGGCTTCAGCGACGCCGCCGAATTCTTTGTGTTCATTTCCGGCTATCTGGCCGGCTTCATCTACGGCCCGATCATAGCTGGCGGCCAATTTATCGCCGCCCTCAAGCGACTGTGGACACGCGTCTGGCAGATGTATGTCGCCCACATCATGCTGTTCCTGTTTTTCACGGCGCAGATCGCACGCACGGTGCGGAAATTCGACAATCCGATGTATACGGATGAATTCAATGTTCACAATTTTCTCGAGCACCCTGACATCCTGATCGGGCAGGCGCTTACCCTGCGCTACAAGCCGGTCGATCTCGACGTGCTGCCGCTCTATATTTCGCTGATCGCCATTTCACCGCTGATCCTGTGGTTCATGGTGCGCCGCCCCAACTGGACCCTGCTTGGGTCGGTCCTCGTGTACATCGGGGCGCGGGTGTTCGACTGGAATCTCGCTTCCTATCCGCCCGGCACACACTGGTACTTCAATCCGTTCGCCTGGCAATTGATGTTCTTCTTCGCCGCGTGGTGTGGCGTTGGAGGCGTCGCCAAGCTGCAGGGACTGATCCAGTCCCGCGTGGCGCAGGCGGTTGCGGTTGCGTGGATTGCGTTTGCACTGTTCATTGTCATGAGCTGGCACAGCCCGTTCCTGGAATCGCTGATTCCGAAGTGGATGATCAAGGCGATCTATCCGATCGACAAGACCGATCTTGATATGCTGCGCTTTACGCACTTCCTCGCCCTGGCGCTGCTGGTCGCCCGGTATTTTCCGCGCAAGGCGGAAATACTCAGTTCCAAATGGCTACGCCCGCTGGTCCTGTGCGGCCAGCATTCGCTTCCGATTTTCTGCTTCGGCGTATTCCTGTCCTTTGGCGCGCATTGGATCCTGGTTCAGCACGCCCAGGCGGGCGCGCGCTCGCTCTGGATGCAACTTCTTGTCAGCTTCGGCGGCATGCTGATCATGACCGGCCTCGCATGGCTTCTGGATCGGGCTCAAAGGGTCCCCAGCCTTTTCGTCGAGGTGTCCCAGGTCGATCAAGGCAAAGCGGCGGTCGAACCCGGGAGAACGTGATTTCGTGCTGATGCGGAGCGGTGCCCTGCTGTCGCAAGATGATGGATAGTGGCCTGATCGAAACGAAAGTCATCGCAGCGCGCCTTCTCGACGGCGCGGATAATGCGCTGCCCTGGAGCAAGGCGACGCGGTGGATCAGGCGCTTCTACGTATACGATGTCGCCACGCTCGTTCTCATCACCACGCTCGTGGTCATCGCGCTCGGCACCTTCAAAGACTACGCGATCTCGAACGATGAGGCCGTTCAGCATCATTACGGCGAGCTGATCACGGCCTATTATACCAGCGGCTTCAGGGACCAGAGCGTCTTCAGCTTCGACAATCTTTATCTCTATGGCGGCTTGTTCGACGTCATCGTCGTTGCCCTCAGCCATCTGATCCCGATCGAGCCGTACGATCTGCGTCATATCCTGTGCGCGCTGATCGGCATCGGCGGGATCGGCGCGACTGCGGCGACCGCGCGACTGATCGCAGGTCCGCGCGCGGCCCTGTTCGCCGCAATCGGGCTGAGTGTGAGCGGAGCATGGTACGGCACCATGTTCAACCACACCAAGGACATTCCATTTGCCGCCGCGATGATTGGGGCGACGCTGTTCCTGGTCCGGATCGCGCGGTCCCTGCCATCGCCTCGCGCACTCGATATTGCAGCGTTCGGGTTGCTGGCCGGCGCCGCGCTTGGCATGCGGGTTCTCGGCTTGCTGCTGGTGATCTACGTCAGCGCCGCAATTGCCGTTTACCTGCCTCGACCGCGGCTCGGACGGTGGCGATTCGTGATCGATACGTCGTTCCGATTGGCGCCCGCGGTGCTGCTCGCCTATGTCATCATGATCCTGGCATGGCCATGGGCGGCGTTGGCGCCGCTCAATCCGATCCGCGGGCTCCTCGCTTTCTCTGAATTTCAGTACGCGATTCGCACGGTCCTCGCCGGCGAGGTCTACGATATGGCGAATGTGCCGCGACTGTATGTACCTATCTACATACTGATCCGCATGCCCTTGCTGACGCTGTTTGGCGCCGTAATGGCGATCGTGTTCGCGGTATTGCCGCGCGCCGTCGCCGGAGCGAAGCAGCCGCCGCGGAGGGATATCGCCTTGATATCCCTGACCGTGATCATTCCGCTGGCTTGCCAGGTGGCCTTTCAGGGCCCGGCGTTCACCGGATTGCGCCATTTTCTTTTCGTAATCCCCGCGCTGACGATCCTTGCGGCAATCGGTCTCGACACGGCGCTGGCCGCGCTCGCGACACGCGGACGCGTGGTCGCTGGCGGGGGGCTCGCGGTCATAGTGGCAAGTTTCGTCTGGAACGCAGTTACCCTGGTCAGGCTGCATCCGTACGAGTATCTCTTCTACAACATGGTAGTCGGAGGTCTCCAGGGAGCGTCACGGCGCTACGATCTCGACTATTGGTTCGGCAGCATGCCCGAGGCGCTCACTCAGCTTGAGACCTATCTGCGCCGCACCCCATCGGTCGCGGGGAGCCCACCGGCGAAAGTCTATTCCGTGGCAGTTTGTGGAGAGCGCCCCGCGTTTGAGAAAGCGGTTACTCTTCCACAACTGCGTTGGGACTTTAAGCCGACCTGGGAACAGTCGGATTTCTTCATTGCGCCGACTCACATGAATTGCGACCGCGATCTGGACGGCAAGGTAATCGGCACCGTCGAACGGCTTGGCGTTACCATCGCCTACATCAAAGACCGTCGGGCGCTGATCCGGCAGGTAAAATCGGCCGCACGGTGACCATTGTCGCCCAGGAACCCGCGGCCTTGCATCCGGCAGCTCCGCTTCCCGCGAACCAACGGGAATTGCGGATCGATCTGTTCCGTGGTCTGGCGCTATGGCTGATCTTCATCGACCATCTATCTCCTGATGTCCTGAGCTGGTTCACAATCCGCACTTACGGTTTCAGCGACGCAGCCGAGATTTTCATCTTCATATCGGGCTACACGGCAGCGCTGGTTTACGGTCGTGCGATGTTTGAATTCGGCTTCATAGTCGCGACCGCGCGTATCATGCGGAGGGTTTGGCAGATCTACCTCGCGCAGGTGTTCCTGTTCACCGTCTTGCTGGCGGAAATTTACTTCCTGGCCACCCGGGTCGGGAGCACCTTCTACGCCGAGGAAATGGGCGTGGTCGAGTTCTTCAGGCAACCCGGCGAGGCACTCGTTCAAGCCCTGCTGCTGAGATTTCGTCCGCTGAACATGGACATTCTGCCCCTGTATATCGTGCTGATGTTCTTTCTGCCGTTGATCCTGTGGCTGATCAAGTGGAGGGCAGACGTCGCATTGGCGCTGTCAGTCGTGCTTTACGCGATCACCTGGCAGTTCGATCTGCATCTGACCGCTTATCCGAGCGGCTTCTGGTCCTTCAATCCGTTTGCCTGGCAATTGTTATTCGTGTTCGGCGCCTGGTGCGCGCTGGGCGGCGCCCGACGAATGTCGCGAATTCTTGCGTCACCGATCACCCTGTGGACGTCGATCGCCTATGTGTTCGCGGCGTTCTGCATCACGCTGACGTGGTATTTTCCGCAGCTGGATCATGTGCTGCCACGTCGGATCGAGCAGTGGATGTATCCGATCGACAAGACCGATCTGGACGTGCTCAGGGTCGCCCACTTTCTGGCGCTCGCGGCGATCACTGTGCGCTTCGTCCCGAAGGGCTGGCCCGGATTGAACTCGCCATGGCTCTGGCCGCTGATCCTCTGCGGGCGGCACTCCCTGGAGATATTTTGTCTCGGCGTATTTCTGGCGTTTGCAGGGTACTTCCTGTTGGCCGAGATCTCCGGCGGCATAGTCCTGCATTTCCTGGTCGCTATTTTCGGAATCCTGATCATGTCCGCCGTGGCCTGGCTCAGTTCGTGGCACAAATACTCGAACAAGGGTCGGCGCGGATAACTGGTGGTGCCTATTTGACGCGAGCGCAGATGAAGTACGCCGGGTAGCTTTTCGCGCATGCAATTCTGTCCGCTGTCCGGCACGCTTTCATGCGCCCGTTACCACCGGCTGGAGATCAGCGCTCGCCGATCCCAAGCACGGCGGCGGCGGCGTTTTGCGTTGATGCACATCAAGTTAGCTCTGCCGCTAGTGGCTAGGGTAATTTACGGCCTGTCGACGTTTTTTGCCTTCCGTTATTTGTCGGCGGTTCGCGAGTGGGTGCGAAACAACACGGCAACCAGGGACCCGCGCTCGATGAAAATCGGAAATTACGTCAGGAAATCCTGGCGCCAGCTCTCGGCTGGGGCGACAGCCGTGATTCTGCTCGGCGCAGCGGTCTTCGTCTTTGAGTCGTTACCGCCGCGCACGATAGTCATGGCTACCGGCGTCGAGGGTGATGCCAACTACGAATTGGGTATCCGCTACCGTGAAATCCTGGCCAGAGAAGGTATCGAGCTGAAGCTGCAGCCAACAAGCGGCAGTCTCGACAATCTGCGACGGCTACGCGATTCCGGGTCGGGGGTAAGCGTCGGCTTCATCCAAGGTGGCACCACAACCAGGAAGGAATCGCCGGAGCTGGAATCGCTTGGCACGATATTCTATGAGCCGCTATGGCTTTTCCGCCGCGCTGAGATTGGTGAGGGCGCGCAGAATTTGCGAGGCCGACGGGTTTCGATCGGTCCCGAGGGAAGCGGCGGGCGAGCGCTGGCGCTGCAAATATTGTCAAGGACGAGGCTCGACAGCATCATCGGCGAGCTATCGGGGCTAACGCCGCAAGTTGCGGCCGAGAAACTGATCGCCGGCGAAATCGACGCGGCGTTCATCGTGACTGGCTGGGAGTCTCCCGTCGTCCAGTCTCTTCTCAGCACCAAAGGCATCGAGGCCGGGAGCTACACTCACGTAGGTGCTTTAGTCGCAATTTATCCTTTTCTGCACAAGCTGGTCCTGCCTGCCGGGGTCATCGATCTCGCAGCCAACCGCCCGCCAGCGGATATTGTGCTGTTGGCGCCGAAGGCCAGTCTTGCCGTGCGCGCGGATCTGAATTCAGCCTTGCAGTACCTGTTGCTCGATGCAGCCGTCCAGATTCATTCACAGCCTGGAATTTTCCAGAAGGCGGAACAATTCCCTGCTGCCGAATCAAGCGATCTTCCGCTGAGTGGAGAAGCACGCCGTTTCTACAAATCCGGACGACCATTTCTGCAAGGTTACCTTCCGTTCTGGATCGCAACATTGGTCGAAACGGCCCTTGTCGTACTGATCCCTTTGGCCGTGTTGCTATACCCCGTGTTCAAGCTGCTGCCGCAAATGTACGACTGGACGATGCAACTGAAGATCAGGCGGCTCTACGACCAAATCAGGTCGATCGAGAACGATATGGAGGCACAAAGACCAGAGTTCGACGCCAACGCTTTGAATGCGAAACTGGATCAGATTGATCAACGGGCGAACCATCTGCAATTGCCGACTGTCTATGCGAGCAATCTGTATACACTGCGAAGCCATATTGACCTTGTGCGTACTCGTCTGGCGACAAATCCGGAAATAAATCCGGGATGACGGACATGCCGGCGCGGCCGAATATTTGCTCGCTTGTCCGGCAACAGCCCTCGACTTGGCTGGCCTTCCTGACGTTCACCTCGTTGGGCCGCCATGCTGGCGCGACCGAGTCCATGACCTCGGGCCTGACCGAGTTTGAGCTGATGAAAAAGGGCGTGGTCGCCGCCCAAGGCGATGGTCAAATACCTGCACGATGACGGCGGGAGTGACCAGATGGCGCAGCTCAGGCGCATCAAGAAGCGCGGCAAGAGCGCCTGATCACTCGCCGAGATTGAGCGCGGCCTCAGCGGCGCGAACCGTTGCGAAAACTTTGTCGGAATTACTCAGCCCGCTTTGTCGGAATGAAGAACCCACCCTCGCCTAAGCAGCTGAAAACATTGGAGCGGGTGAAGGGAATCGAACCCTCGTATTCAGCTTGGAAGGCTGCTGCTCTACCATTGAGCTACACCCGCATTCAGCGATGAACTATCACGGCCCGCGGGCGGCCTCAACCGGTCATGCACGGGCCGGGGCGCAAAGGCCCTGTTCCGGGCGCTTCCGCGCGAGGACACCCTTAACAGCGGCTGATTCGGTGCCTATACTAAGCTTTCCACGAACAATGAAAGGAGGTGATCCAGTGTCTCTTACCAAGCGCTGTCACCTCGCTGGGATCGCCCGCTGAACGTCTTTGCGTTCGGCATCGGGGCGCTCTCAGCCCTGGACCAGCGAGTTTCGAGAAATGGCGCGGCGGGAGCAATCCCGCCGCGTTTTCATGGGCGGCGCGGCGCGGCAGGCCGCGACAACATCACGCGGCAGTGCTCGATCCGCTCGCGGATCGGCAGCCACGCGGCCGCCGTGCCGATGATCCAGTCCATCAGCGCCGCGCTGTTCTCGACGCTGGCGAGCAGCAGCAGCAGCACGCGCCCTGTCACGCAGAGGCCTTTCGGCACTCCCGCCCGCGCCACCACTGACAGCAGCACGGACAGGATCAGAACCAGATGCGGCTTCGCGATCAGTGTGGTCATCGGCGTCGTTCCCACTGCTATCCCAGATTCTGGAATCCGAAGAGACTGAGCAGCGACGGCCGGTGGCCGCGCAGGGTTTCCGACAGACGTTCGCCGCCGTTGCAGGCCGAACTGCCGTAATAGCGATGATGGCCGCTGACGTCGTGGAAATCGCCCGCTTGCGAGGCCGCAGGCATACGCACGCTGTCGCTGATGATGTTGGCTGGCTTCCGTGACATGGCGGTCTCCGCTGAATGGCTCGACGCATTTTCGCGTTCTGCCCGTCAGTCGTGCCGTCCGGGAAGCGCGTTCAAGCGCGCTTCCGACTATCGTGTTTCCGGAACGTTTCGTCGTGGTGTCGCGTCGACACCCGGCGGTGACTACCTCACCATCCGGTGCGGCGTGAACAGCCGGCCCTTTTCCACCACCACCACGATGGCGAGCGCACCGAGCGTGCAGACGAAAAACCCGGTCGCGAACGGCAACAGCGTGCCGTTGTAGTCCTGCCCGATTACCGCGCCGATGCCGATTCCGACCAGCGTCGTGATCGATCCGTACAACGAGGACGCGGTGCCGGCGATATGCCCCTGGGGCTCCATGGCGAGCGCGGTGAAATTGGCGAACATCAGCCCGAACGCGAACATCATCAGCGCCGACAACATCATGAACAGCGGCAGCGGCAGCATCTGCAGCTTCGCCGCGACCAGCATGATTCCGGCCACCGCAACGGCGCCGACGAGACCGCCATGCGAGATCACGCGCATGCCAAGCCGGCCGACGATGCGGGCGTTGAGGAAGCCCGCGACAGCGATGCCGATCGCGACGGCGGCAAAGGCCAGCGGGAAATAATGCCCGAGCTTGAAGATCTCGGTGAACACCTGCTGCGAGGAGAACACGTATGCGAACAGCACGCCGAGCACGGCGCCGGCGGCCAGCGCATAGCCGAAGGTCTGGCGGTTGGTCACGGTCTGGCGAAAGGCTTCGAGCACGTCACCCACCGCGAGCGACTTCCGCTCGGACACCGGCAGCGTCTCCGGCAGCCGCAGCGCGCTCCAGATCAGCGCCAGCACGCCATACAGCGTCAGCACGATGAAGATGCCGCGCCATTGCGTCAGCAGCATCACCGCCTGGCCGAACGACGGCGCGACGACGGGCACGGCGATGAAGACCATCATCGTCAGCGACATCACGCTGGCCATGCGCCGGCCGGCGTAGCAGTCGCGCACGACCGAGGTCGCGATCACGCGCGTGGCCGCGGTGCCGAGCCCCTGCAGCGCGCGGGCCAGCAGCAACGTCTCGAAGGACGGCGCGGCGATCGCGAGCAGGCTGGCGATGACGTACAGCGCCATGCCGCCGAGCAGGACCGGGCGGCGGCCGAAGCGGTCGGACAAGGGGCCCATCACGAACTGGCCGACGCCGAAGCCGATCATGAAGGTCGACAGCACCGCCTGCGGCCGGTTGGCGACGGTAATGTGGAAGGCGGAGGCGATATTGGGCAGCGCCGGCAGCATCATGTCCATCGCCAGGGGGTTCAGGGCCATGATCGAGGCGATGATGACGACGAACTCGGGAAAGCCCATCGGGCGGTGGTTCGACGAAACCCAGACGTCGGCATTGATATCAGTCACTTAGGCGCACCTCTTGGAGACCACCCGTTTTATCGGCTATGCTGCGCTGCACAAGCCGCGTTTGGGGATGGCAGCCCCGCCGACCGCCCAAGCCGCGCGAAAAGCGCGAAAAATGTCGGGATCGGCTCGGGTAAAACGTCCTCGAAGGTAACCTTTGGGTAAAAAACCCCTCCCAACGCAATGAGGTACCGATGTTTTACGCCATCCTCGCCTACCATGTGGAAGCCCACGTCATGTCCTGGACGCCGGAGGAAGACGCAGCACTGATGGCCAACCTGGAGCGCGCCCATGACCGGGTGAACGAGAGGAGCCGTCTCGGACCCGCGGCGCGTCTGGGCGGGACGAAGAGGGCCCGTACCCTGCGCGGCCCCGGCACCGGCGTGGTCATCGATGGCCCGTTCGCCGAGACCAAGGAGCAGTTGCTGGGCTTCTACGTCGTGGACTGCGCCGGCGAGGATGCCGCCACCGAGGCCGCGCGCGAACTGCGCCGCGCCAACCCGAGCGCGGTCTATGAAATCCGGCCGGTTTCGCTGTATCGCCCGGGCGCGCCATTTCCGGAGACGGAGGCGGCGGAGGGATGAGGCGGTTAGTCAGGACGCGTGGGGAGCGCGCATTTCTGCGAAGTGCGTCAGCGTGAAGTGCATGGGGCGGCCCTCCTTCGCCAAGGCTTCGGAGGGCATCCTGCTTCGCGATCGGGCTGGCTGCAATCCTGCGAAGCGCGTCAGCCCGAAGCAGGATGGTGGGGAAGGAAGGACTCGAACCTTCGAAGCCATGAGGCGGCTGATTTACAGTCAGCTCCCTTTGCCACTCGGGACACTTCCCCTCTCAACAGCATCGCACCCCAGCCGCCGAAGTGGCGGCAAACAGGGCCATGGATGACGCTGAAACCTGAGGCCCGATGACGGGCGGCCGGTCGGCGCGTTTATGGGCGAAGCCGCCCTTCAAAGTCAACCAAGCCGGACCCCTAAAACGGGCCGCGCGGGGGCCCAAATTGCCATTATTCGGAACCCGTGACAGAAGCTTGCCATGAGCGATCGCGACCGAAAGCAGCATTTCAGGCGCGGCGGCGGCAAAGGCCCCGTCAAGGGCCACGAATCCGGCCGGCGGCCGGCCCGGCGCGGCCGCGACGCAAGCCCCGACGGCCCGGTGATTCTCTACGGCTGGCACACGGTGGCGGCGGCGCTGGCCAATCCGCAGCGCCATATCCGCAAACTCCTGCTGACCGAAAACGCCGCGCGGCGGCTGGCGGAGGAGAACATCGCGCTTCCCCTGACGCCCGAGATCGTGCGGCCGGCCCTGATCGACCAGCGGCTGGGCCCGGACGCCGTGCATCAGGGGCTATTGGCGGAGGCCGAGGCCCTGCCCTCGCCCGACATCGACACGCTGCCCCAGGAAGGCATGGTGCTGGTGCTCGACCAGATCACCGATCCGCACAATGTCGGGGCGATCATGCGCTCGGCGGCGGCGTTCGCGGTCAAGGCCATCGTCACCACAGCGCGCCACTCGCCGGAGGCCACCGGGGTGCTGGCGAAATCCGCCTCCGGGGCGCTGGAACTGGTGCCGCTGGTGACGGTGCAAAACCTCGCGCGCGCGCTCACCGAAATGAACGACCAGGGCTTTCTGACCGTCGGGCTCGACAGCCAGGGAGGCGAAAATCTCGGCAGCGTGGCCTTGCGCCAACCCCTGGCGCTGGTGCTCGGCGCCGAGGGCAAGGGCCTGCGGCAGTTGACGCGCGAGACCTGCAGCGTGGTGGCCCGGCTCGACATGCCCGGCGAAATCAAGAGCCTCAACGTCTCCAACGCCGCGGTGCTGGCGCTCTATATCGGCGCCAGCCGGCTTGGCCTGATGAGCTGAGCGCTGGCCCGAAAACGTCATGGTGAAAAATGCCAACGCCCGCTCGCGTGATGCGAACGGGCGTTGACGTCTTGCGGTGCTGAGAATCAGTAGTAGCGGCGCAGTACCTGGCGATGCGCATGGCCGTAGTGCCAGCCGCCATAATGAGGATGGGTGTGGTAGCGATACACCGGGTGGCCGTCGATGCCGGCTTCCTCGTAGGTCGGATAAGGCGCGAGGGCGCCGGGACCGGTAAAGGTCGGACCCTGATTGACGTAGTAATATTGATGGCGCATCGGGGCGACATGATACTGCTGCACCGGATCGGCCAGCCGCTCGTAGCCCCAGCCGCCGCAGCCCGTGTTGCAGCCGGAATAGACGGGCGCCGCCACATAGGCCTGCGGCTGCACATAGACCTGAGGCTGGTAGAATTGGGGCTGCGCGCACGGCGCGGCGTAAGCCTGTCCGCATGACGAGCAACCCTGGAACAGGCCGCCTCCGCACGCCATCGCGGGCACGGCACCCGCGATCATCACGGCTAACGCCGCGAGCAATCCTGAAATCGTCTGACGCATTACTCTCTCCTGTGGACCTATTTGGGTTAGTGCGGAAGTTTCGGGGGCCTGACGCGCTGGGGATTCGGCAGCAGGCGGGCGGGAGCCTGAAGCAGGCTGCCGCCATCGCCCGGCGGCGCGAGCAGGACCGGCGGCGGATAAAGGGGAACCTCGGGCTGCGGCTGCGGCGGACTGGATTGGGCCGACCAGGAGTCGTGATAACTCTCCGCGGGCTGCGGCAGCTTGCGGTTGGCGGGGGGTTCGATTTCAAGGCGCCCGTAGCCCGGCTGCTGCCCGGCGCTCGGATAATAATGACCGACGGTGGGCGTGGGATCGTAATAGCGACCGCCATAGACGGTAGGCGTCACGTGCCAACCCTTGCCGAGGCCCCAATCGCCCTCGACGACCGCATAGGATGCGTCGACGCCGTTAATGACGATGGGAACTCCGGGACGGGCGGGAATGACCAGGACGGGCCCGCCCTGGGCCAGCGCCGCGGCGGTTGTTCCGATCAAGATGGCCAGCGCCAGCCCAATACGCATTGTTGCGGGTCCCATTTGTTGCGGACAACCTATCCGAACGGCTTGGCGCAGGGGTTAAGGCCCCGGGCCAAATTTCGAGTAAGCCTAACGCGCAAGCGTTTACGGCCGCTCAATTGCCGGCGATCCCGATCAGGAAATGTTAAGGGAGCGCGCCGCCTTCAGCGCACGCTCTACGCCAACACCGTCGAGACGATGGTGGCAAGGCCGATCGCCATCGTGAGCAGGCCGACGGCGCCCTGCAGGCCGCTGTTGGCCCAGTTCAACCAGCGCGCCGAGACCGCAAGCGGCACCGCGATGACAGCCGACAGCGCGCCCATCCCGACCATCGAGCCGATCCCGAACAGCGCGACGTAACCGAGCCCGGCCATTGCGCTGGAAGCCTTTGATACCGCGAGCATCAGCAGCGCCGCCGAGCCGGCCATGCCGTGCATTAGTCCGACCAGCAACGTGCGCCAGCGAAAGCCGTGCGCATGGGCGTGGCGGGCATTGGCGTGCGGCAAGGTTTCCCCGGCATGGCTGTGGGCGTGGAGGTGCACCGTGCCGTCGCCGTGACCATGGGCGTGGAAATGCACGCGGTCGCGCCAGAGCCGCCACAGCACATGCGCACCGAGACCGACCAGCATGACACCGACGGCGGTCTCCAGCGGCCGGGCGAAATGCTCGGGGATCGCCTGACCGAGCAGGATGGCAATTCCGGCAAAGACGAACAGGGTCAGGGTATGGCCAAGGCCCCAGGTCAGCCCGTGCTTGACGATGTCGCCAATGTCGGTACGGCGCGCCGCGATCGCGGACACCGCCGCGACATGGTCGGCCTCGAGCGCGTGCTGCATGCCCAGCAAAAATCCCAGCCCCAGAATTCCGAACATCTGTCCCCTGCTCCTTCCCTGCGACGACGGTAATACGCGCCGGCCACTCTGTCCGGGCAAAATTCGCGCCTGAGTCCGCCCCTTCTCGCCATGCTGGACCTCAGCCGCGCACGTTTCTTCCTCAATCGCCCGCATACCATCCCGCGGACGCGACCTGCACTCCCCGAGGGCGCCCGGTCCACAAAGGCCGGATCTGGAACATCGCGAACGGCGAGCCGCATAGCGCCGCCTCGCATCTGTTTGAGGAGCGCCTGAGGAAAGTTTGGAACGTCCACGCCAACCGGCGCTTGGCTTCGCGGTCAATCAAGGGAGAAACGCATGAAGAAATTCGCACTCTTCGGCGCTGCCGCCGTGGTTCTTTCCTCCGCGCTGGCAGGCCGCGTCATGGCGCAGCCCGTTATCTCCGATTCCGCCAAATGCGCCGCAATCTATCCGAACGCCAACTGCCAGAACCTGGGACCGGGAAATCCCTACCGGCAACGGCTATCAGCGCCGGGCGGTATACCGCAACGGCGCGGCGTGGAACCGCAATGACAACTGGGACAACAACGGCTGGCAAAATAGCTGGAACGACAACCGCTGGGACCGTCGCTATGACCGTGGCTTCGGGCCCGGCGAAGTCGCGGCCGGCGTCGCGGGGGCTGCGATCGGCACCGCGGGCGCTGTGGCGACCGCGCCGTTCCACGGCGATTCCTATCCCTATACAACGACAACAGCTACCGCTACGACACCACCTATCGCGGCAGGCCCCACCAGAACTATGCCCCGCAGCAAAGCTATTGGAAGCTCAACGGGTTTGTCTGTGAGCCCGGCACGTGGTTCAAGGGTGACGACGGCCGCCGGCATCTCTGCCAGTAGGCCGTATCCCCTGAGGGAAGCGAAAAAGGCGGCCGCGAGGCCGCCTTTTCATGCCTGCCGAGGGCCGGACGCCCTTTTCGGAGGTTCTGGCCCTTTTTGGGCAAGTCTGGTATTTGACCGGCCGCCAGATCAGCGGAATCGCAAGACTTCGATTTCGACCGTCCCTGATCCCCCAGAATTCGCCGGTTTAGCTCAGCGGTAGAGCAGCGGTTTTGTAAACCGAAGGTCGGGAGTTCAATCCTCTCAACCGGCACCAGCCAATATCCATCTCTGCCGCTTGCGTGTGCGCCCCGGCAAGCCGGCAACGCTCGCATAAGCGGCAAACGACTGCGATTTCACCAGCCTCAAAAACGGACAAGGAGACGCGGGACCCCGCTGGAACTATTCCGGCGCGCGCCTCTTGAATCCCGGCCATGTGGCGTGGAGCAGTTTCGATGAAGACCTGTTTGAGTGGACCGACCAGCTGTCATCAAGACGTCTACCTGATGGCGGACAATGCTGTGCTCACGGTCTAGGGCGGCCCTCCCATGACAGCAGTGCTCGTTGCGATTTTCGCGTGCGGATTTGGCCTTGGATATGCGTTTCGATCCTGGCGGTCGAGACAGCGCCGGCTACTCAAATACAAGGCCGCGTTTTGGTCGGATTAGATCGAGGCGTAAACAGCCTCCGCCCGGCATGCGCAAGCTTTCACCGACCTCTCTGATCACTTTTGATCACTTAGGCTTCGATCCGACGCGCGGCGGCGAGCTTGCGGAGGTTGGGAGTCGGCATATCATTCGACGCACCGTCCCCTCGTTTGCATCCCGGAACGTTTTTGTATACCCACCGGCAGTCGATATGGTTCACGCTGGCGAGCCGCGTGGGATTTTTCCCACTTCCCTGGGGTTCGTGTTCTCTTGAAAAAGCGGGGGTTTCATGAAGATCGCGATCGGGTCCACGGTCGTGATCTCAAAAATCATCGCGATGCATCAGGTGTCAAAACACAGTCATGCACGGGTGGTTCACTCCCCGTGGAGCAAGGCACAAGCCACCGGACTTCCCGGCTTGTGTGATCAATTTCACAGTTCTATTGCGGCGCGGGCGGTAAGGTTGACCGGTTAGGTTAAGCGCAAGAACAAGCAGAAAATCGTTCTGAATTAACAACAGGCGCGCCGAACGCGCTTATACGGCAAGGCACCGATTGATGATCTTTGCGAGCATGAAACAAAACAACGACCAACAGATTCGGAACCAGAACGGTTCACTGGCCCTGCTTCATGATCGCGCGGTGCTGTCGCTTTATGCCTTGATGGCGGTCGCCGCCATGGGCGGATGGCTCTGGTTTCTCGGACGGATATCCTGGTTTCTCGTGAGCCGGGCGGTCAGCGCGCTCGGCTAGATCGCGGCGGCGCTTCACGCTCCCGCGCGCACCTTTGCGGCAACCGACAATTCCATTGCACCAATCTTCTCGAGCACCGGCAGCAGGTATTTGAAAAACTCCGCGGGGTTCTCGCTCATGGGGAAATGGCCGAGGCCCTTCATGATGACCGCCTCGCAGCCGGGCACGCTGCTCGCGACCGCGAGCGTCTCCTCCGGCGTGCACGAATAGTCGTATTCGCCGGACAGCAGAAACAGCGGGCAGCGGCGCGTGTCGATCTGCGCGACGCGGCCGCGGATGTCGCCGTCGAGCTTGTAGAAATACAGATCGCCCTTGAACACGCCGGGACCGCCCTGCATGTAGTGCCACAGCGTTTCCCAGCGCTCGCGATCGGGCGCATCGGGTCCGACCAGTCCGGAGACGATGGCGGCTGCCACCTCGCCGCCATGGACGTCGGGGCGATGCAGGAAGTTCAGATCATAATAGGGATCGACATGCGCGCCCGCCTGCACGCCGATGATGGCGCGGAAGCGGTCGGGATGTTCGAGCGCCAGATGCAGCGCGATGCGCCCGCCGATCGAACAGCCGATCAGGATTGGCCGGTCGAGTTCGAGCGCGGTCATGATCTGAAGGATCATCGTGGTGTATTGCGCCGAGGTGAGTTGGTACTCCTCATCGTGCCAGCCTGACGGCGGCGATGATTTGCCGTGCCATGGCATGTCGAAGGCGATGACGCGGTGATCGCGCGTGATGCGGTCGTCGTTCATCAGCGCCCGGTACTGGCGCCCGTCGGCGCCCGCGGTGTGCAGACACAACAGCGGGGTGCCCTGTCCGGCCTGTTCGACATAGATGCGGTGGCTGCGCCCGAACAGATCGAGATGGAAGTAGCGGCCGACGATCGGCTCGAATGGCGCGGTCATGCCTTTACCCCGTCCTTTTCCCTGGGCCCTTCGGAGCGCAGCTTGGCCAGCGCCTCCTTGAAGTAGCGAAGATTGGCCATGAAGACCTGAAGATCGCCGTCCGCCTTGAGGACGCGTCGCTTGATCAGCGCCATCAGGTCGTTCGAGCCGGGCGGCGGCCTGTTGCTCCAGAATTTCCGCCATTCCTCTTCCGGGGCGCGCAGCGCGAAGGCGGATGAGGGCATCACGAACGGTCCGCGGGCCACCGACACCACCCGGCCTTCGAAGATCGAGATCAGCCAGGCGGTTGGGCCGATTTCCAGGAGAAACGTAGTCGTCAGGAAGCGTCCACGCCGGACGAGCGCCTCATCGCCGTTGACCCGCTGCGAAAGCGTCTCGATCATTCCGCGCCTCCCCCACCCCTATCCGCGAGAGCCCTGCGGCCGCTGTCGCGCTCTTGTCTTGCATGATGGAGGGAATGGACGCGGCGTCAATCGGCTCTGTCGGTTGCGCGCAATCCCAGGGGGCATCCGGCGCGATGACGGCGCTTCTGCCCGGGGGCAGGCCATGGCGGCTCGGGTACTATAGCCACGAGCAAACCAGCATCAGATTGGCCGCGCATGCCGCCAGCAGCGCTACGGTCAGCACCACATGCACTCGCTCGCCGGATGTTTTGAAGGTGGTTGCCATCACGATCAAAACATCCGGCGATTCTAGCCGGGGAGTCTCGCGGATTATTTTTCGCCGGATTCAGGAACTCGTTTACAACTCAGGCACTCCCGGGCCAGACCGCCCGAAAGCGGCCGCTTTGTCGTCCTTTTTGATGCATTTTCCTCGGGCAAACCGGCCTCGACCAGCCATCCGCGTACCCTCACTTGCGCGTGAACCTGCCGCAGCCGGGCTGAAACCCTGCTCTCCCCGGCGCGTTAAGAGGGTGTTTTTGGAGAGATCCGATGCCCTACGCCCTGTTCAGCAATGACGCCAAATTGAGCAAGGCCTATCCGACCGAGGCAGACGTCTGGAAGCACGCCCGAAAGAGCGGGCTCGTGGTCGACGTCGTTTCCGAAGACGACAAACCGGCGCCGCGGCCGGTGCTGGACAATGACTACGAGATCAGGCCTTGCCGGCCGGACCCCCAGGAAGACCCGGCCAAGAACCAGGCCGACGCCGAGCGCGAAGAACAGCAGGAATTCCAGCTCAGTTCATGAAGGGCAGCGCCCCTCGCTTTGGGTCACGGCCCTCACGGGGACGATGACCCATTGAGGAGCTTGTGCCCTGCCTACGGCGTCGCCACAGCCAGCGACGCCTGGTCGGAAACGAGCGTCACACAGGCCTTCTTGCGATGGAGGCCCCTGATCGCGCCGGTGACCTTGAGCACCTTGCCGACGGGACAGGAAACATCCTGCACGTAGGCCGTCTCATAGGGCGCCAGCACCAGCGGCTCTGATTTCAGGACGTTTTGGGCAACACACGGCAGGGTAAGCGCGGACAGCATCAATATTGAAAACAAGGCACGCATGTTCAATGTCCACTAACCGGCAAACCCATAATAGCCGATTACGGGCGCAAGTTCCGTAGACGGCAAAAATTATTTTTCGATTACGCCACGCGCGCCGCGAGCACGCGCCGGCGAAACAAGAAGGCCGGCGCGAGGCCGGCCTTTTGGTCGTCGTGCCAACCGGCAGCCGCCTCAGTAGCGCGGCGCGGTCGGACCGCCCCAGCCGAAGCGATAGTTGATGCCCACCTTGACGGTATGCTCGTCGTCCCGGAAACGCGCGCCGACGATCGGGGCGGGTCCGCTCGCCAAGGTGGTGTTGCCGAAATTGTAATACTGGTACTCGGCCTTGGCCGACCAGCTCGGCGCGAACATGTATTCCAGACCGGCGCCGACGGTGTAGCCATCCTTGTGATTTCCATTGGTCGTGAAGGCCGCCGGCACGCCACCGACGCTGACCCCGATATTGGGGTTGTCGCGCCAGGCATAGCCGCCCTTGGCATAGAGCAACGCCGGACCCCAGGTGTAGCCGAGCCGGCCGGTCGCCGAGCCGAGCTGGTTGTTCTTGGCGGTCACCAGGGTGTTGCCCGGGAAGAGCACACCGGAATTGTTGTTGGCAAGCCAGCTGTACTGGGCCTCCGCGCCGATCACCCAATTGGTGGCGAACTGGTAATCGACACCGCCCTGCACGCCGCCCAGGAACCGGCCGCCGCTGCCCTCCAGGCTGTTGTTGCCCGCGAAGGCGCCGCCGACGTGGCCGCCGATGTAGAAGCCGGTCCAGTTGTAGACCGCCTGCGGCGCCGTATAGACCGGAGCCTTGGTATATGTGCGCGCGGGCATGTCAGCCGCAAATGCGGGAGCCGCGAATGCGACAAGGGCAGCTCCGCCAAGCAGAAACTTCTTCATTACTGATCCCCGTTAGTCTCGTTGTGAGATCAATTCAAACAACGTGGCGTCAATTTGGTTGCTTCGCGGCGATGCCGGAGCTGTGATGGTTCGCGACTGTAACGGCACCGCAACAACGGCCTTTTGTTCCACGCTGCGAACGATCTTTTGCCCGAACGACAAGCGGTTTAAGGATGTAGTTGTGTCTGCGCCGCCAGGGTCGCGGTTCACGTCTCGCCAAAAAGTGATCGCGGTTCCCGCCAGGCAACGCGGGCACCGGCGTCAGGTGTCCCGGTCCTAACCTCCCGACCGGAAGGCGCGGTCGGCATGCGCGGGTGCGTAGGTGGCGGCCGGCCGTCTGACATTTGTCCTTCCAGCCACGCTTCGGTTTTTGCCAGATCGCTCAGCGCGCGGGCGAACCGGCGCGTGGCGCGGCGTTCGGGTCCCGGTGGCATCGCGCGGGCCCGGCGCATCGTCTCGATCGCGGCATGACGGGTGGCAAGCGAACGGCGGAAGAACAACAGATTGCTCACGGCTCGACTCCGGCAGGAAATGTTCGCCAGCATCGCACCGCGTAGCTGAACGACGCCTGAAAGCCGGCTTCGGCTGCGGTTCATCCCACCCCGCGCGCCTGATCAGGCCGCAGGGGAACCGGGCATTTGGCGAGGCGTTTTTCGTGGCGCGAACCGCAGGAGGCGCCGATGCAGACGAAAAGACGCCAGGGAATGGCGAGCCGGCCGGGTGCGGCGAGATTGGCCAATCAGACGGCCATGGGCGTGGCGATGGGCCTTACCTTCGCGCTGTTGCTGATCGTCATAGACCCCGCCGGCACGGCGACGCTGATCGCGCACGGCGGAAGGCAGGCGATCATCGTATGCGTCGGCACGATCATGCTGACATTCGCCATCGGCGCGACGCTGACCGGCGCGATCTTCATTTTCGCGGAAGGCCACTGAACGAACAACAGCAACGCAGGCCGGCCGTTGGGGGCGGACCGGTCGCTGTCGACAGGCGTCTTCGCTCGCTAGGTCATGCTGCCCGGCATGAAGCACCGGATCGAGATCTGATTATCGAACCGTATCGGCCAAACCATCGTGCGCCCGGCGCGGTTCGGTTCGGTAATCAAGGCATCGTCGGGAACATCGATCCAGTTATTCTCCAGGCGAACGCGATAGTGACCGTCTTTGGATTCCCAGTCGGGATCCGCGACGCTCTCGCCATCCGCCATCGAGCAACACAATCCCTTGCCGCTCGCGAGATGATCGAACCAAGGTTTGAGCGGTGAATTCGCGTAGCGACCATCAAGGTCGCGAGCTCCTACGCTGCCGACAAGGCAAGCAACCACCAGACTTAGGATCAGACCAAACACGATGCGCTTCATGTGCCACGCTCCTGAATGTCAAAGCCTACCCCGCTGTCATCTCAAGCAATGTTCGTGCCGTACCCCTCTCTCACGCTGCGCGAATCGCAGCGCTGTGCTAATTTTATCAAAGATAGTGCGCGATTGCGGCGGCAAATCGATACGCGTGATCCGACGCGTTCGATTGCGAAAGGTCGTGCGATTACGAAAGCGTGATTGCGCATCCGGCCGAGGCTAGCGCGTCAGCTTCTCCAGGTCCGGAAACGGCGCGTAGACCGCGCTGGCGCAAATTTCGCTGGCGTTCTCGGCCACACGGTCGAGCCGGCCGTTGACATAGAGGATGGCGCGCTCACGCGGTTCACGGTAGCTGCCGTCGGATTCGCGTGCGGCAAAGCGCAGGCAGCTGACATAGCGCAACCGTCCGCCGACGGTACGCTGCACCGGCTCGGCCATGACGGCGTTATGCACGCCGGCGGGATTATTGAGATAGGTCCTCATGAACGCCAGCAGTTCCGCGCGGTAATTGTTGGGAAAGGGCTGGTTGGCGTCGCTGCCATTATCGATATTGAAAGCGGAGTCCCTGTCCTCGCCGCCGGCGCAGGCCGCAAGCACGATCGGCAGCAGCAGGATGGCCGCATACTTTGCTGATATTCCCAAGTGCAAACCCGTTCGAAGGTCCGGCGCCCCAGCGGTTCCCGACCGAGGGCGGTTCTAGACCTTCCGTGCATCAAAGGGAATCCGCATTTCGATCAGCCTTCCCTCTGCTCACGACTTCAATTCCGGCCCGACGCCATTGGGGACGCAATGACGCGGGCCGGACCTGATATCCGCCGGGAGCGGCGGGGGCAATGTGGACGAACCACCCCCCGCGGATCAGTTGTTAGCCGCGCTTGGTGGCGGGCGTGACGTGTCTGGTCGAAGCCTTCGAGAATTTGTGCGTCTTCAACGCGGCGATATGCTTGTGGTGGGCGCGATGATGGCTCGCATCCCGGACGTGATGGCGGCCCATCTTGGCGTTGGCGTTCAGCAGGTTCGGCTTCGTCTGCTTCGTCTGCTTCGTCTGCTTCACTTGTTCGGCCTTGATGACCGGCGTCGTGCTGGCGGCGCGATTGGTGGCCTGGCCGGCGGCGAACGCGGGCGCGGCGAGAACGGAAACTGCGAGCAGCGCGGCGGAAATGGTTTTCAACATGGTTGTGTCCTCCTCAAGGGGATCACGAGGTGGCCGGCCGGATGGCCGGGCTCGTGGATCATGGCCGTGACCTTAGAGGCGCCGCGCTGAACCCACCCTGAAGCGCGACGATGGACTTCGTTCATCTGGATGACATAATTGTCATGTTCGCTTCGCCACCGCGCGCGACGCCTGGCGGGAACGGCCGAAGTGGAGACGCCCCAAATATGGCCTGATCACCCGGGAATGTTCTGATCCTGGGGGTGTTCAAGTCTGCAGGCTCGGGTGCGGCACGACCTCACAAAATCGGGAGCGACGAATGAACAAATACGCAATCAGGCTTTTGACGCTGGCAATGTTCACGATGGCGCTGATAGCGGTGCCTCTGCTTACCCCAGCGCATGCCTCGGGCGACGAAAGCCCCTCGCCTCCGGCGTCGTCGAGCGTCAAGAAGGGAAAGAAGGACAAGAGCTCCAGCATCGAGGACGGCCGTTTCGTTGCCGCCTATCATGCGGCCTACAGCACGGTCTATGACCGCAACGATTACGCCGCCGCGATCGAGCAGCTGAAGGCGCTCGGCCACGACGACAACGCCTCCGTCGCCACCCTGATCGGCTATTCCTATCGCAAGCTCGGCGACTACAAGGTGTCCCAGATCTGGTACGAGCGCGCGCTCAAGTCCGATCCCAACCATGTCAAGACCTGGCAGTATTACGGGCTGTGGCAGGTCGAACAGGGCAACCGCGACCAGGCGCAATATCACCTGAGCAAGATCGCCTCGCTCGCGGGAACCAACAGCGAGGAATATCGCTCGCTCGCCGCCGCGCTTGAAAAAGCGCCAGGCACCGGCCTCGTTTACTGAGTTCCGTCGCGCACGTTCAGCCGGCGCAGCCTGAGAAGGCTGCGCCGGTTTTGCTTTTTGCGGTTCTCACTTCATCAGCGCCTCGGCCTCGGTGCGGAACGCCTGCCGTGAGGTGTCGCGCGAATAGAACATGTGGCCGCCCGGATAGACCACGAGCTTCACCCGATCGGGCGAGGCAAAGGCCGGAAGCTGGTCGAGTTCGATCCGGGTGCCGAAATACGGCGTGGCCAGATCGAACAGCCCGTGCCCGATCAGGAGTTTCAGCTTCGGATCGAGCGCGAGGATCTGCCGCAACTCGGGTATCGATTGGGGCGGACTGACGCCGTGGCCGAAATCCCAGGCCTTTTCGACCTCGCCGTTGAGCAGTCGGTAGGAGCCGTCCGGCCGCCAGTTGAGCTTGCGCGTGGTGAGGTCGACCGCGGCGCTGGTGAGCGGCGCCAGCAACGCCTCGCCGGAAGGATCGTTGAAATGAAAGAAGCTCGAATCCGGAAACGGATCGATGCCCTTGACCGACGCATCGTAGCGTCCCGTCACCTTGCCGTTCTTGCGGTCGAATTCCCTGCGGAATTCGATCGCGTCGAAGCGCCCGGCCAGCCTGCGGCTTACGGCTTGATCGATCCCGGTCAGTGCCGCCACCTTGTCGGCAAGCCGGTTGGTGGCCGCGCCGTCGGCCTGGCCTTTGACCAGATCGGAAAGGAAGTCGCCGCGCGCGTAACTTTCGACGTCGGCCATGTCGGCGCGGGTGATCGCGCCTTTGGTTTCGCGCTCAACCGCCGCCATGGTGGGAAGGCTCGCCACATATTGCAAAAGGCTCGAGCCCGTGAACTCGCGGAAGTCGAGCACCGGCGAGACCAGGATCAGGCCCTTGACGCCGACGCCCTGCTCGGTCTGCAGATTGCGAACGATCTTGGGCCCGCGGATGCCGCCATAGCTTTCGCCAACGACGAATTTGGGCGACAGCAGGCGGCCGGACTTTTCCAGCCAGCGGCGGATCGTCAGCGCGATCGAGCTGACGTCGCCATCGATCGAGAAAAACCGCTTGCGCACGTCATCGCCGGTCGCGACGAAACGGCTGTACCCGGTGCCGACGGGATCGATGAAGACGAGGTCGGTGAAATCGAGCCAGGTCTCGGCGTTGGGCTGAAGATCGGGCGTGGCGGAGGGAATTGCCGCATCACCGTCGATCGGCAGCCGCCACGGCCCGACGGCGCCGAGTTGCAGATAGGCGGAGGCGGCTCCCGGCCCGCCGTTGAACAGGAACGTTACCGGCCGCGTGGACGGATCGGCGCCATCCAGTTGATAGGATGTGTAGGCGATGTCGGCCTGCGGTTCGCCCTTGCCGTCGAACAGCCGGATCGAGCCCGCGGTCGCCGTGAAAGCGAGCGTGCGCCCGGGCAGCACCAGCGTCTGCTTGGTCGTGGAATCCGGCGGCAACCTGTGTTGCTCGGCCGCCGCCGGCGCAGCCGGAGCGCCGGCGCGGCCATTGCCGGATTTCTGACCCGCGGGCGCCGCCGCGGGATGTTCCTGGGGTGGCGGCGCATCCTCGGCATGCGCGGTCGCCAGCATGGCGAAGGCCAGCAGGGCTGCGGCCGCACCAGCACCACGCAGCGCGGCAAGTCGAATGGCCATGTTTGTTCCTCTCCCGGCTTCCGGCGGTCGGTCCGATATCGTGCGATTATCGCACGAGACCTTCCCGGACACCCGCAGGTTCCCGTTCAAAACTGCGACAGCTTGGCGTCATCGGCAACAGACGGTGACCGGGAACGATCACAATTTCGCCGACGTCTACTTCCCTTCCAGTGTGCTGACCGGCTCCCAGTCCGGACCGGGGGGATTGCTTGTAAATGCGTTCGCCCGGCCGAGAAACAGTGCGGACGGCTTGTCGATCTCTGCCGCCCGCGCGAAACAATTTGCCGCGGCCTGAAACTCGCGAGCCCGCCATAGCGCAAGACCCTCGGCATAGGCCGCAGCAGCCGCAACCTGCTGCGGCGTCTCCTGCCCCGCCTCCGAGAGCAGTTCGTAGATCTTGACCGGCGCGGAGCGTCCCTGGACCCGGACGGCGTCGAGTTCGCGCCACGCGAATTTCGTTTCCGTCAGCGCAACCGTCGTCTCCGAGGCGACGATCGTGGTGCCGTAGTATTTGTTCGCACCCTCGAGCCGCGAGGCGACGTTCACCGCGTCGCTCATCACGGAATAATTGAAGCGGCGCCGCGAGCCGATGTTTCCGACCAGCGCCTCACCGGAATTGAGCCCCATCCGCTGGGCTACCTTATGGCCCTTGAAGGCCGCGGAGCCCTGATTGAGTTCCTCCAGGCGCGCACGGCACCCGAGCGCAGCATGCGTCGCATTGCTGGCATGGTCGCGATCGTCGGCCGGCGCGCCGAACACCGCCACGATCGCGTCGCCGACATATTTTTCAATATAGCCGCCCCGGCTTTCGATGATGTCGGTCATGGCGGACAGATATTCGTTCATGAACGCCACGAGGTCCGCCGGGGTCATCTTCTCCGAGATCGAGGAAAAGCCTTCCAGGTCCGAAAAGAACACGGTGACCTCGCGCGTTTCGCCGCCGAGCACCGGCAGTTTTTTGGACGCCAGCATCTTTTCGATCACCTGCGGCGCGAGATAGAGAGCGAAACTCTTCCGGAGCAATCGTTCTCCCCTGTCGGTTACGCCGAGGCGGTAACCGATGATCGTAACCATCGAGGAAAATCCGGCGAGAAACGGCTCGCTGAGCGGCAACGCCAACGACGACCACGTAAATGCTGATGCCGCGAGGCATGTCCAGATCGCAAAGGCGCCGAGAAGGACGACCGCCGCGGCACCCGGCGCGAGCATTCGCGCCGCGAGCCCGGCCAGCGCGGCAAAGGCGATTGCGATGAGCGTTGTCGCCAGGCGGCCAGGTTCGACAACCGCGTCGTGCGTCATCAGGTTCTGGACCGCGGTCGCATGAATATAAACGCCGGCAATCGAACCCCGCCTGAATTGCCCGGGAGACGGCGGCGCCGGCGGCAGCGCGCAACGCGGCGCCCGCGATCCATCGAGCCCGGTTGCAAAACGCTTGGAGGTGAATTTCCGATCCTCCGAGCCGAGCAACGTGCCGAAGATCACGATCTTATCGGCGAATTGACGTCGAAAAAAATCGGTGTTGCCGCGCTCGACACAGGCACGCAGATCGGCGAGCGAAAACGTCCTGATATCATTGGCGCCACCCTCGAAATTCAATGTCAGCGTATTTGGCACCGCGCTCGGAATGAGGTAGCCGGCAAGCGTCACGCCGCCATATCCGGCGGGTACCGGTTCGCTGTTGAGCGCGCGTGCCGCCAACTCCAGCGCCATCGAAGGTATTCTCTCCCCCTCAGTCCCGAACATCAGCGGTACTCTGCGCACCACGTCATCGGGGTCGGAAAAGACGTTGAGCGGGCGGATATTCTTCTGCTGACCCACCGCGATCCGTTGTCCGGGCGAAGGCCCTTCGCCGCTCAGGATTTCACCCAACACCACCTTGCCGGCGGCAGCACCCTTCGCAAGCGCTCGAAGGAACGGCCGGTCGAAGCCGCGCATTCGTGTCCCCAATAAATCGTCGCCAAAGGGAAGCTCGGATTGTTCGATCGAGGTGGGAAATACGATATCGAAACCCACCACTTTGGCGCCGCCGTCGATCACCGCGCTCAACACCCGGCCGAGCTCCGTGGTCCAGGTCAGGGTCGGCGATCCCTTGAAGGGCGGTGTTTCGTAGGTCTCCTGGTCGATTGCGATGACGGCGACCGGCGTGGGGGCGGCATCGCGGTGGGCACCGAACGCCTCCCAACGCAATGCGGTGAGCGCGTCGATCGACCAGCCATGGATCAGGTTGAACGGAGGAAGGATGGAAACAACGCCACACGCCACGGCGATCAGAATGACGGCGACTGCATCTCGCCTGGTGAGTTTGCGCATGGCGCTGTCCCGGACTCGAATTCGGCCGGCTATTCCATCCGCACCAGCCGGCCGATGATCGGGGTCAGCCCTGGCTCGGCCCCCTGAGCCACCGAGAAAACGATCCTCCGCGGACCGAGACTTGCCGCATAGATCCCCCCGGGTTTCAGCGTCTTGCCGGTCCTGGCAAAATCGTAGAACTTGTTGCGCGTGAGGGACGCCGTCGCGAGATCCACATCGTGCCGCTCGCCCTTCAGATCCAGCCTTTCAACGACCAGCTTCCCGCGCGCGGGTATCTCGAAAATCGGCGAAAGGCCGTAGAGCGTCAATTCCGGCGACGCCGCCCCCTTTGGGGCCAGGCTCCGGACCACGGTCGCGGCACTTTCGCCAACTTCCCGATTGATCAATTGCGAATGGCTGGAGTCGCACTTCACCTTGCCGGCCTTGACCTCACTCAGATGGACCATGCTGTCGTCCGCGCCCACGATGACCGTACCCACTCCGGTAATCACCTCGCGCCAGCAGGATTTCATGTAACTAAGCACGATCGAACCGCCCTGCCCGAGCTTGATGACCTGGCCGGGCGCGACATAGTCCATGAACTCGGCACCAGTGACTTTTCCCTGCACGTCCTCGACGACAGCGACCGGAGCCTGTGCGGCTGCCAGACCGGTAAAACCAACGAACGCGACAACGGCGGAAAATATGGCCTTCATTCTGGAAACCTCGCGGTCTGGAAAGCGGCGATCAGGCAGGACGGCTATGAGCAAGACTGCTATAACAAGTAGCGGTCGCTGCCAAATATTGATCGCCACCGCGGCGAACAAGATTTAACGTCGGTCCGAAGGGCGGTCGCTTCAGGCCATCTTCGGCCCATTTGCCGGGGATCAGACGTCCTCCCAACGGAGGATCTGCATTCCCGTTGTGAGCCCAGGGGCCTCGCGCCGTTACCATGCTTCAGGCGACGGCCCCACCCAATCTCAGGAGATTCGACAAGGTCCCAGGACGCGGTCGCGCAGGCGAGCGTCGCACACAGCTAAAACACACAATTCAAGCCGTGCGAATTGACCTTTGTAATCTTGAACTCGAACCCGGCATGGCTGAAGAGCGACTTAGTAGTTCGAGCTAGGCAACTGCAAGCGCTCCGCTACCCGAAGAGGTGCAATGACGATCAAGAGAGCCATCGCGGATTTCATCGAGCGACGGCTCGACGTCCGGATCGTCCCGAAGGCACAACTTCCCCTGCTCGCCGAACAAGAGCATCTGTCGCGCTTCTTCAAACGCTTCGAGATAGACTGTGTCTTCGACGTGGGCGCCAATGCCGGCCAATATGCCGACATGATCCGGCGCAAATGCGGATTCGCCGGGCCGATAATTTCTTTCGAACCTGTCCCCGCTCTCGCGGCGGCGCTGAAGCAGCGGTCCAACAAGAACTGGTTCATCGAGCAGAGGTTACTTGGCAGGCAAGTCGGGCCTGTCGAGTTCAATGTCCCGGAGGAAGACCAGTTCAGTTCCATGAACAAGTTCAGCAAGGACGGCCCGCTCGCCGCCGTCCAATCGCGGAGCCTCAGCCTCCAAACCTCTACCCTCGCGCTGCAGTTCGACGAATATCAGGGCAGGCTCGGCTTCCGACGGCCGTTCTTGAAGATGGACACACAAGGCAGCGACATCGACGTTGCATGCGGCGCGGGCGATCGCCTGCAAAAATTCATCGGACTGCAGAGCGAGCTTTCGTTCGATCCGATCTATGCGCACGTCCCGACGGCAGCCGAGGCGCTCAACTACTACCGCTCGCAGGGGTTTAGGCTCAGCGCCATCGTCCCCAACAATACCGGGCAGTTTCCGCGACTTTACGAAATGGACGCCATCCTGTATCGCGCGGATGCCGATCTACAATCAAGCTAGGGCAAGGCGCGCGAAAACGAAGAACGCGGCTCTTGAAACATGCCACGAACGAGCCGACCAACCGATGATTTGGCGTGCATTTGACACCCGGGTCGGATAGACGAATCTCCGCGCAACCGCACTCCCCATCAGCGCCAGGACGAGCCCACGATCCCATGAACACCCCCAAGCGATATGACCGGATCGCCTTCGTCGCGAGCGCCAGTGCCGAAGCGCAGGTAGCACTTGAACAGCTGACCGGGCTTTACGGCAATCATGGTCCCGCCGAGGCGGACGTCGTGGTGGCTCTCGGCGGCGACGGCCTCATGCTGCAGACGCTGCATCAGCACATGCGCACGGGCAAGCCGATCTACGGCATGCATCGCGGCACCGTCGGCTTCCTGATGAACGAGTTCTCGACCCTCGATTTGCACGCCCGGCTCGCGGCGGCGAAGGAATCGGTGATTCATCCGCTGCTGATGCGCGCCACGGACATCCACGGCGTGGTGCATATTCATCATGCCATCAACGAAGTGGCGCTGTTTCGCCAGACCCATCAGGCGGCGCGGCTGCGCATCCTGATCGACGAGCGCGAACGCATGGCAGAACTGGCCGCCGACGGCGTACTGGTGGCTACACCGGCGGGGTCCACTGCCTATAATCTTTCGGTGCAGGGGCCGATCATCCCGATCAATGCGCCGCTGCTGGCGCTGACCCCGATCAGCCCGTTCCGTCCGCGCCGCTGGCGCGGGGCGCTGCTGCCCAACACCGCCTTCGTCGTCATCGAGGTGCTCGAGAGCGACAAGCGCCCGGTGGCGGCAGTGGCCGACCATGACGAGGCGCGCGACGTCTGCCGTGTCGAGGTGCTCTCCGACAAGACCATTTCGATGCGGATGCTGTTCGACCCCGGTCACAGCCTGGAAGAACGCATCTTGAGCGAACAATTCGGGGTTTGACCCCCCGATTTCCAGCCTGCCCCGGCCCTCCCCGAAACCATTCCTTAACCGGCCTCGCGATATGGTTAACGCCGGGTATACCGTTGTCACCGGTGCGCCCCACAGGGCCCTGTCATGTTTCGCATCGATTTCAACAAGCTGCGATTTCTAGTGTGCGACGACAATCCGCATATGCGCCGCATCCTGCGGACGCTGCTGCATTCGTTCGGCGCGCGCGAAGTCTATGAGGCCGAGGACGGCGCGACCGCGCTGGAAATGTACAGCCACTACGTCCCGGATATCGTCATCACCGACTGGTCGATGCCGATTTTCGACGGCCTCGAGCTCGCGCAGATGATCCGGCAGCCGGAATCGAAGGGCAATCCGTTCGCCCCGATCATCATGCTGACCGGCCATTCCGAGAAGCGCCGCGTCACCGTGGCGCGCGATGCCGGCGTCACCGAATTTCTCGCCAAGCCGATCTCGGCCAAGGGGCTCTATCAGCGCATCCTGAACGTCGTCGCCAACCCGCGCCCGTTCATCAAGACCAAGACCTATTTCGGTCCGGATCGCCGTCGCAACACCTCAACCGCCTATATCGGTCCCGAACGTCGCGTCGGCGGCGAGGTGGAGGTGCTGCAGCAGCCGTCGCTGCTCGACAAGGCTCGCTCCACCGTCTAGCGCCGGCGAGCTCTAGGGAAACCATCATGGCGAACGAAAAACGCGACATCGAAGTCAAGGCCTTCCCCGACCATCATGTGATCACGCAGCCCAACCCTCTGCGCAAGGTGTTGCGTCGCGTCGAGGAAAAGGATCTCGACAACCCCGTTGAGCGTGCGGAAAAGGCGCTTGCCGGCCTGTCAGGCGAGTTCAAGAACTGGATGACGATCGAGGCCGACCGGCTCTCGGTCGCGCACGCCGCCGTCCTCAGGAACGGCTTTACGAACACCAATTGCGAGGAGCTGTTTCGCGCCGCCCATGACATCAAGGGCGACGCCGCCACCTTCGGATATCCTTCGGCCGGCGCCGCCGCCGAAAGCCTCTGCAGGATCATCGAACATGCGCCTGAACTCGCCGAGGTGCCGGCCAACCTCATCACCCACCATATCAACGCCATCCAGGCGATCGTGCGCGAGCGCACAAAGCTCGACACCGTGGCCATGGCGACCATGCTGAGCCGGCAATTGCGCGGCGTCGCCGACGAATTTCTCACGCAGGCCAACCGCGACCGACCCGAGCACCTCGAGGCCATCCTTGCGCCGAGCCTCGCTCCAGCCGATTGAAGGCGGCTTGCTTTCCCCCAATTGCGGTCGTCCCTGCGAAAGCAGGGACCTAACCACCGACCTTCGTTATTGATAACCTGCATCGCCCTCTCGTGCCAAACGAGAAGCTGCGGCCTATGGGTCCCTGCGTTCGCAGAGACGACGGGTGGATGATGATCCGTGAAGGATTAGGCCGCGATCAGCTCATCCGGCATCAACGCAACGGTCTCTTCGGCCAGCAGTTCGTCGCAGAACTGGCGGGCTTCCTCGCGCGCCGATTCGGTCGCAAAGCGCCGCAACAGGATCAGTAGCGGCTCGGCGGCCATCGGATCGGTCTCGCAATGCGTCAGCACGCGCTCGACCATCCGGCGCCGCAACCTGGCGGCCCCGCCGAGCGTGTCGACAAATCCGGTCTCATGGCAGACTTCGAGCGCCATGCGGAATGCGGCGAAGGTCGATCCCGGCAGTCCGGCGCGCCGGAGCAGCGCTTCCAGGCTGGCGCCGCGCCGGTCGTGCAAGAGCGCGGAGACGCGGGCCTGCGGCAGGCCGGACAATTCCGACAGCGCATGGTCGAACAGTTCGAGATTGCCCGACAACAGCGCGCGCAGGATCAGGCCGGCGGTCAACTGGCCTGAGGCTCGCAGATGCAGCACGAGGCCGCGCATGTCGTCGCCGCGCGAATGCGCGGCGATATTGACGGTCGAGCGTTCGCGTGCCTCGCTCGCGATGCGGCCTGCGCGATCCTCGCTCAGCCAGTTGCGGGCGACCACGAATTGCGCCAGCGTCTCCGAGAGTTTTGCGACCAAGGCAAGCCGCGTGGCCGACGGAAGATCCTCCAGCACCAGCATCGATTCCCGGATCGCGGCGAGATGTCCGTGCCGCTCGACGATGCGATCCCACGAAAACGGTGCGAGCTCGGCATAGGCGTTTTCGATCAGCTCGAGCGCCGCCGCGGCGGTGCCGACTTCGGCGATCGCAGCGCAGACCGAGGCCGGCAGATTGACGCGTCGGGCGATGGCACATTGCGTCTCGTCATTGCCGGTCGCGACGATGTCGACGAGATCGGCGTCGATCAGCAGCGGCGAATATTCGAGCACCGGCAGCGCCACCGACGGCTGGTCGAGCGACAGCGCCTGCACGATGGCCGCGGGGGCTTCGGTGCTGCGGGCGAACACTTCGGCCATGGCCTGACGCACCAGAGGCGAAGCGTCGTCGAGCTGCATCAGCAGCGCGCCCTCGGCGGCGGCGCGGTCCTCCTCGGTGAGATCTGAAATCAGCCAGGCCCGCGCCAACGCCCGCGTGGCCTCTGCCCGCTCGCCTGCCGGAGCGGTCCGTATCCAACTTATGAACTGCCGAACGATCATGGTCCTGCCGGCTTACGCAACCTGAAACGACACCGTGACGCGGTGCCACGACACACAAAATAAACCACGACGCTTAACAAAGCGTTCACCATAAACGGCTGGTTTTATTGACGTTTTGTTAAGGGAGCGAGGCCGGCCGGCGCTGCCCCCGGTAAGCCCTAGCTGAAGGTGCCGTTGCGATCGCTGAAGAGATCGAGCGGTCGGGGGGCGCGGACGTCGGGCGTTTGCGACGATGCCGGGCTCGCGACCGTGGCCGGGTCAGCGCTCGCAACCGAGGTCAGCGACGAGGAATTGCCCCACAATTCACGAACCGTCGGCGAGATCGGCTGCGCGCGTTCGCCGGGCGCCTGAAACAACGAACGGAAGATCGGATCGGACGAAGGCGTGGCGCTGTTCGGCGTCGAGGCGGAAGCCATCGTCACCGGCGCCGCCGCGTGGACATCCGGAAACGTCGACAGATAGGCGGCGTTGTCGATTGGCGGCGCGGCCGGCGCGGCGCTTGCGACCGCGATGTTGGGCTGGATGATGTCGCCGCCGACCGAGGCCATCGCGGTGCGGGTGGCCTGGGAATTGGCGGCGCCGGTGTAGCGCGCGGTCAACACCGAATAGACTTCGGAGACGCTGCGCGCCTGCCCGGAGCGATCGTAGAAGATCGAACGGTTGGCCGCGGCGGCGTTCGGAAACAGCCGCGCCGCCGACGCCTGCGGAGTGTCCTCGGCACTGTTGATCAGCCTGGCCGCGCCGCCGACCCCCATGAAATGGGCCATGTAGAGTTCGCCGTCGGTTGGACGGCGACCGATCTTGCCGGTGAGCTTGAAGCTGTTGGACTGGGTCAGCACGGCCGCCATTGACGAGGCCGCGGCCGGATCGTCGCGCAGCTTCATGATCGCGTTTCGCGCGGCCGGATCGCTGACCGAGTAGCCGCCGGAGGAGGATTTGGTGATGGCGTCGGCATATTGGCCGTAGCCGAGCTGGGCGCCGGCTTCCTTGACGGTGCCGAGCCAGGTCTGGTCGATGAACTGGTAGAGCCCGTGCGCCGACGAGGTCGAGGCGCCCGCGGTCGGATTGAAATTGGATTCCATCTTCGCTGTGGCGAGCAGATATTCGAAGCTGGTGCCGGTAGTGCCGGCGGCCTGCTTGATCGCGCCGGCGATTCGCACGCGCGACGGGTTCACACCTGCCGTTGCGGTGGCGCTCGAAGTATCAACCGACATGTCTGGTCCTCGCTCCCCGCGAAACGACCCCTCCAGCCTGTCCGAGAGCTCCCACTGACGCCCAGGCAGGTTTCACAGTGCGGCGATTATGGTTAATGCCGGGTTAATGATTGATGCCGCAGCCGCATGCGGCGGCGAACTCAGGGCTGGGCCTCGTAATAAGCCGCGACGGCGTCGATTTCCTCCGGCGTCATGTGCCGGGCGATGTTGCGCATCTGCTGGCTGATATCGTTGTGCCGGGTCCCCGATGCGAAGGCCTGCAATTGCGCCTTGACGTAAACCGCGGATTGGCCGCCGAGCCACGGGCTGCCTGTCTTGTTGTCGAAGTCGCCATGACAGGCGCCGCAAGGCGCGATGTTGCGCATCGGCGCTCCCGTGGTCACGATCGGCGGGACTGCGGCGGCCGGATTGGCGCGGTTCGACGGCACGCGCGGCAGGTAGGCATAGTAGGCCGCGAGATCCAGCATGTCCTGGTTGCTCATATTCGCGGCGAACGGGCTCATGACCGCATTGACGCGCGCGCCGCTCTTGAAGTCGTTCAATTCCTTGTAGGTCACCGCGGCGTATTGTCCGGCGAGGTTGGGCGAATTGGCGTCGCTCACGCCTTGCGGCCCGTGGCAGATCGCGCAGCGCTGCGCCAGCGTGGCGCCTCGCCCGATCGACACCGGATCCTTCCGCTGCAGCATCGCCGGCGTCATCACCACGGTCGAGGTCTTGAAGTCCGGCTGCAGCGACGGCTGTTCGCGCGCCGCGCGGGGAACGCCGGCGGCGCTGCAGATCGCGTCCCATATCCCGCTCAGTTTGAGGTCGGGCTGGGCCAGCGGCAGCCAGATCAGGCCTGCCAGCGCGGCGAGGATCGCGATCGCAAGGGTCACCCCGACGCTTGCGGCGAACCACGGATTTCGAACCGAGAACAGCTTCTGTTCGCTCATTGCGCGGCTCCGACATAGACCGCGGGAACGTTGGTGCCTTTCAGCACCATCAGCTGCGCGATCGGATAGCCGTAATTGACGACCGTCAGGCCGATCATCAGAGCGAGCCATAGTCCAAAACTGTTCAGCGCCACCGGGATCGTCGCCGGCGCATGCACGGCCACGGCGAACCGGTAGGCGCCCTCCTCGCGGTCGCGGCGCCATCTGGCCCCGGATCAGGACGATGAGAAACAGCACGCCCGACGTCAGAAGGATCAGCGCGCCGATCGCCGACATCGAGACCGAAAACGCCTGCGGCGCGATCGCCGGATCGGCGTAGTCGTAGAACGCCATGCGGCGCGGCATGCCGAGAATGCCGACATAATGCCACGGGAAGGTCGTCACGATCATGCCGATGAACCACAGCCAGAGCTGGGTGCGCATCAGGCCAAAACTGTCCAGCGCCCGGCCGGTGAGATGCGGCCACAGATCGTAGGCGATGGCGAAATACATGATCACGATGGCGCCGCCGAAGATCAGGTGGAAAGTGGCCGGTGATCCACTGCGTGTTGTGGATGGTGGAATCGAGCTGATAGCTCATGTTGATCAGCCCGCCGGCGCCGCCGAAGCCGAGCATGACCAGCGAGAGCGCGGTCGCCAGCATGATCGGGTTGTGCCAGGGCAGCGCCGTGAGCCAGCCGAACGCGCCGCGACCGCCGCGCAGGCGGCTTGCGATCTCGGCCGAGGCGCAGATCGTGAACACCGTCAGCAGCGTCGGCAGCGCGACCAGGCCGGTGAACACCGAATGCATGAACTTGAAGCCGGCGCCGACCTGCGGATCGGCGAACAGATGATGCACGCCGATCGGCATCGCCACCACCACGAACAGGATGAACGAGATCCGCGCCATCGCGTCGCTGTAGAGCCGGCCGCCGATCGCGCGCGGGAAGATGGTGTAATAGGCGATGTAGGTCGGGATCAGCCAGAAATAGACGATGGCGTGCAGCGTCCAGGAGAAGAAGACGCGCGCCAGCCCGGCGTCGATGGTGGTGCGCAGCCCGAGCGCGACGGGCAGGATCTGGAACAGGATTTCGAGCGCGGCGCCGACCGCGGTCCAGCCCCAGAGATAGGAGCCGGCGACATTGGCGAACATCGCGAGCGGCACCGGCTTGTCCGGATTGTCGCGCTTCCAGGCCGCGCATGTTGATCGACATCAGCGCGACCCAGATCCAGGAGCCGACCACGACCATGACGACGCCGATGTAATAGAAGGGATTGCCGACCATCGGCGGATAGAACGTGTAGAGCACCGAGGCCAATCCCAGCGAGACCGGGCACCATCGCGACGACGGCGCCGACGGCCACCAGCAGAAACCCTGCCCAGGCCCAGCGCGCGCCGATCAGCGGCCGCTTCAAGCGCAGCCTCCGTGATCGCATAGCCGAACCCCATCGCGATCAGGGTCGGGAACACGTAGCCCATCGCCGAGCCGTGCGCGGTGACCGAGCGGTAGTAGAACTCCGGATCGAAGATGCCAGGCATTGAGCGGACTGCGCACGAACATCTGCCAGGCGCCAAGCAGCAGCGCGAGACCGAACACCGCGAAGGCGAGCCAGAAATGCGCGAGGATCAGCCGCTTGTTAATCAACACAGGTCAGCCTCCGTCGCGCCGCGGCCATGTTGAGGAAGGCCGTCTTGTCGACCACCTTGACCTTGCCCCACATGCCCTGATGTCCAAGTCCGCAGAATTCCTGGCACGGCATCAGGTGTTCGCCCGGCGCCTTGAAACGCGTCTGCAGCTCCGAGACATATCCCGGCACCAGCATGGTGTTGATGTTGGTGCCCTCGATCAGCAAGCCATGCACCACGTCGGCGCTGGTGGCGCGGAAGGTGATCGGCGTGTCGGCGGGAACCACCATGCATTGCGGCGTGAAGGAATATTGCTGGCCGATCGCGCGCACGGTCACCGAGCCGTCGGGCTCGACCTCGCTGCCGAGATTGCTTTCGATGAATTCGCCCGACAGATGCAGGGTCCGGGGATCGGCGGTCTCGACATGGCCCTGCGGCATGGTGGCCTGATGGATGCCGATGAAGGCGGCCATTCCGACCAGCAGCGCCGACGATCGCGATCGACAGCGTGGCCCATCGCCGCTCGATGCGCGCGGCGACGGCTTCGCCGGCGCCGTGATTTTCCTCAGCGCTCATCGCCGTCCGCTTTCCGTCATGGCACCGCTCCGCGCGGCAGGAACACCAGCAGATAGAACGCGAACCACAGCGCGACGACGACCGCCGTCGCGATCCCCGCCACTGCGATCGCGCCGTGCGGACCGGAACGGACGATGGCGTCGACGGCTTCGCTCTCGGCGTTCGTGACGGCGGCGGGCGGCGGCGGCGAGTTGATCATGACGGGCGCCTCAGTTCGGCGTTGCGGCGCGAAGTTCGTTGGCCTGCCGCGCCGAGACCGGCATCGCCGCGATTGCCCCAGGAAGTGCGGATATAGGTGACGACGGCGGCGACCTCGTCGTCGGACAGCCGGTGCGCGAATGGCGGCATGCCGTAGGGCCTCGGATTGCCGGCAGTGCCCGGCGGATAGCCGCCGTTGAGCACCATCCGGATCGCGTTGACGGCCGACGCCATCTCGATCGACTGGTTGCCGGCGAGCGGTGGATAGTGCGGCGGCATGCCCTGCCCCGTCGCGCCATGGCAGCTTGCGCATTGCCGGTCGTAGATGGTCTTGCCGAGGCTGAGCAGCAGGCTGCTTTCGGCCGAGGGCAACGGCGCCGCGGGTTTTTCCGGCGAGGTGCCTTGCGCGAGGCTCTTCAGGTACACTGCCATCGCGCGGGTGTCGTCGTCGTTGAGATATTGCAGGCTGTTGTAGACCACCTCGGCCATCGGCCCGTAGACCGCGCCGCGGCTCGACGACGCCGGTGCGCAGCAGGTCGGAGATCTCCTGGATGCTCCAGTCGCCGAGGCCGGCCTCCTTGTTCGAGGTGAGCGAGGGCGCATACCAGTTCTGCATCGGGATCAGGCCGCCCTCGAAAGCCTGCGAGTCCGAACTGCCGCCGAGCGCATTGATCGCGGTGTGGCACATCCCGCAATGGCCGAGGCCTTCGACCAGATAGGCGCCGCGATTCCAGTCCGCCGATTTGGAGGGATCCGGCTTGTATTCGCCCTCCCTGAAAAACAGCGTGCGCCATCCGATGATCAGCGAGCGGTTGTTGTAGGGAAAGCGCAGATCGTGCGGCCGGTTGGGCTGCCGCACCGGCGGGATCGATTGCAGGTAGGCGAAGATGGCGTCGCTGTCGGCGCGCGTCACCTTGGTGTAGGAGGCAAACGGCATCGCCGGATAGACCAGCCCGCCATCGGGAAAACGCCCGTTGTGCATCGTCGAATAGAACTGATCGGCGGTCCAGGTCCCGATCCCGGTTTGCGGATCGGGCGTGATGTTCGAGGTATAGAGCGTGCCGAACGGCGTCTTCATGGCGAGCCCGCCGGCGAACAGCTTGCCTTCCGGCGCGGTGTGGCAGGCGATGCAATCGCCGGCGCGCGCGAGATATTCGCCGTTTGCCAGGATGGCGGCGTTGTCCGGCGCGGCCGCCTGCTGCGCGACCGCCGCCGGTGCGCCGATCGCGAAGAACGACCAGATCAGGAACGGGTGCAGCGCTTTCAGGGTTCGCGGTAGCGGCACGATATCCCCCTCAATTCGGCTCGCTGCCGCAGGCGAGCGGCATCTTGAAACTGCCGCGCGGGGCGGACGCGGGGTCGGCGGGCGCCGGACGCGACGACAGAAACGCGGCGATCGCCTTCACATCGTCTTCGGTCAGAAGTCCGGCGACGATCTGCATGCAGTCGGGGGCAGCCGCCGTCCGCGTGCCGTAGCGCCAGGCCGCCGAGCTGCGCGCTGATGTAGCTGGCGCGCAGACCGAGCAGACCGGGAATGGCGGGCTCCATCCCGGTGAAGCTCGGACCATGACAGCCCGCGCAGGCGGGAAGCCCGCGCTGGGGATCGCCATGCGTCACGAGCGCTTCGCCGCGCGCCAGGATTTCCTTGCTGACGACGGGCACAGCGGGCGGCGGAAAAGGCGGCCGCAGCGAGGCGAAATGTTCCGCGATCTCCTTCAGATAGGCGTCGGGCAGAAATTCCAGCAGATAGTTCATCGGCGGATATCTGCGCCGTGCGTCCTTGAAGGCAATCAGCTGATTGTAGAGATAGCCGGCGGGCTTGCCCGCAAGGCGCGGGAAATAGTCGTCGCTGGTGCCCTGGCCCTCGGCGCCGTGACACGTCGCGCAGGCGAGAACCCGCGCCGCCATGGTATCGGGCGCCCGCTCCGCCGGCTGCGAATGCGCGGCGCTGCAGGGGAACGCGATCAGTGCGAGAAGAACGACAATCCGTCGACCGCAGCTCGCCACCGTGACAACCCCATTCCAAACCTGCGCGCGGAGTCTTGCATATCGCGCGAATGGGAGCAACGAAGCCTGGCGTCAGATCAATGTCACGATCGTGCGTTTCAGGTGCGATAGACTTTTGCCGGGTCGAACAGCCTGTCCGCATCGACGAACGACAATCGCGCGCCGCCCTCGCCTGCCTCGACCTTGCGATAGAAGCACGAACGCCGTCCGGTGTGGCAGGCGGCGCCGGTCTGCTCGACTCGGATCCAGACTGCATCCTGATCGCAATCGAGCCGCATTTCGACCACGCGCTGAGTCTGACCCGAAGTCTCACCTTTACGCCATAACGCATTGCGGGAGCGGCTGAAATACCAGGCCTCCCCGCTTGCGATGGTCTTGCGCAGGGCTTCCGCGTTCATGTGGGCGACCATCAGCACGTCGCCGGTCGCCGCATCCGTGGCCACGCAGGTGACGAGGCCGGACGCGTCGAATTTGGGCTGGAAGCTCAGCCCTTCCTCGATGTCGTTGATGTCTGCTGACGTCGGCACAGTCGGTTCTCGCATTAAAGAATATAAAGCGAGGTTACCGCTGCGGTCCCCGCACCATGGACATGAAACGCGCCTGTTCCGCCGGATTGTCGCGGAACATGCCGGTGAAACGGCTGGTGAAGGTCGAGGCGCCGTGCTTGGCGACGCCGCGCACCGACATGCAGGTATGTTCCGCCTCGATCATCACGGCGACGCCGCGGGGCTTCAGCACCTCGTCGATCGCGGCCGCGATCTGGGCGGTGAGATGCTCCTGGGTCTGCAGGCGGCGCGCGAAGATGTCGGTCAGCCGCGCCAGCTTCGACAGTCCCACCACCCGCTCCACCGGCGTATAGGCGATATGCGCCCTGCCGTAGAACGGCATCATGTGATGCTCGCATTGCGAGGTGAATTCGATGTCGCGGATCAGCACGAAATCGTCATAGCCGGCGGTCTCGCCAAAGGTCCGGTTCAGCACTTCGGCCGGGCACTGATGATAGCCCTGATAGAGCTCATCAAAGGCTTCGACCACGCGGCGCGGCGTATCCAATAGACCCTCGCGCCGCGGGTTTTCGCCGATATAGCTCAGGATCGTCTCCACCGCGGCTTCCGCCTCGGCGCGCGAGGGCCGCGGCTGGTCGGCGCGGACGGCGGCCGCGAGAAACTCGGAAGGATCGAGTTCGGCCGGACGCGCCTCCGGAACTTTGGCCTCGGAAGGCTTTGTCTCGGAAGATTTGGTCTCTGAAGATTTCCCCGGGCGGAGGGATTTTATCAATGCGTCCATGTCAACTCCGTTCGACCGATCCGAAATGGACCGGAGTGTCACCGGCAGACGGGGCGGTTTGCCGCCGGACGCCTGAACCTACAATCCTAACACCAACGGCCGGACTGTATTTCCGCCATGGCCCCCCATATATAGGACTGTCGCCTGCGCCCGCCAAGGGCGATCGCATCTGGCAGCCCAGGGCCTCAAGCTTATGCTGAACGACATCTACAACAAGCGGATCATCGAATTGGCGGGGAATATCCCCCGGCTGGGGCGGCTCGCCGCGCCGGACGCCAGCGCCACGGCCCACTCCAAGCTGTGCGGCTCGACCGTCAAGGTCGACCTCAAGATGGACGGCGACGTGGTCACCGACTTTGCCCATGATGTGAAGGCCTGCGCGCTCGGCCAGGCCTCCTCCTCGATCATGGCAAGCCATGTGATCGGCGCGACCGCGAGCGAACTGCGCGAATTGCGCGAGACTGTCCGCAGGATGCTGAAGGAAAACGGCAGGCCCCCGGAAGGCAAATGGGCCGATATTGCCCTGCTCGAGCCGGTGCGCGACTACAAGGCCCGGCATGCCTCGACCATGCTGACCTTCGATGCCGTGGTCGACGCCATCGGTCAGATCGAAGCCCGGGCAAAGCAGCCGGCGTCGGCGTAATTGCCTAACCGTCATTGCGGGGCGCGCGCCAGCGCGAATCCGGAATCTCGATGTCGGGATTTTCGGGTTCAGCCCTGCGGGCTGTCCCGGAATGACGGCTTTAATGGCTGGATTTGTGCGCCGCTACTTCGCCGGCGGAGCCACGATACCGCCGGTCGGAACCACCGCTTCCGCGGTCTTGGTCGATTTTACGGCCTGCGGAGCAGTCCCGGCGTCCCCCGCGCTGCTGACAAAACGATCCTGCACCGGCTTGGGCGGCGCCTCGGCAACCGGCGTGTTGGCCACATCCAGCCGGGGCAGCACCGCGGCAACCTCGTCGGTGGTCACCAGATTGGTCAGCCGCAATTCCTCGCGCGACAGTTCGTGCAGGTCTTCCCACGGGGGCACGTTCAGCGACAGCGACAACAGATCGCCGGCGCCGCCCATGTCGAAGGTGTATTTGGCGAGCCTGCCGATGTCGCGCTCGACGATCATCAGGTCCTGGGCGGAATAGGTTGCGGCCTTGGCATCGTCGGCGCGGTCTCCCATCCAGATCTGGTGCACCCGGATATGCGCCGCCTCGGGTACGTAGCGCGCCTTGCCCGACAGCAGCAGGTACACACACATCGACTCGCAATAGGCCTCGGGATCGATGCTGGCCCGATCGCCCTTCGCGCTGTGAGTTTGCACGCTGACTCCGACAGTCGAAAGCAGCCCGAGATCGCGCCAGCGCCGTCCAAGCGCGATGGAATCGTTCACCGAGCCGCCGCTGGAATCCAGCACGATGGTGGCGCCGCCAAGATCCTGCCCGCGCGCGAATTCATCGAAATCCCTGGGGCTGTCCGATGTCACGATGCCGACTGCGCTGATCCAGCCGCCGCAATTCGGCTTGCAGGCGACCCAGCTGAAGCGCATCGGCAATTTGCGTTCTTCGAGAGTGGAGCCGGCATGCGCCGGACCGCCGGGCGTGGCGATCCCGGGCAATGCAATGCACAAAGCGACGGCGCCAAGCAGCGCCCAGCCGCGAAATTCGAGCGACTTCAGGAGGCTCAATTCGGTTCCTTCCCCGCTAACCCCAAGACGAGCAGTGGTATGGCCCCAATTCAACGCCAAATGATTCTGTCATGCGGGCGTTATCAAAAGCGTATCCGTGGCCAGCCGCATCGTCCATAGAACCTTTGCTGCACTACCACTCCAAGCCATTGATATTTCTCAAAGTGTGGCACAATTACTTGCAATGACGGGTTCCATGTCATGGAACCGTGCATTCGGCGCTCAGGATCACAGCAAGTTGCCCATGAAGCATTCATCGTCGCAGCATTGTGTGGATTGCGCCAACGCGGCCGCCCGGCTGCCGCGCAACGCCGGGCGCGCCCTGATCTGGATTTACCGCCAAACGCTGTCGCCTCTGGTCGGCTACAACTGCCGGCATCTGCCGACCTGTTCGATCTATGGCGACGAAGCGATCGAGCGTTTCGGATTGTGGGGCGGCGGGTGGATGACGCTGGCGCGGCTGTTGCGTTGCCAACCGTGGGGCACCTCCGGGATCGACAATGTGCCGCTGACAACGCCGCCGGGCGCGCGATGGTACCTGCCATGGCGCTACGGACGCTGGCGCGGCGTCAACGCGCCCTGAACTGCTTGCTGCATCGCATTCAAGCGATCGACGCATTGCTGCCGTGAGGGGAACTGCAGCGCCAGCAACGCATTGACTTGATGCCTTTCGATGGGAGGCCAATCAATGCGCTGGAAAATCGGCCATGGAAGTCACGATCCCCGCCACCTCGATCTGATCGCGGCACTGGCGCTTGTCATCGTGATCGTCGCAACCTGCACGTATCTGAGTAGAAATTATCAGCCGCCGAATACGGCGGCCTTCATCGTGCCCGGTCAAGGCGTTCGCTGGTGAAGCCTTCCGCAAGGAATGCGCTTCAGCGCGAAAACCAGAAGTAATGGTGCGACTGTCCGATCGGAGCCGGCGGACGCGGCCCGCGCGCGCGCGGCGGTTTCGGCTGTGCTGGTTCGGCCGATGGGACTGCTGCCGCGTCGGCGCCGCCTGAACTCGTCGGAGGCCAGCCTGACCGCGAGCAGCAGATTCGATTCATAGGAGCGCCAGCGATAGCCAATGCCGAAATCCATCGGCTGGGCTCGCCGGAATAACTCGGCGTAGTTCGGCTGATACATTCCGGGGAATTTGTCGATCGGACCGGCATAACGGCCGAACGGAAAGAGACGCCATTTCCCGGGGCTATAATAGGCAAGCGGAATGCCGGAATCGTCCTGGATGATGGTGGCGCTGCGGGCGAGCAGAAATTCGCGCACCGTGGAGAAATTGCCGGAGTGCAGCAGATAGGACGCGCTCTTGATCAGGCTGTTGCCCGGCGCCAGCGTCTCGCAGAATTTCAGGAAGCCCGTGATCCTGACGCCGGAATTGGAAAGATCGGTCGAGAAATAATACAATGTCTTTCCCTGGCCATCGCGTTCCGAGAACACGATCCGCAGGCCTTGCGTCGCGTTCCTGCCCGGATTTTCGCCGGCGAAATGCGCCGCCCCCTTGTCGTCGAGCGCGACCGGACTGACCTCGCGGATGGTCTTGCCCGAACGCGCCAGGAAGACATAAAGGATCGGCAGGGTGCCGCTGACCTGTCCCTCGCGCAGGTCGACCTTCATCTGCTTGGTGATGAAGAAGCTGAAGCTGAGGATCGACCCCATCGAGCGCTCGACATTATAGAGCGCGGCCGCGACCCCTTCCCGCGTCAATCTTGAAAGATCGGGCACCGAACCCGGCGGCTCCAGCGCGCTCAGCACATAGGTCGTGGCCTTCGAATAGAACGCGTCGGCGTAGAGGAAGTCCGGCCCCGAGAACATGTAGAACATGGTCGGTTTCGGCGCGGCGAGATTGGTGGACGCCCAGGCCCGGATCTTCGAAAGCTGACGCTCCTCGAGCTGCGCGAACGCCGCGTCGAAAAACTTCGCATGGCGCTGCCAGGATGGGTCCCTGGTCAGCGGCATCAGCGGTGAACCGGCCGACGGCATCATCCCCGCAAGGAACAGCGCGGTATCATTCGCGGTGACGGTATCGGCGCCGCGCGCCGGCAGCGCGGCCGAGAGCAGCATGGCGGCAGCGATGACGGCAATTTTCCTGAACTGACGCATCCCTATTCGCGGCCCGGGGATGAAGCTGCAACGTCGTCGCGCCGGCGGAAGACGGCATAAATCAAGAGGCCGGAAATCATGATCAATGTACCGAGAGCAGACTGCAACGGCCGTTCCGTCAGGAGATAGTACATCATGAAGGCGGTCACGAGCAGGAAAACCAGCGGGGTTATCGGGTATCCCCAGGCGCGGTACGGACGCGGCGCATCGGGCCGGGTGATGCGCAGCTTGATGACGCCGAGCACGGTGAAGAACGAGCAGAACAACAGCGCGAACTGGATGAAGTCGAGCACGGCCTCGAAACTGCGGGTGAACAGCATCAGGCTCGCCACCGCGAGCTGGAACAGGATGGCATAGGCCGGCGCGCCCCGGGTCGATCTGCGGGAAAACACCCGCAACGCCGGGATGTCCTCCCCCATCGTCATCATCACGCGCGGGCCGATCCACATCATCGCGCTGATCGAGGAGACCAGGCCGATACAAATCATGGCGCCGACGATGCGGCCGCCGAGATCGCCGAAAATATAGCCGCCGGCGATACGGGCGACGTCGAGCTGCCCCGAGAGCCTGTCGATCGGCGTGGTGTGCAGGAACACGGCGTTCAGCGCCACATACAGCACCAGCACGATCAGCGTGCCCGCCAGCAGCGCACGCGGCAGGTTCTGCTGCGGCGTGCGCATCTCGCCGATGATGTAGGTCGCCGCATTCCACCCCGAGAACGAATACATCACGAACACGAGGCCGATCGCGAAGGGCGCACTGGCAATGCGGGCAAAGTCTGCAGCCTGCGGCGCGAACGAGACCGGTTGCGGTGTGCCGGCGACGACCCCGGCGATCAGGAAGGCTATGATCAGCACCACCTTCAAGACGGTGGCGATCAATTGAAACGTGCTGGACTGCCGGACGCCGGCAAGCTGGACGATCGACACCAGCCAGACCACCCCGACCGCGAGCGCCAGCGGCGGGGCGCCTGGCAGCGCCGATTTGCCGTACTCCCCGAACGCCATCGCGGCCAGCGCCACCGGGGCTGCGAAACCGACGGTCGCCGACACCCAGCCCGCCAGAAATCCGAACGCCGGATGAAAGGCGCGGCTGAGAAAATTGTATTCGCCGCTCGAGCGCGGAAACATCGCGCCGAGTTCGCCGTAAGAGAACACCCCGCACAGCGCCACGAGGCCGCCGACGGTCCACAGCAGCAGGATCGCAAATCCGGAGGGGATGTCCTTGACCTGGAAGCCGAGGCTGGTGAAGACGCCGACGCCGATCATGTCGGCGACGACAATGGCGGTTGCCACGATCACCGAAACGGTGCCACCTCCGGGAAGCCGGCCGGGCCATGCCGCGGTTCCCGTCTCTGATGCCGCCATGCCAGTCCACGCCTTGGGGCGTCACGCCCACGTTTCATCGTGCAGGGAGCCCCCCACCAATTCAAGCAAGCTTAGCAGGTGATCCATATTTGGTATTTTGATACCAAAGATCGCCTGCGGCTTCGAGGAAGGAGGGTCGCCGTCCCACAATCAGGACACGATTTTGTGTTCTTTGGGGGTCCCGGATGGGGAGTTTTCCGGGTGTTTAACGTCGCCTCAAGGCTAACGAGCTGACATACGCCGATCGCTGGCGGGCGCACTGGGCAGTGGGTGGATGGTCGGGGCGGAATTGCAGAATTCTGATCGCGCGGGCCGGGTGCGTGCACCGGGCGCTTCGCGCTGTCTGCCCGCCCCCGCCCGCGGCGGTTCGGATCGGTGGCGGCGGATCGCGGTTCTGGCAGCCCTTGTGCCGCTCTCGTTCGCGCTCGCCCAATGCGGCAAGGCGCCGGGCGCCGGTCAGCTCGCGGCCAATTCGCAAGGAGCGATGGGGGACAGCTTCGATGAGCGCTTCCCGAAACCTCAGTTCAAGGACCGCTTCCCGACCGCGAACGAAAGTTTCGCGCCGCTTCATCCCGCCGACGCACCCGCCAAACGGACGGCGCAAGCGCAGCCCGCACCCTATCGGGTGGCGTCCCTTGAGCCGACCGTGCCGTACCAGCGGCCGCCGCGAGAGGATCAGACCACCCTCGTGGGTCTGAAATCCTCGGCATTCCCCTATCTCGGCAACAATCCGCGCACCGATGCGCCGTTCCTTGACGTTTCCAAGGACGGGCGGCGTGGCCATCGCAGCTATGGCGGCCGGGTCTACTGGCAGGACACGACCTACAACGACAACCGCGTCCTGATGCATGTGCCGGAGAGTTTCGATATCCGCAAACCCGGCGTCATCGTCGTGTTCTTCCACGGCAACGGCGCGACGCTGGAACGCGACGTGCGCGACCGGCAGCTGGTGCCGCAACAGATCACCGATTCCGGCGCCAACGCCGTGCTGCTCGCCCCGCAGCTTGCCGTCGATGCCGCCGATTCCAGCGCCGGCAAGTTCTGGCAACCCGGCGGGCTCAAGCGCTTCATCGACGAGTCGGCCAGCCATCTCGCGAGCCTTTACGGCGACCCGCGGGCGGCCAGGGATTTCGCCAACCTCCCGGTCATCCTGGTCGGCTACAGCGGCGGCTTCGTACCGACCGCCTACAGCCTCGAGGTGGGCGGCCTCGGCAACCGCATTCGCGGCGTCTTCCTGCTCGATGCCGTCTATGGCGAATTGGACAAGTTCGCATCCTGGATCGAGAACAACCGGACCGGCTTCTTCGTCAGCGCCTATACGCACTACACCCAGCGGCACGACCAGGAATTGATGCAGATGCTGAGGCAAAAAGGCATCGCCATTTCGGATGAGATGGCTGGTCCGCTCAAACCCGGCAGCGTGGTCTTCGTCAAGACGGGCGACGGCATAACGCATCGCAATTATGTCACCCACGCCTGGACCGAAAACCCGGTCAAGGAAGTGCTGCTCAAAATGACGGCAACGCCTGATCTGACGAGGGTCGCTGCCGGCACACCGTCGTCCGCGCGCCGGTGACCGCGCTTCGCGCGCCGTCACATCCTCATAACGCCCGCATCATACGCTGACTGAAATGGCATGTTGACCGCTGCGCGATTTCTCATGTCCGGGATTGTTCGGCGAATGCCCGACCCCTAGGGTACCACGAGAAATTTCCCGTTTGCGGCTGGCGCCCGCGCCCGCCGGTCAGAATTTCGGGATCTTGTCGGCGAACCCGTTGAAGCAGGTCAGCCGATCGTCTTCTTCCTTGACGAAGCGGCAATCCGCAGCGCCTTTCGCGGCCGGGGCTTTCGGATTGGGTTTGGGCGGGAAGATCGCATCGAAGCACTCGAGGCGGCCCTTGGTGCCATCATCGATATCAAGACAATTCAACATCTTCTTGGCTACCGAGAGGTGCTCCGTTTTCGGCGCCGACGCCGAACCGCGCGGCTTCACCTGGAGCAGCGGCTTTCCCCCGACGGTCGGCGGCGGGCTGCCCGCGGGCACGGTGGCCTGCGCCAGCGCTGCGCCTGAATAGAGGACCAGTACGAGCGCAAGTATCGTTCTCATGTCACTTCTCATCTCAGCCAAAGAGGTTCTTGCCCAAATGTTCGTCCGCCGATGTAAGGCAAAGCAAACTTCGAGTCGAGCCGGCAGGCTGCCTCCCAGCCGCAAATTCCGGGGCAAAAAGGCGGTGCCGGAGACATCGTCGACGGCTGACCTGGCCTTGGACGTCAGGCTTGCCCTGGGGACGCCGCGGTTCGCGATCGTCCGGTCAGTACCACCATCATCACCGCCAGCGCCACAAAACCCATCGACACGTAGCCGGCGGCATAGAGCAGATCGCGCGCGAACAGCACGCCTCCGATCGCCGATCCAACCGCCTGGCCGATATACAGCACCGAGGTATTGAGCGACACCGAGGCAGGCGCCAGCGCCGGCGCCGCGATGACCAGCCGCACCTGCTGCATCGAGTTGGTCGAGGCAAAGCCAAGCCCCCAGATAGCGACGGACGCGGCCATCAACGGATAGCTCCCGGCGGTGACAGCCCAGCCGGTGACGCCGGCCAGCAACAGGCTCGTGAACAACAGCGAGGTCTTGTAGGGGCCCCAGGAATCGACGATGCGGGTCGCGATCGCGATGCCGACGAAGCCGAAAATGCCGTAAAATGCGAACACCAGGCCAACCGCGTCCGGACCGGCATGCGTCAGTTTCGTCATCAGCGGCGCCATGAAGGTGAACACCACGAACTGGCCGGACATCTGCAGCGTCGTGATCGACAGCAGGAGCATGACCATGCGGTTTTGCCCGAGTACGGCCCATGTCTTGAGATCGACGGGCGAGCCGACCAAGCCGCGCGGCAAGCGCCACGCCAGCAGCAGGAAGCTGCAGCAGCCGACCAGTCCGATGCCGCCATAGACCGCGCGCCAGCCATAGCGGCTGGCGATGAAAGTAATCAGGGGCAGACCCACTGCCGCTGCGAGCGACCATCCGAGAAAAATATAGGCGATGGTGCTGCCGCGCTTTTCCGGAGGCACGATGAGCGCGGCGGTGCCCGCGGCCTGCGGCGTGTAGAGCACACCGACCGCCAGCATGATCAGGCGGATGACCAGCAGGCTGGCATAGTCAGGCGCGAAAGCCGAAGCCGCGTTGCTCACCGCCATCACGGCGAGGGTCGCGGTCAGCAAGGTGCGGCGCTCGATCCGGCTGGTCAGCCACGCCGTCACCGGCGAGCCGATGCACAGCACGATGGCGCCGAAAGTGATCAAGAGGCCGGCGTCGCGGATCGTCACGCCGAGCCCCGACGACAATTCGCTCAGCATCCCCGCCGGAGCCAGCACCGAACAGCCGGTGACGATATTTCCGAGCATCAGGGCGGTGGGAGCGAAGCGGCGATGAACGTGGCCGTCGGCGGGCGGATGTTTCATGCAGGTGCATGTATCCCCTATCCGCGGCAAAGGAAAGGCCGGGACGCCCAATATTTCGCGCGACCATCCCTGAGATTATGTCATAGCCATTTGAAGCGGCCCGCCAGCGGCTCCGATGGATAGCCGTCGTGTCCCCTGACGACGACATCGGCGCCAAGCACCGTGATGGCATGGTGGAGCAGTTTCAAGGGGTCATCGGGCTCGGCCAGCCCCAGCCGCGCGCGCAACTGCGGCCGAAACTCCTCGATCTCGGGATCGCCGCCGAGCGCGTCCTCCTCGAAGTCTTCGATCCGGTCGCGCAACACCTCGCGCATCGCGGACAGATCGCCGCCGCCGAAACGCAGGATGTCGTGCCAATAGGGATGGGCGACAACGGGTTCGAGACATTCCTTCAAATTCGCCGCCACGATGCCCGCCTGCCCTTCCGACGTCGCCAGCAGGACATGACGCCGTGGCCCGGTCAGCGCGAAGATGCAACCCGAGCCGCGTTGCGCCACGATCTCGAACGGCTGGAGCGGCGCGGTATTGAACCAGACCGGGCCATATTCCTTGTTGCTGGTCACCGCGAAATCGAACGGCCACAGCATGTCGCGAATGTCCTGGCTCGCCCGCAGCGTTTCCGGCGTCACCTTCATGTCGATTGGCCTCTTGCGTGGAGAGTTGCTGCAGCGGGGCCTGCGCCCGGCGGTTCATCCGATTTGGTGGCGTGAGGCGGATGACGCGTTCAAGGCGGCGGAAAAATTTGTTGCACGCGTCAGGCATCGACGCCTCCAGCCGCTTGCCGTGCTCTCATGGCGCCGGAGCGGATGCTCCAACGGGCGGCGCGATCGCCGCCCTCGTATTGCCCGGGGCAGCGGGGCCTGGCGCAGCCGGGCACGTCGCAACAAGACGCGTCCACGCCGGCTCGAGGCCCATGGTGTCGATGTCGAACATCTCCTGACTGGTCTTGCCACCCGGCATCGACGTGCCCTCTCCCATCTGCAGATGAGAGGCTGTCAGTACCGACTTCATGGCATCGGCGGCGATCGTCGCGCTCCATGCCTCGTAGGTCCCAATTCGCGCCGGAAACTTCCCCAACGCGACGGGCTTGTCGGAACCCGCCATCATGACCACCGAACTCCTGCCCGCTGCGTCCTTGTCGAACTCGCGGGCGAACATCAGCCGCGCGCGATCCCTGTTCTCGCAATACAGACGCCACTCCATCGTTCGAAACGTTGCACCGTCATCCTTCCTGGCCAGCGCGATCTTGCGGACATAGGGACGGCCCATAGCCTCGAAGGTCCACGCGGTTTCGGCCACCGCCCGGGTATCGACACCGAAGCGGTAAAGCTCGGGCCGGGTGAGAATGTGCTTGTTCTCGAATTTCACCGTTCTGATGAGAGCATCGAGTTCATGGCTGATGCCCATTGCGGCAATGAACGACGCTCTATCGCGATCGGCCTTGGCCAGGCTGCGCTCCCTGAAAGCGGCGAGCGCCTGCGGCGGCGGATGTCCGCGAACGACGAGGGTCAGCCTGGAGTTATGGACGGCCACCGCGGCGTCGGGCGCCACCTCGCGCGTCGTCGCGCCAAGAAACAGATAGCCGCAGGCGGAATTGCACATCGCATGATAAGTCGAGATCTCCGCCTCGACCTCGCCGCCTGCATTCTTGATCTTCAGGCAGGCGTCATCGACCTGCGTTCCCGCCGCGCAGGCCGCGACGATCGTCCGCCCGACCCGGGCAACCGCCTTCCGGCCTCGCAGCAGGCGCCCGATCGCATAGGCCGGTTCGACGGAACCGCCCGGCGAATTGAAATAGATCGGGCGCCTTGTGTCCTTGACGTCGCGCAGGAAGCGACTGACGCGCGAGGCGGCGGCCTGGTCGACGGTGCCTTCCACCGCAATCCAGTGATCGCAGCCCGGTCCGCACGAATTGGCCGTGCCCCTTGCCAGATAGATGATGAGCTTCGGCGCAAATCCGGCAGCTTCCGGAAGCTGTTCGGCGCGCAATTCGCCATGGCCGACCCATAAAGCTGCGAGAACGAGGGCGCGAAACATCATCGGAAAATGCCGGGATCTGCACATCGCGGGAACGGCTGGAACACGGCAAAGCTAAACAAGGAATGGCAGCGCCGCAACCTCCGATGGCGAGCGCGCAGGCCTCGCCCTGCAGGCCCGTTCAAGCCATCGAAAACCCGCGCTTTTGCCGGTTGCAGGAGCCGAATCGCCTGCTATACCGCTGCATCCCGCTTACCTGCGCTCGTTCGCAGGAGTGAGCCACAGGAGACCGCCATGACCGACTTCAAATACAGCCTGACGAATCTCAAACCCGTCGAATCCACCAAGATCACCCTCACCTTCCCCGACGGCGCCAGGCGCGAATTCCCGAAGAACACCACCGGCCTCGATATCGCCAAGGGCATTTCGCCCTCGCTTGCCAAGCGCACGGTGGCGATGGCGCTCGACGGCACCGTGTTCGATCTCGCCGACCCGATCGAGCACGACGCGAAAATCGAATTCGTCTCGCGTGACGACCCCCGCGCGCTGGAACTGATCCGGCACGACGCCGCCCATGTGCTCGCGGAAGCCGTGCAGACGCTGTGGCCGGGCACGCAGGTCACCATCGGTCCGGTGATCGAGAACGGCTTCTATTACGACTTCTTCCGCAACGAGCCGTTCACGCCGGAGGATTTCTCGGCGATCGAAAAGAAGATGCGCGAGATCATCGCGCGCGACAAACCCTTCACCAAGGAAATCTGGGATCGCGAACACACCAAGCAGGTGTTCCGCGACAACGGCGAAATGTTCAAGGTCGAGCTGGTCGACGCGATCCCGGCCGACCAGACCATCAAGATCTACAAGCAGGGCGACTGGTTCGACCTCTGCCGCGGCCCGCACATGACCTCGACGGGCAAGATCGGCAACGCGTTCAAGCTGATGAAGGTGGCCGGCGCCTACTGGCGCGGCGACAGCAACAATCCGATGCTGACCCGCATCTACGGCACGGCGTTCGCGAAGCAGGAAGACCTCGACGCCTATCTGAAGCAGATCGAGGAAGCCGAGAAGCGCGACCACCGCAAGCTCGGGCGCGAGCTCGACCTGTTCCACTTCCAGGAAGAAGGCCCCGGCGTGGTGTTCTGGCACCCGAAGGGCTGGACCATCTTCCAGGCGCTGATCGCCTATATGCGACGTCGCCTGACCGGCGATTACAGCGAGGTCAACGCGCCGCAGATCCTCGACAAGGTGCTGTGGGAAACCTCCGGCCACTGGGACTGGTACCGCGAGAACATGTTCGCCGCGCAGTCCGCCGGCGACGAGGCAGAGGACAAGCGCTGGTTCGCCCTGAAGCCGATGAACTGTCCGGGGCACGTGCAGATCTTCAAGCACGGCCTGAAGAGCTACCGCGACCTGCCCTTGCGGCTGGCCGAATTCGGCGTCGTCCACCGCTACGAGCCGTCGGGCGCGATGCACGGCCTGATGCGGGTGCGCGGCTTCACCCAGGACGACGCGCATGTGTTCTGCACCGAGCAGCAGCTCGCCGATGAGTGCCTGAAGATCAACGACCTGATCCTGTCGACCTATTCGGACTTCGGTTTCGACGGCGAACTGACGGTAAAACTCTCGACCCGGCCGGAGAAGCGCGTCGGCACCGACGAGATGTGGGATCACGCCGAACGCGTGATGGCGACCGTGCTCGGGGAAATCGAGGCGCGGAGCCACAACCAGCGCATCAAGACCGCGATCAACCCCGGCGAGGGCGCGTTCTACGGTCCGAAATTCGAATACGTGCTGCGCGACGCCATCGGCCGCGACTGGCAATGCGGCACCACGCAGGTCGACTTCAACCTGCCGGAGCGCTTCGGCGCGTTCTACATCGATGCCGACGGCTCGAAGAAGACGCCGGTCATGGTGCACCGCGCGATCTGCGGCTCGATGGAGCGGTTCATCGGCATTCTGATCGAGCATTATGCCGGCAATTTTCCGCTCTGGCTGGCGCCGGTGCAGGTGCTGGTCACCACCATCACCTCGGAAGGCGACGAGTACGCCAAGGTGGTCGCGGCCGCGGCGCGGCGCGCGGGCCTGCGCGTCGAGATCGACCTGCGCAACGAGAAGATCAACTACAAGGTCCGCGAGCACTCGCTGGCGAAGATCCCGGCGCTGCTGGTGGTCGGCAAGAAGGAGGCCGAGACGCATTCGGTTTCGATCCGCCGGCTCGGCAGCGAGGGGCAAAAGGTGCTGCCGACCGACGAGGCGATCGCAGCCCTTGTCGACGAGGCCACGCCGCCCGACGTGAAGCGGGCGAAGCTGGAAACCTGATGGCCCAGGAACCGACAACCAGCGAACAGGAACTGCCGGCCTATCCGATCCGGGCTTACCAGCTGATCCCGGACCCCAATCAGCCGGCGGTGGTGGCCCTGGCCATCGAAACCGCGCAGGGCCACAGCCTGTTCCTGGCGACGCGGGAGATTCTGGAAGACCTCGGGAAAGACCTGCTGGAGCGGGCGGCAAGAATGCCGATCAAGGCACGACCGAAATAGCCCCAATCCGCAGGATCGGGCACCAGCAGTATCTCGAGTAAGCTCCCGTTTCAATCGCTTCAAACGCCGCTTGACGGCCTCGTGGTCGGCAATGTCGTGTGCTATTCGATCCCCCAATCATTTCCCGACCAGAGAGACCGCCGTGCTCGATGCCATTGACCTCCTGAAGACGCGCCGCTCCATCAAGCCGCGCGATATGACCGGGCCCGGCCCCTCGCCCGCCGAGCTGGACACCATCCTGACGATCGGCGCCCGCGTGCCCGATCACGGCAAGCTGGCGCCGTGGCGTTTTATCATCTTCGAGGGCGACGCGCGCGCGCGCGCCGGCGAGGTGATCGCACAGGTGTTCGCGCGGAAGAACCCGAACGCGACATCAGCGGAAATCGATGTCGAGAAGCGGCGGCTTTCCGATGCGCCGCTGGTGATCGGCGTGGTTAGTTTCACAAAGCCGCACCCCAAGGTGCCGCCGTGGGAGCAGGAATTGTCGGCGGGCGCGAGCTCGATGAACATCGTCACGGCCGCGACCGCGCTCGGCTACGGCGCGTGCTGGCTGACCGGCTGGTTCGCCTTCGACCGCGACGTGCTCGACGGCTTCGGATTGAAGGCGGATGAAAAGCTCGCCGGCCTGATCTACATCGGTACGCCGTCGAAGCCGAGCGAAGACCGCCCGCGCCCGGCGCTTAGCGAGATCGTGACGCGGTTTTAGGCCCTGAACCCAGAAATCTGCCGGGCCGACGGCTTGCCAGAAACCTTGTGCTAGGCCCGGACAGTCGCAGAGGCTTTAGTTCATGTTGAACCTTGCCGTCCGTCGAATAAGTCCGTGGGTTGTTCCCTTCTTCTTTGGGTGCAGCGCGGTTGCAGCGGGCGTCGAACGAGGTGATACACTCTCGGCACGTCCTTTCTTTGCCTCCCCCTCGGTGGGTACGACACCCGTCGAGGTCCACATGAAGGGGATTCATTGGCAGGTGCCGCGAAATTTCCTGGAGAGTGCCGAGTTGTACGACCGGTCAGAAGATCGTACGCGACGGGTCAATTCGGTGGGTTTGCGCATCGTCACCACCCTTTCGACTCTGAAAGGTGCGAATCCTGAAACGCTTCATTGCTACAAAGCGCTGCGCGCGGAAGTCTGTCCAGACACGATCATCATGTTGGCGCGATGGCTTGAGCGTAGCGCAAACGTCTGGAATAAGCCGGCAATCATCGAAGCCGCTCGTGACCCAAAAGACGACCTCTTTGGGCTGACCGAGGTAAACGCGAAGCTGGGTCCTAGCCAAAAAGACATCTATGTATCTTACGGCGGTTCATTTGAGAACTCGACGGTCATTCTATGTAGCAGGCCAACCGGCCGGGAGTTACTGCAGGACTGTACCGTTCGCATGGAGATCGGCGGCGTACCGATGAGGTACAGCTTTGCGAAAAGCCAACTGCCGCACTGGCAGCGTATCCAGGCAGGTGTAGTCGCCATAATAAAATCGTTTGAAGCTGAAGACACAAAGTGACGATGCAGTTGCATGACGTCATGCGCTAATGCGCGACAACCTCCACTTCGCCGTCGACGCCGTTGACGACGTTGAACGGGCGCTCGTAGACCTTGCCCTCGTTCTTGGCGATGGCGCGATACTCGCCCTCGGCGAGGATGACGCGGGGAAATGCGCCGATCAATTCCTTGATGACGTCGCCGCCCGGCGTGATCACCGACCAGGCGGTGTTCGCCAAGGCCTCGCCGCCGGTGTCGCTGACGAGCTTCAGCGTGATGACGGCGGCGCGATGGGTAACGGTGACGTCGGTCAGCTTGCCGGCCTGAACGCGGATATCCGAGCGCACCACCGAATTGGCGTCGCCGTAGTTGGAAACGATGTAGTAGGTCCCCTCCGGCACCAGCACGACGTCGCTGGGCGATACGTTCGGCAGCATCGGCGCACGCTCGCCGACTTCAAACTGGCTGCCCTTGTAGATCGCGAACGAGATCTGGTTCTGCGGGATCTTGCTGGCGCCGACGCGGCCTTCGATGCGCAGGCCGCCCGCCGGCAGCAGGAAGGATTCGCGATCGGTCTCGGCCTTCAGCGTCACCGAGCGTACCGCGCTGACCAGTCCGAACGCGACGTGAACCACATAGCCGCCCGGCGGCAGCACGATATTGGGCGTCGCGCCGCGATCCTCGCGGATCATCTTGAAGGTGCCGGTCTCATCCGGTTTGTCCGCGAATACCCGCCACACCAGGCCGTTGCTGATGACGGGCAGGTCCTTGCCGTAGCGCGCCGTCAGCGACAGCACGGCCTGGCCGGGCGCCGCGGCCCCCTGCGGCGCGAGCACGGGCGGTACGGCGGCGACGGAAGGTTGCGTCAGCGTCGGGGGCAGGCTTGGGATCGACGCCGGACCTGAAGGCGGAGCCAGATTCATCGCGGGCGCCGTGGGCTCCGGCACCGCGGCCGGAGGCACTGGCGGCGGGCGATCGCTGAACATCTGGGCATTGGCCGGCGCGGCAAGCGCTAGCAGGAGGCCGGAAAGCACAAGCGCCCGCAGCCGGCGTCCGCCCCGCCGGGATCGATCGATGCCATTACCCCCTGAAGTCATGCAGCATGCTTTTCACTGAAAACGCGGCAAATTCAAGCCTCCGAAACCCCGTCGGACCACGGGCGGGAACCGGCCGCGAGCCCCGGGTATTATTCAAAAGTCCGCGATCCCATCACAATCCCTGCCTGGCTCACCCGAAAGCGCGGCATAAACCATGCTTGTGATACAGGGTGGCGGGGCCAAACCGTAGCGATTAGCCTTGTGCCCGAGGAGATAGCAGGTGCTGGAAATTTTGACCGGACGCAGCCAAAACGGTGCCGAGGGCCGCGACAAGGTCGGGCTTGGCAGCATCCGGCAGCCGGTGATCGGGCTGGCGCTGGGCGGCGGCGCGGCCCGCGGATTCGCTCATATCGGCATTGTCCGGACCCTGATCGCCCATGGCATCGTTCCCAACGTTGTGGTTGGCACCTCGATCGGCGCGGTGGTCGGCGGCGCCTATGCGGCAGGCCATCTCGACACGCTCGAGGAATGGGCGCGCAGCCTGCAGCCGCGCAACATCCTCGGCTATCTCGATATTCGCCTCAACGGCTCGGGCCTCATCGGCGGCGACAAGCTCGCCGCCCAGCTCGAGGCCGCGATCGGCCCGACCCTCATCGAGGATTTGCCGCTGAAATTCGCCACGGTCGCCACGGAAGTCCGCACCGGCCACGAAATCTGGCTGACCCACGGCCGCATGGTCAACGCGATGCGCGCCTCCTACGCGCTGCCCGGGATATTCTCGCCGGTGCTGATCGGTGACCGCTGGCTGGTCGACGGCGCGATGGTAAATCCGGTACCGGTGTCGGCGGCACGCGCGCTGGGAGCGGAAATCGTCATCGCCGCCAACCTTTCCAGCGATGTCTTCACCCATTCCACGACGATCTATTCGCACGGCGCCGCGGCGGAAGCTCAGGAGCCTCCGGTCGAGCCCGCGCCGCCGAAACGTGGCTTCGGCAAGTTGTTTTCGGCCGAGCGCACCATGAAACGCGAATTCTTCGGCAGCGGCGGACGCCCCGGCATCTCCAGCGTCATGGTCGACGCCTTCAACATCATGCAGGACCGCATCACCCGCGCCCGCCTCGCCGGCGACCCGCCCGACCTGCTGATCTCGCCCCGAGTCGGCCAGATCGGCTGGTTCGATTTCCACCGCGCCAACGATCTGATCGCGTTCGGCGCGCGCGCCGCCGAACGCGCCATCGATTCCATCCAGGAGGCGATCCACATTCTCGCGCCGGCTTCCGCCGGGTCTGGGCCGGGGGCCGATATCAAGCAGTCCGGCTCGGCGACCGACAGCGAACCGTGAGGAACCTGCCGGCCTCGTTCAGGCGGTCTTGATGTAGTCGCGCAGGGCTTCCTGCTCCATCTCGTATTCGCCGACGCGCCACTTGACGACATCGCCGATCGAGATCAGGCCGACGACCTTCTCGCCCTCGAGCACCGGCAAATGCCGGAATTTGCCCAACGTCATCATTTCCATGATCGCGGCGACCGTATCGGCCGGCTTGCAACTGACGACCTTGCGCGTCATCACCGCGCTGACCGGCTCCTCGAGCACCCCGGCACCGCGTTCGCCGAGCACGCGCACGATATCGCGCTCCGACAGGATGCCTTCGATGCCGCCGCCGCTCATCACCAGTACGGCGCCGATCTTTCGTTCACCCAGAAGCTTGATCGCGGCCGAGAGCTTTGCGTTAGGCTCGACGTTCTGAATGTGATGGCCTTTGGAATCGAGGATTGCACGTACCGTCATTGTCGTCTCCCTGAAGCCGGTCGCGCCCTCGATCGAGCGCGACCTTTATTCCCTTGAGTCTTCAATCAACAGTCTGGCGCCGATTTTGTTGCGGCGCGTTCGGCGAGCACGCGCATAAGCACGCTGGAAGGCTTATGCCCCTGCCTCATGACAATGCTGATGATGGATGAAATCGAGTCGCGCCGCAAGCAACGATCAACCGGTGTGCGATGCGTCGTGCGACGACGCACCCGCAGCATTCGCGGCGGCGCGCGGTACCGGGTCGAACAGCGAAAACAACACCAACCCGGCAAAAAATCCGCCGATATGGGCCTGCCAGGCGACGCTCGCGCCGTCGGTTCCAATCGCGATCGATCCGACGCCGAAGATGATGTTGACGCCGAACCAGACGCCGAGAAAACCGAGCACACGCGGATTGCGCAGCGCACGCGTCAGCGAAAGCGCGGGCACCCTGGCTGCGGCATCGGCATCGCCGCGGCTGAAGGACAGGAAGCTGCCCTGCACGAAGGCAAAGCGAATCGCGGCCGCCATCGTCCCCGACACCGAGGCCGAAGCGCCGATCATCGGCGCCACCGCGTGTTCATGGGTAACGAGATGCGCCAGCGCGCCGGCCGCCGCCGTCACCGCCATGAACAGGAAGAACCGTAACGCGCCGAAGCGGCGCGCCAGCGCGCTGCCGAACGGCAACAGCCAGAGCACGTTGAAGCCGATATGGCTCAGATTGGCGTGCAGCAGCGAATAGGTGACGAAGGTCCAGATCTTGGCGCCGGCGCCACCGGGGAAATCGATCGCCAGCAGCGTCGAATCGTAACGCTTCGGGATGAAACCGAACACGTCGATGGTCCAGTTCTCCCATTCCGGCGGCAGCAGCACCCGCAGATGGATCAGCGCCAGCAGCAGCACATAGGCGGTCAGCGCGCCCGGCAGCGTCAGGATCGGTTCGCGCGCGGGTTCCGGCGCGATCTCTTGGGGCAATTCTGGTGGGGATTCCAAGGGCTCAGGACCTAAAGCGAACGGCTCACGCGAGCCATTGCCCCCCATAAGCGGCTTGGCGGGGCGGTGCAAGCTCGCGCTGCCGGCAGGCGGCAGAAAAGGGCCGGGCTTTACGCCCGGCCCTTTCCAATTTTGCACGCCTCGACCGAGGGATGGCGGGAAATCACCCCTTGGCCAGCGGAACCGCGACGAATCTGGTCGCATCCGCGGTCTTCAGCTGCAGCAGCACGCTGCGTTTACCGCTGGTGCCGGCCTCGCTCAGCGCCGACCGCACATCGCCGACATTGGCAACCGACTTGCCGCCGACATTGAGGATCACATCGCCGGTCTTGACGCCGTGCTCCGCGGCGGGACCATCCGGATCGACCGACGTCACCACGACGCCCTTTTCTCCGGCGCCCTGGACTTCGCTCGCGGGAGCAAGGCTCAGCCCGAGACGCGGGGTGCCTGCGGTCTCCTTCGATTGCCGCTCGCCGCCGGCATTGGCCTGACGGTCATTCGGCAATTCGCCAACGGCCAGCGTCACGGTCTTGGATGTGCCCTTGTGCAGAACGTCGAGCTTCACGGAAGTGCCCGGCGCCATCTCGCTGATGGTGCGCGCCAGATCGCGCGAGTCCTTCACGTCCGTGCCGTTGACCGAGGTGATGACGTCGCCCGCTTCGATGCCCGCCTTGGCGGCAGGGCTGCCCGCTTGCGGGTTGTCCACCAACGCCCCCTTCGCCTGCTTCAGCCCGAGGCTGTCGGCGATGTCGGCCGTGACCGGCTGCACCTGCACGCCGAGCCAGCCGCGCGTGATGTAGCCCTTGTCCTTGAGCTGGGCGACCACGAGCTTTGCGGTGCCGGCGGGAATATCGAAGCCGATCCCGACCGATCCGCCCGAGGGCGAGAAGATCGCGGTGTTCACACCGATGACATTGCCGTTCATGTCGAACGCCGGACCGCCGGAATTGCCCTTGTTGATGGGCGCGTCGATCTGGATGTAGTCGTCATAGGGCCCGGAGCCGATGTCGCGGCCGCTTGCGGAAACGATGCCGGCGGTCACTGTGCCGCCGAGGCCGAAGGGATTACCGACGGCGACCACCCAGTCACCGATGCGCGACGGCTGATCGGCGAACTTCACGTAGGAAAAATCCTTCTTGCCGTCGACCTTGACCAGCGCGAGGTCGGTCTTCGGGTCGGTGCCGACCACCTTGGCCGTATAGACGGTGCCGTCATCGGTCGTGACCTGAACGGACTTGGCGTGGTCGACCACGTGATTGTTGGTCACCGCATAGCCATCCGGCGAGATGAAAAAGCCCGAGCCTTCGCCGGTGATGACCTGATGCTGATGCGGCATGCCGTTGCGGAAGCCGTTGGGACCGCGGAAGCCGAATTGCCTGAAGAAGAACTCTTCGGGAGAACCGGACTGATCGGAATTCTCGTCGCTATCGCGCTGCATCAAGGCAGCGTTGCCGCCCTCTTCATCGATCTTGACACGGACCGAAATCACCGCCGGTTTGACCTTGCTGACGAGATCGGCAAATCCCGCCGGAGCCTGGGCCGCCTCAGCAGCGTGCGCCGGCGCGGTCCATACCGGAAGATAATTCGCGACCGGCCCGGCGGCGAGAACCGCCAGGCTGAGACCGGCGACGGAAGCAAGCAGTGCAATCCGTCGCGGCCTGAGAATCTTTCGGGGCGCGACAGGCGGAATATTCGGTTGATCACTCATGATGGCGTCTCCAATGCTGGGTTAAGGGAAATCCCTGACCCCAACATTGGCGAGCGCACATTACGACGTCCTTTTCGCCGGATTAATGTTTTGAAAGAACGGCGCGGCGGAGAGTCGGGCCGAGGATGGCGGCGCGGAGTCGCGCGCAACCCGTAGACCAGCAGATTCAATATTGATACGCGCGGTGGCGGCTTGCTGCGTAAACCACGCATCGCGTCGGTCCATCGGGTAACAAATCGGTGAGCCATGGAATTCGCCAACATTAGCAATTTGAAATCTTGATTCAGACTCTGAACGATTTCGCCCGCTGCTGCGTTGGTGCCTCGGTTCCCATTTTTGCGAGCGGGAAAGCGCCGCCGCCTGCCATGATAAATTCGGTGATTGTCCGCATCGTCGATATCTGCGCCCACTACCGGTGGACGACGATCCTTGCAGGCATTGTGCTGATGTTGGGGGCCGGGACGTTCGCCGCCGCGAGATTTTCCATCAATACCGATGTCGAGGGGCTGATTTCGCACGACCTGCCCTGGCATCAGCGTCAGAGCGAGATGACCCGTGCTTTTCCGCAAAAAGGCATCCTGGCCGTCGTGAGGGCGTCGACGCCGGAAAACACCGAACTGGCTACCAACGCGCTGGCACAAGCGCTTTCGAAATCTCGTGACCTGTTTCCCCTGGTGGAGCAACCCGACAGCGGAGATTTCTTCGAACGCAATGGGCTGTTGTTCGGATCCTTCGACGACACCAAGAAAACCGTGGAAGGTCTTGCAAGAGTTGAGCCCTTCATCGCGGCGCTTGCCGGCGACCCCAGTCTGCGGGGCGCAATGACGGCGCTGTCAGATGCCGCCGAGGGAGTTCAGGCAGGCCAACTCAAGCTGGAACAGCTCGCATGGCCGCTATCATTGGCGGATCACACCCTGAGCGATGTTCTGGCCGGCAAGCCAGCCACTTTTTCCTGGCAGAAACTGTTGCAAGGCCAGCCGCCTTCCACCAAGCAGCTGCGCCATTTAATCGCGGTTCAGCCCAAGCTCGATTTCGCCGAGCTGCAACCGGGGCGCAAGGCGGAACAGGGTATGCGGCATGCCGCCGCCGATCTTGATCTCAAGGGAAAATTCGGCGCGAGCGTCGATCTGACCGGCCAGGTGCCGATGAACGACGAGCAATTCGCGGTCATCCGAAACAGCACGTTGCGCGACACGCTGACGGCGGTGGTCGGCGTCCTGATCATTCTCTGGCTGGCGCTTCGCTCCTGGAAGATCATGGCAGCGGTGTTCTTCAGCCTGATGGTCGGCCTTGCCACCACCGCGGCCCTCGGGCTCGTCATGGTCGGCTCCTTCAACCTGATCTCGGTCGCGTTCTTCGTGTTGTTCGTCGGCCTCGGCGTGGATTTCGGCATTCAGTTCAGCGTGCGTTATCGCGCCGAGCGGCATGACCACCCCGACTTGCGCGAGGCGCTACGGTGGGCGGCCCGCAAGGCGGCCAACCCGCTGTCGCTGGCGGCCGTGGCAACCGCGGTGGGATTTTTTGCATTCCTGCCGACCAGCTATCGCGGGCTTTCCGAACTTGGCCTGATTGCCGGCTGCGGCATGCTGATCGCCTTCCTGTGCAGCATCACGCTGGTGCCGGCAATGCTGGCACTGCTCAGGCCCGCGGGCGAAGCCGCGCCGGTCGGCTTTCAACGGCTTGCACCGCTCGACGATTTTCTCCAGCGCCATCGCCTTGCGGTGATCGCCGGCACGTTCGCGGTCGTCCTGGCTGGTACGCCGCTATTGCTGCATCTGACCTTCGACTTCAACCCGGTCAATCTGCAAAGCCCGGACTCGCCCGCTGTCATCACCTTCCGCCAATTGCAGAGCGATCCGCAGACCGGCGGCAACGACGCGGAAATGCTGGCGCCATCACTCGAACAGGCCGATGCCACGGCCAAACGCATGGCTGCCCTGCCGGAGGTCTCGCGGACCGTCACGCTCAATAGCTTCATTCCGGCCGATCAAACCCGGAAAATTGCGGCGCTGAAGGAAGCATCGCAACGGCTCGGCGGTGCCCTCCATCCGCCGGGACAGAAGCCCGCGCCGAACGACCAGGATAATGTCGCCGCGATCCGGAGCGCGGCCGAAAACCTGGACAGGGCGGCAGCCAATGCCGGCGGCGCCCAAGCCGACGCCGCGCACCGCGTCTCAGCTTTGCTCAGGCAACTCGCCGGCGCAGGTACCGCTGCTCGCACGCGGGCCGACGCCGCGTTCGTACCCTCCCTCGATTATGACCTCGACCTGCTTCGCCGAAGCCTTGCCGCGGAAGCGGTGACGACGCGGTCGTTGCCGCAAAATCTCAAGCGCGACTGGTTGCTGCCCGACGGCAAGGCCCGCGTCCAGGCCTTGCCCAAGGGCGATCCAAACGACACCAATGTGCTTCGCAATTTCGCGACCGCGGTGCTTCGCGCCGAGCCCGCCGCCACGGGGGGCGCGATCAGCCTCTATGAGTCGGCACGAACCGTTACGACGGCGTTCGTCGAAGCCGGCATCCTGGCGCTGACCGCCGTCGCCATTCTGCTCCTCGTCGCCTTGCGCCGCCTGACGGACGTGCTGCTGACGCTCGTCCCCCTCCTGCTCGCCGGCGTCGTGACGCTGCAGATCTGCGTGCTGGACGGTATCGCGCTCAATTTCGCCAACATCATCGCATTGCCGCTGCTGCTCGGCGTCGGCGTTGCGTTCAAGATCTACTACATCATGGCGTGGCGGGCGGGGCGAACCGGCCTCTTGCAATCCAGCCTCACCCGGGCCGTGGTGTTTTCCGCGATGACCACCGCCGTTGCATTCGGCAGCATGTGGGCATCGAGCTATCCGGGGATGTCGAGCATGGGCAAGCTGATGGCGCTGGCGCTGGTATGCACGATGGCGGCCGCGGTGCTGTTCCAGCCGGTCTTGATGGGCCGCCCGCGGCAGGTGGATGCGGTCAAGCCGCGACAGTTACCGGATCTGCGTCAGGCCGCGGAATAGGTCCCGGCGAGCAGCCCTCGCGGAAGGTCTAGCTGAACGACACAAGCGTATCGTGGAAGAAGCTGTTGCCGGCCAGTTGCTGCGTCGAAAACAGATCCGATTGCGTCTTGAGCGCGCTGACCAGGGTAGTGCGCGGCACCTCCGTGTGAGCCGTCTCGCTGCCGTGCTTGTGTTCCATCTTTGTAAGCTTCGCTCCTAGGATTTGGTCTGACGAAACGAGCGACGTGCATGATTACATGCTGCACATCTACCTGCATGTGTCCGCTCTGCTGATCGGATTGATTACTATCCACGTAGTCTGGCGTTTCAGGAACTGGAAAAGCCTGAACCCACATGACTGGGCTAGTCGCTCCCGCTATTGAGGTGTTTCGGTTGAGTTAGCTTTTTGACGCCATTGCAAAAATTGCTGGAGCAATTGCGGTGGCTGCTCGGGAGTAGCGGGCTTGCTAGCTGGGATCGACGCGAGCACGCCTTGAAATTCCGCAAGCGCGGGCTTCGCCTCGGTCTGGTCTTGGCTGGAACGAGGCGGGGCGGTCCTTATAGATCCCGTGATCTCTGACGGAGTCGAACTGGCACCGGATTGCCGTAAAGCAGGCGATATGACGACGAAGAGCAGCGCAACAACCATCACGAAGGCCGCGACTGCAGCGAAGCGACCGGCTACGCCGAACAGTGCGGCTCGCCGCTCTGGACCAGCAATCACCTCGGGGGCAGGCGGATGCCGCAAGTAAACCGGTGTTTTGAGTCGGTCATCCGGCGAAGGGCGATAGGAGATTGGAGACCCGGCGGGCTCCGATCTCACTTCTTGGGAAAGCGATATCGACTTCGCTCGTTCGCGCAGTTCGCGCGGTGCATAGTACGTGAGATCGTTGGGATTGGTGGGGTCTGACTCATCCGGTCTGCTCATCGCTAATCCCCCATACCCTTGGCCTCGTAGCCAAGGTTACCGCCGCCAACTGATCTTTGGGTGCACTTGGACGTAGCTGCCGCGCAGCCCTCGCCTCTGGCGAACAGCCTACAGCAACCGGCCAGTGTCATCTAGACCCAGGTTTTCAGGGAACCTGGACCCCTTCCCGACAGTGCTCCGACAGCCCGGAACAGTGCTGCCCGTCGCGTTCCGGGCCTAGGGCCTCTAAGAGCTAGCCGCGCTAGCTTCGGGCCGCTCTCCGGGCTTCCCTACGGGTCCGGATCAGGGGCGAAGTCAGGGGCGGAACCTAAAAAGTTGTAAAAACATCAATAAAAACAACGAAGGGAGGGCCCTGAGAAAGCCCTCCCTCGTTCGTGCTGATCTTGCTCGCGCCGGGTCCGGGGGCATCCCCACCCTTTCCGCGCGATGACCAAACTGTTTGACGCGCCTGTGTATCAACCTCGCGGGAACCTTCAAGAAAACCGGCGAAGCCTTGGAGTGGGCGAAGACTATCCAGCGCCGCGCCGATCCCCAAGGCGATAGTTAATTTAACCTTAACAGCACAAAGGCGCCGCCAAACCCTGGGAACCGCGACTGCGGCATGGACGCTGCAAAGCCCCTCTTGCAAAACAGAGAAGGGAATGCGCGTGCGCAAAAGCGGGACAGATCTGTCTCGTCGAGCGTGGTGCGGGGCAAGGTCGACATGAAACATCCGTCAACCCGGGAATTTTTCGCCTATTGGGACGAGAAGCGCGGCAGCGCGCGTGCGCCGGATCGCAGCGAGATCGAGCCCGGCGCGGTACGCGAGCTGCTCGGCGATATCTTCGTATTGTCGTATGACGCGCCGGCCGGCTATCCGTTTCGCGTCGCCGGTACAAGGGTCTGCGCCCTGCTCGGCGGCGACCTGAAAGACCGCAGCTTTTCGACGCTGTTTGCCCCGGAGAGCCGCCGCGAGATCGCGGACATCATCGCGGTCGTCTCCGAGGAGATGCTCGCTGCCGTCGCCGGCCTCACCGCGACCGCGCAGGACGGCTCGCTTGCGCATCTGGAATTGTTGCTGTTGCCGTTCAGCGCCCGCGCCCACGCGCCGCTGAGCCTGACCGGGTTGCTGGCGCCGTTCGAACGCGAACACAGCTTGCTGCGCGACTTCAAACTGACCTCTTATCGCTATCTCGGCCACGAGAGGCAAAAGTTGCTCCCGCGCGCGCTGCGCAAGCTGGAGGTCGCACGCGGCTTCATGGTCTATGAAGGCCTGAGATAGCGCGATCGCGCTTCGCCGAAACGGCTTGCCGATCACTCCGCCAGTTCGGGCCACGGCATGATGGTGGATTTCACCGTCTTCATCGCCATCGCGTCCCCCACCGCCTGCCCGATGCCGGCTTCCGAAAACGGATACAGCGTCTGCATCTCCAGCCAGGGGTATTTGTTGCGGGTGCGGTAGAGCATGTCGACGCCGAGCGGCAAATCGTTGCCGGTGAAACCCCAGGAGCCGAGCACGTTGAGGTCCTTCGTGCAGATGCGGTGCCAGGAGGTATTGATCGAGCCGGCATCGGTGAACTGGCCCATCTCGACATAGGTGCCGCCGTCCCGCAGCATCTCGATGCCCTCGGGGCCGGCGCTTGGATGACCCGAGCAATCCATCACGAGGTCGGCGCCGAAACCGCCGACAATGTCGCGCACGCGTCTGATGCGCGCCTCCGGCGTCGTGACTTCCTCAATGTCGACGGTGGCTTCCGCGCCAAACCTGCGCGCCAGCTTGAGCCGCGGTGTCTCCGGCGCCCCGACGCAGATCACCCTGCCCGCGCCCATTTCCAGCGCGGCCGCGACCGCGAGGATTCCGATCGGACCGGAGCCCTGGATCACGACGGTGTCGCCCCAACTGAATCCGCCGGCGCGCGCGGCGCGGTTGAAGGCGCGGATGCACGAGGTCAAGGGTTCCGACAACGCGCCCAGCCGCAGCGACATGTCGTCGGGCAATTTGTAGATCTTGGTGCCCGGCAGCATCTCGAGATCGACATAGACATATTCAGCCCAGCCGCCCCACAGATGCGGCGCCTTGTCGAAGCCGAGATAGCGGCCGTAATAGACCGGCGTCAGGCACTTGTTGGCGCTCTCAGGGTAATGGATGCAGTAGTAGCAATGGCCGCACGGCATCAGCGGCGGGATCATCACTTTCGATCCCACCTTCAGCGGCTTGCTCATGAAATCCTCGGTGAATTCCGAGCCGACCTCGACCAGCACGCCGCCGATCTCGTGGCCGAGCGTGAACGGCCACGGCAACGGCTTCGGCCAATGCCCCTTCAGGATATGCAGATCGGTGCCGCAGACCCCGCACGCGCCGACTTTTATCAGCGCCGCCTTCTTCGGAATCGTCGGCCACGGCACGTTGCGAATGACGGGCTGCGCGCCCGGCCCGTCATAGGTGCATACGCGGATTTGTTGCATGTGTTTCCTCCCCGGCCCTTCGGCGATTGTTGGTTTGAGTTGTGCGGGCGGTGCTAGCGTATGTGAAGCGTTCCGCGATGCCAATGCGGGGCCTACAAGCCGACTTTGCCCGGCGATTGACAGCCCCATCACGCCGCCTGGTGGTTGGTGGGATCGCGCTTTTCGCGGCTTTCTATCAGCCGCGCACCGAGGCTGCGACCGTCGCAGCCGCATCCGCATGGCCCGGCCGCGATGTCGTCCTCGCGGTGGTGACGGCCGGCTTGATCTGGGGCCTGTTCAACGTCAGCTTTGCGGCTGGTTCCATCATCTTCGCGATTCTCATGCTGGCGCTGCCGCGCACAGCCGCGGTGATCTGGACGACCATCGTGCCTGGATTGCTCTGCGGCTTGCCGGCCGGCCCGATCATGAGCCTGCCCGCGCGCGTGCTGAAGCCCGAGACGCGCGCCAAATGGACCGGCAGTGCGGCCGCAGCGTTCGATTTCGGCGCGGCCGCGCTTTTCGTATGCCCGGGGCTGCTCTGGATATTCCATCGCGTGCCGGCGAGTGCTGCCCGCACAGCGTGAACGCGCCCACAACTGTTGCAACCGCCGCTAACCGCTCATTAACCTTGCCGGCCGTAGGGTCAGACGACACCGTGGCAGCCGGTTGTCGGATGGCTAAATGTCGCTAGCGAACAAAAAATCGATCCTTCCGGCCACCGAAGAGCGCAGGCGCTTTCAGCGGGTGAAGGTGCACCTGCTGGGTCGCTACATGCTTCCCGACCGCCGCGAATTTCCCTGCCAGATCATCAACATGTCCCCGGGAGGGCTGGCGTTGCTGGCGCCCGGCATCGGCAATGTCGGCGACCGCGTGATCGCCTATCTCGACCATATCGGCCGGGTCGAAGGCAAGATCACCCGGATCATCGACAACGGCTTTGCCATGAGCATCGGCGCGACCGCTCGCAAGCGCGACAAGCTCGCGGCGCAACTGACCTGGCTCGCCAACCGCGATATACTCAACCTGCCGGAAGACCGCCGCCACGATCGTATCGTGCCGCGCAACCCGATCGCCCTGCTGACGCTCGAGGACGGCACCAAGATGACCTGCCGGGTCATCGACATGTCGCTGTCGGGCGCCGCCATCGCCGCGGAAAACCGCCCGCCGCTGCGATCCATGGTCATGCTCGGCAGGGTGCAGTCGCGCGTGGTGCGAAACCTCGAAGAAGGCTTCGCACTCGAATTCGTCCACGAGCAGCACGTCGAAACGCTCGAAGACAACGTTACCGCGCGGTAAAGCGCGCCACCCCCTAAACCCCGTTTTTCCCCGTCGCGAGCACGGCCTCCCCCTGCCGGACGCCGCTTCTTTTGGCCGCCTGGCGCACGCCCGGCCGGGTTAACGCGGCCGCCTTTTACCCCTGCAAACGCCCTGCTGGTGCGGTGCGGCGCGTTAATACCTAAAATTTGAATCAATTGCAGTTGTCTAAAATTCTAATCAAATTTGATTCAAGTATAGATCGAATTCACCGCGCCTTTTACTTGAATTCGCCTCAAGTCTACTTGTCTCACTTAGCAGCAGCGCAAAACCTTTGTGCGAAACGTGGTCCCAACAAGAAACGGGGGCCACAATGCTTGGTTTCAGGGGACAGGGAAAGGGATTGGCGTTCGCCGCCATCCTGTTCGGATTGAGCGTGCCGGCGCATGCCGGTGACGAACGTGTTCTCTATGCCAGCCTTGGCGACGTCACGCGGGCGCCGATCGGCTGGGTCGAATTTTGCGCCGAGAATCCCGGCGAGTGCCAGGGTGGCGTGACGCAGCCGCGCGACATCGTGATGTCGCAGACGGCATGGCGGGATCTGGTGCGGGTCAACAAGTGGGCCAACGACACCGTCAAACCGATGACCGACATGGATCATTGGGGCGTGATCGAGAAATGGTCATTGCCGACCGACGGCTACGGCGACTGCGAGGACTATGTGCTGCTGAAGCGCAAGATGCTGATCGACGCTGGCTGGCCGCGCGAAGCCTTGCTGATCACGGTGGTGCGCGACAAGAAGGGCGAAGGCCACGCGGTGCTGACCGTGAAGACAGACAAGGGCGAGTTCATTCTCGACAACCAGAACGAAAACGTCGTGGCCTGGACCGAGACCGGATACCGCTTCGTCAAGCGCCAGTCGCAGAGCGATCCGAACGAATGGGTCTCGCTCGGCGACAACCGCCCCGCGATCGCCACTGCCAGCGCCCGCGGCCACTGACAACAGAGATAACGGAGACACGCGACCCGGTCACATCCCCACCCCTCCCCGTCCCAGACCGGATCGCGCGCGGCCAGCTCTCCCCCAAGAGCTGGCCGCAACTTTTTTGCGGTGCAACAAGCGCGGTTTAGGGCTGGGCCCTGTACCCGTGGTCGTGGTAATTTTGCAAATCTTCGGTTTCCGGTGGTTTTGAGTTCGCATGATCGAAATCCCATCCCGGCCTGACAGCGGCAGCGGCTTCTCCAATATCGGTTCGCAGCCGATCGCGCTGGCCGCAGGCGCCCTGATCCTGATCGTGCTGGGCGTCGGCAGTATCGCGATCTGGCGCAGTTACACCGGCAATACGCCGGAGCAGGATCGCATCGTCGCTGCCCGCCAATTGCAGGCCCGCGCCGCTCAGGCTTCCGAGCAGTTGGTCGAGAAAACCAAGGGTCTGGAAGAGACCCAGCAGGAATCGATCGACCAGTTACAGGTGGTTCAGGACCAGTTGCAGACCGTCCGGCGCCTGCTGGCCGCCCAGCAGGCCGATACCAAGCGGCTGTCCGAGCAGGTTTCCGGGCTGACCGAGGCCGTCGAGGGTCTGCGGCACTCATTCGCCAGCGCCCAGGGTCCCGAAGCCTCCGCCGCACCCTCCCCCCGCAACAAGGCGGTCCGGACCCGATCGCGGGCGGCCAGAAGCGCCCATCGCGCGCGCAGCCATTCCCGGGGCTGACGCCTCATCCTCCATTGCCGTCCGCCGTCCGACCGCCCCAAAAATGGCCGGCTGGGAACTTTTTTGCGCCGATTGTGAAATGGATCACATATGTCCGTGCAATCCCGGGGCATTCTCCAATTCACCGGATGGCGTGAGCCAATTTCAATATCCGGGGCTGGCAAGGCCGTTAGCGTTATACTGCGCCGACGGCCTTGTTTTTTTGCACCGGCGATTTGCCCGCAACCGCCGTATCCCCTGGCGTCACCAACTCTTCCTCGCAGGCAGGTGATTTGCGTTCGACACGCGTTGCCGGCCGAAGACGCTTGGACCAGATGCGGGCACGGCTCAGGAAATACAAGGTGTTGAACTGAGCGGCTCAAGCCTTGCCGAAGGCACGCGCCATTCGTCGTTTGCAAGTGGCAACCGCGTCGGCCTAACCGAGGCGGCTGCTGTTGCGACGCGGCTTGGACGTCATCTGTTCGACCTCCCAGATCATCCACACGAACGCGATGCCGAGGCCGACAACGACGCCCAGGAACAACAGGGTCAGATCGGGAGCTGTGAGCATGGAGAGCATTCCTGACAGGATGCAAGCAGCGTACCAGCAGACCGCACCACGCGAATGGTCTCGGTACAGAATACACCGAAACCGCCGGTTTCCTTCCGCCGCTCGTGGCCCTCACCTTTAATTGACCCGAACGACGTCTGGTTCACGCGCCCACGGCCCGATCAGCTGCAAACCTGCACCGGATGGTAACGCCAGCCCTGCTTGGTATGCACGCGGCGCTGCACGACGTAACAACTGCCGTTGTCGTAATAGGAATTGTCGTAGGCATAGTACGGATAGGAATTGTCGTAGTACGCGTAGGGGTCATAGAAGCCGAACCCGCGCCCGCGGAATCCGTGGTGGAATCCGTCGCCATGGAAGCCGCCACCATGGAAACCATTGCTGGCGACGGCTCCGCCGCGAAACGCACCGCCACCGAGACCACCGGTGTGGAAACCGCCGCCGCCGAAGCCACCGCCATGGAAACCACCGCCACCGAAGCCGCCGCCATGGAAACCACCGCCACCAAAGCCTCCGCCGCCGTGACCTCCACCGAAGCCTCCGCCACCATGGCCTCCGCCACCGCCGCCACCTCGAGCCATGGCGACGCCCGGCACCGCCATGCCGACCGCAGCCACCGTCATCAGGGCTATCATCGTCTTGCGCAACATCACTTCACTCCGTCGATAAGCTCCCAGCGACGTCATGCGTCACGCAGGAGATAGTCTGCGCTGCGCGAAAAATGAGAGACGCGCCTCAACAGCTGCTTTAAATTCTTGTTTAGAGTGGGAGGGTGCAGGGCTCGCGCTCCAGTGATCGCGACGTGATGCGCTGCTCGATCCAAGTCGTTCGCCGCCTGTCCGAGCAGCCTCTGCAAATGCTCTGGAGCTTCCGGTCGATCGCCTTTTCTTCGTCGTCGATCGTGATATCGCCGTTGGTCCGGGGACCGGTCGCCGCCGTCCCGCCGCCGGCCGCTCTGCTGCCCGCCGAACCCGTGGTCATTGATGATCCCGGTGAATTCGCGGTGCCGAGACTGTTGGTACCCGGCGGCGGCTGCGAGACCACCTTGCCTGCATTGCCGGCCGAGGCCATCACGGAAATTCTGGTCATCACAATATGTCCCGTTATGATGTAACCGCCGCGGATATCGGTGGTTTCGGAACGTTTTCCTTTTCTCACGATTGAACCGTTGCGGCGCAGGAGGCTGGCCCGGTCGTGCGCAAATTGATCGCCTTCGACGACGACACGTTCGACAAGCTGAAGCAGCTCGCGCGCGACCGGATGCGGACCATTCAGGAACTGGCGGACGAGGCGTTCGCCGATCTCCTGAAGAAGCACGGCATTCCGGTCGATCTGGAGGATGCGCTGCGCAAGAGCGCCGCGATCACGAATACGCCGGCAGGAAAGAACGCCGGATCGGGCCCGCGAAGGAAAAACAAATCATGAGCGACAAAGATCCGTTCGAGCAAGGCGAGCGCGCCGCGCGAAAAAATATTCCGGCCGAAGCCAATCCCTATCGCGACGGCACCGAGGAACATGCGCTGTGGGCGGCCGGCCATGAAAGAGTCGCGGGCGCGGCCGAGGCCGGTGAATCCGAAGACAACTGAAGTGCGTGCTGGCCTGACTCAATCAGGACCGGCGTTCTGGTCAGCCGATCTTCTTCAGGCCTTTCGCAAATCGCGGCCCGTTGGCTGCATAGAACTTCGCGGCCCCTCCCATCGCCGCGACCTGCGCGGGATCGAGCGCCCGGATCACCCGCGCCGGCGCACCAATGATCAGGGAGTGCTCGGGAAACTGCTTGCCCTCGGTGATGACGGCGCCCGCGCCGACGATGCTGCCGCGGCCGATCCTTGCGCCGTTCATGACGATCGATCCCATCCCCACCAGCGCGCCATCCTCGAGCGTGCAACCGTGCAGGATGACGTTGTGGCCCACCGTGCAGTTCTTCCCAATCGTCAGCGGAAAACCCATATCGGTGTGGCAGGTCGAGTTGTCCTGCACGTTCGAGCCTTCGCCGATTTCGATCCACTCGTTGTCGCCGCGCAGCACCGCGCCGAACCACACGCTGGCGGATTTGTGCAGGCGCACCTTGCCGATCACCGCGGCGGTTTCAGCGATGAAGTAATTGCCGTCGGCGGGAAGATCGGGCGCCTGCCCGTCAAGTTCGTAGATCGCCATCTTTCATAAGTCTCCGGTTTCGCGGAGACTTTGGCACAGGCTTTTGGTTCAGGCCAGCAGTCCGGCGGCGCGCAGCGTCATCAGGAAAAACGTGCCGGACATCATGCTCCAGAAGCCGGCCAGCACGGTTGCGATCATGACGAATTCGAAGCGGCGGCTCTCGATCCTTGCGCCGCGCAGCGTGTTGCGCATGATGATGAAGGGCGCCGCAAACACCAGGAACGGCACCGCCGCGAACGTCTTCGGCGCCACGCCCTCCCCGAGCAGTCCGAACCCCGCCGGACGCTGCACCAGCGCCTGGTAACCGCTGGTAAGGGCGCCGGCCAGCGCGAAGCCGATGCACAGGGAGAACAGGGAATTCAACGCATCAGGCGACATCGCTGGGGCTTCCGCTACACAGGAGACCCCATTGCTTCGCAAAATCGGCCGGTCGCCGCCACATCATCCTTAAGAAAGGGTTAATGACGGGCAGCCGTCCGGGCATGGCTCGCGGCAGCCTCAATTCGCGCCAGATCGTGCGGAAACTCGATATCGCTGGCATATTCAGGGCTGATTCGGCCGAGCTCTCAGGTATTTGGTTCATGACGTTGTTCTCGACGGCCCAGCACATCGCACGCACGTCGCGCGGGCGCTCGCAGGGCCATCTGCTTCCGATCGTGTTCGGCGGCGCGATTGCCGTCGGCGCGGTCGCGTTGGTCGCCTATTTGCTGTGGCCGACCTGGGGCGCGGAGGGGTCAAGCGCTCCGTCGCGGCTGCCGGCGAGCATCGGCGGCACCCTTTTCAACGTGCCGACGGCGGCGATCCGGATGAAGATCCAGCGCCACTCCGGTCCGCAGGAACGCATCGACCTTTCCTTCAACTTCCCTTCGCTCGAGCCTCCCGAGGCGCCGAAGCATCTCAGCGCGGACACGGTCGTCGAGGAAGCGGTGCAGCCGATCGATCGTATCTTCCTGTCGGTCGCGGCGCATCACGACACGCTCGCGCCGGATATGCTGGTGCGCACCATCTACCCGCGCTACCTCGATCAGGCGACGACGCCCACAGCGGACGGGCTGACACAGCGCGCGTTTCGTGACGGCACGCCTTACAGCGGTGAAGACCTGTTCGTTGCCGACGCGCCCAGCCTCACCGCGCGCTGCTCCCGCGACGGCAAGACCCCCGGCATGTGCCTGAGCGAGCGGCGAATTGACGGCGCCGACCTGACGTTTCGGTTTCCGCGAGACTGGCTTGCACAATGGCGCGACGTGGCCAATGCGATGGATCGCCTGGCGGTGCAATTGCACGGGCCGGGCGGATAGCGGCGGGCGGCGCTCCGCGCCGACCCGTTGGCTCGCAACGATGCGGCGAGCGCAGGGTCGAGCCGGCTCAGCCCTGCTCGACCAGATCGTCCTCGAGGATCGCCATCTGGAACTGGAACGAGCGATCGTCGTCCTCGTCATCGACGAACAGCACGCCGATGAATTCCTCACCGATATAGACCTCGGCCGAATCATCCTTCTTGGGCCGCGGTACCACGCGGATCTTGGGATTGGCGAAAACGCGCTTGAGATAGGCGTCGAGCTTCCTGACTTCCTGAACGTCCACGGCAGTCTCCAATCGGATTTGGGTTTCGCGAGGTTTTAGGGCGAGACGGTGCGAAGGGCTAGTCCAACTTGCGGAAATACAACACCCTACCTGGATAACTTTTTCTGCTGGCGCGTATTCCGGGTCGCAAAACCGGCACCGGCTTTGCCGAATACGCGTTCAAAAATCAGAGACCGATCGCGCCCAGCATCTGATCCATGGTGCGCGACGGCTCGGCGCAGCCGGCCTCGCCGACGATCTTGGCGGGAACTCCCGCCACCGTCACATTGTGCGGTACCGGCTTCACCACGACCGAGCCCGCGGCGATGCGGGCGCAATGTCCAACCTCGATATTGCCGAGAATTTTCGCACCCGCCCCGATCAGGACGCCGCGGCGGATCTTGGGATGGCGGTCCTCGTTCTCCTTGCCAGTGCCACCGAGGGTGACGCCGTGCAGGATCGAGACGTCGTCCTCGATGACGGCGGTTTCGCCGCACACGAAACCGGTGGCGTGATCGAGGAAGACACCGCGGCCGATCTTCGCGGCGGGATTGATGTCGGTCTGGAATACCGCCGAGGAGCGGCTCTGCAGGTAATAAGCAAAATCCTTGCGGCCCTTGTGATAGAGCCAATGCGCCAGACGATGAGTCTGCAACGCATGAAAACCCTTGAAGTAGAGCAAGGGATCGATGAAGCGCGAGGTTGCGGGATCGCGGTCGTAGACCGCCACCAGATCGGCGCGGAAGGCATTGCCGAGATCGGGATCGTCGCGCAGCGCTTCGTCGAAGGTCTGACGAATCAGGTCGCCCGACAGCGCCGAATGGTCGAGACGTTCGGCGATGCGATGCACCACCGACTCCTCCAGCCGGTCGTGATGCAGCACGGTCGAATAGATGAAGGAGGCAAGCTCCGGCTCGCGGCGGACGATGTCTTCCGCCTCGCTGCGCACGCGATCCCAGATCGGATCGAGCGCCGCGAGCTTCGCACCCTGCGGAGTGATCTGATGCATGGCCATGTGCTGCTCCCCGCAACTTCGCATTCTAGGCCCCCTTTATAGCATGACGGGCGGACTTCTGTCCCGCGCCTTCGCCGAAAGGTGAACACCGCCTTTAGCCAAAATTGTGTGCTAAAACATTGAAGCGGCACGTCTTCTTGACACGGCGGAAATCCACCTTCAGTGAAGGCGAAGGCTCAAGGTGGTCGGGAATTCGAGGAAATCAAGCGCCTGTCCGACTATTGATGGATTTCCGTACCGCGCCCGATCCGGGCATGGTGGCCACGGACTGGGGGGATTTGAGCATCACTACGCAGACTTTACGCGCGCGCGTCGCCGACCCGGCCTGGGTCTGGGTCTCAGCCGTCACAATTCCCCTGATGTTGCTCGCGCCGGCGCTGTGGAACGGCTATCCGCTGCTGCAGTGGGACACCGGCGGCTATCTGGCCCGCTGGTATGAGGGCTATCTGGTCCCCAGCCGCTCCACCGTGTTCGGCCTCTATCTGCATTACGGCGAAGATTCGGGCTTCTGGCTCAATCTCGGGATTCAGGCGCTCGCCGTGCTGTGGATCCTGCAACTGACCCTGCGCGTGTTCGGCATGGCGAGGCCGTTGCGCCTGATCTGGCTGAGCATCGCCCTGATCCTGACCACGGCGCTGCCCTGGCTCGCCAGCATGCTTTTGACCGACATCTTTGCCGGGCTGTCGGTGCTGGCGCTGTTTATCCTGGTGCTGCACGGCGAGCGGATTTCCGGAATCGAGAAGCTCCTGCTGTTTGCCTTCACGGCCTTCGCCGCCGCCACCCACAGCGCCACGCTCGGGGTGCTGTTCGGCTTGTGCTGCACGCGGCTGGATCGTGCGACCCCTGCTGCGCCAGCGCATCGCCATTGCCGGACTCGTGCAGGGCAGCCTGACCATCGTCGCGGGTGCTGCGATGCTGCTGGCGGCGAATTTCGCGCTGTCGGGGCAACTGGCGTGGACGCCCGGCGGCTCCGGCGTCGCCTTCGGGCGGATGCTGCAGGATGGCATCGTCGCGCGTTATCTCAGGGATCACTGCCCGCGCGAGAGCTTCAAGCTCTGCCCCTATCGCAACGAACTGCCGCCCACCGCCGACGACTTCCTGTGGGGCAACAGCATGTTCAACACGCTCGGCCGCTTCAAGGGCATGAACGACGAGATGGGCTACATCGCACTGCATTCGCTCGCCGACTATCCGCTGTGGCAGGCCGAGGCCGCCATCGTCGCCACCGCCGAGCAGCTGGTGCACGTGGCGACCGGCGAAGGCACCAACGGCTGGATCCCGCACACCTACGGCATCATCGAACGCTACATCCCCTCGCAGCTGGCGCCGATGCGCGCGGCGCGGCAGCAGCATTGGGACCTCCATTTCAGCGTCATCAACTGGATTCATGTGCCGGTCGCGCTGGCCTCGCTGCTCGCGGTGTTCGCCATGGTCGGCCGCGCGGCGTGGCGGCGCCGGCTCGACGATCTCACTTTGCTCGCCGCGACCGTGTCGCTCGCCATGCTCGGCAATGCCGTCATCTGCGGCGTGATATCGGGGCCGCATGATCGCTACGGCGCGCGCCTCGTCTGGATCGCCACCTTCACGGTGCTGATCGCCGCTGTCAGGCAATTTTCCGACGACGACGAGCCGGCCGCCGATTCAATTCCGCTTTGACAGAAATTCCAGCACCCCCGTCTTGTAGACCTTGTCGCCGACCGCGCGCATGTGGTCGCGGTTGGGAATATCGAGCACCTGCGCGCCCGGGATGATTTTTCCGAGCGCCTGCGCCGAGCCGGCGATTTCATCCGACGTGCCGACCGCGATCAACGCCGGCACGGCGATCCCGGCGGCTTCCTCCTTCGTCATCAGCCGCCGCGAGCCGCGCAGGCAGGCGGCAAGCGCGCGGCGGTCGGAGCGGGTCTGGTCGGCGAACGCGCGAAACGTCCGTCCCACCGGATCGCTCACCTCCTCGAGCGAGGACGCCTCCAGCGCTTCGGCGACATTCTCGCCGGGACCGCCGCCCTCGATCAGGGCCATGCCGATGCCGCCGAAGATCGCCGAGCGCAGCCGATTGGGGTGGCGCAGCGCCAGCCACGCCGTCATCCGCGCGCCGAGCGAATAGCCCATGACATCGGCGCGCTCGATGTCGAGATGATCCATCAGCGCCGCGACGTCGCCAGCCATGGTCGGGATATGATAGGCCTCGGCGTCGTAGAGTTTGGCGGAATCGCCGTGGCCGCGATTGTCGAGGGCGATGACGCGGCGGCCGCTTTTCTTCAGTTCCGAAACCCAGGTCGGATACACCCAGTTGACGTTCTTGGTCGAGGCGAAGCCGTGCACCAGCACGATCGGCTCGCCCTCGCCTTCGTCGAGATAGGCAATTTCAACGTCGCCGTTATGAAAACTCGGCATCTCGTATTCCCTGCGTTGTGGGGATTGAGGGCTAGCCGGTTGCGCCCGATATCGCCACGGCCGATTTGGCGGTGGCCATCTGCCGTCGCAGCCGCCGCGCTTTCCTGGCGTTCAGCCACGACTGGGTCAGCCGTTCGGTGGTGGCCTTGATCGACGACAACAGGCCGAACAGCGCGAACAGCGCGCTGAGCAGCCACAGCGCCAGATTGAACAGTCCGATCGGCAACATCAACGCGCCGCGGCCGAGGATCTTCATGATCGCGCGGGTCTGGCCGCCCTTGGATTCCGCCAGCCGCGCGGCGCGCGCGACGTCCTTCGGGTTCTCGGCGATTTTCAGCGTATCCTGCGCGGCGCGGATGCCGGCCTTCTCGCCGACGCGCCCGACATCCTTGGCAAGACGCACCAGCGCGCCGGCCTTCTCGGCGCGGAATGCGGCCTTGATCGCCGTCATGGTCTGGCCCGGCCGAATCACCGAGCCTGTGGCCACCGCGTTCTGCAGCATCGGTGCGTCGACCATCTCGCGCGCGGAGCGGCCCGCCCATTCCGTGAGCCCCTCGCCGAGCCGGCCGATCTTGCGCGCGTCCTTGACCATCGTGAGGCCGGCGCGCACCGGTGCTGCGCCACCGGCGGAGACATAGGTCGCAGCGGTCACCACAAGTCCGGCGGCGGCAAGACCGAGCACCAGCCGGTCGGTATCCTCGCCCATCGCTAAGTGCTTGCCCTCGCGCACGACGTCACGGACGTCGCCGAACACGAAGAGATCGCCGGCCACCGTGCCCGACAGGCTCGCGACATCGTCGGCGTTGCCGGTGAGGAGGCCGGAGGCAAAACGGCTGGCGAAATGCGACGAGGAACCTTCTTCCGTGACCGCGGCGCTCACCCGCTGCGACAGGTCGTCGCTGAGCGGAATATTCCTCTCCCGGGCGAGCTCGACAAAGCTGTTGGCAAGATCGGCGTCACCGGCCGCCAGTGCCGACTCGATGTTCTGCGTCACGATGTACCGATTATTTCGCAGAGCAGAATTCAGCCCGACATCGGCGAGCTCGGCAGGGTCGTCCCGCGCGGCAAGAATGGCACCGGCCTCGTGGGCATGGGGCCACAACAGCGCAAACGCGACCGCGCACGCCACCATGCCGGTTACCGCCGAACCGATCCTCATCCACTTCATCCCGAAACCCGATTTCCGCTTACCCCAAGATGGTATGCCGCTTTTCAGACACAACGGCCCCGACGAAAGAAGGGCTTTTCCGAGACGATAATATTGTGTCGAATTTGCATGAGCACATCAGCATTTGGGGCACTAGGAATCACCGGTTCCCGTCAGTATGGTGCGCGGCACAATCCCGCTGCGGCGTGTTGCTTTTGTCCAGCTCGATTGCCACTCAAGGTGAAAATTATGTCCGACCATGTCGTTCCGCACTTCCACAACGACGCCGGCGTCTCGGTGATCGAGATCGGCTCGCAGGAGTTCATGTGTGTCGGCGCCAATCCGCCTTTCGATCATCCCCACGTTTTCCTCGATCTCGGCAACGACAACGAGATCATCTGCCCCTATTGCTCGACCCTGTACCGCTACGCCGCCGACCTCAAGCCCGGCGAGGCGCGGCCGCCCGAATGCGTCGTGAAGGATAAAGCCGCCTGATCGGGCGGTGGCGTCGTCGCGTACCGTCTTCGTCGCGGGTGCCGGAATCGGGGGATTGACGGCCTCGCTGGCGCTCGCGGCAAAAGGTTTTCGCATCGTCATTCTGGAGAAGGCCGATCGGCTCGAGGAAGTCGGCGCCGGCCTGCAGCTGTCGCCCAATGCCAGCCGCGTGCTCTGCGACCTCGGCGTGCAGGACGCCCTTGCCGGCCGCGCCGTCACGCCCGAGGCCATCAGCCTGATAAGCGCCCGCGGCGGCGAAGTGATCCGCCTGCCGCTCGGCGAAGCCGCCGCAGCCGCCGCCGGCGCGCCCTACTGGGTGATGCACCGCGCCGACCTGCAGGCGGCGCTGCAGGCGAAAGTCGGCCAGCATCACGATATCGAGCTGCGGCTCGGCTGCCAGTTCGAGGACACCGCCGCCCACGCAAAGGGCCTGACCGTGGTCAGCCGCACCGGCATCAGCCGTCATCAGGATCTGGCGCTGGCGCTGATCGGCGCCGACGGGATCTGGTCGACCGTCCGGCAGCATCTGTTTCCCCAGGTGCAGCCGCGCTTCTCCGGGCTGATCGCCTGGCGCGGAACGCTGGAGGCGACGCAGCTGCCGCGCGAATACGCCAATCGCCGGGTGCAGCTCTGGATGGGGCCGAACGCGCATCTGGTCGCCTACCCGATCGCGGGCGCACGCTTGATCAACTTGGTCGCGGTGGTGCCGGGAACCTGGAACCGGCCGGGCTGGAGTGCGCCCGCCGACGGCAACGAGCTGAAAAGCATTTTTGCTTCGCCGCTCTGGCCGGGCCCGGCGCGGATGATGATCGGCGCCGTCGATAGCTGGAAGAAATTCGCGCTGTTCACCCTGCCCGAGGGCAACGAATGGACCAGCGGCCCGGTCGCGCTCCTGGGAGACGCCGCCCACGCCATGCTGCCGTTTGCCGCGCAAGGCGCCGGCATGGCGATCGAGGATGCGGCGGTGCTGGCCAAATGCCTCGGTGAAACCAGGGGCGACAACGGCGCCGGCATCCCGGCCGCGCTGCAGCGCTACGCGCAATTGCGCCGCGCGCGGGTGGCGCGGGTGCAGCGCACGGCGCGGCGCAACGGCAGGATCTATCACCTCGCTGGCCCCATGGCGCTGGCGCGCGACCTCGCAATCAAGGCGCTCGGCGCCCGCTACATGCTGGCGCGGCAGGACTGGATTTACAATTGGCGGGTGTGAGGGAGTTGTCTCGCTCATTGTCGTCCCCGCGAAAGCGGGGACCCATACGCCGTGTCGCCCGTTTTAAAAAATGCTGCTCGCCGGCTTTGGCGCAACAACCACGCCCTGTGGTTATGGGTCCCCGCTTTCGCGGGGACGACGACGGAGTTTTGTGCGATCGCATCGAATGAAAAGTCGATAGACACGCCTTCGCGATCTCGCCGCGGCTTTCGCGCGAGGTTTTATCGGTTCGTTCCGCCCTCTCTAATCAGAGGGCGCAGGGAAAGCCGGGTGCCGGTTGCACCCGTGGGTCCCGTGCAAAGAAAGCACGGGGGTAGGACCACAGGTGTCGCCGGATCATCCGGCTTTCCCTGCGCAATGGTGTTACGGCTTACTCCGCGCTCTCCCCGGTGACCGGGCTTTCTTGCCACCGTCACCCCCGAGAAGCTTGCTTCCTGGGAGCTTGATGCCAGCGTCGGGGCATCAGGACCACACGGCTTCGCCGTCCGCATCGAGCGCGCTCGTCAACAGCGCCGTCAGCGTCCATCGCATCCCGTTCCGCGTTCGTGACGTTGCGCAACGCCCCTCTGTATGGAACAGGACGGCGGCGGATATGCAGGTGATTTGCGTGATTTGCGAAGCGGAATATTTTTCGCGAAAGGGCTGGACAGACTTTTGGTGATTTGCCCGCCGGGTTGATTTGTCGCAACCGAAGAAGCGCATCCGCTATTGCGAGCGAACCGACTCGTCTGCCGTATCTCAACGCGCGACCGCGTCCGCCGAAGCTTGCAACGCGAAGGCGGAAGCCATCCAGTTGCGATCGCTAATTGACCGTGCCAGAACGCAATGGCGGCGCGGCCCTTCGCGACTGCGCATCTCTGGCCGACTGCAAACCCTTGACCGCGCCGGCCGGTGGCGCAGCGGCGCTCGCAGCCGTGGCGGGGGCCGGCGGCGACGGATGGCACTTGTTCTTGCGCCAGGCCTCCTCCGCAAATTTCCGCTGGCCCTCGATGGCGATGGCTTCGTTGCGGTAGGCGAGTTCGGCCACTACCGGGCCGGCGACGCCGGTCTGGGCCTTGTCCATCAGGCCCTGCTGCTCGGCGGCGCGTTTGGCGAGGACGACGCGCTCGTCCTCGAGCTGCTTGCAATCGTACAGCTCGTATTTGGCGGGGTCGGCGAAGGCAGTCGCCATGCTGTCACCCATTTCCGCGCAGCCGGTAAGGCCGGCGCCAAGCGCCAGCAGCGCCACCGCCGCGGCGGCGCGCGTCACCGTGAGCTTCCGGAAAATGCCAGGGATAGTGCCAGGGACCATGTTGCTTTGCTAAGCCGACAATCTTGAGGTTGCGTAAAGCAGCCCCCCGTGACCGGATTGAGGCTTTGCTTTAGGCACTGCGCCGCCTTAAGAAAAGGCCCCGCGTTTCCTTAAAGGCCCAGCCTCATTCCATTACCCAGGAAAACGCGCTAAGTAGCTGATCTCGCGACTAAAGCGGACGTGGCGGAACTGGTAGACGCAAGGGACTTAAAATCCCTCGATGGCAACGTCGTGTGGGTTCGAGTCCCACCGCCCGCACCAAACATCACCGTGCTGTCTCATTCGGGCAATGTCTGTTGTGAGGGAAAAGTAGACTTCGAGCGGACATCGCAAAACCGGTGCCGTTGACCCTGGCTGTGTGAAAACGCTGTGCTGCTGCACCGCCGCATGCATGGTGCGGCGCGTCAACATAGGAATTTGAAAGGCGATCGGCGTTGCCATGAGATGCCGCGATCGCTAGGCTAGTCGATCCGGCGAGCCGCTGGCCATTGACGTCGAATGCGCGCCGGCAAAAGCTCTCGCCGAGCCGTTTCTGCGAGGCGGGAAAAACCGTCATCGTGCTCAGCGCGGGCGCCATCCTCAGCCATGAACACCTCGCCGAGCATCGCGCGGCGAACGGGCGGCCAGATCGTTGTTCCCACCGGCGCCCTGCTTGGCCTCGACGCGGTGACGGCCGCCGCCGAAGGCGAAATCCGCGCCGTGCGGATGGTCACGCGCAAGCCGGTGCGCGGACTTGCCGGCGCGCCCTATCTCGCCGAACACAACATCGAGATCTCCGACATCACCGAACCGCTGTGCGTTTTCAGGGGTACGCCGCGCGAGGCGGCGGTCGGGTTTCCGGCCAATCTCAACGTCGCGGTGGCGCTGTCGCTCGCGGGCATCGGCGCGGACAAGACCACGCTCGAGATCTGGGCGGACCCCGCCCTGACGCGCAATACGCACCGCATCGAGGTCGATTTCGGATTCGGCGAGTTTTTCGATGTCGATCGAAAACATTCCGAGCGACAATCCCAGACCGGCCGCATCACCGCGCTGTCCGTGATCGCCTACCTGCGAAAGCTGAACGCGCCGCTGCGGGTGGGATCCTGATCCACATCCGGGCGCGGCATCGGCTCGCCCTCCGTTCTCCCGCAATCCGGCCGGACGCCGGGCGCAAACCGACGCGCCGGTGAGACTGGCTCGCGACGCGGCCGGCCCGGACGGCACCGCCCGGCACGGACGATCACGGCGACCACAAGCGCCACCGTGGGTTACGTCATCGTGATTTACATCATCATGCGGTCGATCCCGCTGATTGCGCGGCGTTGTCTATCCTCTTTCGCATGTCGTCGCAGACCGACCTGACTTCGGCAGTCATCACCGTTGCCTGCTGGATGCGGTCGAAAATCAGTTTCGCCTCCTCGCGATATTTTTGTGCGGTGTCCTGGACGTAGGCGATGGCATCCTTGCATCCGGCCGCCATCTTCTCGGCGCGCTGCACGCAATCGATCAGCGTCGTGCCCATCGCCTCGAGCGCTTTAACAGCGTCCTCATATTGTGCGATCACCGCTTCGGCGCTGAGTTTGCCGAGCTGATCGATCCCGGTGTGCTGCTCGACATAGGGAGGCATCGGCGGCGACGGCGTTCGGACCTTGGGCGGCGCAAAATCAATTGGACGATGGTCCCGCAGCGGCGGGCTTTTCGTCAGTACCTTGGCAATGTCATGTTCGACGTCGACGAGCTCCAGCGTTTTACCATTCGTAGTGGACGGTACCATCAATCAATACTCCCCTGGCTATGAACTTCTTACGCAATACTTCAGGACCGAACGCGACCGAAGAAAACCGGGGTATGCGGCCCGGCGCGCGACGAGTTGCGGACGACACGCGCCGGGTCTGACCATCCCGTTGGCCCACGAGGTGGCCAAGAAAATGCGTAAGGCTGATTCGTGGCGAAAAACCCGCCTATGTGCGAACCTTGAACAAACTCAGCGAATTTTCAGACGACAGAAAGATACCGCCGACCATGGCAAGCCTGCTGCGCCGCACGGCACCGCCCTACCTCCTCACAAACACCAGCACGCCATTCGCCGGAATCACGATCGCCGCCGACGCGGCAAATCCGTGCAGCCCGCCGCTCCCCGCAACCACGCTGCCGCCATTGCCTGCGACGATCGGATTCACAAAATTGTCATAGACGTCGCTGTTGAAGCGCTCCCGCCAGAGACCGGGATAAGGAAATCCGATTTCATAACCGCTCCGCGTCGTCTCCGCGAACGAGGCGACCACGATGACGTCGTCCCCACTGTCCTCACGCCAGCGGTGCCAGGCGATGACGCGGTCATGGTCGGAGCAGAAGAAGGCGCGGACGTTGTCGCCGCGCAGCGCCGGCAGATCGCGGCGCAGGCGGATGAGGTCTCTTGTGAACCGCAGGTGATCGCGCCTGGCTGAAGCATCGAGGCCGTCCCATGACAACAGGTTCGGCCCCGTCGGCAGCACGTCCCACGGCCGGTCCTCCAAAAATTCCTGGCCCATGAAGAGTTGCGGAATGCCGGGCGCGGTCAGCAGTATCGCGGTCGCGACGCGGCTGCGGCTGCGCGCGTACCAGGAGCGGGGGTTGGAGGGATCGGCGAGAACCGGCAGCCGCGGATCGCGGCCTGACAGCACGAGGTCGTGGTTCTCGACGCAGGTCACCGCGCGCCAGCCATGGTCGAAACCGCGCGGATAGAGCGCCGATACAATCGCCGACATCGGCACGAACGCGTTCGCTCCCCCTGACGCCGCACCGACCGCGCCGCGCAGCGCGCCGCGGAGACCATCGTGCTGCACCACGTCGAACCCCATGCCGCCGGCTTCGGCTTGAGCGATCACGGGCGCGGCGGAAGCGGGAATGTCCGCGAAGCGGCCCGGCCAGAATTCCGCGTTCTGCAGGATGCGATTGCGAAAGCCGCGCAGATTTGAGGTCAGCGCGCGGCAGAATTCCCAGCCGCTGCCCTGCCCGGTCGAGATCAGCGTCGAAATCTCGTCATAGCGGAAACCGTCGGCGTGAAACTCGTCGAGGAGGTAGCGCGCATTGTCGAGCAGGAACCTCGCCACCTCGTCGTTCCACAGCGCAAAGGCGAGTCCGCCGGTGCCGCGGTCCTGGTCGGTGAAATAGAGGCTGTCGTTGTTGTCGCCGCGGTTCGTTCGGCGGTCCATGTAATACAGGCAGTTGTCGTCGAACCGGCCGTCGACCGAAAATCCGCCGGCGTGGTTGTAGACCACGTCGAAGATCACGGCGATGCCATGGACATGACAGAGATCGACCAGCGCCTTGAGCTGTCCTGTTCCGGACTGGATGTCCGCCAGCGCCAGGCCGGATTTCTGCTTCGCCGCGTACAGCGCGTTGAGCTTTGCGATATAGGCCGGCAGGTCCGCGCGGGCGATATAGGGGAAGTCGGGCGAGAACAGGTCGGCGCCGCCATAGCCCATGCTCGGATTGGCTTCCTGCTCGTCGATCGGCAGCGGCTGCAGCACGTTGATGCCGAGATCGGCGAGATAGGGAATTTTCAGCGCGGCATCGAGGAAGGTCGAGCACACGCCGGGCTTGATGCTCGCGAACGTCCCGACATGGAGCTGGTAGACGATCATGTCGGAGAAATCCGGCGTGACGAATTCCTCGTCGTGCCAGGGAAAGCCGGCGGCACGCAGGATGCTGAAGGAGTCCGGAAAATTTTCGGGATCGAGTTCGCGGGCGCGCGGATCGCGCTTGTGGCCGCTGGAGCCCTTGCCCTTCACCCAGAACCGATAACGGTCGCCGTCGCGCGCGCCGTCCTGGTACCCGGTCCAGTAGCCGCGCGCGTCTTTCTGCATCAACCGGTCGTCGGTGAGCTGATCGAACACCTGCCCGCCGAAGATGCCGTGCAGATAGACCGCGTCAGCCTCCGGCGCCCAGAGCCGAAAGGCCGCGCCGTCCGCGTCCAGCGTCGCGCCGGCCGGCATCTCGGGGGAAATGTGCGCCTGTGAAAGCACGGCCTGCTCTCGTCACCACATTGTCTTGAACGCCCGAGCAGCGTCGCATGAAGATCGTAGCGCGCTTGCAACTTTTACCGATACCAAAGGTCCCATTGAACTATTTCACACGTCCTTCGGCCAGCAGCTTGCCACAGTAACTCTGAACGTGGGTCTCGTGCCAGCCGAGGCGGCGCGAGTCGCGCACACAGGTCGCGTATTTGCCGTCCATGCAGAGCGTCAGGGTAATCCCGGTTGGACCGGTAATGGTCCGCCAGCGCGGACATTCCTCCGCGCCCGCTTGCGGGGGGTGGGCAGTAGCGGCAAGAAGGAGCAAGGCAACAGTCAAGAAAATCGGCTTTGTCATCTGAATCTCCCTTGGACTTCAAGCCGGCTTTGCCAGCCATGTTGTTGGCGAGATCAGACGCTCGCGGAGAGATCAAAAAAATCATGCCATGCCAACCGGAGGCAGTTGGTGACCAATCCGTCAAAGCTATCCAGCCCGTTCGAGTTTGTCGAGCCGTCATGATTTCATCCAGGCGCAATACGCGATAGGATCATCCCCGATGCGTCAGCTTGAGAAAATCACGACTCACCCGCCCTCACCTTCGACGCCGTCGTCGCGGGCGAGGCGAGCGCGCCGCTGGTGCTGCTGCTGCACGGCTTTGCGGAATCGATGCATTGCTGGAACGCGCAGGTGGAAGCGCTCGCCGCGGCCGGCTATCGCGCGGTGGCGCCGAGCCAGCGCGGCTATTCACCGGGCGCGCGGCCGGATCCAGGCGAACCGGCGAATTATCACATCGAGCGGCTGATGGACGATGCGATGGCGATCGTGGCGGCCTCGGGCCATGGCGAGCGCCGCTTCCATCTCGCCGGTCACGACTGGGGCGGCAGCATCGCGTGGGCGCTGGCCGACCGGTTTCCGCAGCGGATCGCCTCGCTCACGGTGCTGTCGCGGCCGCATCCCAACGCCTTCAACCGCGCGCTGCTGACGACGGATGCCGATCAGGCGCAGCGCTCAAGGCACCACACGGCGTTTCTCGAGCCCGATGCGGCCGATGTCGTGCTGGCCGACGACAGCAAATGGCTGCGCGAGCGTCTGGCGGCCAACGGCGTTCCGGCTGCGGCGATCGCGCTGCACCTCGGCGTGCTCGGCAACAAGGACGCGATGGAGGCGGCGCTCGCCTGGTACCGCGCGCGCGGCGCGATCCGCTCGCCGCTCGGCCCGATCCGCGTGCCGACGCTCTATATCTGGGGCGACGCCGACGACACCGTCGGGCGCATCGCCGCCGAAGGCACGGTCGATTTCGTCGCCGCGCCCTATTGCTTCGAGGTGCTTCCGGGCGTCGGCCATTTCGCGGCGGACCAGGCGCCGCAGCGCGTCAGCGAGCTGATGCTGCGGCATCTCGCGGCGTATCCGGCCTGATGGCTCGGCGGCGCCGCGCGCGGCATCGCCGTCTCACGCCGTCTTCTCAGGCCGCTTTCGCCATCTCCGACACGCGCTCCCATGTCGTCGCCTGCAGGCTCGGACGGGCTTCCATCCGCTTCAGCCACGCCACGAGGTTGGCATGGGGCAGGCCGAGTTCGGCCCATTCCGGCGTCGCGGTGAAGAAGGCAACGGCCGGCGCGACCATGAGGTCCGCCAGCGACAGCGCGTCGCCGGCGAAGAACGCCTGCTCGCCCAGCAGCCGCGCCAGTTCGGCGAACACGGTGCGCGCCTTCGGCATCGCGGCCTCGATGGCGGCCTCGTCGGGCTTCAGCCCCATCAGTTGCGGCGCGATCACGCGATGGAACACGATCACGTTGCCGACGCCGTGAAACAGATACCAGTCGTTGATGTTCATCACCTGGTCCATGCGCGCCGCGGCCCTCGGATCGGCCGGCGTCAGCGCAGGCTGCGGCAGCACCCGGTCGAGATAGCGCAGGATCGCCTGGGTCTCGTAGAGTGAAAAACCGTCATGCTCGAACGCCGGCACCCGGCCGAACGGATGGCGGGCGAGATGCTCGGGCGACTTGCTGGCGTTCGGCGCGAGCGGCGCCAGCCGGTAGCGCGCGCCCTTCTCCTCCAGCGTCGCCAGCACGGCGCGGGCAAACGGGCTTCCGGGAACGGTATGGACGGTGAATTCGGACATGGTGATCTCCCTGTACTCAGCGGTTGTGGTGTTCTTGCTTTAATTCCTGCGCTCGGCTTCGCGGGCAAAGCGTTCGATCAGGCCCGGCCAGCCGCGATCGACATCGTTGCGCATCGAGGCGCCCGCCTCCGCGCCCATGGTCTCGAACTTGTGGTGCAGGAGTTCGACCTCGGTCGCGTCAGGACCGTCGGCGGTGAAGCGCACGTCGACCTCGGATTTCATCGCCGCATCGGGCTTCCATTGCGAATTGATCTGCCAGACCATCACCAGCCGGTGCGGCGGCTCCCACAGCGTGATGGTGGCGACCGGTGTCTGCGTGCCGTCTTCGGCGATCTCGAGCCAGCGGCCGCCGAGGCGCGGCTCCATCAGGACCTTGGCGATCGGCTTCTTGCCGACGCCATGGTCGAGCGGCCACCAGCGCGTCAGACCGCTGGTGAAGACTTCGAAGGTGTGCGCGACCGGCGCCTTGACGCGGACGGTTTTGCGCACGGGCGCGATGACGGCCCTTTCGTTCATGCATCTGCTCCCTTCACTTGCCCTTCTTCGCCCGGTGGGATCGTTCGGCTTCCAGCTTGAAAGCCTCCAGCGCATCGCCCCAGAAACCGTCCAGCCATTCGCGCAATTCAACCAGCCCCTCGCGCCGCAGCGAATAGATCCGCCGCACGCCTTCGCTGCGTTCCTCGACGAGGCCCGCATCCTTCAGCACCTTCAGATGTTGCGACACCGCCGGCCGCGACACCGGCAGCCCCGCGGCCAGCAGGTTCACCGGCCGCGGGCCGGCGCGCAGGCGCTCGAACACCTGTCGCCGGGTCGGATCGGCCAGCACGGCCAGCGCGTTTCCGTAAGCCATGACTAACGGTAAGCTTGAACTTACCTAGCTGTCAAGACAGCTTTGCTGTCCCCGCCCGCAAATGCAAAACGGCGCCGCTGTCATCGCGGCGCCGTTGCATAGATTTTCGATCGAGGTCGGGGTCGAGCGAAGCCCGCTCCCTACTCCGACTTGTCGATGTTCCAGAAGATCGGCGTCGCCGGGCCGTCGAGCACGCCGGACAGCGATTTGCGCCAGGCGCTCGGTCCGAAATACTGCCCGAGCGGGATGTAGATCACCTGGTCGTAGACTTCCTTCTGGATGTCGGCGGCGATCTTCTTCTGATCTTCCGGCGTCGCGGCGCGCACGAAGGCGTCGCGCAGCGCTTCCACCTTGGCGTCCTCCGACCAGCCGAACCAGCCGCCCTTGGTGCCCTTGCCGCCGATCGACACGTTGGCGACAGGGTTGATCACGTCGGCGGCGACCCAGTTGGTGAAGAACATGTTCCAGCCGCCTTCCTTGACCGGCTTCTGGCTGGTGCGGCGGGAGACCACGGTGCCCCAGTCGGTGGCCTGCACGTCCACCTTGAAGCCGGCCTCGCGCAGCAACTGCGCCGCCACGATCGGCTGCGCCTTCAGCGTCACGACATCGCCGGGCGCCATGATCGCGATCGGCGTGCCGTCATAGCCGGATTCGGCGAGCAGCTTCTTGGCTTCCGCCATGCCGTTGCCCTTCACCAGTGATTCCGACCCGACATCGGAGGCCAGCGGCGTGTTGCAGATGAACACCGCGCCGCAGACCTTGTAATATTTGGGATTGCCGACCAGCGCATCCAGCACGTCCTTCTGGTTCATCGCCATGAAGGCGGCGCGGCGCACCTTCACATTGTCGAACGGCGGCAGCAGAAAGTTCATCCGCCCGAGCGTCTGGAAGCCGAGCTTGTTCAGGGTGTCGATCTTGATGTCCGAATTGCCTTCCAGCACCGGCAGGATATCGAACGCCGGCGCCTCCATGAAGTCGATGTCGCCGGACTGCAGCGCGTTCACCGCGGTCTGCGCGTCCGCCATCGTGATCCATTCGACGCGGTCGACCTTCACCACCTTAGCCCCGGAGGTCCAGCTCGGCGGCTCCTTGCGCGGCACGTAATCAGTATTCTTCTCGAACACCGCCTTGACGCCGGGCTGGAATTCGGCTCGCTACGAACTTGAACGGACCGGATCCAATCAGTTCCGGAACCGGCTTGTCGGTCGGCGTTTCCGCCAGCCGCTTCGGCATCATGAACGGCACCAGCGAGGACGGCTTGCCGATCAACTCCAGCACTAGGCCGTAGGGCTCCTTCAGTTTCAGCGTGATGGTCTTGTCGTCGGTGGCCTCGATGCTGGCGGTGAAGTCCATCAGCTTCTGGCCCATGCCGTCGACCTTGCCCCAGCGCTTGAGCGAGGCCACGCAATCCTCCGCCGTGACCGGCGTGCCGTCATGCCACTTCAGGCCGTCGCGCAGCGTGAAGGTGTAGGTGAGCTTGTCGTCGGAGATCTTGTACTCCGCCATCTGCGGCTGGATCTTGAAACTGGAATCCTCGGCCAGCAGCGTGTCGTAGATCATGTAGCCGAAATCGCGGACGATATAGGCGGTCGTCATCATGCCGGGAGTGCGCAGATCGGCATGCATCACCGCCGTGATGGTCTTGGCGTCCGCCAGCGACGGCAGCGCCAGCGCCGCCGAGAACGCCAGCGCCCTTGTTACGTTCGACGCTAGCGTGAGCCGCTTCCAGCGCGAGATGTGGAACATACGAAGTCTCCTGACGTGAATCTGGTCAAAACCCGATGATTTGCTGTGCATGCGGCGCGTTATTTAGGCGCAATAACCTGCTGCAAATCCTTTGCTTTTCGAGACTTGCACCAAGTGGTTCTCGCGTCAATCGCGTTTTGGCTCATGGCGGAAAGGCGAACGCAGTTGCAGACATCGGCTGATGTTTCACTTTACAAATTCCCCGCCGGTCATTCTCGTAAGGGCCCGCTCGTAAGGGCCCGCGCCGCAATCGTTAAGATCCGTTAGCAACCGTTGAGAGAGTTCACATGAACCCCGCCAACCTTCCCTTTGATTCCGAAGCCATGCTGCAGGGACTGCGCGCGTGGGTGGAATGCGAAAGCCCGACCTGGGACAGAAGCGCCGTCGAGCGCATGCTCGACATCGCCGCGCGCGAGATGGCGATCATGGGTGCGTCGATCGAGCGCATCTCGGGGCGACAAGGTTTCGGCGGCTGCGTCCGCGCGCGGTTTCCGCATCCGAAGCAAGGCGAGCCGGGAATCCTGATCGCGGGGCATCTCGACACCGTTCATCCCGTGGGCACGCTGGAGAAACTGCCGTTCCGGCGCGAGGGCAACAAATGCTACGGCCCCGGTATCTTCGACATGAAGGGCGGCAATTACCTGACGCTGGAAGCGATCCGGCAACTGGCGCGCGCGGCCTTCACGACGCCGCTGCCGATTACGGTGCTGTTCACGCCGGACGAGGAAGTCGGCACGCCCTCGGTGCGCGACCTCATCGAGGCCGAGGCCGCGCGCAACAAATATGTGCTGGTGCCGGAGCCGGGCCGGCCCAACAACGGCGTCGTCACCGGGCGCTATGCGATTGCCCGCTTCAATCTGGAAGCCATCGGCAAGCCGAGCCATGCCGGCGCCACGCTGTCATCGGGCCGCTCGGCGATCCGCGAAATGGCGCGCCAGATCGTCGCCATCGACGGTATGACCAGCGAAGACTGCACCTTTTCGGTCGGCATCGTGCATGGCGGCCAATGGGTCAATTGCGTCGCCACCACCTGCACGGGCGAAGCGCTGAGCATGGCCAAGCGCCAGGCCGATCTCGATCGCGGCGTCGAGCGGATGCTGGCGCTCAACGGCACCGCCAACGACGTGACGTTCAAAGTGACGCGCGGCGTGACGCGGCCGGTGTGGGAGCCGGATGCCGGCACCCTGGCGCTGTACGAGAAGGCGCGCGGCGTCGCCAGCCAAATGGGCGTCGAGCTGCCCCACGGCAGTGCCGGCGGCGGCTCCGATGGCAATTTTACCGGCGCGATGGGAATTCCGACGCTCGACGGCCTCGGCGTCCGCGGCGCCGACGCGCATACGCTCAACGAACACATCGAGGTCGACAGCCTCGCCGAACGCGGCCGCCTGATGGCGGGATTGCTGGCGACGCTGGAGTGAAACTACTCATCCGCCCAAAATACCGCCGATGGCACAGGATTTGCTCGCCAAATCGCTACGGGCGGGAACATAATCCGCGATGACCATGGCCGATAAACCCGGCTTATGGGTTGTCGCATAATCTGATGGATGACGATGCTCGGATACCTCGTTCGCCGCGTGCTGGCCGCCATTCCCGTGATGGGCGTGGTGGCGCTGTTCGTGTTTCTCCTGCTGCGGCTGACGCCGGGCGATCCCGCGGCGATCCTCGCCGGCGACAACGCTACGCCCGAGCGGCTCGAGCGCATCCGCACCTCGCTCGGGTTGAACGAGCCGCTCTACATCCAGTTCTTCACCTGGATCGGCAAGTTGCTGCACGGCGACCTCGGGGTGTCGCTGATCTCCAACATCCCGGTCCTGAAGATGATCGGCCAGCGCGTCGAGCCGTCGATCTCGATCGCGCTGTCGACCATCATCCTCTCGATCGCCGTGGCGGTGCCGCTCGGCGTGATCGCGGCGTGGAAGCACGGCACCTGGATCGACCGCTTCGTCATGGGCCTGTCGGTGGTCGGCTTCTCGGTTCCGGTGTTCGTGATCGGCTACATTCTGATCCAGCTGTTCGCCATCGACCTGCGCTGGCTGCCGGTGCAGGGTTTCAAGAGCATCAGCGCGGGTCTCGGCCCGTTCCTCGAGCGCATCGTCCTGCCGACCGTCACGCTGTCCTTCATCTACGTCGCCCTGATCGCGCGCATGACGCGCACGGCCATGCTGGACGTGCTGGGCGAGGATTACGTGCGCACCGCGCGCGCCAAGGGCATCGGCGAGACCGCCGTACTCTTGCGCCACGCGCTGCGCAACGCCGCCGTGCCCGTCATCACCGTGATCGGCACTGGCTTCACGCTTCTGATTTCCGGCGTCGTCGTCACAGAAAGCGTGTTCAACCTCCCCGGCATCGGCCGCCTCACGGTCGATGCGGTGCTGGCGCGGGATTATCCGGTGATTCAGGCGATGATCCTGTTGACCTCCGGTATCTATGTCGCGGTCAATCTGTTGATCGACATCGCCTACACGGCACTTGATCCCAGGATACGATACTGATGGCGATCGAAACCCTTCCCGAACCGTCGATCCCGATCACCACGCCGTTCCGGCCCGGGCTCGGCTTCCTCACGGCGACGCCGATCATCGCGGTTGCCACCGTCTGTCTCGTCCTGATCATCGCTTCCGCCATCCTGGCGCCGTGGCTGTCGCCGCACGATCCCTTGCTGCTGGCGCCGGCGCAGCGGCTGCGGCCGGCGAGCGCACAATTTTTGCTCGGCACCGACGGCTACGGCCGCGACGTGCTGTCGCGCATTCTCTATGGCGGACGCATTTCGCTGCTGATTGGGCTGGGCGCCGCCGTGTTCAGCATCGGCATTGGGCTGGTGATCGGCCTCGTCTCCGGCTTCTTCAAATGGGTCGACGCGGTCATGATGCGGGTGATGGACGGCCTGATGGCGATCCCGAGCATCCTGCTCGCCATCGCCGTGGTCTCGCTGTCGGGCGCGAGCCCGATGACCGTGCTGGTCGCCATCACCATTCCTGAGATTCCGCGCGTGGCGCGGCTGGTGCGCTCGGTGGTGCTGTCGGCGCGCGAGGAACCCTATGTGGAAGCCGCGATCTCGGTCGGTTCCAGCCTGCCCAAGATCATGTGGCGGCATTTGATGCCGAACACGATCGCGCCGCTGATCGTGCAAGGCACTTACGTGTGCGCTTCCGCCATTCTTACCGAGGCGATCCTGTCGTTCCTCGGCGCCGGCATCAACCCGGAGACGCCGACCTGGGGCAATATCATGGCCGAGGGCCGCGCCTATTTTCAGATCAAGCCGTCGCTGATCTTCTGGCCGGGCCTGCTGCTCTCGATCGCGATCCTCAGCGTCAATCTGATCGGCGACGCCGCGCGCGACGCGCTCGATCCCCGCATGAAGCAGCGGGAGGGCAGCAAGTGAGCGTGGCGCCAGCCGCAGACGTCGTCCTCGACCTCAACGACCTCGTCGTCAGCCTCGGCAAGACGCCGCAAGGGCCGCGCGTCATCGACGGTGTCTCCCTGCAGGTACGCAAGGGCGAAACCCTGTGCGTGGTCGGCGAAAGCGGCTCGGGCAAATCCGTCACCTCGCTGACGGTGATGGGGCTCCTCCAAAAAGGCTCGCTGGCACCGACCGCGGGAAGCATAAAACTGGTCGGCGAGGAACTGCTCACGGCGAGCGACAGCCGCCTGCGGCAGCTTCGCGCCACCACCATGGCGATGATCTTCCAGGAGCCAATGACGGCGCTTAATCCGGTGGTGCCGGTCGGCCGCCAGATCGACGAAGTGCTGCGGGCGCACACCAGCCTCGATGCCCGCGCGCGACGCCAACGCATCCTCGACATGATGGAGCAGGTGCGTCTGCCGGAGGTGAAGCGCATTTTCGCCTCCTATCCGCACCGGCTGTCGGGCGGCCAGCGCCAGCGCATCATGATCGCGATGGCGCTGGTGCTGGAGCCGAAACTGCTGATCGCGGACGAGCCGACCACCGCACTCGACGTCACCACGCAAAAGCAGATCCTCACCCTGATCCGCGACCTGCAGCGGGATCACGGCACCGCCGTGCTGTTCATCACCCACGACATGGGCGTGGTCGCGGAGATCGCCGATCGCGTCGCGGTGATGCGCCAGGGCCGGCTGGTCGAAACCGGGCCGCTCGATACCATCCTGCGCAATCCGACCATGGAATACACCCGCAACCTGCTCTCGGCGGTGCCGAGCCTGGTGCCGCGCACGCCGCGCGCCGAGACCACCGAACCGGTGGTGCTGGAGGCCAACGAACTCGGCAAGGTCTATCGCGAACGCTCGTTCTTCGGCGCGGTCCGCGAGGTCGCCGCCGCCCAGGACGTCACGCTGACCTTGCGCAAGGGCCGCACGCTCGGCATCGTCGGCGAAAGCGGTTCCGGAAAATCCACGGTGGCGCGCTGCATCGTCCGGCTGATCGACCCGACTTCCGGCGGCATCCGCCTTGCGGGCCGCGAAATCTCCGACCTGTCGCGACGGCTGCTGCAGCCGCACCGCAAGAAGATCCAGATCATCTTCCAGGACCCTTATCGTTCGCTCAATCCGCGCATCACGGTCGGCGAGACCATCGCCGAAGGCCCGATCAATTACGGCATGCCGCGTGCGGAGGCGCTGGCGAAGGCGCGCGAGCTCTTGGAACTCGTCGACCTGCCGGCAGATGCAATCTCGCGCTATCCGCACCAGTTCTCCGGCGGCCAGCGCCAGCGCATCGCCATTGCGCGTGCGCTCGCGCTCGATCCCGACGTGCTGGTGGCGGACGAAGCGGTCTCCGCGCTCGACGTGTCCGTGCAGGCGCAGGTGCTGGAACTGCTCGACGAGATCCAGCGCCGGCTCGGCGTCGCGCTGTTGTTCATCACGCACGATTTGCGCGTTGCGGCGCAAATCTGCGACGACGTTGCCGTGATGCAGCATGGCCGCATCGTCGAACAGGGACCGGCGGCGCAGGTCCTGACCCATCCGCAACAGGCCTATACCAGGCAACTGCTCGATGCCGCCCCCGGACGGGACTGGGATTTTGCGAATTTTCGCCCCGTTGCGGCGGGCGCCGCTGCGACGACGTAAATCAGCCGTCATTGCGAGCACAGCGAAGCAATCCATGCCGGCCGTACAACACGCCAAGCTGGATTGCTTCGTCGCTTCGCTCCTCGCAATGACGGAGAAGGGTCACTCCCGGCCCAGCAACCCGGAAATAGGTCGAAGCCATGCGGGAGACGGATTGCTTCGTCGCTTGCACTGCCGGCGATGACGAGGCTAACGTCACCCCGGCGAATATTCACTGAGACAGAATTGATGACCCGTATCGCCGTTGGCGGCTTCCTGCACGAGACCAATACCTTCGCGCCGACGAAGGCGACTTACGGCGATTTCGTGCATGGCGGCGGCTGGCCGGCGATGGCTGTGGGCGCCGACGTGCTCAAGACCATGCGCAACATCAATGTTGGCCTCGCCGGCTTTGTCGAGGCCGCGGAAGCCCTGGGCTGGCAGATGGTGCCGACCATCTCCTGCGGCGCCAGCCCCTCGGCGCATGTGACCGAGGATGCCTATGAGCGCATCGTCCAGGTGATGGTCGATGGCATCAGGGCCGCCGGGCCACTGGACGCCGTCTATCTCGACCTGCACGGCGCCATGGTCACGGAACACCTCGACGACGGCGAAGGCGAAATTCTGGCGCGGGTGCGCGAGGTGATCGGCAAGGATCTGCCGCTGGTGGTCAGCCTCGACCTGCACGCCAATGTCACGCCCGAGATGGTGGAACACGCCGACGCGCTCATCGCCTACCGCACCTATCCGCATGTCGACATGGCCGAGACCGGCCGCGCCGCCGCCAGACATCTGGCGTTGCTGCTCGGCACAAAGCAAAAGTTCGCAAAGGCGTTCCGGCAATTGCCGTTCCTGATTCCGATCAGCTGGCAGTGCACCAACGACCAGCCCACCAGGGGCATCTATCAAAAGCTCGCCGCGCTCGAGAGCGACGCTGTGCCGACGCTGTCCTTTGCGCCGGGCTTTCCGGCGGCCGATTTCGCTCATTGCGGCCCGAGCGTGTTCGCCTATGGCGGGACGCAGGCCGACGCGGACGCGGCAGCGGATGCGGTCTCGGCATTGATCGAAAGCCACGAAGACGATTTCGACGGCCGCATCTTTACCCCCGACGAGGGCGTGCGCCACGCCATGGAACTGGCGAAGACCGCGACAAAGCCCATCATCATCGCCGATACCCAGGACAATCCCGGCGCCGGCGGCGATTCCGACACCACGGGCATGCTGCGCGCGCTGGTCCGCAACAATGCCCGGAGAGCCGCGACCGGCGTGATCTACGATCCCGCTTCGGCCAAGGCCGCGCATGCCGCGGGCGTCGGCGCCAACGTGACGCTGGCGCTCGGCGGCAGATCGGGCATTCCGGGGGATGCGCCCTACAAGGAAACCTTCATCGTCGAAGCACTGTCCGACGGACAATTCGTGGCGGGCGGTCCCTATTATGGCGGCCGCGACATGGACATGGGTCCCTCGGCCGCCTTGCGGATCGGCGATGTCAGGGTGGTCGTATCCTCTCACAAGGCGCAGCTCGCCGACCAGGCGATGTACCGCTATGTCGGGATCGAGCCGACCGAGCAGGCCATCCTCGTCAACAAGAGCTCGGTTCACTTCCGCGCGGATTTCGAACCGATCGCGGAACAACTCCTGATCTGCGCCGCCCCCGGCGCGATGCCCGCCGACACCGCCGCCTTGCCGTGGACGCGGCTACGACCTGGCGTCCGGGTCAAGCCGAACGGCGCTCCCTTCGCCCCCGACAAAAAAACACAATCAACCGGATAGAGGACCAATGCCCAATATCGAGCGCATCGAAGGCTTTGCCGACGAACTCACCGCGATCCGCAGGGATCTGCACGCCCATCCCGAGATCGGCTTCGAGGAGGTCCGCACGTCAGGCATCGTCGCCGAGAAGCTCACGCAATGGGGCATCGAGGTGCATCGCGGCCTCGGGGGCACCGGCGTGGTCGGCGTGCTCAAGGGTAAGGGAACCGGGGCAAAGCGTATCGGGCTGCGCGCCGACATGGACGCGCTGCCGATGGAAGAGAACACCAACCTGAAATGGCGCTCGACAATTCCCGGCCGCTTCCACGGCTGCGGACATGACGGCCATACCACCATGCTGCTCGGCACCGCGCGCTATCTCGCCGAGACCCGTAACTTCGACGGCACCGTGCATTTCATCTTCCAGCCGGCGGAAGAAGGCCTCGGCGGCGCCCGGGCCATGATCAAGGACGGGCTGTTCGAGAAATTCCCCTGCGACGAGGTCTACGGCCTGCACAACGCGCCCGATTTGAACCATGGCGAGGTCGCGATCCTTCCCGGCCCGGCGATGGCCGGCGCCGACTTCTTCGACATCGTCATCCAGGGCTACGGCGCGCACGGCGCGATGCCCGAGCGCTCGAAGGATGCGGTCGTGATCGCGATGACGCTCGGCCAGGCGCTGCAGACCATCGTCAGCCGCAAC
>CAWHRA010000027.1:0-240198 GCA_963831585.1 uncultured Alphaproteobacteria bacterium | reverse complement strand
GTCTATATTTTGGTATTCGGTGAAACACGCCGAAACTAAGAAAACCCTTTAAAACAAGCGCTTTTCGACTACCCTGATGCGCGGCGTTTCAGCGGGCTTCGCCAAATCTAGGGCCCGGCCCTAAGCCTTTCAGTCCCCTCCAAGATACTGAAAGCCTCAAAGCCGAGCCCCTTGGTCCCAACCCTTAGGAGCCGAAACCACAATGGATACTACCACAACCACCGAACCCGCTGGCAAGCGCGCGCGCAACGGCAGCGTCATCCTGACCGACCGCATGTGCGAGAAGCGGGTCGCCAAGCGGGTCAAAATCTACGACCGCAAATGCCCCGGCCTCTACGTCAGCATCACCACGGCTGGCGTGGCGACCTTCTCGTTCAAGTTCACCGACCCGGAGACCGGCAAGCAGCGCACCGGCTGGCTTGGCGTCTACAACCCCGAGACCTTCACCGTCGAGGATGCCCGCAGCAGGGTCTACGGCCTGCAGGGGCAAGGGCGGCGGCCGCTCGCCGAGACCTTCCGCGACCGGAAAGGCGCAGCAGGCGAAGCGCGGCAAGACCGTCGATGAGATCATCGAGGAGCGGATCGAGTGGATGAAGACGCCGGTCCGCAAGCCGGACGGCGAAATGCGGCCCCGGATCGAAAGCTGGGAGAACGTCGCCAGCCACCTGCGGCGCTTCATCAGCCCCCGGCTCGGCAAGAAGATCGCCGAGCGAAGTCACCAAGCACGACATTGCAACGCTGTCGAACGACATCGTCGCAGGCAAGCTCGGCGTTCCCTCGGTAGCCAATGCCCGCCACATGCGCGCGCGCCGCCTCGGGCCTGTTCAACTGGGCGGCGGAAGCGGGCCGCGACTACGTGACCGCCAGCCCTTGCGTCAACCTGCCGAAGCTGGACCCGGAGCATCCGCGCACGCGCGTCCTGTCCGAGGACGAGATCAGGATTTTCTGGCACGGCCTCGACCGCGACGACCTGCCGTGGGATCGCAAGACCCGTCTCGCGCTCAAGTTCGAGCTGGTCACCATGCTGCGCTCGGGCGAACTGCTGGCCGCGCACCGCGACGAACTGTTCGACCTCGACGGCGAGCACCCGCGATTTGACGTCCCGCTCAAGCGGGTCAAGAAGCGGCGCGTGATCCAGCAGCCGCTGTCCGATCTGGCGGTGGAGATCATTCGGGAAGCGCTGATCAGCGACGAGCAGCAATACGTGTTCGCCAGCCCGCTTGGCGATCAGCCGATGAACCGCAAGGTCATGGCAACTGCCCTGCGCGGCACGAAGTACAAGAACGGCAAGGTGAAGACTCCCGGCATCTGCGCGCTGCTCGGCCTGCGGCCATTCACGCCGCACGATCTGCGCCGGACGGCGGCGACCCTGGCCGGCGATCTTGGCTTTGATGATGCGTGGATCGCGAAATGTCTCGATCACGCCGCGAGCAGAAAGCAGGAGCAGATCGTGCCCAGCGTCACCGGCAAGGTCTACAACCACTCCAAGCGGATGAAGGAGAAGCGCGCGGTGCTGGATGGCGTCGCGGCCGAACTGCGGCGGGTCGTCGGTGAGCCTGCAGAAACCGAACTGCGTCTGGTCGCCTGATCCACGCCGGTCCAGCAATTGCGGATGTGAGCAGCCCAGTTAGCGGGAAGCTGGCCGGGCTTTTCTTTTGAAACACCGTGAAACGCGCCATTGACCGCTGATGCGTTTGTCGGGCGCGCGGGGATAGGGCCGGGGTGCCTGCGTAAACCTCGACGCTAACGCCTACCCGTCGCTTGCCACTCCCGGTGCGCTGCCTGCCACTGGTCCGTCTTGGTGACGCTGCCGCGCTCGGCGCGGTGACGCCGTCCGCTATCGCGGTTGTCAAAAAGGGCCCCAGCCTGAGAGACTAGGGTCGTGGGAGTCTTTGGGAGGACTTTGGTAGCAGCCATCTAAGCTCCAGAACCAAGCCAGGGACAGTTGTCCTGGAGCACACCGCCCTGAAGCACAGTGCACTGAGGTACAGTGTTTTGATTTCAATTCTGGGGCCCGATACGACAGCGCCCCATGGCCTGATCTAAATCAAGGCAACGAAAGCACACTTAAGTAGCTTAATCTGTCGCACCCACCGGATGGAAGTGTGGCCCATGAACCGCCCCACACTGTACTTGCGGCTCTCGCTGGTCTGGCTGGCTATCCTGGCCGGTGGCGTCGTGTTTTTGTGGTTCAGGTAAGGCGGGTTCGATGAGCCACTATGACGGTCCTGCGCCCTCGCTACAAAGAGGAAGCTTGATCCGGAACGACGCGCCGCCGTGATCCCGATTTTTTGCCCATATCAGCCCATGGTGCGCCTCGATAATGGTGCGCGCGATGGACAGTCCCATGCCCATGCCTTCCGCCTTGCTGGTGAAGAACGGTTCGAAGACCTCTTTCAATTTGTCTTCGGGAATGCCCGGTCCGCGATCCGACACGGATAGCTCGGCAAACTTTTCGACGCGCGAAGTCCGAATGCTGATGATGCGATTTTCGGTAGGCGTATCCTTCATCGCGTCGATCGCATTGACGACCAAGTTAAGAATGACTTGCTGGAGTTGGATGCGATCGCCGACGATCGGAAGTGCAATCGGTGCGAGGAAACTGTTCAATTCGACTTTCCGTCCAACGGCTACTGCTGAAAGAAGATTGACGGCTTCTCGCACCACTTCGTTGAGGTCGAAATTTTTCGGATCGAAAGGTGCCTTTTTCAATAGGCTCCGCATTCGCCGAATGACCTCGCTGGCGCGTCGATCATCATGCAAAATATCGCTTCACGATATCCTTGAGTTCCGCGATGTCGGGCGTCGGGGATTTCAGGATCGCGTCCGCGGTTTCGGCGTTGGTCAGAATAGCGCCGAGCGGCTGGTTCATTTCATGAGCAATTGAGGCGGTCAGTTCGCCAGCCGTAGAGAAGCGGTTGACGCGGGCCAGTTCTTTCGTACGCTGCGCCGACTGTACTTCGGCCAGGCGACGCCGACGATGCGCATTCAGCAGGGCCGAGATAAGCCCGGCTTGCGCGAGAATAACGGCGGTGATCAGTGCGATTTGCCACCAATACCGCTGCCCATACCGTTGGCTCCCGAAACAGGACTTCGCTCCCCGGTGGCAGGCGGCTCTCGCTGATGTTCCAGCGCTGAAGTAGTCGCCAATCGTATTTCGGTGCCGAGAAGCCGATCGGAGGAACCTTGATGTCACTTGCCTTCTCGCCTCCCAACATTCGGACGGCAACAGCAGCCATCGGTCGGGCACCCTCGGCCGGTGAAAACATCGGGCCGCCAACAATCTGACCGTTAAAGTAAGTCTCGTCGAACGAAAAAATGGGAGCGTTGGCGACCTCATAGATGCGCTTCAATGGCTCCTTGTCTCCATAGACGGCACCTGCGCCGTCCACCGACAGCTGCTGATAAAAGATTGCACTGTGGGGCGGCAAACTCGCAACCGCCTTCAAGATTTCCTCGAACGGCTGCTCGTCGTAAAAGATCAATTCAACCTTGTTCTCCAGCAGCGGACCCAGTATCCGTTGCATGCTCGCCAACCCAAAACCGCTCAGGGGGTGAGTTTCCGATGATGATCGCGATGGTCTTCGTCTCCGGCAACAGCCGCAGAATGTTTTCGACAAGCGGCGACTTGATCGTACTGCACCCCAGCCACGGCGTCTTGCTCGGACAACATGGATGGTTCAACCCGGCGCACTTCGACTGCCGCGAGCAGCATCGGCGTTGTCGGATACAGGTCTGACCTGTGTTGCTGGACGAAGCGAGCGGCGGGTGCACCAAGAGCGACGATCAAGTCGGGCGGTCGTCGAGCGTAGAGCGCCTTGAGATATTCAACAAATTTGGCCTCAGCAGCGTCGTCGCCATCCAGAGCCGTGACGAGAGATTGTTCGTGAATGTTCAGCGGCCAAGGCGACTGTCGGTTCAGTTCTTTCTGGATCTCCCTGCTCCATGTGGCTCCCTGCTCGAAATTCGGGCCGAACGTATGAAGGAGCAGGATTTTTTTCGGCTGACCGGCAGTACTTGGGTGAGCAGCAGTCTCGCCAATTGAGACGACAAGAACGACAGCGGCGGCGACCCACATACAAACGAGCCGCTTCAGGCTTGAGGTGCGCGATACCGCCACGCGGCCCCCACGAGGCACGATCCGTCCGGCCAGAATTTCCTGTCGTCCGATTAGAGCATCCAAGGTAGCTGTCTCATCGGCCCCCATGAGTGCCTTACCAGTAGGTGACCACATTGGCCAACAAGTTGAGGGCACTCCCGGTCTGCGGTGTATAGATCACCGGCGTGGGATTATCAGTGTACCCCAGCCCGATGCCCACGCGAACACCAGGCGCAATAGGTGCATAATATGCTGCCGTTATCGAAAAATTGCCGGTATGCGCGAGTTGGCCGCTCCGCAAAACGGCATCGACCACATAGTGGCTAAAGACATTTCGGGAGACAACCACGGACACCATATCGCCCGGCCGGGACGGCAGAAGGCCTATTCCGTAGAGGCGAAACTCGTAATACTGGCTGAAGCGATTGAACTCCGGCGGCGCATACATTGCGGTGACGCCAGCGTACCAGCCTCTTGCAGCCTGACCTGCTATCGGGGCCAGTTGGACAAATTGTCGATCCGCCAGAACATAGGCTGCGTAATTTCCGGTACTCCGCCCGCCAAATTCAAAATCGACGTATCTGCTGGTGTTGACGATCCCTGCGGCACGCACCCAGGTCGCAAGCTGGCCGGGGGCGGCCTCCTTGCGATAACCAACCTCGTCGATCGCGAGAGCCCCGCTGTTCGGCGTAGACCAGTCGAGGCCGGTTGAGTTAGCGATCTTCTCAGCGAGGGGACCGTCCGGACTGCTTGCGACCTGTACGCCGAACTTGTCGTAAAGGCCGTCAGGGCCATTGACCTTGATATTGATCCCCGGTTTCGTCCAGGCCCAGGCGCTAAGACCGGCCTCGACCGGAATTGATCCGCTCGGTCCAAAGATGCCGGACGACAAATTACCCGCCAGAAACGGCCCCCAATATTCAACGACATTGGCCAGATATCCAACTTTCAATTCAACCTGCTTGCTCAGGAAGGTCTGATAATAGCTGAGTGTTGCGAGGCTTGAGGCGTTCGGACCGCCGGGCTCCCATGTGTCAAAATTGTAGATGCCGCCAACCACGATCTGGCCATCGGAAATTCCGTATCTGCTGAGGTCGTAAGTCATCTGCATGACGTTATTCGTGAAGAAAGTTGGCTTCTGACCGCTGTAGACCTGCTGGCCGAACGTCGTCCGTTCCGCGGGCAGCATGTTGTCGAAAAAGTTGTTGTTGCTGTAGCCGATGTATCCGATCCCAAGTGCTGCAAGACTTGATCGAAGACCCGCGAAATCAGGGTCGATGGTATCCTGCGGGCCGGGCAACGCTATGGTGAGCCCCTTGATCCGAAGGGACTGGAAATCCAGCGTTGGCGTGGCTGGCGTGGCGACGAATGCTGTATTTTCTTTCCCGCCAATTCCGCCGCATGGCTCGTTGCGCTCAGAAGGAACGCTGCACAAATCGACAATGTGATCGGCTTCAACATGCTGGCTCAATCGGACTAGAGTTCCGCGTGATACATACTTCCTACGCCTAAAAACGAATGACAGGTAGCGGGGATGCTGCACGCCGCCATACTGCCTTAGGTCGCAGACCTCGGGGCGGCGGAATTATGACCCGGCGTTATTGCAAATGCAGCGTCAGAAAGTTGGAGAGTTGCACAGCGGTGTCGGCGGTGCGTCCATCCCGACGCGATGCTGCATCAGCTCGGCGTCGCCGCCGCTTTCGTGACGGCTGCCATGAGATCAGCAGCTACCGCGCCTGTTCGTGGGCGCTAATGGGAACGCCATCGGTCGATTAGTCCGTCCATGCAGCCCCCCTCCGACGATGACGCTGTGGAGAGCAAAAGAAAGGGCGGGAACCGCGCGACCGCACTTATCGAGGATATCTGCTGCGAGATAATCCGGGGTTGAAGTTACAGGCAAGGCAACACGCCCGCCCATTTTCGCGTCTCTCTAAGGTCTGAAATCCGTAACCGTGCTATCCGCGCGCGCATGGCGCGCCGTGTCCTCGGTGCAACATCTCTTTTGTTCCATCCGAGGGACGCAGTTTTGGTCTCGTACTCCGACCCGCTCGGTGCAAGTCTGCAGAAGACCGGGGCTGGGTCATTCGGAAAGCAATCAATTTTGAGGACCCCCGGCGCGGCCCGCAGAGCGCGAATGCTCTGCGGGACATTTTCGGCAATTAGCCTCCAAGGGGTCGGGGTGTCGTGCGGCAAAGCGGTAAATTGATGATGAGGTCACTGCTCATTCTCGTTGCTATCTGCTGTTCGGGTAGCGCATTCGCTCAGAGTACGCCGCCCAAAGTCGGTAACAAGCCGCTGGTTCAGGTAAAACCGAAAGAGCCAATGGGCTGCAAATTCGTTGGAACGGTCCGGGGCACAAAGCTATGGGCTGGTGATTGCGTAGGGTCAGAGCTTAGAGGCTCGACAACCACGACGGAAAAGCCAGCCTTGCCTGAGCAAGCGACCGGAGCAATCACGGCGGATCAGAAAGATTAAAAATAACCGGCCACCCGTCCCCTAGGGGCAACAACGGTCTCAAGCTCTTTGCTTAAGCTTTAGGGATGAGCCCTGCCACCGTTCTCATCGAACTAGGCGGTGTCGTCCTACTCGATGGGGCACAAAGTCCGCATCGATTGCCGCGCGGCAATTCAGTTTTGTCGGGGTCAGCGGCGGCCCTGGCATGGGACGCTCCGCATACCATCCGAAGTCAGGACACTGTACCTTGGGACATTGTGCCTCAGGACAACTGTCCCTTACTTGAATTCTTGCCTTTAGATGGCGGGGTACTGGCCCCAACGGTGCATGCCCCCCTGGGCCGGGTACCGGCCCCCCAAGGTACGCCAGCCCCGGCCTCAGTCTCTCAGACTGGGGCCGTACCTTTTCGCGTTGTTGCCGCCAAGCACGCAGTCGGTTGTTTTTTCCATTTGCGGACTTCAAAATCGCAGCGCCGCCGCGCTCGGACGCGCGGAGGGTCCCGTTTTTCGGACGTGCCCCCTCCTGGATCGCAGGTTGACCCCGCGGTCCGAACGTTAGCTAAATGCAACCACCTATAGTGGCATGTGCAGCATCATCCTACCGGCACCGGAGATTCGCTAGCAGTGGAGTTGAGGGACGGTCCGAGGCTAGTGCATATTGTCGATGACGATGAGCCTTTCCGTTCAGCGATGGAACGTCGTTTGAGGACAGCCGGTTACGAGGTCGCGACCTACGCTTCCGCGGAGCATCTGTTGGATCGATTGCCGAGCGAGACTATGCTTGGCTGCATCCTCCTCGACGTGCGGATACCGGGACTGAGCGGTCCGAAGTTACAAGAGCGCCTGAAGCAACTCGATTCGACGCTGCCCATCATATTCCTCAGTGGTTATCCAGATATTCCAACCACGGTGCGGACCATCAAAGCGGGTGCGGAGGACTTTCTGACCAAGCCGGTAGCTTCCGATGACCTGCTTCGCGCAATTGAACGGGCCTTCGCGCGTCACCAAGCGTTGCGCAATCTGCGGAACAAACTAAACGGCGGTCGTGCCCGCATAGGGACGCTAACTCCGCGCGAACGCCAGGTCTTTGAACTTGTTATTCGCGGCAAGACCAACAAGGAGGTCGCCCGCGCGATAGGCGGGACCGAGCGCACAATTAAGGCCCATCGCCACAGGGTGATGGAGAAGTTGCAGGTCCGATCCGTGGCTGAACTCGTTTCCCTTGCCGAACGAGCCGGCGTGTTGGACAGCGCATCCAGCAACCGACAGACTACCTAGGCGGTTCTCAACAGTTTTTGGACTCCTATTGTCCTATGGGACAATAGGAAGTTCGATGAACCGGGCCTATCCGGGGCAGTATCGAATCTTGTCTGGCTTGTGCAGCTAGGTTGGTTCGAGTTGTTTCAGTCCATAGCGAAAGCAGCAGCGGTGGTCGATAGGCCGAGGACTATTTTTGCCAAATAGAAATGTTGTCTTTGTCGTCGATGACGATCCTAGAATGCTCATGAGCCTGAAGCGGCTGCTTCGCGCAAATGGGTACGATAGCTTGTTGTTTTCCTCAGCGAAGGCATTTAAAGAACAAGTCGATTTCGAGGATGCTCTTTGCGTTTTGCTGGACATCAACCTAGGGCCCCGATCGGGCATCGAGCTGAGGTATGATCTGCGAGCGGCCGGGAATTCCGTGCCGGTTATTTACATGACCGGAAATGACAACCCTGCCGCTCACGAGGCCGCGCTGGCCTCTGGATGCGTCGCTTTTCTAACGAAACCATTCTCCGTTCAGGAACTGATAGAGCCGCTTAAGAGAGCCGGCCGGCAAACAGACAGCGGCGGGATGCCCTGACGCTTTAGCGGGCCTGCTACGCGCCGGAGCCGTCGAACCTAACGGCAGGCAAAGCCAACCTCGATCACAATTTCCACAATTTTAGTCTGGCACTCTTCTGGATATTGGACCGTCCCACCCGCAAAGTGGCCTCGCGTGCAGGGGAGAGATCAATGGCTCGAAATTTTGGCGTGCCGCGGCATACCTGCGGCGGCTATCGCGGATCAATGTGGCCGATCGTGGTCGTGACGCTGATCATGATCGGGCTGATCGACGTGGCCACTCATCTGCATCATTGGTGAGGTCCTTCGATGCCGATACGCGATACGTTTCCGCAAGCATTCGGCGAGGAGGAGTCGTTCCGTTGAAATCAGTCCGGATCTGATCTGCGCCATCACGTCGGTCATCCAGATCACGTTAAGGCAAGGCCTTTGCCGATCCCGAGGCCGCGGAACGATGTTTTCGGGAGTATGATGCCGAAGGCGGCGCCTCTGAGTACGTGAGATCCATATGAAAGCCCGCAGGGGCGGCGACACACGGCCCACCGACAATGATCCTGCGAACGGTCAACTTCCGGTTGCCGTCTCAAAATTAATGTCAACCCTATTGAGACAAGCGTACCCCATCGAGACGCCAACGGGTTCGTCTCAACGGGCTAGCCGCTCACAACGGCTCGCGGTCGGCCTCTCAAGGCTTCCAGAAGTTCTTCGGTCAGGAACGGCTTGATCAGGACAGAGAGACCTTGCGCAGAAATCGAGTCCACCGTTTGCGATCTGGTGTCACCGGTCATCACGACGGCCGGTATATTTCGGCCAAGGGCGGCACGTAAGTGCCGAATGGTCTCGATACCGTCCGATGAGCCACGTAGGTTGTAGTCGCATAGCAACACATCCGGGCGTAATCCTTGCTCTCTGACCAAAGTCAGGGCTTCCATCGCCGTTGCAACAATGGTGGCGTCAACTCCTTTCGTCTTCAGCAGTCTCGCGAGCGCCGAGCGCACCGACGCCTCGTCCTCGATCGCGAGAACGCTGCCCAGAAAGGCATCATTATTAGGATGCACCTTCGGCGCTGCTTCCGGCACGGTAACACCGGATCGACCGCGCGGAACCTCAATCAAAAATCTTGTACCCTTCCCGGGAATCGAACGCACGTCGATCCTGTGATCAAGAATGTCTCCGAGCCGCTTCACGATCGCAAGCCCCAATCCGAAGCCGCCCCGGTCCGCGCCGCCGGTTCCCTGATAGTACTCATCAAATATATGCGGGAGCTGGTCTTCGGTGATACCGACGCCACTGTCCCAGACTTCAATGCGAGCATTGTCGCCGGCTCGACGGCATCCAAGCAGGATTCGTCCCCTGTCGGTGTATCGGACCGCATTCGATAACAGGTTGCGGATCATCTCCGCGAGCATGCGCCTGTCGCTGCGGATGGTTAGCTCGGAACGGACCATGCACAGCCGGAGCCCTCTTTCCTGCACAAGCGCGACGAAGTCTCCAGCGAGCGGCTCAAAGATTTCGTACAGCGAAAACTCGCTCACGGATGGACGCAGGTTTCCGGATTCCAGCCTGTTCACGTCTAGCAGGCTCGATAGGATGCTGCCCATGGTATCCAGCGATTGCCCGATTCCAGCGACAAGTTTGCGTGCCTCACCGCTCGGGTGGTGAAGCTCAAGCGCCGCCTGGAGGAATTGCAGGGTCTGCAATGGCTGACGCAAGTCGTGACTTGCGGCGGCAAGAAAGCTCGATTTGGCGCGATCGGCCATTTCTGCCGCTTTCCACGCGAGCGAAAGCTCCTCATCAAAACGTTTGCGCTGGGTTACATCCGTCATGAGCCCATTGACGCGGGCAGGTTTGCCGGCCGAATCGAACTGGACGATCGCAATCTTTTCCAGCCAGACTTCACGATCATCCGGCCGCCGGTAGCGGAATGCGATCGAAGTCGAGGACTGGTCCGGGCGAGCACCTTCGAGGCAGGATACCAGCCGCGGCTGGTCTTCGGGATGTATATGTTGCCGCCATTCAGTCTCGCGAAGAACTTTTTGCGGGTTGAGACCGAGGATCCCGGTCACATTCTGGCTGAAGCGCATTTCGTCGGCAGACACGTCCCAATCGAAGGCTATAACTCTCCCGGCTCGCAGCGCGTCCTGCAATCGGTCCTCGTGCAGCTTCCGCTCGCTAAAGAGGGCCGCAAGAACCAGCGAGCCCAGTGAGACCGCAAGGACGGTAGCTTGGGCCCCCAGCACACGCTCTGCGACCGAGAGGTGCAAGTCCCCAAAAATGCCGATCGCGAAGATTGTCGTCCAGACGATCGTGATCGCTACGATGAACGTGGCTATCGCGGTAAACGCTGGACGAAGGCGAGCTGCGATCCAGAGCAGAAGCGGGCAAAGCGCGCCAATCGCCAGCTCCGCGGTCCATGGCTCATTGGGCAGAAAAACCAGCAACGCGCATACCAGGGACACCACGGCAAGCGCCAAAACGCCCTCGGCGATCTCGCGCCGCGGCGGGGAGTTGCGCGCCAACGACGCCAGCCCAATCGCGAGGGGCGCCACCGCAATGATTCCGAGCGCGTCAGATGAGAACCAGTGAAGCCAGATCACCAGCGGGGACGCGGCCGACCCCTGAAACAGTACAAAGCCTAGCGTACCCGCAATGCCGGAGAGGCTTGTTCCAACAACGGTCGCGGCAAATAGTGCCAGTACCCTCCGCAGTTCGTTCAACTCGAATGGAGAGCCACAAAAACGGAGGACCAGGCCCGCGACAATGACGGCCTCACCCGCGTTGGCGACAGCAGAGAAAACCGAGTTCCCGATGTTGCGATCGCCCAGCAAATTGGCTGCGATCGTTGCTGCTACCACCCCGACGACAACAGTCCACCGAGCCGCAGGACCAAGGGCGATCAAAATCCCCGAAGCTACTCCTGCGGCGGGCCAGAATACGGCAACACCATCGACCGGTTCCAGCAATGCAAGGCTCAGCCGTGCGGTGACAAAATAGCAAAGGGCCACTCCGATGGCCGAAATAAATTCTGTCCCGCTTGCGAACGGGTGACGAGCCAAAATCACCGTCTGTTTTGCCCCAGTGCCCAGTGTACCCTCCACGCCACAATCTCGGGATCCTCATGTCCAAGCTTGACACAATTGCCGCCACAACGGCAGTGCCCAGCACGATGACGCAGATCAATTGGTAAGCATTACTGATGAAACTGCCCTGTGCATCATTTATGGCCGTAAGGAGGATTGGTGAAATCGGGTTAGCGTCCCATGAGCAATCAAACTCCGAACGCTGTTGAAGGAATTACCTAGATCCTCAGTCGGCTACCCGCGCCCCAAAATGCCAACCGGCTCGGCAAGGAACACAAGTTCCGCCAAGGGCGTTACTGTCAGCGGTGATGTACAGCCACTGATCGGGATATTCACAAATTCGGCTATCAATCACCTAATCGGGCTTCTAGTCTTCTTACTTCCGAAATGGGTCCAAACCCGGAAGTGGTCGGCTGGCGCTACATGTCCGTTTTACCCCGAGAGCTGACGTCGTAGGCCGTCGGCTTTGGTCCGTTTCGTGCCACGAACGCACTATGCGACCTTGTGGTTCACCCTAGCGTATGCAAAGCAGCGCCCAGGGATATCAGTTGGCTGCTTACAATCGGTTTCGAATTTCGGATTTGGCCTGATTTGTGCTGGCATCAGTATAGGTGCTTTGTCATTAACGTGAGGCGTTTGCTTAACTGGCAGTCTGTCACTCTTAATCGAACGATCGACGGTCTGCTGAGTGATTATTCCAGTCGTACCGGTATCGGGCTGGAAGCGTGCTGCTGTACTCGAAGGAATGACCTGATGCACCGCCACTGAACTAGTAATGCCCACGAGATAGGTGAGCGAATGCAACGTGAGTGTCTTGATAAGCATGCCGATACACTTCAGTTAAGTCAGTTTGCGCTGCCAGGCAGGCATTGAGGTTTTTCGGTTTGACTTATCTACTCAGCGCATACGAAACGCGGCGAACGCATGCGCTGCAAAGATGATAGCGCTAACGAAAACAAGGGACACCGTCACGACCTCGATCATCGTACTGCTCGCTTTTGCGCGCCCGCCCGAGGGATGATTTATCCCAGCACTGAGTTTAGGATAGATGCTGTGGTCATGAACATTGTTCTGATGGGCATTGTCCCAATGGACTCCGTTCGGTGGCAAGGGCCTGACGTACCTGTGCCCGGCGAAGGCGCGGCTTTCGATGCGTCGTTACGACGAAGCCTAGCGGAATGGGTTTAGGCCTCACCATTTGCAAAATGATACTCGAGCGACACAACGGGCAGATTTCGATCGCGCAAGTTCACCTCACGGCTTGGCGTTTCGCGTGGTCCTGCCTGCTTCTCCCTACTATGCCCATCCACGGGACGATGTCCGGTCAAAAAGGGAAGTCGGGCGACGCGATCGCGACTTACCGATTTTCCCTGAAAGCAGACAAGCGGAGATCGCGAGAGATCCGAAAAATGCCAGCAAGCCACGTTGCCACTCACCTATCCGCCAGACACGCCCAGCGGCGGCGGCCGTTCTACGGGTCGACGCGCTCCCACTCCAGAAAATCGATCTGGTCGAACGCGCGTCGCGGCTCATTGAGGAACAACACGAGCCGCAGGCCATCAGTCAAATAGTGCTCGCCGGTGAGATTTACCCGCGGATCGGGCATGGACGACACGCCTGCGCCTCGGACAAACCCAAAGCGTGAAACAGCCCCGGACAGGAGCAAGTCCTGCATCAGATAGAAGCGGTCCTGATCCACTTCCGGGCTGATAAGATGGGTCGTCAGATACCAGGATTGTGTGGTCAGCTTGATGCCGATGTCGCGGCTGATTTGGCCAACCCACACCTGAAGTCCGTCAATGGTGAACGGTGCCAGCCAGAGCCGTAAATGATTGCGCAGGCTGACGGTGTCGCGCGCTTTCTGCAGCGCGACATCCTGCTGGCGCCCGAAAACATATAGCGGGCTGACCGGTGCGTTGAAATATTCGCCGCCAAACAAGAAGGCCCGAATAGTTCGGTAAACGCTGTGGAGATCGAACGGCTCGTCAAGCCTCCAGCCTCGCTCGATGAAGGCAAATAGCGCGTCGATGCCGCGCCCAACGACTACGATATTGAGCAGATCGCCGTTGGTATTAGCGGCCTTGTTGGTCGTGCAACAGCGCAACTGGGCCAGCTTCTCGCGCAGTGTCGCGAGATCGACGGCCTCGATTGTACCAGGCGGATAAATGGTTCCAAAGTCGATTTTCTGGATCGCGTATGAACGGCCGCCGACCGGCAGCACGAACCTGAACCGAAGCATCTGCCTATCGGTCTCGAAAGCGACCTCAAGCAGCTTCAAACCGCCTTCACGGTGCGTGAAGACGAACCCGGCAGCGGTCTGTTTTTGCGGGATCACATCCGGCACGGAGGTTCGCGCCACCACCGCTGCGATCGATGCATTGGTACTGCCCGACCACCACCAGACGCGAAGTAACCGTTCGACTTCCGGTGCCGAGAAATAATTCGGGTCGGTGACGATCGGCAGAAAGCGCAGCCGCAAATCGCCGGCGTTATCTACGCTCAGCCAAACGACCTGGATGCCATGGTCAGCCAGTGATGCGCCGAAATATCGATCACTTTCGTCGTCGGTCAGCACCGCGGCGCGAACGGTGACCGCGCCCTGCTGGCGAACCTCCGCGCGGGACATAAAGGGCTGCTCCGCTGTCAGGTCAGGGTCAGCGCCGCTGGAACGATTGAACGCGGCAAACAGTACAAGCACCAAAGTTATGAACGGCCCGCGCAAGTTTTTCGTCATGTGTCAATCCGATGCGGCCCATTTAGGCCAACACAGATTCGGAATATCGCAGTGTGCTCCCATTGATCCAGGTCAAACTGGTCGCGCGCAAGAGTCTGCCTAGGTCGTAACCGGACTGTTGTCAGACGTCCGCCCTATTGCCGCTTTGGTTATTAGGCTCGCGGCGCGACGACTAGTGTGCTGTAGCCGGTCCGCGGGACCTGAATGCCGATGCACAGGAGAATCGATGGCTGGACGGATCGCGGCGCGCGTCTGCCTGTGCGTCGGCGCGACCTTGCCCAGTGGGTTATGCAGCCCTGCCGCGTCGGGTTTCTGTACGACCGTTTAAAGCGGTGGAACTTATCTTTTAGAAAGCGCGGTTGACCTATGTGCCGTCGCGCCGGTTCCGATGCGTGCTGGCTCCGCGGGCCACGGTAGGCTCCGTGAACGCGATGCAGAAGAATTGGCGATGACAACAATATAGCGGGTCGCCAGACTAGGAGGCGTACCGGATGCCGCCAAGGGCTCGTGACCCGCGAAACAAGCCTTTACCGCCGCACCCCAACGCGATTGACGCCACCATTCATGTTACCACCGGCGTTATGACGGACCGCAGCGCGCGCCACCGGACGAGGCCGAAGCACGACGCCTGCCCTTGCGACGCAATGGGCGGGATAACCGACGTATTCGCAGTATATGACCGCCTTGGCTGGCGCTGGATTGAGAGTGAGACCTGCAAGGCCCAACAGGGCGCTAGCAGCAATCCCGGCAACAGTCGCTGACTTGATCGAAAGACGCTTCCTTGGATGCATGGCGGAACCTCGCTCTTCGCGCTTGCGGAACTGAAAGGTGACAGGAGCCGCCTCAGGTGCGGCTAAACGTAGCGTGAGCGCCAAAGGATCGCTGATGTTGACCTAGATCAACGGAGGGTCTGCCTAGCGCCAAGCCATGAGACCGAGCGCCCGCTTAGGGGTCAAAAGGCGAAATACTCGCCAAGAGCAGACGGTTTCTGCTTTGGCACTGACAGCGGACATTGCGCACTGGCGCCCTTATGGCCCTTTCGTGCCCAGCAGCTGACCTGTCGGAGCAGCCGCTTACCGTGCAAACCGGACATTATTCCCGTGCCATTCTCTGCTCGGCCATCTCGGAGATCGTTAGCGGGTCGTTCGAGCCGCTCTTCAAAGTAAACCCCAGCGTCAGGGACGTTCACGAGAGCCCACGCATTGGCAACCTCTGGGTCCAGGCGACCCGCAGCTACGGACGGAGAAAGCTCGGCAGCACTTGCGTGACCAATGTCAACCGTAAGGATACATTATTGCCAGCCCGGAACACCCCGCATGTCCAGCAGGTGGTGGGCGATGCCCTTGTGGCAGTCGATGCAGGTCTTCTCGCCCGTGAACAGATAACGCTGATGCGCGACCGCGGCGCGTGGCCACTGCTTTTTGATGTCCATGGATTCTGCGCTATGGCAGTTGCGGCATTCCAGAGAACCATTGCCTTTGAAGCGTGCCCATTCATGTTCAGCCGAATTGGTTGTTCGTCATCTGCTGGCGACGGCATGCATTTCATAAGTCGCCGCTCGGCAAAGTTACCCTAAGAACCGCGCCGTAAGGTTTGTTGGGAGATGCCTCAAGACTTCCGCCATGGGCCTCCACGATCACGCGACAAATGGTAAGACCTACTCCAGTCCCGGTCGGCTTGGTTGTAAAGAACGGTTCGAAAATATGATTGGTGTTCCCACCCTCAATTCCAGTGCCGGAGTCTTCCACGGCGATCACAATCTCGGAAGACTCCTGAATGAGAACGGAACGAATATGCAGGTTGCGGTCACGATCGGTGACTAAACTCATTGCTTCAATCGCGTTCGAAATCAAATTCAGAAAGACCTGCTGCAGTTGACCTCGGTCGCCCAACAGTTGGGGGAGGTTATTTCTCAAATCAGTTGTGACTGAAATTCGCTGCGTCCTTACATCGAGATCGATCATTGTGAGTGTCTCTCGAATTAGCTCGTTTACATCTAGCAAGATTTGCCCGTGGGCGCCCTTCTGAAACATGGAACGGATGCCGCTGATCACAGCGCTCGCACGGCGACTGTCATCGACCACGCAACGCAACGCGTCACGTGCCTCGCCAAGGTTGGATGTTGCCCCACTCAAACATTGCAACGCCGATTCGCCATTGAGGACGATTGATGCCAGAGGTTGCCTGATCTCGTGCGCGATTGAAGCGGCCATCGCGTCCATAGCAATCTGCCGCGCATGGCGTTCGTTGCGCTGCCTCATGATTGATCGTGCGAGGCTTGCGTAAAGTATGAGCGTCTCGGAAAGCAAAACCAGCAAGACAACAAACGTTGCGGCGATACCAAAGCTGCGACCAGCATACCAACCAAGTTGGTATCGAGCGCCAACAAAGAGGGTGGCGGTTGCAGTTTCAAGCAACCACGCGCAGCACACGACCATAAGCCATAGATCGAGCACAGAGCGCCGCGTAATCCATAACAGCGCCAGCGCGCCGCCCGCCAGCACCATGATCAAACCACTAAGCGAAGAAGCGAGACTTTGGTTCAAGTGAATGCCGTCAGGCAGGACTATTCTTGGCAGAAACCGTTCTCCTGCGATCATAATCCAGGTCAGCCCGCACACCGCCGCGGTAGCGACAGCTATACTCAGACCGACAGCTGCGATGGGAGAGCGCCGAGATTCGCTTGGTTTGCTATCCGAATCTTTTAGGAGAACCGCAACAATCAGAATTAGTGGTGACCCTATGTGCCAGGAAGTATAGAGCCATGCCGTGGTCTGTAACCCAGGGCCGAGAAGACCGTTGGGCGCGAATAATCCTGGAAATGTGAGCGCCCACGGAATGACTATTAATGACGTAAACAAATACCCGCTGGCAAGCACCAACAGTGTTCTCCGGCGCTCAATGCTGTACTGAGAAAACAACAAAATAGCGGTAATGAGATCGTTGATAAGGGTTGTGGTTGCATGAATTGGAATGAAGGCGTCAACGCGCGGGAGCTGAACATTCACGTACCTCAGCGTGACGACGAATAAGACGAGCATGGTCACGACGATGCCGCATGCCAATCGAGTCTGCAGCTGGGATGGCGGCAGAGATGCCAAAAGTAATGGCCGTTGATCGAGCGCTGCGTGCACCACCGCCGAAATATCCCTTGCGTGACTAATCGATGTAGCATGAGACGACGCCATGGTGAACAAGGACCTGGGCCGCCCGCCCATCACAGGAAGCGGCATACGTCGTGCCGTGCGCTGAAAGCTCTATAGGGAGGGGGCGGGTATCGCCGCCAATGAGCGCCATTTCCAGACACTCGATCAGGCTTTCGCCAATGAGTGCTTGCTCAGAAATCAGTACGCATCTTGTCAGATTGACCTTCGCCGGATGACCAGGGCCTTAGTATGCCGAACTGTAATGTCCGGTTCGGGTCAAACTTGGAAGTCGGCGCTCGTAACCGCCATGTCCGCTATCTCCCCGACAGTGACCAAACTGCGGACATCGCGAGAGGCCCGTTTCGGGCCAGCCAAACCCAGACATCGTCGATGTGAGTCGAAAAAGCCACTCGAAGGCTGCCTCCAAGGTCAGCGCGCTGGAGCCTAGACGTGATGAAGCTGCGGGTTTTCGAGTGGTCTACTCACGTACCCTATTGGGAGCTGGGCGTCTCGCCGGGTCAGATCGCAAATTGTCGTCCAATCTCGACAACCTCATCCCTCGGCAGTCGGAAATAGTCGATCGCCTCGCTCGAATTGCGTGACATGAACGAGAACACGACCACTACCAGCCACGGCAGCCCCTTGCCATCCGTGCGCCTGACGACCGTCTCGCGCCCGATGAAATAGGTCACGTTGGCGCGATCGACCGGGTAACCCTCTGCGCGTGCGCGCTCCAGCAAGGCCGGGAGATCGGGCTGCTCCATAAAACCGTAATGAGCCTGGGTTCGCCACACCTGCGGGGCGATCTGGCGCACCTCCAACCGGTCCTCCTCTGCCACGTAGGGGATCAACTCGGTGATAAAATTGAGGATCCCGACTGAATCGTGCAGCGCGTGAGTGTGTCTGAGGTGCCAGACCACGAGCGGCGGAATCTCGCGCGTGACGCGTGCCACGAACACAGCGGTGCCCGGCACGCGCCGAATCTCGCCCCTGTCGATCTGCGCCACGATATCACCGATCGGAACCTGCATTTCATCCGCTAGTGCATGCACCGCGGATCTGCCCGTTTGCCAGATCCGCATCAGCGCGAACAGCACGATGGCAAACAGCACAGGCACCCATCCGCCGTCGGCAAACTTCAACATGTTGGCGGCCAGGAAGGCTCCCTCCACCGTGGCAAACCCGGCGCCAATTGCGATCGCCGCCGGCAGCGGCAAGCCCCAAATCTCGCGCAGGGCGATCGAAAGCAGGAAGGTTGTCAGCACCATGTCCGCCGACACCGCTATTCCATAGGCAGCGGCCAGGTTCTCCGAGGTTCCAAAGCCGATGGCGAGCGCGAGCGTTGCAGCCATCAGCAGCCAGTTCACCGCGGGCACGTAGATCTGGCCAAATCCCCCGGCCGACGTCTGGACGATGCGCATCCGCGGCAGGCAGCCCAGCTGGATCGCCTGGCGTGTCATCGAGAAGGCACCCGTGATGACCGCCTGGCTCGCGACGGCGGTTGCAATCGTGGCGAGTATGATCAGCGGCAGCAGCAACACCGGCGCGGGGCAGAGGCGGAAGAAGAGACTCCCCTCGACCGGCCCGCCGGCCAGCACGATCGCCGCCTGCCCCGCATAATTCAGGACCAGCGCCGGGAAAACCACGCACCAGCCCAACCGGATCGGCGCCCGGCCGAAATGGCCGAGGTCAGCATAGAGCGCCTCCGCCCCGGTGACGCAAAGGAATACGCCGCCGAGCACCAGCATGGCGTTGCCACCACCGGAAAACAGGAAGTGCAGGCCCAGTGCCGGGTTAATGGCCCATAACACGGCCGGGTACTGAGCGATCCCCCACAGGCCGAGCACGGCGAGCACCGCGAACCAGCTCGCCATGACCGGTCCCAGGAACCGACCGAGCACAGCCGTCCCACGTCGTTGTACGGCGAACAAGGCGGCGAGAATTGCCACGGTCCCCGGCAGTACGAAGCGGTTGAGTTCAGGTGCTATGATGTCCAACCCCTCCAATGCCGACAGCACCGAGATCGCCGGCGTGAGGGCGCAGTCGCCGTACACCAGCGCCGCGCCGAACATGCCTATGTACAGGACGAAGCGCCGCCCCGGCTTCCGGCGCAGCAGCGCCATCAATGCGAGAACGCCACCTTCGCCTTCATTGTCCACCCGGAGCGCCAGGATGATGTACTTTACCGTCGTGATGATGATGAGCGTCCACACGATCAGCGACAGCGAGCCAAGAACAGCCTCCGGCGCGGGCTGTTTGCCCGTGGCACCAAGCACGACCTTGAGCGTATAGAGCGGGCTTGTGCCAATATCGCCATAAACCACGCCAAGGGCGGCCAAACTCAGCGCAGAGAGGCTGTGCCCCGAATGGTGCCGAGAGGCCTTGTTTGTATCAACGGCCATTTGAACCATTGCACTATCCCCAAACCGGGATGTTGCGTGCCGAGGAATGTCCCCCGTCACCCTCTCTTGCAGTATCCGAATGGATTTCCGGATCGCCCGACGCTTGGGCAACCATTGCCGATCCAGATTGATCTGGATCAAGAGACAAGGCCATGCGCTTCCCGGCCCCGGCACCTTCGTGGAGGAAGTCGTGGGAGATCCCAGAAATGAGCTGCGCATTCCCCCACCGCGCAGCGATGTCCGCTGTCTGACAAGCCGATATCGTCAGGTTGGCTGATCATGTCCGTTTCGTCACACTTTTCGGGCCTCATCGCTTCATCGAATGTCGGCTCCGCGCCCACGGCGGCCACACAAAAACATGTTTGCTTTTGAGGAAGCGAGCTACGCCCTCGTTCTCGAGGACGCCAACGGCAAACCGGAGCCGTTTGATGATGCTGGCTTCCTGTTCGCTCGGAGCGACCTTCCGGCTAAAGCAGCGCTGGTCTTGGGTCTCGAAGCAATGAGGGGGTGGTGCGAGTTCATAGAGGCCTGCAAAGTATGCCGCTCTTCCCAAGGCATTTATTCCTGACGGCACCTAAGAAAACGCTTCAACCCTTTCCATGCAGGCACAACGGCAAATCCAACGATCGGCATTGCGGCAGCGCCAATCAACAATCCAAGGACACCTGATATGGCGGCCCCAACGATCCATTCGAGCGCCCCGGCGGCCGTTGGCAGTGCGTGAGCCGCGGTTTCGGCGGCGGCGTGGACCGTCGAGCCGATTGAACGCGGGCCGTATACTCCCAGGCCATGCAGGACGATGCCACCGCCAACCCAGATCATGGCGGCTGTGCCGACGGCGCTGAGAATTGTCAGGAACACAGGCATCCCGCGAACAAGGGCGCGTCCGAGCGCCCGGCCCATACCGGCAAGAATCGAGGCGCGGTCGTTGTTGGCAAGGGCCATACCGAAATCGTCGGCTTTCACAATCAGCGCTACGACGCCATACACGGCGACGGTAATCCCGATCCCAACAAGCGCCAGCACAGAGGCCTGCATCACGAAGTTTCCCGCGGGAAGCGCCGCTAGCGCGATCGCCATGATCTCCGCTGAAAGGATGAAGTCGGTCTTGATGGCGCTTGCGACCTTCTCGTCCTCCACCGTCTTCGCATTCAACGCGACCGTGCCGAGCTGCGCTTCATGCTGATGCGCACGATGCGGCATGAGGGCTTCGAACACTTTTTCTACGCCTTCGTAGCAAAGATAGGCGCCGCCAATCATGAGAAGCGGCGTGATCGCCCAGGGAAGGAAGTAGCTAAGGGCCATGGCAACGGGCAACAGGATCAGGAGCTTGTTGCGAAGTGATCCCGCCGCTATCCTGCCCACGATCGGCAGTTCGCGCTTGGCAGCAAATCCAATCACGTAAGCGGGTGTTACCGCGGCATCGTCGATGACGACGCCTGCCGTCTTTACCCCTGCCTTCGCGGCCTGGCTGGCGACATCGTCGAGGGAAGCTGCCGCCACCTTCGCGATCGCAGCAAGGTCGTCAAGAAGGGCGATCAGTCCGACGCTCATCGATACGTCTCCGTCATCGTTAGTTCTGCCTTTTCGAGCATTGCCCATACAGAGCCTTCAGCAGTCACGCCGCGAACGCAAAAGAAGGCCGAGATGCGATTTGCGCATGTGAAACGCATCATCAGGCCCGACCGACTTCGGCTGCGGGGCTTGGGTGGTGTCGGGGACGAGGTGCCGCTCACGGCGCAAAATCCAAAGCGGCTGGCCAAGCTTCTCTGCCGTGCCCCCGCTACCTCCTGGAGTTCCTTGCCTCGCGTAGATGCCCGCCAAAAGATAGCCCGCGGAACGCTAAAAATGGGGCCAGCTAAGACTCACAACTAAACCCTTCAGCCGAGACCGGCCCGGTTCTGCAACAGAATCCTCGGGTGGAGCGGACATGCCGGAGGTGGGCCGAGATGTCCTTGTCTGACCCGAAGCCTCTTTGATCCAAATCAACGTGGCGCCCCGAAGACGGAATCCTCTAACCGTTGAAAAAAGAGAGGGACTTTTCGTGCGCATGTCAAAAGCAATTGCCTTGGGGATTGTCCTCGCGGCCCCAAGTTTATCGGCGCAGGCCGCTTCTGAATGTCCAGTGGCGGGAACGCTCTCGACCTGGGGCATCGATTCGACGGGGGTCTTTGACGTCGCGTCCGGAGGAGCTTGCCTCTTCCCCCTCAGGATAGAAGGCGCAATAGCGAGTTCGAGCATTATGCAAGAGCCCGAACACGGAAGGCTGCTACAACTCAATGAATCCACTTTCGAGTACACGGCGAACGCTGGGTACACAGGCACCGATACCTTCTCCGTTCAGGCGACAGGTAAAGGGCCCAAGGCTTCCGGCACGTCAATAATCACCATGATTGCAACGGTTCGATAGCATTGATCTGAACGCTGATCCGATTCCAGCGACACCGCGGGAACGGGTGCAGGGTCCGCACACATGCCCAGGCTCGACGATTTCTTTCGACTAAGTGCGAGCCGGGCCGAGCTTGCGAGGCTCGGCAATTTCAACGCCATCCGTTTGTCGTGCGCTGAGCGGATGGCAAATGGGAAGGCGCTTCGTCGCAATGTACCGCGCTCATCCCATGCGGAATTCCGGACCGCGCGCGGACGACCCGATCCGGTTTCGGTCCTTGAAACGCAGAATGCTACCCGCATTAAAGAACTGGTGCCGGTGCGGATGGCGCGTATGCTGACTTCGCCGTTCGCCTTCTTGCGAGGAAGTGCCGCGATCATGGCGGGAGATCTCGCAAATTCGCCGCGCACTGATCTTGAGGTGATGGCCTGCGGCGATATGCATCTGATGAACTTCGGCCTGTTCGCGTCGGCGGAGCGCAACCTCATTTTCGCAATCAACGATTTTGATGAGGTTCTTCCCGGGCCATGGGAGTGGGACGTCAAGCGGCTGGCCGCGAGCGCGGCGGTTGCTGCGCTCTTTCTCGGCGGCGACCGGACTGATGCCGAGCAGGCTGCGCGCGCGGTGGTCGAAGCCTATGTCAGGAGGATTCGCAGCTATGCCGAGATGGGATTTCTGGAGGTGTGGTACGACCTGATCGACGAGAAAACGATCCTCGGCGCGGCTCCGCAGCGCCTGAGAAAGCTCGCCCAGGCCACTTTCGCCAAGGCCCGCGCCCGAGGCCATATTCGGGCGCTCGATCGGCTAACAGAAGAGGTCAACGGTGAGAATCGGATCGTAGAGGATGTGCCCCTGATCGTTCGCGCGAAGCATCTCCCGGACGGCACACCGATGACAGAAGCCCTGGAGACCATGTTGCGATCCTATCTCGCATCCCTGCCAGAGGACCGCAGGCGCCTGCTGTCGCGCTACCGGATCGTCGATGTCGCGCGCAAAGTCGTTGGTGTAGGCAGCGTCGGCACCAGTTGCTGGGTTGTGTTGCTCGAGGAGCAGGGAGCCGGCGGACCTCTGTTCCTCCAGATCAAGGAAGCGCGTGAATCCGTGCTGGCGCGCTATCTCGACAGCAAAAGATCGATCAAGCAACAAGGGCGGCGCGTCGTGATCGGACAGCGAATGATACAGGGCTCCCCGGACATCTTCCTTGGCTGGGGGCCGGTCAATCCAGTTAACGGCAGCAGGCACTACTATGTCCGACAACTTGCCGACATGAAAGGCGGCCTGAATTTGAACGAAGGCGATCGCGAGGCACTTGGCGGCCTTTCGAGGTATTGTGCTCTGTGCGGCTGGGCGCTCGCGCTTGCTCATGCGAAGTCGGGCGACGCGGCGATGATATCAGGCTATTGCGGCACCGGAGATGTGCTCCCGGATGCCATTGGAAAATTTTCGTTGGCCTATCTTGAGCAGACCGAGCGTGATCATGGCGCACTTGAGGCGGCGGCCCGGCGTGGCAGGATTCCGGTGGCCCGAAAGGCTTGAACGGATCAGCGGCGTTTTGCAGGTATGCGCCGCTCGCAGTCAGGCGACCATCAAGAATGTTCTGGTTTCGCTGGCGAGGACAGCGACCAATGATGTGGAGGCCCGAATATTCCTAAACTAGCTCGTGAGTGCGCTTTTGACAGTTTGCCGGTGCCGGCCTCGATTTGGCTTACCCAGGTGATCACCGGTCGTGCCACCGGCAAGCGGCCTGACTATCCGCGCTCGGTTTCGACGGCGTTCGACGGCTTCGCGTCGACCAGGCTGGGACAATTTTTTGGTAAGGCGGCCGACGAACATCCGGGCCTGTCCGGCTTCAGCCTGTTGAGCCACGGGCGCGAAGCCTTCATCGTCCGTCTGGCGCTGGCTGATCTCGCCGAGCGAAGCCTCGACATGCAGTACTACATGTGGGACGGCGATACGACCGGCCGGATCGTCGTCGACCACGTGATGAAGGCTGCCGATCGCGGGGTCAGGGTGCGGCTCCTAGTCGACGACCCCTTCTATAAGGACAGCGATTCCATCAAAGCTTGCCTCGATGCTCATCCCAATGTTGAGATCCGTTTGTTCAATCCACTCACCAACCGGCGCTGGTCAATTCTCGACTTCATTTTCGATTTTGGCCGAGTCAATCGCCGCATGCACAACAAGTTGATGGTTGCTGACAATGCGGCTGCAATTGTCGGTGGCCGCAATATCGGCGACATCTATTATGGCGTGAACACCATTGCCAATTATCGCGATTTGGATGTGTTGGCGGTTGGGCCTGTCGTCCGCGATCTGTCGGGGGTATTCGACCGATACTGGAATAGCCCCTCGACCGTACCAATTGGGGCCATTGTCGATCGCGCCCATGGCGCTGCCGATCTCGACGGCATCCTTATTCGCTTGCGGGAGGCAATCGCCGCCGCCGACTACCCTTATCCGATTGACCAGGACCTGGACCGACTGGCCGCCCAGAGCGCCGAGCTTCGCGACAATCTCGTATGGGCGCACGGGAGAGTGATCGCCGACGACCCGGAAAGCATCGCCCCCGGCAAGGAGAGCGATGATGTCATCGAATTCATTCGGGGGCGGATCGCCAAGCTGAAAGAGGAGCTGTTCGTCGAATCGCCGTACTTCGTCCTACACGCCGGGGCGCAGGCAACCGTTAAGGCGCTGCACGAGCGCAATGTCCGAGTGCGCGTGCTGACCAACTCACTGGCTTCGAACGACATGCTGCCGGCGCATTCAGGCTATGCCAAGACCCGAAGGCGGCTGCTCGAGAACGGCATGGAGCTGTACGAGCTACGCCCGGATACCGATGCCTTCCGGCCGGGCTGGTCGCTGCTTTCCGGGCGGTCGCCAGCCGCCTTGCATACCAAAGCGATGGCCTTCGACGGCGAAGCCCTGTTCATCGGCAGCTTCAACCTCGACCCGCGCTCTGCCGTGATCAACACCGAAGCCGGGCTCTATATCGAGAGCCCGGAGCTTGCCAAAAAGCTGACGGACTACATGGCGACTGGCGTCGTGCCCGCCAACAGCTATCGCGTCCTGCTCGACCCGAACGGCGAGATCGTCTGGGAGACCGTGAGGCACGGCACAAGGGTGCGCTACCAGGACGAGCCCGAAACCGGCTTTCGACGGCAATTCGTCGCCGACCTGTTGAAGCTGCTGCCAATCGACTCGCAACTCTGACACCGATCCTTGGCGACCCAGGACAAGATCCGCCTTCTATGTTTGGGGCAGAATCTGGTGACTTTTGTGGAACGAGCGGCACTGCGCCGCAGCCCCAATACAGGGATAACAGTCCTAACGCTGGTTCCCAGACCCCAAACATCAGGGTCGCCAGCGGGCAGCCGATCCATTGATCGGGTCAGGATGGTTGGTAGGATGCCTCGATGAACAGGTTTTGCGCTGGCGCACAAGGGGCGATCGATAACGCCTCTATTGTCGTCGATCGAACGTGTGATGCGCCTGAAACGCGCAGCGTTAACCGGCTCTCGCTTTGCCTGGCGTTCGGAATAATCGCGGCAGTGTCGTGCGTCGCAATTGCGAAAGCGCAGGAGGCGGAACCACGATCGTATACGAATACGCCGGTTGGACTGAATTTCCTAATCTCGGGCTACGTCTACTCCCAAGGCAAGATCGCCTTCGATCCCGACGGGGCGATCGCCGACACCAAATTCCACTCCGACACCGGGGTGCTGGCCTATGTTCGGTCCTTCGATTTCGCGGGCCACTCCGCCAAGTTTGATGTGATCGTGCCGACATCGTCGTTCGCCGCGCACGGGCTCGTGAACGGCGAGCCGCGCGAGCGGGAGATGTCGGGCTTGGGCGATCCGCGATTTCGGGTCTCGGTCAATTTGTTTGGAGCACCTGCGCTCTCGGTGAAGGAGTTCGCAAGTTACCGGCAGGATCTCATTGTTGGAGTGAGCCTGCAGGTCTCGGCACCGCTCGGGCAGTACGACGACACCAAGCTGCTCAACCTCGGCGGCAATCGCTGGTCGTTCAGACCCGAACTCGGCATTTCAAAGGCCTGGGGTCCATGGACATTCGAGGTGGCCCCCAGCGTGACATTTTTCAGCGACAACACCGACTTCTTCGGAGGCAATACCTTCTCACAGTCGCCGATTTATGCCGTGCAGGGACACGCCATCTACACGTTCCAGTCGGGCATATGGATGGCGCTGGACGGGCTCTATTTCGCCGGCGGCCGCACGGCGCTCAACGGCGTAAAGAGTGACAATGAGCAAGCGAACACGCGGACTGGCTTCACCCTCGCCCTTCCGATCGACCGACAGAACTCGCTGAAGGTTTCTGCCAGCACCGGCATTACGACTCGCACAGGAAGCGAGTTCAGCGCTGTCGGTATCGCGTGGCAGTACCGTTGGGGCGATGGATATTGAGTAAGCAGGTCGGACTTCTGCCCTCGATTTAGGAGCGCAGAGCGTTTCCGTTCCGCCGAAGGGTTGTGCGCTCAAGCGCATTCCCGAATCCAAGGAGAAGCACGATCCGTGGGCCGTGACCAGGACGCCTGACGCCGACAAAACTTCCTCGAAGTAGATCAATCTAGAACCCACCGCACGTCCGCGCCGCCACCGGCCACGCTGTCTCCCCACCCAAAGCTCCGGTGACCCGCTCTGCCGATGTCTCAGTAGGGTCAAAAGGCGCAATACTCGCTGCGAGCAGATGTTTTCCGCTCTACCCTGGAAAGCGAACTCAAGTCGGACATCGCCGGAGGTCCGGTTCGTGCCAATCTGCGACATTTCACAGCAATCAGCCGTCACGTAGATCGAAGACCAGACCGCGACGTTCAGAGCGATCAAAACCAGCATCCCGACCGCGGGGTTGATTTGGATCAACGTATGCCGACCAAGCGAAGGCGCGACTAGCCTTTGAAGCTAACATGGGAAAATCCTCATGATCAGGTTGTTCGCTAGTGCTGCCTTTGCCTTAGCCATCGCAAACTCGGCACAGGCCATGTCGCCCGCGCCGATTCACCAACCGGACGGCCTGACCACGCAAGTCGCCTTCTTCTGCGGACCCGGTAGGACATTGGTTGGCGGTGTCTGCATGTCCAGAGTCGCCAAACGCCAAATTCGAAGGTGCGCGGTGTGGGGTGCAGGGCACGTTTGCCGTCGGTGGTATTAAGCCAGCGTTCTAGAGGATGTCCGCGATCGTGTCCTAATGGCTCTGGGGTGGATACCAACGGCCGACATGGCGAGTTCACTCCGCGGCGAGAATTTTACGCACTGCTTGAGTTTTTCAACAGCATCGGTCACCTGCAAGCATCCATGGCCAAAAAAGGGATGTCTGCTTGTGCGGCGATCTTCCTCCCACCTGACAACGAGTGCATGACCGATCGTGTGACGCTGATTACCGGTGCAGCGGCTGGAATAGGCACCGAATTGGCGCGCGTTTTTGCATCAAAGCGCCATCGACTGGCGCTTGTTGATCGACGCGTGGATCGCCTGACGACGTTGGCGAGCGAGATCGTCGCCGCTGGCGGCACGACGCCGATTTTGATCCCTTGCAACCTCGAAGACCCCAAAGCCTGCGACAAAATCGCCGCGGCCCTGGCCGCGGAAGGGGCGGAGGTTGAGTTCGTGGTCAACAATGCCGGATTCGGTCTATTTGGCAATGCGATCGAACTGGATCGGGGAGAGCAGCTCGGCATCATCGCCGTCAACGTCCGCACGCTGACAGATTTGTCGTTACGGTTTTCCGGCAGCCTGATCCGACATCGCGGCGGCATTCTCAATGTCGGCTCGCTTGCCGGCTTTCTGCCGGGGCCCGGGATGGCGGTGTATTATGCATCCAAGGCGTATGTCCTGTCGTTCAGCGAAGCGCTTCGCCAAGAACTCGCACCGCGCGGCGTGCGCGTGACGACGCTCTGCCCCGGTTCGGTGTCGACGGAATTTCAGGCGCGCGCGGGAATTAAACTCGGGCTTGAGCATGAAATTCTCAACATCTCGGCATCTGATGTCGCACAGGCAGGGTATCGCGGACTGATGGCCAACAAGCGCATCGCGCTGCCCGGATTTGGCATGAAGATTGTTCCGTTTTTGCTACGGTTTTTCCCGCGCGGGTTTGTTCTGGCAGCGGTCGATCGCGTTCAAAAGCGACAGCGCAGATAAGGTTTCACCCTCACGATAGCGGTGATGCTCACGTCATGAAGCGGACAAGGTCGCGCTCAAGTCCTGATCGTCTAGATTGCACATCTGCCGGGCAGCAGGCAACGGTAAATAAATGCGGCGCCGCCATCACCCTAGCGCCAATTCTTTTGCATTGCGTTCATGACGGTATCTGACTTGTGCGTCTTGCAGTAGCTTCCGACCACCTTCGCGTTTCTCTTCACGTAACGGAAGTCGAGCTCGTTGAGGTTCTTGGTCGCGCTGAAATACCCGCTCATCCACGAGCTTATCAATATCTGCCGTTCCGCATCCGAATCTAGGAGCTGCTTGCAAGTGATCAGCGAAAGATCGATCACCACTTGCGCGCTGGCCGGCGCAATGGACGTGACGAGCAGCACACAGAAGCTGGCAATGATGTTGCGTCTCATAATAGTTTCCATTTCTTGCCTGTGATCGACTATCGGGCCGTGGCGCGCTGAAGGCCTGCCATGACGGTTTGTGTCGGGTTTGAAGCGCACCATGACTTCACATTTGCGACGTTTCGGGCATAGGCATTCAAGTCAACGAACACGTAGCCAGTCTTCTGATTGAACCAGCCGCTCATCCAAGCAGAGAAGACTGCGGAGTCGGCGGCTGACAGCGCCAGATAGTCGGCACAGGTCACACGGGCCATATCGATGCTCACTTGGGCATGGGTTGCGGCCGGCCAAGTCGCGCCGGCGAGCATCAGGCAGAACACTGATTTCTTCATGATCAACTCCCTCACCAGTGACCAGCATTCAGGAAGTAAGGCCGGCTGGCCAGTATTGATTCAGATCAATACAGGGATCGCGGCGGCACTACTCAGTTAGCGGAGCGGGCGGTCCGGCGTCCAAACAACGAAATGGTAGTTTCCGCGCCGATCACTGGTTGACTTAGATCAAGCATCTGTTGCTGCACTCACACCACAACAATTCCAACGACAATAATGGGACTGACTGAAAAATTATGGGTGTGATAACGCCGACCTGGTACGTCACCTTTGAGGTTCGCAAGAGCGGTATTCTTCCGAAGGAGCGCCGGTCTCGCGAGACAGCAATGTTTGAGTCAGAAGCCGAAGCAAAGACGTTCGCTCGCTCAAAGCATGAAGAAGGCTTGACGGTATTCGCGGGCACGATCAATCCACATACCCCCAAGCAACTTATCCCATCATCGCGCATCCATGTCTGGCTCGATGGCGAGCAGGTGGAAGGCCAACCGACGCCGGATCGAGAATAAACACATTAGGACAATAGTGCCCCTTGGAAATCTTTGATCTCATATCGCTCACTATGCTGGAGAGGCTCTCCGAGCATGGAACGGCGCGGGCCTTCGATGAGGCTGCTTCGCTTGGCCGCCCTTGAGAAGCAGTCTCGTCGAGGTGCCTGCGAGCAAGGGCCCGAACATGGTGATCCCAATCGAAGTTTTTTCCTCCCCTATTGCCGCGGCAGAAGAGCGGTGAGAGATGACAGCTTTCACAATCCAAGCGTCCAAAAATGGCCAGACGATCACAACAGTCCGGATCGGACCAACGGTCTGTGTTGAGAAAGCCAGAACCCTTGCAAGCAGGATGGCAGGTTCACATTACTAACGCCGCAGAATTCGATCAGCTTCTCTCTTTCGAATTATCAGCCGCGGAGTTGCATTCTTCCGAAATGGCCAATCCTTGAATGACGGAACTTCCGCCGAGACGATAAAGTGGCGGCGCTCGGGCATCTTTACGTCTGCGCTGTCCTGCTCCGAATGTGTTTCGCAAAAATGCTGACGAGCCTCGTTTCTTTATTTGATGTTTGGTCGAACTGTTCGGACGCTATAGCTTCGATAAGCTCACGATGCGCCTCAAACTCAGTCGGCAAATCCCGCGCCGAGTTCCTCCAACCACCAGCCAAGTTACCAAGCGCGGCACTGCTGATTTGGCATTGCACAATTTGCTCGCCATTCCTCATCGTGAACTTGAACGTCATCAAGTGGGCATCATACCCAACGGCCTCGCCTCGCGTCAGCGGCATGAACCCGGCCCCTTCCAGTAGTCCGGTGAAGGCAGCGGAGGAAAATGGCCAGTGGCCCCGATGTCAACGACTAATCGCCTCTTTACCGAGGACCACAGTGTTGTGGGGTCCCTGCCCACTGTCCTTCACAAGGCCAAACTCTAACTCCACGTGGTGGAATGTTGCGGCGGCAGATTGTTGCGGCTCGTCAGCACACCTTTGGACGTAATTTAGGCGGTTCCGATGGCGTGACAAATTTCGGCGATATCCGACTTCTCAAGTGCCTGATCGATGCAATCCCCAGCAGCCTGCCGCCGATCCAGCTGCGGTCGGGTCGAAAGTCAGACAGACATCCCTCCAACAAAAAGGCCGGCATTTCTGCCGGCCCAGTTTGCTGGAGATTCGTAGCAGGAAGAGGTCAGTATTTCGATACGATCGGCGCACCGTAGCCGCCGAAGCGGTAGTTGATGCGCAAGGTGACCATATCCACGTCCTGGCTGATCCGATCGTTGAGAAAAGCGGCATGAATCGGATTGACGACCGAGAACGAGTTGTTTGAGTTGCCCATGAACAGATGGTCGTATTCAATACCGGCAGACCAGTTCGGTGCGAAGCCGTACTCCCAGCCAACCCCCACGGTGCCACCCCAGCGGGTCGCGCTTGCCGCGGCCAGTTCAGTGCCGGTGAGCGTGCTGAGGATGCTGAAACGGTTGTCCGTCACCGCCGCACCGCCCTTGAAGTAAAACAGCGAGGCGTTCCATGCATAACCGATCTGGCCGGTGAAAAGGCCGATGCCATCGGTCTTTGTGCGGGTCGAGAACAGTGGATTGAGAAGGCTGAGGCGCGTGTTGCTGAGATCCGCCCAATCACCCTGAGCTTCCACGCCAAAAACCCACTGACTGGCCTGCCAACGGTAACCGAGCTGGCCGCCGACAACGCCGCCGGACCGACTGCGGCAGCCGTCAGCGAAGTCTACACCAGTCGCATTAAAGAAATCCACACAGCTGTGGCTCTCGCCCCACCCGCCATTGCCGCCGATGTAGAACCCGGTCCAATCGTAGATGGGAGCCACCATCGGAGGCGGCGCCTTGGTATACGGACGAGGAGCCAAATCGGCAGCCGAAGCGGGAGCGGCCATCCCGAGAGCAAGCAATCCGGCTGTCCCCAACAAGAACTTCTTCATCGTAATTTCTCCATCTCGTCGCTTGTGCGACCGCCGAGCTAAACTACATTTGAAGCTCTAACTTATGCGATTCACTACCTAAGTCGCGTGTCTTTGAGGCAACAGACGATTTTTGAATTATGACCGACCTGTGACAAGCTGGAACCGGGTGGTAGAACGTCGGACGATGTAGCGACCGGTGGCACGGCCAGAAAGCATTCTCTGCTCGCCGATTTTTCCTTCCCCACGGCAGCGCGCTGCTGGCTTGTCGAAGCGCCAACGAGTGAGCCCCAAGGGCGAAGGATCGCTCTGGCCTCTGGGCGAAGGTTCAGCCGCAAGTCAATTTCACCACGTATATCGCACCCCAGCGGCTCCGCGGATGCCGTCGCGCCTGCCGCCGTCGGTGTCGCCGACGGCGAACTGGTAGTCGGCATTGGCGTAAAGGCTGACATTGGCGTTCATCCTCACGCTCAGTCCACCGCCCAGCTGCAGGCGCGTGGCCTGTTCCAGCAGCGGCACCAGATCGGCGCCGGAAAACGTCGCCGTCGCCTGCGCCCCCCAGTCACGCCACAGATTGGCGCGCACATAAGGCTGCCACACCTGCCCGCTGTCGCCGACGATGGTCCATCGGCCGCGCAGGCCGATCCGCCCGCTCGCGCCTGACGTCGTGCCGAGCGCGACCTCGCCCAGGCCGTCATTGGCGTCGTCGAACGACACATGTTGCCAGACGATCTGCGCCTGCGGCTCCAGCACGAAGCCCGGCCCGAACAGCGGCAGCCGGACCGGATAGCCCGCCTCCAGCGAAGAGACGAAGCCGAAGCCGGTGGTCGCAAGGCTGGCGAATTGCGTGGACGCGGCGCCTTGATAGTGCGTCGCCTGCGCCACGGCGTCGAGGTACCAGTCGCCCGGGCCGTAATGCGTCCAATAAGCTCCGCCCGACCAGGCATCGAGATTGAGGCCGCCGGTGTGGCGAAGCACATAGCCGGTCGCCGCCTCGTTGGTGACGAGACCGCTCACATCGACATTGGCATTGGCATATCCGACATAAATGCCCGCCGCATCGCGATGGCCCGGTATCCATTCGCCATGCCACAGATCGATGCCGCTCTGAAAGCCCAGCAACTGGCCGGAGGCGCGCGGGTCGGCGAACGCCGTGTAATGGTTGTCGATCTGCTGGCCGAGGACTCGTCCCCAGGCCCAAGGTCCCCAGCCGGCGTCCAGGCAACCGGCCGGCGCTTTCGCCGGCGCCTTGCGCAGGATCCCGTTCCCCGTGTCGCCGTCGGCCGCGCAAGGCGTCCCCATATTCGCGTTCAGCAAGGTATCGCCGATGCGGTCATGCAAGGTGCCAAGCATCGTCATCCCCAATTGCCGGGCGATCGGTTGGACCACGCCGTAGGTCGCGATCTCCGGCCCGATGATCGGAAAGACGCCCGGCGGCAGCACCTGCGGCGGCGGCTCGGGCGGCAAGGTCGGCGGTATGACCGGCGGCTCGATCGGCGGTCCGACGATGAAGGTCGAGCGGAGGAACCAGTCGTTGGGACTGCTGCCGCCGAGGCCACCCCGGAAGAGATCATAGTCGAAGGCGCCACCGCGCACCTCGCCAGCGAGTGCGAAGGCACCGGGCGCCGTCGTGCCGCCGTTGGTCGCCTGCACCACCGTAATGCCATTCGCCACCGTCTCGGCGCCGGGGCCGCCCGCATTGGTAATGCGCAGGAAGGAATTGCCGGTCGCGCTGCCGCCGTTGATGATGAGCTTGTCCGAGGGCGAGCCGTCGCCCGCCAGAAAGGTGTTCATCGCGATCGTTCCGCCAGTCCCGATGTAGCTGGTCGTCGTCAAGTTCGTACCGGGCGCAGTCCCCGTGCCCATGTTCACCAGGCCGGCATTGTTGACGCTCGGTACGGTCTGACTGAACCCATTGAGATCGAGTGTTCCGCGGCTCGCGACCGTCACCGGCGAATTTGGGCTGAACAGGTTTGGCGCACCGGCCCGCAGGGTGCCCGCGAACACATTCGTCGATCCGCTGTAGCTGTTGGCACCTATGAGTGTGGTGGTGCCGGCGAGCACATTGACGGTGCCATTGCCGCTGATTGCCGGTGCAAAAAAATAGTCGGCCGATGTGTGATTGAAGTTGATCGTGCCGGTGCCAGCGCCAAATGCGACGCTCGGCGCGCTCAGCGTGCCGGGTGCGACCGCCGCGCTGCCCGCGCCGGCGCCAATGTTGAGAGTTCCGGTCGAGCCGGCGTTCGTCGCGATCGCAACGGTCGGCGCGGCAACAACGCCGCCTTCCGCGATGGTGAGCGTGCCCGTGCCCAAATTGCCAATGTTCACCGCCGGAATGTTGATCCAGCTGGAGCCCGCGCCGGTTACTGTCGCCGTACCGTGCGAACCGGCGCCCTGGCCGATGTTGGCAGCGGAGCCGGTGATATTGGTGACCATCCCACCGTTTGCGACAACGAGCGAGCCCGTGCCAAAACTGCCGATATTGAGCCCATTGAGCCCGAATGAAATATTGTTCCAAATGGAGCCCGCGCCCGTCACCATCACCGTACCCGTCGAGCCGGCAGCCAATCCCACCGAGCCGCCGCCACCACTGTTCACCACACCGCCGTCCTGGATAGTCAGGTTCCCCGTCCCCAGACCGCCGACCACTACGCTTCCGGCATTCGACCAGTTGGAGCCCGGGCCGCTCACCATCACCGTTCCCGAGCTGCCCGGTAGATTGCCGATTGTCCCCAGGGAGTCGGCCAATGTCCCTCCGCTCTGGATTGCAAGCATCCCTGCCCCGTTTTGACCGACGGCCAAGATTCTAGGGCTGCTTGCGCCGACGTCCCTGACCTCCGTCGAATTTGGCGTCACAGTGTCAATGTTTGCGCTGGTCGCCGCCGTCGGAACACCGGCGTTCCAATTGCCAGGGTTAAACCAGCCAGTGGAGACCGATCCGGTCCAGTTGGTCTGGGCGTGTGTCGAAACCGTCGATTGCGATGAAAATCGCGATCATCGCCAGCAATCTGGACGACACAAATTTCCAGCCGCCTGCCCCTGACGCCGCGCCGCGGCGCGATCCAATGGACGACAGTCGATGTGGTTCGCGCCCCATATCGGCCCCCAATCAATGGGCAATGCCAACAATTAAAAAAACTGGGTCGCCTAACACCGGACGTCACTGAGACGCGGGAGAGCGCAAAATTCCAGAGAACTAAGGACAAGTTGAGCTTGCAAATCAGCAAAGCCAACAATCGTCGCCTGGATGGCCACAATTGTGGCGATTGCGAGTGCAGTTCTATTTTTCTGATTGCTGATGCTTTCCGGCCACGCAAAGGACAGCAAAATCTGACCGATCAGCCGATCACAATGCGGTCCGTGCTAAGTGGCGCGAGGGCAACAATGCATAACGCCCTCGCGCTTGCACAATGTCCGGCCCACGGCATCGCTCCACGCTCGGAGACGCCGCACATCTCGGTGTCTCATCCTGGGCTGACGACAGTACGATGCACGCAACGACTTGGCAGAACGCCCAAGGTATTGGGAACGGGTCCCTTCGTCCGGCATCCATTGCTGCTTTCCGGCTCGATCTTCAAAGTCAGACAAGGTGGGAGACGACCTCCATTCGCCAACAGTTGATCTAAATCAAGGAACGGATCTGAATCGTACGGCTGGTTGTGATTGTTAGCCTGCAGTGTAAATGGGCTGGAGGGTCCTATGGGAGACGAAAAGAACCCGTTTGAATCCGTTCAAGCCATGATGCTTGAAAATCTCGAAAAAATGCAAGGCGCGACGCAAAGCTACATCGACATGGTTGAAAAGGCCATGCAAGGCTTTCCGGGTGCCGATGAAAATCGAATAGCTAATTTCAAGGCATACCTTGAGCGGCAAGTCGCAGAAAACCGTGACTTCGTGGAAAAGCTTTTGCGTGCAAAGGATTTCCAAGAAGCTTTCCGCATTCAAGTTGAATACTCTCAGTCTCAACTGAAGGCGGTCGCGGAAGACGCAAGGGAATTCGGCACCAAAATAGCGAGTTCGTTCAACCGTCCAACAACAGGGTAAGCGTTGGCGCGTTAGCCGGACCGCTGCAGGCTTGTCTCACCCACAAGAACATTTAGCGCTATACCGAGTTGTCGGTTCAAGAACTCCTTGGCGCTTCGCTTCGGCGGCAATGTAAACATAAAATCCCTGTAGACGGCGCGCGGCGCGGAAGAGATCGGAGCCAATGTCGCTACGTTAAACGGATTCGTGGCTCTGTTGAGCAGGTTGCGGTACATCAACGGTTTGAGCATTGCGGACCCGATAGCTTGTCCGCGCGGTCAGCAGCGCGGCGCGACGGAGGCAATCGATTGCTGCGTCAAGTCCTGAGAATCGTCACGCATCCGGCGACCATCATTGCCGGGGTCGTCTCCGGGCTGCTGTTCGGATTCTACCTGCCCGAGCCGGCCCACGCGCTGGTGCCGTTCGCGAAACTTTACGTTGCCCTGCTGTCGATGAGCATGTTGCCCATCCTCGTGACGGCGCTCACCTGGGGCATCGGACAGATGTTGCGCAACGAGACGACCCGCGCGCTCTTCCCGCGCATGGCCTTGTCCTATCTGCTGCTGCTGCTGATTCCAAGCGCGGCGGCAGTGCTGGTGTGCGTCGTTCTCAGCCCCGGCGAAGGCCTCGGCGAGAGCGCCGCCGCGGCGCTCGGCCGGCAGCTCGCCAGCGAGCCGGCGATCGAATCCGGCGGTCCGATCATGGCGTTCCTGCAGGGCATGGTGCCGCCCAATATCTTCGCTGCGCTGTCGGGGGCGCAGTTCATCAGCATCGTTTTTTTCTGCGTTCTGCTCGGACTGGCGCTCGGCGTCGTCAAGTCCTCCGGTGCTGACGATACGCTGCGGATCCTGAACGCCCTCTACGAGGCATTTGCGACCATCTTCCACTGGGTGCTGATCCCGCTGCCGCTCGGCCTCTTCGCTCTCGGCGCGGCTCACGTGGCGGAGGCCGATCGGGAGTTGCTGGGAGCGCTGGTACGCTACGTCGGCTATTTCTACCTGGCGGGACTGGTGGCGGTAGCCGGGCTAACGGCGGTTCTGTCGATCGTGTGCCGCAAGGCGCCCTGGCGGGTACTGTCCGATCTCGGCCAGCCCCTTGTCATCGCCTTTGCCACCGACAACCCCCTGGCCGCACTGTATTCCGCGATCGAAGCACTGCAGGAGCGGTTCGGCGTAGACCGCCGCGTCGTCGACACGGTAACGCCGTTTGGCGTCCTCGCCAACCAGCACGGCCAGGTGCTGCTGTTGACCTTTACCGTCATTTTTCTCGCACAGATCTTTGGCGTTTCGCTCGGCACGGCCGCGATAGTCATCGTCGCCGCTTCGTGCCTGATCTCGGGCGCGGCGGCAGTCGGCGGAGGCCCAGCGCTGGCGTCGATCCTCGCGCCAATCCTGTTGAATGCGCGGATTCCAGACGCCCTGGCGGTAGTGGTGCTGGCGACCACGCAGCCCGCAGTAGCGCCGCTGGTCTCGCTGCTCACCGTGCTGGGTACGGCCGCGCTGACCGTCATCACAGCGAAGCCAAGGAAATCCGAATGAAAGCGAGAATGTGGCGCATATGGGTGATAGGCGCATTGCTTGCATTGGCGATACTGCCGCCGGCGCCATCCGCCACGGCGGCGCCTTCGAGCTTTCCCGATATCCGCCAAGTGCAGGAGCGCGGCGCGCTCCGCGTCGGGCTGGTCGCCAAGGACATTCCGCCGCTACTGGTTACTGAAAGCGACGGTCAGCCTGCCGGCATCGAGGTTGCCATGGCCAATGGCCTGGCGAGGCGCCTGGGGGTCAAGATTTAGTTCGTGCGCACTGCCGCGACCCACGATGAGCTGGTGGCCCAGGTGGCTGCCGGCGAAGTGGACGTTGCGGTGTCTTCGATTACGCGGACCGTCGAGCGGGCCAAAGTGGTGCGCTTTTCGCGCCCGTACCTCACGCAGTCGGTGGCTGTTGCGTTGAACCGGGTGCGTGCGTTGCAGGAGGACGTCGGGTGTCCGGACACACCTGCCGATGCGGCGGCACTGGCGGCGCGGCCGGACGGACTCGGCGTCACGCGCGGCGGCGCCTATGAACAGGCGCTGCACAACCAGGACAAAAAGATCAATCCGGTGGTCTTCGATACCGTAGGTGAACTCCAGGACGCCCTGGAAACCGGCAGGCTACTCGCCGGTCTGGGCGGCGAGATCGAGTTACGCCAGTTGTTCGCCCGGCACCCGGCGGCTCGTATCAAGCTCAAGCTTTGCCTGGTGGGCGAGCAGAAGGACCAGATCGCCATTGCAGTACGGCCCGACGCACCCAATCTCGTCACATGGATCGATGTCGTTCTGGACAACGTCGGCTTGCAGCTGAAGCCCAGCGGCATCTTCACCCTCGGAACGGACTGGAGCTTCTAAGCGGCAAGTGAGAAAATCGGACGATTGTGGGCGAGCGCGAACCTGCCCCGCGGCGCCAGCTTTCAATTCGTCCTGCCGGCGATCGCGAACACTGCGTCGTGATGCTGCGCTCGTGAGCCGTCCTAAAGTGCTGGCAACCCGACCGCGAACTCTGCTGCGGGTCAGACTCGGACTTCGGGCAGCGCCTGAATGAAGTCTGTTCATCTCCCCAACAACGGACATTCGTGCTGATGGATGTTTAGCGTGCAGGTCAAATTCGAGGAAGCTAAGCATTGGAACTTGTACCCTGTAGCGCGCGGTGCGTAATCCGTGGCCGGATTCACTTTTTCTTCGCACGGCATCGGCTCGTGCTCATCTGACGCTGCCGTCTACCACGCGGCGATCGCTTCAGGAGCCCTGTGGTGCGTCGCCGCGTAATTAACGCACAGGCTGTTCGCGCCGAGTCAGGGCGGCAGACGGTTCTGATCAAAAACTGCACAGGCCCCTCCACCGGAGACTGACCGCGAGCCTGCGCTCGGTGAGCGCTTTGGCGTCGACCAATAGTAAGTTCAAAGCACGAAAATTTTGCCTCGGAGGGTTGCGACCGCCGGCGCTAGCTCCATCGGGGGGCGCCAGGGGGCGGGGCATCAGGCAGAAATAAGCATGCTTTCCGGCGGTTTTTCCCTCCCCCAGTGGGTCGGCGATAACGTCCCTATGGCTATCGCTTACTTTGCGCTCCTAGACCGTTTTCTCCTTCGTCACTTGCCAGCGATGCCCAATCGCTTCAGCCCAATCGCTTCATCACGCGCATCACGGTCATCGCATTCCACGAGTCACCGCCCCGTGGCGTGGGAAGGTTGCGATTGCTCAGTTCTTGCGCGATCTCGCGATATGACAACTCCCACATGGTTTCGAGGATGGGCTTTAACTCGGCATCGCGAGCCGTAGCGGCTTTGGTGTTCATCTTGCCGACATTCGGGTTGCCGAGGACAACGCCACGCTGCTTGGCCCTAGCCAGAGCATCCTTTGTGCGTTCTGAGATCATGGAACGCTCCTTCTCAGCGAGCGCGGCATAGATGTGCAGCATAAAGGGGTCAACATTCTTGCCCAGCGCCGCCACGATGAACGGGACACGCTTGGTCATCAGCCCGGAAATGAAGTGAACATCGCGGCTCAGCCGATCCAGTTTCGAAACAACGATAGGCGCCTTGGTCTGCTTGGCCTTGCGCAGCGCTGCGGCAAGCTGAGGGCGCTTTTCCAGCGCGTCGGCACCTTTGCCGGTCTCGACCTCGATAAACTCACCCGCCATCTCCAGAGCCTCTCTGAAGGCAAACCTGGCGATTGCATCCCGCTGCGCTTCAAGACCGAGACCGCTCTTGCTTTGCTTGTCGGTTGAAACACGGATGTAGGAAATAATCGGCGTCGGCATGTTCGCCTCGTAACATTTATATGGTCGTATAGATGTTACAAACAGGAGCGAAAAGCAATACTCAGAGTGAAAGGATCTAGGACTAATCGGAACTTGAGGTCAGAAGTCGCGGGTTGGTGTTTTCGCTGGCGCCATTCCTGATGATGCGCATCAGCTCGGCATCGGTCATCTCTTTCACGCGTGCGCTCCGGTCATCCAATTCGGCCGCCTGACAGGCCTTCACGTAGATTTTCGATGACCTTCCCGAGTTCCGCAGCTTCACTTGGAGACAGGTGGCCGGCGGCTACGGCTTCAGCGATGGCGGCAGCAATGTCAGCGGCATCGCGGGCACTGGTGATCGGCGGCAGCGCGAACGTCACGGCGCGGTCCTTGCGGGCTGGATAAATTCTGTCGAGGCAGAGCTTGAGCGCCACCGTATCGCCGCCCAGAGCCATCTCGATCGCCTTCCGCGTCAATGCCTCGGCTTCACCGTCAAGTATGGCTTCGGCGGCCAGAGTGGCAGTATTTCGCGATCCTCGCGGCCGGCCGGCCGGATTGCCCGATTGCCCCTTTTGAAATCGGCCCGCCTGTTTCTGTCCTGTATCATCAGACGACATCGTGCCACTCCGCTGCCGCTTACTGTGGCGGAAGGTTAATACAGATCGATGATGGAACTAAGCCCGATCTTCGCCCTATGCACGCCGCCCGAGGTAGCGCGCGGCGGACCCGCCCGATAGGATCACCTCTAGCGCGGATAGGGCAGATCACCCGAAAAGCCGGTTCCGCACCGGCCTGCCGCGTCATCATGATGCGGCATGCTCGTAGCGGAAGAGCAATGACGGACTTCGAGGATACGATCCCGGAGGGGACGATTTCCATCTGCGACGTGTTTGAGATCGTGCATCAAACGATCAGATCGGAACCCGGGAAGCAGGCCAATAGGGAAGGGTCGCACGGCCGCGATCAATCCCGACTGCGTGCAAGCGATCGGTTACGAAAACTCCTGAGCCAGGGGGCGCTCATTGCGCTGTTTTGGGACCCGGAGAAGAAGAGCATTCAACAGATAAGTCGGCGTCGATGGGCTTCGATGGGAACCAGCTTGGAGGCCATGTCCGATCAACAGCTGTTTGCTATCGCGTCGGGTGTGAGCCCTGCTGATGTAGGCGCAATTGAAGCCTTGGTTGTTTTCGAATCAGGTGTCACCGTCGTCGGGGGCAAGGGGAGGACGCTTTTTCTAAATCGCAAATCCTTCGACGAGGTCATGAAGGATATCGGACGGGGCGACGGTGACAGGGCCGCTCACCAAAGCGCGCCCACCGCATCATCAAAGGCTAAGCCGACACAGCAACTGCAAATACTGGATATATCCCGGCAGCTTTGGCCAAATGGATGCAACGAGCGACCAGCCCGGCGCAACGAAATGATCACAAGCGAATTTCGGCGACTGGGCAGGCCACCGCCAAGTGACCGGTCCATCCAGCGCGCGCTGAAATCCGACTAGGCCGATGCGACAGGGCGACAAGTCGCGACTGTCGCTACTTGTCGCTATGAATTGCATCTCTTCCTTCACATTCTTCCGCCCACGCGAAGTCAACACCGGCTGATAATTGTGCCGCGGTTGATCTAGAGCGTTGCCGGTCGCCGCGCTATGAGCGCAGCACGGTGGCCGGACCCCGCTATGGCGCTTATGGAGGCCATCATGGCCAATACCGAAAGCAGGGCCCTGACAGCGGACGACCTCGTCAAATTTCTCGCGACGAGGTTCCTGTCGTCTACGGTTGTCGGCACTCGCAATCTGCAGCTGACAATCTCCCAGGTCAAACAGCAGCTGTTGCGCGACAAGAACGGCGGCACGGAGTGGAAGCCGGTGCTGGTCTTCTCCGACGGTCAGCAGTTGCCGCTCAACAAGACCAACCTGCGCACGATCAAGGAGAAGCTGGGGGACGACCCGGCAGCTTGGATCGGCGCCGTCATCCGTGTCTTCACCGACGACAGCGTCAAGTTTGAGGGCAAGGCTGCCCTGCGCGTGAAGGTGCTCAAGGCGCCGGGACCGAATGGCCCCGGCTCCAACGCTGACATTCCGTTCTAGGTAGAGAGCCCCTTGGGGAAGCCCGATTGCCGTCGCGGCTTCCCTTTTTTCTCTGTCGCAAGGTTCCGACCATGACGCCGACAGAAGCACGCACCGGGCTACTGGACCATGGATACCAGCCGATCCCGGCCGTTGGCAAGGTCCCGGCTTTTCCCGGCTGGACCAAGCGCGGTCCGACGTCGGCGGGCGATATCGAGGTGTGGTCCAAGCTCTATATGAACACCAACACCGGCATTCTGTGCGCAACCGTGCCGTGCCTGGACATCGATATTGAAAATCCTGACGCGGCCGATGCCATCGAGGCCCTGGTGCGCGATCGATACGAGGAGCACGGCGCCATCTGCGTTCGTTTTCGGCCGCGCGCCGCGCCGCGCCATCTTTTTCAAGACGGCCACGCCCTTCAAGCATGCCGGCGCAAGTTCATCGCGCCGAACGGCGACCCCAAGCAGAAGGTGGAAATGCTTGCCAGCGGCAGGCAGGTCATCGTTCACGGCATTCACGGAGGCACCGGCAATCCCTACTCGTGGTTCGGCCCCTCACTCTGCGAAACCCCGAGGGATGATCTGCCGGAGATCGACGAAGCGGGTACGAACGCGCTGCTCGCCGACATCGCGGCACTGCTGGTGGACGAACACGGTTATCAACTGGCGCCGTCGCGCAAGTCCAGCGGCGGCAACGGCCACGACACCGAGACGGCCACTGCCGACTGGGAAATCTTGCAGCGCGATATTCTCGCCGGACATTCGCTGCATGAAAGCCTGCGCGATCTCTCCTGTAAGATGGTCTGCGCCGGCATGGCCCCCGGCGCCGTCGTGAATTTCCTGCGAAGCCTGATGGCACAATCCGCCGCGCCGCGCGATGAGCGATGGCAGGAGCGTGTTTCAGACATCCCGCGCCTGGTCGAGGGTGCGGTGAAGCTGAAGGCTGAGGGCAGCAACCCCGTGCGCGGTAACGGCGCCGATATGGCCGCCGCAGCCGGTGCCGTGCTCCTTGACGAAGTACAGTCCTTCCTGTGCCGCTTTGTGAGCTACCCGTCCGAACATGCGTCGGCAGCGCATACGTTATGGATAGCGCACACGCATTTGATGGGTGCATGGGAGAGCACCGCGCGGCTATCGTTTCTGTCGCCCGAACCGGGGTCGGGTAAAACCCGCGCGCTGGAGGTGACAGAGCCGTTGGTGCCGAGGCCGGTCCATGCCACGAATGTTTCACCGGCCTACCTGTATCGGAAATGCGGCAGCGACGAAGGGCCGCCGACAATCCTGTTTGACGAGATCGACGCCATTTTCGGGCCGAAGGCGAAAGAGCACGAGGACGTCCGGTCGTTTCTCAACAGTGGACACCGGCGTGGCGCCACCTTCGGCCGGTGTGTCGTGTATGGCAGTCGCGTCGAAACCGAGGACGTGCAGAGCTTTGCCGCCGTCGCGTTGGCGGGACTGGGCTGGTTGCCGGACTCGATCATGACTCGCAGCGTGATCATCCGCATGCGACGGCGCGCCCCTAATGAGCAAGTCGAGGCTTTCCGACACCGGATACACGCGCCGATTGGCGAGGAGTTGTTTCAGCGGCTTGAAGATTGGGCCGGCGCGGTTGCCGATCAGGCCGAGTCGGCGCGGCCGGAAATGCCAATCGGCGTTGAGGATCGCGCCGCTGATATATGGGAACCACTCTTGGCGGTCGCCGATTTGGCCGGTGAGAAATGGCCGGATCGCGCGCGCAAAGCCGCTGTTGCACTGGTTACCGCCGCGGTTAGCGACACGCCGCAAAGCCTAAACATCCGCCTGCTGGGCGATCTACGGACTGTGTTTTCTGCCAAGGACGCGGCAGCGCAGGCTTCGACCCCGAAGGGGCTACCCACCAAGCTGATCCTGACGGCATTGCACGAGCTTGAGGACGCGCCGTGGAGCCATCTGAAAGAGCCGCTCAATGACCATTCGCTAGCAAGGCGGCTGCACGACTACGGGATCAAATCCGACAAGCTTCGGCCCCATGGCCAGAACCAGTGCAAGGGCTATCGCCTTGCCGATCTTGAGGATGCATGGCGGCGCTATCTTCCCTCTGCTGTCTCTCCCGCCTCCGAAAAAACCGTCGCAAGCGTCACAAGCGTCACAGGCGAGACATTTCTAGGTGTTGCTCGTTGCGTTTTGGGATCGGGAAATGACACGGCCGGGAACAATCCGTCACATGACCGGATAAAAACCCCGGAAAAATCAGGCGCTGTGACGGATGTGACGCCTTTTTCCGAGACCGGAGAGAGCTTGGAACCAGGGGCGGCCAATCACACCGACAAAGGCCTGAGCCATTACCTCATCCGGCAACTGGCCGGTTGGTATCTAGAACGGTTTGAGAAAGAGCGGCAGGCAACCGGCGCGGTGGAGCAGGAGACCCTGGATGCCGAGCTATGCGCGGTCCTTGCCGAACACGGGGTGCCTGCCGAGTTCGTCGAGATCCAGTTCGAACGCGTGATGGAGGTGGTCCATGCGCCTTTGGGGCAAGGCCTCGGTGGGTGAGGGAGCCAGCCATGGGCGCCAGGCAATCGACCTACCGGATCAGGGACCTCACTCAGGCCATTGTCGGCATCCGCTCAAATCGATCCGATCTGTTGCACATCCGAAGTATTAGATCGCCAGTCGTGCCTTTTCTCATCGCGCCAAAACGTATGGTTGGGAGTTTGCAATGATCGCTGAGCACCGACAGCAAAGCGAGGACGGCGTCTCTGAGAAACCTCGCCGCATGTTGAACGAGAAACAGGTCCTGGAGATCGTGCCGGTCGGTCGCACTACGCTTTATCGCATGGAAAAGGCAGGCCGGTTTCCGAAGTCGACTTACATTTCTCCGAACCGCCGAGTTTGGTTCGAAGACGAGATTATCGCTTGGCAGAACGCGGTCGACGAATTCGATCCGCACCGGAGACGTGGCAGAGGACGTCTTCCTCGCCACCGTGTTTCACCCGGTGCCACTAAGTCTCGAGCTTTGGACTAGGGTCCGGAACTCAATTGATCCACCAAGTGACTGCGGCGGCGAGAAGGATTGCAGACAGGAAGATGTCTGCGCGCTTGTCATATCGGGTTGCGATACGTCGGAAGTCCTTGAGACGACAGAACATCCGCTCGATGACGTTGCGGCCTTTGTAAGCGGCTTTATCGTAGCGATGCGGATGCTTGCGGGTCGGATTTGGCGGGATCACGGCCTTGATGCGGCGTGCGGCCAGTTCGTCGCGCAAGCTCCTGGCGTCGTAGGCTCGATCGGCCAGCAGACGGCGCGGGTTGCGGACCATGCCGATCAAACCGCGTGCACCGACCAAGTCATGGGTGTTGCCCGGGGTAATCAGGAAGGCAAGCGGACGGCCGATATCGTCGGTCAGCGCGTGGATTTTGGTGGTCTGCCCGCCGCGCGAGCGGCCGATTGCATTGTTGAAGGCCCCCCTTTTGCGCCGGCCGCGGAGCGATGGGCTTTGACGTAGCTGGAATCCACCGACATCGATCCGTACATGCCCGTCGATCCGGTCAGCGCGTAAAAAATGTCCGTCCAAATCCCCTGTCGGCTCCAGCGGTTGAAGCGGTTGTAGACCGTCGTGTAGGGGCCGTAGACTTCCGGGCAATCGCGCCAGCGCGAACCAGATTTCAGCATGTGCATAATGCCGCTGATCACGCGCCTATCATCGACCCGATGCGCTCCCTTGCGCCCTCGCGGCAACAACGGCTCAATCCGCCGCCATTCCGCATCGCTGAGCCAGTAGACCTGCTTTGCCATTCAAGCCTCCCTTCCGCTGAGAAGCTTAAATCACAATCTAATTTCAGATGGAATCCCTATTGAGTACAGACCCTAGGGCCTATTGGGGCCCGGCGCTTTTTCGGGCGCGCCGTTTCTTCCCGAGAAAGTGGCAAAAACCTCTGTCTCGCTGGAGATTCTTTCATTTTGGTGTTGGAAGAAAAATCACTGGACGTCAGGACCACACGACTTCGCCGTCCGCCTCACGCCACGTTCGTCTTCGTGGCATCAGCGTCCACCGCATCTCACCGCAACGTTCGTGACGATCGCGACCCGCCCCTCTCTCGGGTGAGACGGCCGGAGTCAAATCACTGATTTGCCCGACACGTGAAGCGGAATATTTTTGCGTGAAGGGGTGGACAGGTTTTTGGTGATTTGCCCGTCGGGTTGTTTTGTCGCAGCCGATAATGCAACTTCGTCATTGCGAGCGAGGCGAAGCAATCCATAGCAACGCTTGCTGAGACATGGATTGCTTCGCTTCGCTCTCAATGACGGCGTGAGAGCTATGGCGGACAAGCCGGCTAATCCAATCCACCCTGCGAGCTATTGATTGATTTCGGGCTCGACCAGCCTTGCGAGGTTGCGCAGCGACTCCTGCCAGCCGAGATAACAAGCCTCGGGTGGAATCACGTCCGGCACGCCTGCCTGCTCAATATCCACCTCGGTGCCGACCAATACCTTCTTCAAGGTCACCGTCACCTGGATCTCGCCGGGCAGGTTGGGATCGTCGAATCCGTCGGTGTAGCGCAGGCGTTGGTGCGGAACGAGTTCGACATATTCGCCGCCGAAGGCGTGGCTGTTGCCCGTCGTGAAGTTTCGGAACGACATTTTGAAAGTGCCGCCGACCTTTGGTTCCAGATGATGCACGGTGCAGGCAAAGCCGTTGGGCGGCAGCCATTTCGCGAGCGCGTCGGCCTCCAGGAACGCGCGATAGATTTTCTCCGGGCTGGCCGCGAGAACGCGATGCAGACGTATGGTGTTGGGCATGCTTGATTGTTCCTGTGAATTGCTGAAATGGACGTCGCCGCCGATCAGGCGCCCGGTATCGGCAGCCCGTAGGGTTAGCCCGTAGGGTGGGTTAGCGAAGCGTAACCCACCGATGCCCAAAAAGCTGGTGGGTTACGCCTTCGGCTAACCCACCCTACGAGCTGTGAATTGCCGATCAGGCGCCGGGTATCGGCAGCACCGGCATGATCTCGATGGACTCGCCCGGAAAGATCGTGAAATGCGGATGCTTCTCGAACAGCCTGGCGGCCGCCTCGTGCGATTCCGCCCGCACGACCGTAAAGGCGCCCATCTCGTTGCTCACGTCCTCGATGCCGCGCTCGGTGACCTTCTTCGTCTTGCCGAGCGGCCCGCCCATGGCCTGAACCGCCGCCTGGTGCTTTTCGACCCAGGCTTTCCAGGCGGCCATGCCCTCTTGTTCCCTGGCGCGCCGTTCGGCTTCGGGAAGCGCCATCCAGGCTTTCATGCGCGGGCTGGTTTTGCTGCCGAGAAAGACGGCAAGGTAAGTATCGTTCGTGGTCATGCGGTTTCCTTTCCTTTTTCGGGATCGTAGGCGAGCGTCGGCAAGGATGTCTTCAATCCCCCCGAATTGCCGATCCATGCCCCAAGGACGAACGAGGCCTGGTCGGTCCGACATGGGATCCAGAAAATTTCTTGAAAAGCGCCGGCAGCGGCATCTTCCGATTCGAGTGTCAGACAGCATGAGGGATATGGGCCCGCGTTCTCGCGGCACGAGATGCCCGAGGCTTGCGTCATTTTTCACCCTCTCAAGCAAGCAGAGGGCGCAGGGAAAGCCGGGTGCGCGCTGCACCCGCGGTCTCGCGTGCAATATGGGTAGAAGAGCGCACACGAGCATACAGGTTCAGCGGAGGCAATCCGGCCTTCCCTGCGCAATGGTTTTACGGCTTATAACGCGCTCTCCCGGGTGACCGGGCTTTTTTGCCACCCTCATTGGCGGATGTTGCCGCCAACTTGATGCCAGCGTCGGGGCATCAGGACCACACGATTTCGCCGTCCGCCTCACGCCACGTTCGTCCTCGTGACATCAGCGTCCACCGCATCTCACCGCAACGTTCGTGACGATCGCGACCCGCCCCTCTCTCGGGTGAGACGAGCGGTACATGCAAGTGATTTGCTCGGGAGCGAAAGCCGAATATTTTTGCGCGAAGGGCTGGACAGGTTTTTGGTGATTTGCCCGTCGGGTCAATTGGTCGCAGGCGACCAAGTGGTTTCGTCATTGCGAGCGAAACGACGCAATCCATAGCGCGACAAAAAGGGCTTGGAGACCGCGTAAATTATCTAATGCGTGTCCCGCCCGACGGGATCATCTTCCCTTTGGCCTCAACGCGCACGCTTCCACTTGTCCTCCCATGTCGAGATCGTCATGGGCAGAAGCATGCCTTTGGGCCGTTTCTTCGCTCGCAACTTCTCTTCCTGTCCTATGGCAAGTGAGAGGTGGCATAGGGCAGACCTTGCGATCTTCATAACCCGCAAAGCCTTCGCCTCCATCTCGATCGAAGAAATGGATTTTCCCAGCACGCCGACCGAGCTCCCTTCCGGCATTACTGCCGACGCCCAGCCCTCATGCACCTGGAGATACTTATGCTCGAGATGATTGCGCAGGCCGTGCAGTTCCCGAGCATCGGGGCTTGTGGTCTGCTTCAACTCCTCGTCGAAGATCTCCTTCGAGAGCCAGAATAGTCCGCGTAGCGGCCAGTTCTCGTATTTTACGAACCGTGGATGGAGCGCCGACTTACTCTCTTGGAACCAGATGGAACGAAAGCTGATCCGATCCTCAGCCTTACCGAGCGCCCAGTAGCTGTTGATCAAGTACGCAATCTTGTCGAGCAGGGAATAGGCAATTCGAAAGCTCGCACGGACTTGTTCCGTCCCGAGCGAAAATTTCGGGTAGTCGAGCGTATTGTAGAGCAGCACCCCCCGGTCCGAGAAATGAACGCCCGACGTAGTGATGCCATCAAACAGCAGGTAGCGTGCCGAGGCGAACTCCTGTTTCATCTGGTTGTAATAGCCGAAGACCGGCGGCACTAGGTGGCCGGCCTTCTCCGGCATGCTCACCTCTGTAAGGGTCGGCAATGTCAGCACATCGCGAGCGGCGATCGTATGGGGCCCAAGGTCGTTGAGCGGATTCAAGAACAAGCGTTCGTTTAGCCTACTCCCACTCAATCGTCCCCGGCGGCTTTGACGTCACGTCATAAACCACCCGGTTGACCCCCTTGACCTCGTTGATGATCCGCGTCGCGGTTTCGCCCAAAAACTTCATGTCGAAGGGATAGAAATCCGCCGTCATGCCGTCGGTGGAGGTGACCGCGCGCAGGCCCACGACGTAGTCGTAGGTGCGGCCGTCGCCCATCACGCCGACGGTCTTGACGGGCAGCAGCACGGCAAAGGCCTGCCAGATGGTGTCGTAGAGGTTGGCTTTTCGGATCTGGTCGATATAGACCGCGTCGGCCTGGCGCAGGATGTCGAGCTTTTCGCGGGTGATGTCGCCGGGGCAGCGGATGGCGAGGCCGGGGCCGGGGAACGGGTGGCGGCCGACGAAGATTTCGGGCAGGCCGAGTTCGCGGCCGAGCACCCTCACCTCGTCCTTGAACAATTCGCGCAAGGGTTCGACCAGCTTCATGTTCATGCGCGCCGGCAGGCCGCCGACATTGTGGTGCGATTTTATCGTCACCGAGGGGCCGCCGGTGAAGGAGACGCTCTCGATCACATCGGGATAGAGCGTGCCCTGCGCCAGGAAATCCGCGCCGCCGATCTTTTTCGCTTCCGAGTCGAACACGTCGATAAACAGCCGGCCGATGGTCTTGCGCTTCTGCTCGGGGTCGGTGACGCCTGCGAGTTCGCCGAGGAAAAGGTTCGACGCGTCGACGTGAACCAGCGGGATGTTGTGGTGGTGCCGGAACAGGTCGACCACCGTTTCGGCCTCGTTGAGCCTGAGCATGCCGTGATCGACGAACACGCAGGTGAGCTGGTCGCCAATCGCCTCGTGGATCAGCACCGCCGCCACCGCTGAATCGACGCCGCCGGAGAGGCCGCAGATCACCTTGCCCTTGCCCACCTGCTTCCTGATCTTCTCGATCGCCTCCTCGCGGAAGGCGCGCATGGTCCAGTCGCCGGTGAGGCCGGCGACCTTGCGGACGAAATTGCGGATCAGTTTGGCGCCGTCAGGGGTGTGCACCACCTCGGGGTGGAACATCAGGCCGTAATAGCGGCGCTTCTCGTCCTGGATCACCGCGAACGGCGCATTCGGCGAGACGCCGGCCACGACAAAACCCGGCGGCATCCGCGTGATGCGGTCGCCATGGCTCATCCAGACCGGATGCTTTTCGCCGACGCCCCAGGTGGAGTCGAACAGGCGGCTTTCGCCCTTGACCTCGACATCGGCGCGGCCGAATTCGCGGTGATGGCCGCCCTCGACGGTGCCGCCGAGCTGGGCCGCCATGGTCATCTGGCCGTAGCAGATACCGAGCACGGGAACGCCGGAATCGAAGATCAGTTGCGGCGCGCGCGGCGAACCTTCCTCGTGAACGGATTCGGGTCCGCCGGAGAGGATCACCGCCTTCGGCTTCATCTCCCTGAATGCCGCTTCCGCCTTCTGGAACGGCACGATCTCGGAATAGACGCCCTCCTCGCGCACCCGGCGCGCGATCAGTTGCGTCACCTGGCTGCCGAAATCGACGATCAGAATCTTGTCATGCGCCGAGGCCACTGAAGGCGCCGACTCGCGGGCTGGCTGTGCTGCTGTCATGGCAAGCAGATACGCGACGGGGATTGCGCTCGCAACCGCGGCAAACGACTGGCCCACATTCTTCTGCAGGCACTGGACAAGCGGATATAGGTCAGTATTATTGACCTAATTTGGTCCTGAACCAATTTGGGAGGAAATCATGCCAAGCCTGCCTCACCCGCCCGCCCAGCTCGCCGCCCTTGGGCGGGAGTGGGTCGCCGCCTGGAATGCCCACGACCTAGAGCGGGTGCTTGGGCTCTATGCCGACGACAGCGAGATGACCTCGGACCGGATTCCCGCCATGGGCTTTGACGCCAGCGGCACCCTGCGCGGCAAGGACAACATCCGCACCTACTGGGCCAAGGCGCTGACGCTGCTACCCGACCTGCATTTCGAGCTGATCGACACCTATGTGAGCCCCGACAGCATCGTGGTGTTCTACCAGAACCAGCGCGGCGCGAAGATCTGCGAATATCTGCGGCTGAACGCGGCCGGCAAGATCGTGCAGGGCTCGGCCAATCATCTGGCGCATTAGAGCGGCAACCGTCATTCCGGGGCGCGCGCAGCGCGAACCCGGAATCCCGATGTTGGCTTGCGGCGCTTCACTACCTCGAGATTCCGGGTCTGGTCCTTCGGACCATCCCGAAATGACGGAATGCGGCGCATCCAGCCAGCGAAAAGCCGCCGCGAGCCCCGACACAGGACATTCCCGCATGAAGATTCCGGCATTGCCCTTCACCGTCACGGACTGGAGCCAGGTGGCCGCGACGACGCACCCGGGCGAAACAGGGCAAGCGCTCTGGCGCACCCTGAACATCGGCGATCTGCGGATCCGGATGGTGGAATATTCGCCCGGCTATCTGGCCGATCACTGGTGCGACCGCGGCCACGTGCTCTACGTGCTGCAGGGCGAACTCGATACCGAATTGCGCGACGGCCGCACCTTCAGGCTGTTGCCGGGCATGAGCTACCAGGTGTCGGATTTCGGCGACGCCGCGCACCGGTCGTCGACCACGACCGGCGCGACGCTGTTCATCGTGGATTGAGGGCGTAGGGTGGGCAAGATCGTGCAGGGCACCGCCGATCACCTGGCGTATCAGAACCAATAACCGTCATTCCGGGGCGCGCGCAGCGCGAACCCGGAATCTCGATATTGGCTTGCACCGCTTCATTTTCATTATCTCGAGATTCCGGGTCTGGTCCTTCGGACCATCCCGGAATGACGGAGTTACGTTCTCACAGCTCCCTGGCTCACCTGAACCCCGCCGCAAGCCCCACGACCTGGCCGTCATTGCCATTAAAACCGTGATGGGCGCGGGCTTCGCAGGCGTCGCCTTCATTGGCGCCGCCTGAGACCCAGGCCGCGCGGGCGCGGCCGCCGGACCATTTCACGAACGGATCGACGCCGGCCGGCAGCGTGAACTTGCAGCTGTCCTCCCGGTGCTCGATCACCAGTGTGCGCGGCAATGCCGCCGGCGAGCCCACGATCGACATCACGTTCTGGCTGCTGCCGGATTCGGGGCTGAGGAATCCCGACGTCAGCACCAGTGCATCCGGCCGGGCGCCGCCCGCGATCCCCTGGGCGGCGCGAAGGGTGCCGCGGCTGGTGGCGATCACCGTCACCGGCCGCTTGATCGCGGCCATGTATTGCACGGCGGCGGCGAGCGGCGTGCCCGCATCGACCACGAGCACCGCGAGCCCGCGCGCCGCATAGGACTGGCGGGTGCGAACAAGCTGGTTGCCCAAGAGCCCATGGATATCGCCGTTGGCGCCCGCCGATATCGCGCCGCTGCCGCCCGGCATCAGGATCACGCTGGCGCGCGGCGCCTTGGGTCTTATCAAGACCGCGCTTGAACCGCCGATGCTGACGGTCTCATCGGCACGCGCCGGACCGCCGGCAAGGCCCCCAACCACTGCCGCAACGCACAACAAGCCGATCCAATGATGTCGCTTCATGCTGCTCCCCAAGGTTTATTTGGCAGGTTTATTCGGCGCTCGTTCGAGCTGTTCTATCGCGATCGCGCTTTGGGATTATGACGCATTCCGTTTCAGGATCGACACAAAAAACCCGTCGGTGCCGGTGCGGCGCGGCGTCATCAACAAACCTTCCGGTGATTGCAGCGTGGCGGCCGCGAATGCTTCCGCCTTGTCCCACAACGCGGTCACGGTCTGCGCCGGCGGCACCACGGCAAATTCAGGATGCCGCGTCAGAAAGCTTCGGATCTGCTCGCCGTTTTCCGGCGGCAGCACCGAGCAGGTGATGTAGGCGATGCACCCGCCGGGTTTTACCAGGGCGACCGCGCAATCGAGCACCTCGATCTGGTCCTTCAGCCGCACTTCCAGCGCGCCCGGGCGCATCCGCCATTTAGCGTCGGGATTGCGCCGCCAGGTGCCGGTGCCGGTGCAGGGCGCGTCGATCAGCACCAGATCGGCGGAGGCATGGATGTCGGCGAGCGTATCGGTCTCGCCCTTCGGCGTGCGCACATCGGCGTTGTGGACGCCGGCGCGGGACAGCCGCTCATGGATCGGCGCGAGCTGCCGCTTGTCGTGGTCGGTGGCGATCAGCCTGCCCTTGCCCTGCATCATCGCCGCCAGCGCCAGCGTCTTGCCGCCGGCGCCGGCGCAGAGATCGATCACCTGCTCGCCGGGCTTTGCGCCCGACAACAGCGCCGCGAGCTGCGAGCCCTCGTCCTGCACTTCCACCGCGCCCTTGATAAAATCCTCCTCGGCATGGATGCCGGGATTTCTGGCGTCGGCGCCGAGATCGATCCGCAGGCCCACCGGCGACCACGGCGTCGGGTGCACGCCGAGATGCGCCAGCGAGCGCAGGATCTTCTCTGGCTTGGCCTTCAGCGTGTTGACGCGGAGGTCGAGCGGCGCGCGGCTCGCCATCGCGACCGCTTCGGCAACGCGGTCGTCGCCGAACACCTGCGCGAGGTAGCCGTCGAGCCATTCCGGGTAGTCGCCTGATATCGGTGCGGGCGCGTCCGCCAGCGAGCGCGTGGTGAGCGCGGCGCGCTCGGCCTCGGTCAGCGGCTCCGGGGCAAAGCGTCCGCCGTCGCACAAGGCGGCGATGGCGTCCGTATCCATCCCCCGTTCGAGCCTGAGCATGCCGAGCACGCGCGCGCGCGGCGTATCGGCATCCATCAGCCAGGCGCTGGAGGCGCGCCGGCGCAGCACGTCCCAGATCAGGCCCGAGATCGCGGCGCGATCGCCCGATCCGGCATAGCGATGCGCGGTGCCCCATTCCTTCAGCGCCTTCGCCGCGGGAACGCGCTCCTTGTCGATGGTCTCGATCAGTTCGATGGCGGCGGACAGCCGCGCGGCGGGGGTCATGGAAAACTTTCGAATCTTTTTTTGAGCATGATCTCTTCGGAAAACCGGTTCCCGCTTTTCCGGATCATGCTCCTAGATCAGCAGCAGAATCTTCAGCGCGAAGTAGATCCACATCGCCAGCAGCACCAGCACGCCTGAGAACCACACCATCCCGCGCTGCTGGACATTGTTCGAGGTGACGAAAATCCCGGCGTGGATATAGCGGATGACCACAAACACCCAGGACATCAGCACGATGAACAGATCGGCGTGCCGCAGCGGCAGGGCGAGCGCGATCAGGAGGTAGAACATGACAGGGATTTCGAACTGGTTGCTGAAGCAATCGCCGATCTGGGTCGTCTTTTCGGGCCACTTCGCCTCGCCCCGCGCGACATCCTTGTAACTGGTTTCCCCCGCCTTGAACGCCTGGCCCCGCGCCGAGGCCATCCATAGCAATAGCGCGAAAGTCAGCCCCACCAGGACGAAAACCGGCAGCAAAACCATCTGAATCGACATCAAAATCTCCGCGGGGTGGCAGCCCTGAGCCCCCGCTATAGCGACCGCGCCCGCTCCCCGCAATAAATCCGCTGGGCGGCCGTTGAACCACAATCGCCGCTGCCGTGACCAACGCACGATAGTTCCAGTGATTTCAGTCCCGAACCGGCATTAACGCGTCCCAGGCGAGCAGTGCGCGATGAATATTACCCCTCCTATCCTCAAAGGCGCGGCGCACGCCGCCGCTTTGCCCGGCGACTCCGTGATCTCCTTCCTCAAGATGGTGGCCGACATGACCGGCCTGTTCGCCGACGACTCCTCGGACGGCGTGATGGGGATGCTGATGTCGGGGCTGGCGGGCATCGCCACCGCGCTCGCGGTCGCGATCGTCCTGACCGTGTATTTCCGCAGCCGCTATCGCAGCCTTCGCGATGTCCTCCGGCATGGGCTCGCCGCCGCCGCGGTGTTCGGCCTGGTCGCCTTCGTGGCCTACGATATGCGCCATGCCGCGCTGGCCTATCTCGGCATCAACCCGACCAAACCCGCGGTCGAATTCGAGATCCGGCTGCCGAGGACGGCGGTGTCCGCGATCAGCGATAATACCCAGGTCGAGCTGCATACCGACCGCAACCAGACGCTGGCGCAGGTGCAGGGCGCGCTCGCCTCCGGCGACGACGGCCTGGCCGTGCTGCGCGGTTCGGTGCCGCTGGACTACCGGACCAGCGAGCGCGTCGTGATCCTCAATCTGCCGGGCCTCGCCAGTTGCGAGTTCAAGCTGCGGCTGCCGGCGAGTCCCTCGCCGTCCGACCAGTTCAGCCCGTGGCATCTGGCCGACCGCGTGGCGTCGCCGGTCACGGGCGAGGAAAGCCGCAGCCAGCAGCACGACGCCTTCGCGATCCGCTATCGCGTGCTCTGAGGCTTCCGTCCGGCGCGCGGGCGTCAGGCCGCGCGGATCGAGCGCAGGAAGTTTTCCACCTCGGTATTGAGCTGATTGCTTTCGGCCAGCAGCGAGACAGCGCGGCCGTGGACCTGTTCGGCCTTGGAGCCGGTATCCGCCGCGCCGCGATTGACGTCGTTGATGCTGCCGGTCACCTGGGTCGCGCCCTGCGCGGCCTGCGCAACGCTGCGGGCGATCTCGTGGGTCGCCGCGCCCTGCTCCTCGACGGCCGATGCGATCGCGGTGGAAATCTCGGAGATCTGGCCGATCGTGTCGCCGATATCCCTGATCGCGGCCACCGACTGCGCGGTCGCGGTTTGCATTTGCGTCACCTGGGCGGCGATCTCTTCCGTCGCCTTCGCGGTTTGCGCCGACAGCGCCTTGACCTCGGACGCCACGACGGCGAATCCGCGGCCCGCCTCGCCCGCGCGCGCCGCCTCGATGGTGGCATTGAGCGCCAGGAGATTGGTCTGCTCGGCGACTTCCGTGATCATCTTGATGACCTCGCCGATCCGGTCCGCCGACTGCGACAGCTCGGATACCCCGACATTGGTCCGCTCGGCCTGCTCGACGGCCGACCGGGCGATCTTCTGGGATTGCTGGACCTGGCGGCCGATCTCGGCGACGGAAGAAGCCATCTCCTCCGACGCCGCAGCCGCCGACTGTACGTTCGACGACGACTGGGCCGATGCGGCCGCCACCGTCGTGGACAATTGCTGCGTCGTCTCCGCGGTCTGCTTCAGGCCGTCGGCCGCGGTCTCGATATCGGACGAGGCCGCCGCGACGGTCCGGATGATCCTTCCGATCGCCTGCTCGAAGCCGTCGGCGACCTGCCGCATCGCAGCCTTGCGGTCCGCCTCGGCCTTCCGCGCGGCAACCGCCTGGGCTGCTTCCATGGCCCGGACCCGCTCGGCGTTTTCCTTGAAGACCTGCACGGCGCCGGCCATGGCGCCGACCTCGTCCTTGCGGCCGAGGGAAGGAATCTCGCTCTCCAGTTCGCCGCCGGCGAGGCGCTGCATCACGGCGGTCATCTTGATGATCGGCTGGATGACGCCTTTGGCGACACCGGCGATGCCGGCGCCGAACACGATGAAGACGAAGGCCGAGATGCTCCAGAGGATCACCGTGAACAGTTGCACCCGGCTCGTCGCCTCGGCTTCGGTGGCGGCATTTTCGTCATTGGTCTGCTTGACGATGTCGTCGATCACCGCGCGATGGGCGGTGTAGGCCGCGGTGATGTCGGCATAGGACTTCGCCGCGGCGGCGGTATCGCCCCTGGCCAACGCGGGCAGGAACGACTGGTCCACCAGCGTCCAGAAGCGCTGGACGTCGCCGTGCGACTTCTCGACCAGCTTGGCCTTGATCGCGGGATCAAGCTCGGATTTGGTCCAGAAGTCGCGGCGCTCGTCATAGTCCTTTTTCAACTGCGCCAGCCGGTCGCGACGCGCGGCGACGCTCGAGGGATCCTGCAGCGCGAGCGTCGCCTCCAGGTAGGCCTCGATGACATATTCCGGCGGAGGCAGGATGTCCGCCACGAGGTCGTTGCCGAGCTTGATCTTGTCGTAGAGCGGTCCGCCAACCTTTAGTTGTGATAGTGCAAAATTGCTCGCAAGAATCACGGCCATGAGACCGACCGCGACGAGGGCGCCAAATGCAAAAATCGCGCGTGAAATCGTAATTCTGAAATTCATGGTGCAGCATCCCTGGGGCCGCTGGCGCAGCCGGGTCCCGGCGTCGAACGCAAATTTACGGGCTTTTAATTAAGAATTCCGAAATCATACCGCCGATCACCGGATTCCGCCGGCGCCGGGAGGGAGCGAACTTCGGCCGGCGTCGGCCAGCGCAGAGTTCTCCGCCTTCGAAATTTCATCGTCCCGACTTGGGGCCGCGATATGCTCGACGCGGAGGGAATACCGCATGTCCGAATTTCGCCTGACCCAGATTTCCGACACCCATCTGGCCCGCCGCCTGTCCAGCCTGACCGGCAATTTCCATCGCCTGAGCGAATATATCGACGCCAGACGACCCGATCTCGTCGTCAACAGCGGCGACCTCGCCTTCGACGCCCCGACCAGCCCCGACGATCTCGAATTCGCCCGATCGCTGCACGCGGCGCTGCCGGTGCCCTGCCGCTATTTGCCCGGCAATCACGACGTCGGCGACAACCCGACCGCGGTTGGCCCGGCGCCGCCGCAGCTGGCCACCGAACAGGCCCGCCAGGCCTTCATCGCCGCCTTCGGCGAGGACCGCTGGCGCTTCGAGGCGGCCGGCTGGTGCTTCATCGGCCTCAATTCGCTTGTCATGAATACGGGGCTTGCGAGCGAGGCCGAACAGTTCGACTGGCTGGCGACGCAACTCGCCGCCACCGGCGGCAAGCCGGTCGCGCTGTTCCTGCACAAGCCGCTATTTCTCAACACGCCGGAGGATCCGGAACTCGCGGCCTCCGCGATTCGCTACGTGCCGATGCCGGCGCGCAGCCGCCTCGTGGAGATGCTGGGATCGGTCGACCTGCGGCTGGTCGCCAGCGGCCATGTCCACCAGCGCCGGGATTTTACCTATTCGCGGGTCAGGCACGTCTGGGCGCCATCGGCCGGATTTGTCATTTCGGACAAGCGCCAGGAGGTGATCGCGATCAAGGAGGTCGGGCTGGTGGAATACCGTTTCCGGCCCGACAGCTTCGAGGTGCTTCACGTGAGGGCGCCGGGCCAGATCGATATCGATCTGGATTCCCTGCTGGGTTGAGGCTTCGAGCTAGGGCGCCGGTCCATCTCGTGGTAGCGTGACGACCACGGAAACTGATCAGGCTTCACTGATCAGCATGAGAAAGGGACCTGCCATGTTGCGCCGCGTCATCCTTCTGCTTGCTGTATCCGTTATCGCCGGCGTCACCTCCACGGCAGCGGTTTCAGCCGATGCCGTTGCCAGGAAGGCTGTTCGTCATCCGGTCGCGGTCGCAGTCATACCGCCGGCCCCGGTGCCGGTCGTTTTCATCGACAACAACTACGGTCCGATTGCCTCCGGGATTCCGCGCTGCTTCGACTCGCCCATCCTCTATCCCACCCCGCCCTGCTACTGAGGCAAGCTCAACCGAAGCGTGCTCCGCCGGGGATAGCGGAGTAACGCCGTTTCACGCCTGAAGAAGAAGCAAGCCCGGTGCCGGTTCGGCTATTTCCCGGCCGTATTGAAGCGGGAAAGGTCGCAATCGGGCTCGGCATATGTCGTCCGCCGCATGCCGTCGCGGTCTTCCACCACGGCCGGACGGCAACGCGCCTGCCAGGCGGCGCGCCCTTCTTCCTCGGCCTTCTGCTGCCCGGGCGTAAGCGCCGGCGCGGCGGCAATGATGCTCCCGCCATTGATGCTGAAGCTCGCGGACTGAGTTGGGGCGGAAGCGGCTGCTGCAGCGGCGGCGGCCGCCTTGGCGGCGTCGGCGGCGGCCGCCGCCTGCGCGGCCGCAGCGGCGTCGGCAGCGCGCCCATGGTCCATCGAGAAGGGTATTTTTGGCGCGGCAGCCTGTTTTGCTTGCTGGGCAGAGGCCATGGAGACACTGGCTGCGGCGAAGAGCACGATAGCGGCAATTGTACGCATTTTGACCGGCCTGCAAAAAAAGCGCGAACCTTCCGCTCCTTGCTAGCCGACAAGTCTTGAGGCGGGGTAAAGCGCGCTGGTTACCCCGCCCGCAAGGCGATGTATCGAATTCTAGCGATGCCGCGTTGCGGCTTCCTCATGCCTTGTCGGGCCCGACCCGCACCAGCTGCTTGCCGAAATTGGCGCCCTTCAGGAGCCCCATGAAGGCAGCGGGCGCGCTGTCGAGACCTTCGGTGACGAATTCGCGATGCTTGACCTTGCCCTCGCGCACCCAGCCCGACATGTCGCGCAAAAAGTCCGCATGGCGCGCGGCGAAATCGCTGACGATGAAGCCGCGGATCATCAGGCGTTTTGTCAATACCGCGCGCATCATCTTGCCGGCCCATTTCGGCGATGTCTCGCCGAAATTATTGTATTCTGCGATCAAGCCGCATACCGGCATGCGCGCGAACGCATTCAACAGCGGGAACACCGCCTCGAACACCGCGCCGCCGACATTCTCGAAATAGACGTCGATCCCTTTCGGGCAGGCTTCCTTCAGCTTGGCCGCCAAATCGGGATCGCGGTGATCGAGGCACTCGTCGAAGCCGAGTTCCTTCTTCACGTATTCGCATTTGTCCCTGCCGCCGGCGATGCCGACCGCGCGCGCTCCCTTGATCTTCGCGATCTGCCCGACCGCCGAGCCGACCGCGCCCGAGGCAGCGGCGACCACCACGGTCTCGCCGGGTTGCGGCTTGCCGATGTCGAGCAAGCCCGTATAGGCGGTCATGCCGGGCATGCCGAGCACGCCAACCGCGGTCGAGATCGGCGCGAGCTTCGGATCGATTTTTGCGAGACCCTTGCCGTCCGACAGCGCGTGGGTTTGCCAGCCGGCGCGCGACAGCACGATATCGCCCTTGGCGAAGCCTGGATTGTTCGAGGCGACCACCTCGCTCACCGTGCCGCCTTCCATCACCCCGCCGATCGGCACCGGCGCCGCATAGGACGGACCGTCGCTCATGCGCCCGCGCATGTAGGGATCAAGCGACAGCCAGATGGTGCGCAGCAACACCTGCCCCTCGCCCGGCGCCGGCGGCGCGTATTCCTCGATGCGGAAATCGGTTGCCTTGGGCTCGCCGACGGGGCGAGAGACGAGAACGACGCGCTTGGCCTGGGACATGGTTGGTTCCTCCGTTTGTTTTTGGCTTTGGTCATTGCGAGGAGCGAAGCGACGAAGCTATCCAGCTTTCTTTCCGTGGCGGCAATGGATTGCTTCGCTGCGCTCGCAATGACGATTTTAGGTTACAGGTGCCGTTCAGGCGGTGACCTTCGCCAGCGCCGCGTCGAATGCCGCGGCGGCAGCCGGCAAATCCTTGAAGACGCGCATCTGCCGCGTCTCCTGCGCATCCTTTTCCGAAACGCCGGGCCGGGCCTCGGCAAACGGCCTGCCGCCTTCGATCATGCCGGCGGGTGCTGCGACATGGAATTCATGGTCCTCGATCGGCGCGTCCTTCAACAGCCAGACGCCGAGCGACACGATGTCGTTGCCGCGCCGGTAGGAGATGTAGCGATCGACCGCGACGGTGCCGTCGCGCTGGTGTCCGCCGAGTTTTGCGTAACCCTTGGAGTCCAACAGCTTGTGCGATCGGAATCCCTTCACACCGGCCGATCTTGCTTTCGCGGTGTCTTCCGACAGATCGTATTTTTCCGCCATCTCCTTGCCGACGACGGCGAGTTGTCCGGACAGGTCGTGTTCGAACTCCTTCAGCTCGGTGCGCGGCTTGGCGGCCTTCCTCGGCTTCAAGGCGTCGCGCTTCTCCATTTCGGCCTTGCATTGCGCGACGATGGCGGCGGCGGATTTCCGCTCCGCATTGGCAAGCAGGTTCTTCAGATCCTGGTCTGAAAGCGCTGCAATCCTGTCGTCCGACCAATCGACCATGAAAACCAACTTCTCTTGTGAACGTGATGGATGAAATTCCGGCAATCGCGGGCAGGCCCGCGCGGACCGCCGGGGCCGCACAACGGCCCTTTCAACAGTACCGTGTTTTACCCCCGGTGTGGGGGCAATTTGGGCCCGAAATACTACACTCCGCCCGGGTAATTCGGGCTTTCCCGGGTAATGGTGACGTCGTGGACGTGGCTCTCGCGCAGGCCCGCCCCGGTGATGCGAACGAATTGCGCCTTCTCATGGAATTCGGCGAGGTTCCGCGCACCGACATATCCCATCGCCGCGCGCAAGCCGCCGGCGAGCTGATGCATGACATTGGCGACCGGACCCTTGTAGGGCACCTGGCCCTCGATGCCCTCCGGCACCAGCTTGAGGGTGTCCTTGATGTCCTGCTGGAAGTAGCGGTCGGCGGAGCCGCGGGCCATTGCGCCCACCGAGCCCATGCCGCGATAGGCCTTGTAGGAGCGGCCCTGCCACAGGAACACTTCGCCCGGCGTCTCGTCGGTGCCGGCGAGCAGCGAGCCGACCATGGCGATGTCGGCGCCGGCGGCGAGCGCCTTGGCGAGATCGCCGGAATATTTGATGCCGCCGTCGGCGATCACGGACACATTGGCCTTCTTCGCGGCTTCCACCGCATCCATGATCGCGGTCAGTTGCGGCACGCCGACGCCGGCGACGATGCGCGTGGTGCAGATCGAACCCGGACCGATACCGACCTTGATCGCGTCCGCGCCGGCATCGATCAGCGCCTGGGCGCCCTCTTGCGTCGCGATATTGCCGGCGATCACCTGCACGGCGTTGGACAGCCGCTTGATGCGGTTGACGGCCTCCAGCACCCGCGAGGAGTGGCCGTGCGCGGTGTCGACCACGATCAGGTCGACGCCGGCGTCGATCAGCTGCTCGGTGCGTTCGAATCCGCCCTCGCCGACCGTGGTCGCGGCCGCGACGCGCAAGCGTCCTTGCGCGTCCTTGCAGGCCAGCGGATGCGCGACCGCCTTTTCCATGTCCTTCACGGTGATCAGGCCGACGCAACGGTACTGATCGTCGACCACCAGCAGTTTCTCGATGCGGTGCTTGTGCAGCATCCGCTTGGCTTCGTCCTGGCTGACGCCCTCGCGCACCGTCACGAGATTCTCGTGCGTCATCAGCTCGGAGATTTTCTGCCGGGGATCGGTGGCGAAGCGCACGTCGCGGTTGGTGAGAATGCCCACCAGTTTTCCGGGCGTGCCCTTGCCGGCGCCGGTCACCACCGGAATGCCGGAAAAGCCGTGGTCGTTCATCAGCGCCAGCGCATCCGACAGCATCGCATCGGGACCGATGGTCAGGGGATTGACCACCATTCCCGATTCGAACTTCTTGACCTGCCGAACCTGCGCGGCCTGGCCCTCGACGTCGAAGTTGCGATGGATGACGCCGACGCCGCCGGCCTGCGCCATGGCGATCGCCATCCGCGCTTCGGTGACGGTATCCATCGCGGAGGCAATGATCGGGATATTGAGCGGGATCGAGCGGGTGACGTGGGAGCGGATATCGGCTTCCGAGGGCAGGATGTCCGAAAGCCCGGGCTTGAGAAGCACGTCGTCGAACGTATAGGCTTCGCGAATACCCTGAAGTCCTCTTACAACCGCCATTGCCAACTCCGTTCAGCAGCCCAATCGCCGCGCTGGAACCCGCGGGATGAAAAGATCCTCCCGCGACGCCTTTGGCATCGCCGTCGAATCGCCCATCGGTAGGGTTGGCGCCGGTCGATAGCATGGCCCCATGACGAATCAAAGGGGCTAGAGCCCTCAAATCCCGCTTAAGCGCCGATAACCTACTGGAGGAAGGCGGTTTTACAGGACCAAATGAGGAAATTGTAATGCGGGATTTAGGTGGTTTGCCGGGTTCCGCAATAGCCTGCCGGACCATGGGGTGATACAGCCCCTGCTCCCGCCGCCTCCATTTCTCTCCGATTCTTGATGAACAAAGAACGCCTGATCCCACTCATCGTGGCCACTGCCCTGTTCATGGAGAACATGGATTCGACCGTCATCGCGACCTCGCTGCCGGCGATCGCCGCCGATATCGGCACGAGCCCCCTGACGCTGAAACTCGCCATCACCTCGTACCTGCTGTCGCTTGCGGTATTCATCCCGGCGAGCGGCTGGACCGCCGATCGCTTCGGCGCGCGGATGGTGTTCAGCCTTGCGATCGGGGTGTTCATGGTGGGTTCGATCGGCTGCGCGCTGTCCTCTTCCGTTACCGATTTCGTGCTCGCACGCATCGTGCAGGGGATGGGCGGGGCAATGATGACGCCGGTCGGGCGGCTGGTGCTGCTGCGCACGATCGACAAGAGCGCACTCGTCAATGCGATGGCCTGGGTCACGGTGCCGGCGCTGATCGGGCCGGTGATCGGACCGCCGCTCGGCGGCTTCATCACCACCTATTTCTCCTGGCACTGGATCTTCCTGATCAACATCCCGATCGGCCTGCTCGGCATCTTCATGGCGATGCGCTACATCGACCCGATCCGCAGCGACGACCCCGAGCGCTTCGATCTCTACGGGCTGGTGCTGGCCGGCATCGGGCTAGCCGGCATCGCCTTCGGGCTGTCGGTCGCCGGCCTCAATCTGCTGCCGTGGACGATCGTCATCGCGCTGATCGCGATCGGAAGCATTTCCATGACGCTTTATGTCATCCATGCCAGGCGAACCGCTTCGCCGGTGCTTGATTTTTCCCTGCTGCGCCTGTCGACGATGCGCGCGAGCATCATCGGCGGCTTCATGTTTCGCCTCGGCATCGGCGCGCTGCCGTTCCTGCTGCCGCTCTTGATGCAGGTCGGATTCGGCCTGTCGCCGTTCCAGTCCGGCCTCGTGACGTTTTCCTCCGCCGTCGGCGCCATGGGCATGAAGACGCTGGCCGCCCGTATCATCCGCACCTTCGGCTTCCGCAACATGATGACGATCAACGCCGTCGTCAGCTCGGTCTTCCTCGCCGCCTGCGCGCTGTTCACGGTGACGACGCCGCTGCTCCTGATCATGATCATCCTGGTGGTCGGCGGCTTCTTCCGCTCGCTGCAATTCACCGCGATCAACACCGTCGCCTATGCCGAGGTCGAGCCCGGCCAGATGAGCCGCGCCACCACGCTCGTCAGCGTCAACCAGCAGCTTGCGATTTCGGCCGGCGTCGCTATCGGCGCCTTTTCGGTGGAATCCACCTTGCTGGTGCGCCACGTCAGTGAACTGGACGCCACCGTGTTCGCGCCGGCCTTCCTCGTCGTCTCCGTGATTTCGGCGGCCTCGGCCTGGTTCTTCTGGCAGATGCCAGATGACGCCGGCCACGAAATCTCGGGCCGCAAGGCCGTTGAGATCTCCAGCCGCAAGGGCGCGGCGACCGCGGCGGTCAAGGCCGCCACCGAAGGCACCCAGGACGCGCGCGACCAGCGGCTGGGCTGAGCGGCGCCGGCGGCTAGCTGACGATGTCTGTTCACAGCGGCGGTCTCAACCGACCGACGCAACACTTTATCTTAAAGGGAAAAGATGGAGTGTAGGATGGAACGGAGATTTCATAGAGGTTTTACCGCGGCAGAAAAGACCGAATTTATGGGACCGTTGGAAGCGCGGGGAGTCACTGAAGGCGATCGGGCGAGCTTTTGGTAAGGAGTCATCGTCGATCTATTTTCTGGTCGCCCCGCATGGAGGGTTTCGTCCTGCGGAGCGGCGTCGCTCCAGGTTGGCATTGACGCTTGCGGAACGCGAGGTGATTTCCAGAGGCGTTACGGCACGTCAATCGGCCCGGTCTATCGCCAAACTGCTTGGCCGCTCGCCCTCGACGGTGAGTCGTGAAATGAGCCGCAATGGCGGCCGTAATCGCTACCGGGCGACAGTTGCGGACGCCCTTCTGATGGCCGTCTGGCGGCGCGGCAAGCCGGATGCCCTGATGCATCACTCGGATCGGGCAGCCAATATGCCAGCGAACAGTTCCAGCGCCTGATGGCCGACAGCGGCATCGTTTGCAGCATGAGCCGATCCGGCAACGTCTGGGACAATGCGGCGATGGAGAGCTTCTTCTCGTCGTTGAAGACCGAGCGTATCGAACGAAAAACCTATCGCACCAGGAACGAGGCCAGAGCAGATGTGTTCGACTACATCGAGCGGTTCTACAATGCGACCCGGCGTCATTCGACGATCGGATACCTCAGCCCAGTTGAGTTCGAACGCAAGGTGGGATTAGCTTAAGGACGTGTCCACTAAACCGGCAGCAGCTCAACATCGCGACCTTAGTCGAGCGTCAAACGCGTTACGTGATGTTGGCCAAGGTGGCAGGCAAGGACACCCAGACTGTAGTCAACGCGCTCATCAAGCAGGCGAAGAAGCTACCAAAAGAACTGTATAAGTCCCTGACCTGGGACCGGGGCAAGGAACTGACGGATCATCGGCGCTTTTCGATGGCAACCAACATCGATGTCTATTTTTGCGACCCGCAAAGCCCGTGGCAGCGCGGGTCGAACGAGAATACCAATGGCCTGCTGAGACAGTACTTTCCAAAGGGCACCGACTTGTCGGTGCATTCGCAAGCCCATCTGAACAAGGTGGCTCGTCAGCTAAACGAACGGCCGCGTGAGACCTTGCAATTCGAAACGCCAGCAGAGAGATTTAATGCCTGTGTTGCGTCGACGGGTTGAGCCGGCAGAGCCAAAGCGGAAAACATTTGCTCGGCGAGAGTATTTCGCCTTTTGACCCTGGCTGTGTGAAAACGCTGTGCTGCTGTTATGATTCTCTCGTGATTCTGCGGGGGAATTGATGAGGCGCTTCATTGAAGAGGCGGATCGTGGGCAATGGACGCTATTGCCCGAATGCCTCGATGATTTCATTGACGAGAGCAACCCCGTTCGGGTGATCGAAGTGTTTGTCGGTGCTCTCGATTTGGCTGAGATGAGCTTTGGGGGAGTGGAGCCGGCGGCGACCGGTCGGCCTTCGTACCACCCCTCGGTTCTCCTTAAGCTTTACATTTACGGCTATCTGAACCGGGTTCAGTCGAGCCGGCGGCTCGAACGAGAAGCCGGCCGCAATGTCGAGGTCATGTGGCTGCTGGGTCGGCTCGCACCTGATCACAAGACGATCGCGGACTTCCGCAAAGACAATGGCCTGGCGCTACGCAAGGTATGTGCGCGCTTCGTCGAACTCTGCCGTGAGATGGGCCTTCTCGCGACGGCGAGCGTCGCCATCGATGGCAGCAAGTTTAAAGCCGTGAACAACCGGGACAAGAACTTCACACGGGCGAGGTGGAACGGCGGCGTGCCCAGCTGGAGGAGAGCGTCGCGCGCTATCTCAGCCAACTTGACACGGCCGACCGGCAGGAGCCGACGGAGGCGCTGGCCGCGAAGGTAACAAGGCTTACCGAGAAGCTGACGAAGCTGAAGGAGGAGATGGGCAAGCTTGCCGTCTACGAGAAGCAGATGCTCGCTTCGCCCGATCAGCAAATCTCGCTAACCGACCCCGACAGCCGCTCGATGGCGACAAGCGGCCGCGGTTCCGGCGTCGTCGGCTACAACGTTCAGGTCGCCGTCGACACCGAGCACCATCTGATTGTGGCGCACGAGGTAACCAACAGCGGCTCAGATCGGGCACAACTTGCTAACATGGCCAAGCAGGCAAAGGCTGTTCTGCGGACGGAGACGCTGGAGGCCGTTGCCGATCGCGGCTACTTCAGCAGTCCGGAGATCCTTGCATGCTACGAGGCCGGCATCACCGTAACGCTACCTAAGCCGCTGACGTCGGGTGCCAAGTCGGATGGTCGCTTTGGCAAGCAGGACTTCGTCTATTTGCCCAAGGAGGACGCCTATCGCTGTCCAGCTGGGGAGCGCTTGCCGTATCGCTTCACGAATGAGGAAGACGGCAAGAGGCTGCGCCGCTACTGGACCACAGCCTGTCAAGATTGTTCGCTCAAATCCCAATGCACGACCGGGCCAGAGTGGCGGATTACGCGCTGGGAGCATGAGCAGCTGCTCGAAGCTGTGCAGCAGCGCCTCGATGCAAACCCACAAGCCATGCGCCAGCGTCGAGAAACAGTCGAGCATCCCTTCGGAACGATGAAGGCCCGCATGGGAGCGACACACTTCCTCGCCAAAACGCTTCCAAAAGTAGCCGCCGAGATGGCACTCTCGGTCCTGGCTTATAATCTGACGCGGGTCATGAACATCGTCGGGGCCAAGCCGCTGATGGCTGCGATCGTGGCCTGAGACCGAACCGGTCTCGGCTTCTCACCGACGTCCCTGGGAAGGGGTTTTTACACGGCCAAGACCCGGAGCAGAACTCGCCGTCGGATATCCCTAGATGATATTGTCGACTGTCAGAATGTTGGAATATGCTGTGAAGGCATGCTTGGGCGATCACTATCGGAGAGGCCAAATGAGCTACCAGGCAATCAACTTCAGCAAGAAATTCACATTGTTCAACGAGCAATGGCAGCCGAAAGTCGTGGCTGAAATGAATGACTACCAGTTCAAAATCGTGAAACTTGAGGGCGACTTCATTTGGCACGATCACAAGAACACAGATGAGACATTCATTGTGCTGGAAGGCGTTTTGAGGATCGATTTTCGTGATGGCGCAGTCCGGGTGGCGGCGGGCGAAATGTTCGTCGTCCCGAAAGGTGTTGAACACAAACCTTATGCCGAACAGGAGGTCAAGCTATTGTTGATCGAGCCGCGCGGGGTCCTCAATACGGGCCATGAAGGCGGCGGTCGTACAGCTGAAAATGATGTTTGGATTTGAGGACAGCCAAGGTCTGCTCATGGCACAAAGCAAGCATGCGGAAGGTTAGCCCGGATGTCTGCCCCGAGGGTCGCGCGGACATTGCCAAGTCCGTGAGCGTTCTGGATTTATGAGTACACGCCCTAGTTCGTCATGCCCGATCGTGCCGGGTGATCGAGTGACGGCTGGGTGTAAGGACGCAGCAAATCGTTCGAATGATCCTGCGGAGACATCGACGCCAGCGATCGGCCGGCAGAAGCTCATCGTCGCCCAGCGTGTAGGAGCAATGGTCAAGAAGGATCCCACGCTGTTGCGTTATGGCGTGCTGGCGTCTGCTGCCTGGGCGCTCGTATGTACGCCATCGACCGGCGCCAGCCCCAGATGTGGGATCGATCGGTCAATATCTGGGGAATCCCCATCGAACCGCCTCAACTCAAGTTCTGACCACCTCCTGAGAACGTGCCAGAGACCCCTACAGCGGCCTTGGGTGGAATCCGGGTGTATTGTGACCGCCAGCGCCAAGAATTTTGACGGCCGTGGCGAACAATTCACGATTTCTCCGCAACGATCGCAAGGCTTGGCACGGGCACGCCTCTCTCGTGGCGGATCGATTGCTGATCAAGCTGTAACACCACAAGACCGGCTGCCTCGATCAACGCGCGCACAGAGGAGGCACTATGAGCGTAGCGCCGGCCGGCGCCCATAATAAAGCCGTCGCCGTCGTGCCTTTCCAAGGTGAGGGCCAAAAGGCCGCCGGAAGCCAGAACACGGCTCGCTTCCTTCAGAACCGGAAAGAGATCGGCAACATAGACCATCGCGTCGGCGGAGAGGACGAGGTCTACGCCGGAGTTTGGCGTCGCACGCAGACCCTCCAGCATATCGGTCACTTTAAGCTGGGCATAGAGACCCGTGGCGCGAGCCTTTTCGATCATACCCGGCGAAAGGTCGATGCCGATGAATTGATCGACCATTTTAGCAAAGGCGACCGCCGCCAGTCCTGTACCGCAACCGAGATCGATCGCGTGTTTGAAATTGGCCGTCTTCTGATGCGCTTGGCACGCGGACCGCACCGTCTCAAACAACACCGAGGGTCCGCGATATCCAAGACTTCTCCACCAGAGCCGTGTCGAATGTAGCCGCATATTGATCGAACAGCAAACGCACATAGGCAGGTGGCATTTCGGACAATTCGTCAGCGCCCAGCCGCATCAGTTCGACGCTCGCACCGAACGAATCGGAAGGATCTATTTCACGTGCCCGGCGCAAGGCCTTGATCGCGCCGTCACGATCCCCGAGTTGCTCAAGCACTTTTCCAAGCAACCCCCAGACAGACACACGGTCTGGCGCTAACTCAGATGCCCGTCGATAGCTAGCCGCTGCCTCTGCAGTCCTACCGAGATAGCGCAGGCAATCACCTTTGACACAGAGAGCTTCAACCTGATCCGGGGAAATGGCCAGCGAAAGATCGCACTTGGCGAGCGCCTCCTCATAGCGGCCTAATTCGAGCAAGACGCCGCCGCTCAGAGCTGATGCCTCCGCATTGTTGGTATCGAGCGTAAAGGCATGCTCATAGGTCAGCAACACTTCATCGTATCGACGCTGCATTCGCAACAGGTTTCCTAATTTGATCCAACCTGCGGCCCGATTTGGAGCCAGCTTGATCGCGATGTCGAAGCTTTTCCTGGCGTCATCCAACTTGTTCTGGTCTCGAAGCAACTCCCCGAGATTCAAGAAATATTCGTGATTGTTCGGATTGCATCTGATTGCCGAGGCGATCAGATCGAGGGCCAAATCCAGCCTGTTGGTCTGCCAGTGGACCAAACCAAGAAGATGGAGCGAATCCGCGTGCTTCGGATCAAGCGTTAATGCATGCCGACAGCGGTGTTCGGCCGGCCCATATCGTTTGGACAAAAAGTGGCGCAAGGCGGCGTCGTACAGATCGGTCGGAGAGCGCTTTGTTCTGCTCTGCTCATGGCTTTTGAAACGAGGTCGAAGCCGGCCCATTGTATACGTCCTTTGGAATTGAGATCGACCAACGTATCGTTGTCGCAAAGACCCGAATCAATTCCATGATAAACCCAACTCCTAACGAAGAGATAAGGCGTACACGACTGCGTACGGCTGCCCGCCACCTTATTTTGGCCGAACCTGACGACGTTGCGCTATACGAGGAAGCCTTTGACGCTTTAGGCGCCGACGTTCGACGACCGCTTATGGCGGCACTTGGCAGACATGCCGACGGCTAGCCCGGATGTCCGCTTCCGAGGCTAGAGCGGATATTGCCAAATTTGTGAGCGTTCTGGATTTATGAGTACACGCCCTAGTTCGTCATGCCCGATCGTGCCGGGTGATCGAGTGACGGCTGGGTGTAAGGACGCAGCAAATCGTTCGAATGATCCTGCGGAAACATCGCCACCAGGGAGACGTTCAGGATCCTGCAGATGTCGAACAGGCGTACTGCGCTGACGCCGTTGGCGCCTTTTTCATAATTCTGGACTTGCTGGAAAGAGACCCCGAGCGCCCGCGCGAGCTGTTCCTGGCTCAAATTGAGCGAAAGCCGACCCTCGCGGATGCGGGCGCCGACATATTCATCGATTTCGGATTTTGCTTTTGCCTTCATTTCAGCACTTGGTGTTCGGCGGCTTGAACGAAACCAGTGTGTGTCCCACATGGCCGGACCCTGCTGGGTCCATGTTCGAGCAATAGCCTGCTTCTGTTTCCGGATATCTTCGTCAACCCATGAAAATGGTTTCGTCGCGCCCGCCAATTGTTTCCTGATGTTGAGGGGTGATGACCTCTTTTCGACGCGCCGGCACCGGATGTGATTCCATTTGCCGGCGACGCCGATTCGAACGCTAGCAGGCGGAGGGGTGCCGTTCTTGGTCAATTGCGAACAGATGGGCGAGCCGCCGGCGCGGAAATGTCCTACTCGCGATCCGTGGACACGAAGGGGAGCCGCGGCCAGCGAGGAAGCCATGGCCAGGCTGGAGCGAGCCCTCTATCAAAGCCCGCCAGCATTCGCGTGCTGTCGCCCGCCGATCGCGAGCTGAGGAATCCGATCACCGGCATGGCCGATTGGGCGCGAGCGGCGAGAGGCCGGGCGATCGCGGCGCCGCCCAGCAGACCAGGAAATTCGCGCCGTCGCATGTTCACCCCAGGGTGCAAAGACGCCGCAGTCTAATGGCCAAACTCGCGAACCGATAGGGGCACGGCCGCTTGCGTCAGCGCGACGCCATTCGGCGGTGCCATCTGGCTTCGATCCGCGCCCTGATGGCGCGAACGCGGGTCTCCTGGGCCGCCCAGAATGCGCGGCTCGCCGCAGGCGTCCCCTGCCTGTACTGCGCGTAGACGTCCTTCGGTGAAATCGAAAGCGACTTCGGCTGGTTGTTCGCCAGCACCGACGCCGGGATGATGGCCGGCGGCACAGCACCCTCGGCCAGCGGCGAACCCAGCACGGCGAGGCGGATCTTCGCCCGCCGGCAATAATTCACCGAGCGCTGTGTCATGACTTCCTCGCCATGGCCGGCGCGGTATTTCATCAGGGTGCGGCAGAGATCGCCATTGGCGAGCCGCCAGGCCTTGCTCAGATAGGTCACGCCGTAATGGATATTGACTTCCGGTTTGGCGAGGTCCGCGGCGCTGCCCCTGAAACCCAGCATCGCCGCGGTCTGCGGCCTGATCTGCATCAACCCGATCTCGCCGACGCCGCCGATCACGCGGGGATTGTAGTTGCTCTCGACCTGCACCACGGCGTCCGCGATATCCGCCGGCAGGCCGGTCCTGCGGACCTCCTGCTCGACCATGGCGCGGACCGCCGCCCGGAAGGACGGCCCCGGCGCGTCGGCGGTGACAGGTGTTTCCATCTCCGGCCCGTTCGCCGCTGTGCTCGGTTGTGGTGCGGGCTGCGGTGCGACCTGGTCAACGGCAGGAGCGGAAACGGCCGGGTTCATCACGGCCAGCAGCGCGCCGGCCAGGAGGCTGCGAAAGATGAACGCGCGCAGCTTCAGTCCCTCGCCCATTTCGATTTTCCGATGACGAACATCCCGGTCCATCGACGCATCCCCCGGTGCAAAACGACGCGTATTGTCGAGCACAAGGAGATTAATAAGGTCTGACCGTTTGCGGCGGCGTTGCGGCGCGTCGTCCGGGAGGATGGCGTTTGCCCGGTATTCGATCCCGGCGAGGGATGACAGCGCGACTTGCGCGCCCACGCCCGGCCGCTGCGTTGCCTGTGCTGGCAAATCATCTGAGGATCGTCGGAGCTGTGGCCCATTCGCCCATTCAAATCCTGGTGACACAAGGCCACGCACGGCGCTAAAACATCAAGGCGGTCACGCTGTCGTGACGGCTCTCTACCTTCACGGGAGAGAGTAAGCCCTCGGTGACGGTGGCTGCCAGTGTGACCGCGCTGTCTTTCCAGAGCCTCAGAAAAAGAACGACATTGCTTCGCGTCGCTCGCTATGACGGCAGCGACACACTACGCCGGCTTCGCCGGCTGCCCGCGAAATCCCATCGCCAGCACGTAGCGTTCGGACGAATCCTGCCGGCTCGAGGCCGGCTTGACGTGCTTGACGGTGGCGTAGTCGCGGTTGAGTTCGGTCATCAGCGCCGCGTCCGCGCCGCTCTGGAAAACCTTCGCCACGAAAGTACCGCCGGGATTGAGCACCTCGGCGGCGAACGCGGCGGCGCCTTCCACGAGGCCCAGGATGCGAAGCTGATCGGTCTTGCGGTGGCCGGTGGTGTTGGGCGCCATGTCGGACAGCACCACGTCGGCCCGGCCGCCGATCATCTCCAGCAGCTTCGCCGGTGCGTCATCCGCGAGAAAATCAAGCTGCGCGAAAGTGACGCCGGGAATATCAGGCATTTCCAGCAGATCGATGGCGATAATCTTGCCTTTGCCGGTGCCCGTGCCGATGCGTTTCGCCGCGACCTGGCTCCAGCCGCCGGGGGCTGCGCCGAGATCGACCACCGTCTGGCCGGATTTGAGAAAATGGTGCTTGTCGTCGATCTCGATCAGCTTGAACGCCGCGCGCGAACGCCATCCCTCGCGCCTGGCCTGCGCCACATAGGGATCGTTGAGCTGGCGCTCCAGCCAGAGCTTTGACGACAGCTTGCGCTTGCCGCCGGTCTTGACCGTGACGTGCAGCCGCCCGGTGGTGTCTTTCGCCATGTCGGTGTCGAGTCTCAATCACGCATCCGGGCCACATGGTTCGAGACGCGCGGCGTTGCCGCGCTCCTCACCATGCGGAGTTAGACCTCATCCTGAGGAGGCGCGAAGCGCCGTCTCGAAGGATGAAAGCCACAGAACCGTGCTCTAGCACAGCATTGGGCGCCGCGCCTATCGGCATCCGCCGATGGCGCCGTCCTCGCGCATCATCTCCACCAGCATGCCCTCGCGCAGGCCCCGGTCGGCGACCCGCAGCCGCGGCAGCGGGAACGCGTCGCGGATGGCATCGAGGATGGCGCAGCCCGCCAGCACCAGATCGGCGCGCTCGACGCTGATGCAATTGTTGCCGGCGCGCTCCTGATAGCTCATGCCGAGCAGGCGCGCGATCACGGCGGTGATCTCGGCATCGCTCAGCCAGACCCCGTCGATGCGGCGGCGGTCGTAGCGCGCCAGGTTGAGATGGACGCCGGCCAAAGTCGTCACCGTGCCGGAGGTGCCGAGCAGGTGCATGTCCGTCAAATCGGTCCCGTGCTCGGCCGCGAACGGCACCACGTGCTGGGCGACCTCGCCCACCATCCGTGCGTAGGATTGCGCGCTGACATCCTTGCCGCCGAAATGCTCGGCCAGCGTGACGACGCCGAGCGGGATCGACATCCACGCCTTGATACGCGGGGTGCTGTCCGGCTCGTCCGGATCGCGCTCGATCCGCACCAGTTCGGTCGAGCCGCCGCCGATGTCGAACAGGATGGCGCCGCGTCCCAAGGGATCGAGCAGCGGCGAGCAGCCGATCACCGCAAGCGCCGCTTCGGTCTCCCGGTCGATCACCTCGAGCTGGATGCCGGTTTCGGCCGCGACCCGATCGCGAAAACCGTCGGCGTTGGACGCGGCGCGGCAGGCTTCGGTCGCGATCAGCCGCAGGCGTTTTGCCTTCTTGGACTGGATCTTGTCGCGGCAGATGCTTAAGGCGGCAATGGCGCGCTCGATCGCGGCCTCGCTGATGCAGCCGGTCGCCGAGATGCCCTCGCCCAGCCGGATGATGCGGGAGAATAAATCGACCACGCGGAAACTATCGCCGGTCGGACAGGCGATCAGGAGCCGGCAATTATTGGTGCCGAGGTCGAGCGCAGCATAGACGCCGGTTGCCGCGGCCTGTGCGGGAACCGCGCCGGCCGGCGTCGCCTGCCCGTCGCCGCTACGCGGCGGCCCCTGGCCGACCTCTCCGCGCGGCGCAGTGCCGTCGCGAAGCCGCGTGTCATCGTTCATCCAAAATGTCTTTCCGCGGCCCTCAAAAGGGGCTGACGAGGAATTTCCGTTCACGGAAACTTTAGCAGTGCCAAGCGGTTGCGCAACAGCCCTCACATAGGACTATGCCCAATCAGGCGTTGTGGACCGCACATCGGTACGTTATCTCAGGACCGAAACCGGCGAAATCGCGCAAAATCAAGCTTTTCAGGGACATTTCAATGCAGGATCACACGTCTTCATCCTCGCTGGAAAACGCTATCGCACTGCAAAAATACGGCGTCGGACAGCCGGTCCGCCGCAAGGAAGACGACACGCTGGTGCGCGGCAAGGGCAAATATACCGACGATTTCAACCTGCCCGGCCAGGCCTATGCCTGGATCGTCCGCTCCAGTCACGCCCACGGCATCATCCGCGGCATCGACACCACGGCGGCCAGCGCCATGCCGGGTGTGCTCGGCGTGTGGACCGGCAAGGATCTTGCTGCCGCCGGCTATAACCCCTTCACCTGCGGGCTGCCGCTCAAAAACCGCGACGGCTCGCCGCTGATCCAGACCAACCGCATGGCGCTGATGAGCGACAAGGTACGCTTTGTCGGCGATCCCGTGGCCTTCGTGGTCGCCGAAACGCTTGCGCAGGCGCGCGACGCGGCCGAAGCCGTCGAACTCGATATCGAGCCGCTACCTGCGGTCACCGACGCCGAGGAAGCCACGAGGCCCGGCGCGCCGCAACTCTACGACCACATCCCGAACAACGTGGCGCTGGACTACCATTATGGCGACACCGCAAAGATCGATGCGGCCTTCGCGAGCGCCGCGCATGTCACCAGGCTCGACATCGTCAACAACCGCGTCGCCGTCGTATCGATGGAGCCGCGCGTGGCGCTGGCGGCCTACGACAAGGCGAGCGAGCGTTTCACGCTGCAGGTTCCGACGCAGGGCGTTTCCGGGAACAAGGCCACTTTCGCCAAGATCCTGAACGTGCCGAACGACAAGGTTCGCATCCTGACCGCCAATGTCGGTGGCTCCTTCGGCATGAAGAACATGAACTATCCCGAATACACCTGCATCGCGCATGCCGCAAAGGTGCTGGGCCGTCCGGTGAAGTGGACCGACGAACGCTCGACCAGTTTCCTGTCCGACAGCCAGGGCCGCTCGCAGACCATGCACGCCGAACTCGCGCTCGATGCCGAGGGCAAATTTTTGGCCGTGCGCCTCAAGGGTTACGGCAATCTCGGCGCCTATATCACCGGCGTGGCGCCGGGCCCGCTGTCGCTCAACACCGGCAAGAATCTCGCCGGCGTCTACCGCACGCCGCTGCTCGGCGTCGATATCAAGACGGTCCTGACGAACACCACGCTGATGGGCGCCTATCGCGGCGCCGGCCGTCCTGAGGCCAATTATTACATGGAGCGGCTGATCGATCGCGCCGCCGATGAAATGGGCATCAACCCGCTGACCTTGCGCAAGCGCAATTTCATCAAGCCGGCGCAACTGCCGTTCCCGGCCGCATCGGGCGTCACTTACGACAGCGGCGACTTCCAGGGCGTCTTCAGCAAGGCACTGGAGATGTCCGATCACGCCAATTTTGCGAAGAGGAAGAAGGAAAGCCGGAAGAACGGCAAGCTGCGCGGCATCGCCGTCGGCTGCTATCTCGAGGTCACCGCACCGCCGAGCGGCGAACTCGGCAAGATCACCTTCGAGCCGGACGGGTCGGTGAAGCTGACCACCGGCACGCTCGATTATGGCCAGGGTCACGCCACCCCGTTCGCGCAAGTGCTTTCCGCGCAACTCGGCGTTCCCTTCGAGAAGATCACGCTCGAACAGGGGGACAGCGACCTCGTGCGCTTCGGCAACGGCACCGGCGGCTCGCGCTCGATCACCGCGACCGGCCAGGCGATCGTCGAATCCGCCGCGCTCGTCGTCGAAAAAGGCAGGAAAGCCGCCGCGCATCTGCTCGAGGCGGCCGAGGCCGATATCGAATTCGCCAATGGCCGCTTCACCATCGCCGGCACCGACCGCAGCATCGGCATCATGGAACTGGCGCAGCGGCTTTCCGACGGCAAGATGCCCGAGGGCGTTCCGTCATCGCTCGACGTCGACCATGCCACCAAGGAAATACCCTCGACCTTCCCCAATGGCTGCCATGTCGCCGAGATCGAGATCGATCCCGAGACCGGCGTGACGCGGATCGTGCGCTACACCGGCATCAGCGACTTCGGCACCATCGTCAATCCGATGATCGTCGCCGGCCAGCTGCATGGCGGCGTCGCCCAGGGCATCGGCCAGGCGCTGATGGAGCAGGTCAGCTATGACGGCAGCGGCCAGCCGATCACCGGCTCGTTCATGGATTACGCCATGCCGCGCGCGGAAGACATTCCGCTGATGGAAACCGGCGATCATCCCTCGCCCGCCAAGTCCAACGCGCTGGGCACCAAAGGCTGCGGCGAAGCCGGTTGCGCCGGCAGCCTCGTCTGCATCGTCAACGCGGTGCTCGACGCGCTGTCCGAGTACGGCATCACCGCGATCGACATGCCGCTGACGCCTGAGCGGGTGTGGCGCGCGATCCAGGATGCGAAGACGAAGGTGGCCTGAGGGGCTTGCTTCTCCCTCGCCCCGCTCTTGGCGGGGAGAGGGGCTGTCTCAGCAAACTCTCAAGCAGAAATATCCGCGGTGAGTCCCCCTCACCCGCCGCAAGAGCGCGGCGACCTCTCCCCGCGTGCGGGGCGAGGTTTAGAAAGAGCTACGCCGCGGCCTGCTCGCGCGGCTGATAGATCGCGGTGTGCTGGCAATGCGCGAGCGGCGCCGTGCCGTTGGCGACCACCAGGGCGTCGAGTTCGACGAAGCGGTGGCCCTTCTTTTCGTAATTGCCGGTCACTTTCGCGCGCGCGGTGATCTCGTCGCCGGCTTTGCCGGCCGCTAGAAGCTGCATCCGGCTGCCGACATGAATCCAGGGGCCCAGGATGGCGTTATCGACCAGCACCCGGTTCATGACCCGCTGCAGCAGGCCGGGGTGGCCGAGCCCCTCCTTCGCGTAGATCGGATCGCCCTCACGCACGTCGGTGAGATATTCCTGCGCAGCCTCGCCGGCCCAGGTGCGCGGCACGGTGCCGAGCCATTTGCCGAGTTGATAGGAGGCCTCGTTGACCGGCTTGCGCTCGGCGACCGCGGCGACCTCCGAATAATCCGCAAGCGAAAGCGAGGGCGCCGACGCCGGCAGCGACGCTGAGCCGGTGGCGCAGAGCTGGCCGCGGCTTTGGACCTCGATCGTCAGAACGCCGTCGCTCTCGGTAGCCGTCACGTCGGCCATCTCGCCGTCATAGACCGGTTTGACGAACCGCGCCTCGATCAGCCCACGTTCCAGGAAGGCGCGGCCCCATCTGGCGACCGGCATGTGCATCATGTAGGCCATGACATCGACGCCCGGCACCAGCCCGCCGGAAAAGCCGAACCGCTTCGCCACGGTGTCGTCATGCATCTTGTTTTCGGAGAGCTTTGCCGTGTTGTAGGCCTCGACGCGGTAGGTTTCGAGCCGGCTGGTCATGTCCGGGTTTTCCCTGATTTTTGTCATGTTTGGCTGATTTGATGGTACGCGAACAGATACCCGTGGCAAGCGCGTTCCGTCGGGTGTTTCGCTCGCAATTCGGCTCCCGTTAGGGTACCACGCGCATCCGGGAGCGCGCCGTTGGCGCACCCGGCCTGAACCCGCAACCGATGAAATGCATTTGAACGCTACCCGCATCTATGTCGACGCCGACGCCTGCCCGGTCAAGGACGAGATCTATCGCGTCGCCGCGCGCCATGGCCTGCCCGTCAGCGTGGTCGCCGGCAACTTCATCCGGGTGCCGCAGGATCCCCTGATCGAGCGCATCGCCGCCGGCGCCGGCATGGACGCCGCCGACGACTGGATCGCGGAACGCGCAGGCCCGGGCGATATCGTCATCACATCAGATATTCCGCTGGCGAGCCGCTGCGTGAAGACGGGCGCCGAGGTGATCGCACCGAACGGCAAGCCGTTCACGGAAGCCTCGATCGGGATGACCCTTGCGGTCCGCAATCTCATGACCGATCTGCGGTCCTCGGGCGAGGTGACCAGCGGCCCGAAATCCTACTCGCCGCGCGACCGCTCGGCGTTCCTGTCGGCGCTCGACCAGACCATCCGCCGCATCCAGCGCCGGCGCGCCGATCAAGCCGCACAGAACCAGAGTTGAATCGAATGGCGCCACCGCTGATCCAGTTGAAGGACATCAAACTGACGTTTGGCGGCACGCCGCTGTTGTCGGGCGTCGAACTGTCGGTGTCGGCGGGCGAGCGCGTCTGCCTGATCGGCCGCAACGGATCCGGCAAGTCGACGCTGCTGAAGATCGCGGCAGGCCTCGTGCAGCCCGACAGCGGCAGCCGATTCGTGCAGCCGGGCGCGACCATTCGCTATCTGCCGCAGGAGCCGGACTTTTCGGGGTTTGCCACCACGCTCGCCTATGTCGAGGCGGGTCTTGCTCCGGGCGACGATCATTATCAGGCCACTTATCTGCTCGAGCAGCTCGGGCTGCACGGCGACGAGGAGCCTACGCATCTCTCCGGCGGCGAGGCCCGCCGCACCGGGCTGGCGCATGTGCTGGCGCCCTCGCCCGACATCCTGCTGCTCGACGAGCCCACCAACCATCTCGATCTCACCACGATCGAATGGCTGGAGAGCGAACTCGACAGCCGCCGCTGCGCGCTCGTCATCATCAGCCACGACCGCCGCTTCCTTTCCAATCTGTCGCGCTCCACCGCCTGGCTCGATCGCGGCCAGATCAGGCAGATCGATCGCGGCTTTTCCGCGTTCGAGGCCTGGCGCGACGAGGTGCTGGCCGAGGAAGAGCGCGACCAGCACAAGCTCGACCGCAAGATCGTGAATGAAGAGCACTGGCTGCGCTACGGCGTTTCCGGCCGCCGCAAGCGCAACGTCAAGCGGCTCGGCAATCTCCACACGCTGCGCCAGCAGCGGCGCGACTATCGCGGCGCCGCCGGCAACGCCAACCTCGCTGCCGCGGAAGCCGACAAATCCGGCAAGCTCGTCATCGAGGCGAAGAACATCTCGCGCAGCTATGGCGAGCGCAGGATCGTCGATGACTTCTCGATCCGCATCCAGCGCGGCGACCGCATCGGCATCGTCGGCCCCAACGGCGCCGGCAAGACCACGCTGATCGACATGCTGACCGGCGGAAGCCCGCCGGACAGCGGCACCATCCGCTTCGGCGCCAATATCGAGATGGCGACGCTGGACCAGCACCGCGAAAGCCTCGATCCCAAATCGACGCTGGCCGAAGCCCTGACCGGCGGCCGCGGCGATCACGTCATGGTCGGCGGCAAGCCGAAGCACGTCGTCAGCTACATGAAGGATTTTCTGTTCGCGCAGGAGCAGATGCGCACGCCGCTGGAAGTGCTGTCGGGCGGCGAGCGCGGCCGGCTGATGCTGGCGCGCGCGCTGGCAAAACCTTCCAATCTGCTGGTGCTGGACGAGCCGACCAACGATCTCGATCTCGAAACCCTCGACGTGCTCGAAGAGATGCTCGGCGACTACGAGGGCACCGTGATCCTGATCAGCCACGATCGCGATTTTCTCGATCGCGTGGTAACCTCGGTGATCGCGCCTGAGGGTAACGGCCGCTGGATCGAATATGCCGGCGGCTACACCGACATGCTGGCGCAGCGCGGCGCGGACCTGAAGCGCGAGGCGGTGAAGGCGGCTACGGTCGAGCGCGAAAAGGCAGCGATCTCAGCGGCGCCTTCCGGCATCCCAAAGCGCCGGCTGACCTTCAACGAAAAGCACGCGCTGGAGACCCTGCCGAAGACCATCGCCAAACTGCAGGCCGAAATCGCCAAACAGCGGCGGCATCTTGACGACCCCGATCTGTTCCAGAAGGATCGCAACAAGTTCAACCAGGCCTCTGATGCGTTGACCAAGGCACAGAAGGAATTGCAGGAGGCCGAGGACAAGTGGCTGGAGCTTGAAGTGCTGCGCGAAGAGATCGAACAGGCTTGAGGCCAGCGGAATAATTTCCACCGTCATTGCGAGCGGAGCGAAGCAATCCATAGCGGTTCCGGGCGCAAAGCTGGATTGCTTCGTCGCTTCGCTCCTCGCAATGACGCAAGATAAGACTGGAGTTGACCAATATGACCACGCCCCTCGCCGCCAAAATCGCCCGCGAATACGGCACGCCTTGCGCCGTCATCGACATGGACCGCGTCGAGCGCAACATTGCGCGGATCCAGGCTGCCTGCGATGCCGCAGGCGTCGCCAACCGGCCGCACATCAAGACCCACAAGAGCCCGATGCTGGCCAAATTGCAGATCGACGCCGGCGCGCGCGGCATCACCTGCCAGAAGCTCGGCGAGGCCGAGGTGATGGCGGACGAAGGCATCGACGACATCCTGATCAGCTACAATCTGATCGGCGACGAGAAAATGGCCCGGCTCGGCGCGCTGCAGGCAAAAGCCAACATGACGGTCGCCGCCGACAATTCGACCGTCATCGCCGGCCTGCCGCAGGCGGCACGCGTTTCCGGCCGGCCACTTTCGGTCGTGGTCGAGTGCGATACCGGGCGCAAGCGCGCCGGGGTCGAAACGCCGGCGGAAGCCATCGCGCTGGCGCGCGAGATCGCCGCCGCGAAGGGACTGACCTTCGCCGGCTTCATGCTCTACCCGACCGAGACCGGCTGGGCCGAGGCGCAGAAATTTTACGACGAGGCGCTGGCCGGCGTGCGCGCGCACGGGCTCGACGCGACGATGGTGTCCACCGGCGGCACGCCGAACCTGAAGAACGTCGGCAAACTCAGGGGCGCCACCGAACACCGGCCCGGCACCTATATCTACAACGACCGCATGCAGGTCGCCGCCGGCGTCGCAAGCTGGGACGATTGCGCGCTGAACATCTATTCCACGGTTGTGAGTCGCGCCGGCCCCGATCGCGGCATCCTGGATGCCGGCTCGAAGACGCTGACCTCGGACACCGGCGGCGGCCTCGACGGCCACGGGCTGATCCTGGAACATCCCGAAGCCAAGATCGCGCGCTTTGCGGAAGAGCACGGTTTCCTCGACCTCGCCCGCAGCAACACCCGGCCCAACGTCGGCGATGTCGTGCGGATCGTGCCCAACCATGTCTGCGTCGTCGTCAACATGATGGACGAAGTGGTGATGGTGCGCGGCGAGGAAATCGTGGGCACGCTCCCCGTCGCGGCGCGGGGGAAGTTGCGGTGATGCCCTGATATTACCTCCGCCGTCGGCGGCATGGGGGACCCGGACAGACTTCCCGCTAGCCTGCCCTGCTCGCGTATGCCCCGCAGGCCGTGCCGAATCGCTTATTCTTGATGCTAGGACCTGTACCCGCTTTCGCGAATTGCAGCTCGCGGTGTAGGATCGGCAGCCGCACCAGAGGCGTCAGGCCGAGCCTGCGGAAGCCAGCAAGGGATCCGTCCGGACGAGAGCAATGGCCAGCAAGCGCCCATCGCGCCCCCATGTTCCCTCCCGGTCAGAGCTGCAAGAGCAGGTGGCCGAACTCGCTGCGCAGCAATCGGCGATGTCGGAGGTGCTTGCCGCCATCGCCAGCTCGCCGAGCGATCTTCAACCCGTCTTTGAGACCCTGCTCGACAGCGCCACGCGGCTCTGCCGGGTTGATTCGGCCGCGCTGCGTCTCTCCGAAGAAGCGGGAGCCCGCCGCGTTGCGCAGAGACTCACAGCGAATGCTGCCGCCCAGTGGACAGGCCCACCATCGATCGCACGACCGGGCACCTTTCTGGGCGAACTCGCCACCCGGAAGACGCCGCTCCACATTCCCGATCTGACGCGGCATGAAAGCTATACCGACGGCGATCCCACCGTGGTGGCCGCCGTCGATCTCGGCGGCATCAGGACACAACTCTCCGTTCCCCTGTTGAAAGACGATCACGTCATCGGATTCATGGGCCTTGCACGGCGGCGGCTGCAGCCCTTCACGGACAGGGAAATCGCGCTTGTCACCGACTTCGCCCGGCAGGCCACGATCGCGCTGGATATCACCCGCCGCGAGCGCGAACTTCGCGAGGTCCAGGGGGAGCTGGCACGCGCGAACCGCGTCGCCATCCTTGGGCAACTCACCGCCTCGATTGCCCACGAGCTCAGGCAGCCCTTGACCAGCCTGGCTACGAACGGCAACGCCGGCCTGAACTGGCTGGCACTGCAGCCGCCCAACCTCGAAAAGGCAAAACTCACGTTCGAGAGCATTGTCGAGGAAAGCCGTCGCGCCAGCGACATCATCAATGGGCTGATGGACCTGACCAAGAAGGAGGCGCCGCGGAAGGAGTCTCTGGATATCAATGACGCGATCGTGGAAGTCTCCGCACTGATCCACAGCGAAGCCCTCAAGAGCGGCGTTTCGATTCACAAGCAGCTCGCACCCCGCTTGCCGCGTCTCCAGGGCGACCGGGTGCAATTGCAGCAGGTGATTCTGAACCTGATCGCGAACGCCATTCAGGCGATGAGCGGCCTGTCGGAGGGCGAGCGGGAGCTGCGGATCAGTACGGAGAGAACAGAGAGCGGCGTGGGTGTTGCCTGCCGGGATACCGGTCCGGGGCTAGCCCCGGAGACGCTGGACCGTCTGTTCGAGCCGTTCTACACGACAAGATCCGACGGCGTGGGAATGGGATTGTCGATCTGCCGTTCCATCGTCCAGGCCCACGGTGGACGATTATGGGCGACCGCCTGCGAGCCGAAAGGCGCTCTGTTTCAGTTCACGATCCCTGCCGAGCAGGGACCTTGATCGTGATGCTGAATAGCGACCGCGGTATCGACGCCGTGCGGATTGTGCCGAACCCCTTTGCGTCGTCGTCAACATGAGGGACGAAGTGGTGTTGGTACGCGGCGAGGGACTCGTGGGCACGCTGCCCGCGGCGGCGCGTCGGAAGCTGCGTTAATGTTGTAAAATCAGTTCCGCTTTCGGGGACATAGCGGACTTGGACAGACTTGCCGATAGCTGAACCCGGTCGCGATTGACCCATCTCGGACCCTGGGCCGTTTGTCAACGCTCGCCCCTTCTGGGACATGCTCTCATGTGACAGTATGCATCACGATGCGCTGTCTGCTTGGGCGGGCACGGTGAATTGAAAGATGGGGCCACGGGGCTCGTTGACGCTGGCCCACAACACCATGAGCCTGCCCAAGATCACCTCGTCGGAGGTGATCAAATCTCCGATATGCAAGAAGGCTGGCGATTCGAAGTCGGTGTTCAGTAACGCTTGACGCCGGCGGTGTGATTTCCGCGATGCCGCGGTGCCAACATATGCATTCCCGACGCGTCGCCGTGCGGTGCCTGCGAAGCCATCGCACGCGAAAATCCGAGGCCATCGTTCGAATAGACGGAGAAGGTCGGGTTCTGGGCTAAGGCCGCGGCGGGCTCCGAGATCGAACTCGTATGCCGAGGCGGGGGTCGCAAGGAGCGCGGAAAGAGCGAGCGTCGCGCCCAACAATTTGAAGCTGGTCATGCTATCCTCCTGTCACTGAAGCGCAACCCATGCGCGTGCTGTCCATTGACCTGACTGACAGTTAGGCGTTGGCATTCCTCTCGCGCAGGGGCGGCGCAATCACGCTTCGGCGATCAGCGTGTGATGTCACACAGGACCAGAACAGCGGCGGCGTTTGCGCGACCTTCAGGGGCCCCAAGGAAGACCGCGCTATTGACGAAGTCAGCTCCGGCGTCGCCGCCTTCCGCCCATTCATGACGATGCCGCCGTTCACGGCGGAGCATTGAAAAAGAGTTCCACCCGCGCCGGTTGGCGTCGGCACTTCCGTTATTGGCATACCGCGTCATTTCGTTGCGCTGCGGAATTCTGGTTGCTACCGGGAGATAGCGGACATCGAGCAAGCTGCCCCAATCAAGCACCATCTATGAGTGGGAGGCCCAGCCCCGCAGCCACTTTAATACGCCCCTGCCCGCCGCCGCTCCTGTCGCAAACGAGGCCTGCAGCAGGTAGCCGCCGGTCGGGGCTTCCCAGTCGAGCATTTCGCCTGATGCAAAGACACCGGGCAAGCGGCGGATCATGAAATCGGAATCGAGTTCGTCGAACGATATTCCGCCCGCGGTCGAGATCGCTTGCGCGATCGGCGCGATGCCATTGAGCGCGACGGGTACGGCGTTGATCAGCTCGGCAAGGCGTGCGGGCGACAGCAACGACAATGAAGCACCGGAGTTCATTGCCGCCTCCTGCAACAGGCCGATGCCGACAGGCGAAAGCTGCGCAGCCTTGCGCAGCCAGTTCGAAAGCGACTGCTTTGCCTTTGGCGCCGCCAGTCGCGCGGCCAGGGCGTTGATGTCCAGATCGGGCCGCAAGGCGATATGAAAGGTCGCCTGCCGCGAAGCGAGGACGGCTTCGCGCAATTCAGCCGACAGCGCATAGATTGCGCCACCCTCGATGCCGGTGCGCGTGATCATGGCTTCGCCGCGCACGGCGTGTGATCCAAACGACAGCGCAACGCCTTTCAGCGGCTGGCCTTCAAAACGGTCGCGAAAGACTTCCGACCAGGCGACCATGAACCCGCAATTGGCGGGCTTGAGCGGCGCGATCGTCACGCCCTTCGCCGCAAGCGTTTTCACCCAAGCCGCATCCGAGCCGAGCCGTGGCCAGCTCGCGCCGCCCAGCGCCAGCACGGTCGCGCTGGTATCGACGGCAATCGGCCCATCGGGGGTCTGAAACTGCAGACGACCCTGCTCGTCCCAGCCGGTCCAGCGGTGGCGCAGCGCGAATTGCACATCCATGGCATCGAGCCGCCGCAGCCCCGCGCGCAGCAAGGGCGAGGCTTTCATCGCCTTGGGAAACACCCGGCCGGAGGAACCGATAAAGGTCGGCTGGCCCAGCGCCTCGCTCCATTCGCGCAGACGCTCCGGCGGAAATGCTTCAATGGCAGCAATGAGTTGCGGTGCGACCTTGCCGTAGCGGGTGAGGAAATCTGGCAGCCTCTCGCTGTGGGTAAGGTTGAGCCCGCCGCGCCCCGCCATCAGCAACTTGCGGCCGGCCGACGCCATCGCGTCATAGACCGTGACGGCCGCGCCACCCCGCGCCAGCACCTCGGCCGCCATCAGCCCGGCCGGGCCGGCACCGACGACGGCGATCTGAGTTTGGGCAGGAGGTGACACAGACACCAGGGGGTGAATGACAAGACGGCTACGCCACGCCGTCCGTCCTAGGGGTTATGCACTTTTCGGCTCCGCAAGCCGGCGCGGCTCGAAAGCGTAACATAAATCCCAATCAATCCACTTGGCATACCCCATATGTAATAAACCGCTGACCACGCGACCGAAGCAGCAAGTAGGCCCATGGTTGCTCCGTAGAAAATAGCCAGAGCGACATTGCGAGACTGCCCGGGATAACTGGCTTGCCAAAGCGTCGTAGGCAGGTTCACACTTCTTAGGACAACAAATCTACATATGAGCGTAGCAAGCATCCAAATCACAACGATAAGCGGTACTCCCGTCGCCAGGAACAAACCGCTGGTGCCACCGACGCCATAGCCGTTATGCGGCATGAGATCGTCTTGAAGAAATTCATCATTGATTTCCAGAAAAGTTGCCGGGATCAGCGCCAGCCAAGCGGCACTTGCGAGGGCAATAAGGCGCCATCGCGTTCGAGGCGTCGTTATGACCTTCCAATTGCGCATATCCCATAATCGGAATCGCGCGATCGCGACTGCAAACGTTGCCGTGGCGAGGCAAATGCAAACGCCAATATTGTACAGTGGCCACTTCGCTGTGCGAAGACTCACAATTTCGCGTTCGCTCTGCTCGCGTTCTTGCGGGGACATATGAAAACGTCCCTCTTCATAACTTTCCGTCAGCTGTTGCGCTCTTCGTTCATCGACATGCGCCGACATAGTGTATGCCATGCAGAGTAAGGTGACGCCCACAGCGAACGCAACAGCGCATAGCACAACTATGGCCGCGCCGATTATCTTCCCCCGTCGTCGCGACATGACGAAAACCTTCTCCGCAGCAGACTAGCCCGGATGCCCGCGCTTCGCGTGATGCTTCGCATCGCCCCGGAATGACGACCTGACTCTACAGCTTGATCCCCGCTCTCGCCGCGGCCTGGCCGATGTATTTTTGCGTCTGCTCGAAGGCGCCCGCCAACGCCTTGGCCCTCGACATGTCGCTGATCTCGGCGAAGTGAGCCGCGACGGCGTCCGGCGTCCAATCGGACTGGGCCAGGTTGATGCCTTCGCTTTCGATGATCTTGATCACCGCGAACGAGCCGGCGCCGGCGCCCATGATGGTGCGGGTCGGCGCCTCCTCACTCAGCATGTATTCCACCGCCGGCGTGATCGCTTCCGGCTTCATCAGCTCGAGCGCCTGCGGCGGCAGCAATTCCTCGGTCATGCGGGTCGCCGCCGTTGGCGAGATGATGTTGACGCGGATGTTGTTCTTGCGGCCTTCCTCGGCCAGCACGTTCATCAAGCCGACCATGCCGGATTTCGCCGCGCCGTAATTGGCCTGGCCGAAATTGCCGAACAGGCCGGACGACGAGGTGGTCAGCACGATGCGGCCGTAATTGCGCTCGCGCATGCCGTCCCACACCGCCTTGCAGCAGAAGAAGGTGCCGGTGAGATGCACGTCCAGCACCTTGGCGAAGTCGGCGGCTTCCATCTTGCCGAACGACTTGTCGCGCAGGATGCCGGCATTGGCGCAGAGCAGGTCAACGCTGCCCCACTCCTTGGTGGCGCGGGCGACCATCGCCTTGACCTGCTCGAAGTTCGAGACGTCGGCGCCGTCGGCCATCGCGGTGCCGCCGGCCTTCCTGATCTCCTCGACCACGCTTTCCGCCGGCGTCAGCGATCCGCCGGTACCGTCACGGGCGCCGCCGAAATCGTTGACCACGACCTTGGCGCCGCGGCTCGCCAGACCCAGCGCATGCGCGCGCCCAAGACCATTGCCCGCGCCGGTCACGATGGCGACGCGTCCGTCAAACCTGATTGTCATGAGCAGGATTCCTGAAGTGGTAAGGTCAATCGAAGGCCTTCTTCTTCCCTCTCCCACAAGGGGAGAGGGAAACAGCGCGGCAGATTGGCCGTTATTGACCCGTGATGGATGGCCGGGTCAAGCCCGACCATGACGGGCGGAGGCAGGTCAAGCGAAGTAAATCAGGCCGATCCAGTCGGCGACCAATGCCGACCTCTGCTCGCCTTCGATCTCGACGCTGACGGCGGTACGCGACAGCAATTCCTTTGGCTTTCGCAACGTCGCCTCCGTCAGCATGAACCGGCCGCGGACCCGGGAGCCGGCGCGCACCGGCGAGATGAAGCGCAATTTGTCGAAACCATAATTGACCCCCATCGTCGTGCCCGCGATGACCGGCATCACCTCATAGGACATGATGCTCATCAGCGACATCGTCAGGAAGCCATGGGCGATGGTCGTTCCAAATGCGGTTTCGCGCTTGGCACGCTCGGGATCGACATGGATGAACTGGTGATCCTCGATCACATCGGCATAGGCATTGATCCGGTCCTGATCGATCAGGTGCCACGACGAGACGCCGATCTCCTTGCCGACCATGCTCTGATAGGCTTCAAGCGAAACCGGCGGCTTCTTCCAGACTTCATTCATCCATCAACTCTCCGTCGACCCGGCGGGCCGCATCTTCTGCAATTCAGGGAAATCCTCTTCGCGAAATTCCACGCCGCGCAGCGCGTCGTCGCGATCGTTGTCGTGCTCCAGCCGGCGCAACTGCACGCGGCGGATCTTTCCGGAAATCGTCTTCGGCAATTCCGTCACGAATTCGATCTTGCGGATGCGCTTGAATGGCGCCAGTCGCGTATGCAAATGCTGGAAGATCGACAGCGCAGTCTCGCGCGTGCGTTCCGCGCCCGCCACCAGCAGCACATAGGCCTTCGGAATCGCAAGGCGGATCGGATCTGGGCTGGGCACGACCGCCGCCTCGGCGACCGTCTCGTGCTCGAGCATAATGCTCTCGAGCTCGAACGGGCTGATCCGGTAATCGGATGACTTGAACACGTCGTCGGTGCGGCCGACGAAGGTCAAATAGCCTTCCTCGTCGGCGAACACCACGTCGCCGCTGCGATAGAGCTCGCCATCGGCGCCGCTCAGTTTGCCGTCATCGCCCTGATAGCCCTGCATCAGGCCCGCCGGGCGGTGGGCGCCGAGCACGAGCGTGACTTCGCCCTCCTGCGTCACGTGGCCGTCGATGTCGGTGATCCGCACCCGGTATCCCGGCAGCGGCCGCCCCATCGACCCGACCTTTACGTTCTGCCCCGGCGAATTGCCGGCGAGCGCGGTGGTTTCGGTCTGGCCGTAGCCGTCGCGGATGGTCAGCCCCCAGGCATTGCGTACCTGGTCGATCACTTCAGGGTTGAGCGGTTCGCCGGCGCCGCAGACTTCACGCAAGGCGACCTTGAAATCGGACAATCGCTCCTGGATGAACAGCCGCCACACCGTCGGCGGCGCGCACAGCGTGGTGACGCCGCAGCGGCCGATGGTCGCGAGCAATCCCTTGGCGTCGAAGCGCTGCTGATTGACCACGAATACGGTGGCGCCGGCATTCCAGGGCGCGAAGAAGCAGCTCCAGGCATGCTTGGCCCAGCCGGGCGAAGAGATATTGAGATGGACGTCGCCGGGCTGCAGCCCGAGCCAGTACATCGTCGACAATGCGCCGACGGGATAGCTGCGCTGGCTGTGCCGCACCAGTTTCGGCTTTGCCGTGGTGCCCGAGGTGAAATACAGCAGCACCGGATCATCCGGCCCGGTCGGGCCATCAGGCGTGAACTCTTCCGGAAACGCCGCGGCCTCTTCGAACGCCAGCCAGCCGTCCGGCTTCGACGAGGCGTTGACGACGATGCGGATCAGCTTGTCGCCGCCGAAGTCCTGAAAATTTCGCGACCTGGTCCTGCGATGCCACCACCACTTTGGCGCGGCCGCGATCGAGCCGGTCGCGCAGTTCGTCCGGGGTCAACAGCGTGGTGGCGGGAATCACCACGACGCCGAGCTTGATCGCCGCCAGCATGGTCTCCCACAGCGGGACGACATTGCCGAGCAGCAGCAACAGATGATCGCCGCGCGTCAGCCCCTGCGCTCGCAGGAAATTTGCGACCTGGTTGGAGCGGCGCGACAATGCCGCGAACGAGAGTTTTGTCTCCTTGTCGCTGCCAGCATCGACGATCCACAGCGCGGGACGGTCCTTGCTTTCGGCATTTCGCGCCAGCTCGGCGTCGAACCAGTCCAGCGCCCAGTTGAACGGCACCGGATCGGGCCAGCGGAATCCCTTTACCGCGCTATCGTAGTCGCTGCGATGCGTGAGCAGGAATGAACGGGCGTCCTGGAATGTCGTCATGACGATCACCTATGGCGCAAGCCGGTTAAGTTGGCGTCACTGCCTGCGACAAACGCGAAGCGTTTGCGCAAGGGAGCGAAGCGACGAAGCAATCCATAGTGCCAACGCGGTGACACGGATTGCTTCGCTTCGCTCGCAATGACGGTGTCAATCATTTTCCAGCCAAAGCGCGGACGTGCTGAATGATGCCGGAAAAATCGACCCCGCCGTTTCCGGCGGCATCGAACGCCTTGTAGATCTCCTGCGCATGCTTGCCGAGCGGCGTCGCGGCGCCGGCCGCCTTGGCCGCATCCTGCGCCAGCGTCAGATCCTTTACCATCAGCGCCGAGGCAAAGCCCGGCTTGTAGCCGCTATTGGCGGGCGAGGCCGGCACCGGACCCGGCACCGGGCAATACGAAGTCAGCGACCAGCACTGCCCCGACGAGGTCGAGGCGACGTCGAACAGCGCCTGGTGCGACAACCCCAGTTTTTCGGCGAGCGCAAAGGCTTCCCCGACCGCGATCATGGAAATGCCGAGGATCATGTTGTTGCAGATCTTCGCCGCCTGCCCGGCGCCGGCGCCGCCGCAATGCACGATCTTCTTGCCCATGTTCTCCAGCACGGGCTTCGCGGCCGCGAACGCCTTGTCCTCGCCGCCGCACATGAAGGTCAACGTCGCGCCCCTGGCGCCACCGGTGCCGCCGGACACCGGCGCGTCGACCGAGAGGACGCCGTGCTTGGCCGCCAGCGCATGGGCCTGTTTCGCACTCTCGACGTCGATGGTGGAGCAATCGATGATCAGCGCGCCCTTTTTCATCGAGGGAACCACATCGGTCCAGACCGAGATCACGTGCTTGCCGGCGGGCAGCATGGTGACGACCACGTCCGCGCCCTTCACCGAGCCGACCGCGCTGTCGGCGATCGCGGCGCCGTCGGCCCTGGCCTGATCGCGCGAGGCCGCCACCAGGTCGAACGCGGTCACCTTGTGGCCGGCCTTGACCAGGTTGGCCGCCATCGGGCCGCCCATGTTGCCGAGGCCGATGAATGCGATGTTTGCCATGGTCCCGTTCCCTCCGTCAGTTTCTATTTTGCTGTGGCGAATACCAGTTCGTCGGCGCCGATCTCCGCGAAATAAGGTGCGACCATTTCCGGCGTCACGTCCTCGATCCGTGCCGGGGACCATTTCGGATTGCGGTCCTTGTCGATCACGGCGGCGCGCACACCCTCGCGAAAATCGTCGCTGCGAAACACTTCGAGCGCGGCGCGATATTCCCGCACCAGGCATTCCTCCAGCGAGGACGAACGCCGCGCCAGCCGTAGCAGCTTTAGGGCGACCACCATGCCGCGCGGCGACTTCTCGTTCAACGCTTTCAGCGTCGCTTGCGCGAGCTCAGAGCCGTCCCGCTTCAGGTCGGCGACGATATCTTCCATCCGGTCATGGGCGAACCAGCGGTCGATCTGCGGCTGCTGCGCGGCCACGGGGCCCGCCGTCTCGCCGGTCGCAAACTGCCCGATCGCGGCCTTCACCTCGGCAGCGTTGGTGCCCGTGCGCAGACCGACCAGCGTCTCGCGCAGCGCCGCGAGCTTGCCGGAGGGCACGACCGCATCGGCGAATTTGGCATAGACCGCGTCGGGACCGTTCATGGTCTGGCCGGTGAGCCCGAAATAAGTGCCGATCTCGCCGGGCGAGCGCGACAACAGATAGGTGCCGCCGACATCGGGAAAGAAGCCGAGACCGACTTCCGGCATCGCCAGTTTTGTCTTCTCGGTCACGACGCGATGGCTACCATGCGCGGACAACCCGACGCCGCCGCCCATCACCAGCCCGTCCATGAAGGCGACATAAGGCTTTGGGAAACGCGCGATGCGCGCGTTCATGATGTATTCCTGGCGCCAGAAGCGCTTGCCGAGGTCGCCACCTTCGCGCGAGCTTTCGTACAGCCCGCGGATGTCGCCGCCAGCGCACAATCCGCGCTCGCCGGCGCCTTCCAGCAGCACCAGCGCCACCGCCGGGTCGGCCTCGAACTGATCGAGCGCCTTGTCAATGCCGATCGACATTTCGAAGGTCATGGCGTTGATCGCCTTCGGCCGGTTGAGCCGGATGATTCCGGCCACGCCTTCGCGCCGGACGATCAGGTCGCGCTCGGCGGCAACGGCGGCGGCAGAAGCGGTCATCGCGCGCCCTCGATCAGCTTGCGCGAAACGATCAGCCGCATGATCTCGTTGGTGCCTTCGAGGATCTGGTGCACGCGCAGGTCGCGTACGATCTTCTCGATGCCGTATTCGCTGAGGTAACCATAGCCGCCGTGCAGCTGCAGCGCCTGGTTGGCCACCTCGAAGCCGACGTCGGTGCCGAAGCGTTTGGCCATCGCGCACAGCATGGTGGCGTCGGGATCCCGGCGGTCGAGCGCGGCGGCCGCGCGCCACACAAAGGTCCGGGCCGCTTCCAGCTCGGTCGCCATGTCGGCAAGGCGGAATTGCAGCGCCTGGAATTCGTCGAGGCGTTTTCCGAACGCCTTGCGCTCCTTCATGTAAGCCAGTGATTTGTCGAGCGCGGATTGCGCGCCGCCGAGCGAACAGGCGGCGATGTTGAGGCGGCCGCCGTCGAGCCCGGCCATCGCGATCTTGAAGCCGATGCCCTCCTCGCCCAGCCGGTTGGCGACCGGCACCCGCGCATTCTCGAAGATCACCGCCCGGGTCGGCTGCGCGTTCCAGCCCATCTTGCGCTCGTTGGCGCCGAACGACAGCCCCGGCGTACCGCCATCGACGACGAGGGTCGAGATGCCGCCGGGCCCGTCGCCGCCGGTGCGCACCATCACCACGTAAATATCGCCCTTGCCGGCGCCCGAAATGAACTGCTTCTGGCCGTTGAGCACGTAATGGTCGCCGTCGCGCACCGCGCGGGTGCGCAGCGCCGCCGCATCGGAGCCTGCGCCCGGCTCGGTCAGGCAATAGCTCGCCAATAGCTCCATGGTGCAGAGTTTCGGCAGAAATTTCCGCCGCTGCGTCTCGTCACCAAAGGCGTCGATCATCCACGACGCCATGTTGTGGATCGAGATGAACGCCGACACCGTCGGGCAGCCCTGCGCCAAGGCCTCGAAGATCAGCGCGGCGTCGAACCGGCTCAGGGCCGAACCGCCGACGTCGTCGCGGATGTAGATGCCGCCAATGCCGAGCCTGGCCGCCTCGCGCATCACGTCGACCGGAAAATGCTTCTCCTCGTCCCAGCGCAGCGCATGCGGTGCGATTTTCTCCGCGGCAAAATCCCGCGCCATATCGCGAACCGCAATCTGGTCCTCGTTGAGAGCGAATTGCATCTGGGATCAGGGCCTGCCTAGTACAGTGTTTCCATCGTTTCGTATCATATCGACACCATTTCCGAACCTCATCCTGAGGAGCATCGCGCAGCGATGCGTCTCGAAGGATGGCCACAGGCAACGACCGTGCAAGCCGCCATCCTTCGAGACGCGCGCAAAAGCGCGCTCCTCAGGATGAGGCCTGTGAGTGGAATCGATCCACCAAAGCCCATGCGCGATCAGTTCATCGTCGGGATCGAAAACTCCGCGCCTTCCTTGACGCCGGACGGCCAGCGCGCCGTCACCGTCTTGGTCTTGGTGTAGAAGCGGATCGAATCAGGGCCGTGCTGGTTGAGGTCGCCGAAGCCGGACTTCTTCCAGCCGCCGAAGGTGTAGTAGGCGATCGGCACCGGGATCGGCACGTTGATGCCGACCATGCCGACATTGACCTTGGCGGCGAAATCGCGCGCGGCGTCGCCGTCGCGGGTGAAGATCGCGACGCCGTTGCCGTAGTCGTGGTCGGACGGCAGCGCGAGCGCTTCCTTGTAGTCGTGCGCGCGCACCACCGAAAGCACCGGCCCAAAGATCTCTTCCTTGTAGATCCGCATGTCCTTGGTGACGTTGTCGAACAGGCAGCCACCCATGTAGAAGCCGTTTTCATAGCCCTGCATCTTGAAGCTGCGGCCGTCGACCGCGAGTTTTGCGCCTTCCTGGATGCCGATCTCGACATAGTTCTTCACGCGATCGAGGGCAGCCTTGGTCACCAGCGGACCGTAATCCGCCGACGGATCGATCGATGTGCCGATCTTCAGGGCTTCGACCCGCGGGATCAGCTTTTCCATCAGCCGGTCGGCGGTGGTCTTGCCGACGGGGACGGCGACCGAGATCGCCATGCAGCGCTCGCCGGCCGAGCCGTAGCCGGCGCCGATCAGGGCGTCGACGGTCTGGTCCATGTCGGCGTCGGGCATCACGATGGCGTGGTTCTTGGCGCCGCCAAAACACTGCGCGCGCTTGCCAGTGGCAGCCGCCCGCTCATAGATATATTGCGCGATCGGCGAGGATCCGACGAAACCGACGGCCTTGATATCGGGGTCGTCGAGGATGGCATCGACCGCTTCCTTGTCGCCGTTGACGACGTTGAGGATGCCCGGCGGCAGCCCGGCCTCGATCATCAGCTTCGCCAGTTCCATGGGAACGCCGGGATCGCGCTCGGAGGGCTTCAGCACGAACGCATTGCCGCAGGCGATCGCGGGGGCGAACTTCCACATCGGGATCATGGCGGGAAAATTGAACGGCGTGATGCCGGCGACCACACCGAGCGGCTGGCGCATCGAATAGATGTCGATGCCGGGGCCGGCGCCCTCGGTATATTCGCCCTTCATCAGATGCGGGATGCCGCAGGCGAATTCGACCACTTCGAGCCCGCGCTGGATGTCGCCCTTGGCGTCGGGAATGGTCTTGCCGTGCTCGCGCGCCAGGAGGTCGGCGAGCTTGTCGTAGTCGCGCTGCGCCAGTTCGAGGAACTTCATCATGATCCGGGCGCGGCGCTGCGGATTGGTTGCACCCCATTCCACTTGCGCGGCTTTGGCGTTCTCGACCGCGGCGCGAAGCTCGGCCTTGGAGGCCAGCGCCACCTGGGCCTGGACGTCGCCGGTCATGGGTTCGAAGACGTCGGCAAAGCGCCCGGAAGTCCCCTTGACCTCACGGCCGCCGATAAAATGTCCGATTGTGCGCATGCGTTCCTCCAAGACCATCGGGTGCAGGTTTTGGCGGCATCTTGCAGTCTTTGAGACGTTTGGAAAGGGTCTCGATGCGCGGCGGATTTGCGAAAATGGTGGCCTGGCCGCCTTTTCGCATTCCTACGACCAACGTCGCATGGACGACGCGCCGCTTCCGTCAGGTCCGGGCCGGCGCGGCGGCCTTTTTGACGGCGGATTTCTTCGCCGCCCGCTTCGCAGGCGTTGCACGCTCCAGCACGGCCTCGCGTCCGGCGGCGAGAATCTCGTCGGAAAACTCGCTGTTTCCCGCGATCCGGGCCAGCACCAGGGTACCCATCATGGTGGCCAGCGTCGCCGCCGCCTGCTTGCGCGCTGTCTTGCGCGGCAGCGCCGGAATCTGTTCGGCGATCATGTCGACCATCTGCTCCAGCTTGGCCGCGAAGGCCTTGCGGGTTTTCGGGCTCTCGCGGGCGATTTCCGCGCCCAGCGTCGGAACCGCGCAGCCATGGCCGGGATCATCGCGGTGGGTCGTGGTCAAATAGGAATCCACGATCGCCGCCAGCCGCTTGTCCGGCGGGGTCTGTTCGCCGAGCTTGCGCCAGCGCTCGGTCGAGCGATCCATCGCATAGGCAAACGCCTCGATGACCAGCGCTTCGCGGGAATCGAAATGGGCATAGAACCCGCCATGGGTCAGCCCTGCGTCCTTCATCAGGTCGGCGACCCCGATACCGTGCGCGCCCTTTTCGCGCAGCCGCACCGAGGCGCGCTTGACAATCCGCGCGTGGGTTTCGAGCTTGTGTTCCCTGGAGTAGCGCATCGGCCGTCCTATAAGATGTCTGGAGTCATATAATAGCCAGGGCAGCCGGAAAAAGCTGCAGCTAATTGCAGGGCTGCTACCGGACATTGATCGAGCGGTTAACCGCTACCAGCCCGGACCGGCATAGATCACCTCAGCCCTGCTTGACAAGCCGTCCATTTGATCGGGAATAGCCTTCCTCGAGGCCGACATTCATTCGCAACAGCCGAGACCGTCCATGCAAATGCTCAATCCCTATTGCGGCGTCGACCGAGACCCGCGCGGCGTCGTTCGCCTGACGATCTGCAATGCCGGTTCGCTCAACATCCTGGGATCGTCCGTCATCAACGGGTTGCGTGAAGGGCTGGAGACGCTGGCGGCGGATCGACAGATACGCGCGCTGGTCATATCGGGTCAGGGCGAAAAGAGCATGATCGGCGGCGCCGACATCAAGGAAATGGCCACGCTCGATCAGGCGTCCGCGGAAAGGTTCATCACGGGTCTGCGCGATCTCTGCGAGGCGGCACGCGCGTTTCCGGCGCCTGTGATCGCGCGGATGCCCGGCTGGTGCCTCGGCGGCGGCCTGGAATTCGCCGCCGCCTGCGACTTCCGCGTCGCCGCCCACGACGCCAAATTCGGCATGCCGGAGGTCCGGGTCGGAATCCCCAGCGTGATTCACGCCGCGCTGTTGCCGCGGCTGATCGGCTGGGGCCGCGCCCGCTGGCTGGTGATGACGGCGGAGAATATCGACGCGCCAACCGCACTCGGCTGGGGACTGATCGACGTGGTCGCGCCGGAAGGCGGCCTTGATGCCGCGGTCGAGAAGACCGTCAAGGCGCTTCTGGAATGCGCGCCCGGCGCTTTACGCGCGCAAAAGGCCCTGCTGCGGCAATGGGAAGAATTGCCGCTGAAGCAATCCGTCGACCTCTCGATCTCCGTGTTCGGGCAATCCTACCTGACCGGCGAACCGCAGCAACTGATGCAGGCGTTCGTCAATCGGAAGAAATGAGCGGAGGAACGCGTCTCGGTGACCTCGGAAGTTCAGCGGCCCTCGAATTTCGGCTCGCGCTTTTCCATGAAGGCCTTGATGCCTTCCTGCATGTCCTCGGTTTTGAACAGCGGCAGCAGTTGCAGATAGACGTGGTGCACGTGATCCGGGAAAGTCTCGTTGAGACCCATCCGCATCATGCGCTTGGCGGCCTGCACCGCGAGCGGCGCATTCGCCGCAATCTCCCGTGCCACCGCGCGCGCCCGCCCCATCAGTTCGGCGTCCGGCACCACCTCGTTGGCGAGGCGCCAGTCCAGGCATTCGCGCGCGGACAGCGTGCGGCCGGTGAAGATCAGTTCGGAAGCCTTGGCCCAGCCGATCATCCGCGGCAGGAACCAGGTGCCGCCGGACTCCGGCACTACGCCACGCTTGACGAAGGCCGCCGCGAGTTTTGCCGATTCCGCCATGATGCGAATGTCACAGCCGAGCGCGGTATCCATGCCGTATCCGGCAGCGCCGCCATTGACGGCGCAAATCGTCGGCTTGTCCATCGCCTGCAGAACCGTTGGCGGGGTGTTGCGCAGATCGAGCGTCGTTTTCGAGGATGCCGCGCTGAGCCCGTCGCCGCTTCGCTCCTTGCGCAGATCGAGGCCGGCGCAGAAGGCGCGGCCGTTGCCGGTGAGGATGACGCAACGCACCGCCGGATCCTCGTTGGCTGCAATCAGCAGCCGCGTCAGGTCGTTCAGCATCGGCCCGGAGATCGTGTTCATGCGCTCCGGCGCGTTGAGGGTGATGACGGCAATGCCGTCATCGAAATCGTAGAGGACTTCGCTGGATTCGGTCTCTTGCGCGCGTCGGGCTTGATCCATCTCGGCGTCTTTCTCGGGTGAGGTAATCGGTATGCCTGCCAGGATGATGGTGCCCTGCCATGGGGTGTCTTTCAAGCTTGATGGCCCTGAAGAACCGCCATAGAAGCGGACGGCGGCCGCCAGTGTCCCCCCTCCCATCGGGCGCAGCCGTTTCACGACAATTTATCCCTCAACCGCCGTTGCAATTTTTGCGGCGCATCATATGATGACCATAATGTAAGATCACGCTCAAACGAGGAGCCCGCCATGACCGCAGCTTCCGATCCCGTCGTCATCGTTTCCGCCGCCCGCACCCCGCTCGGCCGGTTCATGGGGGAACTTTCACCGCTTTCCGCCCATCAGCTCGGTTCCCACGTGATCGGCGCCGCCGTCGAGCGGGCCAAATTGTCGCCCGAGCGGATCGACGAGGTGTTCATGGGCTGCGTGCTGCCGGCCGGACAGGGCCAGGCCCCGGCGCGGCAGGCGGCGCGCGGCGCCAAACTGCCGGACGCGACCGGAGCCACCACCGTCAACAAGGTCTGCGGCTCCGGCATGAAAGCCACCATGCTGGCGCACGATATCATTCACGCGGGCTCCGCCGAGATCGTGCTGTCGGGCGGCATGGAGAGCATGACCAACGCGCCGTATCTGCTGGCGAAAGCGCGCGGCGGCTATCGAGCCGGCCATGACCGCATCATTGACCACATGTTCATGGACGGCCTCGAAGACGCCTATGAAACCGGCCGCTCGATGGGCGATTTCGGCGAGGCCACCGCGGAAGCCTACCAGTTCACCCGCGCGGCGCAGGACGCCTATGCGATGGAGACGCTGAGCCGGGCACGCAAAGCAGTCGAAGGCGGCGCGTTCAAGGCCGAGATCGTACCTGTTACGGTGAAGGAAAAAGCAGGTCCCCGCACCATTGCCAATGACGAGCATCCGCTGAAAGTCGATCCGGCCAAGATTCCCGGGCTGAAGCCGGCGTTCCGCGCCAACGGCACCATCACGCCGGCCGCCTCCTCGGCCAACGCCGACGGCGCCGCGGCGCTGATCCTGGCAAAACGCTCGCTTGCCGATCGCGACGGTCTGCCCATGCTGGCCGAGATCAAGGGCCACGCCACCCACAGCCGGGAGCCGCAATGGTTCACCACCGCGCCGATCCCGGCGATCCGCAAGCTGCTCGACAAGGTCGGCTGGAGCGTCGGCGATGTCGACCTGTTCGAGATCAACGAGGCCTTCGCCGTGGTGGCGATGGCCGCACAGCGCGACCTCGGGATTCCCCGCGACAAGCTCAATATCAACGGCGGCGCGTGCGCGCTCGGCCATCCCATCGGCGCCACCGGCGCCCGGCTGATCGTGACACTGTTACATGCGCTGGAAACCCAGAACCTGAAACGCGGCATAGCCGCGCTCTGCATCGGCGGCGGCGAAGCCACCGCCATCGCCGTTGAACGCATCGTGCACTGACGCTCCGGCGAAAGTTTTCGCGCCCGGGATAGGCCTGTCGCAAATTGGATAAGCGACAGGGCCCGGCCGGGGCTAATCATCGCCGAGGGGTCGTTACGACCAGATACGTTGTTCCCCAGCGCCAACCGGCAGGAAGCTTGAAATTCCATGATCTCGAACTGGCTGTCAGCCGCCCTCGCCCGCCGCAACATCCATTATGGCTGGGTGATGGTGGGCGTGACCTTCTTCACCGCGCTGATCAGCGCCGGCACGGTCGGCGCACCCGGCGTCTTCATCGTGCCGCTGCAGCATGAGTTCGGCTGGACCACCGCCGAAATATCCTCGGCGCTGTCGATCCGTTTTATTCTCTTCGGCCTGATGGCGCCGTTCGCGGCCGCGTTGCTGAACCGCTACGGCCTGCGCAATGTGACGCTGTCGGCGCTGCTGATCGTCGCTTCGGCGCTGGTGACCTCGCTCGGAATGACAAAGGTCTGGCAATTGATGCTGCTGTGGGGCGTCGTGATCGGCATCGGCACCGGCATGACCGCGCTGGTACTGGGCGCCACCATCGCCGCGCGCTGGTTCGCGGCGCGGCGGGGGCTCGTGGTCGGCATTCTCACCGCGAGCGTCGCCACCGGGCAATTGGTGTTCCTGCCCCTGCTCGCCAGCATCACCGAGCGGGTGGGCTGGCGGATCGCGCTGGGGCTGATGTGCGTGATGCTCGCCGTCGCGGCATTCGCCGTGCTGATGTTGATGCGCGATCGTCCGTCCGATGTCGGCTTGCGGCCGTTCGGCGACGAGGGCACGGAGCCGTTGCCGGCGCCGCCTGCGAGCAACGCGCCGATCATGGCGGCAGCCCTCGGCACGCTGCGCGATGCCTCGAAGCAACGGGTGTTCTGGATCCTGTTTGCGACCTTCTTCATCTGCGGCGCCTCCACCAACGGGCTGGTCCAGGTCCATCTGATTCCGATGTGCCTCGATTTCGGCATTCCGCAGGTACAGGCCGCGAGCCTGCTCGCCGCCATGGGCGTGTTCGACTTCTTCGGCACCATCATGTCGGGCTGGCTGTCGGACCGCTACGACAACCGCTGGCTGCTGTTCTGGTATTACGGCCTGCGCGGACTGTCGCTGTTGTTCCTGCCGTTTTCCGATTTCTCGTTCTACGGCCTGTCGCTGTTTGCGATGTTCTACGGGCTCGACTGGATCGCAACCGTACCGCCGACAGTGCGGCTGACCGCGCAGCGGTTCGGGCCGGAACGCGCCAATCTGGTGTTCGGCTGGATTTTCGCCGGCCATCAAATGGGCGCGGCCACCGCGGCCTTCGGCGCCGGCCTGTCGCGAACGCTGCTGGCGACCTACCTGCCGGCGTTCTTCGTCGCCGGCGCGCTCTGCGTCGTGGCCGCGCTGATCGTGCTCGCGATCGCGCGGCCGCCGAAGCCGGTGGCGGCGTAGGGTATCTCATCGTCATTGCGAGCCAACGGGTCGGTGCAAAGCGCCGCCCGATGACAGGCTCCGCGAAGCAATCCATGCTGCCGCAGGCGGAAAGCTGGATTGCTTCGTCGCTTCGCTCCTCGCAATGACGCGGAGATCGCGTGGCCCCTCGCCTTTCCGCTACGGCCGCGTCGCCATGTTCGACGGCGGGCCCGGCGTGCGCAGCGGTTCGGCCAGTCGCGCGAATTCACACAGCAGCGAACGGGTCTTGCGCGGGTCGATGATCTCCTCGACCCAGAATTTCTCGGCCGAGCGGAACGGCGAGCGCAATTTGTTGAGGCGATCCTCGATCTCTTTCAGCTTGCCTTGCGGGTCGTCTGCCGCGTCGATGTCGGCGCGATAGGCCGCCTCGATACCGCCCTCCAGCGGCAGCGAGCCCCAATAGGCCGACGGCCAGGCATAGCGCATCGAAAACCGGTTCGACGGCTGATGCACGACACCGGCGACGCCGAAGGCGTTGCGCACGATGACGGTGCACCAGGGCACGGTCGACTGGTTGACCGCGGCCATGGCGCGAACACCATGGCGGATGGTGGCCGACTTCTCGGCCTCGAGCCCGATCATGAAGCCCGGGCAATCCATCAGGTAGACCACCGGCAGATGGAAGGTCTCGGCGAGATCGACAAACCGCACCACCTTCTGGCAGGCTTCCGCCGTCCACGACCCGCCGTAATGGAAGGGATCGCTGGCGAGCAGCAGCACCGCGCGCCCCTCCAGCCGGGCCAAGCCGGTAATGATCGGGCGGCCGAAATTCGCGGCCATCTCGAAGAACGAGCCCTTGTCGACCACCGCATCGATGACCGGCCGCATCTTGTAGACCTGGCGGCGGTTGCGCGGCACCGCCTTCATCAGCGAATCCTCCGCACGCTCCGGATCGTCGTCGCTGGGCAACGTGGGCGGCAGCCCGTAGACCGACGACGGCAGATAGGACAGGAAACGCCGGGCACGCGCGAATGCCTCCTCCTCGGTCTCGACCGCGTCATCGACGCCGCCGGCGCGGGTCTGAATCTCGGCGCCGCCGAGCTCCTGCTTGGTGAGGTCCTGGCCCAGCCGTTTGACGACCGGCGGCCCCGCGACGAACATCGCGGAGTTTTTCGTCATGACCGAATAATGGCTTGCGGCGAGCCGCGCCGCGCCAAGGCCCGCGACCGAACCGAGCCCCAACCCAACCACCGGCACGCGCGCCAGGTTCGCGATCGTGTACCAGTACCAGCGGGTGCCGCCGACGCCGCCCGGCAGGTTGGCCGCGCCCTTGGTCTCGATGGTCTTTACTGAGCCGCCGCCGCCGGAGCCTTCGATCATCCGGATGATCGGCAGCCGGAAGTCGTGCGCCATCTCCTCGGCCATCAGCGGCTTTGCTGAGATCGAGGCGTCGGCGGAGCCGCCGCGCACCGTGAAATCGTCGCCGACCACGACCACGGTCCGGCCGTCGATCTTGCCGCGGCCGAACACGCAGTTCGCCGGCGTCAGGTTCCTGAGTTCGCCGTGCTCGTCATATTCGGCGGTGCCGGAAATCGCGCCGATCTCGTGGAAGCTTTTCTGATCGACCAGACCGTCGATGCGATCACGAACGGTGAGCCGGCCCTGGTCACGCTGACGCTTGACCTTGTCAACGCCTCCCATCTCGCGCGCGAACGCTTCGCGCCGAGCGAGATCGTCGAGTTCCGGCTTCCAGTTCATTCGCGTCCTCCGCCTTGATCATTTTATTATTGTTATGAGCTGACACCGGCAGCGGTTTCCTTTCCAGCCGATTGCTGAAGAGCTCGCCGTCGGCGCCTTCGAGCAGGCTGCCGACCACGGCAGCAAGCTGGCGCATCTGCGGCGCGACTTCCTTGTGCAGCCGCTTCTCGTCATACATCGCCGACAATAGCCCGATCGTCACCACGACGAAGGTCTGGTATTGCGGCGACCACAGCGGCACCGCGAGGCCGTTGATATGCGGGCTCCACAGGCCGCAGGCGACGACGTAGCCATGCTCGCGCAGGAAGCGCCGGTTGGTCTCGAGGCGTGGCCGCAGCAATTTGGCGCCTTCGGGAATTTCGCGTTCCATTTCCGCCAGCAAGGCGGCGCCGACCTCCTCGTCGAGCGCGGCCGTATAGGCGTGGCCCGCCGCCGTGCTCGCCATCGCGATGCGGCTGCCGGTGCTTTCATGCAGGCCGAGCGCGTTGGCGGCGCGGGCAAACTCGAGATAGACGAGATGGAAGCGGTCGGGAATGACAAAGCCGACGGTTCCCGGCAATTGCTCGGCGACGTCCTGCAGCCGCAGCCGGATAAGGTTGCGCAGCTGCAAGCCCCGCATCATCGAGGTGCTCATCGCCACCGCGCTCGGGCCGATGCGGTATTTCTGGTCGCGCGGCAGATAGACGAGCTGGCCCATCCGGGTCAGCGTGTGCGTCAGCCGCGACACGGTCGAGCGCGGCAAACCGCAGCGATTGGAAATCTCCAGATTGCCGAGCCGCGCCTCGTGGCTCTCGAAGCAGCGCAACACGTCGAAGGCGCGCGACACCACCTGGATCACATCTCCATCGCCAGCGAGATCGCTGGCGAGCATTCCCTGTCTGCTGAGCCGCTCCGAGCGTCGTCCCATGTGGTTTCCTGCCCATTCATTCCGCTGTGCGGAATAAAATTCCACTTGCAGATCAAGCTACCTCAGGCAATCTGCGCCCACAACAAAAAGCCGAGGGCGTCCGCCCTTCATGATGCGCGCATTTCGATCGCGATACGCGCGGCGGCTGTCCCCGGAGTGTGGTATGCCAGATATCAAGGTCGTGACCGAGGTCGCCGGTCGCGTTTGCGCGCTTCCTGTCGAAGTCGGGGTGCGCATCGGCGATGGCGACGACATCGCATTCGTCGAAGCGATGAAGATGGAAATCCCGGTCGCCGCTCCCGCCGCCGGAAAACTCAAATCAGTTCTCGTCAGCATCGACGACGTCGTCGCCGAAGGACAGGTGCTTGCGATCATCGAGACCTGATGCGTTGACCAAGCCCTCACGCGATTAGCCGATCGGGTTCTGCGACAATCTGTCCGGTACGGCACGCGTTCCACCGCGACCGATCGCAGGACGTTGCCATCGTCATCGGGCGATGACATGATCTCTGCCAACAAAAAATAATTTTCGCAGAGCGAAAATACCTGGGAGGGAACATGGTCCGTCGGCTGGGGGCGCTCACGCCCGTAATTTTCGTAAGCCTCGCATTGACGACGCTGCCCGCGGCTCGCGCCGACGACGTCAAATTGCCGCCGACCATGACGTTCACGGCCTACGACACCGGCACCGCCGGATTCAACATCGCGGTCGCCGTTGGCAAGATGATGAAGGACAAATACGGCACCGATCTGCGGGTGCTGCCTGCCGGCAACGACGTCGCGCGTCTCGCGCCGTTGCGCGCCGGACGGGCGGCGGCGTCGGCGATGGGGTCCGGCACCTATTTCGCTCAGGAAGGCGTGTTCGAATTCGGCGCCAGGGAATGGGGACCGCAAGCCCTGCAGCTTGTGCTCTCCTCGGTCGACTGCAACGCCGGCTCGCTCGGCGTCGCCCGCGACACCGGCGTTACCGAGATCAAGCAGCTCAAGGGCAAGCGCGTCGGATTCGTCGTCGGCTCGCCGGCGCTGAACCAGAACTCGCTGGCGATTTTGGCGTTCGGCGATCTCAAGCAGAGCGACGTCAAGGTGGTCGAGTTCTCGAGCTACGGCGCGATGTGGAAGGGGCTGATCAACAACGACACCGATGCCGCGTTCGCAACCACGATCACCGGCCCGGCCAAGGAAGCAGAGACCTCGCCGCGCGGCCTGATCTGGCCGCCGCTGCCCCACAACGACAAGGCCGGCTGGGATCGCGTTCGGAAGGTGGGATCATTCTTCTTCCCGCACGTCGCGACCTGCGGCGCCGGCATTTCGAAGGAAAAACCGATCGAGCTCGGCAATTATCCCTACCCGATCTTCGTGGTCTACGGATCCCAGCCCGCCGACCAGGTCTATGCCGTCACCAAGGCGATGATTACGGGCTACGACATCTACAAGGACGCGGCGGCCGGCGCAGCCGGTCTCGCAGCCGACCGCCAAACCAAGAAGTGGGTGGTGCCGGTTCATCCCGGCGCGGTGAAGGCGCTCAAGGAAGCCGGCCAGTGGAGCGACGACCAGGAAGCGCACAACAATGCGCTGCTGAAGCGACAGGCCATTCTGGCGGCGGCGTGGGCCGACTACGGCAAGTCCAATCCGCCTTCGGACGACAAGGAGTTCCTCGCGAGCTGGATGAACGCCCGTGCCGCCGCCCTGAAGAAAGCCGACATGCCGAACGGATTTGAGCAATAGCCCCCGCTTCGATGCCAGCGTGCGCCTTCGGCTGGATCATGTGACAGGATAACCGATGTCGTCAGCCCCATCCACCGAGGCTCCAGAACTGCAATCGACGAAGCGCGTCGAATTCGACGATCCGCACGCCGGTGTCGGCGGCCTGCAGGAAGCCGAAGTCACGCGGGTGCGGACGCTGCGCGGCGCGTGGCGCTGGGCGCTGATCTCCGCCACTGCCGTCACGATCCTGCTCTGCATCAACCAGCAATTCTCGCTGCGGTTCTTCGTCGGATACACCCAGCTCAACACCGAATATTTCTATCTGCTGATCGCGCTGATGCTGCCGTTCACCTTCCTGATCTTTCCGAACTCGGAACGATCGCCGCTCGACCGCATTCCCTGGTACGACATCGCACTCTTCATCCTGACCTTCGGCTCCGCCATCGTTCTGATGCGCTACGTCCGCAAGGCCGCGGAGGCCGGGTGGGAATTCGGCGGCGCGCCGACCACGGTCATCGTCGCCGGCCTCGTGATGTGGGCAATGCTGATGGAAGCGCTTCGCCGCACCGGCGGCTGGAGCCTGCTGCTGAGCGTTTTCCCGTTCACAGTCTATCCGCTGTTTGCGGACGCGAGCTGGCTCGGCCCGTTCCGCGGCACCCACTCGACCCTCGAGCAGGCGACCTCCTATCACGTGCTTTCAGGCGAAAGCCTGCTCGGCATTCCGATCCAGGCGTTCGCCGACACCGTGATCGGATTCCTGGTGTTCGGCACCGCGCTGATGATGACCGGCGCCGGCAAATTCTTCATCAACCTGGCGTTCGCCATGTGCGGAACCTTCCGTGGCGGCGCCGCCAAGGTCTGCATCTTTGCAAGCGGCCTGCTCGGCATGATGTCCGGCTCGATCATTTCCAACGTGCTGACCGCCGGCACCATGACCATTCCCGTGATGAAGAAGAGCGGCTTCCGCGCTTCCTACGCCGGTGCGATCGAGGCCTGCGCGTCCACCGGCGCCGTGCTGGCGCCACCGGTGATGGGAGCGACCGCCTTCGTGATCGCGCAGTTCCTCAATGTCAGCTACGCCGACGTCGCGGTGGCCGCGATCATTCCGGCGATCCTGTATTATGTCGGACTGTTCATGCAGGTGGATTCCTACGCCGCCCGGCACGGTCTGGAGGGCATCCCGCGCGCCGAACTGCCCAAGGTCATGGATACCATCAAGGACGGCTGGTACTACGTCTTCGTCATCGCGCTCCTGATCATCATGCTGCTGTATTTCAAGCGCGAGAGCCACGCGCCGTTCTACGCCACCGCGCTGCTGCTGGTCCTGAACCAGCTGTTTTCGAAGGAAACCCGCTGGACAGCGGCAACGATCTCGCAATTCCTCGAGGTCAACGGCCGCACCTTCGTCGAACTGATCGGCATTCTCGCCGGCTGCGGTCTGCTGATCGGAGCGTTCTCGATGACCGGCGTGGTCTCGAGCCTCGCCAACGACCTGCTGCGCATCGCCGGCGACAACGCCTTCCTGCTGCTCGGGATGTGCGCGTTCACGAGCCTCGTCCTCGGTCTCGGCTTGACCACAACAGCCTGTTATATCTTCCTCGCCATCCTGGTGGCGCCGGCGCTGGAAAAGCTCGGCCTCAACCGCATGGCGGTGCACATGTTCATCTTCTACTGGGGCATGCTGTCGTCGATCACGCCGCCGGTGGCCATCGCCTCGTTTGCCGCCGCCGGGATCGCGGGATCGCCGGCGATGAAGACGGGCTGGGAATCGATGTGGGTCGGCAGCATCATCTATTTCATCCCCTTCTTCTTCGTGCTGAACCCGGCGCTGGTGCTGCAGGGCGACAGCCCCTATCTGGCGGCGCTCGGCCTGATGACGCTCGCAGCGTTCGGAACGCTCTTCATCTGCGGCGGCATCCAGGGCTATCAGGCCTTCGTCGGCGATCTCCGCCAGACCGGCGCGCTGGAATGGCCGCTGCGGGTGCTGCTGGTGATCGGCGGTTTCGTGGTGGCGACACCCGGCGGCGGCATCATGCCGATGTCGCAGGTGCAGATCACAGGCCTCGGATTGGCCATCCTGGTGCCGACCGTCGCGATCGCGCTGCTGCTGGTGCGCCGGCAGCCGCTGGTGCCGAGCCAGTTGCGCTTGCCCTGATTGCGCGGCAAAACGGCAGGCGATGAAACCGTCGCCATCTACCACCGCCAGCGCCACGGCCTGGGCTGCCCTGAAACCGCCCCTACTGCGGTTCCTCACCGCCTGTCACGCGGATTTTTCCGGGGAGACCGGGGGCAAGGTCGCCAACTATATCCCCGAACTCGGCAAGGCCGACCCCGATCAGTTCGGCATCAGCCTCGCCACCCTCGACGGGCATGTCTACGAGGTCGGCGACAGCCGGATTCCCTTCACCATCCAGTCGATGTCAAAACCCTTCGTATTCGCGCTGGCACTGGACACGCTGGGGGCAGCGCGGGTGGAGGGCGTGATCGGCGTCGAACCGTCGGGCGATCCCTTCAACTCGATCCGGCTGAACGCCGACAACCATCCGTTCAATCCGATGGTCAATGCCGGCGCGATCACCTGTTCCGGCCTGATCCGCGCGGCCATGGGCGACGACGCCTTCGAACATATCCGCTTCGCGCTCGGCCGCTTCGCCGGGCGCGAGCTCGGCGTCGACGAAGCGGTCTATGCTTCCGAGAGCGCGAGCGGCGACCGCAACCGCGCCATCGCCTATCTCCTGCGCAACTCAGGCGTCGTCGAGGACGACGTCGGCAGGGTGCTGGAGGTCTATTTCCGGCAATGCGCCATCCTGGTGACGGCGCGCGATATCGCCGTCATGGCCGCGACGCTGGCCAATCGCGGCACCAATCCCGTGACCGGCGAACAGGTGATGACCCCCTACGCCATCTCGCGCACGCTCTCGGTGATGACCTCATCCGGCATGTATGACTACGCCGGCGAATGGATCTATCGGGTCGGCATTCCCGCCAAAAGCGGCGTCGGCGGCGGCATTCTGGCGGCGCTGCCGGCGCGGCTCGGGCTCGGCAGCTACTCGCCGAAGCTCGACGGCCACGGCAACAGTGTGCGCGGCATCAAGGTGTGCGAGGCGCTGTCGGCCCATTACGACCTGCACATGCTCAACCGCAGCGACGACGCGCGCAACAGCATCATCGCCGACTACGATATCGGCAAGAGCCCCTCCCGTCGCAGCCGCCGGCCGCACGAACGGCAAATTCTGGCCGCCCATCATCAGGCCGTCCGCATCATCGAACTGGTGGGCCCGCTGACATTCTCCAATGTCGATTACATCTCGCGCCAGCTCGCCGCCAAGCCGCGCCCGCAATTCGTCATCTTCGACCTGCGCCGGGTCGCTGCGATGACGCGCGCCGGCGTCCGCCTGCTCGCCGAGGAATTCCGCGAACTGGCGGGCTTCCATGTCACGGTGATCCTGTCCGGCGTCCGGCGCTCCTCGGCGGATTGGAAGATGATCCGGGAATCGGCCGAAGGCCTGTCGAACCTGCGTGACTTCTATCTACTCGACACCGCCATCGAATGGGCCGAGGACCAGGTGGTCTATCGCCATGGCGGCGCCATCGACTTCCACGAGACTTCAGCGCTTTCCGAGCAGCCGCTGCTGGCGGGCCTTTTGGCGAAGGACATCGAGGGCATCTCCGCGCTCGGCACGATGCGAAGCTATCGTTCCGCGGAGCGGATCGTCGCTACCGGCGATCCCTCGACCTCGCTGTTCTTCCTGATCAGCGGCGTGGTGCACGTCACGCTGCCCGACGGGGTGCGGCTGGCGACGCTGACGGCCGGGACGGCATTCGGCGAAATGGCGCTATTGGAAACCCACCGCTCCGCCGACGTGCTCGCGGACCAGTCCGCCACCGCGCTGGAAATTCCGCTTTCCGCGTTCGAGCGCTTTCGCGAGCAGCATCCGCGGATCGGCGAACGCATCATGCGCAACCTGGCGCAGCTGCTGGCCGACCGGCTGATCGTGGCCAACACGAAGGTGGATTTGCTGACGCCGACCTAGGCGCGTGGCGCCGGAATCGCGTGGCGGCAACACATCAGATGCCACCCGGCGCTCACACCACTTCCGAGACCGGCTGCATGTCGATCGCAAACGTCTCCAGAAACTTCGACGTCATGATGTAGAACCCGACCGAGAGCTGCAGCTCGACCAGCGCGGCAGGCGTCAGTTTCGACGCGATCGCGCTGAAGGTCGCGTCAGTCGGACGCCGCAGCCTGACGATTTCGTCCGCGAAGGCGAGCGCGGCGCGCTGCACATCGTTGAAGCAGGTCGCGGACTGCCAGTTCTCCAGCGCCTCGTTCTGTTCGTCGGTGACGCCCACATTCTTTCCGATCCGCTTGTGCGCGACCACCTCATAGGGCGCCTCGCACAGGATCCCCGTGCGCGTGATCGCCAGCTCCCGCACCACGGGATCCAGCTCGCCCTTGTGGCGGATCGCCCCGCCAAGCCGGCAATATTGTTCGAAATAGCTCGGCGAATGCGCCATCATGCGGAAGATGTTGGCGTTGCGGTTCTTGCCGAGGATTTCCCGGGTTCGTTCGTTTGATTTCGAAGTATCGCAGTAATCGATACGGGCCATTGTTCTCCCCCGGGTTTTTGGCCGACAGCAGGCTGCTTTCGGCGGTTTTCGCCCAAACACTATCCGGCCCCTTACGCCCGGGCAACCGCGCGGCATTCGCGCTGAGCGTGCCGTCCGCCAGAAATACGCTTTGAAGATTCCATCCCGCGCGCACAAACCGGCTGCACCTGGGCCAAAATGCCGCCGCATTACTGGTCGAACTTGCCTTGGTCGATGTTCGCTGAGTGGGGACTCAGTCAAGGCGAATGTCCGTCGTGGGTCGTGTGGGGTGTTCCGAGTAAAAAACCTGACCGTCGAAAGGCGCGCTTACGCGCTACGATGAGTCATGCCCAAGTCTAGGGAGATTGGCATGAAGGTAGCCACCAAGAGGGCGACCTCGGAGGCTCTTGCGCAGATGCTGGCGGTGACGGCAATGCTCGTCATCGCCAGCTTCGTGTTCTACTGGCGATAAAGACCGCTCGTCATCCTCCTGACGAGGCGAGACGAGCGGCAGTTGTTCTCGGGTTGCGTAGCATCACGCATACCGCGACCCGAGACGGGGTGGGGTGAAGGGCAGGTTCGAGTATCACCCCACCCCGGCGCATTCTGCGCGGCGCTGCCGCGCACCATCCTGTCTCCTTGTTTGAGCATGATCTCCGGGCAAACGCTTCGCGTTTGTCCCTCGGGAAAAGCGGCTCCCACTTCTTCGAATCATGCTCGAGTGAAATAGGGAACGAGGCGGCCGGCGAACGGCACGAACCGCGCGGTGACGCGGTCGCCGATGGCAAGATCGTTGTCGCCATGGGCCATCATGCGAAAGCCCTCCGACGTATCGACCAGGACGATGTTGTAGGGAACATGTGCGCGGGTTTCCGGCGTGGCGGCGCGGCACACCAGCGATGTGGCGTAGACCGTGCCCTCGCCGCTGGCGGGCTTCTCGACCGGGTCCGGCGCGCCGCAGGCGGCGCAGAAGCTGCGGCGGAAATACTGCGAATTTCCGCAAGATGCGCAGGATTGATAGACGATGGCTTCCGCGCCCGTCGTCCAGTCCGCGAGCCGCCCGTTTCCGCTCATCGCACCCGCTCCAGGAACATGCTGACATGTGACGACAACACGCCGCCGTCGCCGTGCAGCAGCGCGATCGAGGCGTCGCGCACCTGGCGATTGTCCGCCCGTCCCGTCATCTGCAGATGGGTTTCGACCAGATGCGCCATGGCGCCGCCGACGCCGCAATGGCCGTAACTCAAAAGCCCGCCATGGGTGTTGAGTGGCATCTCGCCGTCCCGGCCGAAATATCCTGATCGCACCCGCGCCGCCGCCTCGCCGCGCCCGGCAAGGCCGAGGTCTTCCAGCAGCATCGCCAGCGTAATGGTAAAGCTGTCATAGACTGCGGCATAGCGCACGTCGGAGATCGCGATTCCGGTCGCTTCTTTCGCCCGCGCAATCGCGATCTCGGCGCCGAGTTCGCTTAAAGCCGGCGCTGCCGTGACATGCTGGTGGGTATGCGCCTGCGCGCAGCCGCGCACACGCACACCGGTGTCGCCGGTCCGCTCGCGGCTGACCACGAACGCCGCGCCGCCATCCGACACCGGGCAGCAATCCAGAAGTTTCAGCGGCAGCGCCACCGGCTTCGAGGCCATCACGTCGGCGACCGTGATCGGGTCGTGAAACTGCGCGCCGGGATGCGTGCACGCGTGGGCCCGCATCAGCACCGCGAATTCCGCGAGGTCCTCCTGGGTGACGCCGTATTCGTGCATGTAGCGCGAGGCGACCAGGCCGTAATAGGCGGGAATCGTCGGGCCCAGCGGCACCTCGTATTCGGGATGCCCGACCTGCGCCAGCGCCAGGATCGAGGCGTCGCGGCTTTGCCCGGTCAGCCGGTTCTCGCCGGCCACCACCAGCACATGTCTTGCAACGCCCGCCTCGACCAGATGATGCGCCAGCATCGTCATCGCGAGCCCGGTGGCGCCGCCGACCTGGACGGCGTGGGCGTAAGCGGGGCGGATGCCGAAATGCTCGGCGAACACGGTCGCCAGCATGATGTGCGGCGAGACCGTGGAATAGCCGCACAGCACGCCGTCGATGTCGGCGCGTTTCAGGCCGGCATCGGTAATCGCCAGTTCCGCCGCCTTGCTCATCAGGTCGAGCGAGGACGAGCCTTCATGCTTGCCGTAGGAGGTGAGGCCGACGCCGGTGATGAAACTCATGTTAGTACGACTTCGGCAGGCCCAGCACCTTCTCGGCGATGAAGCTGAGAATGAGCTGCGGGCTGATCGGGGCGATGCGCGGGATCAGGGATTCCCGCAAATAACGCTCGACGTGATATTCCTTGGCGTAACCGAAGCCGCCATGGGTCATGACCGCCTGTTCGCAGGCGTGGAAGCCGGCTTCGGCCGCGAGATATTTCGCGGCGTTGGCGGCGGGGCCGCATGGCAGACCCTGGTCGTATTGCCAGCCCGCCGACAACATCATCAGCCAGGCCGCTTCCAGCTCCATCCAGTTCTTCGCGAGCGGATGCTGGATCGCCCTGGTTCATGCCGATCGGCCGGTTGAACACGATGCGGCTCTTCGCATAGGCGGACGCGCGCGACAGCGCGATCTTGCCGAGCCCGACCGCTTCGGCCGCGATCAGGATGCGTTCCGGATTCATGCCGTGCAGGATGTATTCGAAACCCCGCCCCTCCTCGCCGAGACGATCTTCCACCGGAATTTCGAAGTTCTCGAAGAACAATTCGTTGGAGTCGACGGCCTTGCGGCCCATCTTCTCGATTTCATGCACCGCGACGCGCTTCTGTCGAAATCGGTGTAGAACAGGCTCAGGCCGTGGGTCGGGGTCCTCACCTCTTCCAGCGGCGTGGTGCGCGCCAGCAGCAGGATCTTGTTGGCGACCTGGGCGGTGGAGATCCAGACCTTCTGGCCGTTGACGACGTATTTGTCGCCCTGGCGCACCGCGCGGGTCTTCAGCTGCGTGGTGTTGAGCCCGGTATTCGGCTCGGTGACGGCGAAGCAGGATTTGTCCGCGCCGGAAATGATCGGCGGCAGCATGCGCCGGCATTGTTCCTTGGTGCCGAACACCACCACGGGATTGAGTCCGAACACATTCATATGCACGGCGGAGGCGCCGGACATGCCGGCGCCGGATTCCGCGATGGTCCGCATCATGATCGCGGCATCGGTGATGCCGAGGCCCGAGCCGCCAAATTCCTCGGGGATGCAGATGCCGAGCCAGCCGGCATCCGCCAGCGCGCGGTGGAAGTCGGCGGGATAACCGCCTTCCTTGTCCTTCTTGAGCCAGTACGCGTCATCGAAGCGCGAGCAGATCTTGCTGATCGCGTCGCGGATCGATTCCTGGTTGGCGGAAAGCGCAAAATCCATCGGTCTCAATCCCTCTTGCTGTCGGGCGCTGCGCGGGTGACGCCGTCGCGCACCAGCGTTGCGATCTCACGTTCGGAAAATCCCGCCTCGCGCAGAATCTCGGCGCCGTGCTCGTTGAGCCGCGGCGCCAGCCGCGTCGGCTCCACTGTTGTTTCCGACCAGGTGGCGGCCACCTTCATGTTGCGGATCTTGCCCTTCGGTCGGATGATCGACAACCGGAAAGAAATCGGTCGCGACCAGATGCGGGTCCTGCAGGATGCTCTCGAGATCGTGCATCGGCATGACAGGCACGTCGGCCTTGTCGAGCAGTTCGGTCCATTCGGCGGTCGTCCGCGTCTCGAAGATGCGGGCAAGCTCGGCATAGACCATGTCGATATTGACCGAACGCCCGGCGAAGGTCGCAAACCTGAGATCGCCGCGCAGATCGTCGCGGCCGGTGGCCTTGAAGAAATTCTCCCACTGCTTGTCGTTGTAGACGATCACGCAGATGTAGCCGTCCGAGGTCTTGTACGGCCGCCGGTCGCGCGACAAATGCCGCGCGTAGCCGCCCTTGTCGAGCGGCGGCTCGTAGGTCAGGCCGCCCATGTGGTCGCCCATGACAAAGCCGGCCATGGTCTCGAACATCGGAATATCCACGCGCTGGCCGCGCCCGGTGCGGTCGCGATGCACGAGGCTGGCGCAGATCGCGCCGACCGCCGTGAGACCGACGATGCGGTCGACCAGCGCGTTCGGGACATAGCGCGGCACGCCGTCGCTGGTCTGCGCCATCAGCGCCGGCAGCGCGGTGGCGCCCTGGATCAGGTCGTCATAGGCGGGTTTTGCCGCATAGGGTCCGTCCTGGCCGAAACCGAACACGCCGGCATAGATCAGGCGCGGATTGATCTTTTCGACCACGTCGTAGCCGAGTTGCAGCCGCGCCATCGCCTGCGGCCGCACGTTGTAGACCAGCACGTCGGCCGAGGCGATCAACCGCAGCACCGCGTCGCGGCCCGCCGGCTTCTTCAGGTCGAGGCAGATCGAGCGCTTGCTGCGGTTGGTGTTGAGGAACACCGGCCCCATGCCGGGATGCCGGGTCGGACCGATCAGGCGGGTGACGTCGCCGTCGATCGACTCGATCTTGATGACATCGGCGCCGTAATCGCCAAGCATCTGGGTGGCATAGGGCCCCATCAGCACGGTCGTCATGTCGATGACCTTGATGCCCTCTAGTGGTCCCATGGCTCGGTTTCGCTCCCGGCGATATCAGCCGCGCTGGTTCGCAGCCTTTTCTCGGACCAAGTAACGGCAGGCCGGAGACAAGATCAAGGGCGCCGGGGGTATGGGCGTATGCGTCGGAGCCCGCACTCAATGTCGTCCCGGCGAACGCCGGGACCCATACGCCGTGAAGATGCAATTTTGCGCTGGAGCTAGTTGCTTCACAGCAACGTGAGGCCGGTGGTTATGGGTTCCCGGCTTTCGCCGGGACGACGAGAGAATTACTTCCGCATCATCTTGCGCAATTCGGTTTTCAGCACCTTGCCGTAATTATTCTTCGGCAGTGCGTCGAGATAGACGTAGCGCTTCGGCCGCTTGAAGCGCGCGATCGATGCAAGGCAATGGGCGTCGAGCCCGGTGTCGTCCGCCACCGCGCCCGCTTCCAGCACCACGCAGGCAACGACGATCTCGCCCCATTCGGGATCTGCCACGCCGATCGCCGAGACCTCGCGCACGTCCGGATGCGTCAGCAGCGCTTCCTCGACTTCGCGCGGATAGATATTGGTGCCGCCCGAAATGATCACGTCCTTGGAGCGATCCGACAGCGTCAGAAAGCCGTCTTCATCGAGCCGGCCGACGTCGCCGGTGCGCAGCCAGCCGTCCTTCAGCGTCTCGGCGTTGGCCTTCGGGTTGTTCCAGTAGCCGAGCATCACGGCCGTGCCCTTGGCCTCGACCTCGCCGGTCTCGCCCGCCGCCAGCGGCTGCCCGTCGCGCCCGGTGATGCGCACCGACATCACGCTCTGCGCCGTCCCGACCGAGGCGAGGCGCTCGAGGTAGCGCGGGTGATCGCTGCGGGCGTGGCATTCGCGGCTCAGCGCGGTGATCGTCATCGGTGATTCACCCTGGCCGTAGATCTGCACGAAGCGCTGGCCGATGGTCGCGATGGCATCACGGATGTCGGCCAGATACATCGGCCCGCCGCCATAGATGATGGTGCGAATCCCCTCGCCGTTCTCGCCGCGCTTCTTCGCGGCATCGACCAGCCGCCGCACCATGGTGGGGGCAGCGAACATCACGACATTGTCGAGCTGCCGGCCGAGATTGAGCACTTCGTCCGGATCGAAGCCGCCGGATTCCGGAATGACGTGCCGGCCGCCCATGCGGACATGGGGGAAATTGTAGAGGCCCGCGCCGTGCGAAATCGGCGCGGCGTAGAGCGAGGCGTCGTGCGGCGTGGCGTGATCGACATCGGCGAGATAGCACAGCGACATCGCCACCAGATTGCCGTGGCTCAGCATCACACCCTTGGGTCTGCCGGTGGTGCCGGAGGTGTAGAACAGCCAAGCCAGATCATCGGTGTCGCGCGGCAATGGCGCCGGCGCGCCCTCGCCGCTTCGCATCGCGAGATAATCATCGCTGTCCATCGACAGCATTTTCAATGCCGCAGGCAGATCGCCCCTGGCCTCCGCCAACGCTTCGATCGTTTCGTCCGAGACAAAGGCGAGACTGGCGCCGGCATCGCCCAAAATCCAGGCGGCCTCGCGCCCGTGCAGCTTGGCGTTGATGGGGATCGCGACCGCGCCGATCCACCAGATGCCATAGAGGCACTCGAGGTATTGCGTGCAGTTGGTCGCGAACAGACCGATGCGGTCGCCGGGCACAATGCCGTAATCGCGCGACAGGCCAGCGCCGACCGCCGCGGCGCGCCGCGCGAAGGTGGCGTAGTCGGCGTCAAGATCGAAACCGGTCAGCAGCGCCGGCGCTTCGGGACGCACCCGCGCCGTCGCCGCCAGCCATTCGGCAACGTTCATCGCCTTGGTCCAGACAATGGAGTCCGCCTACTTGGCGGGCTCCAGCAGCGAGACGTAATTGGCGACCGCCGCTCCGCCCATGTTGAAGATGCCGGCGAGCTTCGCGTTCTTGATCTGCATGCCCTCGGGCGCCTGGCCCACGAGCTGCATCGCGGTCATCACATGCATGGAAACGCCGGTGGCGCCGATCGGATGGCCCTTGGCCTTCAATCCCCCGGAGGGATTGATCGGCAGCTTGCCGTCCTTCTGGGTCCAGCCCTCCTTGATGGCGCGCGCGCCCTGCCCGCGTGGCGTCAGGCCCATCGCTTCATACTCGATCAGCTCGGCAACCGTGAAGCAGTCGTGGGTTTCGACAAAGGACAGATCGGAAAGCTGCACGCCGGCCGACTGCAGCGCCCGCTGCCAGGCGACGGTGCAGCCCTCGAATTGCAGGATGTCGCGCTTCGACATCGGCAGGAAATCCTGGGCGTGCGCGGTGGCGCGGATGTTCACCGCCTTGCCCATGGTTTTCGCGGTCTCGGAATCGGTCAGCACCAGCGCGGCCGCGCCGTCGGAGACCAGCGAGCAGTCGGTGCGCTTGAGGGGTCCCGCCACGAACGGGTTCTTCTCGCTCTCGGAGCGGCAGAATTCGTAACCGAAATCCTTGCGCATCTGGGCGTAGGGATTGGCGACGCCATTCTTGTGGTTCTTGGCGGCGATCATCGCCAGCGCATCGGACTGGTCGCCGTATTTCTGGAAATAGGCCTGCGCGATCTTGCCGAACACGCCGGCAAAGCCGCCGGGGGTGTCGCCGTCCTCCGGCAGATACGACGCCTTCAGCAGGTTCTTGCCGATTTCGGGTCCCGGCGTCCGCGTCATCTGCTCGACGCCGACCACCAGCACGATCTTCGCTGCACCAGCGGCAATCGCCCGGATGCCCTGATGGACCGCCGCCGAACCCGTGGCGCAGGCGTTCTCGACCCTCGTCGCCGGCTTGAACCGCAGCGCCGGATCGGCCTGCAGCACCAGCGACGCCGTGAAATCCTGCGGCGAGAAGCCGGCATTGAAATGGCCGAGCACGATCTCGTCGACATCGCCGGCCGAAATGCCGGCATCGGCCAGCGCCTCGTTGGCGACCTTGACGACGAGACTTTCCACGGTCTCGGTATCGAATTTGCCGAACGGCGTGTGCGCCCATCCGACGATGCTGGCTGTCATGGTGGTTCTCCCTCAGATTCCGGCAAGCAGATCAGGCGGCGAACTTACCACCAAGTTCGTCCTCGATGTGAATCCGGATGATGTCGTCGAAGGTCTTTTCGGCGGTGGTGAAGCCGAGCTGGAGCGCCCGTTTCGGGTCGAAATCCCGCGGCCAGCCGCCGACAATGCCCACGATGAACGGATCCGGCTCGCGCTTGATGCGGGCTGCGACCTTGTCTCCGGCCACCCGCTTCAGCGCTGCGATCTGCTCGCCGACGGTCGCGGACAGGCCGGGCATGGTGAGGTTGCGGCGCGGGCCGACCACTTGGGAATCCAGGGTCGCGGCATGCAGCAGGAAGCCGACCGCCGAGCGCGGCGTGGCATGCCAGTGGCGGACGTCCTCGGACACCGGCAGGATCGCCTCCTTGCCGGCGAGCGGCTCGCGCAGGATGTTGGAGAAGAAGCCGGAAGCCGCCTTGTTGGGCAGACCGGGACGAATGCAGATGGTCGGCAGCCGGATGCCGATGCCGTCCATGAAGCCGCGGCGGGTATAATCGGCGAGCAACAGTTCGTCGATCGCCTTCTGGGTGCCGTAGCTCAACAGCGGCGTATTGAAGAATTCGTCGCCGATCTTGTCCGGGAACGGCGCGCCGAACACCGCGATCGAGGACGTGAAGACGATGCGGGGCTTGTAGCCGTTTCCGACCAGCCGGATCGCATCCAACAGCATCCGCGTGCCGTCGAGGTTGATGCGATAGCCCTTGTCGAAATCGAGCTCGGCCTCGCCGGAGACGATCGCCGCCAGATGGAAGATCACGTCGGGACGGTCGGCGACCAGCTTTTCGGCGGCGCCCGGCACGGCAAAATCGCAGGTCACGGTATCGACCGGAAATCCTGTTTTGGCCGGCTGCGCCGGGGCCACGACGTCCTGCAGCGTCATCCGGGTGATGTCTTGTTTGCCGAGACGCCCGTCGTGCAGCAGCCGTTCGGTCAGTTTGCGGCCGACCATGCCGGCGGCGCCCAGTACCAGAATGTGCAAGACCCAACTCCTTGTTGTTTTTGTTTACCTCATCCTGAGGAGCATCGCGAAAGCGATGCGTCTCGAAGGATGGCCACAGACCGTGCAAGCTGCCATCCTTCGAGACGCGCGCCAAGTGCACGCTCCTCAGAATGAGGTCCGAATTTGCGGATTTCGCAAGGGCCGCGCGCCTACTCCTTCACCGCTCCGGTCATCGCCGACACATAGTGTTCGACGAAGAAGGCGTAGAGGATCACCAGCGGCAGCGAGCCGCACAACGCCCCGGCCATCAGCGATCCCCAGCGGTAGATGTCGCCGTCGACGAACTCGTTGACGATCGCGACCGGCACCGTCTTGTTCTGGGTCGATTGCAGGAAGGTCAGCGCGTAGATGAACTCGTTCCAGCACAGCGTGAAGCAGAAGATGAAGGCCGAGATCAGGCCCGGGATCGCCAGCGGCAGCACGATCTTGACCAGGATCTGCCAGCGGCTCGCGCCGTCGATCAGCGCGCATTCCTCGAGCTCGAACGGGATGGTCTTGAAATAGCCCATCAGCAGCCAGGTCGAGAACGGGATCAGGATGGTCGGATAGGTCAGGATCAGCGCCAGCGGCGAGTCGAACAGGCCGTACTGGAACACGACGGTGGCGAGCGGAATGAACAGGATCGACGGCGGCACCAGGTAGGACAGGAAAATCAGGCCGCCGACCCAATGCGCGCCGCGATAGCGCAGCCGCACGATCGCGTAGGCCGCCAGCACGCTGGCGAAGATCGACAGCACGGTGGCGCCGACCGCCACATACATCGTGTTCCACAGCCAATGCGGATAATAGCTTTCGAACAACAGCTTGTGGATGTGCTTGAAGGTCGGGTTCCAGGTCCAGAACGGATTGTAGGTGTCGAGATCGATCAGCTGCTCGTCCGGTTTGATCGCCGTCAGCCCCATCCAGTAGAACGGAAACAACAGGATGATCACGATGATCGACAGCGGCAGATAGAGCGTGACCAGGCGGCGCGGCACCGACTGCAGATAGCTCATGCCCTCGCTGTTATCGACCCTCGACGGCGTCGACAGGATGGCCTTGAGATCGACCTTTGCGGCGGGGAGATCAGTCATTGTTTTCACCCTGCTGCCACTTGCGGCGCTGCAGGCCGAACCAGGAAATCATGATCGCGGCCAGAAGGAACGGGATCATCGCGCTCGAGATCGCGGCGCCCTCGCCGAGCTGCCCGGCGATGATGGCGCGCTGATACGACAAGGTCGCCATCAGATGCGTGGCATTGACCGGGCCGCCGCGGGTCATCGCCCAGATCAGCTGGAAGTCGGTGAAGGTAAACAGCACCGAGAACGTCATCACGACTGCGATGATCGGGGTGAGCAGCGGATAGGTGATATAGCGGAACATCTCCCATTTGCTGGCGCCGTCCAGCGTCGCGGCCTCGTAGAGCGAGGGCTGTACGGTCTGCAGCCCGGCCAGCAGCGTGATCGCGACGAAGGGAACGCCGCGCCAGATATTGGCGAAGATCACGCAGATCCGCGCCCAGGTGGTGTCGCCGAGAAAATTGATGTTGTGCGTGATCAGGCCGAGATGCTTGAGCGACCAGGAGATGATCGAGAACTGCGCATCGAAGATCCACCAGAACGCCAGCGCCGACAGCACCGTCGGCACGATGAAGGGTATCAGCACCATCGCCCGCAGCATCGCCTTGAACGGCATGTTCTCGTTCAACAGCAGCGCGAGATAGAGACCGACCGCGAATTTGATGGCGCTGGCGACCGAGGTGTACAGCAGCGTGTTGAACACCGAGAGCCAGAAGATCGAATCGCCCCACAGCCACTCGTAGTTCTCGGTGCCGATGAACTCGCCGGGCCGGCCGATGCGCGCGTCGGTGAAGGAAATCCAGATCCCGAGCCCCAGCGGATAGGCCAGGAAGAAGATCAAGAAACCCATCGCCGGCAGCATGAACCAGAAACCCAGCCAGTTCCTGTTGGTCCTGAGCTGGTCCCACGCGGTGGCCTCGCGGATCTGCGGCTTGGCGGTGCGGGGTTGCAGTGCGATGTCAGCCATTGACGAAATCCCTTGGACGTAGCGATGCCGTCTTTACCGGTGCAGGCAGTAGAATATCACGACATGTCGTCAATTGGGCGGACCGCAGCCTGGGCCGCGGCCCGCCCGATTGTACTTATGAGCGATAGATCCGCTTCAATTGCCGCTCGGCATCGGCAATCGCGCCCTTGGCGTCCTTGGTGCCGGTGCAATAGTTGGCGAACATGTCGACGACGATGAAGTCGGCGATCGCGGTCGCCGCCTTCTCGCCGGGCGTGCCGATGCCGGAAGCCGGCAGCGCGCGCTTGCTGGCCTGGCTGAACACCTGGTTCTTCGGATCGGCGGTCCACACCGGCGCCGAGTCGTAGGCGTTGAGCGTGTGGGTAAGATAACCCCGCGCGCCCGACAGCCATTTCTCGAACTGTTCCTTCTCCAGCATGAAGGCGATGAAGGCCTTCGCGGCGTTCGGATATTTGGTGAAGTTGAACGCCAGGATCGGAACCGCAAGCTGCAGTTCGGTCGGCTGGCCGACCGGGCCGACCGGCCACAGCGCGTGGTAGGTGTCGTCCGCCAGATCCTTCATCTTCGGATCGTCCTTCTCGGCGACATAGATCGAGATGCCGTTGGCGGTGCAATAGAGCTCGCCGGCCAGGAACGCCTTGTTGTTGGAGCCGTCGTTCCACGACGCCGTGCCGGGAATGAAGGTTTCGGAAAGCGCCTTGCAGTATTCCAGCGCCTTCGCGGTCTCCGGCGAGTTGATGATGACCTTGTCGTTCTTGTCGACGGTGTAGGCGCCGTGGCCCCACAGCACCCAGTGCAGCCAGCCATTGGCGTCGCCCGTGGCATGGCCGAGCGCGAAGCCGGCCGGCGTGTTGTTCTTCTTCAGCCCCTTGCACATCTCAAGGAAGCCCGGGAAGTCGGTCGGGAACGCCTTGAAGCCGGCCTTTTCCATGGCCGACTTGCGATAGGTCATGTAGCCGCCGATGGTCGCGACGGGAATGCCGAGCCAGTCATTGCCCTGCTTGCAGGTCTTGGCCGCCGCGTCGGTCCATCCGCCGTACTTCTTGCCGAGGTAATCGGCGACGTCGTTCATCTTCAGCACTTTGGTCGGGAACAGCTGCGGCAGCGTGTGCAGGCCCCAGGCCAGATCGAGGCCGGAACCGGTGTTCGCCGCGACCGACGCCTTGGGCTGCACGTCCTCGAAGGACTCGCTGAATACGTTCATCTCGGTGCCGGTGGCGGCCTTGAATGCCGCGACCATGGCGTTGAATGCGTCATCCTCAGCCGGCACGAAGCGCTTCCAGCGCATCACCGTCAGCTTGGCGCCGGGCTCGGCCTTCCACGGCGCGGTCTGCGCCCAGGCCTTGGCAAAGTCGAACAAGGCTGGCCCGGTCAGCGCGCCGGCCGCCGCAAGCGCGGTGCCGCCCTGAAGAAGCGTGCGGCGAGTAAAATCCTGCATTGGTATCCTCCCTTTGGTCGTTCTTGATTTATGATTTATGTTCAGGCGTTCAGTCGTTTCCCCGTCGTCTCGTCGAACAGATGCACGAGCGCCGGATCGGGCTTCAGCCGGACCCGGTCGCCCGGATTGAATTGATGGCGCTCGCGGAACACGGCGATGACCTGTTCGCCGCCCAGTTTGGCGATGACCTGCGTCTCCGACCCGGTCGGCTCGACCACCACGATCTCGGCTTCCGCACCGTCGTCCGCGATGGTGAAATGTTCGGGACGGATGCCATAGACCGCGGGCCTGCCATCCGAATTGGCGGGCGCGTTCGCCAGCGGCAGCTTGACGCCGTTGGCCCCACGAATCCCAGGCTGCCGTTCGCCGTGAGCTTGCCGTTGAGGAAGTTCATCGCGGGCGAACCGATGAAGCCCGCCACGAACTGGTTGTCCGGCTTGTCGTAGAGTTCGAGCGGCGAGCCCATCTGCTCGACGATGCCGTCATGCATCACCACGATCTTGTCGGCCATGGTCATGGCCTCGATCTGGTCATGGGTGACGTAGACGGTGGTGGTCTTCAGCCGCTGATGCAGTTCCTTGATCTCGGTGCGCATCGCAACCCGCAGCTTGGCGTCGAGGTTGGACAGCGGCTCGTCGAACAAGAACACCTGGGGGTCGCGAACGATGGCGCGTCCCATCGCGACGCGCTGTCGCTGGCCGCCGGACAATTGCCGGGGAAAGCGATCGAGCAATGGTGTCAGCGCCAGGATTTCCGCTGCACGCCTGACCCCCTTGCTGATTTCGTCGGCGCTGGCGCCGCGCAGCTTCAGCGAAAATCCCATATTGTCGGCGACCGTCATATGCGGATAGAGCGCATAATTCTGGAACACCATCGCGATGTCGCGCTCTTTGGGCTGGACATTGTTGACGACGCGATCGCCGATCGAGATCGTCCCGGAGGTGATGTTTTCGAGCCCGGCGAGCATCCGCAGCAAGGTTGATTTGCCGCAGCCGGACGGGCCGACCAGAACGACGAAGGCGCCGTCCTCGATCGGGATCGACACGCCGTGCAGCACTTCAAAGCCGCCAAACGATTTCCGCACGTCGCGAATCTGCACCGACGACATCTAATTCCCCTCCACGTTTCCCGGCGACGTACGGCGAAAGCCGTCGCTGCTCTGTTTTCTTGTTTCGATGCGGGAGCCGATCTTCGCCGGCATTGTCCGCAATTCAAAGATCATTAGCAATCCGGTGGTAGCGCTGTCAATCTTTGTTCAACTGCCGGATTTGTTGTGATATGAGCGCGTCATGGAACGCAAACGTGCGAAGTCCGGCGAAATCCGGCTCACCGAGGTTGCCAAGCTCGCGGGCGTGAGCCCGATCACCGCGTCGCGGTTCTTCAGGAACCCGCAGGCGCTGTCGCTGGGCAAGCGGGAACGGGTGGCGAGCGCGGCGAAGGAACTGGGCTACGTGCCCAACCTCGCGGCACGCGCGCTGGCTTCGCAGCGCACCGAGGTGATCGGCGTCCTGATTCCGTCTCTGACCAACAACGTGTTTTCGGACGTGCTGCGCGGCATCTACGACGGCGCGGAAGGAAGCCGCTACAGCATCCAGCTCGCCAATACGCGCTACAGCATCCTGCAGGAGGAAAAGCTGCTGCGCCTGTTCCAGGCCCAGAAGCCGGCCGGCCTGATCGTGACCGGCATCGACCAGACCGCGGAATCCCGCTCGGTCATGGAGGCCATGAATTGCCCGATCGCCCAGATCATGGAAATCGGACCGGACCCGGTCGACATGATGGTCGGGTTTTCGCACTATGATGCAGCATTTGCAGCGGTTTCCCACCTTATCGCACAGGGTTTCCGCCGCATCGGATTCCTCGGCGCGCAAATGGATCCCCGCGTGCAGCGCCGCCTGCAGGGCTACCGCGATGCGATGAAGGCCGCCTCGCTGTTCGACCCGCGCACCATCGTGACCACCCCCGTGCCCACCACGGTGACGCTGGGCGGGACGCTGCTCGCCGACCTCCTCTCGAGGACCCCCGACGTCGAGGCGGTGATATCGGTCAATGACGACCTCGCGCTCGGCGTGCTCTTCGAATGCCAGCGCCGCCACATCTCCGTTCCCGACGATATGGCGATCGTCGGCTTCAACGATCTGGAGTTCATGGCTTCCGCCGTCCCCTCGCTGACCAGCGTGCGAACCAACCGCTATGAAATGGGCCGGCGCGCCGTCACCATGGTGACGGCGGCGATCGACGGTAATCGCCCACCGGAACCCGTCGTCGATCTCGGTTTCGAACTCATGATCCGCGAAAGTTCGTCGGCACGCGGCCCTTGATGCCGGCCATGCGGATCCAGCCCCGATCAAATGATTGTAGCGAAAAAATGGTAGCGCTACCTTTTGGGCGAGGCTAATACTAAATCTCTAGAACGGCGATCCGGGGCCATCCGGTTCTCAAGAAGATGCATTTCTGAACGTGGTGGAAGCCGCTGCTGCGCGGTAGGCTGCGTTGCAAAGAATGCCACTCGCGGAGGAAACAACAATGAACAAGCCGCTCACCGGCGTCACCAGGCGCAAGCTCCGCTCCAGCGAATGGTTCAACAACCCCCATAACCCCGGAATGACCGCGCTCTATCTCGAGCGCTACCTCAATTACGGGCTGACCCGCCACGAATTGCAGTCGGGCAAGCCGATCATCGGCATCGCGCAGACCGGCAACGACCTTTCACCGTGCAATCGCCATCATCTGGAACTGGCGCACCGGGTGCGCGAGGGAATCCGCGCCGCCGGCGGCATCGCGATGGAGTTTCCGGTGCATCCGATCCAGGAGACCGGCAAGCGGCCGACCGCCGCACTCGACCGCAACCTCGCCTATCTCGGATTGGTCGAGCTGCTGTTCGGCTATCCCCTGGACGGCGTAGTTCTAACGACGGGGTGCGACAAGACCACCCCTGCTTGCCTGATGGCCGCGGCGACCGTCAATCTGCCGGCGATCGTGCTGTCGGGCGGCCCGATGCTCAACGGCTGGCACAAGGGCCAGCGCACCGGCTCCGGCACCGTCGTCTGGAAAGCACGCGAAGAGCTTGCCGCCGGCGAGATCGACTACGAGGAGTTCATGAATATCGTGGCCTCCTCCGCTCCCTCGGTCGGCCACTGCAACACCATGGGAACCGCCTCCACGATGAATTCGCTTGCCGAGGCGCTGGGGATGTCCCTGCCCGGCTGCGCGGCGATCCCCGCCCCCTACCGCGAGCGCGGCCAGATCGCCTACGAGACCGGCGCCCGCATCGTCGGGATGGTCTGGGAGGACCTCAAGCCCTCGGACATCCTGACCCGCAAGGCATTCGAAAACTGCATCGTCGTAAATTCGGCGATCGGCGGCTCGACCAACGCGCCGATCCACATCAACGCGCTCGCCCGCCATGTCGGGGTGGAGCTTTCGATCGAGGACTGGCAGAAGTTCGGCCACGACGTGCCGCTGCTGGTCAACATGCAGCCGGCCGGGTTCTATCTCGGCGAGGAATATCATCGCGCCGGCGGCGTGCCGGCCGTGATGGGCGAATTGATGCGGCACAAGCGCATCCATGAAGACGCCATGACCGTCAATGGCCACACCATGGGCGACAACTGCCGGCAGGCGCCCAAGCCCGACGGCGACGTGATCTGGGGCTACGACAAACCTTTGGTGAAGGATGCCGGCTTCCTGGTGCTGCGCGGCAATCTGTTCGATTCCGCGATCATGAAGACCAGCGTGATTTCGAAGGAATTCCGCGACCGCTACCTGGTCAATCCCAAGGACCCGAACGCCTTCGAAGGCCGCGCCATCGTGTTCGAAGGACCGGAGGATTATCACGCGCGGATCGACGATGCCTCGCTCGGTATCGACGAGCACTGCATCCTGTTCGTGCGCGGCACCGGCCCGATCGGCTATCCCGGCGGCGCCGAGGTCGTCAACATGCAGCCCCCGGCCGCGCTGATCAAACGCGGCATCCTGTCCCTGCCCTGCATCGGCGACGGCCGGCAGTCCGGCACCTCGGGCTCGCCCTCCATCCTGAATGCCACGCCGGAAGCCGCCGCCGACGGCGGGCTCGCAATCCTCAGGACCGGCGACAAGGTCCGCATCGACCTCAACAAGGGCAGCGCCAACATCCTGATCTCGGACGAGGAGGTCAAACAGCGCCGCGCGGAGTTGAAGGCCAAGGGCGGTTTTCCCTATCCCGCCAATCAGACGCCGTGGCAGGAGCTCTATCGCTCGACCGTCGGCCAGCAGGCCACCGGTGCCTGCATGGAATTTGCGACCCGCTATCACGACATCGCCGGCAAGGTCGGCGTAGCGAGGGACAACCACTAATAACCGCCGTCATTGCGAGCGCAGCGAAGCAATCCATAAACCCACCGCGGAAAAATGGATTGCTTCGTCGCTCCGCCCCTCGCAAGGACGAGGATGCCACGATCCAATTCAAGTCGAAATCCAGGAGAAAAACATGTCAGACCGCCTCAAGGGCAAACGCGCTTTCGTCACCGCGGGCGCGGCGGGCATCGGGCGCGCCACGGCCATCGCCTTTGCGCGCGAGGGCGCCAGCGTATTTGCCACCGACATCGACGAAAAAGGCCTTGCGGCGCTCGCCAAGGAAGGCGTGTCGGAAACCGCGCGGCTCGACGTGCGCGATACTGCCGCCGTCACCGCGATGGCCAAACGCGTCGGTCCGGTCGATATCCTGTTCAACGCGGCGGGCTTCGTGCATCACGGCACCGTGCTCGAGTGCTCCGATGAGGACTGGGACTTTTCCTTCGACCTCAACGTCAAGTCGATGCATCGCACGCTGCGGGCGTTCCTGCCGGGCATGCTGGAAAAAGGCGGCGGCTCGATCGTCAACATCTCCTCGGCCGCCGGCGTGTTCAAGGCCGCCCCCAACCGCTATGTCTACGGCGCCACCAAGGCCGCGGTGGCGGCTTTGACCCGCGCGGTCGCGGTCGATTTCATCACCAAGGGCATTCGTTGTAACTGTATTTGCCCGGGCACCATCGAGACGCCGTCGATGCTGGGCCGCGCCGCCGCCGCGGGTCCCGGCGGCCGCGAGATGTTCGTCAGCCGCCAGCCGATGGGACGGCTCGGTACCGCGGACGAAATCGCCTCGCTCGCGGTTTACCTTGCCAGCGACGAGAGCGCCTTCACGACAGGCGTTGCCCACATCATCGACGGCGGCTGGACGCTTTAGGAAAGGACGCCTCATGAACAAGATCGATCTCAACGGCCGCTGCGCCGTCGTCACCGGCGGCGCGCAAGGGTTTGGGCGCGCGATCACCGAGCGCTTTGTCAATTCCGGCGCCAGGGTCGCGATCTGGGATCACGACCTGCCGTTCGCCGAGAAGACGGCGAAGGAGATCGGCAGCGGCGTCACCGCGTTCAAGGTCGACGTGTCGGATCTTGCCGCGGTCGAGCAGACGCGCGACGCGACGCTGAAGGCGCTCGGCAAGATCGACATCCTCGTCAACAATGCCGGCATCGCCGGCATCAACAAGACGGTGTGGGAAACCGACCTCGACGAATGGCGCAAGGTGCTGCGCGTCAATCTCGACGGGCCCTTCATCTGCTGCAAGGCGATCGTGCCCGCGATGGTCAAGCAGGGCTACGGTCGCATCGTCAACATCGCCTCCATCGCCGGCAAGGAAGGCAATCCCAATGCGGCGCATTACTCGGCCTCGAAGGCCGGATTGATCGCGTTGACAAAATCGCTCGGCAAGGAACTCGCCGGCCATGACATTGCCGTCAATGCCGTGACCCCGGCCGCAGCGAAAACCGCGATCTTCGACCAGATGACGCAGGCGCATATCGACTTCATGCTGTCCAAGATTCCGAAAAACCGCTTCGTGCTGGTGGAAGAGCTCGCAGCGATGGTGGCCTGGCTGGCGTCGGAGGATTGCTCGTTCTCGACCGGCGCGGTATTCGATATTTCCGGCGGGCGGGCGACGTATTAGGGGAGTGTTTCACCGTCATTGCGAGCGTAGCGAAGCAATCCACCTCGCCGGCACGAAGCTGGATTGCTTCGTCGCTTCGCTCCTCGCAATGACGGACTCGCCAACGGAGTCGATCATGATCAGGGAAGGCGGCTGCCTGTGCGGCGCGGTGCGGTTCAAAGCCGAGGGCGAGCCGATCAATGTCCGCGTCTGCCATTGCCGCAAATGCCAGAAGGCGATGGGATCGCCGTTCTTTGCCCGCGCCCTGTTTCCGCAAACCGCATTGACGATCGAGGGCGAGACCGCCCGCTATCCGTCATCGGCAACGCTTGACCGGGTGTTCTGCAAGCGCTGCGGCACACGGTTGTTCACCTGGCGCAAGAACGGCACGGCGGCGGGGGTCGCGCTCGCCACCTTCGACGACCGCAACGCCTTTGCGCCAACCGAGCACATCTGGGTCGCCGAAAAGATGGACTGGGTGAAACTCGATGACGGCCTGCCGCAGCATCCGGGGATGCCGCCGCCGTGACCGGCAAGGCCCTGTCGGAGCGGACGGTTCATTAATACATGATAGTGTGCCCCAATCATTCGAGCCGGTCAGGACACAAGTGAACATCACCCTCTACGACCTGTCGGTCTGGGTATTGCCCCTCATCATCGCCATCACCTTCCATGAGGCCGCGCATGGTTTTGTCGCGCATGCGCTGGGCGACAACACGGCCTATGAGCGCGGCCGGGTCAGCTTCAATCCGCTCAAGCATATCGACCCCTTTGGCACGCTGATGCTGCCGGCGATGCTGCTGCTCGCCCACTCGCCGTTTCTGTTCGGCTACGCCAAGCCGGTGCCGGTGAATTTTCGAGCCCTGCGCAATCCCCGGCTCGACATGGTCTGGGTGGCGCTCGCCGGCCCCGCCACCAATATCGCACTGGCGTTGGTCGGCGCCGCCGCATTCCATATCCTGAACTACCTGCCCCCGAATACCGCGCAATGGGTTGCCGACAACCTCAAAAATGCGGTTCTCATCAATGTCGTGCTGGCGGTCTTTAATATGCTTCCGATCCCCCCGCTGGACGGCGGGAGGGTCGCAGTCGGATTGCTGCCGAGGGCGCTGGGAGCCCCGCTCGCCCGGCTGGAACCGTTCGGGATGCTGATCCTGATCGGAATTCTGATCCTGCTTCCCTTGGCGGGTTCGCAGTTCGGTCTAAATCTTGATATTATCTCAACCATTCTGCGAACGATGACCGGTTATGTCATCCAGTTGCTTTTGGTGGTAACCGGGAACGCGTAATCCGCCTCATAAAGGGAAACGCGAAACAAAGGCTGTGGGCATGGTGATCAAGGCTGCCGATATGTTGATCGCGCGACGTGCCGATACCAGGGCTAGAGCCGATTTTGCGACCTGGAAGATGATGGCGAAGCTGAACGGTGCCTCCGCCCTGCCCTCGGAAGCCCTGACCTTCCTCGAAAGCTACAAGGCGCTGCTGCGGCAAATGCCCGAGCCCGAGGCGACCGAGGCCACCATCAAGCTGATGTACCAGGCCTATTATGGCGAAATGGGCGGGGCCGGCGCGCCGCCCGAGCTTCCCGCCAAATCGACCCATCAGGCGAAGGATAACGTCACCGCCTTCAAGCGCCCGCCGGCCCCGCGCAAGCCCGCCGCGCAGAAATCCATGGGCGGGCCGGATGCAAAGCCCCGGCTTCCGGCGGCCCTGATCTTCGCCTGCCTCGTCGTCGTGTATGTCGGGATCCGGTATTACCTGCGCTGATGCGAAGGCGGGGCGGCGTAAGACTTCCCGAGGTCAGCTCTTTCCCTTGACCCGGAAAATCACCGGCAGCGTGAAATTCAATCCGTCGTCCGCAACGGTTGGCGGCGGCGGCGGCACCGGATCGGATTTTTTCACCATCGCCAGCGCCGCCTGATCGAACGCCGCGTCGCCGGAGCCTTTGACGATGCTGGTCGACAGGACATGCCCCATCCGGTCGAGTGCGAACGAGATCAGGATCTCGGCGCTCTTCAGCGAACGCTCGGCCGGATAGCGCTTGTGCTTGTCGAGATGCGCGATCAACTCCTTCTGCCAGGTCGCCCGTATACGCCGCGCGCTTTCGCCGGTGCCTTGCACGGGCGCGACCGAACGCTTGCCTTCCGGAATGTTCTCTGAACTCGGTGTCGCGGTGGCTTCCGCCGCGACCGATTCAGTGGAAGCGGTGGCCTGCACGGTGGCGACCTTGGTGTCGTCCTCTTTCGGCTTCTGGGAATCGTTAGGGGTCACTACACGATCCGGATCCTCGGTTTCCGTCGGCGTGTCCTTCGGCAGATCCGAGTCCTTCAGTTCGGCTTTCTGTTCGGCAATCGCGGGCGAAGCGACGGAGGCCTCGGTGTCCGGCCCCGGCGGCAGGTCGGTCGGCTCCAGATGCGGCGACGTCATCTCGAGACCGATCTCGATCGCGGGCGCGCCGAGGTCGTCGTCAGGATCGGCACTGTTCAGATGCGCGACCGCGAGCGCCGCGCCGCCAAGGTGAAGCGCAAGCGCGCCAAGGCCTGCGAAGACCCACAGCCGCCGGGACGATCTTGCTTCAGTGTCGAGGTCAGACATCGCGATCAGGTCACAAACTCAGGTCTTGTACTCAAGCTCTTGCAGTCAAGGTTTCGCGCTCAGGGCTTTGGATTTTCCGGCGCTGGTAGAGCCGGGTTCGGGACGCCTTCCAGCGCCACCAGCTTGATCTTGGAATAGCCGCCGGCGCGCAGGATCTCCAGCACGTCCATCATCTCGCCATAGGGCACCGCACGATCGGCGCGCAGGAAGATGAAGCGATCCTTGCTGCTATCCGCCATCGCATCGAGCGTGCGCACCAGATCGGAGCGTTTGACCGGGTCTTCCCCGATCGCCAGCGCCAGATCCGGCTTGATCGTGAGATAGGTCGGCTTGTCCGGCTTCTTCTGCGGGGCCGCGGTCGAGGACGGCAGGTCGATCGGAAGGTCCACCGTCGACAGCGGCGCCGCCACCATGAAGATGATCAGAAGAACGAGGATGACGTCGATGAACGGCGTGACGTTGATCTCATGCGTTTCCGCAAAATCATTGTCGTCGTCGAGGTCGCTGTCGGAGATTGAAATGGCCATCGCCTACTCCGCCGCGCGCGAATTGAGGTTGCCGAGCGAGGTGCCATGGGTGCGATCGAGGTCGCGCGACAACAGCCGCGCCGCCGCGCCAGAGGCCCGGCCGACCAGTTCGAGGTAACCCTTCGTCACCCGCGAAAAGTGGTTGTAGATGATCACCGCCGGGATCGCCGCGGCGAGGCCGAAGGCGGTGGCGAGCAGCGCCTCGGCGATGCCGGGCGCAACCACGGCGAGATTAGTGGTCTGCGATTTCGAGATGCCGATGAAGCTGTTCATGATGCCCCACACCGTGCCGAACAACCCGACGAACGGCGACGTCGCGCCGATGGTCGCCAGCACGCCCATGCCGAGCCGGATCCGGCGCGCCTCCGCACGCACGATCTCGGCAAAACTCGAGGCCGCCCGCTCCTTGATGCCGGCGTCGCTGGAAATTCCCGCCGACAGCCGCGCTTCGCGCATTGCGGCCGCCAGCAACGATGACAGCACGCCGTCCTTGGCGCCGAGCGCGAACTGCGCTTCCGCCAGCGACCTCGCGTCGCCGATCTTGCGGAGCGCGCCGCGCAATTTGCGCTGCACGATGGACAGCTCGATCATCTTGGCGATGAAGATGGTCCAAGTCACCAGCGAGGCGAACGCCAGTCCGATCATTACCGCCTTGACCAGGATGTCCGCCGACAGGAACATCGACCACGGCGACAATTCGTGCAGGCCGGTCGACTTCAACGGCTTGGCGCCGGTATCGGCGGAAGCCGCCGCGCCCGTGTCCGAAGTCGACGGGCCAGCCGCCGACGGCGCCGGAGCCGGCATCGCCGGGGCCGCCTGTGTTGGAACGGTTGCGGGTTGCGGCAGCGCGGGAGCTTGCTGCGCCACGGGGGCCGCATTCGGTTGCTGCGCGGAGGATGGCGACGCCAGCAGCAGTATCGCGAGCGCAGAGATCACGCCATACGTCGCTCGAAGGAAAAGACTGTTCATATTTCGGTCCAGAAGCGGATCAGGTTGTAACGCGTGCATCCAGCCAGCCGAAGCGATTGCGGAATGCCGGGAGAGACCACGACACGGCCGAATGGGCGCGACGCGCCCATGCCGGCCGCCGATATCAGGCGATCGGCGGCGCGCGCGGCTGGAATGCAACACGCGCCGAGTGCGGTTCGGCGAAGCCGTCCTCGGCAGCCAGATACGAAAATGCCGTCGCATGAGGCGACAACAATAAAGGTGGCATCGCATCCACGACGGTACTGGCCAGCGCCATGACCGCGCAGATCGCACAATCGTCATTTGGGTGGCCCGGCGGAACATGGTCGGAGGTCTTCGACCGCACCGGGCTCAGGGCCGTCGCCTGCGAAGCCGGCTGCGACGCACCCGACTGCGCAACCGCGAGTTCAAGTCGCTTCGCGTCCGTCGACGCGAAGGCGGCCTGTGCGCCGCCCTCGTGGAAATGTCCGAACGACAGCAGAAACTGGATCGCGAGCGCGAGCAGTGCGAGCCGCGACCCCAGCCTGATGTTTGATCGAAACCATTTCATGTCGGCACGTGCCTTGACCCGAAGTTCTGCAAACCCGCCTCGGCTGCTCCCATTGTTACAATATAACATATCCGGGAGCGCGCCTAGCGAAGTGTTCATACTTCGGCCCAGTAGCGAATGAGGTTGTGATAGATACCGGTCAATTTGACCGTTTCAGGGTCATTTCGCCCCAGACGCTTGACCAATTCCTGGATCGCCGTGTCGAGATCGAAGATCATCGTGCGGGCCTGGGCATCGCGGACCATGCTCTGCAACCAGAAGAACGACGCAACCCGCATGCCGCGGGTCACCGGCGTCACCATGTGCAGGCTGGATGAGGGATAGAGCACAAGATCGCCGGCCGGCAGCTTGACCTCGTGGGAGCCATAGAGGTCCTCGACCACCAGTTCCCCGCCATCATATTCGGCTGGCTCGGAGAGAAATAGCGTGACCGACAGGTCAGTCCGGATCCGCATGCCGGTCAGGCGATCGCCGCGCACGGCGTTGTCGACGTGGATGCCGAAATGATGCCCGCCGGCCGCGGCATAGCGGTTGAACAGCGGCGGAAAGATCTGGAGCGGCACCGCGGCCGAGACGAAGCGCGGACTGGCCGTCAGCGCCGAGATGATGCGGTTGCCGAGCTTGCGAGCCAGTTCGCTGTCCGGCGGCAATTGTTCGTTGCTTTTGACATCGGCCGACTGCGCGCCGGCGGTGGAACGGCCGTCTTCCCACGCATAGGCATCCATCAGGAGGCGGAAATCCGCCACCTCTTGCTTGCTCAGAATCTCGGGGACACAGATCAGCATCCGGTCAGAACCTCGCCGAGATGACCAGCGAGGCGCTGCGCCCCGGCGCTTCGAGAACGAATGGCGCCGCGCTCTGGTAAAACGCGTCGTAATAGAGCTTGTTGAAGATGTTGGCGACGTACAGCTTTGCGGTCCAGTTCTTGTCGATCCTGGCCTCGGCAAACGCATCGAAGCGCCAGTAGCTCGGCAACACCGTGCCTTGGTTGGCGGCAAGGAAAGTGCCGCCATACATCTTCGAGCGGTAGACCGCCTGCCCACCGAGCTCCCAGACATCGGTGAGCTGGTATTTCGTCAGGAGGCTGAAGGATTGATGCGCGACGTTGGCGAGTGGCAGCCCGACATTGGTCTTGTACAGGATCGTGTTGGCGGGCGGGATCAGCGATTTTGTCACTTCCGACTGCATCAGCACGAGTCCGCCGAAGACGCTCCATTTGTCGGTGATCTTGCCGCCGGCTTCGAGATCGATGCCGCGAATGCGATAGGCTGCGCCGGCGCTGATGCAGGCGACCGAGCCCGTCGTGTGGGCCGGATAGGGGCACGCGGCCGTCGCGGTGACGGCGGTGACATTCTGCGATTCGCGCGCATTGTCCTTTTCGGTCTGGAACAGCGCCGCCGTCAGCAGCAAATGCCGCTCGAACAGTTCCCACTTGGTGCCGACTTCGATCGCCCTGTTCTTTTCGGGACCGAATATCTGGTTTGCGTTGCCGTTGAGCGTGGGCGCCAGCCCGCCATAGGCGGTGCTGGTACCGTCGAATTCGGCGCCGACCGGATTCGACGAGGTCGCGTTGGCGGCATAGACGCTGGCGATCGGCAGCGGCTTGAGCACGAGGCCGAGATTGAAATTCGGCAAGCCGAACTCGGCGGATTGCGCGCCAAACACATTGGCGACGCCGTTCACCGTGCCGTAGCCGTTGGTAGAGATGTTGTAATTGTCGTAGCGCAGCCCGCCATTGAGGATGACGAGATCGTTGTAATTGGCGGTGTCGAGCAAATAGAGGCTCTTGGTGTCGATACCGAGTTTGGTGGGCAGGCCCGCGAGCGAGGGCGTTCCGAACGGCAGGAACGTCGCTTGCGGGGCGAACACGCTGACGCCGCTCAGCGAACCGCCACCGCTGAAAGGCGCACCAATGGTCAGCTCCGAACTCAGCCCGGTATATTTGTCGATGCTTGCCGTTTCGCGCGAGACCTCGACACCGGCGAGTGCCGTATGCTTCCAGCCGTCGGTGGCGAACTTGTAGATTGCCTCGGTCTGGTTGGCGACAACGTCGGTGATCTGATAGCGGCTCTGCGGATTGGCGCTGAGCGTCGACGCCGATAGCGGATTGGCGAGGACCGGCGCTTCCGGCAGCGTGCCGATATAGTTCAGCGTCGAGCGCGAAACCCTGATCTTGTCGCTCAGGGTCAGGTCCGGGGTGATCTGGACCTCGCCATTGAGGGTCCCGATGTCCTGCCCGACCCGGTAGAAGTCGCGATTGACGAAGCCGTAGAAATTATTGCGGTTGACGCCGAAATCCGGGAATGGACCGCCGGCGGTGCTGGCCGTGCTCGGCCGGTAATACGGAACGCCGAAATCCGGCAACCCATGGAGCTCGGTGTGAATGTAGCCCGCGCTGAGCTTGACCGTGTCGAGCGGTGTCCATTTCGCGGTGACGAAGCCGCCATTGCGGTCGTCCTTGATAAAATCGCGGCCCGCAACGCCGGCGTCCTGGAACAATCCCCCCGCGCGCACCGCCAGCGTCGGGCTGATCACCTGGTTGACGTCCAGCGTGACGCGCTTGGTGCGGTCGGTGCCGAAGGTGGTGTCCATGTTGTAGAAGCTTTTTTCCGCCGTCGCCTGCTTGGAGACGATGTTGATCGCGCCGCCGGTGGTGCCGCGGCCGGCAAAGGACGAACCGGGACCGCGCAGGATCTCGACCTGCTCGGTGAAGAAATTCTCGCGAACGCTGACGCCGGCGTCGCGCACGCCATCGAGGAAGATGTCGTTGCGGGCGTCGAAGCCGCGAATGAAGAAGCGGTCGCCGAAGGCATTGCCGCCCTCGCCGGTTCCGAGCGTCACGCCGGCGGTGCTGAGGATCGCCTGCTTCAGCGTGGTGGCGTTCTTGTCAGCCAGAACCTCCTTGCTCAGCACCGTAACGGTCTTCGGGGTGTTCAACAGCGGCTCCGGGAATTTACCCGATGCCTGCAAATGGTCGACCTTGTAGGGCGCGGCAGCGTCCGCATAGGGATTGCGGTCGGCCTGCAAGCCGCCCGCGTTGGGAAACGGCACCGCCGCGACCAGCGCCGGCTGCGTCCGCCGCGCGGCACGGCGCAGGGCGTTGCGGGCCCGGATCTGATCGGGCGTCGGTCTTGTCGCGGCGGGCCGCGGCCGCTCGACCGGGGCATCGACCGTCACCGGCGGCAGGTTCGATTGCTGCGCTTCGGCGCCCGAGAAAGAAGCCACCGCGATCAGGCCGGCGACCGCCGAGACCTTTCGCCCGGAATAATTCTCGAACGTTTCGTTCACGAGGTTGACCGTCGCGACTGAACGCAACGACCTTGGTGCTATTGCCTGACCCATCCCGCGCGCCCCTTCAACCAGATCCCCGTTCGCTCATGCGGTTCACTTGCAACGAGCGATGAGTCTTTGGTATCGAGCGAAAAAATTCGGGTCAATGCGAACGCCGCTTTGCCTTGCTTGAATACGTCCAGATCAAAACGATTCTAAAGCGCAGTTTGAAATCGTTCTAAGACAATGTTTGTAAGCGTTCTAAACTGATGCAGAAAGTCACTGCCGGATCGAGCCTTCTTGCATCGATCAGTCGGCGCTCGGCGACTTCATCAACGAAAACAACTCATCGACGGTGTGCTGCGCGACCTGTCGCACGCGATCCGTGTTTTCCATCCCGGCGATGTTGATGCCCTTCACCACGGCCCTGATTTCATCGCGAAAGTCGGTGAGAAACCGCAACGGATCGGGTGAATTGTTGGCGACGCGCGCGATCAGGCCGGTGATAAGAATCTGGCAGGCGATCATGCGTCCGTTCAATTCATCCATCATGCAACTCCTCTGGCCGTGGCACGCTCACGTCCGGGCACGGCGGCCACGCGCGCCGTGATATGAACGACGCGTGCCGCGGTGACAACGCGTCGCGTCATGCTCCAGATTGGAAACGTTCAATTTCGGGAAATGCGTGCGGCGTCACCAGACGCGCGGGGCGCGCGTCCGGCTTGCAAGCCTGCTCGCTTACTTGGCCGCCATGGTGCCGGAAGATTCGGCCTGGCTCTTGATCCGGTCCTTGATGTCCTGAAGCGTACGCAGGCTGGTTTCAATCGCGCTGTCGGGAATTTCCTGCAGCACGTCGGAGGCAATGGCATCGCGCAGGCTGTCGAGATCGTCGACAAGCTGTCGGCCGCTCGCGGTCAGGAACAGCCGGTTGGCGCGGCGATCCCTGGGATCGTGCCGCCGCTCCAGCAGCCCATGCTCGACCAGGCGATCGAGCAGACGCACCAGCGAGATCGGCTGCAATTCGAGCACCTCGGCCAGATCGACCTGGGACAAGCCTTCCTGCTGCCGCAAACGAAACAGCACAATCCACTGCGCGCGGGTGGTGCCACGGCCCTTGGCGCGGTGATCGATATAGTTGCGCAACAGGCGCGAGCTTTCGACAAGTTGCGCAATGAGCTGGCGTTTCAGGTCGAGCGACATTGGGCGTCCGGTCTCCCAAAGCTTTCCAATTGTTTAGGTTGCTTCAAGCTATAGTGTGTTTACACATAAAGTGCACGCATATTATATCTGCCCGATGGGAACCGTTTTGAAGACCCATTACTTATTTTTGAACGCATGAGCTGACATGACCGTCGCACGGACCATCCGTTGGGTTTTAGTGGCTGCCGTGCTCGCCGCGGCAGGGTTTTACGGCTGGCAGCGGTTCCACGGCGCAAACCAGACGGCGACGATCGCCAACGCGCAAAAATCGGCCGGCAATCCGGTTCGCGTCACCATCACGCCGGTTCAGAAAGCCGATTTTCCCGTCTATCTGAGCGGACTTGGGACCGTGCAAGGTTTCAACACCGTGGTCGTACGCACCCGCGTCGACGGGCAGATCGACAAAGTGGCCTTCAAGGAAGGCCAGCTCGTCCAACAGGGAGACCTCCTCGTCGAGATCGACCCCCGGCCCTATCAGGCGACGCTCGATCAGGCCAAGGCCAAGAAGGCTCAGGATGAGGCCAATCTGGCCAACGCCAATCTGGATCTGCAGCGCTACACCAAGCTCGGCGAATTCGCGACCCGGCAGCAGACCGACACGCAACGGTCCACCGTCGCGCAATTGACCGCGCAGCTCGCGGCCGACGATGCGGCCATCTTCAATGCCCAGACCCAGCTCGACTATACCCAGGTCAAGGCGCCGATCTCGGGCGTCGCCGGTCTGCGTCAGGTCGACATCGGCAACATCGTCAACGCCGCCACCCAGACCGGCATCGTGACGATCGCCCAGATCGAGCCGATCGCCATCATCTTCACCGCGCCGGAAGAGCAATTACCCTACATCAACGAGGCGCAGTCAATTCAGCCGCTCAAGGTCATCGCGCTGACGACGGACGGCAAGAAAACCCTCTCGGAGGGAAAGCTGGCGGTGGTCAACAACCAGGTCGACACCACCAGCGGGACTATTCGCCTCAAGGCGGTGTTCGACAACAAGGATCACGCCTTGTGGCCCGGCCAGTCAGTTTCGACGCGGCTTCTGGTGAAGACGCTGAAGGACGCCACCGTGGTTCCGGACGACGCGGTCCAGCACGGCACCGATGGTCTCTACGCTTATGCCGTCAACAAGGACAGCAAGGCCGAGTTGCGCAAGCTCAAGGTCAGCCAGTCGATCGACGGCCGCTCGGTGGTCGATGACGGCCTGTCGCCGGGCGACCAGGTGATCACGGCCGGCCAGTACAAGGTGCAGCCCGGAACGCTGGTCAGCACGGCGGTGGCAAGTTCGGATCCAGCGCAAGCCGGGGTCAAGCAGGAATGAGCGAGGGCATTTCCGCACCTTTCATTCGCTATCCGATCGGCACCTCGCTGATGATGGCCGGCATTCTGTTCGTCGGCCTCGTCGCCTATCCGCTGCTGCCGGTCGCGCCGCTGCCGCAGGTGGATTTCCCGACCATCCAGGTCACCGCAAACCTGCCGGGCGCCAGCCCCGAAACCATGGCCACCTCGGTGGCGCAGCCGCTGGAACGGCAGTTCGCGCAGATTCCCGGCATCGCCCAGATGACCTCGACGAGCTATCTGGGAACGGCGGCCGTCACCATCCAGTTCGATCTCAACCGCAGCATCGACGGCGCGGCCAACGACGTGCAGGGCGCCATCAACGCCGCCAGCGGCCAGCTGCCGAAAAACCTTCCCTCGCCGCCGACCTACCGCAAGGTCAACCCGGCGGACTCGCCGATCCTGCTGTTGTCGGCGACCTCGGACACCCTGCCCTTGACCACCGTGAGCGACGCCGTCGACGCCCAGCTCGCGCAGCAGATCAGCCAGATCTCGGGCGTGGCGCAGGTCATCATCGGCGGCCAGCAGAAGCCGTCGATCCGCATCCAGGTCGATCCGGCGAAACTGGTCGCCAAGGGCCTGTCGCTGGAGGATGTCCGCAGCCAGATCGCGATCACGACGGTCGACAGCCCGAAGGGCAACATCGACGGCGCCACCCGCGCCTATACGATCTACGCCAACGACCAGCTCCTGGACTCCAAGGACTGGAACGACGTCATCATCGCCTACCGCAACGGCGGGCCGCTGCGGATCCGCGACATCGGCCAGGCCGTCACCGGCCCCGAAGACGCCAAGCAGGCAGCCTGGGCCAACGGCAAGCGCGGCGTGTTCCTGGTGGTGTTCAAGCAGCCTGGCGCCAACGTCATCGAGACCGTGGACAAGATCAAGTCGATGCTGCCGAGGCTGGTCGCGGCGATCCCGCCGGCGATCAAGATCGAGCTGATCAGCGACCGGACCCAGACCATTCGCGCCGCCGTCGAAGACGTCCAGTTCACCCTGCTCCTGACCATCGCGCTGGTGGTGATGGTGATCTTCATCTTCCTGCGCAGTTTCTGGGCGACCGTCATTCCGACCGTGACCGTGCCGCTGGCGCTGCTCGGCGCCTGCGCGCTGATGTGGGTGTTCGGCTATACCCTCGACAATCTGTCGCTGATGGCGCTGACGATCGCGGTCGGCTTCGTGGTCGACGACGCCATCGTGATGCTGGAAAACATCACCCGTTACATCGAGGAAGGCGAGAGGCCGCTTGCCGCCGCCTTCAAGGGCGCCAGCGAAATCGGCTTCACCATCGTGTCGATCAGCATTTCGCTGGTCGCGGTGCTGATCCCGCTGCTGCTGATGGGCGGCATCATCGGCCGACTGTTCCGCGAATTCGCGGTGACGCTGGCGATGACGATCTTCGTGTCGATGGTGGTGTCGCTGACGCTGACGCCGATGATGGCGTCCCGCTTCCTGCGCGCGCATGGCGAAACCCGGCACGGCCGCTTCTATCAGTGGAGCGAACGCGCGTTCGACGCGATGCTTCACGCCTATGAACGTGGCCTCGACCGCGCGATGCGCTGGAGCAAGACGACGCTCCTGATCTTCTTCGCCACCCTCGCGCTGTCGGTCTATCTGTTCGTCGTCATTCCCAAGGGATTCTTCCCGCAGCAGGACAACGGCCTGATCACCGCCACCTCCGAAGCCTCGCAGGACATCTCCTTCGCGGCGATGAAGCAGCACCAGGAGGAACTCGGCAAGATCGTGCAGGCCGACCCCGACGTCGCCAGCGTGGCGATGGCGATCGGCGGCAGCGGCCGGGCCGGCAACAACGGCAACCTGTTCATCACGCTGAAGCCGCGCAACGAGCGCAACGCCTCCGCCCAGCAGATCATCGCCCGCCTGCGTCCCAAGCTCGAAAAGGTCGAGGGCGCACGACTCTACATGCAGGCCGCACAGGACGTCCGGCTCGGCGGCCGCCCGACGCGGACGCAGTTCGAATTCACGCTGCAGGACGCCAATCTCGGCGAGCTGAACGAATGGGCGCCGAAGATCCTGGCGAAGATGCAGACCCTGCCGGAGCTGCGCGACGTCGCCACCGACCAGCAGACCAGGGGCACGACGCTGGAGCTGAAGATCAACCGCGACACCGCGTCGCGCTACGGCATCCAGCCGCAGCTGATCGACGACACGCTGTACGACGCCTTCGGCCAGCGCCAGGTCACGCAGTATTTCACCCAGCTCAACAGCTACCACGTGATCCTGGAGATCCTGCCGGACCTGCAGGGCAGCCTCGACACGCTGAGCAAGATCTATGTCAAATCGCCGACCACCGGCGATGAGGTGCCGTTGTCGACATTCGCGACCTGGAGCAGCGTGCCGGTTCGCCCGCTCTCGATCAGCCACCAGGGCCAGTTCCCGGCGATCACCATCAGCTTCAACCTCGCCCAGGGCGTGGCGCTCGGCCAGGCCACCAATGCCGTACAAAAGGCGATGGTCGAACTGGGCGCACCCGCAACCCTCAACTCCAGCTTCCAGGGCACCGCGCAGGCGTTCCAGCAATCGCTCAGCACCGTGCCGCTACTGATCCTGGCGGCGCTGGTCGTGGTCTACCTGATCCTCGGCATTCTCTACGAGAGCTACATCCATCCGCTTGACCATTCTCTCGACGCTGCCCTCGGCCGGCGTCGGCGCGCTCGCCATCCTGATGGCGTTCGGATTCGATTTCAGCCTGATCGCCCTGATCGGCATCATCCTCTTGATCGGCATCGTTAAGAAGAACGGCATCATGATGGTCGACTTCGCGATCTCGGCCGAGCGCGACGAGCATCTGTCGCCGGAGCAGTCGATCCGAAAGGCCGCGCTGCTGCGGTTCCGCCCGATCATGATGACGACGATGGCGGCGATGCTGGGCGGCGTACCGCTGATGCTCGGCACCGGCACCGGGTCGGAAATCCGCCAGCCGCTCGGCTACGCGATGGTCGGCGGCCTGATCGTCAGCCAGGCGCTGACGCTGTTCACGACGCCGGTCGTCTATCTCTATCTCGACCGGCTCTCCAACTGGTTCTCGGGCTGGGGACGATCGGAAGATGCCGATCGGGATCATCCCGAACGCGAGCAAGGCTCGATCAAGCAGGCCGCCGAGTGATTTGACGTCGGGCGCCGCTCGCAATGACGGAATTATTGCCTCGCCATTTCGGCGGCGCCGATGCCGTCACCGTCGAGCTTCTGGTCGTCATGCATGGCGACCGTCACCCGCAGCAACCGCCCGGTGAACTCGAACGGCGCCTCGTAATGCGACACCGGGCTCGAGCGGTCGCGGCCGATGTCAAGACCGGACCACGAGATGAAATTGTTGAACGCCTGTTGTGTCTGCAGCGTGCCTGCGGGTTCGCCGTCGATCAGCAACGTATAGGCGGTGATCCCGGTGCGCGCACCCTTGGCCGGCGGTGCATCGCGCACCAGGCGCTCGACATGCACGCCGAGCCGGTGCGCGCCTGACGGCACCTTGCGATCCGAGGTGACGATCTCGTGGCCGCCGCCGATGTTGAGATCGTGCACCAGGCGGCCGTCCTTGATGTAGAGGCTGTAGCCCGAGGTCGCATCGCCATGCGCGATCAGGACCCCCTCGGCGCCGGGATCGTCGATCTCGACATGGGCCTCGATGGTATAGCTGCGGCTGCGCACGTCAGGCGCAACATCGGTCGGCACATGCCCCATACCGGCGTGAAACACAAAATGGTTGCGCGCACCCTGGAATCGCGCGGCGTTCTCGGCAAAGCGCGCCGCGAAGCGGTCGTCGAGCGGCAGCACATTGTGCTTCTCCGCCTCGCTCCACCACAATTTTGTCAGTTCAGCCAGCCGCTGCGGCTCTGTGGCGGCAAGATCGTCCGTTTCCGAGAAATCGCGGTCGAGATGGAACAGCTCCCATTTGTCGTTCTCGAACGGCGTGCCCGGCGGATGATAGGCGACCGCCTTCCAGCCCTGGTGCCAGATGCCGCGATGCCCGAACATCTCGAAATATTGCGGCGAGGATTTTGACGGCGCCGAGGCGTCCTTGATGGAGCGCGCAAAGCTTTCGCCTTCGATCGGCATTTGGGCGGTGCCCGCGATTTGATTTGGCGCCTCGATCCCGACCAGTTCGAGCAAGGTCGGCACCAGGTCGCTGGCGTGGACGAACTGATGGCGCAATTCGCCCTTCGCCGGCACCCGCTTCGGCCAGGATATGACGAAGGGATCGCGGATGCCGCCGCCATGGGTGTTCTGCTTGTAGCGGCGCAGCGGCGTGTTGGACGCCATCGCCCAGCCGTGCGGGAAATTATTGTGCGAGTCCGGACCGCCGATGTCGTCGATCCGCCGCAGCTTTTCCGCGATCGGCTCGGGGCGGAAATTATACGGCCCCATCGCATTGACGAAGCCGAACGGCCCGCCCTCCTGGCTCGCACCATTGTCCGACAGCACGAGGATCAGCGTGTTGTCGCGAACGCCGGCGGTCTCCAGAAACGCGATCAGCCGCGCCAGATGGCGGTCGGCATGATCGAGCATGCCGGCGAACGCCGACTGCAGCCGGGTGAACAGACGCTTCTCGTCCGCGCTGTGCTCGTCCCACGCCTTCACGCCGTCATTGCGCGGCGGCATCCGCGTCTCCGGCGGAACGATGCCCATCGCCTTCTGCCGCGCCAGCCGCTGCTCGCGCTCGACATCCCAGCCGTGCGCGAACACCTCGTCATAGCTCCTGATGATATCGGCGGGCGCCTGATGCGGCGCGTGACAGGCGCCGAAGGCGACCCAGGTCAGCCAGGGCAGATCGGGGCGGTCGGCGATGTGGTCGCCGATGAAGCGGATCGCCTGATCGACCAGATCGGAGGTCAGGTGATAGCCGTCGGCAAACGTCCCGGGCGGATCGATATGGGTGTTGTCGGACACCAGCTCCGGCGCGAACTGGTCGGTCTCGGCGTCGAGGAAGCCATAGAAGCGGTCGAAACCGCGCCCCAGCGGCCAGCCGTCGAACGGCCCGGTGGCGCCGCTTTCGGTCAGCGGCGTGACATGCCATTTGCCGACCATGTAATTGCGATAGGCGTGCGCCCTGAGCATTTCGGCCAGCGTTCCCGCCTCGCGCGCGATCTTGCCGCGATAGCCGGGATAGCCGGAGTCGAAATTGGCGAGGCAGCCGACGCCGACCGAATGATGGTTGCGTCCGGTCAGAAGTGCTGCGCGCGTGGTCGAGCACATCGCGGTGGTGTGGAAACCCGAATAGCGCAGGCCCTCGGCGGCGAGCGTATCGATGGTCGGCGTCCTGATCGGCGAGCCGTAGCAGCCGAAATCGGAAAAGCCGACGTCGTCGAACAGCACGACCAGGATGTTGGGCGCGCCGGCCGGCGGCTTGGCGGCCTCCGGCCACCAGGGTTTTGAGCCGGCGATGGTCTTGCCGATGGTGCCGCGAAACGATTTGTCGCTGCCTGCGCTCATGCGTTCCTCCCCTTTGCCGGTGCCGGCGGTTGATCCGCCGGTCGTCATGCCTTGGCTCTGGCTTCGGCTTTGCCTGCCTTGCGCGGCGTGCGGCCGAGGCAGCCGAATATCGCCCGCGAGCATTGCCAGAAATCATAATCCGAATTATGATTATGATTATTTTGCGAGGGAGCGCAACAGCGGATGCAGCGCGAAGCGGGCCATCTGGATTTTCCGGGCGTCACCCCGTCGCGGCAGAAGCGGAGCCGCGAGATGACGGCGGCGCTGCTGGCCGCCGGCGCCGACATGCTGCGGACCCGCAGTCTTGCCGAATTGTCGATCGAGGCGTTGTGCGGCAAGGTCGGCGCCACCGTCGGCGCGTTCTACAGCCGGTTCGAGAGCAAGGAGGCCTATTTCAACGCGCTGATCGAGCTGGCCGCCCGCGACGGCGAGCGGAGGCTGTCGGCGATGACCGGCAATGCGCAGTTGAGGGACAGCTCGCTCGCCGCGCTATGCCGCCTCGTTGTCAGCGGGATCATCGGCTGGGCCCGGAACCACGAAGGCGTGCTGCGCGCCGCGCTGCAGCACGACGATACGCGGCCGGACCGGTGGAATACCTTCAAGGGCCTGGCGCGCGCGAACACTGCCGGCGCCACGCCTCCCCTGCTCCACACCATGGGCAAAGGCCGCGCGGCTGCGAAGAGCCGCGGCATCGCCTTCGGATTTCAAGTCGTGCTGGGGACGCTGGTCAACGCCATCCTCAACGATCCCGGACCGCTGTCGATTCACGACAGGGAGATGGAGGATCGGCTGAGCGGCTGCCTGTTGCTGCTGCTCGAAGCCGAGATGAAGCCGTCCGCGGCCGGCAGGCGCAGGCAATAACCCGCGCCTCAGGCGGTGCCGAGATAAGCGTGCTGCACCTGCGGATCGTCGGCCAGGGCCGACGCCGGGCCCGACAGCACGCTCCTGCCGACCTGCAGCACGGTGGCAAAATCGGAAACCTCGAGCGCGAGTTCGATGGATTGCTCGGCAAGCAGGATCGTCAGCCCTTCCTTGTGCAGCCGCCCGAACGTCTCGTACATCGACTCGACCACGGCCGGCGCCAGTCCGAGCGACGGCTCGTCGAGCATCAGGAGTTTTGGATCGCTCATCAAGGCACGGCCGACCGCAAGCATCTGGCGTTCGCCGCCGGACATGGTGCCGGCGCGCTGGCTGCGCCGCTCGGCCAGCCTCGGAAAGATTTCGTAGACGCGCTCCAGCAGCTGCTGCGCACGCGCCTTGTTGTGCAGCGGCGTGGCTCCGAGCAGCAGATTATTCTCGACGCTCTGCTGGACGAACAGCCGCCAGCCTTCCGGCGACAGCGCCAGCCCCTTGCGCACGATCGAAAACGCCGCCTCGCCGCCGATCTCCTCGCCGCGAAAGCCGATCGATCCGGAATGCACGGGAATGAGGCCGGCGATGGCGTTGAGCGTGGTGGTCTTGCCGCCGCCATTGGAACCGAGCAGCGCCACCACGCTGCCCTCCGGCACCTCGAGCGACACGTCGGAGACACCGATCAGGTCGCCATAGCGGACTTCGAGATGCTCGATCCTGAGCAGGGAGACGGTCATGTCGCGGGTCCGCCCATCAGCTCGATCGGCGTATGGCCGGCGGCCGCCTTGGCGGCGCGCTTGCCGAGATAGGCTTCGATCACGGCCGCGTTGCCGGTGACCTCGCGTGGGCTGCCGCGCGCGATCTCGCGGCCCTGGTGAAACACCACCACCCGGCTCGCCAGCGACATGATGACTTCCATGATGTGCTCGACGATGACGAGCGTAATGCCGGAACGATGGATGTCGCGGACGAGATCGATCGCAAGCTGCACCTCGCGCTGGGTGAGTCCCGCCATCGCCTCGTCGAGCAGCAGCACCTTGGGCTGGGTCGCCAGCGCACGCGCGATTTCCAGCCGCTTTCGGCCCGGCGTCCCCAGCGAGCGCGCCGGCGCGTCCGCCAGCCTGCTCATGCCGACTCGTTCGAGCACGGCGCGGGCGTGCGCTTCCGCTTCAGTGCGATGCGAGGTGCGCAGAAACGCGCCGATCATCACGTTCTCCAGCACCGTCATGCTCTCGAAGGTCTGCGGCACCTGGAACGAGCGCGCCAGGCCAAGCCGCGCGCGCGCCTCCGGCGAAAAATCGGTGATGTCCCTGCCTTCGAAGATGACCTTGCCCGACGTCGATGTGAGGTCGCCGGTGAGGCAGTTGAACAAGGTCGATTTGCCGGCGCCGTTCGGCCCGATCAGGCCGAGAATATCGCCCTGCTCCAGCGTGACCGAGGCAGCATCGACCGCCTTGAAGCTGCCAAAGGCCTTGGTGACGTTGCGGGCTTCAAGGAGCATGGCTTGCTCCCGCCGCAACCGGTGCTTCCGGCGCCTTGCGTTGGGCCCACAGCCGCTTGATCAGGGTCACGATGCCGCCCGGCTGGAACCGCGCGATCAGCACGATGATCGCGCCATAGACGACGAAGGTGAGGCCGGCGCCCTTGCCGCCGAGCAGATTGTTGGAGATTTCCTCCAGCGGCACCAGGATCGCCGCCCCGACCAGCGGTCCGAACAACAGGCCCGCGCCGCCGAGCGCCGCCATGATCAGGATTTTCACGGAGATCAGGATGCCGAGCCCGGATTCCGGATCGACGAAGCCGAACATCATCGCGTAGAGCGCGCCGGCGACGCTGGTCAGGCCCGCGCTCAGCATATAGGCGTAGAGCTTGGTGCGGCTTGCTGGCGCGCCGAGCGAGCGCGCCGCGCGCTCGGAATCCCGGATCGCGCGCAGATAAAATCCCATCCGGCTGTTCGTCATCCACCAGGTGATGCCGAGCGTGAGGCTGAGCACGGCCAGGAACAGATAGTAATAGGGCAGCGCCGAGATGAACGAGAGATCGAACACATTGCGCGGCACGGTGGGACCGCTTAAGCCCACCGCCGCGCCGAGATAATCGGTGTTGGTGACGATCAGCCGGGAAAGTTCGGCGACCGCGATGGTGGCCATGCTGAAATAATGGCCGGACAGCCGCAGCGTCGGCACGCCGATCACGGCGGCGATCGCCACGCTGACGACGATGCCGGCGGGAATGCCGACCAGCGGCGACAGCGCAAAATGCGCATAAGCGCCCATCGCGGCATAGGCGCCGCAGCCGAAGAAGACGACGTGACCGACCGAGACCTGGCCGGCATAGCCGCCGATGATGTTCCAGGCAGACGCCGCGATCGCATAGAGCAGCACCAGCGCGCCGAGCCGCTGCTGAAACGGCGTCGAAAACAGCAAGGGATAGGCGACGAATAGCGCCAGCACCACCGAGGCCCAGACCAGGCGGCGCATCACGTCTTGCCCATCAGGCCCTGCGGCCGGAACCAGAGAAAGCCGAGGAACAGCGAATACACCACCATGTCCTTGTAGACGGCGCCGATCCAGTAGGCCGACAGCGACTCGATGACCCCGATCAGAAGTCCCGCCACCAACGCGCCGGGCACGCTGCCGAAGCCGCCGAGCGACACCGTGACGAACGCGACGATGCCCAGGGTCTCGCCCACGGTCGGCACGATGTAGAAGAAGGTCGCGATCAGCGCGCCGGCAAGCCCGGTCGCCCCCGCGGCGATCGCCCAGGCGATCGCCTGCATGGTATCGGGCCTGATCCCCATCAATTGCGCCGCGGTCGAATCTTCGGCCACCGCCAGCATTTTCGATCCGAGCGAGGTGCGCGTCAGCAGCAGGTGCAGTCCGAGCGTCACCAGCAACGCCACCGCGCCGGCCAGAAGCCGTGACGCCTCGATCCGAAGGCCCGCGATTTCGAATGTGCCGCCGACGATGTTTTGCGGCAGCGACAGGAAGTTGGCGCCGAACCACCAGAACACCGAATAGCGCAGCAATAGCGCGAGCCCGAAGGTGCCGAGAATCTGGGCCAGCATCGGCCCCTTCATGATGTCGCGGATCAGCGCGAAATAGACGATGACGCCGACGCTCGCGAGCACCAACATGGCGAGCGGCGCACCCAGCAAGGGGCCGGCGCCGAGCAGCGTGTAGACCACGAACGCGACATACATGCCGAGCATGACGAAATCGCCGTGAGCGAAATTGACGATGTTCATCATGCCCCAGACCAGCGTGAGCCCTGAGGAAAACAGCGCGTAGACGGCGCCGAGCAGAAGCCCGCCGACAATCACCTGAACGAGGATAATGGACATGTCAGGGTCAAGTCTTGCGGGTTAATCTCGGGCAACGGTGCGACGAGGATGATGTGGTAATGCGGGAGGGACGTCTGCCCCGCCCCTCCTGGATGTTACCAGCCCTTGTAGGGCAGGACCGGTGCCTTCTGGGCGTTGGCCTTGGGCCAGACGGTCGTGTAGTTCTCGCCGTCCTGCAGTTGGATCATGACGCCGGCCGCGAGAATGTTCTGGCCCTTGTCGTCGAACTTGACGCCCTTGTAGCCCATGATGAGCTGATCGGGCTTCAGATCGGTGGCCTTCAGCGCCGCCTGGATCTTGGCGGGATCGGTCGAGCCGGCGCGGTCGATCGCGTCGCACAGCACGAAGAAGCCCTGCATCTGGCGCGCGGCGGTATCGTCCATTTCGTCGCCGCTCTTCTTCTTGTACATGTCGGCGATCAGCGCGGTCGGCGAACCCGCAGGCCCGACGCTCCACGACGAACGATTGAACGCGCCTTGCGAGATCTTGCCGACCGCCTTGATGAAGGACGGATCGGAGTAGCCGGCGTCGTCGGCAATCAGCATCGCAGGCTTGTAGTCGAGCGACTGCATGGTCTTGGCGAACAGGATCGCATCGGAGGTGTAGCTGATCATGATCACGACGTCAGGCTTCTTCTCCTTGAGCTGCAGCACCTGGGCCTGCACGTCGGTCGCATTGGGCGCATAGGCGACATCGATCGGAGCGTTCTGGCCGTTTTCCTTGAACACACTGGTGATCACCGTCGCGACCGAAGTGCCGTATTCGGTGTTGTCATGCACCAGCGCGACCGTATCGGTCTTGGCGCCGGCGGCCTTCATGTCCTTGAGGAAGTCGTAATAGATCTTGGCGAAGTCGGAGGCGACCGGCGTCGTGCGGAAAAACCACTTGAAGCCGCGCTCGGTCAGATTGGCGGCCACCGACTCGCCGTTGAGGAAGGGAATCCCGTATTTTTCGGAAATCGCGCTGGCGGTCAGCGTGATGCCGGATTGATAGGCGCCCGTGAGCGCCACCACCTTCTCTTCGGTGATCAGCCGCAGCGCCTGGTTTTGGCCAGTGGCGGGGCTGCCCTGGTTATCGGCGAAGACCACCTCGACCTTGGCGCCGCCGAGGCCGGCGAGCCCGGCATTCTTGGCCAGCGGGAAATTGCCGAGTTCGGGATGGGCGTTGTTGATGATATCCATCGCGACTTCGAGCGCGGCCTTGGTGTGGACGCCGGTAGAGGCGGCGTTACCGCTTAAGGGAAATATGCCGCCGATCTTGATGGTCTTGTCCTGCGCCGAAGCCTGGCCCGCCAGGATGACCGACATCGAGGCGGCGCAAAGCAGCCCGAGAATACGCTTGAATTTCATGTGAACGTCTCCGAAAGGTCCCACCCGATGCCAGGCTCTAAAAGGCTTGGAATGCAGGAGACGTCTCCGCCCGCTGCTTCCTTGTTGTTTGGCGCGGGCAGCATTGCATGCCCGGTTGGCATCGGCAAGTTGACCCGCGCGGGCGATCCTAAAGTATCAAGCCGGCTAATGGCTTGCGCCGGGAATTGCCTTCTGGATAGGCAGATCCGCTTTGATGCCGACATAGATCGTGTTGCTGGCGTCACGATGCTGGAGCGGGTTCTCGAAGCTCACGACATGCGTCGCAGAGATTGCAAAGGCGCCAGCCAACACACTTTCGAATGCCTGATCCGGCGGGTCGTTCGACCACAGCGCGAACACACCGCCGGGATGCAAATGCCCGGCGAGCCCGGTCAAGCCGGCCGGTTCGTACAGCGCGGCATGGCGCGGATGCAGGAAATTTCGCGGCGAGTGATCGATATCCACCAGCACCGCATCGAAGCGGCGGCCGGGACTGAGCGGATCGAATCCTGATCGTGAATCCGACATCGCGAAGAAGTCGCCGTGAACGAGGCGGCAGCGCGGATCGCCGGTGATTTGTTTGCCGAGGGGAAGCAGGCCTTGCGCGTGCCATTCGATCACCTCGGCCAGCGCGTCGACCACGATCAATGATTTGACAGAAGGGTTTTCCAGCACGGCCTGCGCCGTGTAGCCGAGCCCGAGGCCACCGACGACGACGTCGAGATCGCCTCGCGCGAGCGCGGCCAATCCGAGCCGGGCGAGCGCGATCTCGGCGACCGTGAACAGACTCGACATCAGGAACTCGTCGCCAAGCTTGATCTCATAGACGTCGAGACCGGATTCGAGCTGCCTTCGCCGGCGCAGGCTGAGCACGCCCATCGCGGTGGGACGAAAATCCAGCTCCTCGAAATAAACGCTCATAGCCGCCCCGCCTCTGTCCGCCACCCAAAGCCGCGGCGCATATGACGGCGGCTTCGCCGCAGCCTCCTCGCAAGAAGCCCATCCCCGCGCGCTTGCCAAGGCCGGGATTGAACTAGTAGAAGGACGCACGCTCGCGCCGGGGACGTCCCATCCGTTGCCCGAACCGCAAGAATACTTGTTAAGTGTCTGATATCATTGGGGAATGGTGTAACGGTAGCACAACAGACTTTGACTCTGTTTGTCTAGGTTCGAATCCTAGTTCCCCAGCCAGACTCCGAAATAACTGAGCCGCTTCAACGCATTAGATCGACCGCTCTGAACTCCGGCAGCCGATGGTCCACCAAGATGGTCCACGGGAGCCCAATATTCCAAAAATACCTTCCTACCTTCGCCGTCGTGGCCATACATGGTTCTTGCGGTGGAAATGGCCGAGCCGTCTTGCAGCTTACGGCTTCTCGGGCGAGCTTATTCGCAGCCTTCAGACCAGCGACTTTCGAATTGCTCGCCGGCGGGCGCTCGCGCTTGTCTTGCAAATCGAAACCATGACCGAGGCCAATCAGCTTCCGAAGCGAGCCGAACTGGAAAGCGCCATCCGGCGCTGGATCGACGATTCCGTTTGGCGCCAGGAGATCAAACGAGCGGAAACCGGCGGCCTGGATTTTTTTGAATGCCAGGAAATCGAAAAGATGGGGCGCGAGGACGCAAGGGGGCTCGACGGCCTCTTTCGGTATGCCTCGAACATGTTCGCGTCGCAGGAGAAGGCGGCGATCACGCGCGTGCTAACCAGCGGCATGCCCGATGAGCTGCAGCGTTCGCTTATAACAGCGGCCGCGCGCCAAATCGGCATCACAACGGATCCTGATACGGTGGCCGGGCGGCTCGTCGAGCGGACCATATTGCGCGGTTACGCGACCTTGGTCGACGAGTTGCGGCATTCGGTTACCGACATCCCAAAGGTCGCTCCAGCCGAAGAGAAACCGGCCCCACCCGCTTCGTTCATATTCACGGAGTTTTGGAAAAGGTTCGAGCGGCATAAACTGGATAATCGGGAGTGGAAGGCTGATACAGCCTCGAATGCTGAAGGCACCAAGAACGTTTTTGATAAGCTTTTCCCGGCGGTCACCGTGTCGCAGTTGGTCGCCACCCCAATTGCCAGTGACTTCAAATCCAAACTGCTGCTTCTTCCGCGTCATTATGCTCGCGGCGAGCGCAAGAAAATGTCTCCCGATAAACTGATTGCGCTTGGGCGAACGCTGCCGACACGGGATCAGATGCAGGGCGCGACAGCCAATAAGCATGTCGGCAACCTTTCAGAATACTGGCTGTATCTTGTCGGGCAAAAGAAGATCCCTGCCGATATTCCAAACCCGTTTCAGGGCCTTCACATCGCTCTTAAACTGGGTCGCAACGCCAGAAAGGAGCGCAATAACTGGACACCCACGATGGAGAAAGCGCTTTTTGAGTTTCCGCTTTATAAGGGGTGCGCCTCAATTCATCGGCGCGCTACGCTGGGCGACGAAGTACACCGGGACGCGCTATTCTGGATGCCCCTTCTCGCGCGCACGATGGGAACCCGCGAAAACGAGGTTTGTGACGCGCAGGTCGGCGGTGTCAAACTCGAAGAAACGAACGAAGGACCGATTTGGTACCTGGCAATTATCGATGGAAAGGACTCGGGCTCAGAAAGAAACGTTCCATTTGCCGAATTAGTGCTCGGGATGGGCTTTCTTGAACAGCGAGTTATCGGTCGCGATCCTACAGAGCCTTTGTTTCCGGAACTCATTCCCCAAGGGCCGGGGAAGCGTCGCTCCGCGGCATTTACCGACCGCTTCGCGTACTACAGGAGGTCGACGAAGATTTATCAACCGCGCGTGGATTTTCATTCCTTTCGCGGTAACGTCGAAACTGATCTGAAAAATCTGCCCTCCACCAATCAGGCATGGATCGATGAACTTATCGGCCATGAATTGACCGTCCGCCGCTCCGAGGGAGAACGTTACACCAAGCAGATCCACCTTCCGTTACTTCAGAATTTGGTAAACTCGATCCGCATCAATGCCGATTTGTCCCACCTTCGCTATGCAGGGGTAGTGGGCGTTGCGGCACCGAACCGCGATCATGAGCTCGCACGTTTCGTCGCGCATGCTGAAAGAGAAATGAAAAAGAAAGCAAAACCCGCTACCAAATGATCGTCACGACACCGTCTGGCACGTTGCGCTGACCTTATGCGAAATTACTGCAGCATCAGAATTTGCCGCGCCTGCGTAATCCAATTGAATTTGCGCCAAGTCCACCTGAATTTGCGTCTGGATGCCGATGCTCGCCCTTTGTGTGGGGTCCAACGCTCACGCTGGAATTCGGTACTGGGAATTTCAACGCCAGCCCTTGATCCGATTGGTCGTTTCGGCCGGAAGACCCGGCCGGAATCTGCCGTTCAGTTTTCCATTTCCACCGAAGGTGATGTACTCAAGGCCGGACCTCTCAAGGCCCTCTTGGAAGCGGGCGAGAAGGACGAAACGATCAAAAAGCTGTTGTCCTCAAATGTGTTCCTGTGGCACCCAAAACCGATTGCACAGATATCATTCAGCTATGGCTCACCAAAGCAGCAGACAACGGGCAATCTAACCCCTCATGTCGGGAAAGACAGGCCATCGGCATGTCTCAGTTGGGTCTTGGCCGTGTAAAAACCCCTTCCCAGGGACGTCGGTGAGAAGCCGAGACCGGTTCGGTCTCAGGCCACGATCGCAGCCATCAGCGGCTTGGCCCCGACGATGTTCATGACCCGCGTCAGATTATAAGCCAGGACCGAGAGTGCCATCTCGGCGGCTACTTTTGGAAGCGTTTTGGCGAGGAAGTGTGTCGCTCCCATGCGGGCCTTCATCGTTCCGAAGGGATGCTCGACTGTTTCTCGACGCTGGCGCATGGCTTGTGGGTTTGCATCGAGGCGCTGCTGCACAGCTTCGAGCAGCTGCTCATGCTCCCAGCGCGTAATCCGCCGCTCTGGCCCGGTCGTGCATTGGGATTTGAGCGAACAATCTTGACAGGCTGTGGTCCAGTAGCGGCGCAGCCTCTTGCCGTCTTCCTCATTCGTGAAGCGATACGGCAAGCGCTCCCCAGCTGGACAGCGATAGGCGTCCTCCTTGGGCAAATAGACGAAGTCCTGCTTGCCAAAGCGACCATCCGACTTGGCACCCGATGTCAGCGGCTTAGGTAGCGTTACGGTGATGCCGGCCTCGTAGCATGCAAGGATCTCCGGACTGCTGAAGTAGCCGCGATCGGCAACGGCCTCCAGCGTCTCCGTCCGCAGAACAGCCTTTGCCTGCTTGGCCATGTTAGCAAGTTGTGCCCGATCTGAGCCGCTGTTGGTTACCTCGTGCGCCACAATCAGATGGTGCTCGGTGTCGACGGCGACCTGAACGTTGTAGCCGACGACGCCGGAACCGCGGCCGCTTGTCGCCATCGAGCGGCTGTCGGGGTCGGTTAGCGAGATTTGCCGATCGGGCGAAGCGAGCATCTGCTTCTCGTAGACGGCAAGCTTGCCCATCTCCTCCTTCAGCTTCGTCAGCTTCTCGGTAAGCCTTGTTACCTTCGCGGCCAGCGCCTCCGTCGGCTCCTGCCGGTCGGCCGTGTCAAGTTGGCTGAGATAGCGCGCGACGCTCTCCTCCAGCTGGGCACGCCGCCGTTCCACCTTCGCCCGTGTGAAGTTCTTGTCCCGGTTGTTCACGGCTTTAAACTTGCTGCCATCGATGGCGACGCTCGCCGTCGCGAGAAGGCCCATCTCACGGCAGAGTTCGACGAAGCGCGCACATACCTTGCGTAGCGCCAGGCCATTGTCTTTGCGGAAGTCCGCGATCGTCTTGTGATCAGGTGCGAGCCGACCCAGCAGCCACATGACCTCGACATTGCGGCCGGCTTCTCGTTCGAGCCGCCGGCTCGACTGAACCCGGTTCAGATAGCCGTAAATGTAAAGCTTAAGGAGAACCGAGGGGTGGTACGATGGCCGACCGGTTGCCGCCGGCTCCGCCCCCTCAAAGCTCATCTCAGCCAAATCGAGAGCACCGACAAACACTTCGATCACCCGAACAGGGTTGCTCTCGTCAATGAAATCATCGAGGCATTCGGGCAATAGCGTCCATTGCCCACGATCCGCCTCTTCAATGAAGCGCCTCATCAATTCCCCCGCAGAATCACGAGAGAATCATAACAGCAGCACAGCGTTTTCACACAGCCAGGGTCAATTTCTGACTTGGGCGCCGGCAGTTGCGACGTCAGTTTAACCCATGAAAACAGCCTATCGACTTCGGTAAACGCCGCGGGGTGGCCGCGCTTACCAACGATAGGTACCGACATTGCACAATCAACGGCTCGAATCGCACGATCAAGGCGCGATCTTGCAATCTTTAACCTAGCAATCGATAGCAAGCTTCGCGCCTGTGACCTAGTCAAACTGCGATTAGACGACATTTGCTCAGGAGCAAAAGTGCGGCATCGAGCAACGATCGTTAAAAAGAAGACAGGTCGACCGGTCCAGTTCGAGATCACGGAGCAGTCGAGGAGTTCCGTCGAAGCTTGGCTACGAATGCTCCGGGCCGCCGGTTCCCGATATCTATTCCCAAGCCGACTTCATGCAAGTCCTCACATATCAACCCGCCATGCCCGGCTGGTGCATCGCTGGGTTGAAAGCATCGGCTTGGAGTCGGCCCTTTTTGGCACGCACTCGATGCGGCGTACGAAGGCCGCCCAGATTTATCGCACGACCGGCAACCTGCGCAGTGCAACTCCTCCTCGGCCATACGAAGCTGGAGAGCACCGTCCCGATATCTTGGGATTGAGGTAGATGACGCTCTAAATATGGCCGAGCAGATCGAGCTCTAATCGTCGACCACCGGCGTCACGCCGGTGGTCGCTTACGCGCCAACAGGCGACATTGCATGCTTGGCGCGAAACGAAGGAGGCCGCCAACTGAGGCGGCCTCTCGTTTAATGCTTCGTCTCTGTCGAATAGACCAATGACCGGTCCTCAAATTCCCCGGTCGGGAGCTTGTTTACATCGGCAGCTCTTTGGAGCTCTTGCAACGATGGGATACCTGCTGTTGCGACAGGACCGTCGGTCGAAGACGAGTGCGATCGCATCATGTTGGTCGCGGCGGCGAGCAGAGCGACGGCAGCGAATGCAGAGATCATCAGGCGCTTCATGGGAAACCTCCATCCGGTTTGACACCATGGAAAAATTTGCGCCATTTTCATTAGTTTAAGCTGCGACGCTCTAGGGTCTGTACTCAATAAGGATTCCATCTGAAATCGGATTGTGATTCAAGCTTCTCAGCGGCAGGGAGGCTTGAATGGCAAAGCAGGTCTATTGGCTCAGCGATGCGGGATGGAGGCGGATCGAACCCTTGCTGCCGCGACGGCGCAAGGGGGCGCATCGGGTCGATGATCGTCGCGTGATCAGCGGGATCGTCTATATGCTGCGATGCGGAGCGCGCTGGCGCGATTGTCCGGAAGTCTATGGGCCTTACACCACGATCTATAATCGCTTCAATCGCTGGAGCCGTCAGGGGATCTGGACCGAAATCTTTTATGCGTTGACCGGATCCACCGGGATGTACGGATCAGCCTCGGTGGATTCGACGTACATCAAAGCCCACCGCTCGGCAGCCGGCGCAAAAGGGGGGCCTTCAACAACGCCATCGGCCGTTCGCGCGGCGGACAAACGACCAAAATCCACGCGCTGACCGATGATATCGGCCGCCCCCACGTCTTGCTGATCACAGCCGGCAACGTCCACGACCTTGTCGGAGTGCGTAGCCTGCTCGCGATGGGCCATCGGCCCAAGAGAGTTCTCGCCGACCGGGCTTATGATGCCAACAGCCTGCGCCAGGAACTCGCCCAGCGACGGATCAAGGCCGTCATCCCGCCAAATCCGACCCGCAAGCATCCCCATCGCTACAACAAAAACGCCTACAAGAGACGGAACGTCATCGAGCGCATGTTCTGCCGCCTCAAGGACTTCCGGCGTATCGCAACCCGCTACGACAAACGCGCCGACATCTATCTCTCCACCATCCTCTTGGCAGCAGCCCTAACTTGGTGGATCAATTGAGCCCGGACCCTAGTGTAAGCTGCTTCACATCTCTCTCTTGTGATTTCTTTACTGCTCGTCTCGTAAAATCACGCCCGTAGGAGAGCAAAACGTCCTCGCTGGAAGGCAAAGCACGATGAACCGCCAGCAGCTATCCGGCAGCCTTGCCGGTACATTATTCCACCCGCCCGACGCCATCTACGGTTTGGCTGGCGCTGCATTCGTGGCGCCACCGTAACCAAGACTTTGCCCCACCCGAAATGGCTTTGCTTTCAGGCCGGAATCTTCTGTATTGTTTCGGCAGCCAACCCCGTCGAGGATCTGCAGTCCGTTTGTTACGCTTATAGGCATGCAGGTGGACGATGAGCCGAGAGTCCGTCGCTGAGCAGACCATCGAGGGACCAGTTGGCTGGTTAACCGTTCAGTTGTCCTAAGAAAGCGCTTTCGTATAACTTTACGATCTACAAAGTCCTTGGGAGACCTGCGATGAAAGCTTTCTTGCTCGCCTGCGTGGCTGCCCTTGGTTGTGGCGGCCCTTGCCGTCGTCATCCTCAATCGGGTTCAACAACCCGTCGAACAGGCCTTTGCGACGACAGGTGTGCGGCTCTAGCCAGTTCTCCTGCGGCTGCCATCCAACGCCCAACAGGCCGGATAGCGGCCTTACTCTGCAGGCGCTGCAGTCGGCTGAGGCCGCGTCTCGTTCGCGCCGGTTCGGGCTTGTTGCTCCTCAAGCCAAAGGCTGTGGTGCTGCTTCGCCCAATTGACATCGACGGTTCCGCTGCCCATCGCCTCGAAAGCCCCTTCCATGCCGATGCTGCCGATATAGATGTGCGCCAGCATCACCGCCACGAACACGACCGCCACGATCGAGTGGACGATTTGCGCAATCTGCATCCCTTCGATTCCGGACAGATAGAACGGGAACATCAATTGATAGCCGGTGACCGAAGCAGCGGTGCCGCCGATGACGACGATCCAATAGATCGCCTTCTGTCCCGCATTAAAATGATCGGCCGGCGGGTGATCGTGGCCGAACAGCCCGCCTCCCCTCTTCATCCAGTCGACATCGACCTTATTTGGAATGTTGCCGCTGATCCACATCAGGAAGATCATCACAACACCAATTGTGAAAGGAAAACTCAGATAGTTATGTGCGTATTTCGCCCATTGCGACCATTCGGAGAAGGCTTCGAGCCCGATCAGCGGCAACAGCAGCGGACGGCCGAAGGTGATATTCAGCCCCGAGACCGCAAGGATGACAAAGCATGTCGCCGTCATCCAGTGCGCGAAGCGCTCGAACGTCGTGAAGCGGACGATGCTGCGCCCGGATCGGCCGCTCTCGAGTCGAACCATGCCGCGCGTTAGATAGAAGATCACCAGCACCGCAATCATGCCGAGGATGGCGATCCCGCCGATCAAGCGCAGCGTGACGTTGCGGAATTCACGCCAATCGCGGCCGGCCGGCTGCTCGAGGACGCCCGAGCGCTGGTCGGGAATGCTGACGCGTCCCTGGACCCGGTTGAGTTCCTGCAGAAGCTGCTGTTCCTTCACCGAGCTTGCAGTCGGGTTAACCTGCTGGGCGTTGGAGGGGATCGACGTCGCGACGATCAGCAAGAATGCCCAGGCGCCGAGAACCAGGCGGACATATTTTCCAAAAGACGCCATCAGCTTCCTCCCCGATATTTTTTCGCCCGCCGCCGCTCCGCCCTTAGGACTCGATGGTCTCGCGATAGGCGGTCTTCCAGCCCCACGCCCCGGAGCCGTATCCGCGCTTGGTCACCCGCTCCTTGTAGATCTGGGCGATGATTTCGCCGTCGCCGGCAAGCAGCGACTTGGTCGAGCACATTTCGGCGCATAGCGGCAGCTTGCCCTCGGCGAGACGGTTCGCCCCATACTTCTCGTATTCCTCCTTGCTGCCGTCGGCCTCCGGGCCGCCAGCGCAGAACGTGCACTTGTCCATCTTGCCGCGCGAACCGAAATTGCCGACCTTCGGATATTGCGGCGCACCGAACGGACAGGCGTAGAAGCAATAGCCGCAGCCGATGCACAGGTCCTTGGAGTGAAGCACGACGCCGTCGGCCGTGGTGTAGAAGCAGTTCACCGGGCATACCGCTGCGCAGGGCGCGTCGGTGCAGTGCATACAAGCCATGGAGATCGAACGCTCGCCTGGCTTGCCATCGTTGATGGTAACGACGCGACGGCGATTGATACCCCAAGGCACCTCATGCTCGTTCTTGCAAGCGGTCACGCAGGCATTGCACTCGATGCAACGATCAGCGTCACAGAGAAATTTCATACGTGCCATGAGTCGTTGCTCCCGTTATGCCGCCGCGATCTGGCAGAGAGTGACTTTCGGCTCCTGCATGCCCGTCGCCGGATCGTATCCGTAGCTGGTGATCGTGTTCGCACTCTCGCCGAGCACGATCGGATCGGTGCCCTTCGGGTAGTTGCTGCGAAGATCGACTCCGCGAACCAGCCGCCGAAGTGGAAGGGCATCCAAGCGACGCCCTTGCCGACCCGCTCGGTAACCAGCGCCTTCATCCGGGCGCTGCGAATTGCTCTCGGCGCCCGCTGACCCAGACCCACCCGCCGTCCTTGATGCCGCGATCGGCGGCATCGGCCGGACTGATCTCGATGAACATGTCCTGCTGCAGTTCGGCGAGCCATGGGTTGGTTCGCGTCTCCTCGCCGCCGCCCTCATATTCGACGAGGCGACCCGAGGAGAGGATCAGGGGGAATTGCTTCGCAATTCCCTTCTCCACCGCGGCCTTTTGGACGGAGAAACCGAGGTTGGGCAGGCGGAACTGCTTGGCATCGGGCAGCGTCGGATATTTCGAAACCAGATCGACGCGTGGCGTGTAGATCGGCTCCCGGTGGACGGGAATCGGATCCGGCAATCCGAACGCATTCATGCGCGCCTTGCCGTTGCCGTAGGGCACGCAGCCGTGCTTCAGCGCCACGCGCTGGATGCCGCCCGACAGGTCGAGCGACCACGACACTGCATCCGGGTTGGCGGAATTCACCTTGGTAATGGTGGCCATTTCCGCTTCCGTCAGGTCTTTGTCCCAGCCGAGTTTCTTCAGCACGGCCAGCGTGAATTCCGGATAGCCGTCCTTGATTTCCGAGTCCTTCGAATAGGACCCGTCGGCGAGCAGGCTGACCTTGCGCGTCGTGCCGTCGGGAAGTTTCTCCTCGCGTTCGATCCCGAATCGGGGCCGGAAGGTGCCACCACCATCCATCACGGCGAGATTAGTATTGTAGAGCAGCGGCGTGCCGGGATGCCGCACTTCCGGCGACCCCCAGCACGGCCACGGCAGGCCATAATAGTCTCCGCCGACCTCCGGATCGTCCTTCGGCGCCCGCATGGTCACCAGATCGAACTTGTGCTGGTTCTTCATGTGCGCCTTGATGCGCTCCGGCGACTGCCCGCAATAACCGGTCGACCAGCTGCCGCGGTTCATCTCGCGAAGTACATCTTCCGCTTCCGGCAGATTGTTCTCGACCTTGATGTTCTTGAACATCTTGTCGGCAAAGCCGAATTTCTTCGCCATCAGATAGATGACTTCGAGGTCATCCTTGGATTCGAACACCGGTTTTACGATCTGCTCGCCCCACTGCATCGAGCGGTTCGAGGCGACGCGCGAGCCCTTGCACTCGAACTGCGTGGCGATGGGAAGGATATAGATTCCGTCCTTGCGGCCAGCCTCCACGGCGAGCGATGCCCATGTGGTCGGATGGGGATCGGCGATGACCAACAGTTCAAGCGCCTTCAGGCCCTTCAGCGATTCCGGGATACGCGTGATGCTATTGCTGGCATGGCCCTGCACGAACACCGCTTTGATATTATCCTTTTGCGCGACGTCGGCCTTCGGCAGGATAGCGGCGTCGAACCAGCGGGTCAGCGGGATGCCGGGCGTTTCCATCAGCTTTTTATCGTCGAAGCGCGACACCAGATAATCGTAGTCGACTTCCCAAACCCGCGACCAGTGCTTCCAGGCGCCTTCGACAAGTCCGTAGTAGAACGGCAGCGTCACGATATCGAGGCCGACGTCGGTCGCGCCCTGGACGTTGTCGTGGCCGCGGAAGATATTTGCGCCTGTCCCAGGCTTGCCGACATTTCCTGTAAGCAGGAGAGCAATGCAGCTCGCCCGCACGTTGGCGGTGCCGACCGTGTGCTGGGTCTGCCCCATGCACCAGATCAGTGTCGCGGGCTTCTCGGTGGCGAACATCCTGGCGACGCCCTCAAGCTGTGGGCCGGGCACGCCGCTGACGCGCTCGACCTCATCCGGTGTCCACTTCTCAATCTCCTTGCGAACGTCGTCGAAGCCATAAACGCGTTGCTGGATAAACTCTTTGTCCTCCCAGCCATTCTTGAGAATGTGCCACATCATGCCGTAGAGCACCGGGATGTCGGTGCCGGGACGGATCCGCACATAGTCGGTTGCATGCGCCGCGGTCCTCGTCAGGCGCGGATCGATGACGATGAAATTGGCCTTGTTCAGCTCCTTACCCTCGAGCAAATGCTGCAGCGATACCGGATGAGCCTCAGCCGGATTGCCGCCCATGATCACGAGCGTCTTCGAATTCCTAATGTCATTGAAGCTGTTGGTCATCGCGCCGTAGCCCCAGGTATTGGCCACGCCGGTGACGGTCGTCGAATGGCAGATGCGCGCCTGATGGTCGGTGTTGTTGGTGCCCCAGAAGGCGCCCAACTTGCGGAAGAGGTAAGCGCCTTCGTTGGTCATCTTGGCCGATCCGAGCCAGTAGACGGAATCGCTGCCCGACTTCTCGCGAACCTGGAGCAGCTTGTCGCCGATCTCGTTAACCGCCGTATTCCAAGAGACGCGCGTCCATTGCCCGTTAACGAGCTTCATCGGATAACGAAGCCGGCGATCGCTATGGACCAACTCGCGCACCGAAGCGCCCTTGGCACAATGCGAGCCGCGATTGATCGGCGAATCCCAGCTCGGCTCCTGCCCGATCCAGACCCCGTTGAGCACTTCGGCTGTCACTGTGCACCCGACGGCACAATGCGTGCAGACGCTCTTGCGGATGGTCGCGCCCGAGGTGAGCGGCCCCGCGGCCGCGGCCTCCGCCTTGCGAACGCCGCCGACGGGCAGCGCGCTCAGCGCGGCCAAACCGCCACCGGCCAGGCCGGACCGGCGCAGGAATGCACGGCGATCGAGACCGCCGGCTTGCCCCGACAGGACCTCCACGACTGATCCGCGGGATGCAACATCTGAATGCTGGCGTTGTGTTCTCTTGATCAGCACGGCCGCCTCCCTCAACCCGGATAACGATTGACGCGGTAGTACGCTTTCACGTGATCGGTTTCCTTGTAGCGCGCCTTGCGCTTCTCATCGTTGTTCTCGCTGTCGGCCTGCGCAGGCACGATCAGCGGCGTCGCCAGCGTCGCGCCGGCACCGACGGCGCCAAGCCCGACCTTGCGAAGGAAATCACGGCGGCCGACTGTTGCTTTCTTTTCGTTCTTCATCGTTTCTCTCCCGGACCAATCGTCATTGGTCAGTTCGCGAACGTAAATGCTTCAGCTTCGATTTCCAGAAACAGGCGGCCAAGCGTCCCCACCGATCGGTAGAATTTGGCGCTCGCCGCGCACTCCATGTCGGCGAACATGCGGCCCATCCAGGGCACTATATGCTTCTCGAAAATGACGCGCTGTGCTTCCGGCGAGGCAGGGAAGTTGCCAGAGGCAAGACCCGCCATTATCTCGCACAGCGTGGCCGCATGATCTTCCGGCTCGAAATTGCTCTGGGCCCGTTCGATGCCGAGTGCGGCAAGGTCTTCACGCAAGCGCGACAGCGGGCGCTCGTTGAGAAAGCCGGTCAGATAGTAGGACGCATAGGGCAGCAACTCGCCGCGCCCTAGACCAACGAACAGATCGAAATATTCGCGATCGAGATTGGCGGTCGACACCTTCGATGCGGCCTCGGCCAGCGCCGCATGGGCGCGACCGAGCGGCGTTGCGTCGCCGCGTAGTTGCGTGATCTCGCCAAGCAATGCGCTGGAGGGCGGGCATGAAAGTAATGTGGCAAGCAATATGTATTCGCGGGCGCGGTCAGCATCAACGGGATCGATCGCAGCATCTTCCACGGCAAGCTCGCCGTAGAGATCGGGGCGCAGCCTCTCACGCGACACGCCGGTCGCGGCTTCGACGGCAACCACCCGTTGGGCGGGAATCCTGTTCCAATTCGAAACCGAAGGCTGCGCAAGACCAATCTTGCGAGCAAGCTGGGCTACGCCGCCCGCCGCGTCGATTGCGCGATTTAATTCCTCATCGCGCACGTGGACCTCCGATCCAAAGTGCCAAGGCGCGTGGTATTGTTCGGCAGAGACTAGACGGGGGGTCCGAGGCGGTCAATTGATTCGATATAGCCTGAAGCTATAGCCTCGGGAAGCTAGAGGGGCAGCGCGCCGCCGTGTGTGCGCCGCCGAAACAACACCTCGTCACCGCTATCAGTCTGGGACGACTCGGGTTGCACTGCAGCAGAAGCTGCTGGTGGTTCGTCCTTTGAGCTCTGCTGGGGGATGGCGAGTTCGGCTGGCGCTACCGGGCGCGATTCACACGCCGGATCGCGTTCTGAATCGACAGATTGGCGATCCTGCTGCACTTCTGCGATCGCGGTCGCGAGGCTGTCCGCGGCGCTGCGTACGCTTCCGACGATCCGGCCAACGAGCGCCTCAAGCTGCTCCGCCGAGCAATCAAGCGGTCCAAAACCGGGCATCGCATCCGGATCGTTGAAGTCCCAGGCGTTCTCCGCGAGGCCGACGAAGTCCCGGATGGCGGGGTCGGAGGCCCAGGCGCGACGAAGAGCCGCACGGCCCAACTCCGGCGGGATGCCCTTGCGCAGGAACGCCGTAATGTCCGTGGCAGCGTCAATCGAATCGATTGGCGGCAAGCTCGAGAGATCCACCTCGACATCCGCCGGAGTTTCGGCGATGCCTGATAGCGCCGGGTTCGGCGCCTCGGCCGGCTCCGACGGCGACGGAGTGTCATCGGCTGTCTTGGCCTCGCGCTTCCGGCGAGACCAACGAGCAAGAAATTCCTCGTCTCTCATTCGTGCCCGCCTTCATCGTGACGACGCCGCGCGAGCGCCTCGGGATCGGCGCGGCGTTGCTTCCGCTTGAAGAACTCCCTTTCGACGTGGTGCTCGGTGACGAATTTTTCAATGGCGTTACGGAGTACCTCAGGCATCGGCACCGCTTCAACCAGATTGGCGCCCGCTTCGGTGAAGGCTTCTCCCTCCGCGGGGTCGACGGTGACGGCCGCCACGGCGTAGGGCCAGGCGCCCTCCGAAGGGCTCAGCACGACCCAGATGCTCGGCGAACCGGTCGCAAAGTTCTCGCGATAGCGCGCGGTTTCGGAACGGTAGAGATCGATCGTGGCACTGCCGGCATAGTAGAGGGTTACCTCATCCTGCTCGCGCAGCACCGTCCACGGCTTCAGCTCCGGCGCGTCGGGCAGGACACCGACGCCGCGCCAAACGAAATCGATCCACGGCGAGTCCGCCTTGTGGCGTTCGACCACGACCCCGACGGGAATACGCAGCAGGGGTATAGCGGCAGGGCTCAACTTGCAGCCTCCAGATGCTTGATCGGCAATCCCGTCAAAAGATTTTGCGGTTTCATCCGCAGGTTCAGGTCCGACGTCATGGCCGTGATCAGATACACCGGCTCCTGCTCGACGACGTCGGCCACAACTGCAGCGTCGTTAAAGCTGAGACGGAACAGCGCCAGCACGCGGCCCGCGGTCTGCTCGTCCAGGGTTTCGCCGTGCCAGAGCCGGTCGCCAATCCTGGTGGCCTCAGAATCGAGTCCGACGTACCAGGTTAGATTTGCATCGCGCAGCTGGGTAAGCGGCTCGATTCTGACGTCGATACCGAGCAGGTGAGAAATCCAGCGCGTCATGACCTCTGCAAGTGCCGCCGGTCCGCGCGTCCCGGGGGTAAGGTCGAGACCCATGTCGAACTGGTCGCAGCGGTGCCAATAGTGCTCGGCGTTATCGACGTCGAGAACGTCGATTTGCGTCTCGGTCGGCGCACCCAGCAATGACATCAGCGACAACACTGGCGTCATCTTGAGCCCGCCAATGACCTCCTCGTCCCCAAGAAGCAGCGACTGCTCGTGCAGCATGATCCGCTGCGGCCGGAAAAACAGTTCAGCCGCGCGCAACACGAAGGGGTCAGCGCAGCTGTCCAGCGCGTTTCGCAGGATCACATGAACGAGCTGATTGACGAACAGCGGCGGCAGGGCGATGGATCCCGAACGCACCAGCGCGAGATAGGCGGCTTCCAGCGTCGGATGCCGCAGCAGCAGGTCGCGGAACGCCAGCACGAACCGCCAATTTTCCCTCGCATCGATGTCGGCAGCTTCAGCAATCTCTTCGTCGCCAACCGGCCGGCGCGGGTCTGCGAGCAATTCGCGGTGCAATCTGCGTTCAACCGCGCAAGCATCGGCCGGCGGCATCAGTTCGGGACGCGCGAAATAGGCCTTGAGAAACTCGTCCGTGACGACAAGACCGCCGCTCGCGTTGCGATCGAGCAGATGGTGGCCGCAGGAAATCCAGAAATCGTTCATCAGCGGCGCGGCTCCAAACTCATATCCGCAAGATAGACATCACTCTCCGGCTCCGGGTCATCCTCGACCTCCATGAACGAGAACGCCTTGCTGTGGCCGCTCCCCTCCCGCAGTTTCAATCTACGGAACGACTCCCGAACGTTGCCATCGGCCGCCGAACGGTGGACGGCAATGAGAGTACTGACAGGATGTGTGCAGAGCGACTCTGCAAAGGCGACTTCCTCTTCGGCCGCAACGCCTGCGGTTGCAGGATCCGGCGCGCCGAAGCGGTCGACAAGCTGCTTGGCAAGGAGTTCCACCAATTTCCGGCGATCGTCCTCGGTCGCGGGGACGATCTGAACCAGTGTCGACCAGCCCCACGACTGCACCCCGAGGAAGCCACTGCGGAAGGCCGACCGATCTTTGCCGGTCAACCCGGCCGGATCCCGGTCGTAGAACCGGAACGCGCCCGAGACCGCCCAGTCGCCAGGTTCCGCCGCCACGTCGAACACGAACGTGTCCGATGGATCGAGCGCGATGGTGCGCAGGAGCTTCACAAGCGCGGTCCTCCGAGTATCGGATCGAGCCACGACGGCGCGGCCAACGCCTTGAGCAGATCGTGCCGTTCGGTCCTGTCAGCACCAATCCGGTGCGTGATCAGATCGCCGTTGTCGTCGATGCGGCGGCTGGTTTGCCGTTCACGCGAAAGCCGATCCAAGTATTCGCCCGCCACGCCGCCAAATCCGTCAACCTGCCAGGTGTCGATTGCAAGCATCAGATGTCGTGCAAAGCCTTCCGTCACCTGGACCGCGCCCGCCTCGCCAAACCCCTCCTGGTCCAGCGCGGAGCCGAACGGAGGAACGCCGGGTTCCTCGTCGGTCATCGCGACGGTCCGGATCACGGCCCCAAACACCAGCCACGGCGGCGGCTCGTCCTCCTTCGCGGACGCCGGCCAGCCAAGCCGTCCGCCGCCAACCAGGCCGCCATCGACGCGGATCGCGTCCGGCCAGTCGATCGTCACCCGCTTGTTCGGCGGCGCGTAGGCGCGCAAGGCGTCGGTCAACGCGACCATCCCGGCATGGAAGGCACGGCGCGCAGTGCGCAATGGTTCGTTCGGCTCGAGCACGACCGCAAACTCCGCGAGATCGAACCGTCCGACATAGACCAGCGTACCGGCACCGCTCGCCGCGGCGATCTCGATCGCATGACGGAAGGCATCGCGGCTCTCACGCAGCCTCACCAGGGTAAACGGCGGGGGCAGATCGATGGGTTCCGAAACGAACGCGTGCGTGGTTGGGGTCGGCGGCAGATGACGCTCCAGCTATCTTTTCTCCCCTATTGGGAATAATTATACGAGCTGGACCGCCGGCGCGAGTCCGCTCGCTGCCGTTCCAGGCCTCTTTATTCGGAGTGTTAGGCAGGGCATGGCACATCCCCCAAAGACGATCTTGTTGTGCTCGTGCGAAGACACCATGCACCTCGATACCGCAGCCGTCCGGCGCGGCTGCCACAACAGCAAGATTGCCACGTTCAGTCAGCTGTGCCGGGCTGAGCTCAATCAATTTCGCAATGCCGCGAAGGTGGAGGGATCGCTGACGGTCGGCTGTACGCAGGAGGCTCCGCTGTTCTCGGATGAGGCAGGCGAGCGTTCGCAGCCCATCGATTTCGTCAACCTGCGCGAGACGGCCGGCTGGTCCACGGAAGGAACTCAGGCGGGACCGAAAATGGCGGCTTTGCTCGCCGCCGCGGCCGAGCCCACGCCGGATTTTCCGCTCGTCAATATGTCGAGCGAGGGCGTCATCCTGATCTATGGCCGGGACGAGACTGCGATCGAAGCCGGCCGGCTGCTTGCCGATCACCTTGATGTCAGCGTCATGATCACAAGGCCGGCGCAGATCGCGCCGCCCGCCACCACGTCCTTTCCGATCGTCAGGGGAACGATCCGCAGCGCCAGGGGTCATTTCGGAAGCTTCGAGCTTACGATCGACGATTACGCGGCCCCGCGCCCCTCCTCGCGGGAGGCCTTCATCTTCGAAGCCCCGCGCGACGGCGCGACTTCGCACTGCGATCTCGTGCTTGACCTTTCAGGCGGTCCGCCCCTGTTTCCCGCGCATGACCTGCGCGACGGCTATTTGCGGGCCGATCCGCGGGATCCCGCAGCGATGCTGCGCGCGGTGCTCAAAGCGCGCGACCTCGTCGGAAACTTCGACAAGCCGCAATATATCAATTTCACCGCGGATCTCTGCGCGCATTCGCGATCGAACCTGACCGGATGTCACCGCTGCCTCGATCTTTGCCCTACTGGCGCAATCACACCGGATGGCGATCATGTCAGGATCAGCGCGGAAATCTGCGCCGGATGCGGCCAGTGCGCCGCGGCCTGCCCAACCGGTGCGGCCTCCTACGCGCTGCCGCCTGCCGAAACCCTACTGCACAAGCTTCGCACCATGCTGCTCGCCTATGACCAGGCTGGCGGCGTCAAGCCGGTTGTGCTGCTGCATGACGGCCAGCACGGGGCGCCGCTCATAGATGCACTTGCCCGTCATGGCGACGGACTGCCGGCCAACGTGCTGCCGCTTACTGTCAATGAGGTGACACAGATCGGTCTGGAAGCGATCGTGGCGGCATTCGCCTATGGCGCGGCGAATGTGCGGTTCCTGTTGCGAGCAAAGCCCCTGCACGACACGGCGGGGCTTTCGCAGACTATCGCCATGGCGGACGCCATCCTTTCCGGATTAGGATTTGCGGGACGCCGTGTTTCCACGATCGAAACCGACGATCCGGATACATTCGGCGAGACCCTGCGCGGGATCGAGCCTGGCACTACCGTTCAGCGTCCCGCAACTTTCAGAACGGTCGGCAAACGGCGCGATCTGCTTCGTTTCGCGCTGACCGAGTTGCACCGCGCCGCACCGGCGCCGACCGACGTGATCGCGTTGCCCGAAGGCGCCCCGCTCGGCGCGATCAGCGTCAAAGTGGACGGATGCACGCTGTGCCTATCCTGCGTATCGGCGTGTCCGACCGGGGCCCTACGCGATGATCCCGAACGTCCCGCCCTCAAATTTGTCGAAGACGCCTGCGTACAGTGCGGCTTGTGCAAGAGCACATGTCCGGAAAAGGTGATCACGCTGACGCCGCAGATTGATTTCACGGCTGCAACGGCGCGCACGCGGATCATCAAGGAAGAAGAGCCCGCGCTCTGCATCCGCTGCAACAAGCCGTTTGGCGTCAAGAGCACGATCGACCGGATCGCAGCCAAGCTCGAGGGCCGGCACTGGATGTTTCCCGCGGGCAACAAGCGGCTGGATACGGTGAGAATGTGCGCCGATTGTCGCGTCATCAGCATGAGCGAACAGCAATTCGATCCGTTCGCTGGCGTCTCCGAGCGCACCCCGCCCCGCACGACGGAAGATTATTTACGCGAGCGGGATCGCAAGAACTAGGCCGTGTACTCATTGAACGGTCGGGATGCGCGGATCACCTGCGTTTTCATCCGCTCAACCCCGCAATAGCGGCACGAAACCGGACACCGCGGAATGTTCGAGTTGGAGGCCAAACGCGCGTACTCCAATTCTTAAACGATAGAGGGCGCCAACCGAGGGGCTCCTCGTGCCAACTTATTTGACTAAATCGCGTCCTATTGCTCCGCCGGGAGATCTATCAAACCCGGATGGTACGAGTCCGCGCCTTGGCTACCTGGCAGTGGCGCGCCCAAGGAAATCCGTGAGCGCCTTGCGGTCTTCCGGCGAGCCGATGCGCTGCTCCGGCATCTTGGTGCCGGGCGTGTAGGCGTTCGGGCCGACTTCGAAAAGTTTTGCTACCGTCTCGGGCGTCCACACGATGTCCATGCCTTTGAGCGCATCCGAAAAGCGGTAGCCCGGCAGCGATCCGATCCTGCGGCCAAACAGCCCTGCGAGGGTCGGCCCCGCGCGCGCGTTATCCCTCTCTGAAAGCGTATGGCAGGCGACGCACGCCCTGAATATTTGAGCACCGTGATCACCGGCATAGGCCGCCAGCGGATCGGCCGGCGTACCTCTCAGCAAGGATCCAATGGGCTGTCCCGTCAGCACATCCCAGCGCCGGATCATGCCGTCGGCGCCACCCGTCAGCAATGTCGCGCTGTCGGGCAGAAACGCCACGGACCAGACCGGCGGCCCCGGGCCGACCAGCGTTCGCACCACGCTTCGCGCCTTGCGATCGATAATCGATACTGCGCCACCAATACTCGCGGCCGCTATCAACGCACCGTCCGAAGATACCGCCAGCGCGACGATCGGCGTCGGACCAGCCTGGACTTCGCCGGCCCGCTTGGCTCCAACTGTGAGAAAGCGCACCCATCCGTCGGCACCGCCCGTTGCGATCTCGCCGTCAGCGGCGACAGCCACCACATTCAAAGGCGATGAAAGCGTGATAACCTCCGGCGCTCCGTCCGGCAGTGGCCAGATCCTGAGCGTAAGGTCATAACCGACGCTGACAAGCGACTTTCCATCCAGCGCGAACGCAACGCCGTTGACGTTCTGCGAATGACCTTCCAGCACGCGCTTCACACCGGAATGGAGCGGCCAAAGCCGTATGCTGGAATCCCAGGATGCGGATGCGAGCGTCGAGCCGTCGGGCGACACAGCAAGTCCCACAATCGGCCCACGATGACCTTCGAAAACCTCATCCGGTTGCTGATGGCCCGCGGTCCAGATAGCTATTCGCGCGTCCGCTCCTGCAGTTGCCATGCGGCCGTCTTGCAAGAAGATCACCGCATTCACTGCGTCGGAGTGAAAGCGAAGAACCTGTTCGGCGGATTCTGAAGCAAGCGACCATCGGATTGCCGAGGTGTCGAAGCTGCCCGACAGCACGCTCTTGCCGTCGGCCGAAATCGCCAACGCTCGAACAGGCCCACCATGGCCGGAGAGCTGGGCCAAGGCAGCTTCGACACCCAACGAGAGGGTGGCAGCGACTGCGCAGAAGTACAGGCGCCAATTCATTGCTTGTTCATCGCTGTCAAGCCAGCCTTATCGCGCCAAGCGCGACTGTGCCTCAACTTGCCTTGAGGGTAGAGCGCGTCATGGCGTGAGGTCAAACCATGGCGCGCAAAGCTATTCGGGCTTCACCACGGTCTTGGATGATCCCTCCGGAGCTGCCTGCATGCCGGGCGGACTTTGTCCTTGAGGACTCTCGGCGGGTGCGCCGCCCGAGGACGTGTCGATCGGTCCGGTCCAACCCTGCGGCTGCAGCTGGCCCTTGGCCTCTGGAGGTGTACGGCCGGTCGGCGAATTGATGGAATTTCCCTTCGTTTGAGCTGTTTGCACCCCTGCCAACCCGCAGGGCAACGACAAAGCAAGGCATATTGTGGCCGCGACCAACCGCACTGGAGTTCTCCGCCTCGTTTCAAAACGTCGAGCCTCAAACGACGCAAGCGGGTGTTCAGTTCCATGTTGCACCGCGGCCGAAGCTGGGTGTTTACACCCCATGCTCGAGTCGAGCTGTCGGTTGCCCGTCTCAATCATCTTGAAATGTAGCCGCCCGGGACCTACCGTGCATTTCCTTCGTCAGAAGGACCTCAAAATGCAAATTCGATCCAAGGCGTATGAGCACTTCATTCTAATTTGCCGGTCGGTCCGCGATCTGGTGGCGCTGGATGATCTGAGTATCCCAACACCGACCTCCCCCTGGCTCGCTTATGCTGCGACTGTGCTGGCATTGCTCTTGGCGATATTAGAAGTGGATATTCACGAGGCTGACCTGCATTTGCTAGGACTTATGAGTGAACGGAATCTGGTTGATCCAAATTTTTTGAGCCCATGATCTCTTTGGCCTCAGTCGTCTCTTTCATCTGCTTCCTTGTTCGCGTCGACTGCATTGTCATCGAGTGAGCTAAACACCCGGCCGCAATCGCGAAGCCGACAATTGCTCCCTGACCGGTTTCGGAATAGGATCGCTTCGCAGCGCCGCAATAACCCTGCGCTGCATCAACCTTAACGCCGAGTTTCTCACACAGAGCACCGCAATATTTTTGGGCGAAACGGCCAACTAGATCAGCGAATGCAACGCCTTGACCGCGGCCTCGCGACTCCCGATAGGAACAAACAGATTCACCGAATGCGGTGACGAAACATATTTTTCGACGATGATCCCATGACTTTGCAAAATCTGAATGGCCTTGAATGGCAAGTCTGAAGAAACGCCGCCGAAGCATGTGAGGCTCACCGAACTCAGGGTCTCACGCTGTTTGCGCAAGTCCTTGCTCCCCTCCAGCGTGCGCAGCAAGGTGTCGAGCGATTCCGAATCGGAAGTCATCATGATGCGGGTTTTTCCGGCGGTGAAAGCCGAAGCGAGGAGTTGCGGCCAGGCCAAGCCGCTTTGTTTGAGATGCTGCGCGAACTTCTCAAAACCCAGATTGAGATCCGCCGAATCGATTTCCACATGCTCAATGCGAGCCATCGAGTTGACGGCCAAAACCTTTCCGTTTTCCATTCCGGCAACCTCCTTCATCACTTGCGTGCTGTGTTCAGCGCCGCCCAATTTTTTTAGAACCAAAGGAACGTTTTGGCTTTGTGCCAGCTCCACGCTGCGAAAATGCAAAACCTTGGCGCCCCAAAAACACATTTCTGATAGCGATGTAAAATCCAGCTGACGTAAGGGTTTTGAATCCGGCACGATGCGCGGATCGGCCGAGCAAACTCCGTCGACTTCTTTGATGATCTCACAACACTCGGCTTTTAGCGCCGCCGCCATGGCGACCGCAGTGGTGTCGCTGCCACCTCGGCCCAGCGTGGTGATTTCTTTGGTCACCGGATTCACGCCCTGAAAGCCGGCCAAAACCACGATGCGTCCGCGGTCGAGTTCTTCGCGCACGCGAATGGGCCGCACATCTAAAATGCGCGCGGAGGAATGGGATTCGTCGGTCATCACTCCGGCTTGACTGCCGGTAAAACTGATCGCCGGCACGCCGAAATCGGAGAGCGCCATGCTCAATAGAGACATACTGATGCGCTCACCGGTGGTCAGCAACATGTCGAGTTCACGGCGATTGGGATGCGGGCTTACTTGATAAGCCATCTTAACAAGTTCGTCGGTGGTCTTGCCCATCGCCGAAACGATCGCAACTACCCGATGACCGCCTCTGTGTAGGTCGGCGAGACTGCTCGCAACCGCGCGGATTTTTGCCGGTGTTTCAAGGCAGGCGCCGCCGTATTTTTGCACGATGATGGGATTGTTGCGCATTCTACTTACAGAAATACCCCGAGAGAGCCTTGCGCGCCAGCACGAACAAACTGCGACACGCGCGGCTGCACGCCTTTACCAGGAAACAGTCCGCTTTGGGGATGCCGGCTCAGGATTTCGCAAACCAGATGTTATGGAAGAAATCGGCCAGTGGCTGATTTCCCCCGGCGCGTCGTCGCACGTCTGGCAGACCCGCAGCTACGGCCTCGATTTTTATGATGGCCCTAACGGCGGACGGTTATCTGCATCACGCTGCGAACGCTGTTTGAGATCGATTGACAGTTATCCCGGAACGGCAGCTTTGCGCCAGAAGCGGCCGTTCGTCCAGAGCCAGCTTTCATTCGTTGGAAGCTCGCGGACCAAAATTATGTCATCGCACTCCCCTTCCGGGCCATTTGTGGGAAGAAATGTGATGAGACTCGTTCAAATAGACCAGCCAAAGGGCTGCCGCCATGGAGGGACTGGCCTCGCCAGCGCGGAGGCCATAGCTCCTAGGTTGTAACGATCTTAAGCGGCGAGACGAAATTAGACACTCCAACGCAGCGCTGCGGTGTGCACCGGGGCATCCCACAGTGTCATTGCCTCGCTATCGAGCACCGAGACGGTGATGGAGACACCGGCCATGTCAAGGGACGTGACGTAGGACCCCGTCAGGAAACGCGTCGCCTTGATCCCCGCGCCGTCCAGAATCCGCTTGGCGCTGTTGACCATCAGGTAGAGTTCGATCAGGGGCGTCGCGCCGAATCCGTTGACGAGAAGCAGCACTTCACTCCCCTTGCTGGGTGAAATATCCTTCAGGATCGCGTTGAGCAGCTCGGCGGCAATTGCATCGGCAGACGCCAGCGGCACCCTACGCCGGCCGGGTTCGCCATGAATGCCGACGCCCATTTCCATTTCATCGTCAGCCAAGGTGAAATTTGGCTGCCCCGCGGCCGGCACGGTGCACGGCAATAGCGCCACGCCCATCGAGCGGGTGCGCCGGTTGACTTTGTCGCCGAGCTCCTTGAGAGCGGCAAGCGGCATTCCGGTCTCGGCCGCGGCGCCGACCATCTTTTCTACGATCAGCGTACCCGCGACCCCGCGACGGCCAGTCGTGTAGGTCGATTTCTCGACCGCCACATCGTCATTCGTCACCACAGTCGCAATGTCCCGACCGGCCATCTCGGCGGCCATGGTGAAATTCATCACATCCCCTTCGTAGTTCTTGACGATGAAGAGTACGCCTGCGCCGGTGTCAACCGCCTCCGCGGCCTCGATCATCTGGTCCGGCGTCGGCGAGGTGAAGACCTGGCCGGGGCAAGCAGCATCGAGCATGCCTAGGCCGACATAGCCAGCATGAAGCGGCTCGTGTCCCGAGCCGCCGCCCGAAATCAGCGCGACCTTGCCCGGCTTCAACGCGCGGCGGCGCACGAATTTGCGTTCGGCGCCGAGCAACAGGATATCCGTGTGCGCGGCCGCGAGGCCGTCGAGACTTTCCTCGAGCACCGTATCGGTGCCGTTGATCAGCTTTTTCATGAACGTCCTCCCGCTTGTTTCTTCTTGCAGTCCGGATCGATCCGTCAGCCCACGCTCTCGGCATAGCGCGCGAGTCGCGCGGCAAAATCGACGATGAGCTGTTCGAGCGCACGGTTCTTCTTGTCGTCGCCGAGGTCGGGCACGGTCACCGTGAGAGTGCGCGTGCGTGCATCGCGGTGAGGCGCGCGCAACCGGCCGGGGTGCGCGCGTCCATAGGCTTCGAGGAATGCGGCGCGCTCGGCGCCGGACAGATGGCAAACTTCGAAGATGATCGTGACATGCTTCGCCGGGATCGGCACCAGGTACGCAGGATTGGTGATCTGGGTGACGAAGGAACGGTTCTTTCCCAGCGCCGTCGCCAGCTTCAGCCGCGTTCCGGACGGCCGGTTGTCGAGCACCCGGCGCAGGATGAGCTTGTAGTCCGCGACATTGCTGTCGCCGGGCCCGCGGGCTTCGGCTGTATCGTCCGTCATGAACCCACCATTGCGATTGCGGCCTTCAGCCGTGCGACGGCGATCGGCGACACCGAGAGCGTCGCCAGCCCGGCGGCGAGCAGCGGCGCCGTCAGGCGGGTATCGGCCGCGGCGTCGCCGCAGAGCGAGACCTCGACGCCGCGCTTGCGTCCGGCCTCGACAGTGTGGGCGATCAGCGCCAGCACCGCCGGATTGCCGGTATCGTTGAGATCGGCGACGGCGCCAACGTCGCGCGCCGCAGCCATCGTATACTGGGTCAGGTCGTTCGAACCGATGGAATAGAATGCCGCATCGAAATCTTCGGCGCGGAGCGCTGCCGCCGGAACCTCGACCATGATGCCAAGCGGCGGGCGCACGCAGGCAACGCCTTTGGACTTCAGGACCCTAAATTCTTCGTCCAACATGGCGGCCGCACGGTCGAGTTCCGATGGCACGGCGATCATGGGCAGCATCACCTTCAGCACACCGTGCACAGCCGCGCGGCACAGCGCCCGCAATTGCACGCGAAACACCTCGGGCCGCACCAGCGAAAGGCGGATGCCGCGAAGACCTAGAAACGGATTGCTCTCGCCCTCGACGGTCAAACCTTTGATCGGCTTGTCGCCGCCGGCATCGAGGGTGCGGATCGTCACCGGCCTGCCTTCAGCCCAGTCGAGAATGCGTCGATAGACGGCATATTGGGTGCCCTCGTCCGGGAGGCCTTCCGACGCATCGAACAGAAATTCCGTGCGCACCAGGCCGATGCCGTCGCAGATGGCGGGATCGAGGCCCGCGAGATCTTGCGGCTCGGCGACGTTGAGAAGGACCGCGATCCTCCGGCCGTCCGCCGTGCACGCAGGTTCGACGCGGTGGGCGTCGGCGGCGGCTCGGGCGGCGTTCGCAGCCGCCATGCGGTGTTCGAACAGGCGCAGCGTTTCCGGCTCGGGGTCGAAGATCACGGTCCCGGCGTCGCCATCGACGAGCGCCAACGAAGGCGGACGTCCGTTCCACGACAACCGGCCGAGTCCGACCACCATGGGAGCCCCGCGCGCACGTGCCAGCATCGCGACATGCGAGGTAGGCGAGCCCGCGGCCAGCGCGATGGCCCCTCCGCGCGTCCAGTCGGCAGCGAGAAAGGTGGTCGGCGAGATATCGTCACCGGCGACGATCGAACCGCCGGTAATCTTTGCGACCGTGTCCACGCCGCTCAGACGCGAGAGCACGCGATCGCGGATATCGATCAGGTCCGCGGCACGGGCACGGAAATATTCATCTTCCGCGGACCGATAGCCTGATATCTCGGCGTCGAGTGCCGAACGCCAGGCATGATCGGCGGCAATACCCGCCGAGATGGCGTCGTAGGCTCCCTCCGCCAGCGCCACGTCTTCCAGCATCGCGACCTGGAATTCCAGAATGCCCGCCACCTCGCCCTGAACCGTCGCGATCAGTGCGGCGATCTCCGCTGTCGCGGCCTCGATCGCCGCCTGCAGCGCGGCCGTTTCCCGCGCGGGATCGCCGATCGCCGTCCTTTTCGCAACCGCGGCAGTCAGCACGGTGACCGGCCCGATGGCGAGGCCTGGCGAAGCGGGACGGCCGGTGAGATGAATCTCGGTCACCGCCTCACGCCTCGCCGAAACCGTCGTGCACCAGCGCCAGCATGGCAGCGAGCGCCGCCTCGCCGTCGGGCCCGGTGACGCGGAAATACAACGTCGCGCCCTGCGGCGCCTTCGCACGCATCACCTTCACCGGGCTCTTGGCGTCCGTCCAGGGCCCGTCGGCCGTCAGGGCAAGTTCGATCTTCGCGGCAAAACCCTTGGCGCACTGCGTGAGCTTGACCGACGGCCGCGCATGAAGGCCGACCGGATTGACGAGAACCGCCGAGGCCGTCAGCGGCGCGAAAGTTTCAGCCGCGCGGCCGGCGTTGACATCATGCATAGAATTCCTCCGCACTACGCTTGACGGCAGCGAGCGGCGAGCCGCCTGAAGATTCGGTCGCGGCGATTACGGCGCCCTCGACCACTGGGGCATTGCAGACGACGACGCGCGCGCGTCGATCCTCGGCCAGCATCTCCACCGCCATCTCGGAATTGGTCTCCGCCCCGCCAAGATCGACCAGGATCGCCACGCCGGCCGGCGACCAGGCCGTCTCGATCGCCTCTAGGATTCCAGCAACATTCGTGCCGAGCCCTCCATCAACGTCGCCGCCTGTCCAGGCAAGCGGCACGGCATTCCCGACCATCTGACGCACCATGTCGGCCGCGCCCTCCGCGATTTTGGGAGAATGTGAAACGATGACGATTCCGACGTTGCCGGAATTTGAATTGCTCATGTATTTGCCTCGAATTCCAGTACCGCAACTGCGGCGCCGATCAGGAGGGACGCCGAGCGCGAACCCGGGTCCATATGACCGATAGAACGTTCGCCAAGAAAGGATGCACGGCCACGGATCGCGAGCATGGGCGTGGTGCGATCGGCCGCTTGGACCGCCTCCGCCGCAATCACCCTGGCATCGCCGCCATCAGCCAATACGACTTGTACCGGCACCAGCACATCCAGCAAGGTCTTCTGCCCCGCTTCCGAGCGTCCGCGTGCCTTGACGGCATTGATCGCCTTGTCCGTCGCCGCGACGAGATCGGCGCGCGCCGGCTGCTCCGGAAGCGCCTTGCCGAGCTCCATGAAGAACGTGCCGACGAGCGGCCCTGAGGCGCCCCCGACCTTCATGACCAGCGTCAGTCCAATGGCTTTCAGCATTTCCGGCAGCGGCTTGTCCGCAAGGCCGGGCAGCGTCGCGAGCACCGCCTCGAAGCCACGCTTCATGTTCAGCCCGTGGTCGCCGTCGCCGATCGCCTGGTCGAGGCGGGTGAGTTCGTCAGCGTGCTCGACCATCGATCGCGCCAGCGCCCGCACCAGCTTTTCCCTTGCTGCTCGATCGAGTGTCATGCCGCGACCCTCCCGCCGGCGCCATCGAAGAACAGCGGTTTGTTGAGGCGCAGCGATACGACATCCCCGGCGCCGAGGTTCGCCTCGGGATCCGACAAGGTCACTACCGGCTGGCCGCCGAGGTCGAGGTGGAGATGGCTCTGGTCGCCGAGGTGTTCGATCCGCGTCACGGTAGCCGACACATCGCCGCCGGCGCGTGCGATTGTCAGGTGCTCGGTGCGCGCGCCGACGGTCCGGGCCGCGGGCGGCACGCCGGCGAATAAAGCCGCGGGCAGCAGGTTGATCGTGGGCTGGCCAAGCCGCGCGGCGACATAGGCGTTGACCGGGTTCTCGTAGATCTCGCGCGGCGTGCCGATCTGCATCAGCCGCCCGGCCTCGATCACACCGATCCGCGACGCCATGGTCATCGCTTCTGTCTGGTCGTGGGTGACATAGAGGATGGTGGCGCCGAGATCGGTCTGGATACGCTTGAGTTCAAGCCGCATCTCGCCCCGCAGCTTGGCGTCCAGCGAGGAGAGCGGCTCGTCCATCAGGTAGATCGAGGGCGAGCGCACCAGGGCCCGGCCGATTGCGACGCGCTGCATCTGCCCGCCTGACAATTGCGTCGCCCTGTTGTCCAGCTTGGTTTCGATGTGGAGCAGATGCGCCACTTCCTGCACCTTGGCGCGGATCTCGGCCTCCGGCACCCGGCGGATCGGCGCACGCAACGCAAAGGCCATGTTCTCGAAAACGGTAAGATGCGGATACAGCGAATATTGCTGGAACACGAAAGCGACGTCGCGATCGGCCGGCGCGTCGTCGGTCACGTCACGGCCGCCGATCCGAATCGAACCGCTGTCGGGCGTCTCCAAGCCGGCGACGAGGCGCAATGTCGTGGTCTTGCCGGCGCCCGTCGGCCCGAGCAGCGCGACGAACTCGCCGTCCGCAATGGTCAGAGATAGATCGTTCACCGCACGTGTCTTGCCGAACGCCTTGGAGACAGCCCTGATCTCGACTTCAGCCATGCGCCACTCCTTCATACAACGCGGTGCGGATCGCCCGGCCTGATTCCTTGTCGAAGATCGACAGCGTATCGGGCCGGAAGTCGAGCCCGACATTCTCCCCGGTCCGGAAGGATACGCTGGCGGGCGAGCGCGCCTTAAGCGCGCCGTAGCGCGTCGTCACGGTCACGATCTGCGTCGTGCCAAGATATTCCGATCCATAGACCTCCCCCCGCACCATGCCTTGATCGGTGAAGCGCACATGCTCGGGCCGGACCCCGAGGACGAGATCGCTTTCCGCCAGCGCCTCGCGTGCGGTGGGAATGGCGACTTCGCGTTCGCCGAGCCAGATCGCCCGCGCTCCGGTCTGCAGGCTGTCACGAAACGGCAGGAAATTCATGGGCGGCGAACCGATGAAGTCCGCGACGAAGAGCGAAGCAGGCCGGTCATAGATGTCGCGTGGGCTGGCAACCTGCTCGACGACGCCGTGGTTCATCACGGCGATCCTGTCGGCCATCGCCATCGCCTCGAGCTGGTCATGCGTCACATAGACCGTGGTCGCGCCGAGCCGGTCATGCAGTGCCCTCAATTCGCGGATCATCGCCTCGCGCATCTCGGTGTCGAGCGCCCCAAGCGGCTCGTCCATCAGGAAGCATTTCGGCTTGCGCACGATCGCCCGCCCGAGCGCGACGCGTTGCCGGTCGCCGCCGGCAAGCCCCGACACCGATCGGTCGAGCAAATGGGTGATACGCAGGATACGCGCGACCTCCTCGACCCGACGCTCGCGCTCCGCCGCGCCGACGCCCTCGCATTTCAGCGGAAAGCCGATATTGCGCCGGACATTCAGATGTGGATAGAGCGCAAATAGCTGGAACACGAAGGCGATATCGCGCGCCGAGGCGCGGTTCATCGTGACGTCCTCGCCGCCGAGCCGAATGGTGCCGGCGGTCGGCAATTCCAGCCCCGCGATCATGCGCAGCGTCGTCGTCTTGCCGCAGCCGGAAGGCCCGAGCAGGCAGAGGAACTGACCGTCTTCCACCGTGAAGCTGGCGGTCTTGACGGCATGAAACGTCCCGAAGGATTTGTTGAGCGCTTCGACCCTGATCTGTGACATGACGCCCTACTCCCTGACCTTCGAGACGAAGGTGAACATCACCGTCCCAAACAACGTGGTCGCGAACGACCAAGAATACAGCGTCAGGAAGAACGGCTGCATCAGCATGACAACGCCCGCGGCGATGATGGTCGTTGCGATCGCCTCCAGCGGACCGCGGCGCAGGATTCTGTCCGTGAACCCCGGACGCGGCATCGATGAGTTCGCATCCAAACTCATTTGCGGACTGCTCCAAAGGTAATGCCGCGCAACAGATGCTTGCGCAACAGCACCGTGAACACCACGATCGGCACCAGGAAAAACGTTGTGCCGGCGGCCACCGCGGGCCAGTCCTGCCCGCCCTCGCCGATGATGATCGGAATAAAGGGCGGCGCGGTCTGCGCGTTGCCGGAAGTCAAAAGCACCGCAAAGGCGTATTCGTTCCAGGCGAAGATCAGGCAGAAGATCGCGGTGGCCGCGATACCGGTCGTCGCCTGCGGCAGCACCACCTTCACGAACGCCTGAAAGCGAGTATAGCCGTCGATCATCGCCGCTTCCTCGTACTCGCGCGGAATTTCATCGATGAAGCCCTTGAGCAGCCATACCGCGAGCGAAACGTTGACCGAGGTGTAGAGCAGGATCATCCCGAGCCGGGTGTCCGACAGCCCGAGGGTGCGGTACATCAGGTAGATTGGGATCGCGACCGCGATCGGCGGCATCATCCGGGTCGACAGAATGAAGAACAGCAGGTCGTCCTTCAGGGGCACGCGGAACCGCGAAAAGCCATAGGCCGACAGCGTGCCGAGGGCGACGGCGAGCACCGTGGAGCCGAAGGCGATGATCAGCGAATTGACGAAGCGAGGCACATAGTTCGACGGCCCGGCAATGACCATGTTGCGATCCCGTGCGATGCCGTCGCAGAGCCCCTGCGGCGGTCCCAACGTCTTGATGAATTCCGGCGTCTGGCGCGAGCGCGTCGTGAAGAGATTGCAATAGCCTTCGAGCGACGGCGTAAACAGGATCTTGGGCGGATAGGAGATCGCATCGTCCGGCGACTTGAACGAGGTGAGCACGATCCAGACCAGCGGGATCATGGTGATGATAGCATAGAGCACCACCAGCGATCCGGCGAAGCGGCGCGTGCCGGCCGAGGGTTCGACGACGGAATGGGCTGCGTTGGAAAGGCTCATCGGCTTTTCACCCGGTTCAGCGCCTTCACATAGATGTTGGCGAGGCCGAACACCGTCACGAACAAAATGATAGCGAAGGCAGAGGAATAGCCGGTCCGCCAGCTCTCGAACGCCGCGCGCTTGAGCGTGATCGAAGCGACTTCGGTGGTCGATCCCGGCCCACCGCCGGTGAGCAGGTTGACCATGTCGAACATCTTGAAGTTCTCGATGCCGCGGAACAGCACCGCGAGCATGATGAACGGCAGCGCCATCGGCAGCGTGATCGACCAGAACTGTCGCCATTTCGACGCGCGGTCGACCTCCGCCGCCTCATAGATGTAATCAGGTATCGAGCGCAGGCCGGCCAGGCAGATCAGCATCACGTAGGGCGTCCACATCCAGGCATCGACGATGACGATGGCCCAGGGACTGAGCGTCACGTCACCCAGCATCTGGAACGACGAGGCGTCGCGGCCCGTGAGGAAGGCGACCACGTAGTTGAACAATCCGATTTGCGGCTGATAGAGAAACGTCCAGAAATTGCCGACCACCGCGGGTGACAGCATCATCGGCAGCAGGATGATCGTGGTCCATATGCCATGGCCGCGAAATTTCTTGTCGATCAGGAAGGCAAGACCGAATCCAAGCACGGTCTCGATGATCACCGTCCAGATCACGAAATGCGCGGTCACCTGCATCGCCGCCCAGACGTCCGGATCGGTCAGGATCGACTGGTACCAGTCGGTCCCCAGCCATTTCGTCGGCGCGTTCGCCCGGTTGGCGCGGTAGTTGGTAAAGGACAGATAGATCGTCCAGACCAGCGGGAAGATATTGATCGCGAGCAGCAGCACGATGGTCGGCGTGATGAACAGCCACGCCAGCGACTTGTCTGACAAACCCCGGATACGGCGGACCACGCCGGGCCGGACAAGCACGGCCTGGTGGATGATCTGCGATGAGGCACTCAAATCGTTCATGGCTTCGGTCGATCCTGGTGCCGAGACTGTCAGCTATGCGACGTCTCGGTATTGCAGAAGAGAACCTGGAGCGCGTTCGCGCGCGCTCCAGGTGGTTGCCTTGCAACTACTTTCCTTCTTCCTTGAAGACGGCTTTCCAGTCCTTCACCAGGCCGTCGAGCGCTTCTTCCGCGGTGCCCTTGTCGGCCACGACGTAGTCATGGATGCGCTTCTGTTCGGCCTGCAACAGCTGCGCATAGGAGGGCTCGGCCCAGAAGTCGACGACCATTCCCATCGACTGCAGGAACTCCTTCGCAAACGGTGCGCTGCTCGGGAAGCTCGGATCGTTCAGCACGGACTTGGCGCAGGAATAGCCGCCCAGCGCCCACCATTTCTTCTGCACATCGCCGCCGGAGAACCACTTGATGTATTGCAGCGCTTCGCCCTGGTTCTTGGAATAGGAGACCACCGAGATTCCCTGCCCGCCGAGCTGCGTCGCCTGTGTCGCGGGGCCAGCCGGATTGACGAAGAACCCGATCTTGTCGCCGCCGACATTCGGGTCCTTGAAGAGCCCCGGGAAGAAGGCGAAGAAGTTCATCTGCAGCGCCACTTGGCCGGATTTGAAGGCATCGAGACCTTCCGACATGTAGGAGTTGGAAGCGCCGGGCGGCGTGCAGCACTTGTAGAGGTCCTTGTAGGCCTCGAGCCCCTTGACGGCGCCGGCCGAGTTGACGAACCTGTCCATCGCATAGGGCTTGTTGGGGTCCTGGTATTTGAAGCCGTAGTCATAGAGATAGTTCGAAACGCCCATGGTGATGCCTTCCGAGCCGCGCTCGGTATAAATCGAGGCGCCATAGACTTTCTTGCCGTCGATATCGCGGCCCTGGAAGAACTGCGCGACATCGTGGAGTTCATCGAGCGTTTTCGGGACGGCAAGATCGCGTCCGTACTTGGCCTTGAAATCCTTCTGCACGTCGGGCCGCGCAAACCAGTCCTTGCGATAGGTCCAGCCCACCGCATCGCCCATCGCGGGCAGCGCCCAATAGTTCGGCGAGTTCTTCGGCCATTCGGAGTAGCCGACCACCGTCGCCGGCATGTAGTCGTCCATGCTGATTCCTTCCTTCTTGAAGAAATCGTTGAGCTTGACGTACTGGCCGTTCTCCGCGGCACCGCCAATCCATTGCGAGTCGCCGATGATGAGATCGCACAACGACCCGTGGGAATTGAGTTCGTTCAGGAAACGATCGGCATAATTGGTCCACGGCACGAATTCGAACTTCATACCTATACCGGTCTTGGTGGTGAAGTCCTTCGACAGTTCGACCAGCGCATTGGCGGGGTCCCACGCGGCCCAGCACAGCGTGATGGTCTTGCCCTGCGCCTGTGCGGGCGTGGTCGCCGTTCCGACGCCGAGCGCGGAGGCAAGAGCCCCGCCAGCAACAAGAAGCGCCTTCATTGTCTGTTTCATTACGCGTTCTCCCTCCCAGTGGCGCCGGCCATCGACATGGCACGGCTTTCCTACCCGCTCGAATGCTTCGAGCAGAGCGACACAGTCCTTGACGGGCTGAATGACTAAACGGACGTTTCCTCGCGCCTACCCGGATTCTAGGACCCGGCGAGGCTCGATTTGTTTAGTGGATCACGGTTTACTAAACATTGCAAGTAGGACTGTTGCCGGTTCGCGCTGCAAGCCCGCAGAACGCGCGGCCATTCCGATCGGGCGACCGCAATCCGTACATGCGCTTCTTTCAAGGTATCGATGGCACCTCGTTCGAGGGGCTAACGCAAATGGAGCGGCCGGCAGGCGAGCCGAACATCGCCGTCATTGTCGAGCCAGGCAAATCTATGCTTGAACTAGTTTCGTCGCGGGCCCGGGAATCTCGTCAACGCACATCCTCGTATAATGCAACGCTGCCCGCCCAGCTTGAGCAGAAGCTTGGCAATCGCTGAACAACACGGCGACGTCATGAGCGAGGCGGGACAATCGGCCATGCTGCACACTTTGGTAAGACGTTAGTTGCGCTCTCACCAGATGAGCACGAACCGGCGAATTCAGTTGTAGATCAAACCGAACGACCGCTTCGCGCCGAGAGGAGTCGTTCAGCGACTGACAAATCAATCGTCCAAGGCCTCGTCATGGCCGGTTGACGCGGTCGTGGTCGCACGCTGCAGGTATTGCGGGGTCTGATGGCGCGGTTCGCGCGGAGCCGGGCGCTCGGACGGATCGCGGCCGATCTTCGGCTTTAATTCCACGAGGTCGGTAAAGACATCAGCCTGGCGCCGCAGTCCGTCAGCAATCATCGGGGGCTGGCTGGCATTCGTTGAGACCACGGTGACCCGCACCCCGCGCCGCTGGGTCGCTTCGACTAACGAACGAAAATCGCCATCGCCCGAAAACAGCACAATCTGATCTACCTTTTCAGCAAGCTCCATCGCATCGACCGCGATTTCGATGTGCATATTGCGTTTGAACTTACGACGGCCCTCGCCATCATCAAACTCTTTAGCCGGTTTCGTGATGACCGTGTAACCGTTGTAATCCAGCCAGTCGATCAAGGGGCGGATAGACGAAACTTCTTGATCTTCAGTAACTGCAGAATAGTAGAACGCGCGTAGCACTGTACCGCGGCCCTGGAATTCCTTCAGCAAGCGCTTGTAGTCTATATCGAAACCGAGCGTCCTGGCTGTTGCGTGAAGATTGGGGCCATCAATGAACAACGCAACATTGTTGGAGGAAGATGGCATTAAGTCTGACCTTGCAAACAGGTACGGGCGGAAGGGACCCGCTAGTTCTGCCTTGATAATCGGATCGCGGGTGAGGATCAGGAAATCGTAACTTCCGCAAAGTGAAAGAGCAGCAACTTAAGCGAATCGCGACTATTCCGATCTACATCCCAAAATTTTAAGTTTCAAATAGTTTTTCGAGACGATCGGCATTCAGGCGTGACCCGGGCGCGCTAAGCCCTGGGGCGGAGGTCAGCCGACCTGTCCGACCCTGAGCGGGCGAAACGCGGCTGGACGAGTTGCTCCGGGCGAAAAAGCCGGCACCGATTTCGGAGAGAGTGGCTGGAGACCGCGCCTCTTGCACTGCTCATCCGGATCAACTGATATGGCGCAGTCTGAAGCAGCAGGAAGAGCGCCCGATAAGCCTTGTAGTTGGCGGCATGTCGGCTGCCTTCTGAGCCGCACATGACGACATCGCCTGCCGCGGTGCACACGCGCCAAGCCCATCCTCGGCCGCGCTTCCTCAAAAACGTTTCAAAAACTGGAAGTTGATTTGCCATTACGTCGCGCCCCTGTGGGCTTCCTTGAAAAGAGGTATCTGAGGACGTCAGGAAAATCTGTGGGACAAGTCACAAGTTTATGTCGCAGGTCGCAACCTAGAGTCATTTCCTCTCCCCGCTGCGCAGAATCCTGCCAATTCGCCATCGTCAGAATGCATTCAACACCTCGTCTGAATGCTGAACCAATAGGCCCGCCAATGAAATAACCGACCTGCGGCAAGAACATTTCACTTCGGTTCGGCGGTGAGTTGCTCGACATAGCCCCGGTGCAGCGAAATTGGCGACTTGGAACCATCGAACAGGACCCGAAGGCTGCTGTTAATGCGACTGACCCCAACAATGGTACCTTCCTTCTTGGCAAGTCTTGGACTGCGCGCCGCGCCAAGCGCACTCATCCTAAATCGAGCTCCTATCGCAACAGGTGCTCCCGACAAGCGATCGCCGCCCTGGTTCGAGTACCGAGCTTCGAGGCGATGTTGTTCATTCCTCAATGCGGAAAAATCCCTTGCGGACTGCTCGCTCATTCATTGGGCCCTTCCAATCGCCCCCAGAAATGATGGGAAACGCACGAACAATAAAAATCGCCAAAAACAGGAAAGCGGCACCTGTTAGGCATGAACGATAAAATCGCTGGCATGAACGTTCGCCGCCAGAACATTGTGCAAGGTGATCGTTTCGTTGCTTCCCAAAGAAATCACGGTGTCCGCCGGGTTTGTAGTGCTCGTCGCCACGTTGCTGGCGAGCCAGGTGTTGAGCGTGGCCGCTGTCACGATCGACGACAGCGCTGTCAAATCGATGTGGTCATTGATCGTCGAGAAATCCGCAATCGTGTGGGCGCCGGTCGTTTTGTTGAAAACAAACTGATCTGCACCGCCGCCGCCCGTAAGCGTGTCGTTGTTGCCGGTGGCGAAAATCACATCCTTGCCGGACGTGCCCGTCAAAGTCACCGGCGCCGTCGGGCTGGAGGCGAGGCTGAAGACGAAATTCACGGTATCGGTTGCGCCAAACCCGTCGGTGACCGTCAGGGCGACCTTATCGGTCGAAGGCGGGGTCGCGCCGGGATTGTACGTGATGCCTGTCGCGAGTTCGGTGTTGATGGCGGTCAGAAGGCCGGAGCCGGTAGAAGGTGAAACGGTGGTTCCGGAACCGGCGGCGCCTGTGGTCGCCGTCATGGTGAAAGTCTCGGTGGGTGCGGCGGCATCGAGGTCGGAGACCTGCAGGCCCGTTATCGTCGTCGTACCATTGCCGTTTTGGGTGACGGTGAGAGTGCTGGTTGAAATCACCGGCGCCTGATGATCCCAGATGATGTCCGTACCGGCATGGCCGTCCGAGACGATCGAGAATCCCGTCGGACTGTAATTGCCGATCAGCCCGAAGCTGCCGGTGCCGTAGTTGACCAGAAGCGAGCCGGCATTCGTGATACTGACATTGGCTGGGGAGATCCCCACAAGATCGATGGTGTCGCCAGAGGTGAAGCCGGTGACCGTGCCCGCGAAATGGGCGACGTCATCGAGGACGAGCGTGCCGCTCGTTGCCGTGGTGCTGGTGGCAAACTGGACATTGGCATCCGAGGCGCCGCCAAATTCCAGCGCCGCACTGTAGACAATCGCGGTGCCAGCCCCGCCCACCGGCTCGCTGAGCACGAGGCTGCCCGACAATACCTCGATCAAGCCGGTGTTGGTGATTCCCGACAGCCCGGAAATCACCGATGTGCCCTGGCTGTCGATCACGCCGGCGTTGCTCAGCGTGCTCGCTCCCGTGAAGACATTCTGCCCGTTCAAGGACCAGATAGCCGACAATTCATTGGTGAAGGTCGCGTTGTAGGAGATGACGTTGCCGCCGAGATAGCCGGCGTTGTCGAGTACGACCGTTCCCGTCGACGTGGTCATCGCATCGACGGCATCCGTCGTGGCCATGATCGTGCCGTTGTTCGTGACGGTGACGTTGCCGCCGCCAAACCCGAGCGCCGCCACGCCATAGCGGCCCGCCGAAATGACGGCGCCGGCTTCAACCGTGACCGTGACGGTGCCGCCAAGTCCATTGGCATCAAAGGTGCCATAGTTGACGGCGCGGATACCATCGGCACCGGCGGCAGCCAGGATGGATGCATGATCATCAACTACGACGTTGCCATGGATATTGGCATCGATCGTATCGGAATTGCCCGGATCGTATCCGGCCAGGATGCCCGCCGCCGGATCCTTCACGGCCGTGTTGGTATCGGTCGTGATCGGCCCGGAATTGATAGTGCCGAAGGCCAGCACCGAAACGATGCTGGTGGATGGCACGGAGGGCAACGAGGCCGTCGACACCGCCCGGTTGAGGGCCGAGATTCCCGATCCTCCGGCATTGATCGTGCCCGCGCTCATGTTGATGTAGATATCGCCGGAGCCGTAATTGTTTGCGGCAATGCCGATGCCATAGCCGGCCGGGACAAGGCTCGAAGCATCAAGCGCCGTGATCGTTCCGGCGAACTGGTTGACCGTGACGTTCCCGATTCCGTAATTGTAGGCGCGGATACCGTCGCCGCCGGCGGCATTGATGTTCGCGGAATTGTTGACCACGACTTCGCCGTTGACATTGATCGGCAAGTTTGTGGGAATGACGCTGCCGCCGAGATAGCCGGCCAGGATGCCGGCCGGCTCCCTGCCGGTGCCGGTCAGGGCCGTACCGGAGTTGATGGTGCCGGCCGCCGTGACGGAAATCCAACTGTTCGCCGACGGCAGGATGTTGGCTTGTTCGTTAACGGCATTGATACCGGCACTGCCGGCCGTGATGACGTCGCCCGACGAGGTGACGACCGAGATGTTGCCGACATCCGTGCTGAACGCAAGAATGCCGTTGCTCGCGGTCGAGATCACCGTCGCATTGGCCGCGACATTGACGGAGACGTTTCCGGTCGGCGTGTTGCCACCGGTTCCACCCTCGGCATGCGCGTCGATGCCGTTTTGCACGCCGGAGACGGTGGTGCCGGAGTTGTCGTTGACGGTGATGTCGCCGTTTCCAAAGTTGAAGGCGTTGATGCCGATGCCGGACACGGCAACGCCATTGAATACCGTCGCGGCGATATTGGCGCTGTTGTTGACGATAACGGTGCCGTTGACGTCCATATTCGCGGCGGCGGCGTTGCCGCCGAGGTATCCGGCCGACACGCCCGAGGGGTTCCCGCCGCTGTTCGTTGCGATGCCACCGAAATTGATGGTGCCGAATGAGTTCACTGTCACCAGCGCATCGACCCCGGCGGCGATCGCTGTCGCCTCATTCACCGCGTTGATACCGCTACTTCCGGAATTGATAATATCGGCCCCGGAGGTGATGACGGAAATATTTCCGGGACCCCATGCCGCGGCTCCGATGCCATAAGGAGCTTTCGACCCCGCCGACGCGGCAATCAGCGCGGTGATCGTTACACCAAACCCGACATTGACCGCGACGTTGCCGTTACCAAAATTATAAGCGTTGATACCTTCACCCGCGTCGGCGGTGATATTTCCGCCGTCAACGACGAGAACATTGCCCGAAACACCAGAATTGTAGACACCGAGATTGCCGGGGTTGTAACCGGCCTGGATGCCAGACGGTGCGCTCCCCGAATTGTTCAGATTTGCTCCTGAATGGATCGTTCCAAGCGAATCAACAGTCAGCGTGCTTGATGCCGCAGCGGCAATGACGGTCGCCTGATTTCCGGCATTGATGCCCGTTCCGCCGGAGACGATCGAAGAACTGGACGCCGTCGCGACACTGGTATTGCCGATGCCGTAATTGAACGCGAAAATGCCGTATTGGGTGAAACCGCTTGCCGTTGAACCGGCGGCCGTTGCGGTGATCGTGGATGAATTAGATACCGAGACGTCGCCGGTGCCGTAGTTGAAGGCATCGATGCCCATGCCTCTGGCGGCGGTGATGGCGGCATTGTTGTTGACGACGACATCGCCAAAAATGCCCGTGAGCGGCGGGTTGGGAATGCTCGGCTGACCGGTGGCGTTCCCGAGGTAGCCCGCGACAATACCGCCCGGTTCGCCGGTCGCAGGCGTAGTACCGGCCTGGCCGGAATTGATGGCCCCCGACGTCGTCACCACGATCGACGTCCGCGCGCCGCTCAGCAGCGGAACCGACGTCGACTGGTTTTCCACAAAGATACCGGACCGTCCGGAACTGATGGTCGACCCCGGCAAGGTCGTCACGCTCGCACTGCCTAGTTTGGAGATAGCGAGGATGCCGCTCGACGTATTGCTCGCAACCGCGCCCGTTACAGCCGCGCCGGCGCCGACAAGGATGTTGATAGGTCCGGTTCCCGCGGCCTGAGCCTGAATCCCGGCCGTACCGCCGCTGACGTTTCCGTAGTCGACAATATCGATCGATCCGTTTCCGGCAGCTCCGTTGTTCGCAAAGACGCCAATACCGCCGGCCGAGGTGACGTTAGCCGCGTTGACAACGGCGATGCTGGCGCCGCCGGTCGCGGCAACGATGCCGCTGACGTTGGCCCCGGTCACCGACACCAGCGAGGTCTGGTTGACAAGCGCGGTGATGGTGTCCGTGGCCGTGGTTTCCGCGGACGCATTAATATTGATGCCTGTGGTGGTTCCCGTGATCGTGTCGCCCGAGAAGATATAGGTGGTCGATTTGGTAACGGGACCGCCCGCCACATAAGTCGTATTGAGCAAGCCAGTGACGGTGAAAACGTCGTTGCTGGCTGACTGCGTCGGCAGTGCCACGATTTTGTCGGTAGAAAGCACGTCGAAGTTGGCGCTGGTGTTGGCCTCGACATTCGCAACCGTGTACGCAAGGGTAGCTGCATTGCTCTCGGTCACCGTCAGCGTCGAACCAGCGATGCTCGCGCTGGAGACAATGATGCTGCCTGCGAAGTCGATGATGTCACCGACCGCGAGACCCGAGATCGTGCCCGCAAAGGTTCCAGGACTGTCGAGCCTCAGTAGTCCCCTGCCATCGGCGAACGAAACCGTCTGGGTGGATATCACCGAATTCGTGAATTCAAGCGCGGCGCGGTCATCGATCTGGAACGACCCGTGCGTCGGAGCTGTGCCGCCCGTGACCGCACCGCCGATATAGCCGTACCCGCCGGACAGGATCTCGACCGTGCCGAAATTGTTGAACGCCAACGCGGCACCAGGCACGACGGCGTAGAAGCCGCTGTTGCCGGCAATGTTGATGGTACCGAAATTGTTGATGGCGCTGGTGGCGCTGCCAAACCAGTTGGTACCGTTGACGTTCCAGATGGCGCCCGTGGCGTTATTGAACGTCGAGGTCGAAACAAGGAAGTTTGGCGAAAGTACGACGTTGCCGGAGATCGTTCCACCGCTGTTGTTGTTGATGGTGACGCCGCCGGTATTGGTGGTGATCGGGCCGCTGTAGACACTGATCGCCACGCTTAACCCGCTCGACAGCATGTTCGCCGTCACCGTCCCGGAATTGCTGAAGGTCGCGGCATTGGCGCTGAAGTTGTTGACCTGGACGACGGCGCTGTTCGCCGCCCCGAGCCCCGTGACCGCGCCGGCGTTGGTGATCGAGATGGCGCCGTGTCCGGTCGCGCTTCCGGGAAGCCCGTTGCCGGCGCTGCCAGTCCCAGTGCCAACGTTAATGCCGTTGCCGGTCGCAGCCGTCACGATGCCGCTATTCGCAATCGTGACGTTGCCGCCGCCCTGCGCATAGGCATTCAGGCCGGCTGTTGCAGCAGCGACCGTCGCGCCGGCCTCGACTGTCGCGCTGAGACTGCCGGTCCCAAAATTGTAAAGGCTGATGCCGTAGCCTGAGGCGGCGTTGATGGCGGCGAAATCGTCCACGATGACGTTCCCGGCGACACTGGTATTGACGCTTCCCGATCCGCCATTGTAGCCCGCGTTGATTCCGGCCGCCGAAAACCCGCTGAAGCCGGAATTGATGGTGCCGCGCGCGGTGATGGAGATCTGACTCGACGAATTCGCACTCGTTGCCTGGTTGCCGGCGTTGATGCCGAACCCACCGGAATTGATGGTATCGCCGGTCGCGGTGGTGATCGTAATGTTGCCGGCATTCCGCTCATTGGCGTTGATGCCTGCGGCGTTGATAGCCGCGCCGGCGGTGATCGTCGCATTGGCCAGAACATTGATGGTGACGCTGCCGGAACTGCCGGCACCCGTGCTGCCGGAAAACCCGCTAAGCCCGTATTGCATGCCAGAAACGAACGTTCCGGCCTCATCGGTCAGGGTGACGCTGCCATTGCCCCAGTTATAGGCGTTGACACCCCACCCATTGTCAGAAGTGACATTGGCAAAATTGTCGATCGAGACCGTGCCGTTGACGCTGGTGTCGGAAGTCCCGTTGTTCGGGTAATAGCCTGCGGAAACTCCCTGATTCTGACCAGCTCCGGGTGAGAGATGAAAGCCGGCGTGGATAGTGCCCCGCGCAGTCACGTTCACGCTTGAAGCCGCAGCGACGGGAACCAAGGTTGCGAGGTTGATCGCCTGGATGCCATAGGAGCCGGAGTTAATGATATCTCCGGCAGCCGTCGTCACCGTGACCTGACCGGTGCCGTTGGTCTGGGCGTCTATGCCGAACTGGTCCCTGGTCACGATCGTCGTGTTGGCATGGTCGGTGACCGTGACGGTGCCGTTGCCGAAATTATAGGCGCGGATGCCGTCGCCCCCGGCGGCGTTGATATTTGCAAAATTGTCAACCGTGACATTGCCGTAGACCGCGGGATTGACTGTGTTGGTCGTCCCGCCCCGGTAGCCTGCGAGGATGCCCGCCGGCCGGCTGCTGCTGCCGGTCAGCAGATCGCCGGAATTGATGGTGCCGTAGGCCGTCACCGCAATCGAGCTCGACGTCACTCCTGAAATCTGCGGGATCGCCGTCGCCTGGTTGTATGCGTTGATGCCGACACTGCCCGAAGTGATGACATCTCCCACGACGGCCGCCATCGTGACGTTGATGCTTCCGGTTCCGTTGGATGTCGCTTCAATGCCATAGCGCAGCCGTCCCGCGATCGTCGCGTTCGCGCCGGTCGTGACGATGACGTTGCCACTGCCGTTGGTCACCGCGCGGATGCCATCGTAGCCGCCCGTGACATTTCCTGTCGTGCTCACCGCTACGCTGCTGCTGTCGGCGGTGTCGAGGTTCTCAGCAACGATCCCGCTGAAGGCGTCACCGGTCCCCGTCACATTCCCAGATCCGGAGATCACGATGGAGCCGATGCCGGTAACACTTTGTTCGGCAAGGATGCCCCTGCCGGCGAGCCCGGTCACGGGCGATGAAGTGACGACACCGATCGCGCCGACACCATTTTGAACCACGGAAATACCGGTGGCCGCGCCGGTAACCGCGCCGGTCGGAGCCACGCCGATATTTGACGGGCTGGCCTGCGTGCCGCCGTTGGCCGCAAGATCGATTCCGTCACCGGCGCTGGTCGTCACGCTCGCGCCGCCGACGATGCCAACCGCCCCGCTTGCGATCGAGATTGCGTCTACCGTGCTGGTGATGGCGGAAGATCCAAGCGCCAGATTGCCGCCGATCCCGGTAAACTCCGCAATGAACGGGGGTGAACCCGCCAGCGAAACGGTTGCCCCCGCGCTGGCGACAATTACAGCCTGGGTTGCGACAGCACTGGAGTTTCCGATGGTGTCGATGATCCGCGCCCAGTAGGCGAAATTCGCAGCGTGCGAGAGCGGATCGACGAAGCTCCAGCTCCCCCCGGTGTTCCGTACGGCATCGATCCAGGTTGAGCCGCCGTCGCTGCTGACCTGAATTTTCTGACCGGCGGATAGTGTACCGTTGGTACCGGAGACGGTGATGGTCGTGTTGTTGGCCAACGAACTGCCGGCAACCGCCGCAATCGCCAGTGGCTCCGAAGGCCCGCTGGTGTCGACCGTGAAAGCCAACGGATCGCTTGCCGCGCTGGTGTTGCCGGCCGCATCCGTTGCCGTCACCGTGTAACTGTGACTCGAGCCATTTGCCAGCACCCCGATGACGTAGCTCCAGCTGCCATTGGCAGCAGCCAGCGCGGTTGCGACCTGCACGCCGTTGTCGAATACTGTGACGGTGCTGCTGCCCTCCGCCGTCCCGGTCAGCGCCTGGCTTGCCGTGTCGTTCGCCGCGTTGACAACGCCGTTGATCACGGCTGCATCGGCCGCCGTCGCTGGCTTGGCCGGTGCCGCGGTATCCAGCGTGAGGCCCAGCACCGAAGTGGTCGAGCTGTTGCCTGCCGCATCGGTGAACCGGGCCGTAATCAACTTCGAGCCGTCGGCGCCAAGGTCGCCGGCGGTCACCGTCAGGCTGATGCTGCCGGCCGTCACATCGGCCGCGGTGACGGTATGCGTCACCGGATGCGCCAGCGCCGAACCAGCCAGAAGAAGTTGGACCGTATCGCCCGCGGCGAACGTCGAATTGAGCGCCACCGTGAAGGTCGGCGCGGTCACTTTGGTAATGCCATCGGTATGCGAGGTTCCAGAGTCCGACGCCACCGTCAGAACCGGCGTGCCGCCGCTCGGCGCCGTCTCGTCCACGGCGATTGCCTGGGTCGCTGTCGTCGCGGCGTTACCGGCGCTATCCGATACGTTCGCCTTGATGCTGTAGCTGCCGTCGGCCAGCGCCTGTGCCTGCAGCGCCGTGACGTTCACTGACCATGTGCCGCCTGTCACCGTCGCCGTGTAAGTGTCCTTGATGGTATTGGTGCCGTCGACGATGGTGATTGTCGCCGTCTGGCCGTTGACCGCAGCGCCGCCGCTGCCGGCCGTGGCCGTCCCGCTGATGGCGACGCCTGCCGCCGCTTCGCTCTTGTTGATGATGTTGTCGCCGGCAACCGGGCTCGTGATGGCGATCGTCGGTGAAGTCTCATCCACCGTGATCGCCTGGGTCGCTGTCGTCGCCGCGTTGCCGGCCGCATCCGATACGTTCGCCTTGATGCTGTAACTGCCGTCAGCCAGCGCCTGCGCCTGCAGCGCCGTTACGTTGACCGACCACGTCCCGGCAGTAACCGTCGCCGTATAGGTGTCCTTGACGGTATTGGTGCCGTCGACGATCGTGATGGTCGCGGTCTGGCCGTTCACTCCCGCGCTTCCCGCCGTGGCCGTACCGCTGATGGCGACGCCCGCCGCAGCCTCGCTCCTGCTGATGATGTTGTCGCCGGCAACCGGGCTCGTGATCGCAATGGTTGGCGCGGTCTCGTCCACCGTGATCGCCTGGCTTGCCGTCGTCGCCGCATTGCCGGCGCTATCCGATACGTTCGCCTTGATGCTGTAGCTGCCATCGGCCAGCAGTTGCGCTTGCGCCGCCGTTACGTTGACCGACCATGCCCCGGCCGTGACCGTCGTCGTATAGGTGTCGTTGACGGTGTTGGTGCCGTCGACGATCGTGATCGTGGCAGTCTGGCCATTGACCGCCGCGCCGCCGGCGCCCGGCACAGCCGTCCCGCTGATGGCGACGCCTGCCGCCGCTTCGCTCTTGTTAATGATGTTGTCGCCGGCGACCGGGCTCGTGATGGCGATCGTTGGAGCCACGGTCGCCAGCGTGAACACAACCGGCGAACTGGCCCCGGTGTTGCCTGCCGCATCGGTATCCTGAGCGACGATGCTGTGGGTGCCATTGCCCGGGAGGGTTACGGTAGCCGACCAGGCTCCGCCAACGACGGTTGCGGTACCGATTTGCGTGGTGACGCTGTTGAAGGTGTCAAATAGCGTCACGGTTGACCCCGCCGCAGCCTCGCTGACCGCCACGGTGCCGGAGATGGTCTGCGATGCCTGGTTGGTCGTCGCTCCCGCAGTGCTGATCAGAACCGTCGGCGCAAGGGTTTCGACCGCAATCGTCTGGGTCGCCGTGGCCGCCGCGTTGCCGGCGGCATCCGACACATTCGCCTTGATGCTGTAGCTGCCGTCAGCAGTCCCTGCGCCTGCGCCGCCGTCACATTGACTGACCATGCCCCCGCAGTGACCGTGGCCGTGTAGATGTCCTTGACCGTATTGGCGCCATCGACGATCGTAATTGTCGCGGTCTGGCCGTTCACGGCTGCGCTGCCGGCCGCCGCTGAGCCGCCGATCGTGACGCCCGCCGAGGCTTCGGTCTTGTTGATGATATTGTCCCCGGCGACGGGGCTCGTGATCGCGATCGTCGGTGAGGTTTCGTCCACCGTGATCGCCTGGGACGCCGTGGTCGCGGCATTGCCGGCAGCATCCGACACATTCGCCTTGATGCTGTAGCTGCCGTCCGCCAGGCCTTGCGCCTGTACCGCCGTCACGTTGATTGACCATGCCCCGGCCGTCACCGTCGTCGTATAGGTGTCCTTGACGGTGTTGGTGCCGTCGACGATCGTGATCGTCGCCGTCTGGCCATTGATCGCCGCGCCGCCGGCGCCCGCCGTGGCTGTCCCGCTGATGGCTACGCCCGCGGCCGCCTCAGTCTTGTTGATGATGTTGTCGGCTGCGATCGGGCTCGTGATCGCGATCGCCGGCGCGCTCTCATCCACCGTGATCGCCTGGCTTGCCGTTGTGGCGGCATTGCCGGCAGCATCCGACACGTTCGCCTTGACGCTGTAGCTGCCATCGGCGAGTCCCTGCGCCTGCGCCGCCGTTACATTGACCGACCATGTCCCGGCTGTCACCGTCGCGGTATAGGTGTCCTTGACGGTGTCGGTGCTGTCGACAACCGTGATAGTTGCGGTCTGGCCGTTGACCGCCGCGCCGCCGCTGCCGGCCGCGGCCGTCCCGCTGACGATGACGCCGGCTGCGGCCTCAGTCTTGTTGATGATGTTGTCGCCGGCAATCGGGCTTGTAATCGCAATCGTCGGGGCCACGGTCGCCAGCGTGAAGACAACAGGCGTGCTTGAACCGATGTTGCCTGCCGCATCGGTATCCTGGGCAACGATGCTGTGGGTGCCATTGCCCGACAACGTTACGCTGGTCGACCAGGATCCGCCGACCACGGTCGCGGAGCCGATCTGCGTGGTGACGTTGTTGACGGTGTCAAACAGCACCACCGTCGACCCGGCCGCAGCCTCGGTAGTTGTCAGGGTGCCGGAAATCGTCTGCGACACCTGGTTCGTCGTCGTGCCCGTTGTGCCGATCAGAACGGTCGGCGGGAGCGTCTCCACCGCGATTGCCTGGCTCGCTGGGGTTGCCGCGTTGCCGGCCGCATCCGACAGGTTCGCCTTGATGCTGTAGCTGCCGTCGGCCAGGCCTTGTGCCTGCGCGGCCGTCACATTGACCGACCACGCGCCGGCGGTGACCATCGTCGTATAAGTGTCCTTGACGGTATTGGTGCTGTCGACAATCGTGATCGTCGCCGTCTGGCCGTCGACTGCCGCACCACCGGTGCCAGCTGCGGCCGTGCCATTAATGGTGATGCCCGCCGCAGCCTCGGTTTTGTTGATGATGTTGTCGCCCGCAATCGGACTTGTGATCGCAATCGTCGGTGCGGTCTCGTCAACCGTGACCGTCAGGCTCGCCGTGGCCGCCGCATTGCCGGCGGCATCCGAGACATTCGCCTTGATGCTGTAGCTGCCGTCGGCGAGGCCTTGCGCCTGCGCCGCCGTCACGTTGACCGACCACGCTCCGGCCGTCACCGTCGTTGCATAAGTGTCCTTGACGGTATTGGTGCTGTCTACAATCGTGATTGTTGCCGTCTGGCCGTCGACCGCCGCACCACCGATGCCGGCTGTGGCGGTGCCACTGATGGTGACACCGGCGGCCGCCTCGGTCTTGTTGACGACGTTGTCGCCAGAAACCGGGCTCGTGATCGCAATCGTCGGCGACGTCTCGTCGACGGTAATCGCCTGGCTCGCCGTAATTGCCGAATTGCCGGCGATATCCGCGACATTCGCCTTAATGGTATAGCTGCCGTCGGCGAGGCCTTGCGCCTGCGCTGCCGTTACGTTGACTGACCAGACGCCGCCGGTCACCGTCGCCGTATAGATGTCCCTGACCGCGCTGGTGTTGTCGATGATCGTGATTGTCGCCGTTTGACCGTCCACGGCCGCGCTGCCAGCCGTCGTCGTGCCACTAATGGTGAAGCCTGCCGCCGCCTCGCTCTTGTTGACGATGTTGTCGCCGGCAACGGGGCTCGTAATTGCGATCGTCGGCGCGGTCGCATCAACCGTGATCACCTGGCTTGCCGTGGTTGCCGCATTGCCGGCCGCATCGGACAGGTTAGCCTTGATGCTGTAGCTGCCGTCGGCCAGCGCCTGTGCCGCGGCTACGTTCACCGACCATGCGCCGCCCGTCACCGTAACCGTGTAGGCGTCCTTGACCGCGTTGGTGCTGTCGACGATCGTGATTGTCGCGGTCTGGCCGTTCACGGCTGCACTGCCGGCGACGACAGTGCCGCTGATAGTGACGCCGGCCGCCGCTTCAGCCTTGTTGATTATATTGTCCCCGGCGACAGGGCTTGTGATCGCAATCGTCGGCGCGGTCTCGTCTACCGTGATGGCTTGTGTCGCCGTGGTGGCGGCATTGCCGACCGCATCCGAGACATCAGCCTTGATGCTGTAGCTGCCGTCGGTCAGGCCCTGCGCCTGCGCGGCGGTAACGTTGACCGACCACGCCCCGGCGGTGACCGTCGTGGTATAGGTGTCCTTGACGGTGTTGGTGTTGTCGACAATCGTGATTGTCGCGGTCTGGCCATTGACCGCCGCACCGCCGGTGCCGGCCACAGCAGTGCCGCTGATGGTGACGCCGGCCGCCGCCTCGGTCTTGTTGACGATGTTGTCCCCGGCGACGGGGCTTGCGATTGCGATCGTCGGGGCCACAGTCGCCAGCGTGAAGACGACAGGCGTGCTCGAACCGATGTTGCCTGCGGCATCCGTATCCTGGGCAACGATGCTGTGGTTGCCGTTACCCGGTAGCGTCACGTTGGTCGACCAAGCCCCGCCGACGACGGTCGCGGTGCCGATCTGTGTGGTGACGCCATTGATAGTGTCAAATAACGTTACCGTCGACCCGGCCGCGGCCTCGGTCGCCGCCACGGTGCCGGAGATCGTTTGCGTTGATTGATTAGTGGTTGCACTCGCCGTGCTTATCGTCACCGTCGGCGGGAGCGTCTCCACTGCCACCGCTTGGCTTACCGTGGTCGCCGCGTTGCCGGCCGCATCCAAGACATCAGCCTTGATGCTGTAGCTGCCGTCAGCCAGGCCTTGCGCCTGTGCCGCCGTCACGTTCACCGACCATGCCCCGCCGGTCACCGTCGTCGTATAGGTGTCCTTGACCGCATTGGTACTGTCGACGATCGTGATCGTCGCCGTCTGGCCGTTGACTGCTGCGCTGCCAGCCGTGGCCGTGCCGCTGACGATGACGCCTGCCGCCGCCTCAACCTTGTTGATGATATTGTCGCCCGCAACCGGGCTTGTGATCGCGATCGTCGGCGCGGTCTCGTCCACCGTGATAGCTTGCGTCGCCGTGGTCGCGGCATTGCCGGCCGCATCCGATACATTCGCCTTGATGCTGTAGCTGCCGTCGGCCAGGCCTTGCGCGTCAGTCGCCGTCACGGTTACCGACCACGCCCCGGCGGCGACCGTCGTGGTATAGGTGTCTTTGACGGTATTGGTGCTGTCGACGATCGTGATCGTCGCCGTCTGGCCGTCGACCGCCGCGCCACTGCTGCCGGCCGTGGCCGTCCCGCCGATGGCGACACCCGCCGCAGCTTCAGCCTTGTTGATGATGTTGTCGCCTGCGACCGGGACCGCGATCGAGGTCGATGGCCCGGCCGTATTCAGCGCAAACGTAACAGGCGTGCTGGCCCCGGTGTTGCCGGCCGCATCGGTATCCTGGGCCACGATGCTGTGGGTGCCGTTGCCCGACAGGGTGACGCTGGTGCTCCAAGCGCCGCCGCTGCCAACTGCCGCGGTGCCGACCTGCGTGGTGACACCGTTTACTGTATCGAACAACGTTACCGTTGCTCCGGCCGCAGCCTCGGTCGCGGTTACATGGCCGGAGATCGTCTGCGTCGGCTGATTGGTCGTCGTATCGGTTGTGCTGATGGTCACGGTCGGCGGAACGGTGTCCACCGTGATCGTCTGTATTACCGTTGTCGCCGTATTTCCGCTAGTGTCCGATACAGTCGCCTGGATGCTGTAGCTGCCGTCGACCAGCGCATGCGCCTGCGCCGCCGTCACATTCACCGACCATACCCCGTTCGCGACCGTCGTCGTGTAGGTGTATTTTACGACATTCGAGCTATCGACGATTGCGACCGTGGCGGTCTGACCGTTCACAGGCAGATTGCCAATGCTCGCCGTGCCGCTGATAGTGAAGCCCGCCGATACCGCGCTCTGGTTAATGAAGTTGCCCGCGACAGCTGGACTCGTGATGGCGACCGTCGGAGGAAGTGCCGGGATGATCAGAGCTTGGACCAAATTGGTTGGTTGCGTCGAACTACCACTGGCCGACGATGCCGGCGTGACGACAACGGTGGTTTCCGGCTCGGCATCCTGATGTTGAGCACTGGCCGAGGTCGGAATTATTTGGGCGCTGTTCGTATCGGGCGGCGGCGTGCTGCTACCGGCGCTCGCATATTTGGTCGTTGACTGCGGATTGGCATCACCTCGCTTGCCGTCGGACGGAGGCGGGGTATTCGGAGCGATCACTTTGAAAGCATCGTAGGTGCTGAGCACCTGTTGGAAAACATTGAATTCCTGCGCGACCTGCGCCGGCGATTTGTTGCTCTCCCGTGCGATTACGTCAAAATTTGCGGTGGGCGTCAGCGTAAGCGAGTTGCCATTGCTGGTGACCGTGCCGATCACATCGCCTCTGGTGTTGAAAACCTGGACGGCATGGATTTGGCCGTCCTGCTGATCCACGACCGAGATCGAAACCGTCCCGTCTGTCGAGGAAATATCGAGGATCACCGAGGTGCCCCGGACGCCAATGGCGGCCACCGGTGTCCCCACCTTCATATCCCCGGTCTTCGCAACCTGGCCGGCAACGAAGCTGGCGGCACCTTGCACGAGGGTGAATAAAGAGGTGTTCGATGTACTCGTCGGATCGTAGGTTAGATCATTCAGCATCAACCGCGCATTCGCGGTCAGATTGAATGTCGTGCCATCGACCAACACGAGACCGAGCGTCGAGTTGCTGCCGGTTTGCACCAAATCGGTCTGATAAACGGCATCACCGTTATTGAGCGCGATGGTCACACCATTGCGTACGATACTGGCGCTGCCGGTCATCTTGGCAACGTGACCGACCACCTTGCCAGCCGCGTTTGCTCCCCCGGCCTGAGCGTAGTGGGTGTACCCCGTCAGGGCATCAATGACCCTGGCATCGAGCGGCGCGCCCTCGGGGGAGACGAGCAACGGCCGCTTGTCGCTGTGGAAATAATCCGGGACGATTACACGGTGTAGGTGATCCGAAATGACCAGGTCACTGCCTGACCTCTGATAATCCCCGGAGAAGAGAAGATGCGCGTCCGGAACTTTGAACGTCGCTGTGTGACTGTGATCCGGCAAGGAGTTGAAGTCGAAACGGACGGATTCCGAGTCGGAAGTGCCGGGTGAAATTCGCCCCGTGTAATTCAAGCGAGCCCCCAAATAAGTAAATAAATTATTTAATAAACATCCTAATACCGGTCGGGACGGGCCTCCTGATTGCGACTGTGTAAACAATAACTTACCGGCGCGACCGGACCATTGTCAGGATTGTAATTAAATTGTAACAACTTGGGATGGCTTGCTCCGGTTACGCTCGATGCTGGGCCGGGCGGAATATCGGATGGGAAAGTTCGGAAAACTCGTACTGGTTGTAGCGCAGGGGACAGCGCTTCGAGCCAAGATCGCGCGATTGCTGCAGCCGGCCGGCTATGCCGTGGAGCTCGCTGCGGACGAAGCGCGTGCGCTCGATCTGGCCGCCCACGAGGAAATCGATGCCGGAATCCTTGTAATAGGCTCTAGCCTTGCCGACTTAGCGTTTACGCGGCGACTAAACGACAGAGTTCCGGGATTGATCGTGCTGGCTGATCGATCGACGGATGTTGCTAGGCTGGATCGTTCTTTTCCGGGCGTCGATGTCCGTCTGTCGCAACCTTTGGATGAACAGAGCCTTCTCGGCCGCCTCGCCGAGATGATCGCGTCCCCTGCGGAAGATGCCGCCGCACTGGCACCCGCGGCTCTGCGCATTGAGGGGTGCAGGATCGACCTGCCGGGTCGAACTTTCGTGCATGCAGACGGAAGCGAGGTGGCGCTGACCCGGGCGGAGTTTGCGCTGCTCATTGCATTCGTACGAAATCCCGGCCGCGTGCTGTCGCGCGACCAGTTGAGTTAAGCCATAGCCGGGCATGGCGAGGAGCTGTATGGCCGCAGCATCGATATGCATGTCGGCCGGCTGCGGCGAAAGATCGAGCCGGACCCCAAGTCCCCGCGGTTCATCATCACGGTGTCCGGTGCCGGCTATAAATTTGCCGCCGGGCCTCGAACTGTCGAAGAAAACCGTGAGTCACCGTCGGCCATCGAACGGGGAGAGCAATTGGCGGCTGCGCCTGAGCGGGCACGCTGTCCCCGCATCAACCTGCCGCATTCCGGCTCCGAGAGACGACAGCTGACGGTGCTGTCCTGTGAGCTTGTAGAGTCGATGCCGGCCGCCATTGATGCCGACCCCGAGGACCTCGCTGGCGTCGTCCATCGTTTTCAGGAGGCTTGCGCAGACGCGCTCACGAATATGGGGGGAAGCATCGCCGCTTTTACAGGGCACGAGGTTCTGGCTTTATTCGGCTATCCCAAGGCTTACGAGGATGACGCCGAACGTGCCGTGCACGCGGGGCTTGATCTTGCGGCAAAGATGGAGGACCTCGTATGGCCCTCCGGTAACTCGTTGCAGGTACGAATCGGAATCGCTACGGGTCTGGTCGTGGTCGCGGACCAAGCCGTGGTCGGAGAGCCTTCAACCGTTGCTCCTCGTTTGCGAAACATAGCTCCCGCGGGTTCGATCCTTGTTACCGCGAGCACGCGCAAGCTGCTCGGGCGAGCATTCATTTGCGATGATGCCAGCTCGTACGAACTTGTGGGAATTTCCGGGAAGGTAACCGCCTGCCTGGTCACGGGGAGGCGCTCCATCGAGAACCGGTTTAGCTCTACGCGGGGGCCGCGACTCACGCTGTTTGTCGGCCGGCAGCATGAATTGCAGCAGCTATCGACCTTATGGGATCGAGCCAAAGCCAGCCAAGGTCAGGTCGCGCTGCTGTGCGGTGAAGCCGGCATCGGCAAGTCGCGAGTTTGCGAAGTGTTTCTGGAGCGGATCAACGCGAAGCCGCCTCTCACAATCCGTTATCAGTGCGCGCCGCACCACGCGAACAGCCCGTTCTATCCGATTATCGAGCAGATCCAGCATGCGGCCCATATCAAGCGAGAGAACGCCCCTGATGCCAAGCTCGAGAAGCTGAGAGTTGCGCTGTCCGATTCCGGCGCCCCATCCCCTGCCGACATACGTTCTCTTGCGGCGCTGCTCTCGATCCAAACAGGTGATCTCCCGGTGCAAGGCCTAACACCTCAGCAGCGGCGGGACCTCACGATTGCGGCGCTGATCCGGCACATATTGGGTTTGGCACGCGATCAGCCTCTGGTTATCGAGCTTGCCGACGCACACTGGGCTGATTCCAGCACCCTCGAACTGTTTCGCCGCATCATCGATTCAATCAAAGCGGCGCAAGTATTCGTCCTGATTAGCTCCAGACCGGAGTTCTTCCCGCAGTGGCTCAATGAGCCGCACGTAACCATGCTTCGGCTTGACCGCCTGGGGCGCGAGCAGATCGAGGCCATGATATTCGACGTCTCCGGACAAAGGGCCCTCGCCCCGGAAATTTACGCGCAGATCATCAGCAAGACGGATGGGGTTCCGCTGTTCGTCGAGGAACTCACGAAGTCGGTGCTGGAATCGGGCCTGCTTGAAGATGCAGATGATCAGCTTACCAACGCCGACCCACTTCCGCAGCTTGCGATTCCGACCACGCTGCTCGGCTCGCTGACGGCCCGCCTGGATCGGCTCGGACCGGTTAAGGAGATCGCCCAGGTCGGCGCTGCGATCGGTCGCGAATTCTCCTACCGGTTGCTCGCCGCTGTCGCACCCCTATCTGGACCACCGTTGCACGCCGCTCTTCGTCAACTCGCGGCTCCCGAGTTGATCTTTGTCCGAGGCGAACCGCCGGATTCAACTTATGTATTCAAGCACGCGCTAGTTCAGGACGCGGCATATAGCACCCTGCTGCGCAGCAAGCGGCAGGAACTCCATCGCCGAATTGCCGATGCTCTCGAGCAAGGGTTCCCCGAGACGGTCGAGACCCAGCCCGAACTCTTGGCACATCATCTGATTCGGGCTGGCCTCACCGAGCGGGCTATCGATTACTTGCGAAAAGCCGGCCAGCGTACGATAGAGCGTTCGGCGAACGCCGAGGCTATCCGTCACCTGACCCAGGCGCTCGAATTGCTGCAATCGCGTCCCGAGGGTCCGGCACGCAGACGTGCGGCGCTCGGGCTGGAAGCAATGCTCAGTCAGGCAATGATTGCCGTCTACGGCTACGCAGCAAGCAAGACCGCCGAAGTGTTGCTTCGGGCGAAGGACCTCATCGACGAGGCAACCGGTCCTGCACAGAAGCTGGCCATCCTTTACGGGATTTGGGCAGGCCATTATGTCGGCGGTGAGGTCGCCAAGCAGACAGACGCAGCCGGCGAGTTCCTTAAAGAAGCCGAACGTAACAATGACATGGCGGCTCTGTCTGTTGCTCATCGCATCATGGGCACTACGTACGCGACAAAAGGGGAATTTGCCGCCGCACTACCTCATCTCGAGCAAGCCCGAGCGCTCGGCGACTCCCCACACGGAGCTCAGTTGCAATATAAGTACGGCCAGGATATTGGCGCGGCTGCCCTGTGCTACCTGAGCTGGACCTCTTGGCATCTGGGGTTCGTCGACCAAGCATCGCACGTTGCCGCTGATGCGGTGAAACGCGCGGAGGAACTGTCCCATCCGCACACCCAAGCCTTCACCATTTGCCATGCCCGCGGCATGATCGATATCTTCCGGCGAAGCTCGGAGGACATGAGATCCTACGCGCGCTCAGTCGTCTCACTCTGCCAGGAACACGGTCTATCACATTGGTTGGCCTGCGGGCGCATTCTCGACGGATGGGCAGCCGTACATGAGGGCGAGATAGATCGCGGGATCGAGCTACTTCGCGCGGGTGTGGCTGCTTGGCGAGAGGCAGGAGCGCGGCTTTGGCTGCCTCTCTTTTTGATGCTTGAGGCCCAGGCTTGCAATAAAGCAGGCCGCAACGAGGCCGCGCTGGGTGCGATTGAGCAGGCAATCGCTATCTCCGCGGAAACGGGCGAGCGCTGGTGTCTGGCCGAGATCCTGCGCGTCAAGGCGGGCTTGCTGTCCGCAACCGGGCGCATGGGCGATCAAGTCGAGATTTTGTTCGCCAAGAGCCTTGAGATTGCCAGGAGCCAGCAGGCGCGTTGCTGGGAGCTGCGCACGGCGTGCGACCTTGCCTCGCTCTGGCGATGCAAAGGCCGGGCAAACGAAGCGCTGCAGTTGTTGCAGCCTATCTACGCCCAATTTACTGAAGGCTTTGACACAGCGGATTTGCGGCACGCCAAACTGTTCCTTGATAGTCTGGAACCGGCCCTGAGCCAGAAGCATTCGTAGTCAAAGAAGCGCAAACGTGAACTGCTCCGCTCCAAGCAGGCCGACGACATCGCTTCCTGACGCCCCGCCGAGGTAGGGCGCGTTCCGGCCGCTGAAATCGAAAAGATCGTTATCGACCAGGCCCGCACCATGCTTCGGCCTCCTGAGATCATCGTCCAGACATGGCGCCGTGCATGCAAAACATCGAAAACTCTTACTTAAGAGCGACGTGAGAAGCTGGCTCTTTCGACATAGCTCGGCGGAATGCCGCATGACCAAAGGAATCCCAAAATCGCATCAGCAAGAATGGTGATACCCTCACCGTACATATCCCCGTCGTTTTCCGGCAACGCGGCGGCCGGAAACAGATCATTGGCCCGACAGGTTCCTCACCGTGGTCACAGACGCCTCGCGTTGACACGGCCCTGCTGAAGGCCTTCGCGCCTAGCCACATGAACAGATTGACGAATGTCCGCTTTGTGCGGCGAGTTCAACCGATCGCGGCAACACATTCTGCGAACTTCTCAGCCGGCGTCTGATAGAGCAAGGTCTTTCTCGGCCTTTCATTGAGCTGCCTTGCGATGGCACTGAGCTTAGCCTGGCTGTGCAAGGACAGATCGGTACCACGCGGAAGATACTGGCGCAGCAATCTGTTGGTGTTTTCGTTTGACCCGCGCTGCCAGGGAGATCGAGGATCACAAAAGTAGACCTCGACCTCGGTGGCCAATGTCAGGCGTTGATGGTCCGCGAGCTCCTTGCCTCTGTCCCAGGTCAGCGACCGGTAAAGTTCGTTTGGCAATCGTAGCGACTGCTTGATTAGCGCGGAGACGACGCTTTCGGTGTCCTTGTTCGCAACCTTGACCAGCATCACGTAGCGCGAATGGCGCTCGACAAGCGTTGCAACATAACTATTCCCCGATCCACCGATCAGGTCGCCCTCCCAATGGCCCGGCACGGCGCGACCTTCAACAGATGCCGGTCTTTCGCTGATGGACACGGCATTCTTTATCTGGCCGAGCCCGTTTCGTTTCATGCTGGCGTGCCTGGATCGGCGGACCGTGCGCCTCGCCCTCAGGTGCTCAAGAAGCTCCTTTTTCAGCACGCCGCGCGCCTGAATGAACAGGCTGCGATAGATCGTCTCGTGTGACACCTGCTTTTGAGATTCCCCCGGATATGTGCGCTTGAGCCAGCCGGCAATTTGCTCCGGTGACCATTGCCGCCGCAGCCAGGTCGATACTGTCCGCCTCAGGAACGGACGGCAAGCCAGCTTGCAAAGCTTGGGACGCCGCGCCCTATCCCAGGCAGCCTGATCGGACCGGGCAGCTCGATAGCGGTCCGCCCCGCCATTACGATGGACTTCACGACTGATAGTTGAAGCAGATCGTCCCAAGTGGAGCGCAATTGACCGCAATGAGCGGCGCATGCTGAGCCATCGAGAAATCTCCTCTCGTTCAGAAAGACTGAGCGTCCGCTTGGAACGGCGGCGATCTGGAGGACGAATTCCGCCCGTTGGCGAGATCACCGAGAAGACAGAAGAGGACTCCCGGTCAAACCGGCGCCCGATCGCACTCATCGGCTCGCCAGCCTGCCAGCGATCCCAGATCTCAGACCGCTGAGCTGTCGAGTAATAGATGCGACGCCGCTGTTTCATGACCACACTCCATCTCTGAGCAAAGATTAGAGTGTTGCGTTGGTCAGTTGAACCCACCGCCAAAAGCTGCCCTTGGCAGGCTCGAAATCCAACTTTCGCGGTAGGGACGCGAGTTACCTCGCGCCCCCCGCACAGATCCGTACGGGCCCAATTCGGGCATACGGCTCCCACCTTGGGTGTCTAACGGCGAAGCGACTCTCTGGCCAAGGATGGAGGATTCGCGGTTTCGGGAGCCAGTCGTCGGCCAACCGCTTGATCCGCTCCCAGGTCGTCCAGTCTCTCTGGCTCCGCTGCCGTAGCGTGCGTCGCCAGAGATTGGTGACGTGGAAGAGGAATGCGGTCAGTGTCGGACCGTTTGTCGGCACCGCGTGGTAGTTGAAGTAGCCGGTGACGACCTGCTGCAACCATCTTCCCTGCTGGGGAATCGGCTGATGCATGCTCCGTCGCAATTCCTGTTTGATGGCTTGCAACTTTACCCGCATGCGGTCCCGCCGGGACTTCCGTTTGATTTGGAATTTGCCCCGGCGAGTTTTGCTGCAGATAAAGGTGAAGCCCAGGAAGGTGAAGGTCTCCGGTTTGCCGAGCCCGCGCCGCTCGCGGTTTTCCGCCGCGAAGCGTCCAAACTCGATTAGCCGGGTCTTCTCCGAATGAAGCGACAGCGCAAACTCCTGTAACCGCTCACGCATCTCGTCGAGGAAGCGCCGGGCGTCGCTCTCGTGCTCGAAGCCGACAATGAAGTCGTCGGCGTAGCGCACGATGATCATATTGCCCGCAGCCTCACGCCGTCGCCAGCGCTCAGCCCAGAGATCGAAGACGTAGTGTAGGTAGAGATTGGCCAGAAACGGTGAGATCACCGATCCCTGCCCGGTCCCCTTGTCACTGACCGTCACGATCCCGTCTTCCAGGACGCCTGCCTTGAGCCATTTCTGGATCAGGCGGATGATGCGTCGGTCACCGACGCGATGTTCCACAAACTTGATGAGCCACTCCTGGCTCACCGTGTCGAAGAACGAGCGGATGTCGGCGTCCAGTATCCAGTTCACCTTCGTGCTGGTGATCCCAACCATGAGCGCATCCATCGCATCGTGCGTGCTGCGTCCGGGTCGGAACCCATACGAGAACCCGAGGAAATCTTCCTCGTAGATCGCGCTCAGTACCGAAGCCGTGGCCCTCTGGACGATCTTGTCCTCAAGGGCGGCGACCGCGATCGGGCGTTGCCGACCATCCGGCTTGGGTATGTAAATCCGCCGCGACGGTAGCGCCCGATACGCTCCCCGATGGACACGAGCATGCAGGTCCTCAAGATTGCGCTCAAGGTGCTGCTCGTAGTCCTTACATGCCAGCCCATCCACCCCGGGCGCAGCATTCTCTTTGAGTTCGGAGAATGCTTCTTCGAGGCGATCAATACTGACGTGATGGAAGAGCGCGGTGAACTTCTCCTTCTTCCTTTGCCTTGCAGCTTGCCGTATGCGCTCCAGCGCCTGTGACACGGTTCCCCGGTACTGTGCCCGGCCCGTGGTTTGCTGACGCACATTCCCCTCGGTCCCCGCCCTTGGCTCCGCCAACTCCGCAGCCGGTTGCCCGGCTTTGTTCGTCGGCTTCACAGCTACTATGGCGGGGTCAGACTTCTCATGATCGTACATCATCGGCTACGGCTCCTCGCCTTCCCGACACGGACCAGTGCAGCACGCATGCTGGCGCTGGCCGACCATGAGATCTCCCGGTTCCCAAGCAAAGAGCGTGCGCACATGCCAGTGTCTAAGACCACGCCGGGCCGTCTGGGCGCTCGCGATATCGCGCCCATCCGTGTTGCCTTCCGTCAGCGGAACGACGTCGGCACCCGGGATGAGGGTACTTTCGCGGCTCAATGGCTGGCCTATGCGCTCCCCTGTCAACGCTTCGCCGATGCCCTCGCGGACATCTGCGCATGACTCGGGGTCGATGCGGTTCGCTACTCCTTCATCGTGATGGACTTGCACCATCTACTCCTTGCCGGTCTTCCCGGCGCACTCCGCTTTACCTCCGAAAGCAGACTCAACCCGGAAATCGCGGCATGTCCGAAAAGTGCCAGAACCGGAAGTGGCGCAGTGGCACGTTGCTTTCGCCGAGCCGCTTCCTTCCGGCCACCGATGCCGTGCGCCTCAACGTCGTCATAGAGCGACGCGACGGCTTCATACAATTCGGGTCGTGCAATTCCAGCCCGGCATCCAGACCCGCCGCGTGGCTGATTCATGGTTCGGACAAATCGGCTGGAGAACCGCCGTCAGGCCTGTGTCCAGGACGAACTGGCGTTATCCGGCCAGCGCCGGGTTGCGTCGTCGCTCCAGCCAGGCACAGCGAAGTGCCGGGTGGTCGCTCCTTGACTGGGAACGACGACATGTGGGCGCGTGCGCGCGTGTAATGTCCGATGCACCGTTGCTGCGTTGGCAGAAGCACACAGGGTGATCAACAGGCCCAAGGCCAAGACAGAACGCATTGCATTTGCTCCAATTGATCGATCACCGTTCTTATGTAGGGCGCAGGTCGCGCCGCCCAATCTGTAGCGGATCCGTCAAATCGGCAAAATCGTGGGCATCGATCATCACGGCTGAAATGCACTCCGCCGCGCCGATTCACTACGATTGAACTACGGGAGATCGTCAGTTTCCAGTTCGGCCTTCCTCTGGAAGAGGCCACTGGGATATTTCCATCGGTAGATAACCGACTGAAGCGGGAGGGCAAGGACTCCCCAAACATAAAATATCGTTCGCGCTCCGCTTTGTTGCAGGAGCGCGCGAGCAAGCTGGTTTCCGGCAGCGGTGAGCTGACCACTCGCGTCGAGGCAGCCATGATCGGTTGCGAGGCGTGACACCTCACCATATGCCGCCGTCAGACAGCATCTGCGGAAACCCCAAAACGACACTCAAATCATTTGGGGCGGCTATCCGAGCTAGGTCCGTTCTTTCCCCAACAATTGAAGATCACCTCTACGAGCACAATAGTCGTGCAACCGGACGCCATGATGCCAAGGCTTGGGTTTTGTGATCCGCGACGAGCCAGGACAGATGATCGGCGTCGCCGCTGGCTATACTTGGGCAGGCACTTCCGAACTCAAACAGATGTGGGTCGATGAGACATATCGAGGACGCGGTTACGCGCGGGTATTATTGAACGCTTTTGTTGCGGAGGCATCCAGTCGAGGCGTCCGCCGGATTTGGGTAGCGAGCTATGGCTTTCAGGCGCCGGGAATGTATGAAAAAGGCGGGCTTCAAGCGTATGGCCGAGTTCGAAGGTTGGCCTGAGGGCCACAGCAACGTGATCCTCTGCAAGACGCTATCAGGTCTGGAAAACTGAACGCCGACGTCCGATGGGGGTCAAAAAGCGCCGTTTTGATCCTGCACCGATCACTTCCGGTGGACCCCGACAAACAGACATTTTAGTGTCCGTCGGCAGGTGCCAAAGATGGCACAGTCCGTTATTATCACCTCTATTGTACACGCCGCTGTTGAAGGGGCTTGATGTTCCCTATCGGGAATTGTCTTGTTTGAACTCATCCAACCCGACACGGAAGTTCTTCACGTACCACGCTGCGCAAGCTGAACGGAATATTGAAATGATCACAGTTCCGGAACTGGTATCGCAAGCTTTGGGGTCGTTTCTAACCGCGGAAACTAAGGACCGGTTTGGCGCTTCGCATGCCGGTTTAACTGAGTTGCTTCCGTTTGCGGCGAAGCTCACGTTGGAGTGCATCGGTAACAGCGACGCCCTGTACCACAACATTGAGCATACATTGCTCGTTACCCTTGCCGGGCACGACATTTTAACCGGACGTGCGCTGCTGCGGCCAACAACAGCAAACGATTATGCGAATTTCATTTTGGCGTGCCTCGCCCATGACATCGGATACGTTCGCGGTGTTGTTCAAGGAGATGAAAGCGAGTCCTATATTGCAGATGTAACTGGTGGTACCATTCGCCTGCCTCGAGGATCGTCCGATGCCGCGCTTGCTCCGTATCATGTGGACCGCTCGAAATTGTTCGTCCTCGAGCGCCTGGACGCCGTCGAAGAGGTCGATGCAAACCGAGTTGCACGAGCAATCGAATATACCCGCTTTCCTTACACGATATCCTCGAATGACAGTCTGATCGAAGAGGAGGGGTTGTTGTTGCGGGCCGCTGATCTTATCGGCCAGCTTGGCGATCCGAACTATTTGAGGAAGTCGAACGCGCTGTTTTACGAATTTGAAGAGATCGGGCTCAACAAAGCGCTGGGCTACGCTACGCCGGCAGACATGGTTTATAAGTATCCCCAATTCTACTGGAAGAATGTCGCCCCCCAAATTCAAATGGCGATACGCTATCTCAATGTCACTTCTCGCGGCCGTCAATGGATAGCAAGTCTCTATGGTAACGTGTTCCGGGCGGAGCGTGAGATGAACTTATCGGGACCGCAGCCGTAATCCGCGCCGCACCGCGGCTGCAAATGGTCCCGCCAGTTTCTTGTACGCGGTCGCGCAGCGAAGTTTGCCAGAGTGCGCTTCGGGTCAAAAGGCGAAATACTCTCGCCGAGCACATGTTTTCCGCTTTGGCTCCGACAACAGATGAGGTGGATGGCTCCCGCTCACGGCATCTTGGTGCCAAGGTGTGAAAGCCATCAGGCGTTCACGAGCAAAAAGGGGAGCCATCCGCCATGCAGATTACCACGATCGGCCTCGACTTGGCCAAGAGCGTTTTTCAGGTCCACGGTGTTGATGCGACCAGCCAGGTTGTGGTCCGCAAATCGCTTCGGCGGTCGCAGATGCTGCCATTTTTTGCCAAATTGCCTCCTTGCCTGGTCGGCATCGAGGCGTGCGGCACGTCGCATCACTGGGCGCGCGAGCTGATCAAGCTTGGCCATGAGGTTCGCCTGATGCCGCCGGCTTACGTCAAACCGTATGTGAAGCGCGGGAAGACCGATGCTGCCGATGCGGAAGCGGTTTGCGAGGCGGTAACACGGCCTACGATGCGGTTCGTTCCCGTCAAGTCGCCCGAGCAGCAGGCGGCGCTATCGATGCACCGGACGCGCGATCTGCTGGTCAAACAGCCATCAGGGCCAGCAGTCTCAACCGACTGCATCAACAGGCCGGACAGAAGACTGCACCCGACCAATGCCACTGCGTCAATTTAACCCTTGCAACGCGGGAGCCATCCACAGAGGACATGCGGAAGCCGCACCGCAATGACCGTTTCGCGCCAGAAGCTGCCCTTGGCAGACTCAAAATCCAACTTCCGCTCGACCCCAAGGCAGACTCAACTTGGAAATCGCGACACGTTCTAAAAATGCCAAAAAAACGACGTCGTGCGGAAAGAGACTGCCGGCAATGACTATCTCATTCGGAGCAGGCGGGACGATGCCGGTGTCATATTGAGGAAGATCAATCGAAGACGACTCCAATCCGCCTTTCATTGCGCCAGACGATGTGGCACGGCCGCCTCAATTGATCGGCCTGAACAACTAGCGTGAAGCGGTCAGGAATATAGAGCAGGCTCGCGACTTCGAGAGTGGCACCGGTCTTTGAAATGTTACGAACGGCACAGTCAATTGTACCGCCGCCGAACGTTATCGATCCAGCCTTTAACACGTGGTGCCGCAGCGAACGAGAGGCATCTTCCATACACTTAATTGTTTTGCAGGATCTGAGGCATACGTGCAGACTCGCGCGGAGTTGGACGCTCGGACGGATCGCGGCCAAGCTTGGGTTGCAGCTCCACCAGATCGGTGGAGACGTCGGCCTGGCGCCGCAATTCATCGGCGATCATCGGCGGCCGGCTCGAAATCGTCGAGACCATAATCACCCGGACACCGCGGCGCTGCACCGCTTCGACCAGCGAGCGGAAATCCCCGTCGCCAGAAAACAGCACCATCTGATCGATATGCTCCGCGAGTTCCATGGCATCGATCACGAGTTCGATATCCATGTTGCCCTTCACCTTGCGGCGACCGCTGGCGTCGATGAATTCCTTGGTCGCCTTGGTGACGACGGTGTAGCCGTTGTAATCGAGCCAATCGACCAATGGACGAATAGGAGAGTATTCCTGATCTTCAATGATGGCGGTGTAATAGAACGCGTGCAGCAGCGTCCCTCGGCTCTGGAACTCCCTAAGCAGGCGCTTGTAGTCGATGTCAAAACCGAGTGTCCTGGCGGTCGCAGAGAGGTTAGCGCCGTCGATAAAGAGCGCAATTTTGTTGGAGTTTTCATACGACATTTGTGCAGCTGCAAACTGTGTCAGGCGAGCGGGCGGCCCTATCTAGCGCTGCATGACTTTGTCCGCTCTGATGGCGAGACTACTATAAACGGTGCGAACCGTTCGACGCTTGCTGATGTCAGAGGTAAATTAACGTTTGCGCCGATTGGGTGTTCCACGGAAAGTTGGGCTCGCTTCAAGAGCCGCATGTCGTCGGTCTTCGCAGTCCATCTTACCCCTGCCACGCCAAATCACAGCTCCCACGATATCTCAAATATCCCTTCATCTTTGTATTTTGAAAATAACAATCTTAAAGCTACGCTCCTAAAGCTCCAAAGCGTCTTAGATGGCTCGAGCATAAACGACCATGCATACGCGGAAACACTCGGGCTGTTGCTTTTGTGGGAACTCGAGCACGTTGCTTATCGGCAGCACTCGCAACTGAATCCGGTTCGCGGAGGTTTAACTGCACTTCAACTAAGGCGCATCAAAGAGTTTGTTGATGCTCACATTTCGAAACAAATCGGGATATCAGAACTAGCGAACTTGGTTGGATTGAGCCGGTTCTACTTTATTCGGGCGTTTAAACAATCAGTTGGGCTTTCGCCCTATCAGTACGTCCTGTCCGAGCGGATCAGTGTTGCAAAGGATCTTTTGCTGAAACGCGATCTATCCATTGGCGCCGTGGCGCTCTTGGTAGGGTTTAGCGATGCATCCCAACTGAACCGCACGTTTCTAAAATTGACGGGAATTCCCTCGCGAACATCCTTTGCGAGACAGGCAAAAACATTCACGACCGAAAGCGAGGCCAAGCAATTTGCGAAGGCTAAACTTGCCGAAGGAATGAAGGTCACAGCCGGCACACTGGTCCCCCATCAACCAGTGCGACGCATCATTGCGGCATCAGAAATCAAACGATGGATCGATGAAGAGGTATGATGACCAACCGTCGGTGTGGGCTCTGCGAGGTCACTCGGCCAAGCGAGAACTAACGCCGAATTGCCGGCCCTCGCCTAGGCCTAAACTTCTCGGCAAACCACAATAAGAATATGCCGGCGAATGATAGGCCAAAAAGCACGGCGGTCATTGCAAAAGCTTCCTGAGCATTTGACATGACGATCCTCCCAATTATTTTTGAATAGTCATATTCGCCGGAAACGACCAAAGGTCGTTGCGATGGATCAATTTGGCTTTGGTGCGACACGAACGTGCGGCTCTTCAAAAACGGAAAGGCCTAAGGGCACGCATTGGGGACGTCGCACGCTGGCGCGGCATCGATGATGGCCTTCGGCTTGCCGGTCAGCCTTGCGAGCCAGCTCCCACACCAGTTCAATGGCGTGCCGCCAACAAGCCGCTTTGGTCGAGTTCCGAGGCGCTGGGGTTTAATTCCGCCTCCGGCATCCCCACATACTGTCCATGACGCAATGGAAACCGACGCGCGAACCGAAGAAGACAAAGGCTGAGTTGTACGAGATGCTGGCCGAAGCGGTCCGCAATACGCAACCCGAGACAAAGCGTCCGGCGAAGGCCAAACGAGATCGCGGCTAATACCCGAGTGCAAGAACCTCGGCTGGCTTGGCTTGCCCCCCATGCCCCACCAGCCGGGAGTTCCGACACAAGCGGCCTCGGCTCGCAGTCTGCGCCGGGGCCGTTTCTTTGTGTTGGCTGCGTGACCACGCGCAAAAGCCGCCAAGGTTTCCCTCGACGGCTCGTGCCGTTGCATTTTTTGTATAGAGGTGCGCTGCGTCGAGCGGTGCTCGAACGCGGTGCCTCTTCTTATTTGGACGTACTTGCCTCAATTAGGCGGCGGGTGCGTTTCCAGCGCGTCGGGCCAACGATCCCCGATGAACTCCCGCGCTGATGTTGATCAAGCCAGTGCTGCTGTCCTACCGATGAATTGACGAGTGGCGGACAAACTGGCGGCTCCGCGAGCTTCAAAGAGGCCAATGATACTTGACTAGCCGCAGTGCTTCGCCATCCTTTTGGGCCTCTTAAGGAGCGCCAGCTTGGCCTTAGCCTCCGCACGCTTTTTGATCTCGGCCTTGATCTTTTCAATCAAGGGTTCTTTTTCCAGCGTTTGAACTTTGAGGGCTGAAATCATTGCAGTCCCCTCCGAACAATTTTCTCGAAAGAGACTAATCCAATTTCGGGGCAGCGCAATCATCTGGGCAGGCCTTGACCGGCACTCGGCGTGGGATCGGCGGTGATTAGCGGGAATCAAACAGCCATTAGGTTTTCGTTAACTATTAGGCAGCATCCTGCAGCGATAGGTTGTACGTGGAGGACATCGCATGCAGAGTCCCTGGCTGCTTTCCCCAATCGCGACTTACTTTTTCATCGGCGCCGTGGTTGTCATGGCCGCTGGTGGTACGTGGATCGCGGTCGGCTGACCCAGAGCGCGCGTGAACGGCCGTTTCGCCCCTTCCATTTGGGTTGCGCCGTTTCATGTTCCGAATCGCCGGTTAGCTCGCCCATCGCCTCGTCGCGGCCGGAACCGCTTGCGCAATATCCCCGTTATCTTGGTCGGGCCACGCTTTGGTCCCCGTGGCTCGGGCGCGGTCCTGCTTTACATGCCCCCTAAAGCCGAAGGCGGGACCGTGCTTTGATCCTGGCGGAGCCGCTTCCGGTCAAAAAGCCACGTTATTGCGGGGCTGATCCGGGCCATATAAGCCCCCACTTTATCCACATGCATGGGCGAGCCGTCGAGCTGAGGAAGCGGGCAGAGCATCGTCGTTATGGACGCGAACATGCAGGCTCGAGAGGTTTGCCTCAAGGTGCTCTGCGTATTCGATCCACGTCCTCTCATCGACGCCTGGGGCAACAGTCTTCTTTAGTCCGAAGAAGCTTGCCCGCAGAACTTTAATGTTGACGTGATGCAGGAGCGCCGTCAGCTTTGTCCAGTCTGTTCCTGGTGACGGCTTCTCGTATGCGGGCGTGCGCGCGTGACCCGGCTTCCCGGCTCTGCGTCCGGACTGTGCTTTGCAGCTCCGCATTCTCCCTGGCCCCACCCCTTCGCTCCACGGGCTCCGCAGCGGCCGAGGCCGCTTTGTTCGCTCGCTTCCCCGCTACTTCGGGCAGGTCCGACCTCTCAATCGCGCTCATCGTCGGCTACGGCCTCCGGCCTTCCCGTCAACGTCCCGGCCACGACTGGCGGGGACGGCGATGGAGATCTCCCGGTTCCCGTGCAAAAGGCTTCTGCGCATGCCAGGGTCTACGACGACGCGGGGTCGGCATGTGTCTCGCGATAGCGACACCGGCCGTGTTGCCTTCTGTGGGACGGAAAACATCGGCACCCCGAACTTGTCTTACGCCGCTCAATACCTCGCCTGCACCCTCCCCAGTGAACGCTTCACGTCTGCCCTCGCGGACAACCCGTGCATCACTCGTGGCCGGTATGGTTCGCTGCGCCTTCACCGTGACGGACTTCCTCCGTCTACCTTTTGCCGGTCTCCCGGCGCACTCGTCCACAGCATCAATAAGAGACTCATGCGCCGCAGCAAACAGCATCGCATGGTGCATGGTCTCTCGCTACGCTATGCGGCAATCAAGCTGACGGAGCCAGGTGAAGCTCGCCAATTGATCATGCGCCTGTCGATTTTCTGAACCGGTCCGCAGCTAATTGAGTCGTCTTGCACGCGTACTCACCTGAAATAGTGAAGATTTCGCAGCGCCAAGCGCTACTAAAGTCGTATGCGTACTGGAATGGCGGTGCGCCCCGCAGTGGGATTTGATCGCAAGCTGAGCGGCGGTCTCAAAGGCAACAACAACGAATCCGGGAGGAACGCATGAGGCGAATTTCGACAATTCTGGCTGGAGCGGTCGCAGCGATTGCGATCTCAGGAGCAACACAGGCGCAGATTATCATGAAGGCGTCGCATCAGTTCCCCGGCGGCAAGGGCGACGTGCGCGACGACATGGTGCAGATGATCGCAAAAGAAGTGAAGGATGCCGATGTCGGGATCGACATTCAGGTCTACCCGGGCGCCTCACTGTTCAAGCCTAACGACCAGTGGAACGCCATGGTCAACGGTCAGCTCGACATCACGCTGTTCCCGCTCGACTATGCCAGTGGCAAGGTGCGGACGTTCAGCGCGACGCTGATGCCGGGCCTGATCCGGAGTCAGGAACGGGCAAAGCGCGTCAACAACTCGCAGTTCATGACGGACATCCGCGCTGAAATCGGGAAGCATGGCGTCATCGTGCTGTCGGATGCCTGGTTTGCCGGCGGCATGGCGTCGAAGAACAGCTGCATCATGAAGCCGGACGACATGAAAGGTCGCAAGTTCCGGGCGGCCGGCCCGACATTCGCAGGCATGTGGGAAGCGGCCGGCGCCAGCATCGTGAGCCCGCCTTCGAACGAAATCTACAACGCCTTCCAGACCGGCGTGGTGAACGGCACCGACACGAGCCTCGGCACCTTTCAGTCGATGCGGCTCTATGAAGTCACGGACTGCCTGACCGCACCGGGCGACAACGCGCTGTGGTTCATGTACGAGCCCGTGCTGATGTCGAAGAAGAGCTTCGACAAGCTCAGCAAGAAGCAGCAGGACGCCGTCGTTGCGGCCGGCAAGAAGGCGCAGGCGTATTACGAGGGCAAGGCCGACGAAGTGAACAAGGATGCCGTCAAGGCGTTTGAGGACCATAATGTGAAGGTCGTGACGCTGACCGACGCCGATTATCAGGCATGGCTGGAAGTGGCGAAGAAGAGCTCCTATGCCGGCTTCGCCAAGGACGTACCGAACGGGCAAAAGCTGATCGACGAAGCGCTCGCGGTGAAATAGCGGCAGGCAGCGGCCCCCGGCGGATCGCTCTGCCGGGGGCCGGACTGCGAGCCGGCAGATGTTTTTCGGCGACCCCGGACAGTCTGATGGATAGTTTCATACGAACCGTGACCTTCGTGTCGCGCGTGGCCGGGGTGACCGGCGCACTGCTGATCGGCCTCGCCGTTATCGTGATCTGCGACATGGTGATTGAACGCTACGTGTTCAACCTTACCACCATCTGGCAGATCGACGTGGTGACGTATTGCATCGTCGCCGCGACCTTCATCGGCAGTCCCTACGTCCTGATGACACGCGGGCACGTGCATGTCGACGTGCTGCCGCTGCACGTCGGGCCCCACGCGCGCTACTGGCTTGCCCTGGCGACCGGCCTCATCGCGCTCGCCTTCTGCGTGGCGATCTTCCTGCTTTGCACGATCTACTGGTACGAGGCTTTCACCGAAGGCTGGCTGTCCAACACAGTCTGGCGCGCACGGCTCTGGATTCCCTATCTCTCGATGCCGATCGGACTGGGCCTTGTGGTCCTGCAATACCTGGTCGAGCTTTACTGCCTCGTGACGGGACGCTCTCCGCCCTTCGGCATTTCGGAGAAGCAGACCGCGGAAGACATTGCCCGCGCGCTGGCGCGTGAAGCCTTCGGAGAATCCCCGTGAGTCCAGGCATCGAAGGCTCGATCGTTCTGGTGGTCACGCTGTTGATGCTGGTGTCCGGCATTCCGGTTGCGTTTGGTCTCGGCGCGATCGCATTGTCCTTCCTCGTGATCTTCCAGGGCTTCGACGGCCTCAACGTCGTCGCCGAGACCTTCTGGTCGGGGCTCGACGAATTTACCCTAGTCGCCATTCCGATGTTCGTGATGATGGGCGCGGCGATCGGCTCCTCGCCGGCCGGCAAGGATCTGTACGAGGCGCTCGATCGCTGGCTCTATCGTCTTCCCGGCGGATTGGCGATTTCCAATATCGGCGCCTGCGCGATATTTGCGGCACTGACGGGCTCCTCGCCCGCCTGTTGCGCCGCCATCGGCAAGATGGGCATCCCGGAGATGCGCCGCCGCGGCTATCCTGACGAGGTCGCGACCGGCTCGATCTGCGCGGGCGGAACGCTCGGCATTCTCATTCCGCCTTCCGTCACCTTCATCCTCTACGGCATCGCTACCGAGACTTCGATCGGCCGGTTGTTTATCGCCGGCGTGATCCCGGGCGCGATGCTGACCGCCCTGTTCATGTTGTGGACGCTCTACAAGATCTGGCGCAGCGGTTTTCGTTCGCATGCCCCAGGCTTTCGCTACAGCTGGAGGGAGAAGTTCACGTCAATCCCGAAGGTCGCTCCGTTTCTGATCATCGTGGTCGGCGTCATGTACGCGCTCTATGGCGGCGTCGCCACGCCGTCGGAGGCGGCCGGCGTCGGCGCCGCTCTCTGCCTGATCCTGGCGATCGCAATTTACCGGCTTTGGCGGCCGGACCAGATCTGGCACATCCTGCGCGACACCATGCGGGAGTCGGTGATGATCCTGACCATCATCGCCGCCGCGGTGCTGTTCGGCTACATGCTTACCTCGCTCTATCTGACGCAGACGCTGGCGCAGGCGATCGCCGACCTGCACGCCAACAAATGGGTGCTGATGTTCCTCGTGAACGTCTTCTTGCTGGTCTGCGGCTTTTTCATTCCGCCCGCCGCCATCATCCTGATGACGAGCCCGATCCTTTTGCCGATCATCACCGCGGCAGGCTTCGACCCGGTCTGGTTCGGCGTGATCCTGACCATCAACATGGAGATCGGCCTGATCCATCCGCCGGTTGGCCTCAACATCTACATCGTCAGTGCCATCGCCCCGGACGTGCCTCTGTCGAAGGTGATGTGGGGCACGCTGCCTTACGTGGTCTGCATGATGCTGGCGATCCTGATCCTCTGCATATTCCCCGAAATCGCTACCTGGCTGCCCGACAAACTCATGGGAGCCGTGCACAAGTGACGTATCGGCGGCCAGGCGGGGTTCAGACTTCGGTGGTATTCCGTACTCCGATGGCAGCTGCAGGAATACTCAGGCAAGTCAAAGCTCAAGAACCTGCAAATGGCAGGCGCGGGACCGAACTGTCCGTCTAACGCCACGCAGACAAAATTTCAACGATCAAACCGCCGTACCCTCACGTTTACCCGTATCGAATCTGCTTCGCCTTGCCCTATGCGCGGGTTGAGTGCGGTAACGGCACTATCCAGTCTCATGTCCGCTTGGGCCGCGTCGGAGCTGGCCGTTCATGCCCCGATAGCAGGCATGCGGAGACTGTGGCGGCATGTCCGTTTGGTGCACCAGTTGCCGCTCGCTGCATGCGAACGCAATTGGGTCTTCGCGCAAGCCCAAAGGGGCATTCATCCCCTGACACCTTCTGCGCGACTCTTGATCCCTTTAACTTGCCTCGCCTGTATGACACCATGGCCAAACATCGCGGCGGGAGCCATCAACCACCGCGGCACGAGCAATCGAGTCCGATGTCGAGTGAGCGGCTCGAGGAAGAACTCCCGACTCACGAGAAGCCCGCCGGCGGCAACTGGTACGGTCAGAATGAGGTCACGTTCCGGTTGGACGGCGGCGACGAGGAAGGAGCCCTTTGCTCCCCGAAGCGACGGCATCACATCTCCCGGCGCGATGTGTTGGCGTGCGGGAACAATCGTAGTGGCACTGGGATGGCTGTCGTTATCCACTCAATCGTAGCTGTACCAACCCGCGCGCCGAGAGCCCATCTGCACGAGCCGGCCATACCCGTTCCGGTCCATCAGACCGGCCCGGTTGATCCGGTTCATGACATCTTCGGACATGCTGATGCTAGTTGGACGAGCACGACGGCGATCCGTTGTTTCCCTATAATGCGATGAAGAACACGCTCTACCGGCATAAGCCGAAACCTGCACTGCGCCCGAAGCGCGCAAAAGCCTCGAGGGAACGCTGTCGTAGATACCGACTGCGGGTTCATTGGCCTCTATACCCGCGCGATCCCGAGCCATGCCATCGAGCTCGCGGCCGTATACCTCGACCACGATGTCACGGCAGTTCTTGCCCGCGCGCCAGACGTAGCGGCAAGCCCGCAGCAGAAGCAGGATCTCGCCGCATTCATCCATCTCTGCGGCGCAGGTCCCGCCTCGGCTTTCGTGCACCGTGGTTTTCAGATGATGGCCGGCGAGCGCTGCGGCGATCATCTCGTCGCGGCATATCTCGCCAAGGTCAATGCGATGAAGCGGCAGTTTCTGTGCTGCCAACGGCCGGAATTAGCGTCAAATAAATGTTACAGTGCCAGCCCACCCAATCAAGCTGACGCGCCTCGGATAGGCCGGCAGTCCGCGTGTTCACGCCGCATTGAGCACGCCTGCCGATGTCGGTCACACGAAGTAAGTGCCGACGACGTGCAAAATCCAAACCAACGGGCCACACTTACCCATCCCAGATTCTTCCGAAAGGAAGAACCCAGGTTGTCAGTCCGATGTGTATGCCCACCTTGGACTTAATCCTGGTCACGCTGCAACGGCGCGCTATTCGGCGACCAGGTTGCAGGGTCCAACACTACGGACCAATAGATTAAGAACAACATCATGCCGTCCTACACTCGAGATTGGCCTTGGTCGTCAGCGCTAAAAAGAAGGGCCGCCTACGTTGCCGCAAGCGGCCCAAGTCTAGGGAGGAAACGCCCAAGGAGGGCGGCGATAGCGGGAGATCTACCGCACACCCTATCTAAGACGATCGCGATCAGTGGCTCAATTGAACGTGGGTAAACGTAGGTCATCCAAAGGGGTCACGAACCGATACGAAGGTTCATGGCGCTCGCCCTAATCGGGTTCATGGAGTTGCGTATGCGTTAGTCGCCGATGAACGGAACGCACTACGCCGAAATCGTCGCGATGCGATGTGAGCATGGAATGACGTTGTTAGAATGGCGGCAATGTCGCGGCGACCCTTGGAGGTTATCTCGCGACCACTTGCGCGAGATATGAGGCGCGCCTCCGATGACGTGCCGGACGATTGGTCGCCGCTGCTTGGTTCCTGAACCACGTAGATCGCATACTTGACGAACGGCCGCTTCGCGCCAGAAGCGGCCGCCTGCACGCCATTTCGCGGGGTCTGCGTGAGCGCCGGTCAACAGGATCGAGCTGCCGGACACCTAATTGTTCGTGCCAGGAATAAGGCGGTTACGCCTGCTCCCGCTGGTCGCGCTGGGATGCGCACCCTACATAGCCAGCATATGAGCAACGCCCTTCACGTTCCCTTCGACGCTGCGACCGCGCGAACAGCCGAAGGAACGCATTCGTCCCCGCATCCTCGCCTCGTGATCGCGACGACAATCCTGGCGTCGAGCCTGGCGTTCATCGATAGCTCGGTCGTGAATGTCGGGCTACCGGCGATCGGCCGGAGTTTTGATGCGGACGCGATCGGCTTGCAGTGGGTCGTCAATGCCTATTTGCTTCCGTTGAGCGCGTTCCTCCTGCTGGGAGGAGCAGCGGGAGACCGCTACGGGCGCCGCCGTCTCCTGATCACGGGCGTCCTGCTGTTCGGCATCGCTTCACTGGCTTGCGCGGTAGCGCCGACCCTCGGCTCATTGCTGCTGGCTCGCTTCGTGCAGGGCGCGAGCGCCGCCATGCTGATGCCAAACAGTCTCGCGATCCTCGGGCAGAGTTTCTCCGGAGAGGCGAAAGGCCGCGCGATCGGCATATGGGCGGCGAGCGGAGCCGCTGCCAGCGCGATCGGACCCGTCCTTGGCGGGTGGCTGATCGATGCCGGCAGCTGGCGCCTTGTCTTTCTAATCAACATGCCGCTGTCGGTGGCTGCGATCGCGCTGGCATCCCGCTGCGTCGAGAGGGACGTCGACAACACAGCCAGCAGTCTCGACTGGTTGGGTGGAACGCTGGTCACGGCAGCCCTGGGTCTTGCGACCTGGGCGTTGACCGAAGGGTCCGGCCGGGGATGGTCACTTTCCACCTGCGCCGTCCTCGGAACGGGCTTGATCTGCCTGCTGCTGTTTTTGTCGGCGGAGCAACGGCTAGGCGACAGGGCCATGATGCCGCTCTCGTTGTTCGGGTCGGCGAGTTTCGTCGGTCTCACGCTTCTGACATTGCTGCTGTACACCGCTCTCGGAGGATTATTCGTACTGGTGCCTTATGTGTTGATTCAGGCGGTTGGGTACACGGCGACGCAGGCCGGCGCCGCGCTGCTGCCCCTGCCGCTGGTAATTGCCGTGGCATCGCCTGCCGCCGGCGTACTGGCGGTCAAGGTGGGTCCACGATGCTTGTTGATCGCCGGACCGCTTATCGTCGCGGCCGGCTTCCTCCTGACCTTGCGGATCGGATCGGCCACAAGCTACTGGCTTGGGGTGTTTCCTGCGATGGTCGTGATTGCCTTGGGAATGGCTGGTGCGGTCGCCCCGCTCACGACAGCGGTATTAATGTCCGTCGACATCCGCCACACCGGTGCGGCATCCGGGCTGAACAGCGCAGTAGCGCGTACTGGCGGATTGGTTGCCACAGCCCTTATCGGACCTGTGATAGCGTCATCCGGGTCCGCCTTGCTTTCAGCTTTTGGTGTCGCAGCAGCAATTGGCGCAGTCATCTGCTCGCTGGCAGCGGCGAGTGCGGCGACGCTGATCGCCCCGGCGGGAAAACCCTGCCGTCGGTAGAACGATGAAGACCGTTGCTCTGCTCTCTTCCTGTGCTCAATTCCTGAGAATACCTGGACCGGCTTATTGCAAATTCAGGTCATCCCGCCAGCAGGAATCCTCACTTCCGCTGTCAACCCATGCCGAGCGTGATGTCTTGGCGAACGTCCACTTTGCGCGGCTGCCAGAAACGGCCATGCAACAACTGATAAGCTTTCTATTATTTGTTTATCAGTCCTGACTGACTCCATTTTATGCCTTTCCTTATCAGTCCCGAACCCAGCTTTGCGCCATGGCACACGAGACTTTTGGCGTACACGTAATCTGGTTGCCGCAGATCAGGCGCCGCCAAACTTGGATGGGTCATCGTAGGCTGGAGGGTCGTCGTGGTCGGTCCGCAGACCACCCATAACGGAGTCGTCGCGATAGATCCGTACACCACCCGAGGTGACGTAGCTTGGGATCTCAGACTGGCTGGGACGCACGATCGCATGTCGCGATTTGGCATGATGCGCTCTCGCGGCGGCGTTCGCAGAAGCACAGAGGGCGATCAAAAGGCATAATGCCAAGCCAGAACGCATTGCTTTTTCTCCAATCAATTGACCCCGTTGTTACATGGTGCGCGGGCCGCACGGTCGTAATCGGTAACGGCCTCTAGATTGCTCAAATCGGGGTGATCGTGGGGCTGTCGCAGACGATCACGCACCTATGCCTTCGCACCGGGCGCGCCGCGCGCGGCATCACGCTGGGCTTATTGCCGGGAAGAGATCCAATGTGACGCTTTTCCCGGACCAGGCAGGCCCGGACCAGCGCGGCCGATTCTCGCACAAGCATTGTTTGCCGGATGAACATTGACGGCACGGCCAGGTTGCTCCGGCGACGATTTCCTTCGTTAGGATTCCATAAGCGCCCATTGCGCCAACGTATGTGGGGACGGTCCCTGCCCTACCGATAAGGGGTGGCTATTTGGTTGCCAGTCGCCAACCAACTCCATTTGCGATTCATGCTTATTTGCCGGTCTCTTACCGCAGCGGCTTCAAAATATTCACTTACCCGCCATGCACGAACGATGTGCCGCTCAGGACGGGGATCGCCAGCGCTTGCAGGATCACAGAATGCGGGCGATCATGCAGAAACGTCTTATCCGGGACGCTCCTATGGCCACGCTTGCCCATGCTTTGCGCGCTAAAGGACCACGGCGCCCACGAGATTTTCGGTATTCCCGGCGATTTCGTGCTGCCTCTGTTCAAGGTCATCGAAAAAAGCAACATCCTGTCCGGAAACTGATGCAGGAACTCGATGATGCCGGCGTGAAAGCTGCGTTGGCTCGATATATTGGAATAGCGTACGCCCGCAAGCCGAGCACGTGACTTTCCCGCTATGCCCGGCGGGCGAGGATGCGCAACGGCACTAGCCGAGATAGACTATAGCGATGCAACTTTTGCACATCGTGCAATTATTGGTGTTAATGACGTTGGCGAACGGCACACCGATCGTTGCGAAGAAGATTTTTGGCCCGCGTTTTTCCTTTCCGCTGGATGCCGGAACTATATTTTTTGATGGGCGGCCGTTGTTTGGTCGCTCGAAAACTATCCGTGGGACTGTGGTCTCGATCCTCATCACCACCGCGGGTGCACCGCTAATCGGCCTGGACCTGACGATTGGCGCCATGGTAGCAGGCGCCGCGATGGCGGGCGATCTGTTCTCCAGTTTCGTGAAGCGCCGCCTAAACTTGCCGTCGAGCGGCAAGGCGCTCGGGCTCGACCAGGTGCCCGAATCCCTATTTCCTATGCTGGCGTGCCGCGATGCACTTTCATTGACGATCGCAGACATAGCGCTTGGCGTCGGGATCTTTTTTATTGGCGCGCTAATTATGTCCCGTCTTCTATTCCGGGCCCACCTGCGCGACGAACCATATTAGCGCGACGTTAGCCCGAGTGAAGGCAATGCAGGGTGATTTCCGGCGGGCAGTTGAAACGAACAGGAACGACGCTCGATCCAGCACCTACGGACGTGTAGCCAGTCATGTTGTGATACAGCCAAGCTCCCGCCCCCATCCGTCGAGGCAATACTGCGTCAAGTATGATCGGAATAGATCCTGGCAGACAGATCTGACCACCGTGCGTGTGCCCGCTCAGCAACAAATTGAAATCGGCATGAGCCGCCTGGCGATAGATTTCCGGCGTGTGCGACAATAAGATGGAGAACTTGCCAGACGGTATCTGTGATGCAGCCTTTTCGATATTATCGACTTTGAAGCAGTGCGCGTCATCGATTCCGGCTAGATAGATCTGCTGATCACCGCGCACGATCACCTCACTTTCGTTGAGCAGCATCCGTATTCCCACGGCTTCCAGCCCCGGAACCATTTGGATGGTATCGTGATCGCCCAGCACTCCATAAACGGGCTCCCTTAGATGAGCTCGCACTCGTGCGACGCCGCCCAGGGTTGCCTCGAACGGTCCACAATTCTTCCCTCGATAGTCGCCGGTTAGAACACATAAATCGTAACGCATGTCGCCGACGAGTTCGATCAGGCGCTGCATGGCAGCTTCGTTCATGTCCACATGCATGTCGCTAAGGTGGAGTATGGTGAAGCCGTCAAAAAGTGCGGGCAACTCCTTGAACAAAATATCATTGCGCTTGACGAGAATGCGTCCTGTATTCCAGCGTCCGCGCCGGTAGAGACCGGTCAGCTTCAGCGCGTTTCGAATGACAGAATGGACCGGATACCAGTTCTTTATGTGAAAGGAGAGCAGACCTTTGCCGAAGATTTTCGCCTCATGGTCCGTCTCGATACCCAATCGCTGTCTCGCGCGGAGCGGTCCGAGACGTTCCTCCAATTTGCGCAAGATATCTTCGTCCATGGAATAACTTCCTCCGAGATCGGCTCGACCGTCCATGGGGAGCACGAGGCTTCGCCAGACACGACAGAGTATTCCCTTTGGACAAATGGCCCCCACCCCTTAAGGGACGGTGCCAAAGCAGGGCAATTCATCGGGGCTTGCTGCTTGATGTCCCGGGTAGTCGAACCCCGCACCTTTCCCTTGCCGCTGTGTCGCCGGAGGAATTCCACTCTACCCTTGGCACTAATCGAGAGCCGAATATCGTTCCGGCAAGGCCTTGTGCGCCCGCGAGGCGGGCTTATGTGCAGGGTGATTAGCACTCGCTAGTCGAGACTGCTACGCCGAAAAATCAGAACATCTTCAAATACTAAAGGAGGATTCCATGAAATTCCGTCCGCTTCACGACCGCGTCGTGGTCAAGCGCATCGACGCCGAAGAGAAGACAGCTGGCGGCATCATCATCCCGGACAGCGCCAAGGAAAAACCCTCGCAGGGCGAAATCACCGCGGTGGGCCCGGGCGGCCGCGACGAAGCCGGCAAGCTGATCCCGATCGACCTCAAGGTCGGCGACCGCGTGTTGTTCGGCAAATGGTCGGGCACCGAGGTCAAGCTCGATGGCGAAGAGCTCCTGATCATGAAGGAAAGCGACATCATGGGCGTTCTCACCGACCTCCCCGCCACCAAGAAGAAGGCCGCTTAAGCGCCTACCCCCATTTTAAGGAACAACATCATGGCTAGTAAAGAAGTTAAATTCGGCGTTGATGCGCGGGACAAGATGCTGCGCGGTGTCGACATTCTCAATAACGCCGTCAAGGTGACGCTCGGCCCCAAGGGCCGCAACGTCGTGCTCGACAAGTCGTTCGGCGCCCCCCGCATCACCAAGGACGGCGTCACCGTCGCCAAGGAAATCGAGCTTGAGGACAAGTTCGAGAACATGGGCGCCCAGATGGTGCGCGAAGTCGCCTCCAAGTCGGCGGATGCTGCCGGCGACGGCACCACCACCGCGACCGTGTTGGCCGCTGCCATCATCAGGGAGGGCGCCAAGTCGGTTGCCGCTGGCATGAACCCGATGGATCTGAAGCGCGGTATCGATTTGGCGGTGGAAGCCGTCGTCGCCGACCTCGTCAAGAACTCCAAGAAAGTTACCTCGAACGAGGAAATCGCCCAGGTCGGCACCATCTCCGCCAATGGCGACGCCGAGATCGGCAAGTTCCTCTCCGACGCCATGAAGAAGGTCGGCAACGAGGGTGTCATCACGGTTGAGGAAGCCAAGTCGCTGGAAACCGAACTCGAGGTCGTCGAAGGCATGCAGTTCGATCGCGGCTACATCTCGCCTTACTTCATCACCAACGCCGACAAGATGCGCGTTGAAATGGAAGATGCCTACGTCCTGATCAACGAGAAGAAGCTGTCCTCGCTGAACGAGCTGCTGCCGCTGCTCGAGGCCGTGGTGCAGAGCGGCAAGCCGCTTGTGATTATCGCGGAAGACGTGGAAGGCGAAGCTCTCGCCACCCTCGTCGTCAACCGTCTGCGTGGCGGCCTGAAGGTTGCGGCCGTCAAGGCTCCGGGCTTCGGCGATCGCCGCAAGGCCATGCTGCAGGACATCGCCGTGCTGACCGGCGGTCAGGCGGTCTCGGAAGATCTCGGCATCAAGATGGAGAACGTCACGCTCGCCATGCTCGGTCGCGCCAAGAAGGTGATGATCGACAAGGAGAACACCACCATCGTCAGCGGCGCCGGCAAGAAGGCCGATATCGAGGCGCGCGTGCAGCAGATCAAGGCGCAGATCGAGGAAACCACCTCGGACTACGACCGCGAGAAGCTGCAGGAGCGTCTGGCCAAGCTCGCGGGCGGCGTCGCGGTGATCCGCGTCGGCGGCGCGACCGAAATCGAAGTCAAGGAGCGCAAGGATCGCGTTGATGACGCGATGCATGCGACCCGTGCGGCGGTCGAAGAAGGCATCGTGCCGGGCGGCGGCGTCGCCCTGCTGCGTGCCTCCGAGCATCTCAAGGGGCTTCGCACCAAAAACGACGACCAGAAGACCGGCGTCGAGATCGTGCGCAAGGCGCTGTCCTATCCGGCGCGCCAGATCGCGATCAACGCGGGCGAGGACGGCTCGGTGATCGTCGGCAAAATCCTCGAAAAGGACCAGTATGCCTACGGCTTCGACTCGCAGACTGGTGAATACGGCAACCTGGTCTCCAAGGGCATCATCGACCCGACCAAGGTGGTGCGTGTGGCGATCCAGAACGCGGCCTCGGTTGCGGCTCTGCTGATTACCACCGAAGCCATGGTGGCCGAACTGCCGAAGAAGAACGCTGGCGGTGGCGGCATGCCTGGTGCCGGTGGCGGCATGGGCGGTATGGGTGGTATGGATTTCTAACTCCAACCGTTCACGACGGTAGGAAAGGCCCGGCAGCAATGCCGGGCTTTTCCGTCCGACATGATGCGTTTCAAACTTTCGGCAAGTCGTTAACCCACGATCTAATAAACTCAGGAGGAACGGACGAAAGTGCGCGACGATGAGAACTACTATCGTGGCTTGCTTGAATCGGCGCATAAAGGCTTTGAAAACGCCAAGGCATTTTTAGAGGCGGTAGGCAATTCCGAAGCTGCTATCAAGAATGTCGCCATTCAGAGCATGACCGAATCCACGAAAAACCACCTCGAACAACTCGAACACGATGCCGATCAACTTTGGGATCATTTCAAGCGGGTCCTGAGAGGCGATTGAACTCAGCCGTCTCGGCACGGGGTTTTCGCACCAACCGAGAGATAGATGGGCACTCCAGCCATTGGGAAATCGGCTGCTAGGCGATATTGGCTACCGATAAAACATCGATCATCGAGTTTGAGAAGTTGCCGGCGCTGGTACCGCCGTTCCCACCCCAGTGCGGTTCTGGCCAGTCATACGAGGCGGGCGATCTATTTGGTACGGCGGCCGAACGATTCAGCGTAGGCCTCCGTGCGCGTGTTGATGATCGGGTCGTCGGAGGGGTCAATGCCGCTCGTCACGTTGGTTGGCAAGAACAGCAACTCGTTCTCGACTTTCTTCGTGTCCAACGCTTTGATAACCGAGATTTCGCCGAGCTCCACCGTCGGCCGGCTGTCCGGCCAGACCTTCGTCGCATCCGTGGTCGAATCATCGGCGGCGGCAACCTGCACCAGGAGGCGGAACTTGACCGGTCCTTTTTCGAGCGCTGCCCGTAGATTGTCGGCAAGCGCATTCGGAGGACGCTTCGCGGCCTCCTCGTCGCTCACATAGGCGGGGCCGTTCTCGGGCACGATGCGGTAGCGGCCAAACTTACTCGTTCCTTGCGCATTGGTGAACTTGAACGCATTGACCCCGAAGAAGGGCTGCGTGCCGTAGCTGACCGCCACAGGCCGCGGCGTCGTGACAAAAGCGTGTGCGGCGGGATGGGTCGACAAGAATTTCTCGACCGGTGTCGGCTTGGGCACGTCGGGACCGCTTGCGCCGACCGCCTGTAGCAGGGCCAGAAAATCCTCGCCGTTCGCCACCGGAAATCCGTTTGCCGATATGCAGATCATGTCGGCCTCACTCCCATCCGAGAGACGGAACTTGATCGCCATGCCGCGGACACCGCCGGTCGACGGGTCGGTGTCGGGCGCGTCCGGCACGCCGCCCGAATTGGAAAAACGAATAACCAGCGGCGTGGGCGCCCCTTTGAGAAAGACAGCCGAGCTGAGCGCATCGGCGCTTTGGGCCGGCGTGAACATGCCTTCGAACACGGCGCCCTTGGCATGGTTCGCGCGAACACCCGGATGCGCGCCATAAAGCGCGTTCATCTGATCGACCAACCGAACACCGAGCGGCTGGTCTTCTGCACCGGCGCAGGTCGCGCCTGTCGCCATCAGCGCCGAGAACGCAATGCTTGCTGCAACGCTTTGGAACGATCGCATAACTATCCTCCTGATCAAACAAGGAGCGTATGCAGTTTTGTTTCAGGCTGTCTAAAAATCGCGCCTGCCCATAAACTAAAATTCGTCCCCGACATAGTCGATATCCAGGCAACCGGAACGCCATCGCCCTCACGCCGTAATCAGTGCCCTTCGACGCGACGGTTGGCCGCGAGATCCAGGAAATACATATTGTCCCAAATGACGACAGAATGTTGGCGTGTTGGTTCCTCCAACCATGTCTCATGAGGGTCAAACGCGCCATTCTGACCTGGTGCCGGCCACTTCCGGTCTAACTCAAACAACGGACGTTGCCAGACCGACCCGGTTGGTCCGTTTCGTGCCAACAACAGACCTTCGCCGGAGGCGCCAACGCCAAACTTCCCGCTGCCTTCGATTAGTTTGATGGTCCGGATGGTGTACCGAACACCGGAACGTCGGAGCGATCAACGAGTAATTCGGTCCCTTCGTGCGGTCGCACCTCAGCAAAGTTCAGTGCGGCGTCAATGTCGCCCTCCCAGACCTCGCGTGGCAGTTCGTAAACCAACTCTACGCCATACCCATTGGGATCGTGGATATAGAGGCTATGCGTCATGCCATGGTCGATGCGCCGGTCGAATTTCACGCCCTTCTCTTGGAGATAAGCGAGCTGACGCAACCACGCCTCGCGGCTTGGATAGGCAATCGCAATGTGATTGATCGCCATCGGCATGTCCCACATCCCCCACTCGGCGGGCGGCGGCGGCAGGTTCGGGTTCTCGACCAGCGCAAGATCATGATGATGGAGGCCATCGGGACCTATGCCGCTATAAAACCACATCTTCCGACCCGGTCGTTGCCGAAATTCGCCGACCAGACGTAGGCCGACGACCTGCGTAGATGCGGCCGGCAGCGACCGTGGTGACATTGTTCGGGAGATCATCGGGATCGTGGACGAGGTAGCGCGCGGGCTGTTGCTTGGCGGCCAAGATCCGTTCGACGATGAATTGCGGGCGGCTAAACCAGATAGCCCTCCCCAACTCCAGGAAGGCCGCCGGTGCGTGCGGCTGATCGAGGCCGGGAAGTGAGGGCCCGGCTGGCGTCGGCTCCTGGTTGGACTCCGTAACGCGCCAGCAACGGCATCCATGCCGAACGAACCGCTGATTGGGCTGTCCGGAACATCCCTGAAACGGACAGCGCCACCAGGCGGAATATGTTCGCTGGCAGCGCTGCATATCGAAACTGGGCCATAAAAATTCCCCCAGCGAAATTATGTCGGCGCAGGCCAAGAAAAGGTTCAAACGAAAACGACCCCGGCGCGGGGCTGGCAGCGCCGAGGTTTAGTTCTGATGTCTAATCCGGCAACCATCTCGCAATCCCGCTGACGATTAAAGATCCGCCATTGGAAATGGGTGTTCCACCACGAGAACACCCGATCCGAGACGGCGAGAGAAAGCCCGCTGATGCGCTGTGACCGCGGCTGCGGTCTAAGTCGCTGATTTTGCTACTGGCAGGTGTTGCACCAAAGCATCAACCCGGGCCGAACGGGGGCAGCCCGGCACAACTCCGATGTAGGTTCGCGATCCGCCGCCGCCATTAACTTCTGCGTGAAGCCGGCCCGCGCGCCCGGTTACCGCCGCAGCAGCCGTCTCGCGTGAGCGGCAAGCCGCTGGCGGTTCCGCTTTCTAGTCGTTCGGCGACGGCGCTTCATAGGTGCCCCCTCGCCAAAAGTTCCTGCATGCAGCCGAGCGCGACGGTCTGCATCCGCGGGGAAAGTGCGGAAAACAGCCGCATGACCTCCTTGCGCAGCGCTTCGGGCATTTCCGGCGCCGCGGCGGCCTTCGCCTCCTGGGTCATCCTTTGCAGCCCGCGAAGGTCGCCGCACAGCAGCCAATCGAAGCTCACCTTGTGCTTTTCGCAGAACAGCATGACGTCGCGGGTGTTGATCCGCTTGTACATCAACTTGGTGATATCGGCCGGCGGCAGGCTTCTTTCCTCGGCGAACGCCCGCACGCGCCGCCGGAGTGCATCGCTGGAATGTGCGCCGTCTCGCTCAAGACGGTCAAACGCCTTGCGCCGATTAAGCTCGGCTATGGAGGCTTGAGCCTCTTGGCTGATTTCGTTGCTCATGAAAGCACCGCCGTGTCGTCGAGTTGAAGGACGGCCTGAATGAGGGTCTCAAGCCATGCATCGCGCCAGTCGATGTAGCGCTCGCCATCCTCGTCCTCTAGTCAACCCTGAATCATGTGCTCGCCGTCATTGCGGTGTTGGAGTCGCATGTAAAAAAGCGCAGTGATGATGCCGGCGTAAGTCGTTGGAGCCGTGTTGAACAAGTCCATTGCCGCCGCTTCAAGGGGCAGATGTGCCGCATCCGTTGCGTCATCGAGTTCCTGAACGCGCGCCTTCTCTGCCTCCGTCAAGGTCCCAAAATCTTTGCAACGAGCGCGAACCTTCCAAACCGCATCAAGCTTTTTCGCAAGATCCTTGTGGCGTTCGATCGCCGCATAGATCGGATCTTCGACCGCAGGTGCGTAGCCACCACAGCGGTGGTAATTACAGCGGCAACGGCGCCGCCGGCTGCAATGGTCAGTAAGTGCCGCCGCGTCGTATCTGTGGGCGTGTGTGTGGGTGGCGTGCTAAGCACGCGGTCAGCCTTGGCCATTGGATTCGACTCCGTTGTGGTCGGGGTTAGGCCCGGCGCGGGAGCTTCTACCTTCCCGCCGGGCTGCAACTATGTTATCATAGCAAATGGCAAAATCAAGCTATGATAACATAACGCGCCCGGTCAGGAAGCGGTCAGTCGTCACTGGCACCTTGGTGGGCGTCCGGCTGCAGGCTGGACAGATCAAAGCGATCGATGCATGGGCCGCGAAGCAAATCCCGCCCGTGACCCGCCCTGAGGCAATACGCGGCATGATCGACGCTATGCTGCATATCCTGTCGAAGGACCCCGGCGAGAAACCTCCAAAGAAGGCGAAGATCCGATGAAAGAGAGCACCCTCGCCAAGATTACAGCGTCCGTCGCGGTGGCAAAAGGCATGGCGCAAAAGGCCCTAGCGGCTAGCCCAAACCCGCAGTGGACGGAGTACGAAATGCAGTGCATCGACGAGTGGATCGCGCGTCAGGACGTGAAGCTAGATCGTCGCGAAGCCATCCGCCGCCTGGTCGATCTCGGGCTCAGGGTGAAGGGGAAGGTCTGATGAAACAGTCCGACCTCTATCGGCAGAATGCCGAGAATTGCTCGCAGATGGCGGAAGCTGCGCACGGCGAGCCGGCCTACAACCGGTTCAAGAGAATGGAAGCGGCATGGCTAGCTTTGGCCGAAGAGCAGGATTGGCTGGACGGCGAGCAATCAGCTGCGGGTCCAGATGATGGGCTGAAGGCGAAGGGGAAATGACGATGAGGACTCTGCTGATCCTCGTCGCGATCATCGGTTTTTCGGCGTCTGCCTTCGCTCAAACCGGGGCGCCCAAGATTGGGGGCAAGCCGCTGGCGCAGGTAAAGCCGCGGGCAGAAATGGGCTGCAAACTCGTAGGTACGGTCAAAGGCACCAAGCTCTGGGCTGGCAACTGCGCGGCCGCGCCAGAACTTCGGGGCGCCACACCCTTAGCCGAGCCCGCCGCGCCGTCGCCCCCACCAGCGCCGGACCAAGGACCGAATCCGCCCGCTGCTAAACAGTAACTTGCCAAGCCCTCACGGGCGGCTTTCGCGTAACCGATTGCTGCGCTACGCTTTGGTAATGCCGGTCGACGGCAAAGGGGGGGTCTGATGATTTCAGTATTGATCGGCGTTTTGATTATCGTCGTTATCGGTGCCATCTGTTTTTGGGCGATCGACAAATTTGCCAATGATCGCCGATTGGCTCAGCTTTTGAAGCTGCTTGTGGTCCTCATCTGCCTCGGCACAATCCTGCAAAGAGTGCTGCCGCTGGCGGGAATGTATTAGTTGCTGACAAAACCCGCGGTCGGCACAGCGAAGTCCCTGAGCGCCGCCTGGTCGAGCTCGGGCTGAAGGCGAAGGGCTAACAATGGAGTCCCCAACAAAGGAAAATAAAACAGCGGAAGAGTTGGCGGCGATGATCCGCGAGGATTTGAGCAAGATGGACGGCTGCCCTGAGCGCGGAGTTGTCGTGACTGTCTATGGTTTTAAATCATGGAATGCGATGCTGACGTTTGGCGTCGATGCGGGCCCCGTCCGGAACAAGGCCGAGCTCGACAATTTTTTTGAAATCATCATCGAGCGACTGAAGCGGCTGTACGACGTCGGAGCCTAGCCCGGGAGACTTTCGCGGTTCTCCCTTGCCCTCCACCGTAAGTTGCGCTTGGATGGCTGCCGGTCGGGGGATCAGTTGAGAATTCTGGGAATCGTGGCGCTAGGCGCCGCGCTGGGCGGTTGCGCGTTCCAGCGCGCTGAAATTGCAGGACGCTCGCGCACAGATGGTCGGGATGACCAAGGAACAGGTTTTGGGCTGTATGGGCGCGCCGGCGACTAAGGCCGCTGAAGGCGACATGACCGTCGCCAGCGCCAGTTGTGATAGGTACGGCGGGACTGCTGTCTCTTCCAGCCGGTTTTGTAACATCAACATTGTGTTTGCTGGCGGCAGAGTTTCCGCGATCAACTACACGGGACCAACGGGTGGCCTTCTAACGGCCGGCGAACAATGCGCGTATGCGGTCAACAACTGCGTCAAACCGCAATAAAGCCGGCGGGTCGAACTCGGGCTGAAGGTCAAACGGGGATGAGCACTGCGCCACTCACGGTCGGTCCACTTATGGTGGCCGCGTTCGCGGCTAGCCGCGCAAAGCACCACGACATTTACAAGCGGTGGATTGCCGCCTCCTGGCGCACAGGCTCAAAAATACCCGGCTCTATGGCGATGGCGTCTATCCAGAGAATTGGAGAAGTCGATCTTATTTGTCGTTCGCTGGAAGATGAATTGCTCCAGCAACCGCCAACGCCAGGCGAAATGGATTTTCGCGATAATTATCTCATGATGTTTGGGGACGTTTGGATCGGCTCCGCTTATGCTATTTCTTTTGCGCTCAAGAGTCGCGGCTTGCTTTCGGAAAGCAGTAAGTTCCACGAATTGGCTGAAGACCTGCGTCTTGTGCGTGTCCAGTCTCAAAAACACGAAATACCGTCCGATCGAAAGCTGACTGAGCCGCTGCAATTGTCCACTGGCAAGGCACAACCGGTAGATGCCCCAGAGCGATTTTACCAATACGATAAAGATGATCCATTACGCGCTCATATCCCGAGAAGGGGTGTTTCAGATCGCCGCTCTCCAATGTGGGAGGTGATCGACGTTAAGTCGAAAACTATGCGCTGGCTCGAAAGACGCGCGCTTGCCGACACAATGTTGGATATCTTCAGCCCTTGAAATCTCAGGCCGATCTCGCTGGTCATCGAGCTGAACGCGGTACAGCACTCGGGGCGCCCTTGCCTTCGCCCTGCGGTTGCGCTTGGATGTTGGCGTCGGCGCGCAATCTAGGAAAGCCAGATGGTCTTTGGACTAAAAAGGTCCGATCTTAAGGCGCTGGCTGTATCCAAGATCGAAGACGCAACCCATCTCATCAGCATCGGAAGCTATTCGAACGGGTATTATCTGGCGGGATATTCGATCGAATTGGCCTTGAAAGCCTGCATCGCCCGTCAGATAGCTGCCGAGACGATTCCAGACAAGGCTTTCATCAACAGCGTTTACGTTCATAATCTGAAATCACTGATCGGAAGTGCGGGCCTTAACGCTGCGCTAAAGGAAGCCGAGGATAAGGACCCAAATTTCGCAGCAAATTGGGCGATCGTTTCGGAATGGACGCCTGAAGTGCGTTACGAAACCATTGAAGCATTTTCAGCGCAGTTACTCTCTAGTGCAATAACTGATCCAAAAAGTGGAGTCCTCCAATGGATCAAAGCTCATTGGTGACCACAGGGCATCGTTTGGTTGAAGCGCTGGAGACCGCGGGCATGAAAATCCGAGCCGCCATGTGGGTAAATAATACAGAGACTGGATCTTGGAAGTTGTGGTTGGTCCCTGAAAAGTCACTAAAAGATAAGCGCGAATTCTACAGGCGGGTCGCAGAAGTGATCTCAAAGGACCGAAACGCATATTCGGATATTGACATCAGCGATACGGAATTCATTCAAGATACACACCCAGCCATTAAGGCGATGAAAAGCCTCTTCCGTGTGACGGGTCTCAGTCAAATCCATGTTACGCGGAATCTCATGAATGGATACTTCTTGCCGGACGGAATCATATTGAGAATGGACTTATAAACTTGCCGGCGAGAAGTTCACCAGGGAGCGCACAGCCGCCAGGCAACTGGCCGTGGAGTATTTCCGGAGCTACCCGAAGGATCGATATCAGACCGAGGTCGAAAGCTGGCGCAATCTGCAGTCGGCGAATATCGAGTTCACCATGAAGCGGCTACGCGACCCGATAGAGGGAGGATATGCATGAGAGTTATCCGCGTCGCAGCGATGATCGTGTTACTCAGCGGGCCAGCGTTCGCACAGCACGTACAGAAGGCAGGGGAAGCCGACAAAGAGAAGACGCCGGGGGAGATCCAAACCGAGCAGCAGGCCAAACAAGCCTACGAGAGGTCGCTCAAAAACATTCCCGACAAGGGCGCCACAGATCCGTGGGGTGCCGTACGCAATAACGATGCGCCCAAAACCACCGGCAAGGCCGCCTCCACGAAGCCACATCACTAGATAGGGTCTATGTCCTGGTCCCGAACCTTCGAGGATCCAATCCCCCTGCCCCGTGGTCGCCAACTCGTCACGCTCGAGGATGCCGGCCGGTACATCACCAAGCTTCCGAAGGCCGACCATGAGGCCGCCGAATGGCAGGCAGCAATGGAAGCCTTGATCCTGGTCGCCACGCTCGGCGGTCCGACAATGTTTGCGCGGGTCGGCGTCATGAGGGCACTAAACCGGCACGTCGAGCGGGTATACAACCCTGATCGCAAGGATCATCACTGGGGGCGCCACAAGCTGAAGAGGGACCAATGACCGTCCTGATCTATGTCGATACCACCAAGCAGGTTGGCGATAAGGACCATTTGAAGGTGTTTGCGAACCAGGACGCTGCGGAAACGTGGTTTCAGGAGAATGACCCGGAAGGCGTGGCTTTCGAATATGAGGTGCTGGAGTGAGGCACTCCTAGCCTGCACCGATTTCGATAAACTAGAATGTCCAGCGATCCTGGCGAAGAAAGCGGACCACCTCGGAGACGATGATCCAGGCAGTGCAGACCGCTATCGTGACTTCAAATAGCTCGATCATAAGCTGCGCATCCAAGCAAGCACCCCGTGAGGGGCGTTACCTGATTCCCGGTTAACAATCGTTAACGGGCTTGGAGTGACGTCTTTTTACCTTGTGTTGGGTTCCGGACGCTGGAACAGTAGTTCCGGTCGGGGAGCCTAAGAGGGCTTGCAATGCGTAGCCTCAGCAAGGTTGTCTTTGCGTTTGCGTGCGCATTGGCTTTTCTTTCGATCTCGTTCATTGCAGTTACCGCCGGCGACGGCGGCTTGGCCAACCAGGTCTGCGCACTCGGCGGATCATTTTGCGGTCACCCATCGCTGTTGCTGATTCCCACCGTAATCGCTTTGGTTTGGGCCTTTATGCTCTTCGCCCTCGACCCGACATAACTTCGACACGGCGGTTGCACGTTAGGCTACACCTCGCGACGAACCTCAGAAACCTCCATCGATGTTCGGTTAGGCCGGCGCATACCCGCAGATCGTGCGCCGGGCCGCTCCCAGCTGAATGCGAACTGATTACCTCCTTCTTCTGCCGTGGCCCTTCCAAGCCGACAGCGCGTAGACCGCCGCGAAGGCAACAACTGCAACCACAACCGTCAAAGTGATAGTTTTCTGCACTCTGTGCCCCCGATGGGATGCGCGATCAAACCAGATTCGGCGGAGGGCAGCATATCTTTTATGACTGGCGGCCCGCATCAACTCTCGCTTGAGGCCGAGGGCTACCGGGGCGCGTCGCTCTGCCGCGCGGGATAGAACCGCTCAGGTCGGCTGCCGCATTTCTCGCACTTCATTCGCGTGCCAAGGTCGTCCAGGGTCTCGGGATCAGACCGTTCGGACACGCGTCAGCTTCACCAAGGCATCGATTGCATCGTCGCAGTATCGAAGCGCCTCGCCCAAGCGCTGCCTTGCCATTGAACTGTAGGAGGATCGAGCGTTCTCGTCGTCATTCACGGGCAGCTCGGCCCGCTGGTTAGCTTGAAGCGTCGCTACCATTTGCAGCACGAAGCCACCGGCTACTCCTAATACAAAAAGCTGGTCCAAAAGATGCAAGACTTCGTCAGGCGGTTCAAGTTTCCTCTCTCGAATGAGGGCCGCTTCGATTTTCGGCCTAAACCCGGAAAGCACGGGAACGAGAACCAGCGCCAAGCCCTGCGCCCTCCTGATCCGATCAATATCCTCGTGTGATCTTGCCCGACGGCCCTGAAACAGGGCGAACAGATAAACGAAAACAATCGCGCCTATGCTGCCAACGGCTTCTAGCCAACTCGCGGTGCCTGGATGCGCCTCGAACCATTCCAGCGCGGGCGCAAGCCAGCCCCTAATCCAGTCGATCCAGTACATGACCGAAGGCTAGTCCTAGCAAGCTCAAAAGACCATCTGCCGTAAATACGGCATCACGCCATGGGTTGGGCTCAGAACGAAGGCGAGCCACTGCCGGTCGCGGGCGTGGATAAGTTGGGGCGCTGCGGTGACTAGTTGTCAATTAGATCGACCTCCAGTGCTCCGCACTCAGGGCAGACACCATCCGCTGCTTCATCGAGTTGGCGGCTAATTTCTTCGTGCAGAGCTTCATGCGCCCATGTCGTGCCATCACTTTTGACAATTCTACTAGCGCGGACATAGGCATGACTTTCCGCAGCGTCGTCACCCACACGAATAGTCACATTTGCGTGGAAGGGACAAACCATTGTCGCACGGGTGGTCTCCAGCGCGTATCGGACAGCGGAAGCGAGATCATCGGCGTGGATATCGGCGGACATCAGGGCCTCCCGCAGTCGGCTAATGCCAATCAAAGGGACGAACGGCCGACCTCTTTTTTGTTATTGCCAACAATAGGCTGTCTGATATGGGGCGGCCTTGACGCACCTCAAGTCTTACGAATTTTCGATGGTCCATCCTTTTCCGCAACCATCGGGATTTCGAGTGGGCACCTTGGAACCGGATTGCGTGTCGACCCGAGTTTCGATCCGAGAAAGAACGGGTCGCGCCGGTACTCGGGCATAATTTGTTGTCGCTCACCGTCCCCATATCGAAAACAGCCAGAGCGATAGGCGCAATGCCCCCATGTTGACGCGGTCTATCCAGAAGTTGCACCGGTGTCCGCTTTGCACATCACGAGCGCGATGCCGACAGCGATCCGAGCCAAGTGCGGCGGGGCTTTCCTCGTAACTCGATCAGCAGTTGCGGGCGCGCGATTTCGGCACAAAAAGATTTTCGGAGCGAGCGCAGCAAATGGCCGAAGTGTCCCAAATGAGAACTCCCGGCTTCGATTCACTCCGAAGCCAAGTGTCTCAAATGGGACACCTGATGATCTGCTTCGAGCAATTTCCGCGAACAGCGACCAATGCGGTCTAGCGGCGCTATCCACCCCAATCCACAAGCCGTAGCGGCTTGCTCATACCAGCCCATCGGGCGCATTCTTCCGCCATGGGCACCAAGTCGCGGGAAAGCATCTACGGCACCTCGGTCCGGGCGTCGGCGGAGCGCGCAGCGGAGGCGCGCAAGCAGGCTGATCGGCTCGCCTGCCATGCCTGGAACCAGCGCATGCTCGGCTTTCAGGGACCGGCCCAGCCGTCCCCGACATTGGGTGACGCGCTCAACGCTGGCTATCCTTATCTCGAAGTGAAGTGTCTTGGCTGCGACACGCATCAGACGGTGGCGCTGAACATCGTGCGGCGTCCAAAGGCAACGCCGATCCATGAACTGGAGCGCTATATGAGATGCAAGGACTGTTCGCAGGTCCGAGGTTACCCGTACAAGCGGAGCCATTTGGTGGCACTGAGGCCCACTAAGATTTCAGCAAGTGATCCGCCCTCGACGTGGTTGCCGGGGGAGAGGTAGGGGCAGGAAAGAGGCCGCCAGCTGAGGCGGCCTTACTTGAGCAGCACAAGGCCGAAGGCGGCTATGAGCAGCGCCAGCCAGATAAGCGACAGCCGATAGTACAGGTACCAACGGTCCACGGTCGTCGCGCCTATTGCGGTGGACGAAGCCCCGGCGACCTCAGCCACTTGCTCATGTGAGCGCCGGTCTCGGCTTGTCTGGCTTTGCGGATCAGCGCGTCACGGGCCGCGCTAGGTTTTAACAGTTTGGCTTCCTCGCGGAGGCGCTTTGCCTCTTCAGCCAAGCGATCTTCAAGCTGATCTGTCTGCGGGAAAGAGCGACGTTGCATGACGACCTCGTGGCTTTTGCGGTTCCTACACCGCAGGGTTTGAGGGAGTTCCGATCCTAATATGCCGTCGCCGGGCCTTCGGTTCCAAAGTGAACACAAGTCAAATTAGCCACTGTTAATTTTAGAACCGACCACTAGTGGAGCGACTCTAACGCTTGTTTCCCGCGTTTGACAGCGGCGAGGACGCGTTTTGGATCGGCGGTCCATACGAAGGGTTTGGGATCGGCGTTTGTCTCGGCGACGAAGCGGTTGATGGCGAGTTGCAGGTCAACGACGGATCGGAACACGCCTCGCTTGAGGCGACGGCGCGTGAGCTTGGCGAAGAAGCCTTCGACCGCATTGAGCCAGGATGCTGAGGTCGGGGTGAAGTGGAACGTCCAGCGGGGATGCCGGGCCAGCCATTGGCGTACCCTCGGATGCTTGTGGGTCGCATAGTTGTCGACGATGGCGTGGATTACTTTCCCTGCCGGGACCTGCTCCTCGATCGTGTTGAGGAAGCGAATGAACTCCTGGTGGCGATGGCGCTGCATGTTGCGGCCGATGACGGTGCCGTCGAGGATGTTGAGGGCAGCGAACAGCGTGGTGGTGCCGTGACGTTTGTAGTCGTGGGTCATCGTGCCGGCACGGCCCGGCTTCATCGGCAACCCTGGCTGGGTGCGGTCGAGCGCCTGAATCTGGCTCTTTTCATCGACCGAGAGGACGACTGCATGGGCGGGAGGATCGACATAGAGGCCGACGACGTCTTTGAGCTTCTCGGCGAACTTCGGGTCGTTCGACAGCTTGAACGTGCGGATGCGATGCGGCGCGAGTTGGTGGGCTTCGAGAATACGTTGCACCGAACGCAGGCTCACCCCTGCGGCTTTCGCCAGTATCCGGCCGGTCCAGTGGGTTGTTTCTCCCGGCGGCGGCCCAAGCGCCAAGTCGACCACTCTCTGCACGGTGCCGGTTGGCAGCGGTGGTTTGCCGGGCTTGCGCGTCTTGTCGCGCGTCAGCCCCTCGACGCCCTCCGCCATGAACCGGGCCTGCCATCTCCACACCACGGGCTTGGATTTGCCCGAGCGGCGCATGATCTCGGCGGTGCCACAGCCGTCGGCAGTGGCAAGAATGATGTTGGCCCGCCAAACATGCTTCTGAGGCGCGCTGCGATCCGAGACGATCGCCTCAAGTCGATGGCGGTCCGTCCGGGTGACCTTTACGATAATTCCTGCTCTCATGCCGAGAGATTGAACTGCTTCGGTCGATTTGGGAATCGTCCGAATGAATCAGACCACTAGGTGCCGAAAACCGGCCATTACCGGACCGCAATACCACCGCCGCCGAAGTCTCCGTGGCCGCCGGTCACAAACATACGGACCACGACTTCACCTCAACTGGCGCGGCTGGCTCAAGCCCGAGAACCGCTGCTTGGTCCCGGCCAACAGCTTCGCCGAGTACGCGCCGGAGCCGAACCCGGAGACCAAGAAAAAGGATGTGGTCTGGTTCGCACTGAACGATGACCGGCCCCTGTTCGCCTTCGCGGGCATCTGGACGACGTTCAACGGCGCGGCACGAAGTCGAAGCCGGTGCCGGGACCGCATCAGGTCTACGGCTTTCTGACGACATCGCCGAACGCGGTGGTAGCCGATCCATCCCAAGGCGATGCCGGTGATCCTGGCCACCGACGAGGAGCGCGACGTTTGGATGCGCGCACCGTGGGATGAAGCGAAGGCGCTGCAGAGGCCGCTGGTGGATGACGCGCTCAGGATCGTGATGCGCGGGGCCGAGAAGGAGGATCGCGCGGCAGCAGCATGACAGGCTCGGTGACCGATTTGCTCGTTGGCGGCCGCCCGCTGGATTATCTGGGCAATGCGGCGCGACCGGCGCGTAGTTGGCACCCTGCGGATTTGCCGGAAGTCGTGTCACGTTGCGTGCGCATCAAGCTGTATTTCGATGAGAACTTCCCTTGAAGAAGGGATCAAGCTGCACAGGTTCCCCGGTATCTTTCCAGAACAGTTTTCGACCGAGGCTGGCCGCCACCGCGAGCCGGTGGTGGCCGCCGATCAGCGTATGGTCATCCGTTGTTTTCGCGATGATCTCGCCCACTTCGTCTACGATGTTTCTCATGTGCCGCCTCCAAGCCAACGCACCCGGCCTTGTTGACGCTCCATTCTGACGACATCATGAAGGCCGGGACAGACAATTGGATGCCGCTGAACACCTGACGGGTATGGCCTATCACGAAGCTGGCCGTGCCGTCGTCGCGTATCTGTTGGTCGAGCGTACAACTTGAGCCATTCGCCAGCGTGCCGCAGTTTCAGCGGTTCGCCGTGAGCGACGGTGACGTTGTCGCGCAATGAAAGACATGCGTAAGCGTCGGTGCAGGCGGCTAAAGCAGCTGCGCATCGCCGCCGGACGATGTCCGCTTTGGTGCGCACAGCGGACTCGAATCGGACATGGCGTGAGATCTGAAATGTGCCAACAGCAGAAATGCGCGGCGAGGCAAAA
>CAWHRA010000026.1:0-18486 GCA_963831585.1 uncultured Alphaproteobacteria bacterium | reverse complement strand
CGTCGCTGCGTTGCGGCGGCGGCTGGCGGCGGAACATTCAAGGCAGTATCTCGACGCATTCTTTGAAGTATAATGAAGGGAACACGCTTTCGAAATCAGCGTTACGTGTGCAGGTGCAGGTCGGAACCAGGGAGGCATCGATGATATCGCGCCGCACTTTTGTTCTCACACTCGCCGCCGGGAGTTTGCTTGCCGGAGCGTTGCCGGCCCTGGCGAAGACCCGCCATTCCAGCGCCATCGCAATGTTCGATACCGATAATGACGGCACGATCGATCTCGCCGAGGCCAAGAAGGCGGCATCAGCCACGTTCGACAAACTGGAACGCGACCATGACGGCACGCTCGACAAGAAGGAGTTGGCCCGCAGATTGACGGCGAAAGAGCTGGCCGCCGCCGATCCCGACCACGACGGCACGCTGACCAAGGACGAGTATCTCGCGGTCGTCGAACAGCGCTTCAATGCCGCCGATCCCGATCACGACGGAACGCTGGACGCCAAGGAATTGAACAGCAAGGCCGGCCAGGCGCTGCTGCGGCTTCTGAGATAGTCGCGGACGAGAAATCGCCGGCGTCGGTCAGACGCCGCCGGGCTGGACGTAGCAGAAGACGTAACGATTACGGCTCAGGAAGACGATGCCGTGGCCGGTTGGATTCGATCTGTCCCATTTGAGTTTGTTGGTCGGAATTTCGATCTCCGTTCCAATATCGACATGAGGCCGACCGCGCGGCTCGTCGGGCCGGTCGTCGGTGATCGTCACGTAGGTCTTGCCGTCTCTGACGTGGATCTCATCAGCCCAGTAGGCATCCGCTTCACCGCAACACGACGCATTTGGAACATCCGGCTGCATCAGGGCCTGGTACCATTCGCGGACTTCGGGATTGACTGCATCCCATTGGCCGAGATCACGGCCGTTCACAACTTCCCATCAAGCAACCGAACATACCGAGAGAAAGGATGATGCGTTTCATCCGTGCGCGCTCCTTCGATTTCCGGCGAGATCGTCGAAGCAATGTTCGTGCCGAAAATGCTGCACCGCAGCAGGCCGCGCGATAAACTAACCGCGAGTCAATAAATCATTACATATCAATCTGTTAAATGATGGGTGGCGCGAAGGCTCGGCAGCAATCCGTCGGGACGTGGAGATCGCAATCAATACCCGGATACTTCCGCGCGGGGCGAGGACGCTTAGTTCGGTCGAGCCCAGTGGGCAAACCAGATCCAACCGAGCATGGCCGTCCCGAGAATCCAGATCGCAATGATCATCGTCGCTGCGAGCCTGCTTCGCGGACGCGTCGCGGCCTCGTCCGCGATCGCGCGATACTCGGCCATCACGTCTTCCGGAATCAATGACACCACCAGCCAGATGCCGAGCGGCACGATGATCAAATCGTCCACGTACCCCAGGACCGGAATGAAATCCGGAATGAGGTCGATCGGCGAAAGCGCGTATCCGGCAACAGCGATCGCGACGAATTCTTGCGTACCAGGGCACGCGCGGACTGCGGGCGGCGAGATAGACGGCGTGAACATCCCGCTTCAGCCGGCGCGCCCACCTCTTCAAGATCCTGGAGCATGGGCGGACCGGAAACAGGACGGCCGAAACCCGATCACTTGAGCTTGCACTTGGTTTCGGGGCGATCGAGACCGAGCGTATCGAGCGCCGATACCTGATGAAGGAAGCCCTCCTGCGGCGACACCGATACGGTGTTCCTGCCGTCGAACAGCAGGATCGGCTGCCGCAATTGCAGGTTCCAGTCGCGCAGCGTCAGCTTCTGGCCCTTGAAGGCCGCGACCGAGAAGTCCGGGCTCTTGATGATAGGCGAGCATCTTGCCGGGATCGCCGGAGCCGCTTCGGACCGCCGCCTCGCCGATCATGCGAACCGCGGTCCAGGCCTGCATGTCCTGCGCCGTCATCGGGCGCTGAAATGCCTTCGTGAAGCGGTTCTGCAATTGCACGGCGCCCCATTGATCGAACGCCGCATCCCAGGTGGTGGGCACGAGCCCGGCCGAGCCCGCGACCGGACGCGCGTCCCAGGTCCGGTACGGCAGATAGCCGGCAAAGACCTCGCTTTCGTCGGCCGCGACCAGCACGTCGTGCTCGGGCGCGCCCTGCGTCACCACCGGCATCTGCCGCTGAATCTCGGCGACCCCGCTATCGGTGCGCCGCGCGCCGCCATTGTCCTTGAATTCCCGCTCCTCGACGATCTTGGCGCCGAAGCGCGTCGCGGCATGGCGCAAGGCATCGGCGAACAGCATGTCCTTTTCGTGCGAGCCCACGATCAGCATCCATTTGCGTCCACTTCTTCCAGACCAGATATTGCGCCAGCGCGTCGGCGAGCATGGAGCGCGTCGGCGCGACATGAATGACATTGGCGCGGCAATCCTGCTCGCGCAGGCGCTCGTCCAGGGCGGACGCATTGATCAACGTCTCGCCGCGCGCCTTGCCCGCGTCCGCCACCTTCAGCAGCCGGTCCGCATCGAGGCTCGTGACGATGAACGAGGCGCCCTGGTCGGCCAGCGCATTCATGGCCGCGACCGGATCGTCGCCCTCGCCGACCAGTTTCTCGATCAGCGTATAATGCTGGTTGAGAAAGCGTCCGGTGGCATTGTCGTCCTCGATCGCCAATTGCGCGCCGGCCAGACCGTCATTGGCGGCCGGCACGTCGATCAGCGATATCCTGAATCTCGATGGCGCCTGATGGAGGTAGCCGATCTTGATTTCCAGCGGCTGATCGGCCAGTCCCATCCCGCTCGAAGCGATCAGCGCGCAGACGGCAAACAGAACCCGGAGCAAATCACGCCTCCGATGCAAGGTTCGTGGCTCGATTGCATTGCAACATTTCATCCAGCGCCACCGTGTCGAGCCGCGGCCGATCGTCCCGCATTTCATTTTGTCTTCCATTAGGCTGCTTGCAGCCATGAGGGTACTCCATTTGCCGTGTAGCGCAACGAAACGGCAAGTCCGGTTCCGCTGGGCCGCGGGACGATTGTCTATCTCCGCGGATCAGCATCAAATAAGAGTCCGGATTCCCGGCTGAGAAGCAATCCATGCGGCACCGCCGGACCTGAGCGTTGGAGAATACGACATGTTCGATTTGCGCTGGACCGCGGTACTTGGCCTTTCCCTGCTCGGGCTATCTCTCTCGGCCGGATCCGCTTCCGCCTTCCTTGCCTATGTTTCCAACGAAAAGGGAAATTCGATCTCCGTGATCGACACCGACAAGATGGAGACGGTCGCAACCATCAAGACCGGGCAACGGCCGCGCGGCATCGAGGTCTCCCGCGACGGCAAGCTGGTCTACGTCGCGCTCGGCGACGACGACATGATCCAGGTCTTCGACACCAAAACCTGAACAACGCCGGCGATCTGCCGTCCGGTCCGGATCCCGAGCAGTTCACGCTCGATCCGGCGGGGAAGATTCTCTACGTCGCCAATGAAAACGACGCGATGGTGACCGTGATCGACCTGGAGAAGCGCGCCTCCATCGGCGAGGTCTCGGTCGGCATCGAGCCCGAGGGCATGACGGTCAGCCCGGATTCCAAGACGCTGATATGCACGTCGGAGACGACCAGCATGGTTCACTTCATCGACACCACAAGCCGCCAGATCGTCGGCAATCTGCTGGTCGGTTCTCGTCCGCGCTTTTCGGCGTTCAAGACCGACGGATCGGAGTTATGGGTCACCTCGGAGATCGGCGGCGACCTCGCCATCATCGATCCGGCGACACGGCAGCTCAAGCAGACCGTGAAGTTCGAAGTTCCGGGTCTGCGATCCGAGGCGATCCAGCCGGTCGGCATCAATATCACCAGGGACGGCAAGCTCGGCTTCGTCGATCTCGGGCCCGCCAATCGGGTCGCGGTCGTCGATGGCGTCACTCACGCCGTCCTGAAATACCTGCTGGTCGGCCAGAGGGTCTGGCACGGCGCCTTTACGCCGGACGAGAAATATCTGCTGGTCGCCAATGGCGTCTCGAACGACGTCTCGGTCATCGACGTGGCGCGCTTGCAGGTCATCAAATCCATCCAGGTCGGCGAATTGCCCTGGGGTGTCGCCTTCGGCCCGAACTGAAAATTACAGCGCCGGCATTCGAACGAGTCGCCGCGCAGCCTCGCTTCGAGCGCTGGCCGCGAACGACGCATTTGGGCACACGCCCACGTGGGCTGGCTCAAATTTCCTGCTTCCTGCTGCCGGGATAATCGCAGCTCCATTTCTGTGCTATCCATGCGGGATGCTGGCCGATCCACTGCGCGATATAGGGCTGCGCGGCCATCATGCATTGCTGGATCGAGCCGTCCCAGGCGAACTGAAGATACTTTTCCTCGCAATTGGCGGGATTGGCGATGGCACAGACGGTCAGGATGATTTCAATCAAGCTGTCCTCCATGCAAAATATGGCTTGGCAATAATACGCCCAATCTATCTCCACGTTTCAGAATTTCGACAAGAATCTCATGTTTGGCTATGCAGGAAAACTGCTCGCGCGCGGTGAACGTCACCGCTTCGGTGGGCAAACAGTCTTGCCGCATCGCAAAACTGCGTCGGCGATCATCGTTACGACACTTCCGAAACCAGCGGCCTTGACATTGAACGTAAGCGTGCAATGTTTCGAGAATACATAACGAGTTGCTTGGGCCTACGGCGCGTTGTGAGCGCGTCGCGTTGCCGACGATAGGGGCGTGCCCAGCGGACCCCAGGATTTTCAAAAGCCGTAAATTTTCCAAACTCAAGCAAGAAATCTTTGGGTGGAGGAACGGTACATGAAGACACGCGCCGCTGTCGCGTTCCAGGCGAAGAAGCCGCTTGAGATCGTCGAACTCGATCTGGAAGGTCCCAAGGCCGGTGAAGTCCTGGTCGAAATCAAGGCGACGGGGATTTGTCACACCGACGCCTACACGCTCGACGGCCTCGACAGCGAGGGAATTTTCCCCTCGATCCTCGGCCACGAAGGCGCCGGCATCGTCCGCGAGGTGGGAGCAGGCGTCACGTCGGTCAAGCCCGGCGATCACGTGATCCCGCTCTACACGCCGGAATGCCGCCAGTGCAAAAGCTGCCTCAGCCAAAAGACCAACCTCTGCACCGCCATCCGCGCCACCCAGGGCAAGGGCGTGATGCCCGACGGCACATCGCGCTTCAGCTACAAGGGCCAGACGATCTTCCACTACATGGGCTGCTCGACCTTTTCGAATTTCACCGTGCTGCCGGAAATCGCGGTGGCAAAAATCCGCGAAGACGCGCCGTTCGACAAGAGCTGCTACATCGGCTGCGGCGTCACGACCGGCGTCGGCGCGGTGGTCAACACCGCCAAGGTCACGCCGGGCGCCAACGTGGTCGTGTTCGGGCTCGGCGGCATCGGGCTCAACGTCATCCAGGGCGCGAAGATGGTGGGCGCCGACAAGATCATCGGCGTCGACCTCAACGATTCCAAGGAGGAATGGGGCCGCCGGTTCGGCATGACGCATTTCGTCAACCCGTCCAAGATCGATGGCGACATCGTCGCGCATCTGGTCACGCTGACCGACGGCGGCGCCGATTACACCTTCGATTGCACCGGCAATACCAATGTGATGCGCCAGGCGCTGGAAGCCTGTCATCGCGGCTGGGGCGTATCGGTCATCATCGGGGTGGCGGAAGCCGGCAAGGAGATTGCCACCCGGCCGTTCCAGCTCGTGACCGGCCGGGTCTGGAAGGGCACGGCGTTCGGCGGCGCACGCGGCCGCACCGACGTGCCGAAAATCGTCGACTGGTACATGAACGGCAAGATCCAGATCGACCCGATGATCACCCACGTGCTCAAGCTCGAGGAGATCAACAAGGGGTTCGATCTGATGCACGAAGGCAAGTCGATCCGTTCGGTCGTCGTGTTCTAAACCAAGCGCGTTCTGAATCAAAAACGTCAAACACAAGGGAGGATTGGCCTATGACTGTTCACATCCATCCGTCGGTTGACAACGGAGTCAAGAAGGGTTCGGGCAGCTTTGCCGGCGGCACCCTGGTCTGCAAATGCAAGGACAAGCCGGTCAAGGTCGGCATCAAGGGCGACGTCGCGCACAATCACGCCTGCGGCTGCACCAAGTGCTGGAAACCCGACGGCGCGATCTTCTCGGTGGTCGCCGTGGTGCCGCGCGACAACGTCACCGTTCTCGAGAACGGCGACAAGCTTCACATCGTCGATGCCTCGGCGACCATCCAGCGGCACGCCTGCAAGGTCTGCGGCACGCATATGTACGGCCGCATCGAGAACAAGGCGCATCCGTTCTACGGGCTCGACTTCATCCATCCCGAACTGTTCCAGGAAGCCGGCTCCGCGGCGCCGGGATTTGCGGCGTTCGTGTCCTCGGTGATCGAGTCCGGCGTCAATCCGTCCGAGATGGACGGCATCCGGTCGCGCCTGAAGGAACTCGGGCTCGAACCCTATGATTGCCTGTCGCCGGCGCTGATGGATGCGATCGCCACCCACGTGGCGAAATCGAAACCCAAGGCGGCCTGATCAGGCTGGATTCCTCCTTGGCTCGGCTGGTGCAAGCCACCCGCCGAGCTATAGTCGTGTCCGACCGTATGATCCCGCTGGCTGCCGGCGCGGAGCCCTAGGCCTATGACGATCGAAACCGTTTCGACAAACCGGTCGTTTGACGGCGTCCAGGGCGTCTACAAGCACGCGAGCCGCGAGACCGGCACCGCCATGACCTTTTCGGTCTACGTCCCTCCGCATCAGGAGGGCGCGAAGCTGCCGGTGGTCTGGTATCTGTCGGGCCTGACCTGCACCCACGCCAACGTCACCGAAAAGGGCGAATTTCGCCAGGCCTGCGCCGAACTGGGCCTGATCTTTGTCGCGCCGGACACCAGCCCGCGCGGCGAAGGCGTGCCCGGCGATCCCGCCGGCGCCTATGATTTCGGGCTCGGCGCCGGCTTCTATGTCGATGCCACGCAGGCGCCGTTCGCGCGCAATTACCGGATGTGGAGCTATGTGACGGAAGAACTGCCCGAGCTGATCGCCGAGCATTTTCCCGTCGATCAGAAGCGGCAATCGATCCTCGGCCATTCGATGGGCGGACACGGCGCGCTGACCATCGCGCTGCGACATCCCGATCGCTATCGCGCCGCCAGCGCCTTTTCGCCGATCGTCGCGCCATCGCAGGTGCCGTGGGGAATCAAGGCGCTGGGCGGCTATCTCGGCGACGCCCGCGAGGCCTGGCGCAAGCACGATACGGTCGCGCTGATCGAGGACGGCGCGCGGTTTTCCGATTTCCTGGTCGATGTCGGCGATGCCGATCAATTCCTGACCGAGCAGCTTCGTCCCGAACTGCTGGAGCGCGCCTGTTCGCAGGCGGGCATCCCCCTCCTCCTTCGCCGCCAGCCCGGCTACGACCACAGCTATTACTTCGTATCGACCTTCATGGCAGATCACCTGCGCTGGCACGCCGCGCGGTTGAAGGCGTGATCAATCGACACAATCACCGCAATTTCGGGAGAAGCAGGAAATGGCCAGGGCGATCGCGTTGATGGTCTTTGTCTTAGCGCTTCATTCCGCTCGGCGCGTCGGCAAAGGACACGAGGTTCTGGAACCTGACCGCCAATACCATCACCTCGCTGCAGCTTTCCCCGGCCGGCAAGAACGACTGGGGCCGCAACCAGGCCGACAACGATCGGGATCACACCGTCGATCACGACGAGCGCCTGAAGATCACCGACACGGCGCCCGGCATGTATGACGTCAAGTTTGTCGACAAGAGCGGGCGGACCTGCGTGGTCCCCAATATCGAGGTCAAGACGGGTGCGGTCTTCACCATCGAGGAAAAAACTCTGAAGGACTGCGCCAAATAGAGGCGGTATTCCCGCGTTCGCGCGACGCCGCGCTCAAAAATTCACGCCGAACAGAGACCGCGCCTGGTGGCGCTCGAAATTGACCAGATCGAGCGAACCGGCTCGATGTCGTCGCCTGGCCGGCCGCCTGGGCGCTCCACGCCGCCGCGATCCAGGCTTTTTCGGAGAGTTTGAAATAGATCGTCGGCCCGATGAAAAAGCCCTGTCCGGCGAGCGTATCCAGCCCTGCGCCATCGTATTTGCGCAGATAGCGCGCTTCGCCGCCGACAAAGATCCCGGAACGAACCTGCGCCATCACGCCAATCGCAACGCCGGCCGTGGATTCCTGCGACCAGGTGCCGGTCATTTTCGAACGCATGGTTTCGGGCTGATAGAGCAGATTGAACGCCGCGACGACGCGATCGGGAACGATCTCCCAGTCGGCGGCCGCGACGAAGTCGACGCCATATTGGTTGGCGGGTTCGCCGGTGATCTCATCGGCCCGGCCCCAATGCGGCTCGGCGCCGACCGCAAAGCCGAACGGCGCGGTCGCGCGATCGAGCAACCGGTAGCGGATGTCGGCGGAAAGGCCGCCAAATGCGACATAGCGCTGATCGAACAGCCCGCTCACGCCGGCAATGTCATAGGAGATCGACCGCACCGGTAAATTCGGTTCGAAGATTTGCCATCGGCACGAATTCCACCGACATCGTGCTGGCGGTCGCCGCATACGTTCCGTTCTGCTTTGCAAATCGGCCGGTGACGGATCCCTCCAGCTCTCTTTCCCCGACGTCGCCGACATCGCTTCCGATGGTGAAGCCGAACAGATGTTCGGTCTCGATGGTTCCGCAGTGCGGCGCCGGTCGGAATCATCGCAAGCGCCAGCAGCAGGCAGGATTCCGCCGCCCGTCTTGTCGCCGCAACCAAGCGTTTCGATGCCCTCAGTTCCGCCATGGCGGCATCCTAGCCGCACTTTGAGCGGCTTGCGTAGCCCTTTGCCGCACCGCATTGAGAATCGATCAGTCTTTGCCTCTGCGCCGTCGAATGACCCCTGGGAGTTCCGGCTTGTAGTGATGGATGATTTCTCGCAAGAATGACGAGAGCTGGAAGCTATCCTCGAACCCGCGATCGATTGTGCTTCGCAGCAAAGTCCGGTCGCCCGGAAGCATCGTGAATGTTCAGAATTTTCGTGACGCTCTGCGTCGTGCTTGCGGTTACTCCGACGCTGGCCGGCGAGACCTTGCGCATCGGCCTGCAAACGACCGGCACGTTCGCCTGGCAACTGGACGTGATCCGCCGTCACGGCCTTGCCGCCGACGCCGGCCTGGATTTGAAGATCAGCGAATACGCTTCGCCGGATGCGGGCAAGCTCGCGCTCAACAGCGGTTCGGTCGATCTCGCCGTCGTCGACTGGCTTTGGGTCGCCCGCGCGCGCGCGCTCGGCGCCAAATTGCTGTTCTATCCCTATTCCAGCGCGGTCGGCTCCATCATGGTAAAGAGCGATTCACCGGTGCGGAGCATCGGCGACCTCAAGGGCCGGGTTCTCGCCGTTGCGGGCGGCCCGCTCGACAAGAGCTGGCTCATCGTCCAGGCCGCCGCGATCCGCCAGGGCATCGATCTCAAGCGCGAGGCGACGCTCGAGTACGGTGCCCCGCCGCTGATGTTTCAGAAATTGCAGCAGGGCGAAGCCGAAGCGAGCCTCAATTTCTGGAATTTCTGCGCCAGGCTGGAGGCCGAGGGCTATCGCCGCATCCTCGACGTACGCGATGCGCGAGGCGGCGCTCGGGCTGAACGAACCGGTCGCGCTGATCGGCTACGCCTTTTCCGAGGAATTCGCGGCCAGCCACAAGAGCACGATCGACCGCTTCATCGCGGTCGCGCAGAAGGCCAATGACATCATGCTGCGATCCGACGAGGAATGGGATGCGCTGCGCCCGCTGATGAACGCCGAGGATGACTGGACCTTCAAGGCCTACCGCGACCGGACCAGGGAAGGGATGCCGCGGCGGCCGATAGCCGCGGAAGAAGCCGACGCGCGCGCGCTTGTTCAGGACGCTCGCGAGCATCGGCGGCCCGGAACTTGTAGGTCCGTCGCAGGAACTCGATCCCGGCCTTTACTATCAACCCACCGCCGCGCGGAGACTGAGCGTTGCCGAGAATTCTATTCGCTGGCCGCCCTGATCGCGGTTCTGGGCCGTTGCAGCGGCGCTGGCCCAATCGCGGCTGCTGCCGGGCCCGCTGGCGGTCGGCGCGACCATCCTCGCCGACATCCGCTCCGGCGAATTGCCGTTTCAGATGGGCTGCACGCTGGCGCGCGTGATCGGCTCTTTCGCGATCGCGATGGTCCTCGGCATCATCGCGGGTTATGCGATGGGGCGCTCGAAGACCGTCGATCGATACGCCGATCCATGGCTCGTCGTGCTGATCAACATGCCGGCGCTGGTGACGATCATTTTCGCCTACATCTGGATCGGCCTCAACGAAACCGCGGCGATCCTGGCCGTGGCCGTCAACAAGCTGCCGAATGTGATCGTCGTCATGCGCGAGGGCGCCCGCGCGCTCGATCCCGAACTCGACGAAATGGCGAAGGCCTTTCAAGTTCACCTGGCTCTCGCGGATCCGTCACGTCGTGATCCCGCAACTCGCGCCCTATCTGGCGGCCAGTTCGCGTTCCGGCCTCTCGATCGTCTGGAAGATCGTGCTGGTGGTCGAATTGATCGGACGCCCGAACGGCGTGGGGTTCGTGCTGGGTTCGGCCTTCTCGCTGTTCGACATGGCCAAGATACTGAGCTATGCGATCTCCTTCATCGTGCTTATGCTCGTGATCGAAAGCCTTCTGGTACAACCGCTTGAACGACGCGCAATCCGCTGGCGACGCCGCCCCGCTTGAACTTCGCATCGATGCGAAGACCTATCCTGTCGGCCGACGGCACGCCGGTCGAGGTCGTTCGCGGCCTGAACCTTCGGCTCGAAGCCGGATCGTTCGGCGCGCTGATCGGCCCTTCCGGTTGCGGCAAGACGACGATCCTGCAGATCGCCGCCGGGCTCGATACGGATTTCCGCGGCGAACTGCGCACACCGGGATCCGGCCGTCTCGGGATTGTATTTCAGGAGCCGCGCCTTCTGCCCTGGCGCACGGTCGAGCAGAACATCCGGCTTGCGCTGCCGGCCCGCGATGCCGCCGCCGACCTGACGGAACTGGTCGAGATACTCGGCCTCGGCTCGCATCTGGCGCGCTATCCCGGCGAATTGTCGCTCGGACTGGCACGCCGCGCGGCGATCGCCCGGGCCTTTGCGGTGCGGCCGGATTTTCTTCTGCTCGACGAGCCCTTTGTGTCGCTCGATGAAGCCGTCGCCGCCCGGCTGCGCGACGAACTCGTGGCGCTGACGACGCGGACCAAGGTGACGACGCTGTTCGTCACCCATGATCTGGCCGAGGCCATCCAGCTGGCGGATCGGCTGTTCTTCCTGTCGGACCGGCCGACCCGGATCATTGCCGAGAAGTCGCTGCCGCCGCCGCGGGGAACGCGCAGCAGAGAGGTCATCGCATCGATCGGCGATGAAATGCGGTCGCTGGTGTCGCGCGCGACGGCCGACGCGGGCAGGACCTAGCCTTTCACACCAGCCGGCTCTCGATCGCAAAGCGCACCAGTTCGGAGGATGAGCGCAAGCCGAGCTTCTGGCGCATGATGGAAGAGGTATTTGCGATCGTCTTGTAGGACGAATGCACCAGCCACGCGATCTCGGAAAGGCTCTTGCCCGCGCCCAGCAGGCGCAAGATCTCGATCTCGCGCTGCGTCAGTTTCGCCAGACGGTTTTCGGCCAATCCCGGACCGGCAAACGCGATGCTTTGGGCGATCGCGGCGGGCAGGAATACCCCGCCGTCGCCCACCTTGCGGATCGCCTCGACCAGGTCGCCGGGGTCGCCCGATTTCGAAACATAGCCCTTGGCGCCGGCCTCGATGGCGCGCGCCGCGAAGATCGGATCGTCGTTCATGCTGAACATGATGATGCGCGCCGCCCCGTCGCGCGCCAGAATTCTCCGCGCCAGCTCGAAGCCGGAAACACCCGGCAGATTGATGTCGAGGACGCAGATGTCGGGCCGCTCGGTGACGAACGCCTGCCTCGCCGCTTTCGGCGTCGGATGCTTCCAGAATGGTGATATCCGGATCGCCGGCCAGCAGCGCGCGGCAGCCGGAGGCAACGATCGGATGGTCGTCAACGATCAGGATACGCATCGACATCGATCGGAAGGCCCCATAGCCGAGTCCCTAGCTCAGTCGTCAAAATCGATTTTGCAGCGCAATACGCGTGGCGCAGACAATCCCCTGCATTGGACGCCGCGTTCACTGGCGGTGCTCACCCCCTGGCTTCGCGCTATGCTCTCTCCGGAAGAAGTGCGGTACGGTTCAATTAGATAGCGCGGCGTTTTTCGCTGTCAACGTTTGGCAGTTCACGACGGGAATTCAGGGCCGGAGTCGAGCATGGCAATGTGGCAGAAGCTCTCCCTGCGGGCACGGCTGAATACGCTTCTGGCGCTCGTCATGGTGCTCGGGCTCGTCATCAATATCGCTCGGCTGCTGCTGGAGGCCGCGCCGCGCGTCGCGGCCGAGGACCAGAGCGTGGTCCGGCTTGCGCGCGGTTTCGTCGAGACCCTGGTGTCGGATCTCAATGACGCATCCGATCCCGAGGCAAGGCTCGACCGGATTGTCGAAGGCCTGAAGCAACTGCGCCATGTCAGCATCACCCGCGAGCATGATGCGGTCATGAGCACGCAAAAGCGACTCGGCGGCTGTTGCTTTTCTCGAGTGGGTGGATGCGGCGGAAGTGGTGATCGAGGAAGCGACCCCGCCGCAAAAAGGCCGGAAACGCAAGGCGGCGAAAGGCGAAGCGAGCCCTGAGGGGGACGCCAAGCCGGCGGGCAAGGCGAAGAAAGCTGTGCCTAACGAAAAGGAAACCGGCGCGAAAGAGTAGCGCTTCGGGCGCGTTCCCCCGGCTCGACAGAGTCTCGCCCCACCATCGTCCCGTTTTGCGCACGGCCTCATCCCGTCGGCGACACACTCGCGGTCGCGTAGGATTCTTGCGTCGTCGCGCAAGCATCGTTCTGCTGAGCGGTTTACACTTTCGCGCCTCCACCCTGGCATAACGCTTGCATAAGGCTTTGGGGTTAAGAAAGGACACCATGACAGACAAACCCAACGCCCAACCGCTGCACGAAGAAAGCATAGGACCTTCGCGGTAACGTCCCCCATCCGCTGCAGAGCGCCGAAAGCGGCCGCTTGCGAACTCGATCCCGATGGCAATGTCAGGCGCATTGAACGCCTCGTGCTGTGTGCCACGAGTAACGAGTCCCATGTCCATTCATTTCTCGTCCACTTCCTTCTCGACCTCGGCTACATGGGCAAGGGTGAGATGTTAGGATTGTCTAGGCGGGTAGGGAGCGAGACGATGGAACGCGCAGAATTCGAGCGGAAGCTCAAGGCCGAGGGGTACACCGAGCTGTTCGACCGGCAAATGGAAGTCAGCGGGACGGGTGCTGAGCACAGCCATGAGTTCGATGCGCTCCTCTTTGTGCTCAAGGGGGAGATGACGATCGCCTGTAATGGTACGCCCCAGACCTATCGCGCCGGTGACTTGTGCTCAGTGCCGGCGGGGACGCCGCATACTGAGCAGTTTGGGTCGGGGGCCGCAGGCGTGCATTATCTCGCCGCGTGGCGTTACCCCGCCAGTTAGCCATACTACGGAGGTATCCATGAGCGTCGTCCTCGACTTCGCAGTGTATCGCAAATCGAACATCTACTACCACGCGGCGAAAGAAACCTCCGGTTTCTAGAGCGGTTAAGCTTGCCGGGTGTCGGCTGCATTACATTCAATGGGAGCGAGGAACCCGAGCCAGCGCAGCTTCGGTCTCGTCGACCAATTGCCGCATGATGTCGGCTACGGGCAAGATTTCCTTGACTCCTCCAGCGGTTTGTCCCGCCCAAACCAGCGTTTCTTGGCGCTGCCCGCGGCGGAGCCTTTCGACAATTTCCACCCAAAGGCGTTCTCCGTTTCGGCGCGCCTCATCCCGTTTGCTGCCCCATTCATCCAGAAACGGTGTGCGCAGGGTTCGCCCGACGGTGCCGTATCCGACCGTGCCCAGCCCTGGAATGATGTCGTTGAGAACCTCGGCCTTCACCGCGTCTTCGGAATGTGCCTCGATGATCGCCTGCTTCCAATCATCGTCAATCGGCGCTTCTTTGGACGCGAGGAAGCGGGTGCCCATGTTGACCCCGACCGCTCCCAGCATAAAGGCCGCGGCAATGCCCCGCCCGTCATAGATGCCGCCGGCGGCGACAACCGGGACGGGCGACACCGCATCCACGACTTGCGGTACGAGCGCCATCGTGCTGATGGTGCCGCCGTAGCCGCCGGCCTCACTGCCTTGCGCGATGATCACATCGACCCCGCGTTCGGCGGCCTGAACAGCCTGACCGACCGTCGTGACCTGCACCATGACCAGAGCTCCAACATCATGGGCCTGGCGAATCAAATCACCCGGGTCGTCTAGCGCGAAGGAAATCACGGCCGGTCGGGCCCGGAGGGTGTGATGAAAGACTTCGACATCCAAGGCTTGCGGGATGTGATTTATCGCGAAATTACGGTTCGTCAGGGTGGGCAACAGATCGATTTCCCGCTTCACCGCGTCGGCGCCGCAAAAGAGCGAACCAACGCTTCCGAGCCCGCCATGATTGGAGACCTCGGCAGCGAATTTCGCCGACGTTGCTCCTGCACCCATCCCAGCGAGTATGATCGGTACGTCGATGCCGAGGAGATCGCAAAGGCGCGTCCTGAGCATAATTCCCTCCCTAACCGCCCTAAATCGTCGCCGGAAATGTAGCAGATCACTCGGGCCCGATCATTTTCGAGCGACGTCTCGTCCGGATCAGCAGTCGCGGCTGCCCGTCGGCTCCTTTCGCCGTCACATCCTTCGAAATGCCGCACGGTCGGTGACCGCTATGGGGCAGATTCAGGTCAGGCGCCCACACCGTCGGAGGGAGCGTCGGCTTCAGTAAGCAAACCTTCGCCGGACCGAGCGGGAGCTGCCGGATTGCGCCGGAACCGGCCGTCACCTAGTTGCGTTAAGGCGATCTGCCTCACTCTCCTTGGCGCTCTCCACTGGCAATCCGGTACTCGGCTTCCGGCTTGACCGGCCCCCCGGTGTCACACAGGTCGCGCCGCGCCTCTTCGCGTACCGCACGGCGTATGTCCTCGGAAAGGCCGACCAGCGCCTGACCGGTCGAGCATCCGCCGCGTTCAAAGGGGCCGTAATAGGCGTCGAACGACGGTAGCACAAAGGCGTGCCTCATCGTATCGGTTGCGAAGTCGGCGAAGCCGGCCGCCTCGAAGAGCGACCGCAGTTTTGACGCTTCGGCGAGCGCGAAGGTGCGAGCGACGAACTCGGCCAAGCCCGGTACGTAGCGCGCGATCATAACGTTGATCTGGTGGTTGTAGGAGCGCTCGACCACGGTATTGACCGAAACCGCCACGCGCCCCCCGGGACGCAGTACACGGCGGAATTCCGCTAGGCCCCGCACCGGGTCGGGAAAGAACATCAGTCCGAGATTGCAGAGAACCGCGTCGAAACTCTCGTCGGGGAATGGAAGCGTCTGTCCGTCCTCGACCGAGAGCGCAACGTTCGGCGCGTCCCCGAGGCGCTCGCGCGCCCTTGCAACCATCGCCGGCGAGATGTCGGCGGCGGTGACGTAGCCGGTCGGGCCGACCGCGGCGAGGGCCGCTTCGGCGGAGAGCCCGGTACCTGTCGCGATGTCAAGGACGCGCATGCCCGGCGCAACACCGGCGGCCTGCAATAAGAAGGGCATGAAGTACGCCGTGACATGCGCGAACGCCTGGTCGTACAGCGCCGCCGCCTCATCCCTGAAGGTAAGTTCCTCCGCCATCCGCGGCCCCCGTTTCTTGTCCTTGTCGTCGAAGGTATGTTCTCTAATACCAGATGGCCGGAAGGCAAGGCCGCAACCAACTTGCACGGAGGTATAGGTGCGAACGTCGGCGATGGGCAGTGGGCCAGTTTGCCTATTCCTTCTCCGGCCAAGGCCAACCCCCCGGCGCACCTTCCGCAGTGCGCGGACGCCGAACGTTCGCGCGTCCAACGCGAACCTTGGCAGCCACTGATGGCGGTTACTTCGTGCCCACGCCTATCAGGTACGTCTGTGGTATCACGAATTCGTCAACGTTATCGTACTGGCGCAGAGCATCCTCGATCTCGGCCCAGGCTGCTTCGCGTTCAGTCTCGGTGGCTTGCATCAGCAGCTGCGGTATCTCCGGCAGCAGGTCCCGGACGTTTTGCAGGGCTACCGCGAACGAAGGGAATCGCCGTTGGACCGGCGCCGCCTCGATGGTCACGTCACGAAACCCGGCATCGCGGTACACAGCCTCCAGCACGACCGGATCGCCAAGCGCGAACAAGCCAGGATCGCCGAACGGCGCCTGGGGCGCTCCAGCATGGCGGCCCGCGATCCCCATCGGTAGCGCGATAAGGGGGCATTCATCGGCGGTGCCAATAACCAAAACCGCAAACTTTCTGCCCGGCTTCAGTGCCTGATGAATGCCGGCCATTACCCGCGCCCGCTCTGGGACCAGCATGAGTGCCAGCCGCGCGATTGCGGCGTCGAATAACTCGGGCTCGAGGTGAAGGTCGCGAGCGTCCAGAACTCGGGTCTTAACGTTCCGAAGCCCCGCCCGCGCGGCCGCCTCTTCCGCCAACGCTAGCATCCGGACGGCTATGTCGGTTGCCAAGACCGTGCCGGTAGGTCCGACACGCTGAGCCGCCAGGAGCGTCTGCTCGCCGGTGCCAGCGGCGACATCGAGGACTCGATGGCCGATGTCGAACTCCAGCCAGGTCGAGCATCCGATCGGTCAGCGGTGCTAGGATCTGCGCACGGGCAACGGCGCTGCGCTGCCATCCGGCGGCGGCCTCCGACGATCCATACGTTCCGCCGACCTGATCTGCAATGCGATGTTCGGACATCATGTTCGCCTAAGCCTTCCTATGGCTCATGCCGAGGAAACGCAAACGTCCTTGTTGACTAGGCGCACGATACACCAGCGCCCACAAGATGCCCGCTACATCCGGCGAAAGCACGGCGCCCGCCCGGGTAAGTCCTGGCGGCTATCGGCGTCACTCGCCACCTGCCGCTAACATAGCGAAGATCTTTTTCCACCACCTGAGGCATTGCCGAATTCCTGCGGGAATGGCCGCTCAGGGGCACGAAGAACAGTTCCCACCGCCAAGCCTGAGCGGCGGCTATGAGTTCAGAAAGGAGACCTTCGCCGGGACGCACGGGAATGAGCGAGACGTGCCGAAACCAGCCGTTCGCCAGTCATGGGTCGAATCAGTCAAACCGACCGAGGCCGTGGAAAAACGTGTTTTGCAGGGGACGGCGGGCCGACCTCCATGGTCAGGTCGCGGCGGGGCTCCGAGATGATCCAGGCACTCAGGCCCGGATCGCGTGCAGCAGCGGTCCGACACCGATGATCGCAATCACCCGTTTCATGTTGTAGGCTAGAACGTGGAGGCTCATCTCGGTGCGGACCCGCTTCAGCGTCCTGGTCAGGAAGTGGGTGCTTCCCATCCATGATTTGATGGTTCCAAAAGGGTGCTCCACAGTTTGCCGGCGCACGCCCATGGCGTCGGGCATCCGGTCGAGCCTAGCCTGCATCGCGTCGAGGACGCCTTCATGTTTCCAGCGCTTGACCCGCTTTAGCTTGTCCGGTGTGCAGCTGGGCTTGAGAGGACAGGTGAAGCAAGCGGTCAGATTGCGGTAGTGGTCGATGTCGCCGCGACGGTCCGATCGGACAAGCCCTCTCGTCAGGTGTTCGCCGGCCGGGCAGGTGTAATGGTCGTTCTCGGCGTCGTAGATGAAGTCCTGCCCAGTGAACAGGCCTCGCTTGGCATTGCCAGATGTCAGCGTCTTGGGCACGCAGGGCAGCACGCCAGTGTTTTCGCATGCCAATACCTGATCACCGTTGAAATAGCCCCGATCAGCCAGAACAGTGATCTCCTCGTTTCCTGTCGCCTCCTGCGCCTTGAGCGCGATCGGCACGAGTTGTGTTCGGTCATGGCCGACATTGGTCACTTCGTGCGCCACGATCAGGTGGTGTTCGACGTCGACGGCGGTCTGCACGTTATAGCCAACGATGCCGGTGCCTTTGCCGCTGGTCGCCATTGAACGGGCGTCGGGGTCGGTCAACGAGACCTGCTGGTCGGGCGCGTCCCGAACCGTCTGCTCGATCTCCTTCAAGGACTGCATCTGTCGGCGCAGGCCGGCGATCTTCTCCTTCAGGCGGACCGACTTGACTTCAGCGACATCGCTCTCCTCGCGGTCGGCCCGGTCCAGTGCCGCCAGGTAACGCGCGATGCTGGCGTCGACCTGCTCCATGCGCTTGCAGACTTTGGCCACCGTGAAGTTCTTGTCTCGATTGTTGACGGCTTTGAACTTGCTGCCGTCGATCGCAACAACGGTCTGGGCAAACAGGTTCAGACGACGGCATAGCGCAACAAACTGGCCGCATACCGCCCTGATCGCTGGACCATTGTCGTGGCGGAAGTCGGCGATGGTCTTGAAATCCGGCATCAGCCGCCCGGTCAGCCACATCACCTCAATATTGCGCTGGGTTTCGCGCT
>CAWHRA010000025.1:0-226533 GCA_963831585.1 uncultured Alphaproteobacteria bacterium | reverse complement strand
CACAGGATTTGCTCGCCAAATCGCTACGGGCGGGAACATAATCCGCGATGACCATGGCCGATAAACCCGGCTTATGGGTTGTCGCATAATCTGATGGATGACGATGCTCGGATACCTCGTTCGCCGCGTGCTGGCCGCCATTCCCGTGATGGGCGTGGTGGCGCTGTTCGTGTTTCTCCTGCTGCGGCTGACGCCGGGCGATCCCGCGGCGATCCTCGCCGGCGACAACGCTACGCCCGAGCGGCTCGAGCGCATCCGCACCTCGCTCGGGTTGAACGAGCCGCTCTACATCCAGTTCTTCACCTGGATCGGCAAGTTGCTGCACGGCGACCTCGGGGTGTCGCTGATCTCCAACATCCCGGTCCTGAAGATGATCGGCCAGCGCGTCGAGCCGTCGATCTCGATCGCGCTGTCGACCATCATCCTCTCGATCGCCGTGGCGGTGCCGCTCGGCGTGATCGCGGCGTGGAAGCACGGCACCTGGATCGACCGCTTCGTCATGGGCCTGTCGGTGGTCGGCTTCTCGGTTCCGGTGTTCGTGATCGGCTACATTCTGATCCAGCTGTTCGCCATCGACCTGCGCTGGCTGCCGGTGCAGGGTTTCAAGAGCATCAGCGCGGGTCTCGGCCCGTTCCTCGAGCGCATCGTCCTGCCGACCGTCACGCTGTCCTTCATCTACGTCGCCCTGATCGCGCGCATGACGCGCACGGCCATGCTGGACGTGCTGGGCGAGGATTACGTGCGCACCGCGCGCGCCAAGGGCATCGGCGAGACCGCCGTACTCTTGCGCCACGCGCTGCGCAACGCCGCCGTGCCCGTCATCACCGTGATCGGCACTGGCTTCACGCTTCTGATTTCCGGCGTCGTCGTCACAGAAAGCGTGTTCAACCTCCCCGGCATCGGCCGCCTCACGGTCGATGCGGTGCTGGCGCGGGATTATCCGGTGATTCAGGCGATGATCCTGTTGACCTCCGGTATCTATGTCGCGGTCAATCTGTTGATCGACATCGCCTACACGGCACTTGATCCCAGGATACGATACTGATGGCGATCGAAACCCTTCCCGAACCGTCGATCCCGATCACCACGCCGTTCCGGCCCGGGCTCGGCTTCCTCACGGCGACGCCGATCATCGCGGTTGCCACCGTCTGTCTCGTCCTGATCATCGCTTCCGCCATCCTGGCGCCGTGGCTGTCGCCGCACGATCCCTTGCTGCTGGCGCCGGCGCAGCGGCTGCGGCCGGCGAGCGCACAATTTTTGCTCGGCACCGACGGCTACGGCCGCGACGTGCTGTCGCGCATTCTCTATGGCGGACGCATTTCGCTGCTGATTGGGCTGGGCGCCGCCGTGTTCAGCATCGGCATTGGGCTGGTGATCGGCCTCGTCTCCGGCTTCTTCAAATGGGTCGACGCGGTCATGATGCGGGTGATGGACGGCCTGATGGCGATCCCGAGCATCCTGCTCGCCATCGCCGTGGTCTCGCTGTCGGGCGCGAGCCCGATGACCGTGCTGGTCGCCATCACCATTCCTGAGATTCCGCGCGTGGCGCGGCTGGTGCGCTCGGTGGTGCTGTCGGCGCGCGAGGAACCCTATGTGGAAGCCGCGATCTCGGTCGGTTCCAGCCTGCCCAAGATCATGTGGCGGCATTTGATGCCGAACACGATCGCGCCGCTGATCGTGCAAGGCACTTACGTGTGCGCTTCCGCCATTCTTACCGAGGCGATCCTGTCGTTCCTCGGCGCCGGCATCAACCCGGAGACGCCGACCTGGGGCAATATCATGGCCGAGGGCCGCGCCTATTTTCAGATCAAGCCGTCGCTGATCTTCTGGCCGGGCCTGCTGCTCTCGATCGCGATCCTCAGCGTCAATCTGATCGGCGACGCCGCGCGCGACGCGCTCGATCCCCGCATGAAGCAGCGGGAGGGCAGCAAGTGAGCGTGGCGCCAGCCGCAGACGTCGTCCTCGACCTCAACGACCTCGTCGTCAGCCTCGGCAAGACGCCGCAAGGGCCGCGCGTCATCGACGGTGTCTCCCTGCAGGTACGCAAGGGCGAAACCCTGTGCGTGGTCGGCGAAAGCGGCTCGGGCAAATCCGTCACCTCGCTGACGGTGATGGGGCTCCTCCAAAAAGGCTCGCTGGCACCGACCGCGGGAAGCATAAAACTGGTCGGCGAGGAACTGCTCACGGCGAGCGACAGCCGCCTGCGGCAGCTTCGCGCCACCACCATGGCGATGATCTTCCAGGAGCCAATGACGGCGCTTAATCCGGTGGTGCCGGTCGGCCGCCAGATCGACGAAGTGCTGCGGGCGCACACCAGCCTCGATGCCCGCGCGCGACGCCAACGCATCCTCGACATGATGGAGCAGGTGCGTCTGCCGGAGGTGAAGCGCATTTTCGCCTCCTATCCGCACCGGCTGTCGGGCGGCCAGCGCCAGCGCATCATGATCGCGATGGCGCTGGTGCTGGAGCCGAAACTGCTGATCGCGGACGAGCCGACCACCGCACTCGACGTCACCACGCAAAAGCAGATCCTCACCCTGATCCGCGACCTGCAGCGGGATCACGGCACCGCCGTGCTGTTCATCACCCACGACATGGGCGTGGTCGCGGAGATCGCCGATCGCGTCGCGGTGATGCGCCAGGGCCGGCTGGTCGAAACCGGGCCGCTCGATACCATCCTGCGCAATCCGACCATGGAATACACCCGCAACCTGCTCTCGGCGGTGCCGAGCCTGGTGCCGCGCACGCCGCGCGCCGAGACCACCGAACCGGTGGTGCTGGAGGCCAACGAACTCGGCAAGGTCTATCGCGAACGCTCGTTCTTCGGCGCGGTCCGCGAGGTCGCCGCTGCCCAGGACGTCACGCTGACCTTGCGCAAGGGCCGCACGCTCGGCATCGTCGGCGAAAGCGGTTCCGGAAAATCCACGGTGGCGCGCTGCATCGTCCGGCTGATCGACCCGACTTCCGGCGGCATCCGCCTTGCAGGCCGCGAAATCTCCGACCTGTCGCGAAGGCTGCTGCAGCCGCACCGCAAGAAGATCCAGATCATCTTCCAGGACCCTTATCGTTCGCTCAATCCGCGCATCACGGTCGGCGAGACCATCGCCGAAGGCCCGATCAATTACGGCATGCCGCGTGCGGAGGCGCTGGCGAAGGCGCGCGAGCTCTTGGAACTCGTCGACCTGCCGGCAGATGCAATCTCGCGCTATCCGCACCAGTTCTCCGGCGGCCAGCGCCAGCGCATCGCCATTGCGCGTGCGCTCGCGCTCGATCCCGACGTGCTGGTGGCGGACGAAGCGGTCTCCGCGCTCGACGTCTCCGTGCAGGCGCAGGTGCTGGAACTGCTCGACGAGATCCAGCGCCGGCTCGGCGTCGCGCTGTTGTTCATCACGCACGATTTGCGCGTTGCGGCGCAAATCTGCGACGACGTTGCCGTGATGCAGCATGGCCGCATCGTCGAACAGGGACCGGCGGCGCAGGTCCTGACCCATCCGCAACAGGCCTATACCAGGCAACTGCTCGATGCCGCCCCCGGACGGGACTGGGATTTTGCGAATTTTCGCCCCGTTGCGGCGGGCGCCGCTGCGACGACGTAAATCAGCCGTCATTGCGAGCACAGCGAAGCAATCCATGCCGGCCGTACAACACGCCAAGCTGGATTGCTTCGTCGCTTCGCTCCTCGCAATGACGGAGAAGGGTCACTCCCGGCCCAGCAACCCGGAAATAGGTCGAAGCCATGCGGGAGACGGATTGCTTCGTCGCTTGCACTGCCGGCGATGACGAGGCTAACGTCACCCCGGCGAATATTCACTGAGACAGAATTGATGACCCGTATCGCCGTTGGCGGCTTCCTGCACGAGACCAATACCTTCGCGCCGACGAAGGCGACTTACGGCGATTTCGTGCATGGCGGCGGCTGGCCGGCGATGGCTGTGGGCGCCGACGTGCTCAAGACCATGCGCAACATCAATGTTGGCCTCGCCGGCTTCGTCGAAGCCGCGGAAGCCCTGGGCTGGCAGATGGTGCCGACCATCTCCTGCGGCGCCAGCCCCTCGGCGCATGTGACCGAGGATGCCTATGAACGCATCGTCCAGGTGATGGTCGATGGCATCAGGGCCGCCGGGCCACTGGACGCCGTCTATCTCGACCTGCACGGCGCCATGGTCACGGAACATCTCGACGACGGCGAAGGCGAAATTCTGGCGCGCGTGCGCGAGGTGATCGGCAAGGATCTGCCGATGGTGGTCAGCCTCGATTTGCACGCCAATGTCACGCCCGAGATGGTGGAACACGCCGACGCGCTCATCGCCTACCGCACCTATCCGCATGTCGACATGGCCGAGACCGGCCGCGCCGCCGCCAGACATCTGGCGTTGCTGCTCGGCACAAAGCAAAAGTTCGCAAAGGCGTTCCGGCAATTGCCGTTCCTGATTCCGATCAGCTGGCAGTGCACCAACGACCAGCCCACCATGGGCATCTATCAAAAGCTCGCCTCGCTCGAGAGCGACGCTGTGCCGACGCTGTCCTTTGCGCCGGGCTTTCCGGCGGCCGATTTTGTCCATTGCGGCCCGAGCGTGTTCGCCTATGGCGCGACGCAGGCCGATGCGGACGCCGCAGCAGATGCGGTCGCGGCATTGATCGAAAGCCACGAAGAGGATTTCGACGGCCGCATCTTTACCCCCGACGAGGGCGTGCGCCACGCCATGGAACTGGCGAAGACCGCGACAAAGCCCATCATCATCGCCGATACCCAGGACAATCCCGGCGCCGGCGGCGATTCCGACACCACGGGCATGCTGCGCGCGCTGGTCCGCAACAATGCCCGGAGAGCCGCGACCGGCGTGATCTACGATCCCGCTTCGGCAAAAGCTGCGCATGCCGCGGGCGTCGGCGCCAGCGTGACGCTGGCGCTCGGCGGCAGATCGGGCATTCCGGGGGATGCGCCCTACAAGGAAACCTTCATCGTCGAAGCACTGTCCGACGGACAATTCGTGGCGGGCGGTCCCTATTATGGCGGCCGCGACATGGACATGGGTCCCTCGGCCGCCTTGCGGATCGGCGATATCAGGGTGGTCGTATCCTCTCACAAGGCGCAGCTCGCCGACCAGGCGATGTACCGCTATGTCGGGATCGAGCCGACCGAGCAGGCCATCCTCGTCAACAAGAGCTCGGTTCATTTCCGCGCGGATTTCGAACCGATCGCGGAACAACTCCTGATCTGCGCCGCCCCCGGCGCGATGCCCGCCGACACCGCCGCCTTGCCGTGGACGCGGCTACGACCTGGCGTCCGGGTCAAGCCGAACGGCGCTCCCTTCGCCCCCGACAAAAAAACACAATCAACCGGATAGAGGACCAATGCCCAATATCGAGCGCATCGAAGGCTTTGCCGACGAACTCACCGCGATCCGCAGGGATCTGCACGCCCATCCCGAGATCGGCTTCGAGGAGGTCCGCACGTCAGGCATCGTCGCCGAGAAGCTCACGCAATGGGGCATCGAGGTGCATCGCGGCCTCGGGGGCACCGGCGTGGTCGGCGTGCTCAAGGGTAAGGGAACCGGGGCAAAGCGTATCGGGCTGCGCGCCGACATGGACGCGCTGCCGATGGAAGAGAACACCAACCTGAAATGGCGCTCGACGATTCCCGGCCGCTTCCACGGCTGCGGACATGACGGCCATACCACCATGCTGCTCGGCACCGCGCGCTATCTCGCCGAGACCCGTAACTTCGACGGCACCGTGCATTTCATCTTCCAGCCGGCGGAAGAAGGCCTCGGCGGCGCCCGGGCCATGATCAAGGACGGGCTGTTCGAGAAATTCCCCTGCGACGAGGTCTACGGCCTGCACAACGCGCCCGATTTGAACCATGGCGAGGTCGCGATCCTTCCCGGCCCGGCGATGGCCGGCGCCGACTTCTTCGACATCGTCATCCAGGGCTACGGCGCGCACGGCGCGATGCCCGAGCGCTCGAAGGATGCGGTCGTGATCGCGATGACGCTCGGCCAGGCGCTGCAGACCATCGTCAGCCGCAACGTCGATCCCCTGAAGGCGGCGGTGCTGTCGATCACCCAGATTCACGCCGGCTCGGCCTACAATGTGATCCCCGGCGAGGCCAGGCTGTGCGGCACCGTCCGCGCCTTTTCCGACGAGGCGCGTGCGCTGATCCGCGAGCGGATGCGCGCGATCTGCGCCGGGATGGCGACCGCCTTTCAGTGTGAGATCGTCGCCGATATCCGCGACACCTTCAGCGTGCTGGTGAACCAGGAAGAGCAGTCGCGGGTGGTCGAGGCCGTGGCCCGCACCGTGGTCGACCCCGCCAAGGTCATTACCCGGACCCAGCCGAAGATGGGCAGCGAGGATTTCGCCGACATGATGCAGGCGGTGCCCGGTGCCTATTTCTGGGTCGGTCATGAAGGATCGGTGCCGGTGCACAATCCCGGTTATGTGCTCGACGACAAGATCCTGCCCGTCGGCGCCAGCCTGTTCGCACGCATCATCGAAACCCGGCTTCCGGCAGGTTCCCATGCATAAACCGGCATCCGACGACGACGCCGTCACCTCGCTGCACGACCTTTCGGCCACGGACCTGATCGCGGGCTTCAAGGCCAGGCAGTTTTCGCCGTCCGAGGTGCTGGAGGACGTGCTGTCGCATGTCGCGGTGTGGGAGCCGCACATCAAGGCCCTCTACGCCTTCGATCCCGACGGGGCGCGCGCAACCGCAAAGGCGTCGACCGAGCGCTGGCACAAGGGCGAACCGATGGGTCTGCTCGACGGCGTGCCGGTGACGATCAAGGAAAATATCGCCACCAAGGGCGTGCCGGTGCCGCTCGGCGCGGCCAGCGTCAAGCAGGTCCCCGCGGCTGCGGATGCGCCGCCGGCGGCGCGCCTGCGCGAAGCGGGCGCGGTGATCTTCTCCAAGACCACGATGCCGGATTACGGCATGCTGTCGTCGGGCCTGTCGAGCTTCCATCCCCTCACCCGCAATCCCTGGGACCTCAGCAAGAATCCCGGCGGCTCGTCTTCCGGCGCCGGTGCGGGAGGTGCGGCCGGTTACGGCCCGCTGCATCTCGGCACCGATATCGGCGGCTCGGTGCGGCTGCCGGCATGCTGGTGCGGCCTCGTCGCGCTGAAGCCGAGCCTCGGGCGGATTCCGATCGACCCGCCCTATGTCGGCCGCGTCGCCGGGCCGATGACCCGCACCGTCGACGACGCCGCCTTGATGATGAGCGTGCTGTCGCGGCCGGATCGCCGCGACGGCATGAGCCTGCCGCCTGACAGCATCAACTGGAAGGCGCTGGACAAATCCCCGCGCAAATTGCGCATTGGCTTGATGCTCGATCCCGGTGTCGGCCAGGCGCTGGACAAAGACGTAGGCGAGACCGTCGTGAAGGCCGCCAGGGCTTTCGAGGAGGCCGGCGCCGTCGTCGCCGAAGTGCCCGGCGTGATGACGCGCGAGATCCTCGACGGGCTCGACAATTTCTGGCGCGCGCGGATGTGGGACGATCTTTCCAAACTCACCCCTGCCGAACGCGGCAAGGCGCTGCCCTACATCGTCAACTGGGCGGAGGCCGGCGCGAAGCTGTCGGGCGTCGATGTCGTCAGGGGGTTCAACTGCACCATGGCGATCCGGGCGGCGGCGGCCAAGCTGTTCTGCGATCTCGATTACGTCATCTCGCCGGTGTCGCCGGTCGTGAATTTCGCCGCCGAACTCGCCTCCCCGCTTAACGACCCAGCCAAACCATTCGAGCACATCGCCTATACCGTGCCGTGGAACATGTCGGAAAATCCGGCCGTCTCGATCAATGGCGGCTATGACGGCAAGGGCTTTCCGATTGGCGTCCAGATCATCGGCCGCCGCTTCGACGACCTCGGCGTGCTCGGCATGGCGAAAGCGTTCGAGGGCCTGCGCGGCACACAGCGGCCGTGGCCGAGCCCGCCGAAGAAGTAATTCCCCGTCATTCCGGGGCGCGCGTAGCGCGAACTACGATGTGCAATTGCACATCGTAGAATCTCGCGCCGATAACTTCCGGATTCCCCGATGCGCAATTGCGCATCTGAGGGCTGCGCCTGACGGCGCATCGCGGAATGACGGTTTTAGATTCGAAGAACAACAAACCCGAGAGGAAACCACCCTGTGCCTTATGAGACCATCAAATACGAGGTCGCCGAGCAGATTCTCACGATCACGCTGAACCGGCCGGAGAAGCTCAACGCCTTCAACGGCGTGATGCAGCAGGAACTGATCGACGCCTTCGACGCCGCCGACAATGACGACAACATCCGCGCCGTCATCGTCACCGGCGCAGGGCGCGGCTTCTGCGCCGGGGCCGATCTTTCCTCCGGCGCCGACACCTTCGATCGCGATGCGCGGCGCGGACCTGTCCGGCGCCTGCCCGACGGCAAGGTCGATTACAGCGACCACCAGGTGCGCGACGGCGGCGGCCAGGTGACCTTGCGCATCTTCAAATGCCTGAAACCCGTGATCGCGGCGGTGAACGGCCCGGCGGTCGGCATCGGCGTCACCATGCAGCTCGCGATGGATATCCGTATCGCGAGCGAGGCCGCGCGCTTCGGGTTCGTGTTCTCCCAGCGCGGCATCGTGCCCGAGGCCGCCTCGAGCTGGTTCCTGCCGCGCATCGTCGGCATCTCGCAGGCGCTGGAATGGTGCTACACCGGACGCGTGTTCCCGGCGCAGGAGGCGTTGGCCGGCCGCCTCGTCAGCAAGGTGGTGCCGCCCGACGACTTGCTGCCGACCGCCCGCGCGCTGGCAAAAGAGATCGCCGCCAAGACCGCGCCGGTGTCGGTGGCGCTGATCCGGCAGATGATGTGGCGCATGCTGGGGGCCGACGATCCCATGGAGGCCCACAAGGTCGACAGCCGCGGCATCTACGCCCGCGGCCGCTCCGCGGACGTGAAGGAAGGCGTGGTGTCGTTTTTGGAAAAGCGCCCGGCCGTGTTCAAGGACAAGGTGTCGAGCGACATGCCGGATTATTTCCCGTGGTGGGACGAGCGGGAGTATGAGTGAGGGCGCGAGGCGTGCCTCTCTCGTCGTCCCGGCGTTCGCCCGGACGACGAGAGATGGTGTCACATCGTCAGCGCCACCCGCCCGATCGCCTTGCGCTCGATCAAAAGCCGCATCGCTGCTGCGAAATCTTCCAGTGGCAGGCGGTGCGACAGGTGGGGACGGATTTTTCCGGTCTCCGCCCACTCCAGCAGCTTTTTGATCCGCACTTCCGCAAGCGCCGGGTTGCGCCGTACCGCCTCGCCGGCGCGGACGCCGAGCACGCTGGCGCCCTTGATCAGCAACAGATTGGTGCGGGCGAGCCCGATGCCGCCGGTGAAACCGATAATAAGCAGCCGCGCGCCCCAGGCGATGCAGCGCATGCTTTCCTCGAACACCTGACCGCCGACGGGATCGAACACCACGTCCGCACCGCGGCCGTCAGTGATGCGCTTGACCGCATCGCGGAACGGCTCGCGGCTGTACAGCACCAGATGATCGGCGCCCTTCGCCTGCGCCACACTGAGCTTTTCCTCCGATGACGCCGCCGCGATCACGGTCGCGCCCAGCATCTTGCCCATCTCGACCGCGGCGAGCCCGACACCGCCGCCGGCGCCGTGCACCAGCAGCACCTCGCCCGGTTCAACCTGGCCGCGATCGATCAGCGCATGATAGGCGGTGCCATGCGCGGCAAGGAACGTCGCGCCCTCGGCATAGTCGAAAGCCCGCGGCAACGGGATCGTCTGCGACGGCGTCACCACGGCTTCATCCGCATAGGCGCCATGGCGCATCTTGACGATGACGCGGTCGCCGACGGCCGCGCCTTCGGCGCCCTTGCCGACTTCGATCACCTCGCCCGCCGCTTCCATTCCGGGCGTGAACGGCAATTCCGGCTTGAGCTGATACTCGCCCGCCGCCATCAGGACGTCGGGAAAATTGATCCCGGCGGCATGAAGGGCAACGCGCAGTTCGCCTGATTTCAGCGGCGCTGAGGCAACGGTTTCCAGCCGCATGCGCTCGGGCGGACCGAGCTCGCGGCAGACGACGGCCTTCGGCATCAGGCGGCCCGTTCCTTGCGGCGGGCCAGCGCCTCGCGGACCAGCGGCAGCCGGTCGTTGCCGAAATACATGTCCGTCTTGTCGACGAAGATGGTCGGCGAGCCGAAGCCGCCGCGCGCCATCACTTCGTCGGTGTTGGCCTTGAGCTGGTCCTTGATCGCCTGCTCGCCGATGCCGGCGAGGAATTTCTGCGGATCGACACCAACGCGCTTGCACACCTCGGTCAGCACCTCGTCCTTCGAGATATCCTGGTCGCCGCCCCAATAGGCCTCGAACACCGCGCGGGCAAAGGGCGCCATGTCCTTGCCGTCCCTGGCGAGCCAGATGCAGCCGCGCATCGCCTTGACGCTGTTCACGGGAAACACCGTCGGCCGCATCTTTATCGCAAGTCCCGCCGAGCGCGCCCAGTCCGCCATGTCCTTCTTCTGGTAGGCGACCTTGACCTCCACCGGGTGTTCGCGCTGGGCATAGACGCTGGGGTTGACGGTGTTGAAGATGCCGCCGACCAGGATCGGCCGCCAGACGATCTCGGCGCCGAACTCCTTTGCCAGCGGCTGGATGTTGTGGAAGGCGAGATAGGTCCAGGGACTGGAGCAGTCGAAGAAGAACTCGATCATGGCGTTTCCTTTTGTCGCTTCGCTCAGTGTTCAAACCGTCATTGCGAGCGAAGCGAAGCAATCCATCGTGCCGCCTAAAGAAAGCTGGATTGCTTCGTCGCTTCGCTCCTCGCAATGACGATGTGGGTGTGGTTACGATTTCCCGACCATCTCCTTGGCTTTTTGCCCGAACATGTTCTTCCTTGCCTCTTCGTCGAACGGCTCCTTGACGAACTTGCCGATCGCCAGCCCCGCCTGCACCTGCGGCCGCGCGCGCACCGTGGCGTACCAGCGCTTGATGCTCGGGTAATCGTCGAGCGTAAAGCCTTGCGCCTTGTGGGTCATGGTCCAGGGGAAGCAGGCGATGTCGGCGATGGTGTAATCGTCGCCGGCGACATAGGCGCCGGTCTTGCCGAGTTGGGTATCGAGCACGCGGTAGAGCCGCGCCGCCTCGTCGCGATAGCGCTCGATCGCGTAAGGGATCTTCTCCGGCGCATAGAGCGCAAAATGGCCGTGCTGGCCGAGCATGGGACCGAGGCCCGCCCATCTGCCACATCAGCCATTGCGTGACGACCGAGCGGCCGCGCATGTCCTCAGGCCAGAACCGGCCGGTCTTCTCGGCGAGGTAGATCAGGATCGCGCCGGTTTCGAACACCGAGAACGGCCCCCCGCCGTCGGCGGGCGCATGGTCGACGATGGCCGGGATCCGGTTGTTCGGGCTGATCGCCAGGAATTCCGGCCTGAACTGCTCCCCGGCGCGGATGTTGACGGGCACGACGGTATAGGGAAGCCCCAGTTCCTCCAGCATGATCGAGATTTTCCAGCCGTTCGGCGTCGGCGCGTAGTGCAGGTCGATCATGGCTTCCCCGGCGGATCCGCGCCGTGCCCAAAGCCCGGCCCGGGCGACTTTCGTTGTTCTTGTAGGGTGACCATAAGACATGGCAGACAGACGCTCAACCAGAACCCCCGGGGAGGCCCCCATGCTGTTTCCAACCACGATCGCCGGCTCCCTGCCGAAGCCGGAATGGCTCGCCGAGCCCAACACGCTGTGGGCGCCCTGGAAGTCGAAGGGCGACGAACTGGCGCGGGCCAAGCGCGACGCCACGCTGCTGGTCGTCAAAGCTGCAGGAGGACGCCGGCATCGACATCCTCACCGAGGGCGAGCAGTCGCGGCAGCACTTCGTGCATGGCTTCCTGGAGAAGATCGAGGGCATCGATTTCGCCCACAAGGTCGAGATGGGAATCCGCAAGGACCGCTACAAGGCGATGGTGCCGCAGGTGGTGGCGCCGCTGCGGCTGAAGGGCCGCGTCCATGCCGAGGAGGCCCGCGTCGCGCGCACCCACACGTCGCGAAAGCTGAAATTCACCCTGCCCGGTCCGATGACCATCATCGATACCATCGCCGACAAATATTACGGCGACCGCGTCAAGATGGCGTTCGCCTTCGCCGAGCTCCTGAACGAGGAAGCCAGGGCCCTGCAGGCCGACGGCGTCGACGTGATCCAGTTCGACGAGCCCGCCTTCAACGTCTACATGGACGAGGTCTCGGACTGGGGCATCAAGGCGCTGGAACGCGCAGCGCAGGGGCTGACCTGCGCCACCGCGGTGCACATCTGCTACGGCTACGGCATCAAGGCCAATACCGACTGGAAGCAGACGCTCGGCGCGGAGTGGCGGCAGTACGAGGACATCTTCCCGGCGATCGACCGCAGCTCGATCCAGCAGGTCGCGATCGAATGCCGCAATTCCAGGGTGCCGCTGGAGCTGCTCGGCCTGCTCAAGGGCAAGATCGTGCAGGCCGGCGTGATCGACGTCGCCAGCGACACCGTGGAGACCGCCGAGGACGTGGTTGGGGTGATCGAGGCGGTGTCTAAGTTCGTGCCGAAGAGCAACATCGTCGCGACCACCAATTGCGGCATGGCGCCGATGCGCCGCGAGATCGCGGAGGCCAAGCTGATGGCGCTCGGCGCCGGCGCGAAGCTGGCGCGGCAGAAGCTCGGCTGATGGGCTCGCCGAAATCTGCCGCGGCGATCCTGGTTGCGCTGTTCGCCGCGGCCGCGCTGCCGGCGCACGCCGAAGGCCGCGCCGAGTTCGTGTCCTGCCAGGCCATGGTCGCACGCGCCGCGCAACCGGCACAGGCGGCAATCCAGCCCGACGATGCCGCGCTCGCGCGCTGCCGGCAGATCATCCGCGACTGGACGCTGCGGGAGTCCCGGATGAGCGTCGACGAAAACGGCAAGCCGCTGCGCTAAGCGACTGCGCTTGGATGCAGCACCGGCCGATATCCCGCCGACAGCGCCCGCAATGTCGACGGCGGTGTCAGCAGCATCGCCTCCGATAGCGTGCTCTGCGCGTAGGCGTAGCCCGCCGGCGACCATGACAATGCGCGCCCCCGCGCGATCAGAAGACTTTCATTGCCCTGGCTGACCATCGCGCCATCGGGCAGGCTTTCCGCCGGCATCGGCAGCGGATGCAGCCGCTTCGCCCGGCCCTGCAGCCGCTCGCGGTGGAGCACGGCGTCGATCTCGCGCGCGAGAATAGTGGCAACGCCGTTGCCCGCTTCCCAGGCCGCGCGAAACCGGTTGGCGTCATCCCGCCGGCAATAGAAGCAGGGACGGTGCCCCGCCGCCAAGGCGGTGGCCTCGTCGAGAAAAAACAGCTCGGTCCAGCTTCGCGTGCCCATCACCTTGCGCCGCCGCCCCCGGAATTCGCAGACGCAGGTGAGCCACGCCTGGCTCGCCCAGCGCCGCGTCAGCGTTTTGGTGGCGGGATCGTGGATGATGCCGCGATTGCCGGTGAACAGGCCGCGATGCGGCGTTGCGATGATGTCGCCTGACGGTGTGACACGGTTCTGCAGCGGCATTCTGACGGCTCGTATTGGCCAAGACCGTCATTGCGAGGAGCGTCAGCGACGAAGCAATCCATTTCGCGGCGCCATGGATTGCTTCGCTTCGCTCGCAATGACAGCAGGAAGCGCTACGCCGCGCCGTCGCGGATCGGCGGCTGGAACGACAGCGCGGTATCCCAGGGAAAGAAGATCCAGGTGTCCTGCGACACCTCGGTGATAAAAGTGTCGACCAGCGGCCGGCCCATCGGCTTGGCATAGACGGTGGCGAAATGGGCATCGGGCAGCATGTCGCGCACCAGGCGCGCGGTCTTGCCGGTGTCGACGAGATCGTCGACGATCAAGAGACCCTTGCCGGTGCCGCCGCCGAGTTTTGCCGTTTCGGCCGAGACGCCCTTCAAGACCTTCAGTTCGTTCCGCGTGGTGTGATCGTAGCTCGCGATGCAGACGGTATCGACCACGCGCAGGCCGAGTTCGCGGGCGACGATCGCCGCCGGCACCAGCCCGCCGCGGGTGATCGCGATCACCGCATGGAACGGGCCCCCTTCATTCAGCCGCCAGGTCAGCGCCCGGCAATCCCGGTGGAACTGGTCCCACGAGACCGGAAAGGCCCTGCCAGCCCGCTCCTGCGCGCTGAGTTCCGGATGCTCCGCCATCTCTGTTCTCCTGTAGCCTGCCGGATTGCGGCGGCACCCGTCGCGGCCGCGACGGTGCTCCGTGCGCCCGATTGGCCGATCCGCTAGCGGACCACGTTCAGCCCCGCCAGCATTTCCTTCACCGCGTTCATGGCGGCGGCGAGTTTTTCGGGATCGCGGGAGCGGACAACGAGGTTGGTGTTCGGCTTCTTGTCCTCGTCGGTGAAGGGGTAGCTACCGATCACGGTGTCGGGATGGGCGCTGGCGATGTCGCGCAAGGGGCCGCCGATGTCGCCTTCCCGCGCATTGGCGCGAACCGTGTCCGACAGCATCCGTACGCCCGATTTGAGCTTCGGCGCCACGATGTCCATCATCGCCTGCATGATCGAGGGCACGCCGGCCATCACGATGACGTTGCCGAGCTTGAAGCCGGGCGCCAGGATAGTCGCGCTCTGGATCAGTTCGGCGCCGTCGGGGATCCGCGCCATCCTCAGGCGCGCCTCGTTCAGGTCCTGCGCGCCCCAGCGCTCGCGGAATCGCGCCACCACTTCCGGGTGATGGTCGATGCCGACGCCGAACGCCCTGGCGACGCTGTCGGCGGTAATGTCGTCATGGGTCGGCCCGATGCCGCCGGTGGTGAATACGTAGTCGTAGCGTGTGCGCAGCGCGTCGAGTGCGGCGATGATGTCGGCCTCGTCGTCGGCGACGACGCGGACTTCCTTCAGGTCGATCCCGATATTGGTCAAATATTCGGCGATAAAGCCGATGTTCTTGTCCTTGGTCCGCCCGGACAGGATCTCGTCCCCGATCACCAGAATTCCCGCGGTGACGATCTCGCTCATAGCCTCTCCTCGCCCTGCATTTGACCCTGCTCAATCCACACCGCGATGTCACGGAGTATGCTGCAGGAATAAGCACCCGGCAGCCGATTTTTCAGGCAGGTGGGCGCCGCCCGCTCCCCCAAATGCCTCTTCCCATGCATATCGCGCTGGCCCGGGCCTTGCTACCATCCCTTTAAGTCATGCACTGTCCCGCATGGCGCAAGAAAACAGTCGGGGTTCATGGCAGTTGCGTTCGATGAAATGAACGGGCCCGGCGGCGATGTCCGCCCGGCCTACCAGGAACTCTCCCGCTGGCTCAGGGAGACGCCGCCGGACGCCCTGGAATATCGCCGTCAGGAGGCGGAGCTCCTGTTCCGCCGGATCGGCATCACCTTTGCCGTCTATGGCGACGCCGAAGCCCAGGAAAGGCTGATCCCCTTCGACGTGATCCCCCGGATCATGTCGGGAAAAGAGTGGGCGATCCTCGAAAAGGGCCTGAAACAGCGGGTCCGCGCGCTCAACATGTTCCTGCGCGACATCTATCACGGTCGCGACGTGCTGCGCGCCAATATCATCCCGGACGACCTGATCTTCCAGAACCCGGTGTTCCGCCCCGAAATGAACGGGCAGGACGTTCCGCATGACGTCTACGTCCACATCGCCGGCATCGACATTGTCCGCGTCGACCCGGAAAACTTCTACGTCCTGGAGGACAATGCGCGCACGCCCTCGGGGGTGTCCTACATGCTGGAAAACCGCGAAATCATGATGCGGCTGTTTCCGGATTTGTTCGCCCGCCACCGCGTCGCGCCTGTGGAAAAGTACCCCGACGAGCTGTTGTCGGCGCTGCGGTCGGTCGCCCCGCTCAGCGCCGCGGCCGAGCCGACGGTCGCGCTGATGACGCCCGGCGTCTACAACTCCGCCTATTACGAGCACTCCTTCCTGGCCGACAAGCTCGGCATCGAGCTGGTCGAGGGCCGCGACCTCATCGTCAAGAACGACGAGGTGTTCATGCGCACCACCGAGGGCCTCAAGCGCGTCGACGTCATCTACCGCCGGGTCGACGACGACTTCCTCGATCCCCTGACCTTCCGCCCGGACTCCGCGCTCGGCGTGCCCGGGCTGATGTCGGCCTATGCGGCCGGCAACATCACGCTTGCCAACGCGGTCGGCACCGGCATCGCCGACGACAAGGCGGTTTATTCCTACATGCCGGACATCGTGAAATTCTACCTCGGCGAGGAGCCGATCCTGAAGAACGTGCCGACCTGGCGCTGCCGCGAGCCCAAGGATCTCGCCTACGTGCTCGATAATCTCTCTGAACTGGTGGTCAAGGAAGTGCACGGCTCGGGCGGCTACGGCATGCTGATCGGACCGGCCGCGACCAAAGCGACCATCGAGGCATTTCGCGATAAACTGAAGCGCGAGCCCGAGGGATTCATCGCCCAGCCGACGCTGGCGCTGTCGACCTGCCCGACCTGCGTCGAGAGCGGGCTGGCGCCACGCCATGTCGACCTGCGGCCGTTCGTGCTCACGGGAAGCCGTCACGTCACCATCGTGCCGGGGGGCTTGACGCGGGTGGCGCTGAAGGAAGGCTCGCTGGTGGTGAACTCGAGCCAGGGCGGCGGCACCAAGGACACCTGGATACTGGACGAGTAGACCCAAAGAGCTGGATTGCCGCATGCTGTCGCGCACCGCCGAAAACCTGTACTGGCTCGCCCGCTATGTCGAGCGCGCGGAATATCTGGCGCGCACCATCGAGGCGACGCTGCGCGTCACCGCGCTGCCCAACACCTATATCGGCCAGACCAACGAATGGGATTCGGCGCTGTTGACCGCGGGCGTCAGCGCGAGTTTCTATCAGGTCCATGAAGAGGCCAACGAGCGCAACGTTGTCGACTACCTGTCGTTCGCCCCGGAAAATCCATCCTCGATCAGGAACTGCATCGAAAACGCCGAACTCAATTCGCGCTCGGTACGCACCGCGCTGACCTCCGAGATGTGGGACACCATCAACTCGGCCTGGATCGACCTGCAGGAAGTCTGGGGCAAAGGCACCAAGAGCCGCGAGGACCTGACGAAGTTCCTGCGCTTCGTGCAGGAAACCTCGCTGCGGTTCGACGGCTCGGCCTACCGCACCATGCTGCGCAACGACGCCTACTGGTTTTCGCGGCTCGGACTGCATCTGGAGCGCGCCGACAACACCGCCCGCATCCTCGACGTCAAATATCACGTGCTGCTGCCGGAGGAGGAACATGTCGGCGGTCCGCTCGATTATTACCAGTGGACCTCAATCCTGCGCTCGGTCTCGGCGCTGACCGCCTACCACTGGGTCTACCGGGAAACCCTGAAACCCTGGCTGATCGCCGATCTTTTGATCCTCAACAATTCCCTGCCGCGGTCGCTGGCAAGCTGCTACGGCAACCTGGTGCGCAATCTCGACCAGATCGGCGTCGCCTATGGCCGCCAGGGCCCTTCCCAGCGCCACGCCCGCGGGGTACGGAACCGGCTGGAACACAGCCATATGGACGACATCTTCCAGCACGGGGTGCACGAATTCATTCAGGAATTCATTGCGGACAACGCGCGGCTCGGCGAAATCATCACCAGGCAATATCTGGTGTAAGAGTTAGCCTGGACGGCTCGCCAGAGAATTCGGAAATCCACCTCATGCGCCTGCGAATTGCCCATACCACCAGCTACCGCTACGAGCCGCCGGCCACCGGCGTCATTCAGATCCTGCGGATGACGCCCGGCAGCCATGACGGGCAATATGTCGCCGACTGGCAGATCGACGTCTCGACCAATTCACGGCTGCAGGTGCACCAGGACGCCTTCGGCAATGTCACGCATGTGCTGACCGAGGGGACGATCGCCAATCTCACCATCAACGTCGAAGGCCTGGTCGAGACCCATGACACCGGCGGCGTGCTCAGGGGCACCGATGAGCGCTTTCCGCCGAGCCTGTTCCTGCGCTCGACGGGGCTCACCGAAGTCAATCCGGCGATGGCGAATTTCGCGCGCGAGCTGCGCGCGGAGTCCGAAGACGACATACTCGGATTCCTCCATGCGCTGATGACGCAGATCAACGAACACATGACCTTCGACGAAGACCCCACCAACAGCGGCACGTCGGCGGTGGAGGCGTTCGGCCTGAAGCGCGGGGTGTGCCAGGACTACGCGCATATCTTCATCGCCTGCGCGCGCTCGGGGCTGGTGCCGGCGCGTTTCGTCGCCGGCCATTTCCTGCGCTCCGACGGCATGGTGCATCAGCAGGCCGGCCACGCCTGGGCGGAAGCCTTCGTGCCCGATCTGGGCTGGGTCGGGTTCGATCCGGCCAACGGCATCTGCACCACCGACGCCCACGCCCGCGTCGCCATCGGGCTCGACTATCTCGGTGCGGCCCCGGTGCGCGGCACCCGCTATGGCGGCGGCATGGAGACGCTGACGGTGGCGGTCAAGGTCCAGCAGACCGGCGGCCGGCAGGGTCAATGGCAGAGCCAGTGATCGCGGCCGTCGTTTCCCCGAGCAAGGGAATGTCGGAAACCGACAAGATGTTAAAACTACGACCGCTACCTGGTCCCATTGATCTTCGAGAGCTTTGCCGAGGATTGAACTTTCGACGACCCGTTGGTGGGGTCACGAGGTTGCGGTGCAGCGTTTGGAATAAATGCCGCAATGTCCGCCGTGGCGCTGCTATCCCCGCATGCGCGCAATTGCCCCGGCGACGGCTTGCATGGCCACGCCAACGACCCATCCCAGCATGATCATGATCGTCCAGAAGATATGAGGCTCTGCACGAAATACGATCACATTGACGGATACGAATGCCACCCATGTGGCGAGAAACGTGCCTACGGCGGTGAGAAATTCTGCAGTATCGATCTTTTCATCGGAAGGCTCGGACCCGCCATTTGGTTCATGGAAAGGCAGAGGGGGAGTATCAATTCCCAGGTAGAACCCGATCGCGCCGGCAATCATCATGACGACGATAAAACCCTGCGAAGTGAGCATGCCGATCCTCGACCCCACATGGGCGGCAACAAACAATCCGCATGCGGCTCCGGCCATCGCGAGCCCGATGCGTTCCAGGAAATGGGCGGATTTTCTGACCCGGAATCGCATCGTGGCGCCCACAGAGTACGAGAAGGTCAGGTTAGGACATTTTCCTTCGGTGCGGAAGGCATTGCACGTCCGAGGCCCTGGTACCGCCGCCACGGAGTGACGGCGAGCGTCAATACTCGCAACTGCGGTAACTGGACGCCTCGCACGCCTGCGCCATCTCGCGCGCCTGCGAAAGCTCCTCAGGCGTCATGGTCTGCGACACCTCGCGCAGCTCCGTCCTCGCCTTCGCATCGCCGCTCGCGGCAGCGCGGCTGAACCACAGGAAGGCGCGCACCGGACTGCGCGACACGCCGTGGCCCCGCCGATACATCACCCCGAGCAGGCTTTGCGCCTTCGCATTGCCCTGATGGGCCATCGCCCGGAACACCTTGATCGCCGGCACGTAGTCGCCACGGTTATGGGCCGCCATGCCGTCTTCCCAGGGACCCGCGACGGCACCCGCGCTGCCCAGAATTTGCGCGGCCAGGATCAGGCCGGCGCCCATCTTCCACTTCTTCATGCGCCGCCCCTGCCCCGGATTCGACGGAATGTTGTCTAGCCGTTCGATTTTCACAGCGCCACCTCGGAATTCCCAGTTTCCGGGTTCGCTCGCTTCACGAGCACCCCGGAATGACGGCGGCGATGCCCGAATGGGGTTGGAGCAACAGGTAAAATTGGCTAGTAATTCCTGCCGTCTGGTGCGTTCGGGGACCCGGGAATGACCTATTGCTGCGGAGTTTTGGTGCGGGACGGGCTGGTCATGATCGCAGACACCAGGACCAACGCCGGCCTCGACAACGTCTCGACTTTCCGCAAGCTCCATATCTTCTCCAAGCCCGGCGAACGCATCATGGCGGTCGCCAGCGCCGGTAATCTGGCGATCAGCCAATCCGTGCTCTCGACTTTGACCGAAGGGCTCGAGGACCCGCACACCGGCGAACTCGAAACGCTGTTGAACGCGCCGACCATGTTCCAGGCGGCGCAGCGCATCGGCCGGTCGATCCGTGCCGTGCACGCCACCGAAGGCACGGCGCTGCAGTCCGAGGACATCAATTTCGACGTGTCGTTTTTGTTCGGCGGCCAGATCAAGGGCTCGCGGATGCGGCTGTTCATGGTCTATCCCGCCGGCAATTTCATCGAATGCACCACCGACACACCCTATTTGCAGATCGGCGAGCACAAATACGGCAAGCCGGTACTCGACCGCGCCATGCATTACGATGTCGAATTGTACGAAGCGCTGAAGACCAGCCTGATCTCGATGGATTCGACCATGCGCTCCAACCTCGGCGTGGGCTTGCCGATCGACGTGCTGGTGGTGCGCACCGACGTCTGCGACGCCGATCTCAACCACCGCATCGAGGCGGGCGAGCCGTATTTCCACGATCTGCGCTCGCGCTGGTCGGCGGCGCTTCGCGCGGCGCACCAGAATATTCCGCGACCACCCTACAAAACAGAAACCTGAACCAAAAAGGCGAGGAAACAATGACCGAGGCAGCAAACAGGATCGCACTCGTGACCGGCGCGGGCACGGGGGTCGGACGCGCGGCGTCGCTTTCGCTGATGAAGGCCGGCTTTACGGTCGTGCTGGCCGGGCGACGCGTCGAGATGCTGCAGGAAACCCAGAAGCTCGGCGACAATGTCGGCAAGAGCCTTCCCGTTTCCGCCGACATGACCGATCCCGGATCGATCGCAGCCTTGTTCGCCAAGGTGATGGACGTCTACGGCCGGCTCGATGTGCTGTTCAACAATGCCGGCATGGGCGCGCCGCCGGTGCCGTTCGAGGATCTTTCGCTGGCGCAATGGCAGGCGGTGGTGAACACCAACCTCACCGCGCCGTTCCTGTGCACGCAGCACGCCTTCCGCATCATGAAGGATCAGACCCCGCGCGGTGGCCGCATCATCAACAACGGCTCGATCTCCGCGCACGCGCCACGGCCGTTCTCCTCGGCCTATACCTCCACCAAGCACGCCATCACGGGACTGACCAAAGCCACCAATCTCGACGGCCGCGGCTACGACATCGCGGTCGGCCAGATCGACATCGGCAATGCCGCCACGCCAATGACCGACCGCATGGTCGACGGCGTGCTGCAGCCCGACGGCCGCAAGATGCCGGAGCCGCGCATGGACGCCAAGGCGGTCGGCGACGCCGTGGCCTACATGGCCACCCTGCCGCTCGACGCCAATGTGCTGTTCATGACGGTGATGGCCACCAAGATGCCGTTCGTCGGACGGGGCTGAGATCGCGCCTCACCCCTTCCCCGTCATTGCGAGCGGAGCGAAGCAATCCATAACCTCGCGGGCCGATAGCTGGATTACTTCGTCGCTGCGCTCCTCGCAATGACGGCGGGGCCATGGCCCCTCTCCCGCCGCTCGACCCGCGTGGCGGCGTTCTGCATTGCACTCCAGAGCTTGCCGCTGCCATAATCGCCGCGGGCCTCGGGGGAATCATGCTTCAATTGCAATCGGCGTTCGGCGTGTTCGCGTTGCTCGCTATCGCCTGGGCGTTTGGCGAGAACCGCGGCAAGGTTTCGCTGCGGCAGGCTGCCGTCGGCCTCGCCGTTACCCTGCTCACGGCCGTCGTGCTGGTAAGACTTCCGATCGTCGCGCGCGCCTTCGGCGTCATCAACGACGCCGTCGGGGCGATTTCACAGGCCTCGCGCGCCGGCACCTCCTTCGTGTTCGGCTATCTCGGCGGCGGCGCGCTGCCGTTCGACCTGAAGGCGCCAGGTGCGGATTTCATTCTCGCGTTCCAGGCGCTGCCGGTGGTGCTCGTGATGAGCGTGCTGACGACGCTGTTGTTCTACTGGCGCGTCCTGCCGCCGATCGTGCGCGGCATGGCGTGGCTGCTGGAACGCACGCTCGGCGTCGGCGGCGCGGTGGGACTGTCGACCGCCGCCAACATCTTCCTCGGCATGGTCGAGGCGCCCTTGTTCATCCGGCCCTATCTGGCGCAACTGACGCGCAGCGAATTGTTCCTGGTGATGACGGGCGGCATGGCCGGCATCGCCGGCACAGTGCTGGTGCTCTATGCGACCTTGCTGGCGCCGCTGATCCCCGACGCCGCCGCGCATTTCGTCATTGCCTCGGTGCTGGGCGCGCCGGCGGCGATCCTGATCAGCCTGATCATGGTGCCGGAGACAAGCAACGTCAGGACCGGCGGCGCGCTGGCAGACCCGGAGATGCACGCGTCCTCGACCATGGACGCGATCGTCAAGGGCACGGTCGCCGGCCTCGAACTGCTGCTCAACATCGTGGCGATGCTGATCGTGCTGGTGGCGCTGGTCTATCTCGCCAACGCCATCTTGGGACTTCTGCCCGATATCGGCGGAAGGATTTCATTGCAGCGGATGCTTGGATACGTCATGGCGCCGGTGTGCTGGCTGATGGGCCTGCCCTGGCCGCAGGCGATCACCGCGGGCAGCCTGATGGGCACCAAGACCGTGCTCAACGAACTGATCGCCTATGTCGACCTGTCGAAACTGGGGCCGGATGCGCTCGACCCGCGCTCGCGGCTGATCATGCTCTATGCGATGTGCGGCTTTGCCAATTTCGGCAGCCTCGGCATCATGATCGGCGGCCTCGGCACCATGGCGCCGGAGCGGCGCGAGGAAATCAATTCGCTCGGCTTGAAATCGATCGTCTCGGGCACGCTGACGACCTGCCTGATGGGCGCGATCGTGGGCGTGCTGACGTAACCTCCGCCCGTCATTCCGGGATGTGCCTTCTTCGGCGCAGGCCTGGAATCCATAACCACGAATGGGGGTCATGGATTCCGGGCTCGCGCTGCGCGCGCCGCGGAATGACGAGCTATGACCTGGGCAGCAACGCGAGCGCAATCAAAGCACAGCGTTTTAAACCGCCAACTCCACCGTCTTGAACTCTGCGGGCAGGATCACCTCCAGCAACTCGACGTCGTCGGAATAATCCATGATCAGATGCTTGATGCGCGGCGGCTGGATCCAGGCGCTGCCCTGCTCCATCAGGCTTTCGCCCTGGCCTTCCATATAGGTCTTGACCCAGCCCTTGAGGACATAAACCATCTGGAAGTCGACGTCGTGGAAGTGCAGCTTTGACACTTCCGCCGGATCGCATGGCCCGATCAGCCGGATCACGTGCGCCTGCGCCAGGCCGCCCGTCGCGTCGGCAAAGCCGAGGTCGCGGTAGTGCGCGTAGGCGCGCAAACCGTCGGCCCTGAAATCCTCTTCGCGGTGATGGCTGATGGCGACGCGCTGTTTGGCGCGCGGCCGTTTGGCGGGAGCCGGCGCGCGGCCCTTGGACTTCAGTTTCTTGCGCGCCGTGGATTTGGCGGCGGTCTTGCCGGCGGCTTTGCGTGCGGTCTTGCGCGCGGGCGACTTCTTCTGTGCGGCGGTGCGGCTCGCCGCCCTTGATTTCGACTTTTGCGATTTCGGCTTCTGTTTGGCCATCGACGTTCTCCCCTTCGCTGTCGCGGGAAAACGTTAGCACAAATCGCCGTGCGTAGGGTGGGTTAGCCGCAGGCGTAACCCACCATCTTTGTTGCCGACGGCCGGTGGGTTAGGCTTCGCTAACCCACCCTACGATCCCTGCAAGATCCGTTCAGTGCAGCCGGAACACGCCGTCGACGGCGCGCAGTTCAGCGGGCTTGATCAGCTTGGAGTGCGCCACGGTGACCGAGAACAGCGGGCCTTCGAGCTTCTCCTCCCAGAAGGCGAGGAAATCCTTCAGCGCGGGGAATTTCGGAAACAGATCGTAATTCTGCCAGACGTAGGTCTGCAGCAACGAGGGATGATCCGGCATCCGATAAAGGATCTGCGCCGTCGTCAGCCCATACCCCAGAACCTGCTTCCGGAAATCGTCGGAAACAACCCCAACCCGCGAAACCATGCCAAACCTCCATTGCTGGAGCGCATTTCACGACAGTGGCCGCCAACCGGAGCCACTCCGGTGGAGATGCGCTCACATGAGAGAAATGTGACGCACGATACCAACGCATCACAAGCTTAAATGTTTAACGATCTGTTGAAAAATCGTGCGTTAGCAGCAGCTTAGCGCACGTGCTAATACGGGGCTCGGGGGCCGGCCGGCGGGATTAACGATGATTAACGAAATTGGCAGCCGTCATATTTGAGTGCCAAATTTTCTGCTAAAGGCCCTTGTTCCCTACCAAAGTCTGGCTTATGTCCAGACCGGTCGCGCTGGCACTCGCTGGCATGGACTGCCAAATTTCAAATTTCGACAACATCTTCAGAAACTTAGGAGGACTGCATGAAATTCCGTCCGCTTCACGACCGCGTCGTGGTCAAGCGCATCGACGCCGAAGAGAAGACAGCTGGCGGCATCATCATCCCGGACAGCGCCAAGGAAAAGCCCTCGCAGGGCGAAATCACCGCGGTGGGCCCGGGCGGTCGTGACGAAGCTGGCAAGCTGATCCCGATCGACCTCAAGGTCGGCGACCGCGTGCTGTTCGGCAAATGGTCGGGCACCGAGGTCAAGCTCGATGGCGAAGAGCTCCTGATCATGAAGGAGAGCGACATCATGGGCGTTCTCACCGACTTCCCCGCCAGCAAGAAGAAGGCCGCCTAAGCCGCGGACGCACACGCTCACCCCTGAGGAGCGCCTGTGAGGCGCCTTTCGAGCGGGGTGAGACACAGACATCAACTCAGGGAAACCCAATATGTCAGCTAAAGAAGTCAAATTCGGCGTCGACGCCCGCGATCGCATGCTGCGCGGCGTCGACATCCTCGCCAACGCCGTCAAGGTGACGCTCGGCCCCAAGGGCCGCAACGTCGTGCTCGACAAGTCGTTCGGCGCTCCCCGCATCACCAAGGACGGCGTCACCGTCGCCAAGGAAATCGAGCTCGACGACAAGTTCGAGAACATGGGCGCCCAGATGGTGCGCGAAGTCGCCTCCAAGTCGGCGGACGCCGCCGGCGACGGCACCACCACCGCGACCGTTCTCGCGGCTGCGATCGTCCGTGAAGGCGCCAAGTCGGTCGCCGCCGGCATGAACCCGATGGATCTGAAGCGCGGTATCGACATGGCGGTGGAAGCCGTGGTCGCCGACCTCGTCAAGAACTCCAAGAAGGTCACCTCGAACGAGGAAATCGCCCAGGTCGGCACCATCTCCGCCAACGGCGACGCCGAGATCGGCAAGTTCCTCTCCGACGCCATGAAGAAGGTCGGCAACGAGGGCGTCATCACCGTCGAGGAAGCCAAGTCGCTGGAAACCGAACTCGATGTCGTCGAAGGCATGCAGTTCGACCGCGGCTATATCTCGCCCTACTTCGTCACCAACGCCGACAAGATGCGCGTTGAAATGGACGACGCCTACATCCTGATCAACGAGAAGAAGCTCTCCTCGCTGAACGAGCTGCTGCCGCTGCTCGAGGCCGTGGTGCAGACCGGCAAGCCGCTGGTCATCGTCGCCGAAGACGTCGAAGGCGAAGCTCTCGCCACCCTCGTCGTCAACCGCCTCCGTGGCGGCCTGAAGGTCGCGGCCGTCAAGGCTCCGGGCTTCGGCGATCGCCGCAAGGCCATGCTGCAGGATATCGCGATCCTGACCGGCGGCCAGGCGATCTCGGAAGATCTCGGCATCAAGCTCGAGAACGTCACCCTCAACATGCTCGGCCGCGCCAAGAAGGTGATGATCGACAAGGAGAACACCACGATCGTCAACGGCGCCGGCAAGAAGGCCGACATCGAGGCGCGCGTTCAGCAGATCAAGGCGCAGATCGAGGAAACCACCTCGGACTACGACCGCGAGAAGCTGCAGGAGCGTCTGGCCAAGCTCGCGGGCGGCGTCGCGGTGATCCGCGTCGGCGGCGCGACCGAGGTCGAAGTCAAGGAGCGCAAGGATCGCGTTGATGACGCGATGCATGCGACCCGTGCGGCGGTCGAGGAAGGCATCGTGCCGGGCGGCGGCGTCGCCCTGCTGCGTGCTTCCGAGCAGCTCAAGGGGCTTCGCACCAAGAACGACGACCAGAAGACCGGCGTCGAGATCGTGCGCAAGGCGCTGTCCTGGCCGGCTCGCCAGATCGCGATCAACGCGGGCGAGGACGGCTCCGTGATCGTCGGCAAGATCCTCGAGAACAAGTCGTATGCTTACGGCTTCGACTCGCAGACTGGTGAATATGGCGACCTCGTCAAGAAGGGCATCATCGACCCGACCAAGGTGGTCCGTGCGGCGATCCAGAACGCGGCTTCGGTCGCGGCTCTCTTGATCACCACCGAAGCCATGGTCGCCGAACTGCCGAAGAAGAACGCCGGCGCCGGCGGCGGCATGCCCCCGGGCGGTGGCATGGGCGGCATGGATTTCTGATCCATTCGCTTCAGGCGACTATCCAGGAATGCAAAACCCCGGCAGCGATGCCGGGGTTTTTGTTTGGGGGATCAACGCTACACGTCGTTATTTCAGGTCCGTTGGAACCTGCGATCAAACTTCCCGATCGTGGTTATGGATTCCGGGCTCGGCGCTTTGCGCCGCCCCGGAATGACGAATGATAATCCGCGATGGTTTCGCGATCAAACGCGAACGCAGCTCCCGCCCCTCAATCCACCCGCGCCACCACCGCGAGGCGCTTGATGCCCTGGTTGCGGTAGGCGTTCAGGAAGGCGTTGTAGTCCTTGAAGGAGACGCAGCCGTTGGAGTCACCATTGGGGCCGAGCATGTAGGTGTGCGCAAGCAGGCCGCTGCGGCCATAGATCGCTTCCTCGCCGCCGATCGGGGTCAACCGCAACGCCGGCACGCCGTGGAATAGCGCCTCGCGCGGCTTCAATTCGTAGATATGCGGCGGCGTCACGCCGCGCATGCGGATCCGCGCGGAACGGGGATCGTCGAGCTCGGAGCCGAGGCCGGAATGCGCCTCGAGCTTGCTGCCGTCAGGCAGGTACACCGTGTGCGCGGAAATATCGTAGACCGCGGTCGAGCGGTCATACGGCGCCTGGCCGCTGAGCGCCGGATTTCGGCTTTGCCCGAGCTCCTGTCCGAGGCTGCCGGTGACGCTGGCGTCGGCGGAGGCGTAGGCCAACAGCGAATTGTGCGAGGGCTGCTTGCCCCACAGCTTTTCGGTGATCGACTGTCTTTCGTTGGAGGCGAGCGACATCACCGCGGCCTTGGCACGCTGCGCCATGTCGCGAACCGCGTCTGCCGGGGATTTCGCCGTTGGCGTCTCGGCCGGATGCTGCGGCGGCAGGGCCGCGAGCTGCACCGGCGCCGCGGCCTTCGGCTTCGGCGCTTCGGCGAGTTTTGCTGTTTCGGATTTTGCCTTCGCCGCGTCAGCGAGTTTCGGCGCGGCGGATGATGGCTTCGATGCTTCGGCGACCACCGACGTTTGAGACTGCGGGGCGGGCTCAACGCCTTGCGGGGCGGCGGCGGCGAAGCGGTCGTCGAACGACAGCGTCGAGGCCGGTGCAAGCGCTATCGCCTGGGCAACCGGCGGCGTCTGTTCGCGCAAGGCCGCGAAGGCGTCGCTGACCACGCTCTGCGGTTCGCGCTCGACAACGGCCGCCGTCCGCTTGACGACCGGCGCATCGAAATTGGCGCTGTCAAGCGTCGGATAGACGTCGGCGCGAAAGACATTGGCGTAAACGGTCCAGGCGCTGCCCAACACCAGGCAGGCGATGGCCGCACCGCCGAGAAAATTCTGAGGGATGGATTTCCGCGATGAACGTTTGGGTTTGACCACCGCGGTATCGAAACACGCACTCGTACTATAACTCATACGCCCTGCATCCAGACTGGTCCCACCTTGATCCCCTTCCAGGCTGCGCCCCGATGATGCGCGTTCCCGCGGATGCATTCGGGCGCCCCCGGCGCGCGACGTATCAGCGGAAATTCCGCTCGATCATCTCGCAGAGGTGCGGAGCGTCATTAAGGCGACTTTTAGTTAAATGCGGATTAAGTCGGGGCGGATGTTGGGCATGGTTAACAGGCGCTTTTTCCCGTGTGAATACGGGTCAAGTTAGGCCCAATTCTGGCTGGTTTCTTCAATATCCGGGCTTCGAATTCCGGTAGTCCCGCGGCCCTCCGGCATGACGCCGAAAATGGTCAAGATCTGCATCAAATCCGGCCCGTCTCGTCGCCCCAGAAATGCCTTATTGTGAAACCACTCGCGCCTCGGTCGCGGAGTGAAAAAGCGCGCACGCTATTGCAGTTCCGGCGGCGGCGAGCGGTCGAGCACTTCGCCATTCGCGCCATCGAGCAGATCGAGCCCATACGTCTCAATGATGAGCGGCCCGCGCATGCGTTTGAGTTCTGCTACCCGTTCGACCCGCTTGAAGGCGTCGGTCAGATCAGGCCGGCCGCCGGGCCGCACTTCGTCGACATAGAGCAGCTTGCCGGCAAGCAGTTTGGGATCCGGCGCGGGCATGTTGACCCAGCGGATGCGCTGCGTGGGCTGCACGACGCAATCACCTTTCGGCAAATAGAAGGCGAGCCAGCCGGTCGTGCCGTAGTCCGGCGCCAGCACACAGGTGGCGCCGGTGCGAACGCGCACCGCCTCGATCCCGGCGGCGAGTTCGCGCCAGCCGACGCCGACGCTGCGCACGGTGGAGTCGCGGCGATAGAACGAAAGCCAGCCGGTGTTGGCCTGCACGATGAGAGCCGCGAACATCACGATGCCCACCGGCGAGGCCCAGCGCAGACAGAAATCGGCGAGGCGCCGCGCCCTGCCCTGCCATGGCGTGCGATGGGCGGCGACCGCGGCGGCAACCGCGAAGGCCGGATAGACCGGCGCGAACCAGTTGGCCTCGACGCGGGCGTGCAGCGAGTGCCAGGCGAAATAGGCCACGATGGTCCAGAACATCGAATTGATCAGGGCCCGCGCGGCGAACGAGCCGGCCTTGCGCCAGGCCATGGCGTGAAGCCCCATCGCGCCGAGAATGAACACCAAGGGCGTCGCGAACGCGATCTGGGTCGGGATCAATTCGGCGATGAAGACCGGCCTGAAATCCTCGATCCTGGCGCGGCCCATCTGCTTGATGAAGGAAACCCAGTGGTGATCGGCATTCCAGAGGATGACCGGCATGAACAGCGCCAGCGCAACGAGCCCGCCGAGATAGGGCCAGGGCGAGCGCAGCCAGCGCCGCAATTCGGGAACGCTGATCAGCCAGATCAGGATTGCCGGGCCGAAAAACAGCGCGGTGTATTTTGACAACAGCGCCGCGCCGGCCGCGACGCCGACGGCGAGCCACCATGCTCCGCGCCCGGTCTCCAGCACCTTGGCGAGGAAAAACAGCACGAAACTCGATGCCACCAATAGCGGCGCATCCGGCGTGACGATCATTGTGCCGACCGCGGCCAGCAGGGTGACGTTGAGCAGGATGGCTGTGGTCGCCGCCACGCGTTCGCCACCGAACAGGATGCCGGCCGAGCGAAACACCGCGAAACTCATCGGCAGCGCCAGCAGGATCGACACCAGCCGCACGCCGAGTTCGGTGTCGCCGGCCATCATCGTACCGAGGCGGATGACGATGGCGACCATCGGCGGGTGATCGTAATAGCCGCCGGCCAGATGCCTGGACCACATCCAGTAATAGGCTTCGTCGAAGGTCAAAGGCGTGAAGGCGGCGGCGACCAGCCGCAACGCGACCAGCGCCACGATGATCAGCACGGTGTTGCGGACGAGCCGCCCCTCGTTCGCGCTCATTGCCCGATCTTTGGCAGATTCTCTGGCGGGGTCATCGCTTGCGCCAGACGAACAGTCCCGACATCGCGTAATTCCACACCACGCCCATCAGCGCACCGGAAGCTCCCGCCAGCCACCAGATCGGCTCCTGGTCGAACACCGACCACGCCACGCCGACATTGGCCAGCAGTCCGACGCTGCAAACGAGATAGAACAGCAATAGCCCGCGCAGAATGGCAAGACCCTTCAGCCGCTGGTCGCGATAGGTCAGGAAATTATTGAGGATGAAATTGCTGGTCATGGCGCACAGCGCGGCCGTGCCTTGCGCGTTCGGAAACGGCAGATCGAAAGCCTCGAGCGCGACGTAGAGCGCCGCGAAATGCACGAACAGGCCGATCGAGCCGACCATCGCAAACAGCAGAAAGCGCAGCGACACCACATCGTGGGTCAGCTTAGCCAGGACCAGCCCGAGGAAATCCAGCGCCACCATGGAATTGAGCTTGCTCTCGCCATGCAGCCGCGAACCGAACGTGTAGGGAATTTCCCTGACCCGCAACCCGCCGCGCGCGGTGGCGACGATATCGAGCAGGATCTTGAAGCCTTGCGTCGAAAGCTGCGGCGCCAGTTGCTCGAAGCGATCCCGGCGGATCATGAAGAAGCCGCTCATGGGATCGGCGATCTTGACCCGCAGCACGCGCCTCGCCACTTCGGTGGCGAACTGGCTGGCGCCGGCCCGCTGCTTGTTGAAGCTGTCGGCGCTGCCGCCTTCGATGTAGCGGCTGCCGACCACGAGGTCGGCCTCGCCGGCCTCGAGCAGCGCCAGCATTTTCGGCAACTGGGTCTCGTCATGCTGCAGGTCAGCGTCGATCACCGCCGCGCAGGGCGCGCTGGAGGCCAGAATCCCCTCGATGCAGGCGCCGGACAGGCCGCGCCGCCCGATCCGCCGGATGCAGCGGACGCGGGAATCCCGTTGCGCCAGGCCGCGCACCACGTCCCAGGTGCCATCAGGGGAATTGTCATCGACGAAGATGACTTCCCAGGCCTTTCCGGCAAGCGCGGTCTCCAGACGCCGGAACAGCGTGGTGACGTTGTCACGCTCGTTGAAAGTGGGAACGACGACCGAAAGCTCAGGGGTCGCTGTCGCCTGCGGCGAGCCTTCGGGGCCCGGTCTGATGGCTTCATTCATGCGCCAGCATATATCCGATAGCCCAAGGGGAAGCCAAGGAGCAGTTCAGGCGCAGTTCATGCCGGGGTTGCCGAAAACGGACCAAAATAGGTCCAAAAATGCCAACGACCACGAACAGAGGGCGCGCGTACATCCGGCGCAGCCTGACTATTCAGTGGTCGTCCCAGCGCCGGAGCTATCAAGCATCGACGTCGCCGTTAACAACCAGATGGGGATGGCCGTGACGTTCCGCAAGGGGGTCGCGCATGCGCGGGCCTACTGCGGCACCTCTCGTACCACCGGTCCCCTCGCGACGGGCGGCGGCGGTGCCGCCGACTGCGCCGTCGGCTCGGCCTTCGCCGCGGGCTTTGGCGGTCTTCCGATCGGCCCGTACATGAAAGCGATCGCCAGCACCGCGGCGGCGACGATCGTACCCAAAATGCCTGCGACTTTTTGCGAATTCATCTCGATACCCCGGCGTCTCCCCGATGCCGTATCGCAGAAAACCACCGATATGGCGAGTGGGGTTCAGCAGAACTTAATCGGCCCGTGCTGGGATGCGAGAACAAAATTGGCGAGAACAAAATTGGAATGGCTCATGCCTCCCGCCGTCAACGCCGCCGTATTCCTGTTCCTGGGCCTCGCCGCGATCTGGGGCATCGGCAAGAACCTCACGACGGGTACGGCCTCGAGCCGCGGCTGGACCTGCACGCTCGACGATAACCCGGTCAGCTTCTGCCTGATCGTTGCGATGAAGGGCGCCGTGCTTGGCTTCGCGATCGACGAAATCCTCTATGGCCTCGGGCTGATCGGCGATCCCATCGTGCAGATCAGGCACGCGCTGCCGTTCCTGGCCTGAGCGAGCCCCTACTTCGCCGCCGCCTTGTGGTTGATGAAGGCCTTGACGACGTCCTTCTGCGCCGCCGCAATGGCGTTGTTGGCGGTGGTCATATGCGCGCCGGCATCGACGTTGGGGAATTGCAGCGACAGAAAATCCACCAGCGACACCCGAAAATTCTGCCGCTCCGAGGGACAGACGCTGGCGATCAGCGAGGTGAAATCCGGGTCCGACATGCGCTTGTTGCTCTCGTTCTGATATTCCCGGGCGAGGCAGTTCCAGTAGGAATTGCGTCCCGATACCGCCAGCCGGTGCGCGTCGTCGACCTCGTCGGCCAGTGCGGCGGAAGCCGCTATCGCCAGCGCCGCCACCATGAGCATCCGCATCCTGTTCTCCTTTTTTGCGCATCCTAACGTGAACACCGCAGCAAGGTAAGCCGGCGTATTTTGTCGGCAACCGAGGCATTCCAAAATCTCACCACACCAGCGCCGCGCTATGAACAACTGGAAAACGCTATTCCAGCGCAAACATGGCGGAGCCTGAACGATTGATTTGATGATTGACCAGGGGAGATCAGGGCATGTCGGGTAAAGACCAGAACGCACCGGCCGCGAAACCCGGCCGCCGCAGCCGCAAGGCGGCGCGGAGCCCCAAGCCCGAGCAAGCGAAGAGCCCGCAGGCGGATCAGCCTGAGCCCGCCGAAGAGCTGATCGTCTCGGCTGCCGCACCAGCCGAAATCGTGCCAGGCGAAGCGGCCGCCGAAACCGCTGACATCGCCACGATCGAAGCGGCTACGGACGACCGCGCCCCGATCTTCGCGGACCTGGCGGAGGACACCCCCCCGGTCGACGCCGGCGCGCCGGAGGAGATTCGCCCGGTTGACACCAGCACACCCGTGGACACCGGCCCGGTCGGCGCGGGAACCGCGGCCGCCGCGGCGCCGGTCAGCCTGCAGACCATCGCCAATGCCTATGGCGACTATACAAGGCGATCCCTCGAGGAGACCCGGTCTTTCGTCGAGCGGCTGAAGGGCGCAAAGTCGCTCGACAAGGCCGTGGAAGTGCAGACCGAATTCGCTCGCCACTCTTTCGAGACCTTCGTCGCGGAGTCGCGGAAGATCTACGGGCTCCATCGGGAACTCGCCCGGCAGACGATGAAACCGCTGGAGAGCCTGATGAACAAGCCGCCCCGGGACCGGCGCTAGACCCGAAGCAACCCGACCACGTCGGAGGGGTTGGAAGCCAGGGCTCCGGTTTTTCCGGAGCCTTTTTCATTGGGCGGCGGTGTCGAAGGCGGCGGGCGATGGGCCACCAAAACTCGCTGGTCTGTGCAGGAGCGATCAGCCACAGGGATTGGCTTGCACCCGTCACATTTATTTGCAATTTTGAGCTTTACATTACTGGATATACAATCACTGGATTAGGCAGCACCCGTGGCTGGCTCGCACCTGCCGCCATGGTCATCGCCTCAAATTGTTTCGGTCGATCTCGGCATCCGGAAGCAAGCGCGATCGAGCGCTGTCTCGCTTACCAGGGGGAAGCACATCCATGCCAAAAAGAATTGTCCTCTGCCTTGACGGCACCAGCAACAAATACGCCGCGGCCAATACCAACGTCGTCAAGCTTTACGCGGTGCTCGATCGCACCCGGCCCGACCAATTGAGTTATTACCAGCCGGGCATCGGGACCATTCCGCCGCCGGGGGTTTGGGGAAAGTTCAAGCAGTGGTTCATCACCCGGCTCGATCTCGCCATCGCCTTGCTGCTCTCGAACCATGTCAGCGACGCCTACCGGTTCCTGATGCGCTACTATCAGGATGGCGATGAGATCTTCATCTTCGGCTTTAGCCGCGGCGCCTACACGGCGCGGGTGCTGGCCGGCATGCTCCACAAGGTAGGCCTGCTCACGCAGGGCAACGAGGAACTGATCCCGTTCGCATGGGACATGTACAAGCGCGATCCGAACGACCCGGAGCAGATCGCCGAGGGATTCAAGAAAACCTTCAGCCGGCCGGTACGCATTCATTTCCTCGGACTGTGGGATACGGTCAGCTCCGTCGGCTGGGCGCTGTGGCCGAAGCACTATCAGTACACCGAAAAAAACCCGAGCGTCGACATGGTCCGCCACGCCGTCGCACTCGACGAACGACGCGCCTACTTCGTGCAGAATCTCTGGGGCACGGTTCCGACAAACCTCGAGCAGGTCTGGTTTCCCGGGGTACATTGCGATGTCGGTGGCGGCTATCCGGAAATCTGCTCCGGCCTTTCCGCGATAACGCTGAGGTGGATGGTCGGCAAGGCCGAGGCCGAGGGCCTGATCTTCGACCCCGCGATGAAAGCGGAGGTGATGCCGGCGCAGAGCACGCCAAAATATGCCGCCGCGAATGCGGCAGCCGAAAAAAATGAATCGCTGACCGGCCTGTGGTGGATCGTCGAATATCTGCCCAAACCCTACAAGGACCCGGCCAACGATTTTAAGCCGAGCTGGATGCTGCATCGCGGCCGGCCGCGTCACGTCAATCCGAAGGCAAAGGTCCACACCTCGGTGTTCCAGCGCATGAAACTCGTTGCCGGCTATCGGCCGCCCAACCTCCCCGTGGACGCCGAGGAGGTTCAATAATTCCCTGCGCCTCGGTGACGGGATGGACGGACGCCTGCCCCGCACGGCTTCGGGAACTGGCCAATCCCGGTCGGTTTGATTAGGCTTGGCCGCAAATCCCTCCCTCCCTCCCTCCCGACGAGAGCACACCGGTGAGCAAGGCCCCCAAGACGGCATCGAAATCCGCGTCCACCCATTCAGGCCACATCTATATCGGCGTCGGCGGCTGGACCTTCGAACCATGGCGCGGAGTGTTCTATCCGGAAAAACTGACGCAGGCGAAGGAGCTGTCCTACGCCGCCTCGAAACTGACCTCGATCGAGATCAACGGCACCTATTACGGCTCGCAGAAGCCGGAAAGCTTTCGCAAATGGGCGCGCGAGGTGCCTGACGGTTTTGTGTTTTCGGTGAAAGGCCCGCGCTTTGCGACCAACCGACGGGTGCTGGCCGAGGCCGGCGACTCGATCAAGCGGTTTTACGATTTCGGCGTGCTGGAACTCGGCGACCGCCTCGGTCCCGTGCTCTGGCAATTCGCGCCGACCAAGAAATTCGACGAAGCGGATTTCGGCAAATTCCTGGAATTGCTGCCGCGCAAGCTCGAAGGCCGCTCGCTTCGCCATGTGGTCGAGGTGCGCCATGACAGCTTCCGCGCGCCCGATTTCATCGCGCTGCTGCGGAAATTCGAAACGCCCGTGGTGTTCGCCGAACACGGCAAGTATCCGGCGATATCAGATGTTACCGGCGATTTCGTCTATGCGCGGCTGCAGAAGGGCAATGACGACATCAAGACCTGCTATCCGCCGAAAGAGCTCGACGCCTGGGCGAAGCGGCTGGAAATGTGGGCCGGTGGCGGCGAGCCCGACGACCTGCCGCGCGTCGATGGCGCCAAGGTGAAAAAAGCCCCGCGCGACGTCTACGCCTACGTGATTCACGAGGGCAAGGTGCGCGCGCCGGCGGGCGCGATGGAATTGATCGAACGCGTGAGCTGACCGGATGGCAAGGGCGAAAAAGTTCTTCACCATCGGCTATGAACAGACACCCGCCAGGGCCGTGCTCGACGAACTCGAGCATGCCGGGGTGAAACTCCTGGTCGATGTGCGCGCGGTCGCGGCCTCGCGCCGGCCGGGTTTTTCGAAGAACCAGCTCGCGGCCGGGCTCGATGAGCGCGGCATTTCCTATCTGCACCTGCGCGGGCTGGGTACGCCGAAGGACGGCCGCGAGGCCGCGCGCAGCGGCAAGTTCGACCTGCTGCACAGGATCTACGCCAAACACCTGAAGACGCCGGAGGCCAGGGAGCAGCTCGACGAATTGTCGGCCTTGGTGAAGAAATCCGGCCCGATCTGCATTCTCTGCTATGAGCGCGATCACCGCGAGTGCCACCGGCAGTGGATCGCCGAGATCATCGAGGACCGCGACCGGGTGAAGGTGGAGAATCTGGCGGCGAAGCAGGTGTGAACAACGACGCCAACGGGGGTTGAGACCGTCATTGCGAGGAGCGAAGCGACGAAGCAATCCAGCTCACTTTGCGGCTCCATGGATTGCTTCGCTACGCTCGCAATGACGGGTTGGTGACATCTTTGCCCTTACTCCTCCCCCTTCAGCCGGAACGTGCCTTCCATCATCTCCACGCAGCCGCCGCCGACATGCGCGGAGACGATCGCGCCGTTCGCCTTGACGACGCGCGTGAGCAGCACGCTCGGCCGGCCCATGTCGACGCCCTGCCCGATCCGCAGTTTTAGTTCGCCGTCGCGTTCGCTCGCGAGGTCGGCGAGCATCGCGGCGGCGGCCACCGTGGCGCTGCCGGTGGCGGGGTCTTCAGACAGGCCGCCCGATCCGGGAAAGAACATCCGCGCCTGCAGGTCGAGCGGCCGCTCGGCCGCCGGCACGTCGCTTGTATAGAAATAGACCGCAAAGGCCCCGTCGCACGGCAATGACCGCGCGAACGCCGCAGCGTCGGGCCTGGCGCGCCGCAGCGCGTCGCGCGTGATCAATTCCGCCACCAGGAACGGCAGGCCGACCGAAACGACTTGCGGCGGATGCCGGTCGGTCCTGATGTCGGCCGCCGCCAGCGAAATGCAGCTCGCGGCCTGCTCGGCGCTGAATTGCGAAAGCTTGCTCAGGGCCTGCGGCGCGGTGAGTTCCGCGCCGACCACCCCGCCCGCTTCCCGCAGGATATCGACGAGCACGAGACCCGCGCCTTCCTCGAACTTCAGCGACGCCGGCGGCTTGGCCGCGCGACCCGCCAGCACAAAGGCAGTGCCGACATTGGGGTGGCCCGCGAACGGGACCTCCTGCTTCGGGGTAAAAATGCGGACGTGGGCGTCGTTGGCGCCGTCCCGCGGCGGCAGCACGAAGGTGGTTTCGACGTAATTGAACTCGGTGGCGATCGCCTGCATCTGCGCGGTCGACAGCCCGCCGGCGTCCAGCACCACGGCCAGCTGATTGCCGCCGAACGCGCGATCGGTGAAAACATCCACGGTGACATAACGCCGTTGCATCTGAGGTCTCCGGTTTTTCGATCAGCCAGAGCATGCGGCGGATCAGTACGTCAAGCCCAGCGCCGGGCCGCACGCTCCTAGGCCAGCTGCCACACCGTCATCGGCCGGTCATATCCGCGGATCGCGACCTCGCCGAGCGGCTTGGCGTCGTCGCAGGCTTCGCCGAGCGCATCGCGGACTGCTGCCGATACCAGCAGCTGCGAGTCAAATTCCTTGTTGAGGGCTTCGAGCCGGCTGGCAAAATTCACGGTATCGCCGATCACGGTATATTCCTTGCGCCGGGGCGAGCCGATATTGCCGGCAACCACTTCGCCGAAATGGATGCCGATGCCGATGCGCAGCGGCCAGCTGGTCTGCCGGTTGGCGCGCTCGTTCGCCGCCAGCATTTCGCGCGCGGCGGCGACCGCGTGGTGCGCGGCGTCGGGCGCCTCCAGCGGCGCGCCGAACAGCGCCAGGAACCCGTCGCCCAGAAACTTGTTCACGATGCCGCCATGGCGATCGAGGATGTCGACCAGTACCGCGAACGCGCCGTCGAGCCGGTCCACCACCTCGCGCGGCGAGCGGGTGCTGGCGCCCGCGGTGAAACTGCGGAAATCGACGAACATCACCGCGACCCGGCGGACCTCGCTGCCGCCCGTGGATCCCTCCGCCATCAGCCGTTCGACCACCTGCGGCGACACGTGCTGGCCGAACAGATTGGTGATGCGGTCGCGCGCGGTCGCGGCCAGAATGCTGGCCTCGAATTGCCGGCGCAACTGCAACCCGACCGCGCCCGCCAGCGCGCCGCAGATCAGGACCACCACGCTGCGCACCGAATGGTAATAGAGGTCGGGCGCCGGATCGGTGCTGCCGGCGGGAACGAAGAACATCGCCATGCCAAACAGCTCGGCCGCGGCGACGAAGCCGGTAAAGGTCGACAGCCAGAAATCCAGCCGAAGCGTCGAGAGAATGATGAAGATGAAATAAGTGAAGGGCACCACGAAGCCGAGCGCTTCCACCCGTCCCATGCTGTCGATGTGCAGCGCCAGCACGATCGTAGGCATCGAGGTTTCGATCAGTGCGCCGAGATACCGCCTGAACACCGGCATGTCGCGATCGAGCCGCAAGGCGCGGCTGATGTTCCGATGGACCCACAATTCGAACAGGATGAAGGGAATCAGGACCAGATAAAGATAAGCCGGCGTCAGGTGACCATGCCAGAGATGACGGATCGCGTAGGGGTCAAGCACATAGAGGCTCAGGACCATGACGGCGATAACCGCCGCTGTCGCGATCAGCGTCTTGATCCGGATCAGCTCGGTGCGCAGCACCTGCCGCATCAGGGCATGGCTGAAGTCGGCCGACACCGCCGGGCGTTCTCCGCCTGCTCTTTTCCACCATGAATCCGGCATCGCTTCCCCCTGGATGCGTATCTTGCCTCAATCGAGCGTGCGGCGGAAGCGCGTCACCGCGATGGTCATGGCCAGCAGCATCAGGGCGAACAAAGCGAGGGTGTCGTATTGCAGATTATGCAGGACCGCGCCCTTCAGCATGATGGCGCGGACGATGCGTATATAATGCGTCAGCGGCAGGCCCTCGCCGACATATTGCGCCCAGACCGGCATGCCCGCGAATGGAAACATGAATCCGGACAACAGGATGCTCGGCAGGAAGAACATCATCGAGAGCTGCATCGCCTGCAGCTGGTTCTGCACGATGGTCGAGAACGTATAGCCGATCGAGAGATTGGTCGTGATGAACAGGGTCGAGAGCAACGCCAGCAGCGGCAGGCTGCCGAGCACGGGTACGCCGAACAGCAGCACGCCTATGCCGATGATCAGCGTGCCCTGGACAAAGCCAACCAGCACGTAGGGCATGATCTTGCCGAACATCACCTCGACCGGCTTGATCGGCATCGAGAGCAGGCTTTCCATGGTGCCACGCTCGGTCTCGCGCGTTACCGACAGCGCTGTGAAGATCAGCATGGTCATGGTCAGGATGGTGCCCACGAGGCCCGGCACAATGTTCAAGCGCGACGAGGCGGCCGGGTTGTACCGGGCATGGGCCCGAATCTCGAACGGCATGGCCGGCGGATCGCCGGCGAACAGGTCGTGCTCGAGCGCGGTCTGCACCAGGGTGCCGAGCGCGCCGAGGCCTGCGCCCGCCGCGACGGGATCGGTCGCATCGGCCGCGACCAGCAGTGCCGGGCGGTCGCCGCGCCGCACCGCGCGCTCGAAGCCACGCGGAATTTCGACGCCGAACAGCACCTTGCCCGACTTCAGGAGATCGTCGAATTCCCCGACATTGTGCACCTCGTAGCTGAAGCGGAAATAGGCGCTGTTCTCCAGCGCCTTCAGGATCGAGCGTCCGAGATCGCTGTCCTCCTGCAAGAGCACAGCGGTCGGCAGATGATGCGGCGTGGTATTAATGGCGTAGCCGAACAGCAGAAGCTGCATCACCGGAAGCATGACGATCATGGCGAACGACACGCGGTCGCGCCGGAGCTGGATGAACTCCTTGATCACCATCGCATAGCTGCGCCGCCAGAAACCGAACCGCGGTTCCGGGGTTTCAGCTCGAGCGTGGGGTGTGCCGGTCATGCTCATTGGAAATTATCCTTCGAGCGGGTCATCAGTTCGATGAACACGTCCTCCAGCGACGGCTCGCCGTGCTGCCAGTGCCATCCCGGGCTGTCGCGGTAGGCAGCAATCGTGGCATCGAGCGCGGCCCTGTCACGGCCAGAGACGTGAAGGCTGTTGCCGAACGGCGCTACCATGTCGATACCGGGCTGACCCGTGAGCTGGTCCTGCAGCTTATGGAGCTCGTCGCCCGTCACGGTGTAGGTGGACAGCGCCGATTTCGCGATCACCTCCTCGACCGTGCCATGGGCCAGCAGATAGCCATAGGCGATGTAGGCGATCTCGTGACAGCGCTCGGCCTCGTCCATGTAATGGGTGGAGACCAGCACGGTCAGCCCGTCGGCGGCCAGCGCATGGATCTCGTTCCAGAAATCGCGCCGCGCCTTGGGATCGACGCCGGCGGTCGGCTCGTCCAGCAGCAGCAATTGCGGATTAGGCAGCGTGCAGGCGCCGAGCGCCAGGCGCTGCTTCCAGCCGCCGGAGAGTTCGCCCGCGAGCTGTTCCTCGCGGCCGCTCAGGCCGAGCCGCTTGATCATGTCGCGTGCGGCACCTCGCGCATCGCGCATGCCATAGAGCCGCGCGACGAATTCCAGGTTCTCGCGCACCGAGAGGTCCTGATACAGCGAGAAGCGCTGCGTCATGTAGCCGACCTTGCGCTTGATCCTGTCGGCGTCGCGGCGGATGTCGTAGCCGAGGCAGAACCCCTCCCCGCTGTCGGGCGTCAGCAGCCCGCAAAGCATGCGGATGGTGGTGGTCTTGCCACTGCCGTTGGGGCCGAGGAAGCCATAGATGGTGCCGCGCCTGACCTGCATCGAGAGGTCATGCACGACCTCGCGTCCCCCGAACGACTTGGTCAGGCCACGCACGTCGATCGCGATATCGGGGGCGGAATCAGGCAGCCCAGTCATCGCTTGTCCGCCACCGGCGTCTTGGGGTTGAGATAGACGCTGATCGGCTGGCCAACGCGCAGGGAATCGGGCCGCGCGGGCCGCGCCTGGATCAGATAGACGAGCTTGTTGCGTTCATCGAGCGAGTAGATCACCGGCGGGGTGTATTCGGCCGAGGTCGAGATGAAATAGATCTTGGCGGTGAGGTCGGCGGCGCAATTGTCGCAGGTCACCCGCACCTCGTCGCCGATCGCAAGCTTCGGCAATTCCGTCTCCGACACGTAAAACCGGATCTTCATGTTGCCGGGCGGCATGATCGAGATCACCGGCCGCTGTGCCGGCACGGTCTCGCCCTCGCGGAAATAGATCTGCTGCACGGTACCCTTGATCGGGGCAAAGCCGATGCGACGCGCCAGCCGCGTCTGCGAGGTGTTGACGCGGGCCTCCGCCACGCGCAGCGCCGAGACCGCGGCGTCGAGGTTGGCCTGGGTGCCGGATCCGGTCTTGCTCAGGGAGGCCGCGCGGTCATAGCTCTGCTGCGCGTTGGCGAGCGTCGCCTTGTTCTGGTTGAGATCGGCCTGCTGCAGATCGTCGTCCACGGAATAGAGCGCCTCGCCGGCCTTGACCTCGTCGCCCTCGCGGACATTGAGTTTGGTGACGCGTCCGGATTCATCGGGGCTGACGAAGATCATGTCGGCTTCAACCCAGCCCTGATAGCCGGGATCGCGGCGCTCGTTGCAGCCGGCGAGCATCGTCGCCAGCGCAAGCGCCGCCAGAATCTTCAATGCCGTTCGCGACGAAGTCATGTCGTCCTCCGTTCGCCAAAGATCAGGTCGAGATGGACGCGCAGCATCTCGGTTGCGTCGAGCGGCGCGTGCCGGCCGAACAGGCTCTGCCAGATCACCGCGATCAGCGCCGGCGCCACCAGGATCTGCGGAAAGCGCGCCAGGTCCTTGTGCGCGATTTCGCCGCGGGCGACGCCAAGCTCGATCAGCGCGCGCATCGCCGCAAGGCCCCGCGACACCACTTCGCGATAGTAGAAATCGGCGATGGCGGGAAACCTCGGCCCCTCCGCCACGATCAGCCGCACGATGTCGCCGCGCCGGGTCGAGGCAACCTCCTGGATGAAGGTCCGGGCAAATCCCTCGATGGCGTCCCGGACCGATCCGCCGATCGGCGGCGGCGCGTGCAGCCGGCCGATCAGCGGCACCAGCGCAGTGCGGATCAGTTCCTCGAACATCGATTCCTTGTCCTTGAAGTGCAGATAGATCGTGCCCTTGGCGACGCCGGCGCGCTTGGCGACATCGTCGAGCCGCGTCGCGGTGAAGCCGCGCGCGATGAACTCCTCCAGCGCCGCCTCGATGATGGCCTGCCGCCGCTCCGCCGCGCGCGCGGCGCGGCCGGATAGCGGCCCCGACGGCGGCGCTGCGGTGGCGGCCGGAGCAGCCTTTTCCCCGCGCCGGCGTTTGGCCGGTTTTGCTGCGGCACCTTCCGCGGATGCTGGTCGTGCGTTAGACATACGATTAATATGACTGACCGGTCAGTCATTGTCAATGAAGGCCGCTGGTCCGGATTTTCACATCGGCGTTATCGCGGTTCGGGAAGAACAGGCATTGATTTCGATCACCGCCGACCGCCGCTGTCGGCCCGTCAGTCGGTGTTCACGTTCCGACCGGACACCCTCACGGCCTGCTCAGGCCGGCCAAACCGGCCCGTCTCAGGGTTTGCGTTGCAGCTTCAGCTTTTCGGCGAGGCTGCCGAGGATGCCCTTGGGCAGGAAAATGATGAAGACCACGAGCAGAACGCCGTAGACGAGATTGTCCCAGCCGACCGCCTTGGTGCCGAAACCGATGCGCAGCACTTCCGCCAGCAGGATGGTGATGACCGCCCCTACCGTCGGCCCCAGCGAGACGTAGAGTCCGCCGACGATGACGGCAAAGACCATCTGTAGCGATACCGCGATGCCGCTCACCGTGTCGGGGGAGATGAACATCTGGTACTGGCAGTAGAGGGCGCCTGCGAACGCCGTCATCAAGGCCGAGATCACCGTGATCTTGAGCTTCTCCATCGTCACGTTGACGCCGGCCGCGGCGGCCGCGTCCTCATCCTCCGAGATGGCCTCGAGCGCGTAGCGATCCATGCCGGCGTCGACTCGGCGCCAGATCCACAGACCGAGCGCCCAGATCGCGAGCGCAATCAGATACCAGGTCACCTTGTCGTCGAATTGCAGCGCCACGAGATGACTGCCCCTGGTGCGGTCGGGCGTGTAGCCGAGCGAGCCACCGGTATAGTCGCGCGTCGCGGTGATGACCTGCAGCACGATGCCTGACAGCGCCAGCGTGACCAGCACGAAATAATGCCCGGTGATGCGGAAGCGAAAGCACGGATACGCCACGATCAGGGCCAGTACCGCCGCGGCGGTCATCGCGGCGGGAATGCCGAGCCACGGCGAGACACCGAGGTGATTCCACAACAGCGCCGTCACATAGGCGCCGACGCCCATGAAGCCGCCATGCCCCAGCGAAACCAGGCCGAAGCGACCCATCATCGACCACGAGGTGTAGGCGAACGACCAGATCAGGATCAGGATCAGGATGTGCAGATGATAGGGGTCGCGATAGACGAACGGCAGCGCAATCAGCGCTGCGGCGGCAACCCATGGCGCGAGCCGGCGCATCGTCACGAGCGCCTCGCCAGCAGGCCGGCCGGTCTGATGAACATCATGACGATGAAGAAGGCGAAGGCCAGCACGTAGCCCCACTCGAGATCGGAAAACAGGCCGCCGAGCGAGATGATTTGGGCGAACACGAATGCGGCCACGAAGCCGCCGACGAAGTTGCCGAGCCCGCCCAGCACGCAGATCAGGAACGTGATCGGCCCGAACGACAGGCCGACAAAGGGATGCACGTCGTACTGCAGCACCAGCAGGCAGGACGCGAGCCCGGCGAGCGCCCCGCCCAACGCCGAGGTGATGAGATACAGGCGGCGGGTGTCGACGCCCATCAGGGGCATGATCTGGCGGTCCTGGGAGATGGCGCGGATCGCGGTGCCGACAAAGGTCCGGGTCATGAAGAGGTAGACCAGGATCATGCCGACCAGCGCCGCGCCGAACGCCAGCAGGCGCGCGTAGCTGAAATGCATGTCGGCGAATTGCAGCACCGGCAGGCGGATGCCGAGATTGCGAAAGTCGACGCCGAACGCGACGGTCGCGAAGCTTTGCAGCACGAACAGCACGCCGCCGGTGGCGAGCAGCTGATTGATCGGGGGCGCGGAGAGCAGCGGCGCGATCACCAGCAGATGCAGCAGCGCGCCGAGGGCCGCGACCAGCAGGATCGTCAGCGGCGCCGCGGCGTAATACGGCAGCCCGAAATACTGGACCAGATAGTACATGCCGTACATGCCGATCATGACCAGCTCCGCGTAGCAGATCCATGTCACGTCGATGACGCCGAAGATCAGGTTCAGCCCCAGCGCCAGCAGCGCCAGCACGCCGCCGAGCAGGATGCCGTTCACGACGGCCTCGAGCAGGTAAATGTCGAAAATATCCGTCATTGTCCGACCTCTTCTCCCCTCGCCTGCGCCCGAACGTTCTCGCACGCCAAGATCCTAAACTCCGAGATACGCTTGCCGGATCGTGTCGTTGGCCTGCATCTCGTCCGAACTGCCGGAGGCGCGGATCGAGCCGGCCTCCAGCAGATAGGCGCGATCGACCACCCGCAGCACCTGCTGCACGTTCTGCTCGACGATCAGCACGGTCAGGCCTGAGGCGCGGATCCGCTTCACCAGCTCGAAAACCTGCTGAACCACAACGGGAGCTAGGCCGGCGGAGGGTTCGTCGAGCAGCAGCAATTTCGGATCGGACATCAGCGCGCGGCCGATCGCGCACATCTGCTGCTCGCCGCCCGACATGGTGCCGGCGAGCTGGTTGCAGCGCTCCTTCATGCGCGGGAAAAGATCGAACACGAACGCCAGCCGCTCGGCATAGCGCGCCCGCGCCTCCGGCATGAACGCACCCATCTTGAGGTTTTCCGTCACCGTCAACCGCGGGAACAGCCGGCGGTTCTCCGGCACATGCGCGATGCCGAGACCGACGATGCGATGCTCCGGTGTTTTCAGGACGTCCGTGCCCTCCATCGAAATCGCGCCCGCGCGAGGTCTGATCAAGCCGGAGATCACCCGCATCAAGGTCGTCTTGCCGGCGCCGTTGGGACCGATTACCCCCACCGCCTCGCCGGCCCTGACTTCGAGGCTGATGCCGAACAGCGCCTGGAATGTTCCGTAGCCCGCATCGACCGATTTCATCTCCAGCATGCGCGCGGCCTCACCTAACGACGCGCTTGCGCTGCCGCGACCTGGGTCGCGTCGGCGTCGGTTCCGAGGTAGACCTCGATCACCCTCGGATCGTTCGATACCTGGCTCGGCAAGCCGTCGGAAATCTTCTCGCCGTGATCCAGAACCATCACGCGATCGACCACGCGCATCAGCACGCCCATGATGTGCTCGACCCAGATGATAGTTATGCCGAGCTCGTCGCGGATATTGCGCAGCATCTCCGCCGCCTGGCTCATCTCGGCATCGTCAAGTCCGCCCAGACTTTCATCGGCGAGCAGCAGCTTCGGCCCGGTCGCGAGCGCCTTGGCGAGTTCGAGTTTCTTCAGGCCGGCCGCGCCCAGCCCCTCGACCACGGCGGCACGGTCCGTCGGCAGTCCGACCATGGCGAGCGCACGCTCCGCCGCCTCAGCCGCCTTGATGCGGCTGGGCCTGCCCTGACCGAAATAGCCGGCCAGTGCCACGTTCTCGAACATCGTCAGGCGGTGGAACGGTCGCGGTATCTGGAAGGTCCGGCCGATGCCGCGATTGATGATGCGGTGCGGGGCGAGACCTGCGATTTCCGCCCCGGCGAACCTGATCGAACCCGCCGACGGTGCGAGCGTGCCGGAGAGCATGTTGAAGATCGTGCTCTTGCCCGAACCGTTCGGACCGATCAGGCCGAGGATCTCGCCCTGATCGACCTTGAACGATACCTTGTTGACGGCCGTAAAACCGCCAAATCGCTTTACCAGGCCCTCGACTACCAGCACGGCGGTCCCTTCCGTCTGCCCGGGATCGCTTTACTTGTAGCTGTAGGTGGTGCCCGCCGGCAGCGGCAGCACGGCCTCGCGCTGCATCTGGCTCTTCGGCCACACGACATAGGATTTGTCATCGATGTACTGCAGGACAACCGGGAACGAGCGCTCGTTTTGCCCTGCGAACTGGGTGCCCTCGCCATAGAATTTGACGCCGTAGCCGAGCATCGTGCCGCCTTCGGGGATATCGGTATCGAGCGCCGCCTTGCGAAGCGCCTCGGGGTCCACGCCGCCATATTTCTTGATGGCGCGTGGCAGCACGTCGTCGAAGAACACATAGGCGTTGGAAGCGCCAATGCCGACATGGGCGGAGCGAATGGCGACACCCGGCTTGAGCTTGTCGAACTCCTCGCCCACCATCTTGATGACGGGCGGCAGCTTGGGATCCATGGTTTTCTGGTTCGCCAGCCAGATCGAGATCGGATCGGTGTTGAAGAGATAGTTGGCGTCTCCGCCGAGGCCTTCCTTCAGCTTCTCGTAGACGCCGTAACCAGCACCATGGCCGACGATGGCGCCGAACTTCAGGCCCTGCTCGCGCGCCTGCCTGAACAAGAGGGTGATGTCGGGGTTGTAGCCGGTATGGAAGATCACATCGGGCTTGGCGCGTTTCAGCTTGGTCACGAGCGCCGACAGATCGGGCGCGGTGGCCGAATAGCCTTCCTTCAGCACGATATTGAAGCCGGCCTTCTTGGCGCCCGCCTCGTTGCCCTTCGCCACGTCGACGCCGTAGGCGCCATCCTCGTGGATGATGGCGACGCGCAGGTCCTTCGGCTCCTTGCCGAATTTGGACAGCGAGTTCTGTGCGATGAATTCCGTCGTCATCATGCCGTACTGGTCGCCGGCTGCCTGCGGTCGGAAGACATATTTGTAGTTCTTGCCGTCGAACACGCCCGAGGAAATGCAGGTCGTGATCCACATGAACTTCTTCATCTGCTCGACACGGGCAGCCACCGGCACGCACTGCGCCGAGGAGAAGAAGCCCATCAGTATGTCGACCTTTTCCTGCTCCAGCAGGCGCACCGCCTCGTTGATCGAAACGTCGGGCTTGCTCTGGGCGTCGGCATAAACGGCCTCGACCTTGTAGCCCTCGACGCCGGTCTTGACGTAATGATCGAGCATGATCTTGACGCCGGTGTATTGCAGTTCCGAGCCGCCGCCGGCCAGCGGACCGGTCAGGTCGAAGATCACGCCGATCTTGATTTTCTTTTCCTGGGCGTGGGCGGAAACCGCCGTCCCCAGCACCGCGATCGCGGCGAACAGCCCTCCGAGCAGGCGGGCAGCCTTACGCACCAGCATGGAATCCTCCCCTGGAATTTATGATCGCGTCTTCTTGTTTTTGTTTGGCGACCATCACATGGGCAGCGTCGCCCGATGTCAAGCGCCTTGCGCGATCGGCGTAGCATCACGACACCGCACGCCGTGCCCGCGGCTCATCCGAATCCGTCGAGGCGGGGGCCGGACCGAGATCGGCGCGGGAGGCGAGGCTGCTTAGGTTTGCGTCAGATCTTTCAGCGCATAGACCCTGCTTCGCAAGACCCGCGCTGCAATCATCCCGACCAGCATGGCTGCGACGAACAGCAGGACCTTCGGTTGCAATGTCACGAGGTCGGCAAAGGCCGGACCGGGGCAAATGCCCGCGAGGCCCCATCCGACGCCGAACAACGCGGCGCCGCCGACGAGCGGCAGGTCGATCTGTTGCCGGGTCGGCAGGTGAAATCTGTCGTCGGCGATCGGCGAGCTACGGCGAAGAATCCATCTGTAGCCGAGCGTCGTAACGGCAAGACCTCCGGCCATGACAAACATCAGGGTCGGGTCCCAGTGGCCGGCGACATCCAGGAAATTCAAAACCCGCGCCGGGTTCACCATGTCGGAAACGGTGAGCCCGGCACCGAATATGACCCCAGCCAAAAGCGAATAGATCACCGGCATGTCAAATTCCTAAATCATGTGGCGGACAATGAAGACCGTTGCTGCGCCGGTGGCCATGAAGGTCACCGTTGCAACGATGGAACGCATCGAAAACCGGGCAAGGCCGCAGATGCCGTGACCGCTGGTGCAGCCCGACCCGACGATCGATCCAAAGCCGACGATGAAGCCCGCGACGATCGTCGTCGGCATGGCCGCCGGAAAGCTCACACCGCTCCAGTCTTTCAGACCGATCGAGGTGACCAGCAGCGCACCCAGCGGCAATCCCAGAATGAAGGCCAATCGCCACGACCGGCCTGCCGCGTCGCTCGCGGCCATGGCGTTCAGGGCGATACCGCATACGCCGGCGATGCGGCCGATGGTGAGCATCAGCACAACAGCCGCGAGCCCAATGAGAGCCCCTCCGACCAGGCCTGAAACTGGAGCAAAACTCGTCATGCTATCCTGCCTTGCTGGATCATCCGCTCCGGCAGCGTATCGCGGATAGATCTGCCGGAAAACTGAAAAATGCCGAACGGTCCGGCGTGAAACTTCAGCCCGCCCCGGTTCCAGACCGGCCCGCTTCCGCGATTCGGTACCATCGAGACGCCGGATGGATTTTCTAATTGGTACCATCCACTCCCTGTCGCTTCGCCTGCAAACGACCCACATATTTCAACTGACGCCATCGGAGGAAATCAAAATATGCCAAAGATAACTATGATTCTGGCTTGCAGCCTGGTCGCCTCAGCCTTTTCCTTCAGTGCCCAAGCTCAGGGCTTTTGCGGACAAGGATTTCACCGTGGCGCTTATGGTGCCTGTGTACGCAAAGGTCTGCCGACCCACTTGGTCGTGACGCCTGATGAAGGACCGGTTTGGCCGCGTGTTTATTGCCCAATATACGGTTACGTCTACAATGACCGCTACGGCCGGTGCGTGCCCACTCGATAAGGGTGTTCCGCCATCGTGCTGCGGAGCCTCATGGGATGAGCGCTGCCTTAAAGCTTCCGGCAACTCATCCGAAAGGGCGCGCTTTAGGTCGCGGGTCCTTCCCGGTCGGGTGGGACCTACGGCCCAAGGCGCGCCCCGGAATCTCGCCAGCCACATCGATTTTTCTTGGGCTGACTCGATTGACAACCTGACAGCAAGGTTGCCAGCCTCAACATCAAACTCGTCATAGGCCCGGCGCGGGCGGAAGCAGCGAAGTCTTCGGTCTTGGCACTTTTCTGACTTCACGCGATGGCAGACTTGGGTCCGAAATGCGCATCAAAGCGGACGTCCGCCGACCGATCTGAATGATCCGTCCACGCGCTAGCTATGAAACTTCGGCCCGTCGACGATCTTGTCGATCACCTTGCGCTCGGCGCGCATGGCAAGCCCGACCAGATTGAGATCGGCGCGCGCGACCGCCCTCACCGCCTCGCGGTTGGCGGCATCATGCGTGGTCGCGAACATGTCCTTGGTATAGACCGCCGGCGTGACGTTGCGCGCCAGCGCGCGTTCGAGCGCGCGGGTCAGCGCGGCCCGGTCGGCGCCGTAGATCAGGATCGGCTGGCCGATCAGCGACAGATATCGCGTGCCGGATCGATCCTCGTAGGGTTCCCCGATGCATTCGGGGAATGCGGCGACAATCCCCGAAGTGAGGAACGAGGCGACGTTGAGCTTCTGCCACGCCTCGAGGTCGGTCCGGATCACGACCGCGATCTTGGTGTCGAATTGCATGCGCTGTTTTTTCCCGTCATTTCCGGGACGGTCCGAAGGACCAGACCCCAGATGCGCAATTGCGCATCGGGGAATGACGATAAATCCCGGATGCTGAAAAAAATCTACCCCCTGGCGTCGCAGGCCCAGGCGCGGATCACGCATTCCCTGCCGCCGAATTCGTAGCATTTCCTGGTGGCTTCGTTGAGCGTGCTCGAAATGTGCGGCTTGACCGCGTAACCATGGGCGCCGCAGGGATTGGCCATGTCGATGGCAAGCGCGGCACAGGCCCGCTTCATGGTCACCGCGGTACAGCCGCCGCCCCCGCACTGCCTGAGCGCGGCCTCGCGCGCCGCGCGCTCGGCCGAATAGTCGAAGGCCTGGCCGTAGGCGCCGCATTTGCCGACCGCGAAGGCGCCGGCTGCCCAGGTCCGGGTCACGAATCGCGTGCCGGCGATCGCCAATGTCAGTGCAAACACAAACAGCGCGCGGCGTTGCGCGACGGCAGTCGAAACGATCAAGATTCCCTCCCCCGAGGCCAGCGGCGCAAACCTTAGGGGAGAGGACGTTTCTACTTGGTGAACGCGAGATTCAAAATTGGCGTGCGCGGGATTTACGCCCGCTGCGCCGCCTCCAGCGCCTGCGGCGTGTCGATATCCAGGAACGCGCCGTGGCCTTCGACTGCGACTTCCGCCACCGCCTCGCTGTGCTTGGCGATCAGATGGCGGGCGCCGATGTCGCCGTCGAGCGTCATCAGTTCGTTGAAGAACCGGCGCGACCACAACACCGGATTGCCGCGGCGTCCGTCGCTCACGGGCACCACGATCAGATTGCCCCGGTCCGGCGCAAAGGCCTCGACCAGCCGGTCGATCAGATGCGCGTCGATCAGGGGCATGTCGCCCAGACAAATCACCGCGCCATCGGCCGTTTGCGGTACTGCGGCGATGCCGGCCTTGACCGAGCCGGCGAGACCGTCAGCGAAATCCGGATTATGCGCGAACGTCACTTTCAGTCCGCGCAGCGCCTTTTGCACCTCGTCGGCCTGATGACCGATGACGACGATCACGCCCTGGGCTTTCGAGGCCAGCGCCCGCTCGGTCACGATCCGCACCAGCGGCTTGCCGCCGAGCTCGGCCAGAAGCTTGTTCGGGCCGCCCATCCGCGTCGAGCGGCCGGCCGCCAGAATGACCGCGGCGACATTGCGGTTGTCGTCGGCGGCCAGGCTTTCGCGCGGCTGCGGCCGCGTCACGATCTCCATCAACAGCCCGCCGACGCCCATGCCGGTGAGTTCGGCGCGGGTGACCTTCAGCCCGGCCAGCAGCCGCATCAGCACCCAGTCGAACCCGTTCTCGACTGGCGAGCGCGCGCAGCCCGGCGCGCCCAGCACCGGCACGCCGCCGGCGCTGCCGATCAAAAGCAGATTGCCGGGATCGACCGGCATGCCGAAATGCTCGATGGCGCCGCCAATGCCCGAGATCGCCGCCGGAATCACGTCGCGCCGGTCGGCGATCGCGGACGCCCCGAACACGATCACCAGCTCCGCACCCAAGGCGAGCAATTCCTTGATCGCGGCCTTGAGCGCTACCTCGTCATGCGGCACGCGGCGCTCGGCCATGATGGTGGCGCCGGCCGGCGCCAGCCGCTCCGCCGTGACCCGAAGGGTCTTCTCCACGACTTTCGATGCCAGTCCCGGCAGCAGGGTCGAGACGATGCCGACGCGCTTGATGATATAGGGCGCGATCCGCAGCGCGCCGCCGCTGGCAGCCCTGACGGCGGCGTCGCGCAGTTTTGCCTCAACGCCGAACGGAATGAGCTTGACGGTCGCGACCATCTCGCCTTCGACCACGGGCTTGTAGGCAGAAAGCGTCGCGAAGGTGATGGCCTCGTCGACGCCGTTGATGCCGTCGACCCTGGCGCGGTCGACCACTAGCACGCCGGCTTTCGCCGCAAACAGATTGGCGCGGCCGGTGAAGGCGCGCTCGACATTGATCCCCTCGCCGGCGACCGCCTGCGCGATGCTGGCGGCGGCGACGTCCTCGGAGACGTCACTATCTTCGAGCCGCACCACGACGATTTCCTTGACCCCCGCGCGGGTCAGCGCCTCGACTTCGGCGTGACCGATCGTGGTGCCTTTCTTCAGCACCAGCGACCCTTGACGGAGCGTATGGACGGTAACCCCGCCGATCGCCTCCATCGGACTGGCGGGACCAAACTTCATGCCGCGGCCTCTTTGGCCTCTTTCGGCAGCCGCAGCTGCGCGGTGATTTCGGCCATGATGGCGACCGCGATCTCCGACGGCGACACCGCGCCGATCGGCAGGCCGATCGGAGCATGAATGCGGGAGATGTCGCTATCCTTTGCGCCCTGCGCCCTCAAACGCTCGCCGCGCTTGGCGTGGGTTTTCCGCGACCCCAGCGCGCCGATATAGAAACAGTCGCGCTCGAAGGCATGCAGCAACGCGGGATCGTCGATCTTGGGATCATGCGTCAGCGCGACGAAGGCCGTGTAGTGATCGATGTTGAGCGGCGGCAGCGCCACGTCGGGCCATTCCGCGATCAGCGGCACGTCGGGAAACCGCTCGGGGCTGGCAAAGGCCGTGCGCGGATCGACCACCGTCACGTCGTAGTCCAGCGAGCGCGCCAGCGGCGCCAGCGCCTGGCTGATATGCACCGCGCCGACGATCACGAGCTTGGCGGTCGGCGCATAGACATTGAGGAACAGCTTCTTGGCCCCGGCCTCGACCGTGCCGCTCTTGCCCATGCGCAATTGTTTTGTCAGTTCCGCGCGCAGGGGATCGGCGGCGAAATCGGCGGCCTTGACCAGTCGTTGTTCGCCGCTTTCGGTGTCGGTGACGAGGATGACCGGGCGGCGCGCGGCGCGCTCGGCATTGAGCTGATGCAGCGTCTCGAGTTTCACGACTGGCCCACCTTTTCCACGAACACGCGGATGGTGCCGCCGCAGGAAAGCCCGACATTCCAGGCGGTCTCGTCGGCGACGCCGAATTCGAGCATTTTGGGCTTGCCGCTGGCGATCACGTCCAGCGCCTCGGTGACGACCGCGCCCTCGACGCAGCCGCCGGACACCGAGCCCAGGAAGGTGCCGTCGTCGTTGATGACGAGGCTCGAGCCCGCCGGCCGCGGCGCCGAGCCCCAGGTCTCGACCACGGTGGCGAGCGCCACACCGTGACCGGCCTTCTGCCAGTCCTCAGCCGCCTTCAGGATGTCTTCGTCGCGATTGAGCATGGGAGCCTCTTTCAAGCTGCGGACCGGATCAGGCTGCGATGGTGCACCGGCGGCGCCGAGGACAGCGCCGTTATCAGTCCCTCGATCGAACTCAAATTATGCACCGGGCGGAATTCGTCAACGTGCGGCAGCATCATTTTGATGCCCTGCGCCTTGGCCTCGAAGCCGTCATAGCGCAACAGCGGGTTGAGCCAGATCAGGCGGCGGCACGACCTATGCAGCCGGTCCATCTCGAACGCCAGCTTGGCGTCGGCTTCGCGCTCCAGCCCGTCGGAGATCAGCAGCACGATCGCGCCCTGCCCGAGCACCCGCCGGCCCCACAATTTGTTGAAGGTGTGCAGCGAAGTGCCGATGCGGGTGCCGCCGGCCCAGTCCTCCACCGACGACGAACAGCTCGCCAGCGCCTCGTCGGGATCCCGCGCCCGCAAGCTGCGCGTCACGTTGGTCAGCCGGGTGCCGAACAGGAACACCGAGACGCGCTTGCGCGCATCGGTGATGGCGTGCAGGAAATGCAGGAACAGCCGGGTATATTCGCTCATCGATCCCGAGATATCCAGAAGCGCCACGATCGGCGCCGGCTTGTCGATCCGCCCCAGCCGGTGGATGTCGATGATGTCGCCGCCGGTGCGAAGGCTGCCGCGCAGCGTGCGGCGCATGTCGAGCCGCAGGCCCCGCGCATCCGGCCGGTAGCGGCGGGTCTGCAATTCGGCCTGCGGCAGTCGCATCTTCTCGATGGCGCGGGTCACTGCTGCGATCTCGGCCGCGCTCATCTGCGCGAAGTCCTTCTTCTGCAGCACTTCCTTGTCGGAGACCGACAGGCGGAGCTCCTGCTCCTGGGTCTGCGGCGTCTCGGTCATCTGCGGCTGCGCCAGCGCCTCCTGGACCCGGCGCGAGGCCGGCGGCGGCTTCTTCTTGGCGTGATCCGGCAGCGGCACCGAATCCAGCATGTGCTTCCACTCGTCGGCGGCGCGGAAGAACAGGTCGAAAGCCTGCGCGAAGATCAAAGCGTGTTCGTGGCGCTTGACGAAGATCGCCTCCAGCGTGGTGAAGACGTCGGCGCGATTGCCGATCTCGATCACCTGCAGCGCGTTCATGGCATCGATGATGGCGCCGGGTCCGACCGGAATCCCGGCCGCCCGCAGCGCGCGGGCAAAGCCGATGACATTGTCGGCCATTTGGCCGGTCGGGGGCGAGAGATGATTGATGGCCATCGGGCAACCCGGTCTTTCGCGGCCGTCATTCCGGGATGCTGCGTCAGCACCAGACCCGGATTGACGGGCGTTGTTACGACGCGCGGGCTAATCCTCGCTCGTCGCCTCTTTCAAAACCTTTTGCAACGTGTCGCCCTGCATCCGCGCGATGTCGTCCTGGTATTTCAGCAATGCGCCGAGCGTATCGCCCACCACCTGCGGCGTCAGCGAACGGGCGTCGAGTTCGGTCAGCGCGGTGGCCCAGTCGAGCGTCTCGGCGACCCCGGGCGATTTGTAGAAATCCTGGTCGCGCAGCACCTGCACGAATTTTACGACTTGCTGCGACAGCTTCGCCGAAATGCCGGGGACGCGCGACTTGACGATGGCGAGTTCGCGCTCGGCGGTGGGATAGTCCACCCAGTGATAGAGACAGCGGCGCTTCAGCGCGTCGTGGATCTCGCGGGTGCGGTTCGAGGTGATGATGACGATCGGCGGGTGTGGCGCCTTCACGGTACCAAGCTCGGGGATCGTCACCTGGAAATCGCTGAGAATTTCCAGAAGATAGGCCTCGAACGCCTCGTCGGCGCGGTCGAGTTCGTCGATCAGGAGCACCGGGGCGCCCGCGACATCCGGCTCCAGCGCCTGCAGCAGCGGCCGCTTGATCAGATAGCGCTCGGCGAAAATGTCTGACGACAGCTGCTCGCGGTCGGTATCGCCGGCCGCTTCCGCAAGCCGGATCGCGATCATCTGCGCGGCGCTGTTCCACTCATAGACGGCGGAAGCGACGTCCAGTCCCTCGTAGCATTGCAGCCGGATCAGCTTGCGTCCCAGCGCCGCCGACAGCACCTTGGCGATTTCGGTCTTGCCGACGCCGGCCTCACCCTCGAGGAACAGCGGCCGGCCCATACGCAGCGACAGGTAGGTGACCGTCGCGAGCGACCGCTCGGCAAGATAGCCCCGCGAGCCGAGAAGCTCGAGCATCGCATCGACCGAATTGGGAAGCGCCGATGCGGTCATGGGAGAACCAATCTCGATGAGCCAAAACCCGCCAATGTCAGGCTTTGGCGGTCGCAGCTTCGACGGCGCGGCGCGCCAGTACCGCGATCAGATGGGCGCGATATTCGGCACTGCCATGCAGGTCGCTGTTCAGTCCGTCGGCAGGCACCGTCAGGCCGTCGAGCGCCTTCGGCGAGAACCGCTTCTTCAACGCTTCCTCGAAGGATGCAACGCGGAACACGCCTTCGGAGCCGGCGCCGGTGACGGCGACGCGCACATCCGACGGACGCTTGGCGACGAACACGCCGACCAGCGCGTAGCGCGAGGCCTGGTTGCGGAATTTCACATAGGCCGCCTTCTTCGCCAGCGGGAACATCACCCGGGTGATGATCTCGTCGCTCTCCAGCGACGTGGTGAACAGGCCCTGGAAGAATTCTTCGGGCTTGAGGCGGCGCTTGTTGGTGACGATGGTGGCGCCGAGCGCGAGGCACGCCGCAGGATAGTCGGCAGTCGGATCGTTGTTGGCGAGCGAGCCGCCGATAGTGCCCTTGTGCCGCACCGCGGGATCGCCGATCAGGCCGGCGAGTTCGGCGAGCGCCGGGATCGCCTCGCCGACGATGGCCGACGTTGCGACCGCGTGATGGGTCGCGGTGGCGCCGATCACCAGCGAACGGCCCTTCATCTCGATGCCGTCCAGCCCCTCGATATGGGAGAGGTCGACCAGATGCGGCGGGCTTGCGAGCCGCTGCTTCATGACCGGCAGCAAGGTATGGCCGCCGGCGATCACCTTGGCGTCTTCGTTCTTGACCAGCAGATTGGCGGCCTGCCGCACGGTCGCCGGACGATGGTATTTGAATTCGTACATGAATAATCCTTGATCGCCGTGCGCTGACGTTATCTTACGCGAGGTCGGAATTCGCCATCGCCTTGGCACCGGCCGCGATCGACTGAACGATGTTCTGGTAGCCGGTGCAGCGGCAGAGATTGCCTTCGAGTTCTTCGCGGATGGTGTGGTCGGTTAAATCGTGGCCCTTGCGTTGGACCATATCGACCGCGGTCATGATCATGCCGGGGGTGCAGAAGCCGCATTGCAGGCCATGATGCTCGCGGAACGCTTCCTGCATCGGATGCAGCGGCGCGCCGTCGGCAGCCAGCCCCTCGATGGTCCGCACTTCGTGACCATCCGCCATGACCGCGAGCGTGGTGCAGGACTTCACCGCCTTGCCGTCCAGATGCACAACGCAGGCGCCGCATTGCGAGGTGTCGCAACCTACATGGGTGCCGGTCAGCCGCAGATTCTCGCGCAGGAACTGCACCAGGAGGGTGCGGGGGTCGACGTTGGCGTTGACGGGATTACCGTTCACAATCAGGGAGATCTTGGCCATTCAGCACTCTCTTCATCTGCACCGCCGCATTGCGCGGCAGCACAGTCATTAAAGTCGTTACAGGGGCATAATATGGGCCATCCCGGCAATGAGCAACCTCACCTTCGGCATGGCCCGAGGACCTGACGGCCCTTGGCAGGATTGGCCTTTTCGGCAGGCGCGCCTCCGCGGTCAGCCTTCGGGCCAGCCTTGTAACTAGCCTTGCTAACTAACCCTGCACCGCCTTGGCGAAATTCGCGAAAAACTCGTCGGCCAGTTTCTTGGCCGAACCGTTGATCAGGCGTTGCCCGAGCTGGGCCAGCTTGCCGCCGATCTGCGCCTCGACATTGTAGGTCAGGAGCGTGCCGCCGTCCTTGTCGGCCAGCGCCACCGTGGCGCCGCCCTTGGCGAATCCGGCAACGCCGCCCTCGCCTTCGCCCGATATCTTGTAGCCATTGGGCGGATCGAGATCGCTCAGCGTCACCCGTCCCTTGAAGCGCGCCGAGACCGGCCCGACCTTCATCTTGGCGACCGCGCGGAAGCCGTTATCCTCGGTCCGTTCCAGCTCCTCGCAGCCAGGGATGCAGGCCTTGAGCACTTCCGGATCGTTCAGTTTGGCCCAGACCGCCTCGCGCGGTGCCGCCAGCTGAACCTCACCATTCATCGTCATGGCCATTGAAGCGCCTCCCGGATTGCTCGTCTGTTGCCCCCAAGTAAAGCACGCTTGGGCCAAAAGGAAGAGGATGGATGGGGGATGAGCGATGCATATTCGCAGCGCAGCAGGCGTCCGGCCGTGCTTTTTGGAAGCGCAAATAAGTCGATGGAAATCCGGCGGTTCTCCCCGGGAATGTCATTGCCGGGCTTGACCCGGCAATCCCCCTCTTGAATAGAGTCCTTAGGATGCGCGGATCTCCGGCGCGATGACGCGCCTTGGTCCGCGCGTGACAGAAGGTTCAAGCCCATGCCGATGATCGATGCCGACGGTTGCCTGCTCAATGTATCGGTCGAAGGCCGCGACGGCGGACCGACCCTGATGCTGTCGAATTCGCTGGGCTGCACCCTGCAGATGTGGGAGCCGCAGATGAAGGCGCTCACCCAGGTATTCCGCGTGATCCGCTACGACCGGCGCGGCCACGGCAAATCCGGCGTGCCGCCCGGGCCCTATTCCATGGAGCGCTTCGGCCGCGATGTGCTGGCGATCCTCGACGACCTCAACATCGAGAAGGTGCATTGGTGCGGACTGTCGATGGGCGGCATGGTCGGACAATGGCTGGGGGCCAACACACCGGAACGCTTCGGCAAGATCATCCTTTCCAACACCGCCTGCCATTATCCCGATCCGACCAACTGGCTGAACCGCATCAAGGCGGTGAAGGAAGGCGGTATCGCGGCCGTCGCCGACACCGTCATTGCCGGCTGGCTGACGGCGGACTTCAGGGAACGCGAACCGCAGATCACGGCGAACCTGAAGGCGATGCTGCTGGCGACGCCCGTGCAGGGCTATCTCGCCTGCTGTGAGGCGCTCAGCACGCTCGATCAGCGCGCGCTGCTGCCGCAGATCAAGAGTCCGACGCTGGTCATCGCCGGGCGCCACGACATGTCGACGCCGGTGGCGGCCGGCGAATTCATCCGCAGCCAGATTCGCGGCGCCGCCTTAACGATCCTCGACGCCGCGCATATTTCCAATGTCGAACAGCCGCACGCCTTCACCGACGCCGTGGTCGGCTTTTTGACGCAGCGCTAGAGGCGCCGCACCCCTTTAACACCGTCATTGCGAGCGAAGCGAAGCAATCCATCGCGCAACAAAAGAGAAAGCTGGATTGCTTCGTCGCGGAGCCTGTCATCGGGCGCGCATTCGCGCGACCCGTTGGCTCCTCGCAATGACGGAAGGAAGCCTTAGCGATTGATCAGGAGTTCGCGCCGCTCGCGGTTGATTTCGTCCAGCGTCACGCCGCGCTCGGTCTGCGGCTGGGCAGGACGCTCGACCAGCAGTACGATCGCGGTCCCGAGCAGCATCAACAGTTCGGTCGCATGCAGCCGAAGCGCCTGGGTCTCGCCGACCTGCGACGCCATCACCATGCTGCCGAAACTGATGGCGCTGCCGATGGTGAGCGCGATGGCCAGCGGTTCGTCGACGGCGCCGGTCTTGCGGATCGCGGCGCGGACGATGAAGGCCAGAAACAGCAGGAAGAACGCGACCACGGTGAGCTTGCCCAGCGCGAGCAGCCAGGCGACGCGAACCGCGGTGACCCCGGTCAATTGCAGATGATCGCTGATGAACAATCCGACCGCGACATTCGGCCGCTCATAAAGCCCGTGGATCGGCGCCACGATGATCCTGTAGGCGACGATGGTCCAGGTCGGAATGAAATAGGCCGCAAGCAGCGCGCCATTGAATGAGCTGATCCGCCAGTTGGTCGACATTGCCGCTTCCCGCTGTTGTCCCGCGGGCTTCCCAGGGGAGACCACGGCTTTGCGGGCGAGGTAACGCGCTTAAACTGCGACGGGCAATTTAAACCCTTTGTTTACCTTAATTGCCGGGGTGGCCGGAACCGGCGGGCAGCCCTTCGGGACCCGCCGGCGCATTTTTCCGGATATCTGCGATCAAGAACGCGGTTTTCGGCCCGTAATCATCGATTTCGCCAGATTCTCTCGATGCAAGAAGCTGGAAAGGAGCACGCCGAGGATGTGGAAGACGACCAATCCCACAGTCAAATCGGCGACGGTCTCATGGACCTCTTCGACCCATTTCGCGCCCCAGAATGCGTCGGTCGTCATCATGTATCCAGTGATGGCGGTTCCCGAGAGCATGACAAGAAGCCCGAGGATCATGGCGCCGCCGGCAGGATTGTGGCCGAGATACCGCGGCGCCCTCAGCAAGGCCACATCGCGCAGATAGACGAGGACCTCTCGCGGCGACCGGACGAAGTTGCCGAACCGCGCGTGGCGGGGACCGACGAATCCCCAGACGATGCGCAGTGCGATCAGCCCCGCGATGGCGCAACCGGCGGCGATGTGCACCTGACCGGCATCCTCGCCGGTCAGGTACGCCGCCAGAAACAGCGTCGCCAGCGACCAATGAAACACCCGCACCAACGGGTCCCAGACTTTGACCGTTGCCGACGGCGTAACGCCGCCGGCTCCGATCATATTGTCAACGGTGCTCATCGCGGCGCCGTCAGAGCTGGCCGGCGATCTGGCCGTTGGTCGGATCTACGAACAATTCGACCCGGTTGCCGTTCTTGTCGAGCGTATACAGCTCGCCGCAGGCGTTTTTCAGTTTTGCCTTCTGCACCTTGTAGCCGAGCGCTTCGACCTTGCTCTGCAGGGCCTCAAGCGAGAGCCACTGAGTTTGCGGGGCGGCGGTACACGGCTTGCCGAGGCTGCCCGCTTGCGCCGAACTCGCAACGCCGAGTATCGCCAAGGCGGTTGCGAAAACCGTGATCTTCACCAGGGCCGCCATCCCGAATATGCCGGCGGCCATCTTGAAGGATGAGGTGTTAGCCATTGTCTGGTCTCCCGTGCTGCACGTCCTGCCGCACCATGCGGTGGACGATGACTGGACTTTGCCGGAGCGGCGCTGACGGCTGCCTGTTGATCGATGTCAGCGTTTCGTCAGCAACCTCCGTGGTCCGGGAAACAAGAAAGCCGGCAGCATGGCCGCCGGCTTCCTTTGCGATTTGATCTCTGGACATCGCCTGCGGTCAGTTGCCTGTTGCGAGCCGCAGCCGCAAATAGTCGCCGATCAGAATTGTCGTCGGTTGCGTCACTTCAAAATCGTTGAGACTCTGAATTGCAACCCGGGTTGCAAGCCGAGTCAATTCCTCATCGTGATCGGCTTTGCCGGCCTCGATCAATTCGTTCATTAACGAAGTGATCTGGACGTGATCATTCTGCAATTCCGGAAGCGCCGCTTTGGTGCGGTCCGCCATTGCGATCGCAGGCTGCATGTCTTTTGAAATCGCGCCCTTGACGATTTTTGGAAGCAGCGCGAGCGGGGGCAGCACAAATGCTTCCTCCTTCGCGTAGTGGGCCTTGATGACGATCAATGCCTTCTGTACGGCAGCGGCATGGGCAACCTCGCGCCTCGCGAAATCTGTCAGATCCTTGACGATCTGCTCGTGCTCATAGCTGACGGATTGAGGGACCCGCAGCGCCGATTGGTCGGCCGCATTGGCTGTAGCCGTCGGCACAGCCGTCAGAATCGATGCCAGGGCCGCGATACCGAGCGCCCCGGCGGCCATTTTGAACGATGAGATGCAAGCCATATCTGGTCTCCCCTGCTGAAAGTCCTGCCACACCGCGCGGCGGACGAAGACGGCAGCGTGCCAGAGCTGCGCTGACGGCTACCTGTTGATCCATGTCAGCAACCTGTCAGGTCGTTTTCGGCATAATGCCGGATCATCTGGTGTCACAGGCCATGCGCACGGGTCGAACTGCAACGGTATTGGCAATGGCGCTCGCGGTAGCCGTGCTGGTTGCGGCCGCGCCGCGAATGGCGGATGCGCGCGACCAGGACGAGGCGCGCCGCGACGAGGCCCGCCGCGCGGTCGAGAGCGGCGAGATCCACTCCCTGGCGAACATCCTCAATACGCTGCGCGGCAAGCTGCCCGGCGAGGTCGCCGGGGTCGAGATCGAACACAAGGGTGATCGCTGGCACTACGAATTCCGTGTCGTCGACAGCCAGGGCCGGCTGTTCGAAGTTCATGTCGACGCCCGGAGCGGCGAGATCGAACGTATCAAGGAGAAGTGATGCGGGTACTCCTTGTCGAGGATGACCGGCGGATCGCATCGGATATTTCGCGCGCGCTCGACGCCGCTGGCTACGTCGTCGAGACCGTGCGCGACGGTGAGGAGGCATGGTTCCGCGGCGACACCGAGGATTATGGCGCGGTGATCCTCGATCTTGGCCTGCCGGGCATGGACGGACTTGCCGTGCTCAAGCGCTGGCGCGCGAACGGCCGTCACATGCCGGTGCTGGTCCTGACCGCGCGCGCAAGCTGGGCCGAGCGCGTCGACGGAATCGATGCCGGCGCCGACGATTATCTGCCAAAACCGTTCCGGATCGAGGAATTGCTGGCACGGCTGCGCTCGATCGTCCGCCGCTCCGCCGGACACGCGTCGTCGGTGGTGTCCGCCGGCGACATCACGCTGGATGAACGACAGATGAGAGTGAGCGTTCGCGGCGTGCCGGTCACCATGTCGCCGCTCGAATATCGTCTCGTCGCCTACCTGCTGCGCCACCGCGGCCGCGTGGTGTCGCAGCACGAACTCGACGAAAACGTCTACGGCCACGGCGAAGATCACGATTCCAATGCGCTGGAAGTATTGATCGGCCGTGTGCGCAAGAAGCTTGGGCCTGATCTGATCGAGACTCGCCGCGGCTTCGGCTACATCGTGCCGGAGACGCCTGCATGAGATTGGGATCGCTGCGGCTGCGGCTTGTAGCCGGCGGGGTCATCGCAATCCTGGTGGCGCTGACGATTGCCGGCGCCGGGTTGATCCTGCTGTTCGAGCGCCACGTCACCCGCACCATGGCTGACGATCTCGACGTGCACCTCAAGCAGTTGGTCGCCGGCATCGACGTCGATCAGGATGGCAACCTGGCCATGACGCGAGCGCCGGCCGATCCACGCTTCGCCGATGCATTGTCGGGGCTTTACTGGCAGGTGTCGGACGATCGTGACCAGTTGCTGCGCTCGCGCTCGCTGTGGGACGCCAAACTGTCGCCGCCGGTCGACGAACCGACACCCGGCGAGGTCCACTATCACGAGGTGGCAGGTCCTGCCGACAGCCATGTGCTGATCGCCGAGAGAAGGGTCCTTCTGACGGTCGGCGATCGACGCGTGCCGGTGCGCCTCGTCGTCGCTGCCGATCTTGCCCGCGTCGCAGCCGCCACCGCCGCGTTCGCCAAGGACATCGCTATCGCGCTCGGCCTGCTGGGCCTCGTGCTGGCGATCGCCACCTCGATCCAGGTCGGCCTCGGCCTGCGCCCTCTCGACGCGCTTCGTCGCGGCGTTGCCGATATCCGATCGGGGCGCCGGCATCATCTGCCGGCCGGCGTGCCGGCCGAAGTTCGTCCGCTGGTCGAGGAGGTCAATGCGCTGCTCGACGTCCAGGAGCGGGAGATCGAGCGGTCCCGCAGCCGGGCTGCGGATCTCGCCCATGGACTCAAGACGCCGCTGGCCGCGCTCGCGGCCGATGCCGCGCGGCTGCGCGACCGCGGTGAAACGGCGCTCGCGCAGGACATCGAGGCGGTCGGCGACGCCATGAGCCGCCACGTCGACCGCGAACTGGCGCGGGCCCGGGTGCGCGGCGCCGTCAAGCACCGGGACAGCCATTTCACCGCACTGGCGCCGCTGGTGCGCTCGCTGGTTGCCACACTGTCGCGCACGCCTTTCGGCATGCGCGTGACCTTCGAACAGCACATTGCCGACGATGCGCAGGTGCCGCTCGACCGCACCGACCTTGCCGAGGTGCTGGGCAATCTGCTGGAGAATGCCGCGCGCCACGCCGCACAGCGCGTCCGCATCGGCGTCGATTCCGGGGCATCGATCGTCATCGAGGATGATGGCCCGGGTATCTCGCCTGCCCAATGGCCGCGTGTGCTGGAGCGCGGCACCCGCCTTGACGAGCGCGGCGAAGGCGCAGGCCTCGGCCTCGCCATCGTCCAGGACGTCCTCACCGCCTATGGTTGGCGACTGGACCTGGCCAAATCGCAATTAGGTGGCCTGAAGGCGACGATCATTCCGCCGGCCGGCTAAACCTTCCCCCGCGGCGTTGCAAAAGAAAAGTCCCGCCTTTCGGCGGGACCCTCCTGCTCTCGCTTGGGCTCGGCAGAATTACCGGTCACCTTTTCCCTGACCTGGGTTCTGGCCCTGACGCCCCGGATCCTGCTGCTGCTGGCCGGGCTTCTGGCCGCCGCCCTGCTGCTGGCCCGGCTTCTGACCCGGGTTCTGGTTCTGCTGGCCCGGGTTCTGGTTTTGGCTGGTCATCGGGATCTCCCTTGTTGAATCTAGTCGGGGCTAACCGGAAGGACCGCGATTGGTTGCGGGGGAACCAAGGGTTCCCCGATGCTCATTCCGTGGCGGCGGCCTGTCGCGATCGTGGCAGCCGGAACCGGCGGTAAAATGAGCTCTGTACAAGCCGTTCAAGCCGCACCCCGCGCTGTTGCCGCCCCCGGTTCCCACTGTTAGAAAACGGGACGACGCGTCGTTCCGGCTGCCGGGGCCCTCGCCGCGTCATCCTGCTACAGCGCGAGCATCTTCTCGCGGCAAACCGGTTTCCACTTGCCGGAAAAGGCTCGATTCAACGGCAGCGCATGGATTATTTCGCCCAGCAACTGATCAACGGCCTCGTCCTCGGCTCGATCTACGGCCTGATCGCCATCGGCTACACCATGGTCTATGGCATCGTCGGCATGATCAATTTCGCCCACGGCGACATCTTCATGATCGGCGGCTTCATCGCGCTGATCTCGTTTTTGGTGCTGGTCTCGTTCGGGCTGACCGCGGTTCCCCTGATCCTCCTGATCGTGCTGCTGGTGTCGATGGCGATCACCGCGCTGTACGGCTGGACGGTGGAGCGCATCGCCTATCGGCCGCTGCGACACTCGTTCCGGCTGGCGCCGATGCTGTCGGCGATCGGCATGTCGTTCGTGCTGACGAACTATTCCCAGGTCGCCCAGGGCGCGCGCGTAAAACCGGTGCCGCCGATCATCACCGGCGGCTACACCCTGCTGGAAAACAACGGCTTCGTGGTGCGGCTGTCGAACGTGCAGATCGTCGTGGTCATCACCACCATCGTGCTGCTCGCGATCTTCACCTGGCTAGTGGCGCGCACGCGGCTCGGCCGCGACATGCGCGCCTGCGAACAGGACCAGACCATGGCGGCGCTGCTCGGGGTCGATGTCGACCGCACCATCTCCATGACCTTCGTCATCGGCGCCGCGCTCGCCGCCGTCGCCGGCATGATGTACCTGCTTTATTATGGCCTGGTGGATTTCTTCATGGGCTTCGTCGCCGGCATCAAGGCGTTCACCGCGGCCGTGCTCGGCGGCATCGGCTCGCTGCCCGGCGCCATGCTCGGCGGGCTCGCCATCGGCCTGATCGAGACGATGTGGTCGGCCTATTTCTCGGTCGAGTACAAGGACGTCGCCGCGTTCTCGATCCTGATCGTGGTGCTGATCTTCATGCCGACCGGCCTGCTCGGCCGGCCCGAAGTTGAAAAAGTTTGACGGGCAGCGGCGTGACAGCATCCGCGCCCAAACCGAAGCTCGCGCCGCGCGCGGTCGCCGCATTTATCTTCAAGAAGTCCCTGATCAGCGCGCTGGTGGCGCTGGTGCTGTTCTCCCTGATGATCGGCATCCGCACCGAAGCCGGGCCCACCGGGCAATTGATCTATTGGACGCGGTTTCCCGAACTCGCGGGCATGGTCGCCGCGGTATTCGTCGGCAGCATCGCGGTGGAACTGCTGCGGCTGTGGTGGGGCCCGGTTGGCACCGTCATGATCGTTCCGCCGAAGGTGCAGAGCGCGCTGGCGCTGGCGCGGCGCGCGATCGCGCCTGTGCTCCTGATCTTCACCTTTCTGGTGCCGGTGATCTTCTACCAACAGCGCTACATCCTCGATCTCGGCATCCTGGTGCTGACCTACGTGATGCTGGGATGGGGACTGAACGTGGTGGTCGGCCTCGCCGGCCTGCTCGACCTCGGCTATGTCGCGTTCTACGCGGTCGGCGCCTATTCCTACGCGCTGCTGGCAACCAATTTCGGACTCTCGTTCTGGATCTGCCTGCCGCTCGCCGGCATTCTCGCTTCCCTATGGGGCGTGATGCTGGGCTTTCCGGTGCTGCGGCTGCGCGGCGACTATCTCGCCATCGTCACCCTGGCGTTCGGCGAGATCATCCGGCTCGTCATCATCAACTGGCAGAGCCTGACCGGCGGTCCCAACGGCGTCTCGGGAATCCCGCGACCGAGCCTGTTCGGCATTCCACTCACCCCCGGCGATGACGGCCTCGCGGCAAAACTCGGCATCGAGTTCTCGCCGACCCACCGCATCGTGTTCCTGTTCTATCTGATCCTGGCGCTGGCGCTCCTGACCAACTGGGTGACGATCAGGCTGCGCCGGCTGCCGATCGGGCGGGCCTGGGAAGCGCTGCGCGAGGACGAGGTCGCCTGCCGCGCGCTCGGCATCAACATCACCACCACGAAACTCACGGCGTTCGCAACCGGCGCCATGTTCGGCGGTTTTGCCGGCGCGTTCTTCGCCACGCGCCAGGGTTTCATCAGCCCGGAATCCTTCACCTTCCAGGAATCGGCGCTGGTGCTGGCGATCGTCGTGCTCGGCGGCATGGGTTCGCAGCTCGGCGTCGCACTCGCCGCGCTCGCCATGATCGGCGGCTTCGAGCTTTTTCGTGGGCTCGACCAGTACCGCATGCTGGTGTTCGGCCTCGCCATGGTGCTGTTGATGATCTGGCGGCCGCGCGGGCTGATCGGCCATCGCGCCCCGACCGTTTACCTCCAGCACAGCCACGCCATCTCGTCCGACCTCGTCAAGGAGGGCCACGGATGAGCGCCGACTGCATCCTGTCCGTCGATCGGCTGACCATGCGGTTCGGCGGCATCGTCGCCGTCAACGAGCTGTCCTTCACCGCCGAGCGGCGCAGGATCACCGCGCTGATCGGACCGAACGGCGCCGGCAAGACCACCGTGTTCAACTGCATCACCGGCTTCTACAAACCGACTGATGGCGCGATGCGGCTGACGCACGGCGACGGCCGCGCCATCCAGCTCGAACGCCTGAACGATTTCCGCATTTCGAAACAGGCGAAGGTCGCGCGCACCTTCCAGAACATCCGGCTGTTTCCCGGCATGACCGCGCTGGAAAACCTGATGGTGGCGCAGCACAACGCGCTGATGCGGGCCTCGGGATTGACGTTCCTCGGCCTGATCGGCGCGCCGTCCTGGCGCACGGCGGAGAAGCGCGCGATCGATCTGGCGACGCTGTGGCTGAAACGCATCGGCCTGCTCGACCGCGCCGATGACGCCGCCGGCAATCTGCCCTATGGCGATCAGCGTCGCCTCGAGATCGCGCGCGCGATGTGCACCGAGCCCGCGCTGCTCTGCCTCGACGAACCCGCCGCCGGCCTGAACGCGCGCGAAAGCGCGGCCCTGAGCGAATTGCTGCTCGCGATCCGCGATGACCACGGCGCCTCGATCCTGCTGATCGAGCACGACATGAGCGTGGTGATGGAAATTTCCGACCACGTCGTGGTGATGGATTACGGCGTCAAGATCGCCGAGGGATCGCCGCAACAGGTCCGCGACGATCCCAAGGTGATCGCGGCCTATCTCGGTGTCGAGGACAATGAGGTCGCCGCCGTCGAGCAGGAGTTGGGGCTGTGAGGCCGCGGCAGGCAAATTCGTCGCGGCCGGGCTTGTCCGCGCATCGCGGGTGTGAGGTCACGCGATGACCCGCCAGCCCCTGCTCGCGATCCAGAACCTCCGCGCGGCCTACGGCAAGATCGAGGCGCTGAAGGGCGTCGATCTCGCGATCAACCCGGGCGAGATCGTCGCCCTGATCGGGGCCAATGGCGCCGGCAAGTCGACGCTGATGATGACGATCTTCGGCAGGCCGCGCGCGCGTTCCGGCAAGATCCTGTTCGACGGCCGCGACATCACCGCCGTGCCGACCCACGAGATCGCGCGGCTGCGGATTGCGCAATCGCCGGAAGGCCGCCGGATTTTCCCGCGCATGAGCGTCGCCGAAAACCTGCAGATGGGCGCCGATGCGACCGACTGCAGCGAGGCCGAGCGCGAGGCCGGGCTCGAACGCGTCTTCGCGCTGTTCCCGCGACTGAAGGAGCGCATGACCCAGCGCGGCGGCACCCTGTCCGGCGGCGAGCAGCAGATGCTGGCGATCGGGCGCGCGCTGATGAGCCGCCCTCGCCTGTTGATGCTGGACGAGCCTTCGCTGGGCTTGGCGCCCCTGATCGCGCGCCAGATTTTCGACGCAATCCGCACCCTGAACCGGCAGGACGGCCTCACCGTGCTGATCGTCGAGCAGAACGCCAATCACGCGCTGCGGCTGGCCCACCGCGGCTACGTGATGGTCAACGGCCTGATTACGCTACAAGGAACCGGCACGGAGCTGTTGCAGCGTCCGGAAGTTCGCGCCGCCTATCTGGAAGGCGGCCGGCGGGGGTGAACCTCGGCGGCGAAGTACCGCGCTGCCTGAAAATTGCCGATGACTTCGGGATAAATTCAGCCGACAATGGCCGCGGTTTTCGACCCCGGCCTGTCCGGTTACTTCCCGCAGCGATCTACCGCGAGGACTCCTCATGACATCATTGAAACTGATCGGCCTGGCGTTCGGCGCTTCCCTGGCGCTGTCGACGACAGCCTTTGCGCAGGACATCACCATTGCCGTGGCGGGCCCGATGACGGGCGGCGAATCCGCATTCGGCCGCCAGATGAAGAACGGCGCCGAACAGGCGATAGGAGATCTCAACGCCGCCGGCGGCGTGCTCGGCAAGAAGCTGGCGCTGGACGTCGAGGACGACGCCTGCGATCCCAAGCAGGCGCGCTCGGTGGCGGAAAAGATCGCCAGCGCGAAGATCCCGTTCGTCGCCGGCCATTATTGCTCCTCATCGTCGATCCCGGCGTCGGAAGCCTATGCCGACGGCAACGTGCTGCAGATCACGCCGGCCTCGACCAATCCGCTCTACACCGAGCGCAAGCTTTGGAACGTGGCGCGCGTCTGCGGCCGCGACGACCAGCAGGGCCTGGTCGCGGCAGAATTCATCGCCAAGAATTACAAGGGCAAGAATATCGCCATCCTGAACGACAAGACCACCTACGGTAAGGGCCTCGCCGACGAGACCAAGAAGGCGCTCAACAAGGCCGGCGTGACCGAAAAGATGTACGAGTCCTACAACAAGGGCGACAAGGATTTTAACGCCATCGTGTCGCGCCTGAAGCTCGAAAAGATCGATCTGGTCTATGTCGGCGGCTACCATCAGGAATCGGGTCTGATCCTGCGCCAGATGCGCGACCAGGGCCTGCAGACCGTGCTGATGGCGGGCGATGCGCTGGCCGACAAGGAGTTCGCCTCGATCACCGGCCCTGCCGGGGAAGGCACGCTGTTCACCTTCGGTCCCGATCCGCGCAACAAGCCGACCGCCAAGGCCATCGTCGAGAAGTTCAAGGCCAAGAACATCGATCCCGAAGGCTACACGCTCTACACCTATGCCGCGATGCAGGTATGGTCGCAGGCGGTGAAGAAAGCCGGCACCACCGATCCCAAGAAAGTCATGGACACGATCAAGGGCGGCGCCTGGGATACGGTGATCGGCAAGCTGGAGTTCGACGCCAAGGGCGACATCAAGCAGCTCGACTATGTCGTCTACAAATGGGACGCCAAGGGCGGTTACACCGAGATCAATCCGAAGGGGTCGTAGCAACCGGCCCGATTGGTCTCGCCAATGTCGAACGCCCCGGCTTGCCGGGGCGTTTTGTTCAGCGAATGGCGCCGCGATTTCTTCGAAGCGGACGGCCAGCACGCGCCCTGCGCCGCTTCATCGTTCATCATGGCCGTCCAGAACTCCGGTCGTCCTGCTGCTTGCCAAGCCCTGTCGCAAGTTCGACCTTGCGAGAATGATGCGAATGCCCTCGACAGCCGGACCACTGCGGCACCGGCAGGTTGACCGGGGCGCGGTCCTGCGGTCATCTCACGCCTTGCGGGAAAGGTGCGATGAAAAATCTCCTCACCGATATATCCGGCGTCCGCGTCGGTCATGCCGACGACAGGGCGCTCGCCTCCGGCGTCACGGCCGTGGTTTTCGATCACCCGGCGGTGGCGGCGGTCGATGTTCGCGGCGGCGGTCCCGGCACGCGCGAGGGCGCGCTGCTCGACCTCGCCAACACCGTGGAGCGCATCGACGCCATCGCGCTCGGCGGCGGCTCGGCGTTCGGGCTCGAGGCCGGCGGCGGAGTGCAGGCCTGGCTCGCCGAGCAGGGCCGCGGCTTTGCGGTGCGCGGCGCGGTGATCCCGATCGTGCCCGGCGCGATCATGTTCGATCTCCTGAACGGCGGCGACAAGGCGTGGGGCCGCTTCGCGCCCTACCGCGATTTCGGCTACGCCGCGGCGGCCGCGGCCAGCGGGACTTTCGCGCTCGGCAGCGTCGGCGCGGGGCTCGGCGCAACCACGGCGAATTTCAAGGGCGGGCTTGGCTCGGCCTCGGCGGCGACGCAGGCCGGCGTGAAGGTCGCGGCGCTGGCGGTGGTCAATGCGGTCGGCAGCGTCACGGTCGGCGATGGGCCATGGTTCTGGGCCGCGCCGTTCGAGGTCGGCGGCGAATATGGCGGCCGCGGCCTGCCGAGCGCATTCACGCCCGACATGCTGGCGATGCGCATCAAGGGCGGCGCTGCCGCAACCGCGGCGGAGAACACCACGCTGGCGGTGGTCGTGACCGATGCCGTGCTGACCAAACCGCAGGCCAAACGGCTTGCGATGATCGCGCAGACCGGATTTGCCCGTGCGATCTATCCGGTGCACGCGCCGCTCGATGGCGACGTGCTGTTCGCCGCCGCTACGTGCGAAAAGCCGATTGATCCCCTCGCCGGCCTTACCGAACTCGGCTTGGTCGCGGCCAATGTGGTGGCGCGGGCGATTGGGCGAGGTGTCTACGAGGCGACCGCGCTGCCCTTCCTGGGCGCGCTCCCGGCATGGCAGGACCGGTTCGGATAGCTCGCTTGCGTCCGGTTTACCGGATCCGCTCAGACGCTCATTGAAAGGGGCGCGCTGGCTCCGGACGAAATCGCCTGCGCCGCCTGCTGAATCATCTTTTCCAGGAAGTTGTAGGAGGCCGTCGCGCTGCTGGATGATGTCGTCGCCGCGGGCGATGTCATGGTGATGACCGTACCGTCGGCATTGGTGATGGACGTCGTGGTCGATCCGTCGCTGTTGGTGACGGAACTCGAGGACGCGCCATCCAGCGCCTGCAGCAACGGATCGGAGTTCGGTCCGTCCGAAGCGGCGACATGATGATGGTGGCCACTCCTGCCGTGTGCGCCCTGCAATGCTTTCTGCATTTCGTCAAGGGTGACCGACCCGTCGCCATTGGCGTCGAGCTTATTGAACACGTCGTCGGCCTGCGCGAGGTTGGTGCCGCCGGCGCCGAGCGCGTTTTCGAATTCGGCCTTGCTGATATTGCCGTCGCCGTCGCCATCGATCTGCGAGAACAGGTCTTTCAGCGCGCCGGCTCGGTCGGTGGGCGCGGATGTGGTAGGTGCCGATGCACTGGAATCTTGTCCCTGCGCCGCAATCAGCGCACTCATCGTCGCCGGCGAGATCTGCGTAAACCCGGCGCCACCGGTGACTGGAGGCGGATTTTCTGTCTGCGTCGAGCCGTTCGCGGTATCGAACGGGGTGGGCGGGTTCTGGGCAAAGCCGGTCGTTTGCGGCGATTTCGATTGCGACGAGATCAGCGATTGCAGCGCGTCCACTGCGGACGAGGCGGCGCCAAGGGCAAGCAACATGGCCTAAACTCCGACAAGTGCCGCGATCGCGCGGCTCACTTTCACGCCATCAGGATCAGCAAACCCCGTGCCAGCGAGAAAAACCCATAAAACAGAGGTTTTCCTTGCCATGTCCGATCCGCGCGCCCCGGCAATTGGTGCCGCCGGCGGCAGATTTTTCCGCCCTCAAGACGGCGATTTGCCCGCATTGCCCGCAGGGCTCGCGCGTGTTACCGGGAAACTCCCTTCAAGGCTTCGAACGTGTTTTTCGGGAAAGCGCACATGTCCGCCCAATTTGCGTCACGCCCCCTCGTCATCGCGCCGTCGATCCTGGCTTCGGATTTTTCCAGGCTGGGCGAAGAGGTCCGCGCCGTGGACGCGGCCGGCGCCGACTGGATCCATCTCGACGTGATGGACGGCCATTTCGTGCCCAACATCTCCTACGGTCCCGACGTCATCAAGGCGATGCGCCCGCACAGCAAAAAGATCTTCGACGCCCATCTGATGATCGCGCCGGCCGATCCCTATCTGGAGGCCTTCGCCAAGGCCGGCTGCGATCACATCACGGTGCATGCGGAAGCAGGTCCCCATCTGCACCGCTCGCTGCAGGCGATCCGCAGCCTGGGCAAGAAGGCCGGCGTCTCGCTCAATCCGGGCACGCCGATCTCGGCCATCGAATACGTCATCGACATGATCGACCTCGTGCTGGTGATGTCGGTCAATCCCGGCTTCGGCGGCCAGGCCTTTATCCCCTCCGCGCTCGGCAAGATCAGGGATTTGCGCGCGATGACGGCCGGACGCCCGATCGACATCGAGGTCGACGGCGGTGTCGGCCCCGACGTCTCCGGCCAGTTGGCCGCCGCAGGCGCCAACGCCTTCGTCGCCGGCTCCGCCGTGTTCAAGGGCGGCACGATGGAATCCTACAAGGCCAATATCTCCGCGATCCGCAATGCCGCTGCGTCCGCCCGCGGCGAAGCGATCTAGCGTCCGAACGACCCTAATTTAGGCAAATGACCACCTGTGCATGCAAGTCTGTTGCGACACCGTCACACCGCCGCGGCAATCGAAGGCTATCGTGACCAATTGTTGCTAGCCGTGGTAGCATCGCCCCCAACAGAATTTCCGTGGACGCGAATTCGGAGCACGTCATGTTGCCCGTTTTTCAAAGGTCGTTCTTCGAGACGAAACATCAAGAACTGCCTGGCGATCCCGCGATCCGCGCCAATATCTGGGCGGATCGATTCAGGGAAATCATCACGAGCATGGATGTCGACTTCGTCGCGGGCGACGCGACGTTGTTCGGCCGTCACAACGTGCTCACGAATGGAACGGTCGTCGTCGGCGAGATGCTGAGCTCGTCGTTCCGGGGAATGCGGTCCAGGCGCCACATTCAGCCCGGCGATGACAGCCATGTCTATTTGAGCTTCAATATCGGCAATACGGTTCAGGCCAGCAGGCAATTCGGCCGGGAGGCCGAAGCCCGGCCCGGAGAGGCGCTGCTCGCAGTGCTGGAAGCCGGCATCGAGGCGCTGGCTCCCGCCAACGGTCATAGCATCAGCGTAAAGATTCCCGCCGCGTATTTCGTGCAATGGGGACTGACGCCCGCGGACCTCGCCTGCCGGAAGCTGGACTGTTCGGGCGCGGACTACCGGCTCCTGACCGGTTATGCCCGCATGCTGATCGAAATCGGCGAGCAGCTAAGTCCAGCACAGGCTGTCGCGGCCTCACAACATCTGATCGATTTGACCGGCTATTGGTTGGGCGCGGGAGACAAGGTCCGCGAGCAGAACGGCGACGTGACGTCCGCCCGGGGCCGGCTGTTTCTCATTCGCCAATTGATCAACGAGTCCGCGCGCGATCCGCGTCTCGACCTGCAATCCGTGGCGGCCCGGCTAGCGATGTCGCCACGAACGGTGCAGCATGTCCTCGCCGTGGCGGGAGAGAGCTTTTCGCAACTGCTGATGAGCGCGCGGCTTCGCCGTGCCTACACGCTGTTGCTCGACCCCGCTTTCGACGAAGTGCCGGTCGGCACCATTGCCTTCAATTGCGGCTTTGTCGATGCCACGAGCTTCCATCGGGCATTTCGGAACGCCTTCGACATGACGCCGGGAATGTCGCGCAAGAACCGGTCCGGCGGCTAGGCCTTCGCGCTCGCCGGCTGCCCTGTCGGCGCCCCCCGCTCGCGCAGCAAGGCCAGCCGCGGCGGCCGCACCACCGTCACCGTGCAAGCGGCCTCAGCCGCGACCTTGGCGGAGACGCTGCCGAGCAGCGTCCGCTTGAGCGAGCTTTGCCGCGCGCCGATCACGATATGGTCCACATGATTGGCCTCGGCGAATTCCAGGATCGCGGCGGCGGGGTCGATAGCCTCGATGACGTGGACGGTCAGCCGGTTTTCGTCGAGCTTCAGCGGCTGTGCCCAATGCCGCAGCGCCACCAGGCGGTCGACATGCTTGTTGTTGCCCTCTTCATCGAGCGTCCGGTCGATGGTGACGCGGCCGAGTTTCAGCACGTTCATGCAGGCGAGCCGCGCCGCTGGCAGCGTCGCCAGGATTCGTTCGGCGGTGACGCGCAGCGCCTCGTTCAATTCCCGCAATTCCTCCGACACGTCGAGCGCGATCATCACGATCGGGCCCGACGCCAGTTGCGCGGCAACATCCGCCTTGCCGCGCTGCTGCATCAGATTGCCGTTGAAACGGCGGCGCCAGACCGTCGAGATGGGATCGCGGTTCAGCCGCTCCGCCCGCGCCGTCAGCTTGACCTGGTCGGGATGGGCGAGATCGAACGCGAGTTGCGATGCCGTGGGATAGCGCCAGACCGGATCGATCTCCAGACACCGCAGCACGATTTCCTGCAGCCATGGCGGATAGTCCGGCTTGAGTTTGCGCGGCGGATAGGGATCGCGCCACAGCCGCCGCCGCATGCCGCGCAGGGTTTCGCTCTCGCCGAACGGCCGCACGCCGGTGGTGAAGAAATACAGCAGCACGCCCAGCGAAAACAGGTCGCTGCGCGGATCGTCGCGCACCGCCAGCAGCCGCTCGGGCGCCATATAGGGCGCGGTGCCGTAGGGAATCCGGAACTCCTCCTGCAGCAGATCCGGCAACTGGTTGTGATGCGACAGGCCGAAGTCGATCAGCACGGCTTCGCCGGCGGGACGAAACATGATGCTGCTCGGCTTGATATCGTGGTGAATGACGTTCTGGCGGTGCAGATCGGCGAGCGCGGTTGCGATCTTTCCGGCGATGGCGCTGGCCTCTTCGTAAGGCAGCGGCAGTTCGCCGAGGCGGCCATAGAGCGTGGTGCCCGGAATGACCTCGATCACGACATAGGCCTGCCGCATGAAATCGCCGGCGGCATAACAGGCCGGCACGTGCGGCCCCGACAGCCGGGGCAGGATCATCTGCTCCATCTCGAAACTGACGATCGCGGCGGGGTCCTCCCCTTCGGATACCCTTGGGATCTTCATCAACAGCGGTGCGGCGATATCCGGCCGCGTCACGCTCCACAGCGTCGCCATGCCGCCGCTGTGGACGCATTCCCCGATGGTGAAGCCGTCGATGACGGCGCCGGGCTGAACCGCATGCTTGGCCATCGCCTACCTCCCGACCAGGAGACGATCGGCCAGCCAATGCGGCAGGCCATTTTCGCGAATTCGCGTTGCTGCCGCCTCGACATCGTAGGGCACCCGGCAATAGGTGAGTTGCTGGCTGTCGGTGTCGAACAGCGCGAACGCCGCCGCCGGATCGCCGTCTCGCGGCTGCCCGACCGAGCCGACCACGGCCAGCCATTGCCGCCCGCCCGAGAGTTGCACCGGCACGTCGGCGGTCGGGATGAAACTCGTCATCTTCGCGGTGGCGGACATCGAATACAACGCCGGCCGGTGAATGTGGCCGCAGAACGTGGCACGCACTTCCGTCGCGATGATACTGCGCGCCGCGTCCGTCGCATTCTGCACGTAGCGCCATCGCGGGGGATTGCTGGCTTCGGAGTGCACGTAGAGGCGGTCATCGTCCCACACCTCAAGCGGCAGTTCCGCCAGGAAACTCCGCTGCGCCGCAGAAAGCCTGCCGCGGGTCCATTCCATCGCGGCCTGGGCCTCGGCGTTCATGGATTCGGAAGGAGTTCCGACGGCGTTGTCGTGGTTGCCGCGCACCGCGAGCGCGCCGTTTTCGACCAGACCCATCACCGTCTCGACGGTCCATTCGGGATCGGCGCCATATCCGACATAGTCGCCTAGGCAAATGATCCGTTCCGCGCCGCGCGAGCGCGCATAATCGAGGCATGCGACAAACGCCTGCCGGTTGGCATGGATATCCGCAAAAACTGCCAGCAGCACGATTTCCTCCGCGCCGATCCTATCGGCCGGGTCATTATGCGATTTGACAGATATCAAACAACAGGAGGAGACGGGCGCGCAATCGGACGGAAAGCAAGCGCCGGCGGCTGGCGGAGGCGCGGTCGCAATCGCAGGCGAGGAAACAAGGGGAATTCAGCGCTTCCGCGGGGTCTCCAGGCCCCCGAGCAGCAGCGCCAGCACGGCGTCGACCCGCGCCGCGAAATCCGGATCGCTCCACTCGTCGGAATGCGCGGGATGGTGGAAACGGCTGGTGGCGTCGAAAAGCGCCCGCGCGGTCGCCTTGGCATCCGTGACCTGGAAGGCGCCCTGCTTCACGCCGTCATCGAGGATATGCGTGATCTGATCGACCAGGCGATCCTTGTGGGCCTTGACGACCTTGCAGGCCTCCTGCGCCAGCGTCAGATAGGTCGCAAACATCTCGGGATCGTCGCAGACCTTCTTGTACTTGATCGCAATCATGGTGCGCAGCCAGCGTTCCAGCCTCGCCGGCGCCGGGCCCGAACTTTCCGCGATTTCCGCAAGCGGTGCGTTGGCCCGGTCGAGCCAGCGTTTTGCCACCGCCTCGCGCAGCGAAGCCTTACTGGGGAAATGACGGTAGACGCTGCCGTGGCTGACATCCAGCGCACGGGCAACGTCCACCACCGTGGCCTTCGCCAGACCGAAACGGCGCAGCACGTCCTCGGTGACCTCCAGAATTCGTTCAGGGGTCAGAACAACGTTCTCGTTCATGCGCGCACCGTCTGTTTTCGCAAAGCGATCTGGCGGATTGTCATTGATATAGCCTTTAGCGGGCAAGCCTCTCGGCCTGCGCAGCAAGATGACGGGCCACGCGGGCGTTCAGCCAGCGCTGGATTTGGGCAGTTAAGTGTAAAATTTCGATAGTCATGGCGGAGTCCTCTGCAAGTCCCCAGATTAGCGGCTGAGCCGGCCAACCCGGGTGACGCCCAATCATTGGCGCCGAATGCAATATAGGACATCTCGCTGACAGATTTCAATATCTGTCATTCAATAATCCGTGATTAACGAGAGATCAACCCGCTGGATAGCCCTTCCCGAGCCCGCTGGACGGCACCCGGGCGACGTTTGTCTCACCCCGGCCGCTCTGCTAAAGCGCGGCGTAATCCCTTGAACCCCGCGAGTCCACGATGATTTCCCGCTATACCCGCCCGGAAATGGCCGCCATCTGGGAGGCGCAGACGCGCTTCAAGATCTGGTTCGAGATCGAGGCGCATGCGGCCGACGCGCTGGCGGAATTGGGCGTCATTCCCAAGGAAGCCGCCCGGACGGTCTGGGCCAAGGCCCGCGACGTGATTTTCGACGTCGCCCGGATCGACGAGATCGAGCGCGAAACCAAGCACGACGTCATCGCCTTCCTGACCCATCTGGCGGAGATCGTCGGTCCCGAGGCGCGCTTCGTGCACCAGGGCATGACCTCCTCCGACGTGCTCGACACCTGCCTCAACGTGCAGCTGACCCGCGCCGCCGACATCCTGATCGACGACGTCGACAAGGTGCTGTCAGCGCTGAAGAAGCGCGCCTTCGAACACAAGATGACCCCGACCATCGGCCGCTCCCACGGTATCCATGCCGAGCCGGTAACGTTCGGGCTGAAGCTCGCTTACGCCTACGCGGAATTTTCCCGCGCCCGCGAGCGGCTGGTCGCCGCCCGCAAGGAAGTCGCGACCTGCGCGATCTCGGGCGCGGTCGGCACCTTCGCGCAGATCGATCCGCGGGTGGAAGAACACGTCGCAAAGGCGATGGGGCTGGTGCCGGAGCCGATTTCGACGCAGGTGATCCCGCGCGACCGCCACGCAATGTATTTTGCCACACTGGGCGTGATCGCCTCCTCGGTCGAGCGGCTCGCCACCGAAATCCGCCACCTGCAGCGCACCGAGGTGCTGGAGGCCGAAGAATTCTTCTCCGAGGGCCAGAAGGGTTCCTCGGCGATGCCGCACAAGCGCAACCCGGTGCTGTCGGAAAACCTCACCGGTCTCTCCCGGATGGTCCGCGCCTATGTGACGCCGGCGATGGAGAACGTGGTGCTGTGGCATGAGCGCGACATTTCGCATTCCTCGGCCGAACGCATGATCGCGCCCGATGCCACCGTGACGCTCGATTTCGCCCTCAACCGCCTCGCGGGCCTGATCGACAAGCTCCTGATCTATCCCGAGAACATGCTGAAAAATCTCGACCGCCTCGGCGGCCTCGTTCACTCGCAGCGCCTCTTGATCGCGCTGACGCAGAAAGGCGCCAGCCGCGAGGACGCCTACAAGCTCGTGCAGCGCAACGCGATGCCGGTGTGGCGCGGCCAGGGCGATTTCCAGACGCTGCTGAAGAAAGACCCCGAGGTGAATAAATATCTCTCGGATGCCGAGATTTCCGAGCAGTTCGACCTCGGCTATCATCTCAAGCACGTCGATACGATCTTCAGGCGCGTGTTCGGCGAAAGCTGATCCGGCGGGCCGGCGGCAACCGCCAAAACAACTGAATGGTAACCCCGGATCGGATAACATCGCTTCCGTGTCCACTACCCCGACGATCCTCGTGTTCGATTCAGGCCTTGGCGGGCTCACGGTGCTGCGTGAAGTCGTCCGGTCGCGGCCTGACGCGCATTATGTCTATGTCGCCGACGACGCGTTCTTTCCCTACGGCCATCACGGCGAGGACGCGATCATCGCGCGCGTGGTGCCGCTGATCGGGGAATTGGTCGCCGCCCGCTCGCCCGATCTGGTGGTGATCGCCTGCAACACCGCTTCAACGCTGGTGATGTCGCATTTGCGCGAGCGCTACCAGGTACCGTTCGTCGGCACGGTGCCGGCGATCAAGCCGGCCTGCGCCAAGTCGCGGACAAAACGCGTCTCGGTGCTCGGCACCAGGGGCACCGTGAAACGGGAATACACCAGGACGCTGATCCGGGATTTCGCGCAAGGCTGCGAGGTGACGCTGGTGGGCTCGGGCGAACTCGCCTCGCTGGCGGAGGCCGCATTGAGCGGTATCGAGGTCGGCGACGCCGATATCGCGGCGGAGCTTGCGCCGTGTTTTGTCGGAGACCGCGACGATCCCTCGGCGCGCACCGACACCGTGGTGCTGGCCTGCACCCATTACCCGCTGCTGATGGACCGCCTGGTGGCGCTCGCGCCATGGAAGGTCGACTGGATCGATCCCGCGCCCGCGATTGCCCGGCGCGTGGTGGATCTGCTCGGGCCTCCTGGCCCAGAGGCCGATACCGCCGGCGCCGAAATGCTCTTCACATCCGGCCGGCCGCACCAGCTGAGCCGCGCCCTGATGCCGTTTTTCGGGGGCCGGGTTCCGGCGTGACCGGTGGTTGTCTCGCCTATGGACGCAGTCCGAGCCCCAGGGCGTGGACTCATTGGCGCGCAGCCAAATTGAGGTCCGTTGGGCCAGCCGCTTTGGAAAAATTCCTCTCCGCACCCCGACGACCGTTTCTGGCACTCTTGCGACATGCCAACCACGTTCGACGATGTCCGCTTTCAGGGGCAACCCGGAAGACATTTGCTCAGATTGAGTTCTTCCGCGTTTGACCCGAACCGGTCACGCACCGGTTTGCCAGCGACCGATCGGTTGCGCTTTCCCCGATGCTCGCTGACTGCTTTCTGCCGATATGATATGCTGATGTTCCTCGTGGAAGAGAACGGGTTCCATGACATGCCCCAATTGCCGGGGCGCGATGAGATAGCGGGCCAGGCCACACGATGGGAGGAGACGATGACCATCGAAAGCATTCTGAGGCGGAAGGGCACCGACGTCACGACCATAGCTCCGGAAGCCAGCATCAAGAGGGCGGCAGACTGGCTCAGTGCAAAGAATATCGGAGCTCTCGTGGTGACGAGTGAGGGCGCAGTTCTTGGTCTCGTTTCCGAACGTGAAATCGTTCATGCATTTTCTCGCTATGGCGATACAGCCGGGTCGATTCCCGTAAAGGAAATCATGCAATGCGGTGTGACCACCGTGTCCCCGGACGAGAGTGTCAATCGCGTGATGAACCTGATGACGCACCATCGCGTGCGCCACTTGCCGGTGCTACGCGACGGCAAGTTAGCCGGTATCGTCAGCATCGGCGATGTGGTCAAGCATCGGCTCGAGGATCTGGAGCTTGAGGCGAACGTCCTGCGGGATGTCTACCACGCCGCGCGTTGACAGCTCGGACCTCGCCTCATACGCGTGCCCGCCTTTCCCGACCTTGTTCCAATTTGAACGTCGGCCGACTCGCCTTGGGCTTAACTCGCCTTGGGCTTGCCCTGCATGCTCGCGCGCACCCGGCGATGTCCGCTCCCGAAGGTATTGCAGAAGCCGGACCACGGGGGCTCGTCTCGGCGGCACGGCCCCATAAAAGCACAATCAGGCTGGTGGAGGGGCTGCGCGCTCAACGTTTCGGGTTGCGCCCGCGGATGTGGTCAAAGCCTTGCTTGATTGCGGCGAAGCGCGCTTCGATCATCGGCTCAAATTCGAGGTCGGTGAAGATATATGGCAAGTCCTTTTCGACGCCTTCGCGGACGAGTTCACCGGCATAGTTGGGTTCTATGCCCTGAGAGATGCGTTCCCGGAGCATATTGATCCGCTCGGCACGTGGGCCCGAAGTCGGCAAGGCGGGGAGCGCCCCCTCGAAGCGCTTGGGGAGATTGCGTCTTGAGTTCATGATTTGAGTGCGGATGAACCCTGGACATAGCACCGATACGCCAATCCCTCGGGGCGCGAGTTCACGCCGCAGGCCCTCGGACAGCGCGACAACGCCATACTTGGAGACGTTGTATGCATTGCTCTCCCCTGAAATAAGGCCAGCGATCGAGGCTGTGGAGACGATGTGTCCGCCCTCGCCATGCTGCTCGATCAACGGCCCGAAAATCTCGATCCCCCAAATGGTCGCCATCAGGTTGACGCCCAGGGTCCAGTTCCACGCCGCCTCGGTCCAGGCGCCATAGGGCCCACCGCCGCCGACGCCCGCGTTGTTGACGAGGATATGCACCTTGCCGTAGCGGGCAGTCGTGGCTTCGGCGGCCGCCACGAGTTCGGCTTTGAGTGAAACGTCCGCTTTCACGCCGTCGACATCGACGTTGGTGAGCCTCAGTTGCTTGAGCGCTGCGGACAGAGCCGCTTCTTCAATGTCGCAAAGCATGACTTTCGCCCCCGCCTGGGCGAAGGCGGTCGCTATCCCCAGTCCAATGCCTGACGCTGCACCGGTCACGAACGCGGTCTTTCCAGCGAGTTCCTTCACGCGAGTTCTCCCCTGTGCCAGCGGACACCCTCGCCCCAAAACGCCAACTGTCCCCGGACGGCATATGACCGCACTTTCGAGGGATTGGGAAGCGTGCCGGATGTCCGCTTCTCGCACCTTTGAGACATGCCGACCGGCGCTGAGAATGTCCGGAGTTTGGGGGCAGACCGCAATTGCGGGCATGGCGTGACGAAGGCATGAAGCACGGGCTCTCCATACCCGATGCCAATATGGTGGCCGAAGTGAGAGCGGCCGGAGCGGCGCGCGGCCTCAGAAATCCGCTCCTGGTTACATGTGATAGGAAAGCAATTCCCGCGATACGGCGCAGGAGTGTGGCGGTGTTGGAGCCCAAGGACATCTCGGTTCCGGTGGAGCCCAGACCGCTTGCCGTCAGAACCCAGGTTCAGGTCCATCCGCCGGAGCCGTCACCGCCGAAACCGCCGGTGACGTCACCACCGAACCCGCCGATAATGCCTCCCAAAGCTGGCTCCCTTCCGCGTCTAAGGAGGTTCGCCAATGGCCTTTTGGAAGGCGCGAAGGGCGCCTTCCCTGCCGAGAGCATTGCTGCCGAGATTCCTGAAATGATCCTCTTCCTCGCCGACAAACGTGCCGCTCGGGATACAATCCGGAAGATTCAGATCAAGTTCATCAAATCGGGTTTTGCGAAAGGTGTTGCGGCCGGTGCGATGGGCTGGACGACGGATGAAGTCGAATCCACTCTCATGAATCGGGTCACTGATTTTCGGGTTCAGGATCTCGGCGATCCCGCAGGTACGCTCAGCCACGCCTATATTCTTCAGCTTGCCGAGGCTTACGAAAATTATGCCGTTGAGGTGGGCTATGTCTACAGCTCCTCGAAATCGCAAAGATGGAAGAGCAACATGCTCCACAAGGGTTTCCCCGTTCTGAAAAGATATGGATACTATTTCGGAGACAATCCTGAAGTCTTGTTCGAGTACGACTTTCTCGACAAGCTGGCGTGGGTCCTCAGCCCGACGACTGATGCGATCGTTCGACCTGCCATCCGAATCGAGGGCGAGCAGCCGAATGATCCAGCGAGTGTCGCGGACTCGGCCCCGATCCTGGCCGGAGCGTAGTTCAGATCGCGACAGCTCGTGGAGCGGATTGGCCGAAGGCGTAATCTGTGGTTATTTCCGTCTGATCGGCGCTGCGCGACACCCAGGTGCTCGAGGTCCTGACTGGACACCATCTACTTCACGCCAGCGCCGACGCAGCCGGCAGGATCGCTTATGCGATACCCGGCGATAGATAGCTGAGACCGGTCGAGCCCTGTCGACCTGATACAATGAAGCGGCTATCTCGCTTCTTGACCCCAAGCGGACATGCTGCCCCCGGCATCGCAGGCGCGGCTTACTTCAGCTTGTAGGTGCCGGTCTGGCGATTGCAGTCCTGAAACGTTCCGGCTTTGATCACCGGAAACGGACCCAAGGGGTGGACTGTGCCGGTCATCGTCATGCCCTCGTATTTTCCGGTGCCTCCAACAATTTCCCGGGTGAGACTTCCATCACTCGCGAGCGAAAAATTTGACAGGCGTTTATCGCCGTCCACATCTATTGCCTCGCATACGGTGGACCCAGCGAACTTCCCGCCAAGCGAGGCGTTCATCCCCACGCAGCGGAAACTGTTCTTGTCAAACATGCCGTCGGGAGGATTGCTGCGGATAGTACCGGTCATTTCATAACTAGATGCGGTGTGGCCCTTGGAGAACGTGATCACGTTGTTAACGCCGGACCAGCAGGAAGTGTAGTCGTAGCTGCCTTCCTTTGGCAGCTCGGCCGTGAATGCAGAACCTGCAGACACAAGCCCTATAAGTGCTACGAGATAAGAGAACCTCAATGTCTGACTCATATGCCCGTCTCCATTATAACGAGGCTGAGCCGAGGACCGTTGCGCGACCCAACAGATCAATCAATCAGCACACCTTACCTTTGACGCTTCGCTTGTGAGACTTTCATTTCCGGTTTTGGCGCTTTTCAGACATGAGCGGTCCAGCGGGCGATGTCCGCTTCCCAGGGTGAAGCGATCTTGCGGGCCGATGTCTGGAAATGACGCGGAACGGACCAATTCGACTATTCTTCGGCACTTCGTAGCGATCCATTTGCACCGAACGGACCCCGTCAGGAATTCGCTGATATGGATCGACTCTCTAAGCTCGGATCGAACGCCGATCAGGTCGCCCGGACGGCGTCGCACACATCTGCGGACAGCTCGGCGGGTCTGGTGGACGTTAGGGCCGCCGCGATCACCGGATTGATCTGAATCAATACTGGCCAGCCGGCCTTCCTTCCTCAATGCCCGGTCATTGGTGAGGAAGTTGATCATGAAGAAATCCGTGTTCTGCCTGATGCTCGCCGGCGCGAATTTGCCGTCCGCAACCCATGCCCAAGTGAGCATCGATATGGCCCGTGTAACCTGTGCCGACTATCTGGCGCTGTCAGCCGCAGACTCTGCAGTCTTCTCTGCGTGGATGAGCGGCTGGTTCAATCAGAAGACCGGCTACGTATTCGTCGACTTGAATGCCTATGCTCGAAACGTCGCGAATGTGAAGTCATGGTGCGCTTCAAACCCGACGCAAACCGTCATGGCGGGCCTTCAGCGCGCCACGGCCCGATAGAGATCGCAAGCGAGAAACGGAGGCCATTATGAAACGGAACATCGCTGTCAGCTTCTGTGTGCTGCTCTTCACGTCCATTGTGCCAGCCCGCGCGCAAGTGGTGATCGATCTTTCGCTGATCACTTGCAAACAGCTCCTTGATTCGGATGCGGAACGGCAGGCGCTGATAAGCTCGTGGATGAGCGGCTATTTCAGTGCGACAAAGAACCTTAACGAGCTCGACTTCCGGTACGTGAAGAGGAACGCGAAGGTGGTTGGAAGCTATTGCAAGACGCACAAGTCAGATACCGTCATGAACGCAATGCAAAAGAATTGGCGCTAGGGTGATGGCGGCGCCGCGGCGATTTTACTCTTGCATGCTGCCCGGCTGATGTCCTTTCATGGCACGAACCGGACCAACGGGGCCGGTCCGCTGATGTCCGTTGTTCGGGGTAGACCGGAAGTCGCTGGCAGAAGACCAAAATGACGCGATTGACCCAGAGCGCACATTGAGACACCGAACGTCCAATTGTCCGCGAAACGATAACGGGCGCTATGATGCCTGCCATCACGCTATCAACAAACGGGTTACGGCGGTTGTTTCGGCTTGAGAGCACCTGTCTCATTGAGCCGTTGCTGCACGATCGCCAAAAGGCGATAGGACTCAGCCACATCAGCGTAGCGTTCTTTTAATGCCGGTTCGCTGGTCGATCTTGCCAGTTCATCGAACTCGGCAGCCTTCTCCAAATATTCGGCGACGCTGCGCATGTCCTTGTCCCCAGCGCCAAGCAACGTACAAAATGACAGATTTGGGCGGGATCAAGTATGGCTCAACGGTGAGCAAACAGTGGAATTAAGGGGTAATCCGCTAGGTCGCACCTAGGGCCGACAAACGGGTTACGGCCGTTCGGGCTTGAGAGCACCTGCTTCAATCAGCCGTTGCAGCTCGCTGGCCAGGAGGCGGTAGCATTCAGCCACGTGAGCGTAGCGTGCTCCGAGGGCCGGTTCGAAGGTCAGTCTCGCCAGTTCATCGAACTCGGCAGCCTTCTCCAAATATTCGGCGACGCTGTGCATGTCTTTTCCCTTCCACCAAGCAATGCACATCCTAAACGAAAAGCCCGACGCAAGCGCCGGGCAGATCGCAGTATGGCTAACGGGTGCGAACAAATTGAATAAGATTGTAATAGTCCGCGCGCGAGCCGTCTGTTCGGTTTGAAACGCAGGGGGAATTATGGACGACGCCAACCTTCTCGCTTAACCACCTTGCTATGTTAGGAACTCGCCAATGCCCGTTTTGTTGTCTGGGGGATTTGATTTTTGGGAGATAGCGACCGCTGCCAGCGCTGTCCGGTTGCTGACTTCCAATTTCTCATAGATGTGATGGAGATGCACCTTGATGGTACCGTCGCTAATATTGAGTCGACGGCCAATTTCCTTGTTCGACAAACCTTCGGACACCAAGCACATGATCTGGTACTCGCGGTTTGTTAGCGCCGCGGTGACCGCGCTTTGCTCCCAAGATACCTGATCAGAGCAAGGCAGCGGGAACAGCCGCTGCCCATCGGCGACCTGCTGCAGCGACTTCACCAGAAATTCCAGTGCCGCATTCTTCAGAATGACGCCGTAGGCACCGGCAGCGGCTAACTCGACCAACTCGCTGTCTTCAACAGCCGCGGTGAAAAAGACCACCCGCGTGGAAACACTTTCGGAGTTAACGATGCCGAGAAGCTCCAACCCGGTCAGGCCGGGCATTGAGTTGTCGAGAACGGCGATATCCGGCCTTAAATTCCGAATTGCTTCGATGCAGCTCGTGCCGTCACTGCAACACGCAACAATTTTAAAGTTTCGTTGCGCTCCCAGCGCCTTCCTCAAACCCTGCACAACCACTGGACAGCTGTCGGCAATCAACACAGTGGTGCGCATAAGCAGCCCCTACTAAAACGCTAACCGATGTTCGTTTCGGGCCGCCTTTGCAGGTTTAGTGACGGCGCAAGCCGCCGAATGAGCGTTCTTTTTTTTGCGCCCAACCCGCCGTAATCTCGAATTATATATACCCGCCGCGACGCGCGTCTGTGATATGAATCAAAATAATCCAAATTTTTAAGTTTTGCTGAACCATTGTTCCATCCCATGGCGGCACGAAAGCTCTCACCGAAAACCAGAAGTAATACGACAGGCGTGCCCTCAAAGCGCAGCTTCTCCGGCATATTGCCGAACCTGCCGATCCAGTTTTCCGAGAGCCTGTTGGCAAACGCGAAGCCGCAATCGCTCGCCGAAAGAGGAGTGCTATTTGAGGCTGGCGATGTCGCCGATGGTTGCTATCGGCTTGAACAGGGCCTGCTCAAGGTCAGTATCGCTTCGCCTCAAGGTGACGAGCGGATACTGACGATCCTTGGCCCGGGCTCGATCGTCGGAGAACTCGCGATCATCGACGGGCTGCCGAGATCGGCCACCGTGGTCGCGATCCGGGACTGCAAGTTGAGCTATATCAGCCGGGAAGCGTTCGTCCGTTGCCTACGAGAATATCCCGAAATCTACAGCGATCTCGTCTCCACGCTGGTGTCACGCTTGCGCGAGGCCGATAATGCGATGGCAGCAGCAAGCTTCTTGTCCGTCAAGGCCCGGGTCGCGCGCGCGCTGCTCGAACTAGCGGAGCATCTCGGTCGCGAGACGGAATCTGGACGAATTGTCATCCTCCACAAGATCAGGCAGAGCGATATCGCGGCAATGGCGGGCGTTGCGCGCGAAAACGTAAGTCGAACACTGACCGAACTGAAGCGGCGGGGATTGATCGGTCAATCATCCAGCTACTATTTCATCAACGACAAACCAAAGCTTCTGCGCGAGACCGAAGATACAGCGTGAGCTGATGCATCGCAGGGCCGCAAAGGATAGGATCGCCGCACTTCGTGCCGGCTTGCTAGAGGCGGGCTTCAAATGAAGGCACGAAATATTTCTTGGCCATACGCTTCGCCGGAGTACCTGCGACCTTGCTGCCGCTCGTCGACGAGGGATCGAGTGAAGCGGCGACTTCCGGGTTTGGCACGAACCGGACCAACCGGACTGGCCTGACGATGTCCGTTACTCGGGGTAGACCGGAAAACATCTGCTCGCGCTGAGTATTTCGCAGTTTGACCCATCTCGGATATGGCCGGGTTAGTCTTCGCCGGCCCGCCTGCCCACTAGCGAGCAGCCGGTGTGTATGCTTTGATGATCTGGCTGAGATGAACCCGAGCGGGGGCTCCATGACTGGGGCGCGCGTAGAGCGACGGCTTGCGGCTATCCTAGCGGCTGATGTCGCCGGTTATTCCCGGCTGATGGGGGCCGACGAGGTCGGGACCCTGGCAGCTCTGAAGACGCTTCGTCGCGAGATCGTCAACCCCGCAATCACCGAGCACAATGGCCGCATCGTGAAGACCACCGGCGACGGCATGCTCGTGGAATTCGCCAGCGCCGTGGACGCGGTGAGTTGCGCGATGGCTGTGCAGAGCAAGATAGCGGAGCGCGATGACGTCGCCGTTCCAAGGATCACTTTTCGCGTTGGCATCAATATCGGCGACATCATCATCGATGGCGACGATATTTTCGGTGACGGCGTCAATATTGCGGCGCGCGTCGAGAACGAGTGCGAGCCTGGGGGGTCTACCTTTCTGGCAGCGCGTTCTAGCAGGTCAGAGACAAGACCAGCTTCGCGTTCGACGATCTTGGTGAAAGATCGCTGAAGAACATCGACCGGCCTGTGCGGCTCTACACGGCTCGTCCGTCGACCACCTCCGCAGCAAACACCAGGTCGCTATATGAAGCGCGCAAACCGTTGCCGCTGCCTGATAAGCCTTCCATTGCCGTGCTGCCGTTCCAGAACATGAGCGGCGACCCGGAGCAAGAATATTTCGCTGACGGGATGGTGGAGGACATCATCACCGCACTTTCCCGTTTCAAGGAGCTGTTCGTTATCGCCCGCAACTCGAGCTTCACATACAAGGGGCGCGCCGTAGACGTAAAACAGGTCGGCCGTGAGCTTGGGGTCCGCTACGTGTTGGAAGGAAGCGTGCGCAAAGCGGCAAACCGAGTGCGCATCACGGGACAACTTGTCGATACCGCCACTGGGGCACATCTTTGGGCAGATCGATTTGATGGTGGGCTCGGCGACATCTTCGATCTTCAGGACCAGGTGACTGAGAGCGTTGTTGGGGCGATCGCGCCAGCGGTGGAGAAAGCCGAGATCGAGCGAGCCAAACGCAAGCCGACCGAGAGTCTCGACGCCCATGCCCTTTACTTACGCGGTTCGGCTAGGCTTTATCAGTTTGCCAGTCGGCAAGCGAACGACGAGGGCTTACGCCTGTTCAAAAGCGCGATCGAGCTCGACCCAGATTTTGCGCCCGCCTACGGCCGTGCCGCCGCTTGCTACGCCTGGGCCAAGGGGAATAACTGGATTTCAATCACACCGAGCGAGATCGCCGAAGTGACGAGGCTCGCTCAGCGGGCGGTTGAGCTGGGTAAGGATGATGCGATCGCACTCGCCGCCAGCGGATGGGCGCTAGCGTATGTTGTTCGCGATCTCGGGGTAGGCGCTGCCCTAATCGATCGCGCGCTCGTGCTCAACTCCAATTTGGCCGAGGCATTTTTTTGCGGCGGCTGGGCGAAGAACTGGCTCGGCGAGCCGGAAGCCGCGATCGAGCGCTTTGCGCGTGCCATGCGCCTGAGCCCACTTGATCCGTGGGTGACAGGAATGCGAGTCGGGACCGCACACGCACATTTCTTCCTGGGCCGCTATGACGAAGCGACATCTTGGGCGGCTTTGGCGTTCCAGGACAATCCGGACTTACCACCCGGATTGCGTATCGACGCCGCAAGCAATGCCATGGCCGGACGGCCGGAACAAGCACACAAGGCAATGGCTCGGCTGCGGCAACTCAATCCAGCGCTACGTGTTTCCAATCTCAAAGACGTGCTAGGCCCTTACCAGGATGCCGAAGACCTCGCGCGCTACGAAGAAGGATTGCGGCAAGCGGGGCTGCCCGAATGAAGGGATGATCGAATGAGGACGACGTCCGTTTGTGGCAGATTTTGTTGCAAAAGTCAGTTGAGACAGGCTGCGAAGCGTGATTCCGTTGTGTGGACACGATTCTCGATGGGGTCGATCCATGATGGGCCGTCTGAAGAGTGACCAAGGTCAACTGTTCTACGAGTTTCGTCTTGGCGATGCTGTTCCCGAAGATCATCTGGTACGAAGGATCGACACTTCTCTCGATCTGTCCTGGCTTCGAAGCGAACTCGCACCGCATTATTCGCTGATGGGCCGTCCGTCGATCGATCCGGAACTGATGATCCGGATGCTGGTCGTAGGGTATGTCTTTGCGATCCGCTCGGAGCGGCTGATCTGCCGTGATGTGCAGGTGAACCTTGCCTATCGCTGGTTCTGCAGGCTCGGCATCGAGGACGCTGTCCCGGATCATTCGGCGTTCTCACGCGCCCGCAACGAGCGCTTCCGCGAGGGAGACGTTTTCCGTCGTGTGTTCGAACGGGTCGTCGAGACATGCATTGCCGCCGGTCTGGTTGGTGGCGAAGGCTTTGCTATCGGGAGCAAAGCGGAAGACACCTGCTCGCAGCGAGTATTGCGCCTTTTGACCCAACAGAGACATGGGCGGCTCAGACCTTCGCGGCGCAAAAGCATTGTTCGTCCCTTGGTCAAGCGTGATATCCTACCTTACATTGCATGGGCATGACCCCGGGGAGGGTCACATGGCAATTCCCATCCGACGACGAGAACTTATGCTCGCACTGGGCGGCACGGCGGTGACCTGGCCGATCGCTGCGCGAGCGCAGCAGGCGCCGATGCCTGCGGTCGGATTTCTGCACTCGGCGTCAGTGCGAAATTACGAACCGCAGCTGAACAGCTTTCGCGAGGGTCTGGCCAACGCCGGCTATGTCGAAGGCCGAAATGTCACGATCGAATATCGCTGGGCAGAAACTCAGCTGGACCGACTGCCTGCGCTCGCCGCCGAGCTGGTCCGCCGCCCTGTCGCGGTGATCGCAGCCTGCGGTAGCCCGACGGCTGCATTGGCGGCGAAGTCAGCGACTACGTCTATTCCGATTGTGTTCGAGAACGGTGCCGACCCGGTGCGGATCGGACTGGTTGCGAGCCTCAATCAGCCCGGCGGCAACGTCACGGGCATCACAAACTTCAGCGGCGAACTGGTCGCAAAGCGGGTAGGATTGCTTCGCGAGCTCGTGCCATCTGCGACATCGATCGCCGCTCTCATCAATCCGTCCCGCCCGGGAGCCGATGCGCAGTCGGCGCAGGTCCATGAGGCGGCGCGCGCGATCGGGCTACGGCTACACCTCGTCAAAGCAGCGAGCGAAGACGATCTCGATGCGGCTTTCTCAAGCCTTCCCCAATTGAAAGTTGGCGGCCTCGTTATGACGGCCGATGCACTCTTCACCGATCGGCAACACCAGATCATTGACCTGGCCAAGCGGTACGCCATCCCCACGATCTACGAATTTCGGCATTTCGTGGCCGCCGGCGGACTCTTCAGCTATGGTCCGGACCCCCGTGACACGTATCGCCAAACTGGAAGCCTCGTCGGCCGCATTCTCAAAGGCGAGAAGCCCGCCGATCTTCCCGTCATGCGGCCGAGCAAGTTCGAGCTGGTCATTAACATGAAGACCGCGAAGGCGCTCCGCATCGAGGTGCCGAACTCGATGCAGTTGCTGGCCGACGAGGTGATCGAATGAGCGCCCTTTGCTGCGTTGCGCATGTCCGAAGTCTGGCGCTTTTCGGACGTGGCCGGTTTAACTGACGATGTCGGTTCCTGGGGGTAAAGCGGACTCACAGCCGAAAGGTTCAACAACGACGACGGGCTGACGAACTCAATAAAGGTCAGCGTAACTGACCTCTGACGCAGGTCTGCGGCGCAGTCGGCTTCCGGACGACCTACAACTGATGTAGCCTAATTGTATGGCCGCCAGCGGGCAGTGCCGAAGGCCCGTCTTTTTCTCAGCGGCATGTTGCCCACGGCGGGGTCCATGATCTTTCACTCAACGCGGTTTAGGCCGCCTGTTCTTGTTGAGCCGGAAGGAACTCTTACGCCTCAATTATCCAAATGTTCCCCGACAGGAGGAAGTCACAATGCATTTTTGTATGACAGGGCAATACACGCCAAAATCTCTCAACAGCATCATGGATAATCCCAAAACCAATCGCTACGAAGCGGCCAAGAACCTCATCGAAGCCGCCGGTGGGAAATTGATTTCGATGTACAGCACTGCCTCTGAAGGCCCGGGCGTCTTGGTAATCTTCGATGTGCCTGATCCCAGTGCAGCACCGGCCATTTCCGGCACTGTGGTGGCAGCTGGCGCCATCCAAAATGCAAGGCTCATTAGGCTGTGGACGCAGGACGAAATTGCCAAAGTTCGCCAAACCGCAAGCCAGCTTCGGGGAAAGTACTCGCCGCCTGGCAGCTGAAGATTTTCGGCGCAGTGCCGCCGCAGAAATTGAGTAGATGAATTCAGCGTTGGTGGCAGTTTGGATAATTCTGCCACCAGCTAATGCCCGCTTGCCCAATGAGATCGGCGACGATAGTCGCACTGCACCGAGTGAATTTGGTCAATCCTTTGAAAAGGAGAAATTCGTGAAGTACATGATCGAATACACAATCCGCGCAGCTGGGCTTACCCACGCCGAGAATTTTGCGGGTGCGGAAGCTCTATTGACCGCGTTCGGCAAGTGGAAGCCGGAGGATGGCTTGACGGTCCACGCGTTCGTGTCGAACCTCGCCGGTAACGGAGGTTACGTTCTTGTCGAGTCAAGCAACCCCAAGGTGATCGTCTCGTTCGTCTCAAAGTACAACTTTTGGAACGAGGTCAAAGTTGTCCCAGTCATCGAAGTCGGCGACGCGGTGCCGGTGACTGCGGCGTCTCTCGGTTGGGCTCAGAGCGCGTCAAGGAGCTGATGATGTTCGCTTGGCCGCCGACGTTTGAATTTCCTCCTACCCCCAAATTGAACGAGCCAGAGAGCTTGTTTGGCACTACCGTCGGAAACCCGCACGCTTCATTTATGCCCAGATAGCGACCAAATCCGCAGCGCAGCGAAATGATGAAATGTGCCAAGAACTATATGGCCTCTCTCCTTACCTCATCGGCCAGGTGATGTGGCGGCTCTAAACGGGCGGCCTGTGAAGGCCGCCCGTATTCCGTCTCTTACTGCGCTTAGTGCGCTCCGATGGTCTTCGGTATCTTGATCGGATCGTAAGGCAGCGGATTCTCCGGATTCTGCAGATTGGGGAGCATGTCGTTGGAGGCCCCGCCGGGGAATCGCTTCTTGTTGGGATACTTGACGATGGACATGTTGAACTCCGAGAGCGGAATGTCTCCGAGCGAGATGGCCCAGCCATTGTCCATACCCGAGTAGCGGCCCGGCGAGGTTGTCGGGTTGCGCGTTGCGACAGCCCCGTTGAAGGTCATGTCGTATTTCTCATATGGATCCATCGTGAGGTTGTACGTGGAACCGATGGCACCGACGTCCAGTGTCGGCCCCAACCACGTGTCTTTCGAAGAGTAAAGCATCTTCCACGCAATCTTCAGATCGGGATTGGCCGGGTCGCCGCCGACGTCGGCACGCATTCCCAAGAATTTCTCGCCGTCGGTATAGATCCAGCCATCACGCGCCGAATGCTTCGCCTTGCCGGTGACGTAGCCGGTGTTATCAATGCCGTCGAAATAGATCGGCTTGCCGTTGTTGTCCTTCCATTCACCGTGAGGCGGCGGTGTTAGCCCGGCCATCGTGGCGGTCGTCGGCCAGACATCCATATGCGACATCATTTCGGTAAGTACCTGCCCTGCCGGAATCCTGCCCGGTGACCACATGATGCCCGGCACCCGGAAGGCGCCTTCGAATCCTGTGCCCTTCTCGCCACGGAACGGCGTGGTGCCGGCGTCGGGCCACGCGTCCTGCCAGGCGCCGTTGTCAGCCGTGTGGATGACGATGGTGTCAGGCGCCTCCGCGCGGATAGCGTCCATGATGCGGCCGATATTGGCATCCATCTCCAGCATTTTGTCGGAGTAGTTGCCAAGGTGCGACTTGCCCTGGAACGCCATGTTTGGGCTAGTCGGCTGGTGCATGCCCATGAAGTTCACGCTCATGAAGAACGGCTTGGCATCCTTCGCGTGCTGCTTGATATAGGCAACCGCAGAATCCGTCTGCCGAACGTCGAAATCGGCAAGGTTCTCCAGCGTGATCACGGCGCCATTGTCGCCCTTTACCGCGGGCTTGCCTGCCGTGCCTTCCCATTCGTATCGGTTCACTGATTTTTGGTAGAAGTCCCAGTACTCCTTGTTGTATTTGGGAAAGAAGGGATGGGCGTTTTGAGCCGTGTCTTCATAGGCATAGACACCGGGGTAGTACGCGGCGAATTGCTTCATCTCGTCAAAGCCGTGGTTGATCGGGTAGAATTTCTCCACATCGCCGAGATGCCATTTGCCGGAGAAATAAGTCTGGTAACCGTTCTTCTGGTAGAATTCGGCGATGGTCGGCGTGTCCGAGTCCAACCCATTCGGGTCACCGGGAACCACCACAACCGACAGCGCGGTACGGACCGGGATGCGACCGGTCATGAATGAGGCGCGACCCGCCGTGCAGCTTGCCTGGCCGTACCAACTGGTAAATACCGCCCCTTCCTTGGCGAGACGATCAATGTTCGGCGTGGGATGCCCGAGGGCAGCGCCGCCGAAGTAAGCGCCATAGTCGCCCCAACCGACGTCGTCGCTCATCAGCATCACGACGTTGGGCTTCTTCTGGGCGGCCGCAGGCGTGAGGGCCACCGCTATGGTGGCCACCGATGCCAACAGACCGAGCCCTATGCTTTTGGCATAACTCATGCGTCGTCTCCTAACTCGGCTGCCTGAGATGGGCGGGCAGACAACGCCCATAACGGATTTCCCGCCGGGCGCCATTACGCCCGGCATTTAGGTCTGAGGGAGAGGCGGCATTACCTAGTTCTACGGATTCAGCATGGAAAAGCGATCGACGCCGCGCTACGTAAATTCTGAAGGAGGGTGACTTTATTTCATCCGTCGGCGGATCGACGCCGGGTGGCGGAAGGCGTTTCGCCGAAGGTGACGCGGTAAAGTGTTGCGAAATGGCCCGGCTCAGTAAAGCCGCCGGCACGCGCGAGATCACCGATCTTCGCGCTCACGCCATCGGTGCGCAGGATAGCAGCGTGCACCAGCATCAGCCGGCGGAGACGCATATATTGATACGGCGTGGTGCCGAGAAACGTGGCGCAGTAACCTCGGAAGGTTCTTTCCGAAACACCGGCAGCGGCATGCAGCTCCGCCACACTCCACCGTTCGAGAGCCGTGCTCGCCAGCATTTCTTCGAAGCACATCATGATGTCGCCGGCCCGCCGCACTGCGAGCGTCTCGACCCGCTCTTCGCTGCTCGTCAGACACGAAACCAGAACGTCGACCAGCTCCTGCTCCATGGCCCGAATGATCTCCGGGTGGGCGAGTGTTCGTGGCTTGGTCCCCGCGAGGCGAGAGGCTCCGGCATGTATATGCAGCAAATGCTTTCGATCCTGCACGGAGGGTCGCAGGATCTTGCCGCGATCAGGCGCTGCGAATGTGTGGCCGGCCACTGTCTTGCTGAAAGCGGCCAGTGATGCTGGCGGCAGCCAGATCAGGCCCCAGCAACTCGGGCCGAGTGAACGCTGATGCATGCGTTCGCCGCGGCCATGAAGGATTATCTCGCCTGGCTCGAGTCTCAGCCCACGCCAGATGAGGGGCAGTGCCGGGTCCCACGAGAAGGAGATAAACACCGAGTCAGTCGGCAGCATGACATAGGCGACACGCGCCTGCGATTCCTGCGCCTGCAGCAGTCGGAGGTGGTTGAGCGTCGCGCGGTGCTGGCGGGCGGCAAATACACCCCCACAACTGAGCGTGAACGTGGCGAAGACATCGCGAAAGCTCGCCTGATAGTCGCAGGGGTCGGAGAAACTGTACGTGCCGCTGCCGGAAATGTTTGATGCCCCCGCGCCGGATTGCTTCTGACTCAGGCTTTCGGAGACAATGGTGCGAGCGGTCGTGGGATGCCTACGTAAATTCTGAAGAGGTCGACCTTTATTTGCGCATGGGAAATGGCATTGGATACGGAGTCGGCCGGGAGAGGGTCGCGGAAGGCCGCTCACCGAATACCGCTCGGTATAGCACGGCGAAACGTCCGAGATCCCAAAAGCCGAATTCGGTCGCGATCCGTGTCATTTCCGGCGGTTCGAGAAACGCCTGATTCTACAGGGCTTCTGCGCTGTCGACGATCGAGGGAGTTAGTCAACTCCCATCGAAATGATTTATGCTCGCCGCGAAGCGTGCGATAGAGTTCGACAAGGCCGTCGCTGTAATCCTTGTCCGGATTCTCCGCACAATATGCTCTGAGAAACTCACCTGCTTCTGCATGGAAAATCCCGGTGGGATAAATTCAAGCCTTCATCTCTTCCCGGCGCGCCTCTCACAAGAATTCCGCTCATGCCGCCGTCTGCTTCGTAATGCTATCTAGATCATGCCTTCAGGCTCCTTTTGAGAAACGTGAACTGCGTCGCCTTGCGCAAGCACAATCTTGCGACCCGGCCGCGACAAAACAACCCGCCGGGCAAATCACCCGAAACCCTGTCTAGCCCCGCTGCAAAAAATATTCCGCTTTCGCCGTCGCGCAAATCAGTGATTTGAATCCGCCCGTCTCACCCGATGAGAGGGGCGGGTCGCGATCGTCACGAACGCGCGGTGGGATGCAGTGGACGCGAAAGCTTGCGCAAGACGAACGCGAGCCGACGCGGACGGCGAAGCCGTGTGGTCCCGACGCCCCGACGCTGGCGTCAAGTTCTTGAGAAGCAAGCTTCTCAGGGGCGACGGTGGCAAGAAAGCCCGGTCACCGAGGAGAGCGCGGAATAAGCCGTAAGCCGCTGCGCAGGGAAAGCCGGATTGCCTCCGCTGGACCTGTATGCTCGTGTGCGTTTTTTTGTCTATTCGTGCACACGAGACCGCGGGTGCAGCGTGCATCCGGCTTTCCCTGCGCCCTCTCGTGAGGGTGGCAATCGACGCAAAGCTCGGACGCATCGCGCCGCGAGATCGAGAAACTGTGTTTGCAAGGAGAGCGGTTATTGCGAGGAGCCATCTGTACGCGTAGACATCCGGTCAAGCCAACGGTGTTGAACCGCCGAATGGAGTTTTCCAATTGACCTCTGCAAGCCCCCCGCCCCTCAACCGCCTGCGCCAGCAGTGGCGGGAGAAGCGCCCGACCTTCGGCGCGATCGCGACCATTCCCAGCATCGCGACCGTGCAGATCATGGCCCATTCCGGGCTCGACTGGATCATCGTCGACCTCGAGCATGGTCCGATCGATCTGACGTCCGCGCATGCGATGATCACGGCGACCGCGGGCACGCCCTGCGTGCCCTTCGCGCGGATCGCGGCCAACGAGCCGTGGCTGGCGAAAGCGCCGATGGATATCGGCGCGCTCGGCATCAATTTTCCGATGATCTGCAGCCGCGAGGACGCCGAGAAAGCCGTGCGCAGCGTGCGCTATCCGCCGCGCGGCGAGCGGCTCTGGGGCCCGTTCCACGCGCCGTTCCGCTGGGGGGTCTCGATGGCCGACTATATGGCGAGCGCCGACGACGACATGATCTGCATGGTCACCATCGAGCATGTCGAGGCGGTCAACCGCATCGACGAGATCATGGCGACGCCCGGCATCGACGTCGCCGTGATCGGGCCCGGCGACCTCGCCACCTCCATCAACAAGCGCGGCCTGATCGACGACCCGGAAGTGCAGGCCCTGATGGCGCGCGCCGAGGCCGGCATCCTCAAAAGCGGCGTGGCGATCGGCGGTGTGGCGCGCACCGCCGAGCAAGCCAACCAGATGATCGACCGCGGCTATCTGGCGCTGGCGCTCGGCTTCGACTGGTCGCTGTTTGCCCGCGGCATCGCCGTGAGCTTCGAGGGGATCAAGCGCTGAACGAGCCGCCGGAAACAAGCTACTGAAAACACTGGGATTTACGAAGCACCTCAAAATCGGCCGGGGGGCCTCACCCGCGCCATAAAAAACAACCATCTGGCCTCAAGCCGGTTGGTTCGTGCTAGATGAAGAACTGGCGGGCCGGGGCCGACTTGCCGGCCCCGGCGTTGCGGGAAGCCTTGCGTTGCGGGAACTTGAGTGGATCGATGCGCGGAACGGTTCGAAAAATCTCAATGCCGCGCCGTCTCGTCGCCGACCTCATGCACGCCTCGATCGGCGTGCCCTTTGTCTCGCTGACGCGTCCGCTCAACGTCCGTCCACTGCTGGAAGCCCGCGCGCTGGCAGCACAGCCGCCCGGCTGGGCGGCCATTTTCGTCAAGGCGTTTTCGCTGGTGGCAAGAGAGCAGCCGGTGCTGCGCACGCTCTACGCCAAATGGCCGCGGCCGAGCTTTTACGAGCTGCCGAAGAACATCGCCATGGTGGCGATCGCGCGCGTCGAGGACGGCCAGGATTGCGTGCTGCCGCAGAAGGTTCCTGCCGCGGATAATTTGGCCCTGGCCGAAATCGACGCGCAGATCCGCCACGCCAAGGCAGCGCCGGTCGAGGATGTGCCCTCGTTTCGCAAGATCCTGCGGGTGACCCGGCTGCCGCTGCCGCTGCGGCGGCTGTTCTGGTCGGTCGGCCTCAATTTCGGCCGGCAGCGCGCCAACTGGTTCGGCAATTTCGGGGTCACCTCGGTGGCCGCCTACGGCCCGGGCCAGCTGCACGCGCTGAGCCCGGGGCCCTATATCGTCAGCTATGGCGTGGTGGCACCCGACCAGACCATCGATGTGGTGATCCGCTGGGACCACCGCATTACCGACGCGGCCCTGGTCGCCAAGGTCCTGACCCGGCTGGAACAGGTACTGAACACCGAAATATCAGCCGAAATACGGGCCGGCCGGCAGCAAACCGAGCCAAAAGCCGTCCGGGCGGTCGCGACCTGATGGCCGCAAGGCCGGCTCCCGGAATGACCGCTCTTTCATTGACAGGACAGCGGTTTCTGCCTAGAAACCGCCTGCTCGCGGGCCGGTTTCGGCCCGCGATGCGTTTCGCGACCCGTGGTCGACCCTTTCAAGCTTAAGGGGTTGGCCTGTCGGCTCCGGGAAATTCCCGGCGCACAGGAGGGCGCGTCTCCTCAATACTCAAACTTGAAAACAGAGGACGCGATGACAAAGCGCAGTGAGGCGAAATACAAGATCGATCGCCGTATGGGCCAGAACATCTGGGGCCGCCCGAAGAGCCCGGTGAACCGCAGGGAATACGGCCCCGGCCAGCACGGCCAGCGCCGCAAGGGAAAGCTCTCCGACTTCGGCGTGCAGCTGCGCGCCAAGCAGAAGCTCAAGGGCTATTACGCCAACATCAGCGAGCGCCAGTTCCACGGCATCTATGTCGAGGCGGGCCGGATGAAGGGCGACACCGGTGAAAACCTGATCGGCCTTTTGGAGCGCCGTCTCGACACCGTGGTCTACCGCGCCAAGTTCGTCGCCACCATGTTCGCCGCGCGCCAGTTCATCAACCACGGCCACATCAAGGTGAACGGCCGCCGCGTCAACATCTCCAGCTACAAGGTCAAGCCGGGCGACGTTGTCGAGATCAAGGAATCCTCCAAGCAGCTCACCCCGGTCCTGGAAGCCACCCAGCTCGGCGAGCGCGACGTGCCCGACTTCCTCGAGGTCGATCACTCCAAGATGACGGCGAAGTTCACCCGCATCCCGGCGCTGTCGGACGTGCCGTTCGCGGTGCAGATGGAGCCGCATCTGATCGTCGAATTCTATTCGCGCTGATTTTTACACGCAGCGTTTACCGAGATCGAGGGCCCCGGTTTTGCCGGGGCCTTTTTTGTTTCGTATGATGGCCCGTCTGCCGAAAGAGAGCCCGCCATGTACACCCCTCCCCCGCGCGATCCCAAGGCGCCGCCGATCCGCATCAACCTGCTGTCGGACACCCAAACCCGCCCCACACCCGCGATGCGCGAGGCGATCGCGCGGGCCGAGGTCGGCGACGAACAGATCGGCGACGATCCGGCCGTGAACGAGCTGTGCGAGCGCGTCGCCGACCTGCTCGGCAAGGAGGCCGCGGTATTCATGCCGTCGGGCACCATGTGCAATGTCGCGGCGACGCTGGTGCATTGCCGGCCGGGCGACGAGATCCTGGCGCATGAGACCGCGCATATCATCGCCCGCGAGGGCGGCGCGCATGCCGCGCTCGGCGGCTTCCAGATCACGCCGCTGCCCGGCGCCGACGGGCAATTTTCACCCGAAACCCTTCGCGAGGCACTCCACCCTCGCAGCCGCTACCAGCCGCCGCAGACCGTGGTCAGCGTCGAACAGACCGCCAATATCGGCGGCGGCACCATCTGGAAGAAAGCCGCGCTGGACGAGGTCGCAGAGGTCGCCAGGGCCAGCGGGCTCGCCACCCACATGGACGGCGCGCGGCTGTTGAACGCCTGCGTAGCCACCGGGATCGCCGCGCGCGACATGGCGTCGGGCTGGGATTCCGCCTGGATCGATTTCTCAAAGGGCCTGGGCGCGCCGGTCGGCGCCGTCATCGCCGGCAGCAGGGATTTCATCGACGAGGTCTGGCGCTGGAAGCAGCGGCTGGGCGGGTCGATGCGCCAGGCCGGCATCTGCGCCGCCGCCTGTACCTACGCGCTCGACCACCATGTCGATCGCCTTGCGGACGATCACGCCAATGCGCGCGCGCTGGCGCGGGGGCTTTCGCAGATCAGTGGTATGGAGGTGCAAGAGCCCGAAACCAACCTCGTCTTCTTCAGGCCGGACGGCGCCGGCGTTTCCGGCGATGACATGGTGAAGGCCCTGCACGGGCGCGGCGTGCTGCTCGCGATGATGGACGGCCGGATCCGCGCCTGCACCCATCTCGATGTCAGCGCCAGCATGATCGAGGAGACGGTCTCGCTGGTCCGCGAGATCGCGCGGAGAGCGTGAGATAGCGCTAATCGGTCGGCGGTTTCCGCGCGGCAATCAAGTTCCAGCGGTGGAAGAAGGTGATCTTCCTGCCGTCGAGCGCAAGTCCGATGCCGGCCGACGCGCCGGCGCCCGCCAGGGCCTGCACGACCGCGCGAAGCGGCGCTACACGCGAGGGGTCGTTGACGATGCCCATCCATTCCTCGAACTCGCGCGGCTTGTCCCAGCTCTCCAGGGATTCAATGACGAAGCCGGCATCCTTCACGAGTGTCGTAAGCTCGGAGCCCGGCAGCATCCGTACATGCGAGGGATCTCGCAAAATCTCGATCGCATTCTGTAGCTCGGATTCGGCTGAATCCTCCGAGCTGATGACATCGGCGACGACAAGTCTCCCGCCAGGCCGCAGCACGCGAAAAATCTCCGACATCACCCGGCCCGGCCGGTCGAAATGGTGTACCGAGAGCCGCGTCACCACCGCATCGAAGGCACCGTCCGCAAATGGCGGCTCCGCGGCATTGCCTTCACGGAAACTGACATTTGCAAGCCCGGCTTCGCTGCAGCGCTGCTCGGCTTTCTTCAGCATCCCCGGCGTCAGATCGAATGCCACCACCGCGCGGGCGGACTTCGCAATCGCGGCGCTCAGGATGCCCGGACCGCAGGCGACGTCGAGCACCGTGCCCTTCGCCGCCTCGCCCAGCGCCGCAACAAATCGCTGCGTCAGGGCCGCGTCGGTGATCGCCGCCGAGGCCGAGAACGTTTCCGCCTGCCGGGTGAATTCATCCCGCACGCGATCTTCGTGGTTCAGCATGGTCGCTCCCTGCCCGCGATCATTTCTCGAGCGCTTCATAGATCAGGGTCTTCAGCTCCGCTTCGATCCGGATACGCTGCGTCAGCGTCTGCATCATGCAGATGACAAACATATCATCCCGGGGGTCGATAAAGAAGAAGGTGCCGCCGGCGCCCGCCCAACCGTATGTACCGATCGGCGGGCGCATATCCGGTAGCTGGACGGTCTGCACGGCAAAGCCGAAGCCGAACCCGCTGTAGGGGATTGGCGAGTGCGAGCCGTCTTGCCTGATATTCGTTTGCGGCCCGATACGGTCCGAGGTCATCATGGTGACCGTCCCTGGCTTGAGATAGTGCTTGCCGTCGAAGGTGCCGCCGTTCAGCAGCATCTGCGCGAACCGTGCGTAATCCCCGATGGTGCCGATCATGCCGATGCCGCCGGACTGGAGCCGCTGCCATCGCAGCGGATCACTCATTCCCACGCGATCCTCGTGGATCGGCTGCGCAATCAGCGATCCCTTGGCCCGGTACGCGAGGTAGAAGGCGGTATCGCTCATGCCCAGGGGGTCGAGCAACCGTTGCTTCTCGAATTCGAGAAGCGTTTGCCCGGATACCACCTCGATGACGCGGCCGAGCACATCGGTCGAATAGCTGTAGTCCCACAGCGTCCCCGGTTGCGCGGCCAGCGGCAGCTTGGCGATCCGCGCTGCGAATTCGGCGTTGTCGGGATTGCCCGTTTGCAGACCGGCCTTGCCAATGAGGTTACCCACCACCCCGCCGCCGAAGCCGTAAGTCAGCCGGAAGTATGGCGCAGCAGGTCTTCGATCGTGATCGGGCCTTTGGGCTGTTCGAGCGTCAGCGACGGGTTGCCGCTTGCGTCCGCGCTTTCGACGCCGACCTTCACATCAGCAAAGGCCGGTATGTATTTTGAAAGGGGATCGTCGAGCCGGAGCCTGCCATCCTCGACCAGCATCATCGCTGCCACCGATGTGATCGGCTTCGACATAGAATACAATCGAAAGATCGTATCTGATGTCATCGGCTGTTTGCTTCCGGGATCCCGCAGCCCGAAATTTTCGAGATAGACGGGATGACCATGCTGCTGGATCAGCAGGATGGCGCCTGGAATCTTGCCGGCCGCAACCTCGTTGCGCAGGAAATCGCCGGCTCGCTCGAGTTTCGCGCGGGAGAAGCCAGCTCCGGTGGCCGCTGACCCCGCGAATGCGGGGACCGGCCACCCGCCGGCGGCCACGAGAGCGAGAAGCGCACGCGCCGCCGCGGTTCGCCGCGGCTCAGCGCCGTCAATTCTCCATGGCTTCATAGATCAGCAGCTTTACTGCCTTCTGGATGCGCTGGCGCTCCGAGGGCGTCTGCTCCAGCAAGACGAAGAACATATCTTGCTTGCGGTCGATCACAAAATAGCAGCCGCTGGCGCCATCCCATTTCAGTTCGCCAAGATCACCCGGCGGCGGCGGCTTGGCGTTGCCTGGATCGGTGCGCACGGCGAGGCCGAGGCCAAAGCCGAAGCCGTCGCCGGGAAAGTAGAAATAGTCTCGATCGACGCCCGAACCCGGCCCGACCCGATCCGTCGTCAACAGCGTGAAAGCCTTGGGACTGAGAATGGTCTTGCCCTCGTATGTGCCGCCGTTAAGCAACATCTGCGCAAAGCGCGCATAGTCCGCCATGGTCGAAACCATGCCACCACTGGCGAACATCATCTTCTTCGGAACAGTCGGGTTGTTGTCGCGCCCGACCCGGAAATCGCTGTCGTTCGGCATCGGCAGAGCCAGTAGTTTCTGCTTTTCCGGGTCCGTAACGAAGAAGCCGGTGTCCTTCATGCCGAGCGGATCGAGCAATTCCTCCTTCTCGACCGCGATCAGGGACTTTCCGGACACAATTTCCATGATCCGCGCCAAGATGTCGGTGGAATGGCCGTATTGCCAGAGCGCGCCCGGTTGATTGTGCAGCGGCAGTTTTGCGATCCGCTCGGCGAACTCGGCGAGGTCGTAATCGCCGGCATAGATATCGGCCGCCTTATACGCCTTGCGGACCAGGCTATCGCCATAGAAACCGTAGGTGATTCCGGAGGTCTGGCGCATCAGGTCGAGCACGGTCGGCGGCCGGTCCGGCGGCACCAGCTCGAGCGTCTTGGTGCCGTCGTCGGCTTTGTTCTCGACGCCGACCTTCACATTTGCAAAGGAGGGAATGTATTTGGCGACGGCATCGTCGAGCGAGAACTTGCCCTGATCGAGCATCTTCACCGCAGCCACGCTGGTGATGGCCTTGGTCATCGAGAACAGGCGGAAGATCGTCTGGTCCGTGATCGGCGCCTTGGAAACAACGTCCTGCACGCCGAAGGATTCGTGATAGACTGGCTTGCCGTGCTGCTGGATCAGCACGATCGCTCCGGGAATTTTTCCCGTCGTCACTTCGTTGCGGAAGAACTCACTGAGCTTTGCCAGCTTGTCCTTGTTGAAATGCGCGCCCGCGGGAATTTCATAAGTGCCCTCGGCCCTTGCCGAAGGTGCAGCCACGATCAGCAGCGCGCCGCAGGCAAGCCACCGCAACGCATGAATTGATCTCATCACCCTCTCCCGGTTTTGTCAGAGTTTAGCCGTCCGCTCAATCGGCACAAGGGCTGCCGAACTGGACGAGCGCCTGCACATGCAGCGCGGCGCTGTCGCTGGAAAAGCAGCAGAAGACGACTTGGCTTACTCCGGGCGCCGCCTGCAGCGCCTCGACCGTTGCCGACACCGCTATCCGCGCCGCGCGGTCAGCAGGAAACCGATAGACGCCGGTGGAAATGGCTGGAAAGGCAACGGAGCCCAGGCCGTGGGACCGGCACAGCCCGATCGCGCTGACGTAACACGACGCAAGAGCTTCGTCCTCGCCCTGGCTGCCGGAATTCCAGACCGGACCGACGGCGTGAATCACATGCCGGGCCGGCAGATCATAAGCTTTGGTGATCTTGGCGCGGCCGGTCTCGCAGCCACGAAGCGTGCGGCATTCGTCAAGAAGCCCGGGACCCGCTGCGCGATGGATCGCACCATCCACGCCGCCGCCGCCCAGCAGGGAGCGATTGGCGGCGTTGACGATAGCGTCAACGCGCAATGTCGTGATGTCGGCGACGACGACTTCCAGCCGCGCCGGGCCGATCTGGCGCGCCGCCAAGTTCAGGCGACGGGCGCGCTGACCGTGACGCCCTTGTCGGCGAACAGCTGCTGCAATTCGCCGGCCTGGAACATCTCGCGGATGATGTCGCAGCCGCCGACGAACTCGCCCTTGACGTAGAGCTGCGGGATGGTGGGCCAGTTGGAATAGGTCTTGATGCCGTTGCGCAGTTCGGCGGACTCCAGGACGTTCAGGCCCTTGTAGCCAACCCCGACGTGATCGAGGATCTGCACCACCTGTCCGGAAAACCCGCATTGCGGAAATTGCGGCGTGCCCTTCATGAACAGCACGACGTCGTTCGACTTCACTTCATTGTCGATAAATTGTTCGATGCTCATTTTCTCTTCCTTTTGGGCATGCCCCTGCGGCATAGCCTTTCGGGCCGGCATCAGCCGGTTAGACCCGGTACTGTCATATATGTACCCCAAACCGTTGTGCATCCAAAGTAAAATGGCAAGTAGCTGGCATGCCGGGAGCCGATCCGGCCCGGTTGTGCAAAGGCACGGCCATAGCCTGATGGCACCAACATCATAGCCGAGGAGAGGCTTTTTTCCCGGACGGGAACCCCTATCTAGGACAGACTGTTCTTGGGGAACCCGCGGGCCGGAGCGACGTTCTGTCCCTAACCGGAGATACCAGTGACGAAACCAGCATCCGCCGCGGCCACGCTGTCCGCCCCTTGCCCGTCATTATTCTCCGACTCCGGCAGTCTCGCCCAGGACTTGGTGGAAGCCTTTCTGGCGGTTCGAAACGAGACCGAGCGCCGCGCGGCGCCGCTCACGCCTGAGGACCAGTTGATCCAGTCGATGCCGGACGCGAGCCCGGCCAAATGGCACCGCGCCCATACCACCTGGTTCTTCGAGCAATTCCTGCTCGGCGAGCATTGCCGGGGATACCGGCCGTTCCACCCCGACTACGCCTATCTGTTCAATTCCTATTATGTCAGCGCCGGCCCGCGCCACGCCCGCCACCAGCGCGGCCATCTGACCCGTCCGGGCGCGGACGAGATAAGCGCCTATCGCCGGCATGTCGACGCCGCGGTGGTTAAATTCTTTCATGAGGCCGGCGAGGACGCGCTGCGAAAGCTCGTGCCGCTGGTCGAGGTCGGCCTCAATCACGAGCAGCAGCATCAGGAATTGATGCTGACCGACATCCTGCACGCCTTTGCGCAAAACCCGATCCCGCCGGCCTACGATATCGATTGGAAATTCCCGGGCTCGACCCGGAGCGGCGACGAATGGGTCGGCATCAACGAGGGCATCCATACCGTCGGGCACACCGACGACAGTTTTCATTTCGACAATGAAAAGCCGGCGCACCGTGCGCTGGTCGGTCCGGTGAAGCTGGCGCGCAATCTCGTCACCAACGCCGAATGGCTCGCCTTCATGAACGACGGCGGCTACGACACCGCGACACTCTGGCTGATGGACGGGTTTGCCACCGTCAGCAACGAGGGCTGGCGGGCACCCGGCCATTGGCGCGAGATCGATGGGCAATGGCAGGTCATGACCCTGGCCGGGGTGAAGCCGGTCGACCCTTCAAGCCCGGTCTGCCATGTCAGCTATTACGAAGCGGACGCGTTCGCGCGCTGGAGCGGCAGGCACTTGCCGACCGAGATGGAATGGGAGGTCGCCGCCCGTGCCGGCCTGTTCAACGACGCCTTCGGCATCGTCTGGCAGTGGACCCGCAGCGCCTATTCGCCCTACCCGGGCTACCGGGCGATCGAGGGCGCGCTCGGCGAATACAACGGGAAGTTCATGGTCAATCAACTGGTGCTGCGCGGCTCCTCGCTGGCGACCCCGGACGGACACAGCCGCATTACCTACCGCAACTTCTTCTACCCGCATCATCGATGGCAATTCACGGGACTGCGCCTCGCCGACTACGCCACCTGATCTTTCAATTTCAATCGCGCCGGAGCGCGCGTTCTGGAGAGTATCATGAATGTGCACGCCCCCGCTTTGACCAAAGCGCAGTGCTTCGACGAGCAGGCCTCGCCGTTTGCCGACGACGTGTTGGACGACCTGTCGCAGCAGCCGAAACGATTGTCGCCGAAATATTTCTACGACGCCGCGGGTTCGGAACTGTTCGAGCAGATCACGCTGTTGCCGGAATATTACCCGACCCGCACCGAGCTTTCGATCCTGCGCGACCGCGGCGGCGCGATATCGGCGGCCCTTCCCAAGGGCGCGGCGCTGGTTGAATTCGGCGCTGGAGCCACCACGAAAGTGCGGCTGCTGCTGAACGAGTGCGCCTTTGGCGCCTACGTGCCGGTGGACATTTCCGGCGACTTCCTGAAAGCGCAGGCCGATGCCTTGCGGCAGGATTTCCCGGGCCTTGCCGTCTATCCGGTCGCGGCCGACTTCACCGCGCCGTTCGCCTTGCCCGAGGCAGCCGCCGACATGCCGAAGGTCGGCTTTTTTCCGGGATCGACGCTTGGAAATTTCGAGCCGCATGAGGCATGCGCCTTTCTCCGCAGCGCTCGCGAGATTCTGGGGCCGGGCGCGCAGATGGTGATCGGCGTCGACCTCGAGAAGGACGAGCGCGTGCTGTACGATGCCTACAACGACAAGGCCGGCGTCACCGCGCGCTTCAACCTCAATGTACTGCACCGGATCAACCGCGAACTCGGCGGCAATTTCGACGTCGGCGCTTTCATCCATCGCGCCATCTACAATCGCGACCGTCACCGCATCGAGATGCACCTGATCAGCCGCAGGGCGCAGACCGTGCGCGTGCTGGGGCGAAACTTCTCGTTCCGCGCCGGCGAAAGCATCCACACCGAGAACAGCTATAAATACAGCCTCGAGCGCTTCGCGGCGCTGGCGCGCGGCTCGGGCTGGGCCCCGCGCGCCACCTGGACCGACGGCGCCGGGATGTTCTCGGTTCACACGCTGGTGGCGTCGGACTGAAATTGGGGCGTGCCGAGTGCACGCCCAGGCCCGCGACAGCCGGGGGTGCCTGGCGTTGCGTCAAGCCCTGAATATTGTCACAGGCTGCCTTTTGGAGGCGAGCTTTCTCAGATCGCGCAGAAGATCGTCGCCCAGTTCCGAAAGGCCGTTGATTTCCCTTTGCGCGTCGATTGCGTGCAGCTTGGACAATTCGGCCGATTTCTTCCTGGTCGAGGCGAGCGCGTGCAGATGTGCGGTGAGGCTTCCGGCACAGGTGAAGAAATAAGCGATCTGCCGCTGCAGCGAAGCGTCGAACAAATCCAGACGGTTTGCATTTGATTCGTAGACCGAGAACTTCGGCAATGTGAAAGCACCGAGTTCGGCTAGATTTTCCTCGGCCCCGGTCTTCATTTCCTCGAGCCTCCGAACTTCTTCGAAGCGCTCCATGCTGTCGATTACAGCTGCGATCTCTCCGATCAGGGCCGACGCAAGGCCTCGCCTCGAACGGGTACGTCCCAAGAGAAGCATCGTTTTCCCCCGCTTCGATTATTTGGTGGCCGGAGCGCGCGGGAGCGAACTCAAGGGTAGCTTAACAGAAAAACCGCAGTGGACGCTATCAGCATCGCGGCGGTTACGGTGTCGCTCTCGCTGCAACACACCGCTAAGCTCTAATCCGGTAAACCATCCTTACATATGCGCCCATAATGGAGGAGCGTCGGCCCGAGAACGAAGGTCTGCTCGGGACCGAGGCTCTTCAGAATGAGACTTCCGAACGAGGCTCGGCCGCGCCCGATCGCAGCGAAACTGATTCCCACACCGCGACCACGATCATGATCGCCGATGTCAGCATCGACAGCATCAGCGGCGACAGGTTGCCGGCGAACCAGGCCAGGATCGCGAGCGCGATGATGCCGGCGCCGTGGGAAAGCTGGAGAAAGCCCCGGAAGGTGTGCTTGAACAGGATCGTTCCGATCAGAAACAACAAGGGCCCGCCGACCGCGCTCAACACGGTTCGGTAATCGGAACGTTCCGCCGGATGGGTCAGCACGAGATCATCGGCGACCGCCGACAGAATGATGCCGGCCACGATCGGCATATGCAGATAGGTGTAGGCGAGCCGCGCCAGCCGCCCCGGCTCGCTGGACCTCGATATCTGCTCGGAGCCGGCTTCGGCGCCCTTGTGGAAATAGATCCACCACATCGCGATCGCGCCGATGAAGGCCGAGGCAAAGGCTGAGACGGTCGCGACGGTCCAGGGCAGATCGGCAAAGGTCGCGCCGGTCACGACAATGGATTCACCGAGCGCGATGATGATGAAGCCGGCGCAGCGCTCGGCCATGTGGCCCCCCTCGACCACCCAGTCCGCCACCTCGGACGCACCGTATTTCGGAATCCAGAACCGCGCCGCCGGCGAGATGTATTCGATCGTCAGCGCCACCGCCCAGAATACCAGCCGTGAATACCCTTCGGCAAAACCGCCCGCGATCCAGAAGACGGCCGACACCGAGAGCCAGACCGTGATGCGGACCGCGTTCATGCGCGCCAGGGTTTGGTTCTGCGATGTCGATGCCCAGAGAAAGATCGTCTTGCCGACCTGCATCCCGGCATAAGCCATGGCGAACCACAGGCCCCGCGATTCGAAAGCTTTCGGGATCGAGGTCGAAAGCACCAGCCCGCCGAGCATCAACAGGAACAGCAGGATCCGGACCGGGGTAGTTTCGGGATTGAGCCAGTTAGTGACCCATGAGGTGTAGACCCACACCCACCAGACGGCCAGGAACAGCATGGTCGTCTGCACCGCGCCGAGCGGGGTGAAGCGGCCGAGCAGGGTGTGGGAGACCTGCGTGACCGCGAAAACGAACACCAGGTCGAAGAAGAGTTCGGCGTAGGTGACGCGGCTGTGCTGGTTCGGCACGATCGGGCGAAACAGCGCGCCGCGTTCATTGTCTCCCGCCATCGCGCCCCCTGTCCTGCCGGGCCGAACTAACCCTCCGGTACGCCGGTCTGCAGCGCCAGCGCATGCAGAACTCCGCCCATCTGGCCGCGCAGCGACTGGTAGACGATCTGGTGCTGCTGGACGCGGGATTTGCCGCGGAACGACTCCGAGATCACGGTCGCGGCATAATGGTCGCCGTCCCCGGCGAGATCGCGGATCGTCACCTCGGCGTCGGGAATTGCCGCCTTGATCATCGATTCGATATCGTGGGCGTCCATCGGCATCCCGGTCAGTCTCCATTCCCTTGGGTCGAATCGCGGCCGGCGACGGCCGCGGGGGCCCCCGGAACTTAGCGCGGCGGCCCTTCTACGTCACGCTCCCTCGCACTATATTCCCGATCCAATCCTTGCAAAGCCGCCCGGATCGCCCCAACGATCACAACGGGCTGACCAGATAGAGGGCTGACCATGAAACTCCCCGGTCCCGACCATCCGATCACGATTACGGCAAACCCCAAGCGCGTCCGCGTCTCGAGCGGAGGCGTCGTCATCGCCGATACCACCCACGCCCTGACGCTGAAGGAAGCGAGCTATCCGGCCGTGCACTATGTGCCGCGCCAGGACGCCAATATGGAGCTATTGGCGCGCACCGACCGGGTGACGCACTGCCCCTACAAGGGAGATGCGAGTTATTTCAGCATCAAGGCCGACGGCAAGACACTGGATAATGCGATCTGGACCTATGAGGCGCCGTTCCCGGCCATGAACGAAATCGCCGGGCATCTGGCGTTCTATCCCGACAAGGTCAGGATCGAGGAAGTGGCCTAAGGGCCGCGGCACCAACCGGGGTCCGATGCCTTGCGAGGAGCGGCGACGAGGCTGTCCATGGATTGATGTGGGGTTCGTGATCGGGCCCATTCGCGTGACCCGTTCGCAACGCCTACACCCGGAAGATCGTGAGACCGAGGATCAAGAGCACCAGGAAGATCACCACGAAGACATAGAACAGGAAGCGGGCGATGTCCGCCGACGCCGCCGATACCCCGGTGAATCCGAGGATGCCGGCGACGACCGACACCAGGAAAAAAATCAGCGCCCACTTCAGAATTGTCATCGCCTCTCCTCAAGCCCCGCGCGCGCCGCCAGAGCGGGGGACGCCGTTCGTAACCGATTGATCTAACTTCGGGGGATCGAGCTGGTTCCAACGGGCGACGGGCAACGGGGGGCGCCCGATCGCCGGGCAGCCATTCCGGTGTGATATTGGACCTTGCTGAATCGGGCTCCCGGCGGCAACATTGAGAAAAGGTTACCCTTCGGGGGCACGCTCATGACAACAGTCTCCCACGCGGTGGGGTCAGCAGAAGCTGGGGCGAAGCCAGCGGCTCGCGCCCGCAACTTCGCGCTCGATCGCGCCCGCACCTTCCTGACGCTGGTGGTGCTCATCCATCATTCGGTCATTCCCTATACCTATTTCGGCCATACCGATCCCAAGTACTGGATCGGCTTCGACTGCGTCGTGCTCGCCACCGACAGCTTCTTCATGGCGATGTTCTTTTTTCTTTCCGGGCTTTTTGCGTGGCCAGGCCTCGCGCGCAAAGGATCCCTGGACTATTTGCGCGATCGCCTGGTCAGGCTTGGCCTGCCTTTCGTGATCTGCGCGTTTACGATCATTCCGTTGGCCTACTACGCGATCTCGCTGCGCGACTCGCCGGACGTGAGCTTTGCCGAATTCTGGTGGAAAACCATCACCGTCGGACCCTGGCCGAGCGGACCGATCTGGTTCCTCTGGATCTTGCTCACGTTCGACCTGGTTGCAGCCATCCTGTATCGGCTGTCACCCGGGCTGCTCGATCCGATCAATCGACTGGCGCTGCACGGCCATGACCGCCCGGCTCAATTCTTCGCCGTCATGCTTGCTGTCACCGCCGTGCTTTACATTCCCGGGCGCGTCCACTTTGGAGCGGGCAGCTGGTTCGAATTCGGGCCGTTCTCGGTCCAGCACGGCCGCGTGCTGCTTTATGCGACCTACTTCTTTTTCGGTGCAGGCCTTGGCGTCAGATACCTGGATCGCGGGCTGCTGGCGTCTGACGGACAGCTGGCAAAGCGCAGCTCGGCCTGGATCGTCCCTGCGCTCGTTCCGTATTGCCTCATGTGGGTGCTGATCTACATCAAGCGCGAAATTCTAGGGAATCCGATGGATCTGCCGGACTGGTATGAGGCGACCTATGGCCTGTTCTTCGCTGCCTTCAGCGTGGCCATCATGTTCACCATCCTGGCCTATTTCCTGAGATTCAAGCAATCAGGCTCGAGCATCCTCGATCCCATGCAGGCGGATGCCTACGGCATGTTTTTGGTGCACTACCCGATCGTGCTCTGGCTGCAATACTGGCTGTTCGATTTCGACCTGCCCGCGATCGTCAAGGCTACGGTTGCTTTCGTGCTGACGGTGGCCCTGAGCTGGGCCGCGACGGCAGCGCTGCGGAAGATTCCGGGCGCAAAGCAGGTCTTGTGAGAAAGCGCTAGCCCGGATGACGCGAAGCCGATCCGGCCCTGCGCCGGAGCTCAGGAAGCCGCGCCGCTCATATAGGCGGGAAACCAGCCCTCGAAGCCGGCCTTGAGCGAGGCGATCGAGACCGGAGCTTCGCCCGAGATCGCAATCGTCCCGCTGCCGGTAGTGCCGATACGAACGCAGGGCACGTCGGCGCCTTTCATCTTCGCCAGCACCAGGCCGGCGTCTTCCGCGCGCACGGTGACGAGATAACGCGCCTGGTCTTCGCCGAACCAGTAGGCGTGCGGCACGATCGATCCGGGAGTGGCCAATAGCTGCGCGCCGATTCCGCTGGCCATCGCCATCTCGGCGAGTGCGACCAGAAGTCCGCCGTCGGAAAGATCATGCACCGCGGTCGCGGTGCCGGCGTGGATCATGCCTCGCACGACGTCGCCGTTACGCTTCTCGGCGGCCAGGTCGACCGGCGGCGGTGCGCCCTCTTCACGGCCGCAGATGTCGCGCAGATAGACCGACTGGCCGAGCCAGCCATGGGTTTCGCCGATCAGGAGGATCGCCTCGCCCTCGGCCTTGAAGGCAAGCGTTGCGGATTTGGTGAAATCGTCGAGCAGACCGACGCCGCCGATCGAGGGCGTCGGCAGGATGCCGCGGCCGTTGGTCTCGTTGTAGAGCGAGACGTTGCCCGACACGACGGGGAAGTCGAGCGCACGGCAGGCGTCCGCAATGCCCTTCAGGCAGCCGACGAACTGGCCCATGATTTCGGGTCGCTCCGGGTTGCCGAAATTGAGATTGTCGGTGATCGCCAGCGGCCGGCCGCCGACCGCGGTGATGTTGCGCCAGGCTTCCGCCACCGCCTGCTTGCCGCCTTCAAACGGGTCGGCCTCGCAATAACGCGGGGTGACGTCCACCGTGAGCGCCAGCCCCTTCGGCCCGTCCTGCACCCGCACGACCGCGGCATCGCCGCCGGGACGCTGCAGGGTATTGCCGAGAATGACGTGGTCGTATTGTTCCCACACCCAGCGCTTCGAGCACAGTTCAGGGGTCGCGATCAGTTGTTCCAGCGCCGCCGCGACCGTCATCGGCGCCGCGACGTCGCGGGCGTGGATCACGGGCAACGGCGCCGAGGCGACATGCGGCCGGTCGTAGAGCGGCGCCTCGTCGCCGAGTTCCTTGATCGGCAGGTCGGCCATCACGTCGCCGCCATGCTTGACCACGAAACGCTTGCTCGGCGTGGTGTAGCCGACCACGGCGAAATCCAGCCCCCATTTGCGGAAGATCGCTTCGGCCTGCTTTTCCTTCTCGGGCTTGAGCACCATGAGCATGCGCTCCTGGCTTTCCGACAGCATCATCTCATAGGCGCTCATGCCGGTTTCGCGGGTCGGCACCGCATCGAGATCGAGATCGACGCCGAGGTCGCCCTTGGCGCCCATCTCGACCGCCGAACAGGTCAGGCCCGCCGCGCCCATGTCCTGGATCGCGATCACGCAATCGGCTTCCATGATTTCGAGGCAGGCTTCCAGCAAAAGCTTCTCGGCGAAGGGATCGCCGACCTGCACCGTCGGCCGCTTCTCGGCCGAGTCGTCGTCAAACTCGGCAGACGCCATCGAGGCGCCGTGAATGCCGTCGCGGCCGGTCTTGGAGCCGAGATAGACGATCGGCGTGTTCACGCCGGAGGCGGCCGCGTAAAAAATCTTGTCAGTGTCGGCGAGCCCGACCGCCATCGCATTGACCAGGATGTTGCCGTCATAGCGCGTATGGAAGCGCACCTGCCCGCCGACTGTTGGCACGCCGAACGAATTGCCGTAGCCGCCGACGCCGGCGACCACGCCGGACACCAGGTGCCGGGTTTTGGGATGCTCCGGCGCACCGAAGCTCAATGCGTTCAAACACGCGATCGGTCGCGCCCCCATCGTGAAAACGTCGCGCAAAATGCCGCCGACGCCGGTGGTCGCGCCCTGATAGGGCTCGATGTAGCTCGGATGGTTGTGGCTCTCCATTTTGAACACGACAGCCTGGCCGTCGCCGATGTCGATGACGCCGGCGTTCTCGCCCGGCCCCTGGATCACCCAGGGCGCCTTGGTCGGCAATCCGCGCAGATGGATGCGGGAGGATTTGTACGAGCAGTGCTCGTTCCACATTGCCGAGAAGATTCCGAGTTCGGTGAAGCTCGGCACGCGGCCGATCAGCTTCAGGATGCGCTCATATTCGTCGGGCTTCAGCCCGTGGCTGGCGACGAGTTCGGGGGTGATCTGCGGCTGGTTCATGGGGCCTTATTAGGGAGATCGGAAGGGACGGAAAAGGCCTTTTATGGCGCAATTCCGCCCTGTCCAGAGCTTTGCGGGCGAGCCATGCGGGCGCGAGGGTTTGCACATCGCCGATGGATCGGATTTAAGGACTGAATAGCTGAAATAAAGGGCCAAATCGCTTGCACGACCTGACCAAAACCGCATTTCACAACCGCCCGGACCTGCATGTCGAGACCGAGGGCGAATTCAAGGGCTGGCGCACCTGGAGCCGGGACAATTTCGAGACCCATAACGGGCCATTTTACCACCGCATGGAGGACGACGGCCAAATCCGCTGCGCCTTCCGGGTCGAGCAGAAGCACCTCAACGGCGCCAGCAACGTCCATGGCGGCGCCTTCATGTCGTTTGCCGATTATTGCTTGTTCGCCATTGCCACGCCGGTGCTCCAGGGACCGGGGGTGACCCTCTCCTTCGGCTGCGAATTTCTCGACGCCGCGCGCGAGGGTGAGCTGGTCGAAGGCACAGGCGAAATTACCCGGGCCGGAGCCTCGATGATCTTCCTGCGCGGCATCCTCAAGAGCGGCGCGCGCCCGCTGTTCACCTTCTCCGGCACCATCAAGCGGGTGAAGCGACGCTCGCTGCCGGTCCCGAGCAACGACGCCAGATAGCGCGGATGCGCCGGGAGCCAGCGAGTTGCCGAACAGCACTGCAGGGACCGAAGGCGCTACCTCTGCCGCGCCGGCTCCAGACCCGAGCGGCCCACCACCGGCCGGTCCAGCCTGGCGCGATTACGCGCTGCTGCTGGCGCTGGCGGTGTGCTGGAGTTCCACCTATCCGCTGACCAAGATCGGCATCGGTTCGATCCCACCGATCACCTTCATCTCGGCGCGCTCGCTGATCGCCGCGTTGTTTCTCCTCATCATCCTGCGCGCTCGCGGAATGAGCATTCCGGCCACGGCTAAGGCCTGGAAGCTGTTCGCCCAGCAGCAAACCATCAATTCGACGATCCCGTTTCTGATGATCACCTGGGCGCAGCAATACGTGCCAGCGGCAAGCACGGTGGTGCTCGCCTCGACGACGCCGATCTTCGCCTTCCTCATCACCCGGCTCATCACGCGCCATGAACCGGCCACGCTGCTGAAGTTTGCCGGCGCTATCCTCGGTCTCGCCGGGACCGCCGTGATCATCGGGCTCGATGCGCTGGGAGGTCTCGGCAGCAACATCTTCGCCGAACTCGTCATCCTGCTCGCTACCGTCTCCTTTGCGAGCGCCACGATATTCGGGCTACTGCTATCCGATTACGACCCGATGGTGGTGGCGGCGGGCTCGCTGTTGTTCGGCGGCCTCGTGCTGCTGCCGGCGTCGCTGATCGTCGACCATCCCTGGACGTTGCGGCCATCGCTGGAAGCGCTCGCCGCCACCTTCACCATGGGAATCTTCTCGAGTTCGCTCGGGCTGATGCTGTTCTACATGTGCCTGATGCGGCTCGGCACGCTGACCACCAACGCGCAAGGGTACTTGCGCATTCCCATCGGCGTCGCCCTGTCGGTCGTACTGCTCGGCGAGTCCGTGCCCTCCAACCTTGTGCTTGGACTGCTGCTGGTCATGGCCGGCGTCGCCGCCATGACCGTCCCCGCCGGCGGCTACGGGCACCGGATCAACCGCATTCGGGCAAGGATCAGGGATTGGCGGTCCGCGCCGATCGTAGGGGGGTGAGCCGGGAGGCCTGTTCTCAAGCGGCAGATGGCGGCGACGACCTTGGTACCGTCGCGGCGAGCTACGCCGCGCGCTCCAGATGCGCCACGAGCCCTGCGAACAGGCCGCGCCCGTCGGTGCAGCCCATGATGTCTTCGACGTGGTTTTCCGGATGCGGCATCATGCCAAGCACGTTGCCGCTGCTGTTGACGATGCCGGCGATCGAATGCGCGGCGCCGTTGATGTTGGAAGGCTCGTCGACCGCGCCTTCGGGCGAGCAGTAGCGATAGAGCACCCGCCCCTCGCCCTCGAGCCTCTTCAAGGTCTCTTCGTCGGCCTCGTAATTGCCCTCGCCATGGGCGATCGGCACGCGGATGACCTGGCCGGCATTGTAGCCGCGGGTGAACGGCGTATCGGAACGCTCGACCCTTAAGTGCACGTCATGGCAGATGAATTTCAGCCGCGCATTGCGCATGAGCACGCCGGGCAGAAGCCCGGCCTCGCACAGGATCTGGAAGCCGTTGCAGACGCCGAGCACGAGACCGCCATCGGCTGCGAACGCCCGCACCGCGTCCATTACGGGCGCGCGCGCGGCAATCGCCCCACAGCGCAGATAGTCGCCGTAGGAGAATCCGCCGGGCACCACCACGAGATCGGTACCCTTGGGCAACGAGGTCTCGGCATGCCAGACCATCGCGGGTTCGTGGCCTGAGGCAAGACGCAGCGCGCGCGCCATGTCGCGTTCGCGATTGATGCCGGGAAAGACGAGAATTGCGGATTTCATCGATCGGCGTGCCTAGCTCAGAACCTCGACCCGGTAATTCTCGATCACCGTGTTCGCCAACAGCTTGTCGGCGGCGGCCTTCAGCGCCGCTTCGGCCTTGGCCTTGTCGGAGCTGTCGAGCTCGATGTCGAACACCTTGCCCTGGCGCACGCTGGCGACGCCAACGACGCCGAGCGATTTCAGCGCCCCTTCGATGGCCTTGCCCTGCGGATCGAGGATGCCTGATTTCAGTGTAACGGTAACGCGCGCTTTCACGTTCTGCCTCAGCTCTTGACCAGCACCGGACCGGAGCCCGCCGGCCGCTCGTTCTCCATCAGGATCCCTAGCCGCTTCGCCACTTCGGTATAGGCTTCCAGGAGGCCACCCAGATCCCTGCGGAAACGGTCCTTGTCGAGCTTCTCGTTCGACTTGATGTCCCACAGCCGGCACGAATCGGGGGATATCTCGTCGGCGACGATGATTCGCATCATCTCGTTCTCGAACAGGCGCCCGCATTCCATCTTGAAATCGACCAGACGGATGCCGATGCCTAAAAACAAGCCAGTGAGGAAATCGTTGACGCGGATGGCCAGCGCCATGATGTCGTCGATCTCCTGCGGCGTCGCCCAGCCGAACGCCGTGATGTGCTCTTCGGACACCATGGGGTCGTTGAGCTGGTCGTTCTTGTAGTAGAATTCGATGATCGAACGCGGAAGTTGTGTGCCTTCCTCGATGCCCAGGCGCTGCGACAGCGATCCGGCCGCGACGTTTCGCACCACCACCTCCAGCGGCACGATCTCGACCTCGCGAATCAGCTGCTCGCGCATGTTGAGACGGCGGATGAAGTGGGTAGGCACCCCGATGTCGTTGAGGTGCTGAAACAGGTACTCCGAAATCCGGTTGTTGAGGACGCCCTTGCCCTCGATCACCTGGTGTTTCTTGGCATTGAACGCGGTCGCGTCGTCCTTGAAGTGCTGGATGAGGGTACCCGGCTCCGGTCCTTCGTAAAGGACCTTGGCCTTGCCTTCATAAATGCGGCGCCGGCGGCTCATTGGGATGTACCGTGTGTTGTTGAAATCCATGAATTTGGTGTGCTCCGGATGACCTAGGGTTGCGACCCACGACGGAGCTGCCGTGAAGGCCTGGGACGGGAAACAGAACGAGAACCGGGCCTAGAATCCAACCTATCTGATTGGCCTATCCAGTACAATCGATCCGGTCCCCTTGGAGCTAGTTTTACCGTGCCGCCTGCGGCTTCGACGCTGTTGTTTTAACGATTTGCTACCGCTATCTAAGCTCGCAGACAGGCTGTCGCAACGAGGCAGCCATCACCATTTCGGCTGAGGGATCGGAACCCAGGCAATGACCACATTCGACAAGCGCGAAGAAGGCTTCGAGAAGAAGTTCGCCATCGACGAGGAACAGAAATTCAAGGCCGAAGCCCGCCGCAACAGGCGGCTCGGGCTTTGGGTGGCCGAAAAGCTGGGCCTTTCCGGAGAAGCCGCCGACGCCTATGCCAAGGACGTCATCGCCGCCGAGTTCCAGGGAGCCGGCGACGTCGATGTGGTCCGCAAGGTCTTGGGCGACCTCAAGGCCAAGGGTGTCGCCCTTACCGAAAAGCAGCTCGGGGAGAAGATGACCGATCTGATGGTACAGGCCGTCTCCGAGATAAGGGCGGGAAAGTGACGCGCAGCCTCGTCCCGGGGCGCGCGAAGCGCGAACCCGGAACCTGATTCCCCGTAGGCAATTGCGTATCTGAGTTCTGGTCCTTTGGACCATGCCGTGTGGGGCCTCACCCCTCCTTGAAGCCGTATTCCGGCACGTTGCCGCTTGCGCCGTAATATTTGTACGGCAGGAATTTGCCCGACATCGTGATCTTGACGCGGTCGCCCTTGGGATTGGGCAGGCGCTCCATCACCATGTCGAAATCGATCGCCGACATGATGCCGTCGCCATATTCCTCCTCGATCAGCGCCTTCCAGGCCGGACCGTTCACCATCACCAGTTCATAGAAGCGGTAGATCAGGGGATCGGTCGGCGGCATCGGCGTGCCCTCCCCGCGCATAGGCACCTCGTTCAGCATCGCGATCTCGGATTTGAACAGCCCGAACAGTTCGCCGGCGTTGGCGGCCTGCGGCTTGGTCAGTTTCATCTGGCCGAGGATGGCGCCGACGATCAGCACCTCGGAATAGCCGCCGATCTTTTCGCAGATGTGCTTCCAGCTCCAGCCCTTCTCGCGCTTGATGTCGAGCAGCTTTTCGGTGAGGTCGGATCGCTTCATTTGGAGTCTCCCTTGCATTCGTCATGCCTGGGCTTGTCCCGGGCATCCACGTCCCTGTTGGCTACTCTAAGAAGACGTGGATGGCCGGGACAAGCCCGGCCAAGACGCCTGTTTCGAAGCTTCATGCGGTGCGTCGGCGCCCGACGCGATCACCAATTCGGGCTTGCCGATCCGCACCATCGGCACATTGCGCGGATCGTGACCGGGCACCTCAGCGGCAAAAATCTTGCTGCGGCTGACCAGGAAATCAACGATGTGGTTGCGCAGCGCATAATAGAGCGGGTGGCGGTGCAGATCGGTGCGGCCGCGATCCTTCGGCAGCGGATTTTCCACGATCTCGGCCAGCACCGCGCCGGGGCCGTTGGTCATCAGGAAAATCCTGTCGGCGAGAAAGATGGCCTCGTCGACGTCGTGGGTGATCATGAACGCGGTCTGCCCGGTTTCGAGGCAAATGCGGCGGACCTCGTCCTGCAGCGTACCACGCGTCAGCGCATCCAGCGCCGAGAACGGCTCGTCCATCAGCATGATTTTGGGGGTGATCGAGAGCGCGCGCGCGATGCCGACGCGCTGCTTCATGCCGCCTGAGAGTTCCGAGGGACGTTTGTGCTCGGCGCCGGTCAGGCCCACGAGGTCAATGAAGGTCTGCGCGTGGGCCTTGACCCTGGCGCGGTCCCAGTTGCGCCACTTCGAGGTCACGGCATAGGCGACGTTGCCGAGGACGGTGCGCCACGGCAACAGCGCATGGCTCTGGAAAATCACGGCGCGGTCGAGGCTGGTGCCCTCGATGGCCTGCCCGTCCACGATCACCGTGCCTTCGCTCGGCCGGTCGAGGCCGGCGAGAATGTTCAGGACCGTGGTCTTGCCGCAGCCGGAGTGACCGATCACGCAGCCGAATTCGCCGCGCATCATCGACAGCCACAGATTCTCGAACACGGCGATCTCGCCGCCATCAGCGCCCGGATAGCGCTTGGCGATGCCTTCGATGGAGATGAATTTGTCGGTCATCGCTTCATTCCGGGAACGTGACCATGCGCGTGAAGCGCGCCAGGATCTGGTCGAGCAGCATGCCGACGAGGCCGATCAGGAAAATCGCGATGATCACGTTGGTGATCGAAAGGTTGTTCCACTCGTTCCAGACGAAGTAGCCGATGCCGGTGCCGCCGACCAGCATCTCGGCGGCAACGATGACGAGCCAGGCGATGCCGATCGATATCCGCATGCCCGTGAGGATCGTCGGTGCCGCCGCCGGCAGGATCACGGTGAAAGCGCGCCTGATAGTGCCGACCTCAAGGGTTCGCGCGACGTTGATCCATTCCTTGCGCACCGCAGCGACGCCGAAGGCGGTGTTGAGCAGCATCGGCCATACCGAGCAGATGAAAATGACGAAAATCGCCGACAGCCCGGAATCCTTGATGGTGTAGAGCGCGAGCGGCATCCAGGCGAGCGGCGAGATCGGCTTCAGGATCTGGATGAAGGGATCGAGCGCCTTGTTGATCAGCGGCGACATCCCGATCAGGAAGCCGAGCGGGATCGCGACGATGACCGCGAGAAGATAGCCGAGTCCCACGCGGGCGATGGAGTAGCCGAGCTGGATGCCGAGGCCCTTGTCGTTCGGCCCATTGTCGTAGAACGGCCGCTTGAGGTGCTCCCACAATTTGGCGCCGACATCGAGCGGACCGGGCATCACTGACTTGCCCTGGGTCGCGGTCAGGCCCATCAGCCTGGCATATTCCGGGCTCATCGCGGCGGTGGCGCCGGTGCCGCGCGTGGCGAGATGCCAGACGCCGATGAAGGCCAGAAACAGCGCGACCGACACGACCGCCGCGCGAAAGCGGAGCGAGGCGGTCATGACACGGGACCCTTCCACGAGTCGTCCCGGCGAAAGCCGGGACCCATACGCCCTGAAATCTCTTTGGGCACGGTGGCAGAGACCTTCCGCATCAACCAAGGCTGGTGGTTGGGTCCCGGCGTTCGCCGGGACGACGGATGAGAATGTGTCGGCGCCGCCGTCCTCACGACGCCTTCCTGATCTTGAAGCTGTTGAGGTAGTCCTCGGGTTTGGCCGGATCGAACGTCTTGCCCATCACCGAGAACGATTTGTAGGACGTCGCCGGCGGGGTCAGTCCCATCTCGGTCATCACCTTGGCCGTGCCGGTGGCGAGATAGACCTGTTCGGCGACCGCCTTGTAATCGACATCGCCCTTGATCTGGCCCCAGCGCTTCATCTGGGTGAGCATCCAGACCGCGAAGGACTGCCAGGGAAACGGATCGAAATCGACGCGCTTGGCGTCCGTTTTCACTCCGCCCAGGCCGTCGGCATAGGTCCCGGTCAACACCTGTTCCAGCACGGTGACCGGCGCATTGATGTAGTTCGCGGGCGCGATGGCCTCCGCGATCTGCTTGCGATTCTCGGCCTTGGAGGCATAGGCCGTGGCATCGACGATCGCGCGGGTCAGCGCGGCAAAGCTGTTCGGCGAGGTCGTGATGAATTCGCGGCTTGCCGCAAACGTGCAGCAGGGATGACCGTCCCAGATTTCCTTGGACAGCATGTGCATGAAACCGACGCCGTCATAGATCGCCCGCTGGCAGATATTGTCGGGCGCGAGGAAGCCGTCGATGTTCTCGGCGCGCAGATTGGCGACCATTTCCGGGGGCGGCACCGAGCGCAGCTGCACGTCGGTGTCGGGATCGAGGCCGTTCTCGGCGAGATAGTAGCGCAGCAGGTAGTTGTGCATCGAATAGTCGAAGGGAATGGCGAACTTCATACCCTTCCAGTCCTTCGGATCGCGCTTGTCCTTGTGCTTGATCGCGAGCGTAATGCCCTGCCCGTTGATGTTCTCGATCGCTGGCACCGTGAACGGCACCGCATTTGCGCCGAGGCCGAGCGAAATTGCGATCGGCATCGGCGCCAGCATATGCGCCGCGTCGTATTCCTTGTTCAGCGTCTTGTCGCGGATCACCGCCCAACCGGCGGTCTTGACCACCTCGACGTTGAGGCCGTGCTTGGCATAGAAGCCGAGCGGTGCGGCCATGATGATCGGCGTCGCGCAGGTGATCGGGATGAAGCCGACCTTCAGGTCCTTCTTCTCCGGCATGCCGGCGTCGGCAAAGGCCTCGGTCGCGGTCTTGATCGGGAAGAATTGCGAGATGGCGGCGAGCGCGGTCGACGCGCCGACCGATTTCAGGAACGCCCGCCGGGCAATGTCGTTGGGAAACATCTGGCGCATGACAGCCGATGCGACGACGCCCTCGTAGCGCTCCTCCTCCGATGGCGCCGGTTCGCAACGCAGCGCCGGCGTCGCCCGGTCGTGTTCTGCCGCGGAGCCATGCTGGCCGCAGACGCAGCCCGTTCGGGAAAGCTTGCGGTCGGCGTCAAACGCATCGTCGAAGATGGACATGCCCCAATCCTTTGTCTGTACCGCCGCCCTCGGCGGATTCACCGCCCGGCCGCCTGAGCGGGCCGGGCGATGAAAAAACATGCACGTTCTATGCCGCTTTGCTGGTCGGCCTGGTGTCGACCGGCAGGCCCTCCTCGATCGGCAGCGAGGGATCGCGCGACCATTCGTTCCACGATCCGAAATACATCCGCACATCCTTCACGCCGGCGTTCTTGAGCGCGAGGAAGGTGTTGGACGCCCGCGCGCCCTTGAAGCAATAGAGGTAGACCGGGGTGTTCTGGGTGATGCCGACGGTCGCGCATTCCGCCAAAATCTCGTCCTTGGACTTGAAGCGTGGACCTTCTCCGGTCGGCTTCATCATGCGGTACCATTCGAGCCAGACGGCGCCGGGGATGCGCCCCTTGCGCGGGCAGAAATCCTTGCCGTAGGGCGAGGAGCTTTCGCCGATCCATTCGTCGACATCGCGCACGTCGAGCAGCGCGATACCGGGCTTGCCGACCGCCGCCAGCATGGTCTTGGCGTCGATCAGGATGTCGCCGGCTTCGGGAACGATGGCGAAGGATGCGGGCGCGGGCTTCGGCACGGCTGTGGTGACCGGCAGGCCAGCGGCGGCCCAGGCGTCGAAGCCGCCATGCAGCACCTTGACCTTGGGATAGCCGAGCGTGGTCAGGAGGTAATAGCCGCGGCAGGACTGGCCGAAGCCCGAATTCATCGACTGCTCGTAAATGACCGCGGTTTCCTTGCCAGATAGCCCGGCCTTGCCGAACGCGTCGGCGAATTTCGTCTTGAGTTCGGCCATGCCTTCCGGCGTCGAGGTGGCGAGATAGGTGAAGATCTCGTGCACGTTGACGGCGTTCGGGAGATGCCCGGCGGCATAGGCGTCGGGGTTTCGCGTGTCGATGATCACGCAAGGTTCTTTCGAGGTGAGATCGGCGAGTTCGCTGGCAGAAATCAGAACGTCCGTCATGGCTGGCCTCTCCTGTTGTGGTTGTGGGGTTAGGGTCGATCCGGGGTCGGTTGAAGATTCACATCTCTGCCAGCATCTTCCGCAGCTGCTTGGTGGCCGGCGTGACGATGGCGACGAAGTAGGCCTCGCGCAGCCTGCGCTGGGCGCGATGGCTCATCAGGTAGCCGCGCGCGCCGCAATGAAGCATCGCCGCGTGCGCGGCGGCGACGCTGGCATCGCCGGCCTCGAGGCGAAGCTCGACGACGGTGCGCCAGTAATCGTCGTCCGCGTTGTAGGGGTCGCGCGCCAGTTCCATGGTCTGCGCTTCAAGGCCGGACAGCACCTGCTGGAAGTCGGTCGGCTGCTGCGGCAGGAAGCGGTTGACGTGACTGAGCGAGCCGTCGACCTCCTTCATGATGGCGATGCAGTCCCTGATCAGGCCGATCGCCATGCCGGCCTGCAGCAGGATAAAACCGGCGCGGATCTTCCTCACGAACGGGCCGGCGGGCTCCGCCAGGATCAAGGCGTCGGGAACGAAGGCGTCGCGGAACTGCACGCCATAGGTGCCGGTGCCGTCCATTGCGAGGAACGGCTTGCATGGCTGCAGTGTAATCCCGGGATCGGCGCAATCGGCGAGAAACATCACGATCTCGCCGGGCTTGTCCTCGACCTCGAAAATGGTGCCGAAGAAATGGTCGGGGCCGAGGTTAGACACCCAGGGCAGCGCGCCGCGCACGACGTAGCCGCCCTCGACCCGGCGCCCCCTCAACTTCAGCTTCTCGATTCCGAAGAAGCTCTTCATCGGATTGGAAAGCCCGGTGCCGCCGAGCACCCTGCCCGCCGCAACGTCGTCGGCGAAATTCGAAAGCGCCGGATTGGGTGAATTGAACGCGTACCAGGCCAGCGTGTTCTGGCACCACGCCATGAAGGCGGTGGCGCCGCAGACCTCGCCGATCGCCGCCATTGACTGGATGGCACAGCCGAGATCGGCCGCGCCGTTGTTGGGTCGGTGGCTGCCCCAGGCCCCGGCATCGCCGAAACGCCGCAGCAATTCGGCCGGATAGACCGAGCCGCCGTCGATGGCGCCCGCCAGCGGCGCCAGCTCCCGCCGCGCGATGGCAGCGGCCGCATCGGGGATCTCCGTCGGCGAAAGATCGCTCTTCTCGTCAACCCTGAAACGCGATGCGGCCACTGGGTTCATCACACTCTCCGAACGAAGCGTTTTGGAACGAGCAACATGGTTGACGACGGTTACGCGCTGACCTCGAGATTCACGGGGCGCGTGAAGGTGTTGGCGACCGGCGACCACTTCTTGACGTGGGTCACCAGCGCGTCGATCTCGCTCTTCGGTATGCCCTCGCATTCCATGTCGACCTTGACCCGCACGTCGGTGAAGCCGACCGGCTTCTCGCTGACGTCGCCGGTGCCCCACACGGCGGTGATGTTGAGGTCGCCCTCGAGTTCGAGTTCGAGCTTGTTGACGGTCCAGCCGCGATGCACGGCGTTGGCGTGCAGGCCGACCGCAAGGCAGGAGCCGAGCGCAGCGAGCGAGGCCTCCGACGGATTGGGCGCGGTGTCGTCGCCCAAAAGGCCCGGCGGCTCGTCGACGATGTAGGGCTGAAGGTTGCGGATATAGTTGGCATGGCGGAACTTGCCTTCGGCCACCGTCTTGCATTTCAAGGTCTTGATGACCTTCGGATTGGCTTTGCCGTTCTCGATCAGCTTCTCGAGGCCTTGCCGGTCGATGGGGGCAAGGCAGCCAGTAAGCACTGTTTTTTGGGCGACCGCGGTCATCTGTTTTCTCCCTAGGGGCTAGGATACCGAACGGTCTGTTTCCTGCACGAAGCGTGCCAGAACCGCCGCCGGAAAAAACGCGAAGAGCTGAAACCGCTTAGCGCGCCCTGCCTGCGATTTGGTCAGCCGCGAACTGCTCAATCGCGATGCAAGTGCCGCGGGCCCGCGATTATTTTGCGCGCAGTTGCGCGGAGCCCTGAGCGACCGAAGTTGTCACTTGATGATTGCGCCGCAGTTCGATTAACGTGGGCCGCATGGGCAAATCATCCACGAAGAAGCGTGTCGTCGCGGACAACATCGCCGGCGGCGATGAGGAATCCGCGCGCGGGCGTTTGCTCAGCGCGGCGACGCGGCTGTTCTGCAAGAACGGGATCAACGCCACCGGGATCGACGCCATCATCAACGAAGCCGGCACCGCCAAGACCACGCTCTACAAATTGTTCGGCTCGAAGACCAATCTGGTGCAGGCGGTGCTGGAGAGCGAAGGCAAGCAGTGGCGCGAATGGTTCATCGCGTCGGTCGAGGCCGGCGGCGGCAGCGCGCAGACCAAGCTGACGCGGATCTTTCCCGCGCTGAAGGACTGGTTTCGCGAGGAACGCTTCTACGGCTGCCCCTTCATCAACGCGGTCGGCGAGCACGACAAGGACCTGAAGCAATTCCGCGCCATCGCGATGAAGCACAAGAAGGTAGTTCTCGCCTACATCGAAAAGCTCGCCGGTGAAATGGGCGCCGCGGAACCTGAAATGCTCGCCCATCAGCTCGGCCTGCTGATCGACGGCGCCATCGTCGCCGCCATGGTGTCGCGCGATCCGGGCGTAGCGGATACCGCGGGATTGGCCGCCTGCTCGCTGCTGCCGCCGTCGAAAGTGAAGAAGCCGAAACGCGCCGCGGCTCCGCCGGTGCAGCTAATGGCCGTGTGACTTTCCCATAGCCGTCATTGCGAGCGCAGCGAAGCAATCCATGGAGCCGCAAAGCAAGCTGGATTGCTTCGTCGCTCCGCTCCTCGCAATGACGACCTAACTACCGCTGCTCCAGCACACCCGATTCCAGCCGGTCGAGCTGCGCGGCCAGATCGGCCTCGACATCGGCGACCGTCATATCGATCACCCGGTAGCCCCGCGCCTCCAGCCATGCCTGCCGCCCCGCGCGGTCCTTGGCGATCACCTCGGTCTCGTCGGCATTGATCAGCTCGATCGCGATCCGGTGCACGAACGAGACGAAATCCGGAATGTGGCGGCCGACCGGGGTCTGGCGCTTGAACTGGCCGGCGAAGCGGCGGTCGCGGGTCAGCGCCTGCCAGAGGATACGCTCGGCGTCGGTCGGATTTCGCCGCAACAGCCGCGCCAGCCCCCGCACTGTGCTGCTGCTGTCGGCCGGTACCCCGCCCTGCCCGTGTTCGGCGAGCAGCGCGCGCAGCCGTGTCGCCTGGTCGCCGTCGAGCACGCCGCCTTTGGCCGGGCCCTTGCGCCCCTCCGCGATCGCCATCACCACGCCGTGCAGCGTGTGCATGTCCTGCTTGGTCGGATCCATACGCGTAAAGATGTTGCGCAAATTGACCAGCATGGTGTCGCGCTTTTCGGCGGGGCGCAGGAATTCGACCCGGTCGAGTTCGCGCACCAGATTGTCGAAGAAGGCCTGCATCTGGTGTTGCGAGGCGGGCTCGGAGCGTTCGGGCATCGCGAACGGCAGCGCGCCCGCGGTCTGTAGCTTGAACCATTCATAGCCGATCAGCAGCACCGCCTGCGCCAGATTAAGCGAGGCAAAGCCCGGATTGACCGGAAAGGTGATGATGCGGTTGGCGAGCGCGACCTCCTCGTTCTGCAGGCCGTAGCGCTCGCGGCCGAACAGGATGCCGACGGTGCCGCCGCCCTTGAGCTCGCCGGCCATTGCCAGCGCGGCGACTTCCGGCGCCACCACCGGCTTGGCCTGGTCGTGGGCGCGGGCGGTGGTCGCAAACAGCAAGGTACAGTCGGCGACCGCCTGCTCCACCGTGTCGAACAGCTCGACCCTTTCCAGGATATGGTCGGCGCCGGCGGCCGCCCGCTGCGCGCTGATGTTCGGCCAGCCGTCGCGCGGATTGACGATGCGCAGCCTCGCCAGGGCAAAATTCCCCATCGCGCGCGCGGCCATGCCGATGTTCTCGCCGAGCTGCGGCTCAACCAGGATCACAACGGGTCCGGCCAGCTCAAAGCCTGTCTTGGTCTTGTCGGTGCCCGAACCGGACATCTCACTCCACTTTCTGATTCGCGTCTGAACGACCTGAAGCGGGCTCCGAAGAGCCTCCTTCAACGCCTGCCGTCTGCAGCCCGCATTCGATGGCGGGACCAGCAACGTTTCTCAAGCAATATAATCGGCTTAGCAATGTTTCCCGATTTTCGGTTGAAAGCTGCGGTAACACAGCTTGCGCGCGTTCAGGTTTCGGTTACGGTATCAATCACAAATAAAACGAAGCTGCAAAACTGACCCACGGGCGGGCGCAACGGCTCGGGGATTTGGGGAGGCAAGCATGCGTCGCAGATGGTCCCTGGCGATCGCCGGGGTGATTTTGATTCTGGCCGGCGGCCTGCTGGCGTGGCTGACGCAGACCTCCGGCGGCATCCGGATCGAGGATATCCGCTTCAAGGGCGCCAAGGGCAACACCATGAGCGCCCTGCTCTATGTCCCGAAGAATGCCACCGCACAGACCCCCGCCCCCGGCATTCTGGCCGTGCATGGCTACATCAATTCGCGGGAGACCCAGGACGGCTTCGCCATCGAATTCGCCCGGCGCGGCTACGTCGTACTGGCGCTCGACCAGACCGGCCACGGTTATAGCGACCCGCCGGCCTTCGCCAACGGCTTTGGCGGGCCCGACGGGCTCGCCCATCTGCGCAGCCTCGACTTCGTCGACAAGAACAATATCGGCCTCGAAGGCCACTCGATGGGCGGCTGGACCGTGCTCGCCGCCGCGGCCGCGATGCCGAACGACTACAAATCGATGGTGCTGGAGGGCTCCTCGACCGGCAAACCGTTCGCTGCCGACGGTACGCCGGCCTGGCCGCGCAACGTCGCTTTGGTGTTCGCGCAATATGAGGAATTTTCCAATCTGATGTGGGGCGTGGAGCGCGCCCGCGACGTCACCCAGAGCCCGAAACTCTGGGCGATGTTCGGTACGCAAGGCCCGGTTGTATCAGGCAAGGTCTATGGCGACATCGCGCAGGGAACGGCGCGCGTGCTGCATACGCCCGCGATCACGCATCCGGACGAGCACATTTCACGTCAGGCGATCGGCTACAGCCTCGACTGGTTCGCCAAGACCCTGCAGGGCGGCACGCCGCTTCCTTCCGACGACCAGATCTGGTTCCGCAAGGAAATCGGCACCCTGGTCGCGCTGGTGGGCTTTGTCGCTCTCCTGCTTGGGGTATTCGACGCCCTGCTCGAGGCGCCGGTTTTTTCACATTTGCGCCTGCCCGAAATCGCCGACGGCACGGCGCCGGGCCCAATTGCGGCTTTCGGCCGGCGCTGGACCGCGGCCTTCATCCTCTCCGCCCTCATCCCCGCGCTGACCTACTATCCGGCCTTTGCGCTCGGCGGCACGTTCGTCACGCCGTCGCCGTGGTTGCCGCAAGGCATCACCAACCAGATCATGGTCTGGGCCATGATCAACGCGCTGATTACGCTCGCCCTGATGCCGTTCGCGCCCAAGCGCGCCAGTCGAAGCGGTATCATCGGGCCATCGAGCCTGATCGCGCTCCTGACAATCATTGTCGGCTATGCCGCGCTGTGGCTTTCCGACCTCGCCTTCAAGATCGATTTCCGGTTCTGGATCGTCGCGCTTAAGCTGATGAGCGCCAAGCAGGTGCTGATATTCCTGATCTACCTTGTCCCCTTCACGGCGTTTTTCGTGATCGCCCTGCACGTGCTGCACCGGAATTTCTCCACCATGGGTGCCGGGCGCGCGGCGCTCTATATCACCAACATCCTGGCGCTGACGCTCGGCTTTGTCGTGCTCCTGGTCCTGCAATACGGCACGCTCTGGCTGGCCGGCAAACTGTTCAACCCGCTGCCCGATCCCGGCTTCGTGCCGCTTTCCACCATCGTCGCCATCCAGTTCGTTCCCTTGCTCGGGATCTGCGCAATTATCGCCACCTTCACCTGGCGGCGGACCGGCTCCAGCCTGCCCGGCGCCCTGATCTGCGGCCCGTTGGTGACCTGGTACGTGGTGGCGGGCACGGCCACGCAGGCGGCGTTCTGAAGATGGGCTGAAAGTGCATGACGCCTTGGCTTTCGCCTTGGCGTCGGCGGTGCTATAGCGCGCGTACATCACCCCTCCGTCCCCCGCGCTATCCAAAAAGGCCCGATCTCCATGGCAAAAATCAAGGTGACCAACCCCGTCGTCGAACTCGATGGCGACGAGATGACCCGGATCATCTGGCAGTACATCAAGGACAAGCTGATCACCCCGTTCCTCGATATCAACCTGATGTATTTCGACCTCGGGATGGAGTACCGCGACAAGACCAACGACCAGGTCACGGTGGACGCCGCCAACGCCATCAAGAAGGTCGGCGTCGGCGTCAAATGCGCCACCATCACCCCCGACGAGGCCCGGGTGAAGGAATTCGGCCTGAAGGAAATGTGGAAGTCGCCGAACGGCACCATCCGCAACATCCTCGGCGGCGTGGTGTTCCGCGAGCCCATCATCTGCAAGAACGTGCCCCGCCTGGTGCCGGGCTGGACCAAGCCGATCATCATCGGCCGCCACGCCTTCGGCGACCAGTACCGCGCCACCGACTTCAAGTTCCCCGGCGCGGGAGTGCTGACGATGAAATTCGTCGGCAACGACGGCACAGTGATCGAACGCGAAGTGTTCAAGGCACCGAGCGCCGGCGTCGCCATGGAAATGTACAATCTCGACGATTCCATCGCCGATTTCGCCCGCGCCTCCCTCAACATGGGCCTTGCGAAGAACTATTCGGTCTATCTGTCGACCAAGAACACCATCCTCAAGGTCTATGACGGCCGCTTCAAGGACATCTTCCAGGAGATCTTCGACAAGGAGTTCAAGTCGCAGTTCGACGCCAAGAAGATCACCTACGAACATCGGCTGATCGACGACATGGTCGCCGCCGCGATGAAGTGGTCGGGTGGCTATGTCTGGGCCTGCAAGAACTACGACGGCGACGTGCAATCCGACACCGTGGCGCAGGGCTACGGCTCGCTCGGCCTGATGACCTCGGTGCTGATGACGCCGGACGGCAAGACGGTGGAAGCCGAGGCCGCCCACGGCACGGTGACGCGGCATTACCGCGAGCACCAGAAGGGCAAGGAGACCTCGACCAACTCGATCGCCTCGATCTTCGCCTGGACCCGCGGCCTGTCGCATCGCGCCAAGCTCGACAACAATGCCCAGTTGGCGAAGTTCGCCGACACCCTGGAAAAGGTCTGCGTCGAGACCGTCGAATCCGGCTACATGACCAAAGACCTCGCGCTTCTGGTCGGCGCCGAACAACGCTGGCTCTCCACCACCGGCTTCCTCGACAAGGTCGGGGAAAACCTGACGAAGGCGATGGCGGCGTAAGCAACAGCAATGCTGTCGATTGTCCCTCGGGCAACATGGAGAGTTCTGCCATGCCGTTCATTCGGAGTGCCGCGGTCACGATCCTGTTGCTCGCGGGCTCGCTCGTGAGCGCAGCCGCCGCCGATACGCCCCTTCCCGACGCCATCGCGGCGCCGGGAGAAACGGTCGTGCTCACCATGCATGCCGAAGGCGCACAGGTGTACGAATGCAAGGCGGGCGCCGATGGCAAGGCCGCATGGGCGTTCCGCGAGCCGATCGCGACGCTGCTGGTCGACGGCAAGACCGCCGGCCGGCACTTCGCCGGACCGAGTTGGGAGCACAACGACGGCAGCGCCATCGTCGGCAAGGTCGCCGGCAGCGCCCCCGGCGCGACCGCCAATGATATCCCCTGGCTGAAGCTCGAGGTGGTTTCCCGCCGCGGCAGCGGCATTCTCAGTCCCGTTACGACCGTCCAGCGCATCCATACCCAGGGCGGCAAGCTCGACGGCGCATGCGACCAGCCCGGCGCTTTCCGCAACGCGCCCTACTCCGCGGATTACGCGTTCCTGCGCAAGGGGTGACGTCGGCCATGCTGTTCATGGTGATCGAACGCTTCAAGGACCGCGACCCGATACCGGTCTACAAGCACGTACGCGATCACGGGATAAAATTTCCCGAGGGGCTGAAATATCTCGGCAGCTGGATCGAGCCGAATTTCGACCGCTGCTTCCAGCTGATGGAATGCGACGACATCAGGCTGCTGCAGGAATGGATCCTGAACTGCCATGGGCTCGGCATGACCTTCGAGATCGTGCCGGTGGTGCCGAGCACGGAGACGCGCGAAGTAGTCGCGCCGTTTCTGGATTCGAAGTAGCCTGCCGCCGGTCCAGGCGCCCGAAATCGGACGCTCGTCTTTCGCAGAGTTCAACAACCGCGACAGATATTCTTCAGCTTGGCGGTGGTTCGGGCATCTTCCTCGAGGAACGGGTCCTTGTAGGCAGCTCGCGATACGTCGTTTTCAACAATTGCAGGTTTTTCTATCTTCGGGGGAGACGCCGCATCGTAACAAGCCAGCCGCCCGCTCGTGCTTTCGATGCCCCGGCATTCCGGTTCCTTGGAGAAAGCGCTTTGCGCGAAAGCGCAGAGCAGCAATAGGGCGAAAGCCGTTTTCATCTGGTTTCCTTTGCGGGCGACATTGCCCACCGCCTGTCCGCACCCGAATCAGGCCGCATCCAAAAAGGTGCCGGGCCGATTAGCTCCAACACCGATCGCGCAGCACGCTGCAAAAACGATTTCGCCGCTACTTCTTTTTGCCGGAACCGAAGCTCGGCTGCCATCCCGCGGTCTTTTGGCTCGGCGCGGCGGCAATGGTCTTGATCTTCTCTTTTTTCGGTTTCTTTGATTCCCGATTACCTTTTTGCTCGCCCTTGGCCATCCCGGTCTCCTCGCGCTTGATGATGCAACAATTGAGCAGGAAATTCTTACATTGACGCGTAGCGCACCGCGGTCTTTACCGCGCCGTCGATCTCGTCGGCGAGTTCGCCTTCGCCGATTTCGTGAAGAACGGCGGCCATCGTCGATGCCTGCACCGCACTCATCGAGAGCGGCTCTCCCGTCCCATAGCTGAACTTGATGCGCCAAATTCCTCCGGGGTTGCGATGTGGCTCGATCAGCACCACCGGAAGATCAGGCAGTCCATTGTCGGAAAGCAGTGCGGATAGCGTCAGCACCGCTGCACCAGATTGGCTTCGTGGAGTGCCCGAATCCCCCGGGGCAAAAGCCTCAAAAGCGCGCGTGCGACGCAATATGTCCCGCATTCCAATACTCTGCGCCCTTTGTCGGCCAATAGCCATGAATTAGTTCTCATCTGATGGCGACCAAAAAACTGCGGCTGACTCGGTGATTGCCGCAGCGGGATAACCATCAAGCTCTCATCGACTGCATCAGCGCCGAAATCTTGATGGTCGCGAAGTTGGAGAAGGTGTCCGACACCGCGTATGGCAGGATGATCTGGTCGTTATGCCGGATCGCCCCGCAGGTATAGACGACGTTGGGAACGTATCCTTCGCGCTCGGACCGTTCGGGCCGCAACAACGGCTCGCGCGAGCGCGCCAGCACCTTGGACGGATCAGTCTTGTCGAGCAGCGCCGCGCCGATCGAGTATTTGCGGACCGGGCCGACGCCGTGTGTCAGCAGCAGCCAGCCTTCGTCGAGTTCGATCGGCGACCCGCAATTGCCGATCTGGACGAATTCCCAGGGAAATTCGGGCTTGAGAACGGCCTGACCGCCGTTCCACGTGTAGAGGTCGTCTGAGTAGATCAGATACAGGTTCTCATTGTCCTGGCGCGCGATCATGGCGTATTTGCCGTTGATCTTGCGCGGGAACAGCGCCATTCCCTTGTTCTGTGCGGCATCGCCCCGAAGCGGCGCCAGCCAGAACGACATGAAATCGTGGGTCGCGATCAGCTCGGAACGGATCGCCCGCCCGCTATAAGCAGTATAGGTGGCATAGTAGGTTTTCCGGCCCGCATCGCTGAACTCGACAAAGCGCGCATCCTCTATGCCGTTCGACTGGGAATCGGTGACTGGAAAGATGACGCGCTCGCTGAGTTCTTCGTCGGAATTGAAAGTCAGCTCAATATGGTCGCCGTCTGGTGCGGACAGGCGGCGGCTGATCCGGGGGCTCGAGGCAAGGCGAGCGGTCGGATCGACGCTCAGGCTGCCGTCGGCTGCGATCGTGCCGCCCCGAAACGTCAGTGACGAGACATGCCCTTCGCCGATGGCACGCAGACTGAGAATGAACCGCAGGCCGCCTTTCGGCGCGTCCGACTGGTCCGGGTGCGGCACGATGCTGGGGTTGAACAGGGCCGAGGCTTCGAACGAATATTCGTTGAGGAAATAGGCGCCGATAAGCTGGCGCTGGTCCTTGGAAAAGGTCCCGTGAGCCGCGAAGGCCTGTTCCATGACCTCGGCGCGGGCCTCGAACGTCTCCAGCAGATTGCGGTGCCGGCCCTCGAAATTCTCCAGGACATCAGCAAGCTGGGCGGCAACAGCCTCGGAATCGAGTGCCAGAACCCGGTCGACGATATGGTTGGCGCGCGTCTTGTCCGTCGGGTTGAGATCGCGGGGTTCGGTCGCCGGCTTGAACGGGCGCACGATGACCCGCGCGGGGTCTGGACGCAGAAAAAACGCCTGCCGGTTCAGGAAGGTGGCTTGTGACACATTGTCCTCGGTCGCTTGAGCAGGAGGTGAGCTTCAGGCCCCCACGGCGCGCAATGCCGGGGGTTTCGTCAGGCCGGCGTTGACGCGCGCTAGCTGACGAATCTCCGCGAGTCCAAGCAGGTAGCACACAACTGACTCGCCGCCGCGATTTTCGTTGGCGCGATCGGGGTGCAGGCCGTCGCGGCAACTGCCCGTGTGCGGATCGACCAGTGCCACGGACAGGTCGTTGCCGCCGAGAAACCACGCGAAAGCGTCGTTGGCGAGGGCTTTCCACTCGGCATCGCCATCTGCGCGCCATGCCGTGAGGCAGGCAGCGATCGTCGCCGTTGCCTCCAGGGGCTGCTGATCGAAGGCGCGGGGTGATCGCCGCTGTTCGCCGAAGCCGGCGGTGCCGACGGGGCGGAAATGACCCGACGAATTTGTCTGTTGCGTCATCAACCAGCGCAAGGACCTCAAGCCGGCATCGACATAGTCGGGGGTCTTCGTCGCCATGCCTGCCATCATCAAGGCCTGCGGCAGGCGCGCGTTGTCATAGGCCAGCCCTTCCTCGAACCACACCCAGTCCGGCGTCTCGACCGAGCCGAGAGCGGACATCAACCTGTCGGCAAGGGCATGCCGGATTTCCCCGGCGTGCAGATCATGCGGAGCTACCGCGCAATAGGCATCCAGACCCAGTAGCGTGAACGCCCACGCCCGGGGCGAACGAAAGGCCGGCGCGCTGGGCAATGCCTGGGCGAACAATGCGGCCGCCCACCGGCGCCGCGACGGACTTGCGTCCCTGCGCGCGGCCTCGCCCAGCGCCCAAAGCGTTCGCCCGTGGCTGTCTTCGGAGCCACTGTCTTCCAGCCAGGTTCGGTTGAAACCCATGAAGTTGCGAAACCGCCCGGTGTCGGGATTCCAGGCATGCTGCACGAAGGCCGCAAAGCGGGCTGTCAAAATTTCCGACAGCGGCTGTTCGCCCGGATTATTGAGGGCGCAGGCTAACAGCAGCGCGCGGGCATTGTCGTCGACGCAATAACCGTGCGAGCGATCGGGCACCGATTGCACCGCATGCTGAAACAGGCCGGTATCGTCGCACATCGACAGGAAATGGCCGATTTGCATGTCGGGCACCACAAGGCTGCGCGGCTCCGGCGGGCTCACTTCGGAGCGCGCAATGACCTTGAGCCAGTGACCCTGGCGCGCGTTCTCGAAGACCGACATGTAACGCTCGGCGGTACGTTGCCATGTCATCGTTCGGCTGACCGCATAGGCGCGCTTGCATATTGTTTGCCGGCGAGCGTTGTCGGTGAGCAATTCCGCGATTTCGTGGCTGATCGCGGCCGCGTCGCCAAAAGGAACCAGAACTCCACGTCCATCGGCCAAAAGTTCGTTGGCGTGCCAGTATGGGGTCGAGACGACCGGCTTGCCGAGCCCGAAGCTGTAGGCCAGCGTTCCCGAGGTCATCTGCGCCTCGTTGAGATAGGGTGTGACATAGACGTCGCACATCGAGATGAATTCGAGCAGCGTGGCCTGATCGACGAACTGGCCGAGGAACACGACGTGATCTTCGACGCCAAGTTCACGAACCCGCGCCATCAGGCTTTCGCGATAGGCCTCGCCCTGGTCCCGCACCAGATTGGGATGCGTTGCGCCGAGCACGACGTAGACCGCATCCGGGCGGCGTTCGAGAATCGACGGCATGGCGTCGATCACGACTTCGATGCCCTTGTTGGGCGACAGCAGGCCGAAGGTCAGAATGACCGACTTGCCGGCAAATCCGAGCCTGTTCTTCGCCGCATCGGGCGCGACGAAGGCGACGTCCGGAATGCCGTGGGCTATGACTTCGATCTTGTCGTCCGGCACCCGATAGACGCTGCGCAGCAACTCCCTGCCCTTGTCGGCCATCACCACCACCTTCGACGAGGCATCGACGATGCTCTCCATCACCGTGCGCTGCGCCGCCGTCGGATTGGCGAGCACGGTATGGAACGTCGTCACCACCGGTATCGTGAGGCGCGACAGCAGCACGAGGATGTGGGCGCCGGCTTCGCCGCCGAAAATCCCGAATTCGTGCTGCAAGCACACGGTGTCGAACCGGCCGGCATTCAGGAACTCCGCGGCACGCTCGTACTCTTCGATGTTGTCGTCCTTGATCTCGAAACCGACCCCCGGAAGATAATCATAGGCCTGACCGTGATCGGTCATCGCCACGATGCAGGTCTCCGGATTCGGTCGTGAAGTCGATATCGCCTGCTGCAGGTCGGTCGTAAAAGTTGCGATCCCGCAGCGGCGGGGCAGCGAATTGCCGATAAAGGCGATGCGACGGAACGGCGTCATGTCTGTACCTCTGGCGAGCGCCTGACCAACGCACCGGCGGATGGGATCATTTGTTCTCCGGACTCCTGCAGCAACGCTATCGTTGGATCCGGCCCCGGATAGGCCATCAGGCCGCTCATCCCGGCGGGCCCGGCTGCAATGTCGGCGTGGTCCGCTTCGGCGAAGACGGCATCGCCGACCGAGGCGCTGATCGAGCCGATCCGCGCGCGTCCCTCGATCATCAAGATCCAGGTTTCCCGCTTCGCATCGAGCGACCATTTGGAATTCGCGGGAAGATCGATCCGCTCGAGCACAAAATGCGGGCTCGCGATCAAGGCCGATCGAGCCGCGGTGACACGCCGCGGAACCGCTTGAGCTTGTACCGGCCCCGCATCGGCGACGGCGATGGCGCTGTCTTCGTGCAGTTGGCGCTGCCGGCCATAGTCGAACAGACGGAATGTCGCGTCGCTGTGCTGCTGGATCTCGGCGAGCACAATGCCGGCGCCGATGGCGTGGATCGTGCCAGCGGGGACGAATATGATGTCGCCTTTCGCCACGGAACGCCATTGAGCGAGCGCGGCGATCGAGCCGTCCTTGATCGCGGCGCGCAATTCCGGCGGCGTGAGGCGCCGCTTCAGTCCCAGTGCAACCCGCGCGTCCGGCGTAGCCGACAGGATATACCACGCTTCAGTCTTGCCGTTCGCCAGACCCATCGAGCGCGCGGATGCATCATCTGGATGAACCTGGATCGACAGCGGCTCGCTGGTGAACAGCAATTTGAGCAACAGGCCCGGGGTCGGTGCGCTCTTGTCGATGCGCTGGAACCATAACTCGCCGACGGCGTCGTCAGAACCATCGATGCTGCTCCAGGGATGGAGATCGGCGACCCCCCAAGGCTTGCGCGCGACCTGCACGGAGGCATGTTCGATGGCCATAGGCTCTCCTGACCCGTCACGCGCATATCGGGGATATGCCGCTGGTCGCTACCGTTCATAGATTTGGCGTGGCTAAGGCGTCGCGTTTCGGGGATGCGCGCTGTTGCAGCGATCCAATTGCGCTAGCTCATCAGATGGCTATTCTGGAACCCGATAACAAGCCGCCTGCGTGCTTAAGGGCCCGTTAATCACTGCCATCTCACTGGACGCATCGAGCAGGCACTTTGCTAATTTCGTCGCAACGTCCCACTTGAGTCCGTCAATGCGCCATAGCGGACGTGAATCATCTTCACGCAACCGGTCGTGCTGACTTGTTTCTTTCGCCTTCAGCGTCCAACGGGCTTTAATTCGCACTCGGGCGTCCCCACATAGTGGCCATGGCACAATGGCAAGCTTCCGTCACCCGCGCACCCCCGAAGACAAAGGCCGAGTTGCGCCAGATGCTGACCGAGGCGGTCCGAAACACCCAAGCTGACGCCGATGGGGCAAAACAGCCGCCGAAGGCCAAAAAAGGTCACGGCTAAGTCGTGCCTAGTTTGCTGATTAGGCTGACTAATTCCGGGGCGGCCGAAGCTTTTGCCGTGAACGTGATCTAAATCAACGCGAGCGCCATCGCGCCTGCCCTAGAATTTTCCAACAATGGATTGGAAGCCATTTGATGAGGCCTCCGATGAAAAAGCCAGTTCGAGTCGCTGACGAGGCGGGTTCGGAGAAGGTGGCCCGAGCCGACCGGCCTCCCGCCGAAGGGTTCGTGGTGGTTGTCGACGGCCACTTCAAGTCCGAGTTCGACACGGCCGAGGCTGCCGAAGCCTCGGGCCGCAAACTCAAATCGACTTATCCGATGCTCCAGATCAAGATCTACGACGCCGCGACAAGAGCGCGCACCTTGTTGACCCAGGAAGCAATCGCAGGTGGCACATGAACGATCTGTCCAGGGGGTTTGAGCTTTTGTTAGGCCACGCGACGTTCAAGCTATGGGCGGACCTGCCGCGTGAAATGCAGGAAAAACTCTTTGAGGCTGCCGTCCCCGGCAATCCTCTCCTGAGATACAGCTTCGCTGTGTTTCTTCACGACCATCATCCGAGAACCGCACGCCCGCCCAAGGCGGCGCCGCTCTCGGACGGTCAGCGGGCGTCTTAGCTCGAACGCTGTTCACGCGCACTTTCGACCCAGGGACGCAAATGCCGCGATTTACGCGATGAGCCAACGTCCAGTGTGAATATCGAATTTCACCACGCCTTCGTCGCGCATCTTCAGCAAGAGAGTTCTGGCAGACTTCCTCATTCCCGACATTGGCGCGGCGCATGATCTCGCGCACATTGAGCGACTTCTCGCGAAGTGAGTTCAGGATGTTCTCTCGATCATTCAGCATGACTAGACCATCACCAGCTTGATCTCGCCGTCTTCCATGGCTCCCGCCGCAAGCGCCTCGCGCGCCATCTTTTCGATGATCAACCAGTTCGTGAGAAGGTATTTCTGCGCCTGTACCTTCGTTGGGAGCCTGGTTTGCAGAATGCAGCGGTGCCGCTGGTTACCATTCGCTATCTGAAAGGTTACCGATTGCGGCCCCTCGCTGATCTCTTGCTCTGTCGGTTGTGCGAGTTTCCGCATACGCTGTTCCTTCATGAATCGTTGGTGGGCCAAGACTGTCGGGATGGCGCAACCTTAGTCTCTTAGTGAGGCTTTACTAAGACGCACGGCGTAATGCGGCGTGAAGCGATGAAGTCGCTATTGACCCAGATCAGGAGATTCTTCGGGATTTTGTGATGGCGCAACTCGGCGCTTGGCTAACAAGCGTACGAATCTTCGACCATCCGTTCAGATCTAGTCTTGGACAGCATTGCACGAACTGACGCGCTTGACCGCGCGCACAGTTGCGAGGCGGGTCAAGCGGACCCGCCCCCATGTCGGCGCCGTCATTCATTACTTGCAAGTCGTGTCGGCCTTCAAGGCCGTCTCGGCGGATGCCTTTGTCCCGTGCGCTGCACCGACCACCTTCATGCTACCGCCGGCAGCAGGCTGGGCCTCGACGATCTGACATTTCATCGTCGCTGTATCCTGTGCCAGGTAGAAGGAGGTCGCACCTGATGGCGGCGCTTGACCGACAGTCTTGGCCGGTTCAGCGGCGAACGACGGCGCTGCGAATGCGAGCGTAGCGACCGTTGCTAAGAGAATCTTCTTCATGATTTCTACCAGTTGTCGTGCGTTCAGTATTGAACACAGGACAAATGGGACCGGCCGATAAAGGTTCCGGCGACCGAGGATTTGTTTTTTTGCTTAGCGACCGCAGTCGTCACCCTGAGAGATCGCCTTGCGCATCGCTGCGATCCAGTTGTCTTAACTCGTCGGATCTGCTGCGCCGTAACGATTCCCGCCCGTGCCATCAAACGTACGATGCACCGAGCCGCACGCAATGGCACTAGAAATTCGCGGCAACCAAATTATACGAACCTCTGCTCCCGCGGACATAGATTCGGGCGGCAGCGGCACATATCAAATCACGATTGCAATCGAACGCGTTCAAAAATCCCGACGCATCAGGGTGGGCATTCGGCTGGATTCGCCTCAATGCTTCTTCATCTATGAAAAACGAGGCCTCCATGGCGCTGTCGTGCCCCCAAAACCGCGCGGCGCGCCGGTTCTGGTCGTACGAACGACTATGGTTCGGAAAATCAATCACGTGATCGACCCTGACCGATTCGTCGCCGGTTCGCATCCGTTCGTATCGGGATTGGAATCAGCCGACCCGCATCGTCGAATAGCCGTCGCATCGCTTGCTCCGCAGCCGCGACAATTTGGCCGTGGATTTGTCCCAACGATTTGATGCGTTCAGCCCACGACTGTACAGCGCGGCGACGGTTCAACGAATATTTGCTGCTCATTGGTCAACCCCGTACACTCACATGCTCTCTCTTGCTGAGATAGGCGCTGATTTCGTTTTTGCGAGCCATGGTGGCCGTGCCATCGCTGCGTGGCGTCAGCGATGATCTGATCTGAAAAGCGGAACCGATCGGCCGGCGGAACATTGGCTTGTCGCCGCGATGACGCGGCGGGGAGAATTTGAAATGAAACGTCTATTGCTGATCGGCGTCGCCGCCTGCGCATTCGCGGCAATGCCGATGCTATCTGCCTCGGCGATGCCCCGGGCAACAGCGGACACACTGGTTGGTGAGAGCGACAATTCGGTTATTCTTGTTCATGGCCATGGGCATGGGCACGGCTACATGGGCCACGGCGGACGCGGGCATCACTATGGTTGGGGCAGAGGCCGCCATCACGGTTGGTGATGACCAATAAACCGCATTTCCGGGAAGCCGCCTCGCGTTGCGGCTTTTCGTTCATGGCTCGCTCGTGTGATGCCTTCCGGGACCGCCTCACTGCCTTAATTGCATCGATTTCCCCGCTTTCGCGGAGGCGCGCCTCAATGTTCCAGTATGTTAAGGCAAACTGGATCAATTGCGCGCTAAGATACTTGTCTCCGTGTCGGCAGCCAATTTCCGAGCCATGGCGCGGACTGATTTTCTCTCGCCTTTCGAAATGCCCGTCATGATGGTCCTGGATCACCCCGTTGTTCCCACAATCGTTCTCATCGTCGAAGACGAGATGCTGCTGCGCATGCGCGCGGTCAATATGGTGGAGGATGCCGGGTTTACACCGGTCGAAGCCGTCGACGCCGACGAGGCTGTGGCCATCCTCGAATCCCGCTCGGACATCGCGCTGCTGTTCACCGATATCCAGATGCCGGGCAGCATGGACGGTCTGAAACTCGCGCACGCGGTGCGGGAGCGCTGGCCGCTGATCAAGATCATCCTGGTTTCGGGGCAATTGAAGTTGGCAAACATCGATATTCCCGCCGATAGCCGTTTTTTCGGAAAGCCGCTTGAGGCCAGGGAAATGATCTCCGAGATTCAGGACATGATCGGCCACGCATGAAACCCGCACTTTTCAAGCCGAAAATCACGATAATCGCTCGATTGCGCCCTAAACCACGTCCCAAAGATGTGTGCGCGGAAGCCGACATAAGGTGATACAGTCGACAATGTTCGAAATCGACCAACATCAGGGCCACCGCGATCTCAGCGTTAGCGCAGCCCCTCAGGAGTTTCTGGCGGCGGAGAATATCAGTCTCCGCCTCCTGCTCGCGCAGGCCGAAATCGATGCGAAGAGCCTGCTCGCTCAGGCCGGTATTGACGCCAGGGAGCGCGAGACAGCGGACAAGCTCCAGAAGCTGATCCTCGAAGAACTGCACCACCGCATCAAGAATACGCTCGCGACGGTCAGCGCCATTGCCTCCCAAAGCCTGCGCAGCGTGCCGGGCGCCGAGCATGCACAGCATGCCATCGAAGGCCGGTTGCTGGCACTGGGGCGGGCTCACGACCTTCTCTTGCAGGCAAGATGGACCAGCGCCGATCTCGCAAAGATCGTTCGCGGCGCCACCGAAGCCTTCGACAATCCCGACCTGCCCAAGTTCACGATTGCCGGACCTGATGTCCGGATGACGTCGGGAGCCGTGATCGCGATTGCGATGACACTGAACGAACTCTGCACCAATACGACGAAATTCGGCGCGTTGTCGGTGCCCGCCGGGCGCGTCGACATCGCCTGGACAATCGATCCCGAGACGCAGCGCCTGCATCTGACATGGACTGAGCAGAACGGCCCGGCGGTTCGGGCTCCAGACAAGCGCAGTTTCGGCACGCGTTTGATCGAAACGCTCGGCAAGCAACTGAAGGGCAACGTCCATCTGGGGTATGAATCCAGTGGCTTCGTGTATGCCCTCGACGTTCCACTGCTATCCCTTATGGCGATAGCGACTGAGTAGCCTTGGGGCTTCTCCGAAGAACGGCCAAAGCAGCTTCACGCCATTGCGCTGGTTCAATTTGGCAGCTTTTCCAACGCCTGTGCCACAACCGACACGGCAGCCGCGATCGCAGCCCATGCTGCCCAGGAAGACTTTCCGCTTATTTGCGGAATAAGCTTCTCGACCTTGTCACGAAGATCGCTTCCGGCGGCTGCGCATAATCCAACCGCATGCCGAGATCAGTGCGGCACCGATGGCAATCCAGGAAGCGGTATCTCTCATGAACGTGCTTTCACGACTTTGCTCGTGAATAAGGATCGATGGCCGACCCGGCGCGTATCAACGCTTGGCTGCCCAGGAAGGACGGGCGCCGGTCCAGGCGGGAAGCGCGTCCCATTCGGCCCAGCGCATCCGCCGCTCTTCATCGCCGACCCTGATGAAGACAAAGGGCGCGTCATCCTGGCCGGTCTTCGAACCAACGAAGATTGCGGGACTTCCGTAGGCGTCCCTGATAGTCGCGGTATTTGCCATTCGAGTTCAACCTTCTGTCAAGCGGTCGGGATGCTCGCCGTTCCACGCTTCGGTCCGCGGACTACCGCTGGATAACGGCGGCGGCGGCGATCAGCAGGGCATGTCACCGCCTTCTCTTGGGTTGAGGCGGGAGCGCAACGCTCTCAGTCACCGATAACAGCCAGGGGGCGCGCGATGATGCTCTGCGTGTAGCAGCCGAACTCGGCAAATAGCGAGGCTAATCCCGATCCGGCGGCCGCATCTTTCACCGCAGGCGATCGGCGTTGCCTGGCCGCTTCAGACGACCTCGTCGGTCCAAACCTTGAAGCTCACCAGCGTGTTCGGCCCGAAGGTCTGGGTGAGCGGAACGTCCGCGGCATCGCGGCCCTGGGCGATCAGGACGCGGCCGATTCGCGGAATGTTGTTGCGGGCATCGAAGGTGTACCAGTGGCCGCCGAGATAGGCCTCGAACCAGCCGGCAAAATCGCCCGCGGCATAAGGCGGCGGCATGCCGATGTCGCCGAGATAGCCGGTGCAATACCGCGCCGGAATGTTCATGCAGCGGCAGAGCGCGATGGCAAGGTGGGCGTAGTCGCGGCAGACGCCTTTGCCCTCGTTGAACACTTCCCACGCCGTCATGGTCGGGCGCGCGTACTCATAGCCGAACGTGATGTGGTTGTGAACGAAGTCGCAAATCGCCTGGACCCGCGTCCAGCCCGGCGGGGTCTTCTCGAACAGCTTCCACGCGATATCGGACAGCCGGTCAGTCTCGCAATAGCGGCTGCCGAGCAGATAGACGATGGCCTCCGCCGGGAGATCCTCGACCGCATGTTGCGCGGCCGATGGGACGATCAGGTCGGGCTGACCGCTATCGCGCACCGTGCCGTCGGCGGCGAGGCGCATGCGTCCGGCGGGTGCCACGAGCCGGCTGCACCAATTGCCAAAACCGTCGCGATAGGGCGTGATGGGAACGGCAGGACTGGTGGTGAGGTAATCGGGCACGATGACGTCGGATGCCCGCGTGAAGTGCGTGCCCAGCACCGCGATCAGCGGCGTCGGCTGCGGAAAGTCATAGATCATCTCGTAGCCGACACGAATTTTCATGCGAACCCCCTGCCCCAACCGTTGGTGCTGTTCGAGAAACCGGACGCCAGCATCACCGCGCCAGGCGGCGCGACTCACAAGCGGTTAGCAAGACAGTGACCGAGGGCATGGCCGGACGCCGGCCGGGTCATGCAGCCCTCCGGCCGGATCATCTCGCTGAAATGCTCGGCACCATGTGCAAATGGCGCTGACGGTGGCCGGATACAAGGCAAGGCGGCAATTATTCGACCGATCAGGCCATGCCCGCGAGAAACCGGTAGCTAATTGGGCCAAGTGAGCGCACGGTGAGCGCATGCACAAAGATAGCGCCGCCACCGAACGGTCCGCAATGGACCGCGCGCGATGATCACGCGCTCGCGGCGGGAAATCATCACCTTCCGGCACCCTTTCCGGCTCAAGAGCATCGATCGCGAGTTGCCCGCGGGTGCTTACGAAGTCATCACGGATGAGGAGATGATCGAAGGATTGTCCTTTGCCTCCTTCCGCCGCGTTGCCACCATGATGATGGTACCCGCGGCGGCCCCGCGCGGCTCGGCGATGGAGATGATATCCATCGGGGCGGTCGAGCTTTCCGACGCGCAGCGCATCGATGCGTGCGCCTCGTGACCGACAAGCCGCTCGATCTCGACAGGCATCGCGGCATGGCCGCGCAAAAGGCGACCGATATCAGGCGCATTCTCGCCGACGTCGAGACCAATGCGAGGGACTTGCGCGATCGGCAGGCGGCGGTCGAAAGCCAGCTTCTGTCGGCGCCGGCAGCCTCGTGGCCGGAAGCCGCCGCGAAGGCGCGCTATGTCCTGAGTTTGTACACCGCAGGGCTCGCTTCAGACGACACCCATCATCGCGACCTGGTCGCGGCCGTACTTGCGGATTTTGCCCGGCTGTCCGAGCAGAACTGAACGAACGGTTGTTCGTCCGAACAACCGGAAATTTCACGACGCTCGACCAGAAATCGAGCGCTAGCCTGAAAGCACAGACATGCAGAATCTTTCGCCGCGTCACGTCGAGACGGAAGAGGCGCTTTGGCTCGGCGTCGTATCGGGCTGGTACAGCACGAAAGTCAGCGGAACGTTCGTCTCCGGGCCCCACGATTCCGAGGCCGATTGCCTGCGCAAGATCGCGGAGATAAATCCGCCGCCGCCGAAGCTGCGAAAAGGCGTCTACGCAGCATAAGGGATCATCCGGGGGCGGTATTCCCCTTCTTCGACGCCAGCGCGCCCACGCAATAAGCCAGGCCCCTGCCCGCCTCAATTGTCCTTTGGCGGCTGGTCGTCGTGCGAAGCCTGCGCGATTTCGGCGGCCGCGAGATCACCCTTGGTGGCCTCCGCGCTATCGGCAATTCTGGCCTTGGCGGTCTTGTGGACATGGGCGGCGAGCGCCGGCATGCGCTCGATCAGCGCATGGAAATCCTGCGCGTCGAGCGCGAGCAGCCGCGTCTTGCGCGTCGCTGTCACGGTGCCGCTGCGCTTGGTCCGGTGCAAAAGCGCGATTTCACCGAAGAAGGTGCCGTCGGCGAGCCGCACACGCTGGCTCGGCAGTTCGATCTCGACCTCGCCGGCGGTGATGAAATACATCGAGGACGCGGCATCGCCGCGCCGTACCAGGATTTCACCGGACTCGATGGTCCGCGCGCGCAACAGCCGCATGATGTCAGCGATCTCGGTGGCGGAAAGATGCGAGAACAGCGGCACCCGGGCCAGCATGCCCCAGGTAACCACGAAATCGCGCCGCCTGATCTCGTCGGCAAAGGCGGTCGAGATGATCGCGACCGGCAGCGCGATCATGGTCAGGCCGCCGACGATGGCGAACACCGACACCAGCTTGCCCAAGGGCGTGACCGGAACCACGTCGCCATAGCCGACCGTGCCGAGCGTCACGATCGCCCACCACATCGCCTGCGGAATGGTGCCGAACTTGTCGGGCTGCACGTCGTGCTCGATGGCGTGGAGCAATGAGGCAAACACCAGCACCGCGCCGAGCAGAATCACGAGACAGCCGATCAGCGTGCGCCGCTCGGCGTGAAGCGCGGCGAGCAGCGAGCGCATCGCCGGCGAATAGCGCACCAGCTTGAAGAACGGCAGCACGCCGAGCAGCGCCAGCGCGGTTCGGTCGCCGACGACAAGCGCCACCGACGCCGGCAGGAACGCCAGAAGGTCTATGATACCGAGGCTCGAGAACGCATATTCGATGCGGTCCTGCGCCGGCGACAATTCCCGCGGCGAGTGGCCGGCCACGCTCCAGAGCCGGGCCAGATATTCCAGCGCAAACACGACCACCGCGCCGATCTTGACCGCGGTGAACAAGCCGCCGAAGCGCTCGTCGTATTCCGGGACCGACGCCAGGATCATCGCCAGCACGTCGAGGATGACGATGGCGACGATCAGCCGGACGAAGCGCGACCCGACCGAGTACGGCAGATGATCGTGCTCGAGCAGTTCGTAAAGGCGATCCCGCAGATTTGGGTCGCTCAGCCGCCGCCCTTTGCGCGTAAGGATCGCCACTGCCTGTGTCCCGCTTTGCGAATTCGCGTGCCTCGGATGCCCCTGATGCGAACCAGGGAATCAGAGGCACTTATCTGTAGCCCCCAGACGTGACCAAGGATTTGATATTCCTCAAGGCTTGTCCATCAGGCGTTGGCGCCGGCCATCGCTTTTTCAATGGCGGTCAGAGCTGCATCCGCCTTGGCGCCGTCGGGGCCGCCGGCCTGCGCCATGTCGGGACGCCCGCCGCCGCCCTTACCGCCGAGCACGACGGAGGCGACGCGCGCCAGATCGACCGCGTTGTAACGCGCGGTGAGGTCGGAGGTGACGCCGACGACCACGCCGGCCTTGCCGTCCCCGGTGACGCCGATGATCGCGACCACGCCGGAACCGAGCTGCTTCTTGCCGTCATCGGCAAGGCTCTTGAGATCCTTCATCTCGATGCCTTCGACCGCGCGCGCCATCAGCTTGACGTCACCGACATGACGCAAGCCATTGGCGCCGTCCACCGCGCCGCCGGATGCCACAGCACCGCCGCCCATCGCCAGCTTCTTGCGCGCCTCCGACAGATCGCGCTCGAGCTTCTTGCGCTCCTCCATCAGCGAAGCGATCCGCGCCGGCACCTCTTCGACGCTGGTGCGCAGCTCCTGGGCTGCCGTCTTCGCCAGCGCCATGGTCTCGTTGGCATGCTTGCGGGCATGACGTCCGGTCAGGGCCTCGATACGGCGCACGCCAGAGGCGACCGCGCTCTCGCTGGTCACCGTAATCAGCCCGATGTCGCCCGTGCGCCTCACATGGGTGCCGCCGCACAATTCGACCGACCAACCGAACGCGTTCGCGCCGTGCTCGCGCGCGGTCTTGCCCATCGACACCACGCGCACCTCGTCGCCGTATTTCTCGCCGAACAGTGCGCGGGCGCCGGCTTCGCGGGCGTCGTCCACCGCCATCAGGCGCGTGGTGACCTCGTCGTTTTCCAGCACCACGTCGTTGGCGATGTCCTCGATGCGCGAGAGTTCGTCCTGTGTGATCGGCTTGGGATGGACGAAGTCGAAGCGCAGGCGATCGGGCGCCACCAGCGAGCCGCGCTGGGCGATGTGGTCGCCGAGCACCTGCCGCAATGCCTCGTGCAACAGATGGGTGGCCGAGTGATTGGCGCGGATCGACGACCGCCTGAGATGATCGACCTCGAGCTGCAGCGCCACGCCGGGCTTCAGGGTGCCCTGCTCCACGGTGCCGAGATGCACGAACAGATCGCCGGCCTTCTTCTGGGTTTCGGTAACACGGAAGCGCACGCCCTCACCGGTCAAGACGCCGGTGTCGCCGACCTGGCCGCCGGACTCCGCATAAAACGGCGTCTGGTTCAGGACGATCGCACCGGCCTCGCCGGCTTTCAGGCTTTCGACCTCGTTGCCATCCTTCACCAGCGCGCCGACCACGCCTTCGGCGGTCTCGGTCTCGTACCCCAGAAATTCCGTGGCGCCGAGTTTCTCGCGCAGCGGAAACCAGATGTTCTCGGTGGCGGTATCGCCGCTTCCCGCCCAGGCCGCGCGCGCCTTCTCGCGCTGCCTGTCCATCGCATCGGTGAACGAGGCGATATCGACGCCGATGCCGCGCGATTTCAGCGCATCCTGGGTGAGATCGAGCGGAAAGCCGTAGGTGTCGTACAGCGTGAATGCGGTATCGCCGTCGAACATGTCGCCCTTCTTCAAGGAAGCGCTCTTCTCGTCGAGGATCGACAGGCCGCGCTCCAGCGTCTTGCGGAACCGCGTCTCTTCCAGCCGCAGCGTTTCCTCGATCAAGTTTTCGGCGCGCACCAGTTCGGGATAGGCCTGGCCCATCTCGCGCACCAGCGCCCACACCAGCCGATGCATCAGCGGATCGCACGCACCGAGCAGCTGCGCATGGCGCATCGCGCGCCGCATGATCCGGCGCAGCACGTAGCCGCGCCCTTCGTTCGACGGCAGCACGCCGTCGGCGATCAGGAACGACGACGCCCGCAGATGATCGGCGATCACGCGCAAGGACGCCTTCTGCGGTCCGTGCGGATCGGCGCCGGTGAGCTCGGAGATGGCGCGAATCAGGGCGACGAACAGGTCGATGTCGTAATTGTCGTGCTTGCCCTGCAAGACGGCCGCGACGCGTTCCAGGCCCGCGCCGGTATCGATCGAGGGCTTCGGCAGCGGGTTGCGCGCCCCGCCCTCGAGCTGCTCGAACTGCATGAACACGAGATTCCAGATCTCGATGAAGCGGTCGCCGTCCTGCTCGGGCGAGCCCGGCGGGCCACCCCAGATCTTGTCGCCGTGATCGTAGAAGATTTCCGAACAGGGTCCGCACGGACCGGTGTCGCCCATCTGCCAGAAATTGTCTGATCCGGCGATGCGGATGATGCGCGACTCCGGCAGGCCTGCGATCTTCTTCCAGAGATCGAAGGCCTCGTCGTCGTCGACATAGACGGTGGCCGTGAGCTTGTCCTTCGGCAGGCCGAATTCCTTGGTCACCAGATTCCAGGCGAGCTCGATGGCGCGATCCTTGAAATAATCGCCGAACGAGAAATTGCCGAGCATCTCGAAAAAGGTGTGATGCCGCGCGGTGTAGCCGACATTGTCGAGATCATTGTGCTTGCCGCCGGCGCGCACGCATTTCTGCGAGGTGGTGGCGCGCTGGTAGGGCCGCTTCTCGACCCCGGTGAAGACGTTCTTGAACTGCACCATGCCGGCATTGGTGAACATCAATGTCGGGTCGTTGCGCGGCACCAGCGGCGACGACGGCACGATCTCGTGGCCGTTATCGGCAAAGAATTTCAGAAAAGTCGACCTGATCTCGTTAACGCCGCTCATGTCCGTCCAATCGCAAAAGGCTCGGGGATTCGGTGCAAAACAGGCATGTGTCCCGCGCACCGCTTTTAGACAAGGGGGCCCATTGTGTCCAGAAAGTGTGCAGGAGATCAGGGGCTTGCCGCACCAGCGTAAACCGTTGATAGATGCTGCGGCTGCGTTGACAGGCTTGGTGCGGCCGTGTTTTCCTCCTATCTGTTCAAGACAGTCACGTCGGGAGAGATCGGCTTAACCGCCGGCGCCGAAGGAGCAACCGCCCCGGAAACTCTCAGGCAAACGGACCGCGTGACTGGCTAGCATCTGGAAAGAGACGCTGACGGGCTTTGGCCCGGACGTGTCCGCCGACGGGATAATACTCTCAGGCACAGCGACAGATGGGGCTTCGACGGGTTTTCGAGGGAATTGGTCCCTGTGGAACCGCGAGGGCCCAGTGATGCTTGCGCGCGACGACCGTTCCACCCTGAAACGCACCCCTTTGCACGCGCTGCATCTCGCCCGCGGCGGCAAGATGGTGCCGTTCGCCGGCTACGACATGCCGGTGCAATATCGCACCCGGCGTGCTCAGGGAGCACCTGCATACCCGCGAGGCCGCCGGCCTGTTCGACGTCTCGCACATGGGCCAGATCGCGCTGCGGCCGAAATCCGGCAGGCTCGAGGATGCCGCGCTCGCGCTGGAGCGGCTGGTGCCGCAGGACATCCTCGGCGTCGCGCCGGGACGGCAGCGCTACGCGCAGTTCACCAATGATGCCGGGGGCATCCTCGACGACCTGATGGTGGCGAATTTCGGCAGCCATCTGTTCCTGGTGGTCAACGCCGCCTGCAAGGCCGAGGACGAAGCGCATCTGCGCGCTGCATCTGTCGGACAGCTGCATCGATCGAGCCGCTGGCCGACCGCGCGCTGATCGCGCTGCAGGGGCCGAAGGCGGAATCGGTGCTGGCAAGGCTTTGTCCGGACGTTGCGGCGATGCGCTTCATGGATGCCGGCCCGCACCGCGTCGACGGCATCGACTGCTTCGTCTCGCGCTCCGGCTACACCGGCGAGGACGGTTTCGAGATTTCGGTTCCGGCCGAACAGGCGGAAGCAGCTGGCGAGAACGTTGCTGGCGAACAGCGACGTGCTGCCGATCGGGCTTGGCGCGCGCGACAGCCTGCGGCTGGAGGCCGGGCTTTGCCTCTATGGCCACGACATCGACACCACGACCACGCCGGTCGAGGGCGCGCTGGAATGGTCGATCCAGAAGAGCCGCCGCCACGGCGGCGCGCGCGCCGGCGGTTTTCCCGGCGCCGACAGGATCCTCGCCCAGCTTGAGAACGGCGCGCCGCGCCGCCGCGTCGGCTTGCGGCCGGAGGGCCGCGCCCCGGTGCGCGAAGGCGCGCCGCTGTTCGCCGATGCCGCCTCGACCGAACAGATCGGCGCGGTCACCTCGGGCGGTTTCGGGCCGAGCCTCAACGCGCCGGTCGCGATGGGCTATCTGCCGACGCCGCAGGCGTCCCTCGGCGGCACCGTGTTCGCCGAAGTGCGCGGCCAGCGGCTGCCGCTGCGGGTCGCGCCGATGCCTTTCGTTCCCAACACCTACAAACGCTGAATGCCCGCTGAATTCGAAACGCCGAGGATTTGTCATGACGACGCTGTTCACCTCCGACCACGAATGGCTCCGCATCGAGGGCGATGTCGCCACCATCGGCGTCACCGATTACGCGCAGTCGCAGCTCGGCGACGTCGTGTTCGTCGAACTGCCGAAGGTCGGCCGCAGCCTGAAGAAGGCGGAAGCCGCCGCCGTGGTCGAATCGGTCAAGGCGGCCTCCGACGTCTACGCGCCGATTTCGGGCGAAGTGCTCGAGGTCAACGACGCGCTCGCCGCCGAGCCCGCGCTGGTCAATTCCGACGCCGCCGGCAAGGCCTGGTTCTTCAAGATGAAGATCGCCGACAAGAGCGAACTCGGCGGCCTGATGGATGAGGCCGCCTACGCCAAGCACACCGCCTGACGCGACGAGGAACACCCCATGACCGCGCACCGCAAACCCGTTGACGAAGCCGCCACCACCTTCGTCCGCCGCCATATCGGCCCCTCGCCGCGCGACATGTCGGCGATGCTGGAGACCGTGGGCGCGGCGAGCCTTCGACGCGCTGATGGCGGAAACGCTGCCCGCCTCGATCCGGCAGCAGGCGCCGCTCGATCTCGGCACGCCCCTGAGCGAAACCGAGGCGCTTGCGCATATGCGCGACCTGGCGTCGCGGAACCCGGCCTTCACCTCGCTGATCGGCCAAGGCTATTCCGGCACCATCCTGCCGGCGGTGATCCAGCGCAACATCCTGGAAAATCCCGGCCTGGTACACGGCCTATACGCCGTATCAGCCGGAGATCAGCCAGGGCCGGCTGGAAGCCCTGTTCAACTTCCAGACCATGATCTGCGATCTCGACCGGGCTCGACGTCGCCAACGCCTCGCTGCTCGACGAGGCGACCGCTGCGGCCGAAGCCATGGCGCTGGCCGAGCGCGCCGCGCAGGCCAGGACAAAATCGTTCTTCGTCGATTCCGAAGTGCATCCGCAGACGCTGGCCGTGCTGCGCACCCGCGCCGAGCCGCTTGGGCTGGAACCTGGTCGTCGGCGATCCCCTGACCGATCTTGCCAACGCCGAGGTGTTCGGCGGCCTGCTGCAATATCCGGGAACATCGGGCGCGGTGCGCGACCTGCGTCCGGCGATCGCGGCGCTGCGCGCCAAGGGCGCGCTGGCGATCGTCGCGGCCGATCTGCTGGCGCTGACGCTGATGGCCTCGCCCGGCGAACTCGGCGCCGATATCGCGATCGGTTCGGCGCAGCGATTCGGCGTGCCGATGGGCTATGGCGGGCCGCACGCGGCCTATATGGCGGTGCGCGATGCGCTCAAGCGCTCGCTGCCCGGACGCATCGTCGGGCTGTCGATCGATTCGCGCGGACAGCCGGCCTATCGGCTGGCGCTGCAGACCCGCGAGCAGCACATCCGCCGCGAAAAGGCGACCTCCAACATCTGCACCGCGCAGGTGCTGCTGGCGGTGATCGCCTCGATGTATGCGGTCTATCACGGCCCGGAGGGGCTGACCCACATCGCCCGCACCGTGCATCGGCGCACCGCCGTGCTGGCGGCCGGACTGCGCAAGCTCGGTTTTGTCCTGGGGTCGGAGGCGTTTTTCGACACGGTGACGGTGGAGGCTGGCGACAAAGAAAGCGAAATCGTCACCCGCGCTCTGGCCGAGAAGATCAACCTTGGAATCGGCCAAGGCAAGTATGAGGGCACGCTCCGTATCGCGCTGGACGAGACCACGACGCCTGAAATCGTCGAGGCGGTGTGGCGGGCGTTCGGCGGCAAGCTCGCTTACGCCGACATCGAGGCCGGCGCCCGTGATGCGCTGCCGGCGGATCTGAAACGATCGGGCGCTTTCCTCACCCATCCGGTGTTCCACGCCCACCGCTCGGAGACGGAACTGCTGCGCTACATGCGCAAGCTTGGGGATCGCGACCTCGCGCTCGACCGCGCCATGATTCCCTTGGGCTCCTGCACCATGAAGCTCAATGCGACATCAGAGATGATCCCGCTGACCTGGCCCGAATTCGCCAGCCTGCATCCGTTCGCGCCGCGCGAACAGGCAGGCGGCTATCACGCGTTGTTCGCCCGACTGGAAAAATGGCTGTGCGACATCACAGGCTATGACGCGATCTCGCTGCAGCCCAATTCCGGCGCGCAAGGCGAATATGCCGGGCTGCTGGCGATCCGCGGCTATCACGCCTCGCGCGGCGAGCCGCACCGCAAGGTGTGCCTGATCCCCTCCTCGGCCCACGGCACCAATCCGGCCTCCGCCCACATGGCCGGCATGGAGGTCGTGGTGGTCGCCTGCGACAGCAGGGGCGACGTCGACGTCGATGATTTGCGCGCCAAGGCCGGGCAGCATTCGCACGATCTCGCCGCCATCATGATCACCTATCCCTCGACCCACGGTGTGTTCGAGGAACACATCAGCGAGATCTGCGACATCGTTCACGGCCATGGCGGCCAGGTCTATCTCGACGGCGCCAATCTGAACGCGCAGGTCGGGCTGTCACGGCCCGGCGACTACGGCGCCGATGTCAGCCACCTCAATCTGCACAAGACCTTCTGCATCCCGCATGGCGGCGGCGGCCCCGGCATGGGCCCGATCGGCGTGCGCACGCACCTTGCGCCGTTCCTCCCCGGCCATCCCGCGACCGATGGCGCAGAGCCTGCCGCCGTCGGGCCGGTGTCGGCGGCGCCGTTCGGCTCGGCCTCCATCCTGACCATCTCCTACATCTATATTCTGATGATGGGCGGCGAAGGCCTTACGCGGGCTACGGAAATGGCTGTTCTCAACGCCAATTACATCGCCACCCGGCTTGATCCCCATTTCCCGGTGCTGTACCGCAACGCCAAAGGCCGCGTCGCCCATGAATGCATCGTCGACCCGCGCCCTCTGAAGAATTCGAGCGGCGTCACCGTCGACGATATTGCAAAGCGGCTGATCGATTACGGCTTCCACGCTCCGACCATGAGTTTTCCGGTGCCGGGCACGCTGATGATCGAGCCGACCGAATCCGAATCGAAGGCCGAGCTCGACCGGTTCTGCGACGCCATGATCGCGATCAGGCGCGAGATCGCCGAGATCGAACAAGGGCGCTGGAAGGTCGAGGCCTCCCCGCTGCGCCACGCCCCGCACACCGTGCACGACATCGCAGACGATGCGTGGGCCCGGGCCTATTCGCGCAGCGAGGGCTGCTTCCCCGCAGGCAGCGCGCGCATCGACAAATACTGGTCGCCGGTCGGGCGCGTCGACAATGTCTATGGCGACCGCAATCTGGTGTGCTCGTGTCCGCCGATCACGGATTACGCGCAGGCGGCGGAGTGAAACTAGCGTGTCTTTGGGCCGAATTGCCTTCGCCGAGCGTCGGCTGAGGCAAAACCTCGCGCATCCATCAAAGAGGCGAGCGAGACGGATGGCTTGTGGGGTCGGGCCGAAATGACGACAAGGATGGCCGCGATGGCTGGGGCGCGACCAAGGCCGGATTGAAGCGCCACAGACAGTCGTTGGTCAACCTGGTGCCGCCCCACCAGCGATCGACGGGATTGTAGTGGCTGAAATCTTCCTTGTGCGCGACAATTGCCCAGCCGAACTCGGTCAGCGACAACCGGCTTCGCTTGTACGCTGTGTCGCGGTCGCGGTAGTTCTCCCTGCTGATCGTGCGCAGTTCGTCGTCAAGACCCGCTACGGCTGGCATCCGGCCATGGGCGAGGCCCTCGAGCAGGGAACCGATTTCCCAGTCGTTGAATACACGCCGCTGGCGGAGTCCCCGAAGATGAAAAAGCGCATTCGTCCGCTCGTATCCCCTTGCAATCAGTTCCAAGAGCCGCATTTCCGTCGCGCCAAGCCCCGTCGCGCAGGAGGGGAGCTCTTCGAGCAGGTCAGACAAGGCCGGCCTCAGCAGCGGCAGCGCACTCAAATCCGTGCCAAGCAAATCGAAGCAGGCTTCCGGCGACGTCGACCGATACGCCTGCCAGGTAATACTGGCTGTCTCAAGCTCATCCCTGGTGACGTCGATGGCCGGCATCCTCCATCGGACAAGTTCCTCGGCAGACGCGCTGATGAGATTGTAGTCGACAAGGCGCAATCTCAACCGGGCCACGATCTCCGGATGGAAACGCAAGTAGTCAAGCAACCAAACCAGTTGCAATTGATCATTCGGGCCCGGATCAAACCACAGCTCGACGGTCTCGTAGGACTGGCAAAACTCGACCAATCCGAGGTCCTTGCGCTCTTTGTTGGCCTGACGCCACCGGCCCGCATAGTCCGACCAGTGGGCACCCGGTCCGTGTTTGTCTGAGCGCGTCGCGACGTAGGTTGCAAGCTGGTCCGGAGTCGGCAACTGTCCCGCTACGAAGCGAAAGGAGAAAGGGATCACAAGATCCGAGAGCTCCGAACGCATGAACGTTACGCCGTGCTCTCCGGTCAGGATTAGACGCTTCATCGGCCTCTCCGGCTTAACGCACAAAACAAAATCGGGAGCCGAATCGGCAACCCACGTCATCAATCCGTTCTACGAACCGCGAGCTACAGCTTCGCTCACGGCGCGATCAAAGCCCGGGTCTCTGGATTCCAGCGCCACAGGTGATTGTTGGTCAATTCCGTGCCGCCCCACCAACGGTGGATCGGGTTGTGCCGGCTGAAATCCTCGGTTCCCGCCAGGATGGCCTCGCCGAGCGCGGTGAGCGACAACATACTTCGTTGGTATCGCCGGCGACGGTCACAGTTGCGATGCAGTGCCTCGTCGAACGGCCCCTCATCGAGACCGGCGACGGCGGGCGCGGGACAACGCGCGAGCCCGTCCAGCAAGGATCCAACTTCCCAGTACTCGAACACCCGCCGCTCGTTGCGCTTCAGGTGGCCGGGAAAGACGTCGAACGGACTTGCATCGCCGTCCGCGATGAGTTCGAGCATCCGCATTTCCGTCGCGCCAAGCCCGGTCACGCCGTGCGGGAGCTCTGCGAGCAATTCCACAACGCATGCCCGAAGCCGCGGCAAGATGCTCAAATCTTTGTTCAGCAGATCAAACCACCCCTCAGGCGTCGGCACGCCGTAAGCCTGCCAGGCGAGAGCTGCGATTTCGAAATGATCGTTCGTAACATCGATTGCGTTCGGCTTGCGCTTGGCGAGTTGTCTCGGAGTATTTTCTCCGATGCGGGTCTCCGCCTGGACCAAAGTCAACCTCGAAGCGACTTTCTCGTGAGGGCGTAAATAGCCGAGCAGCCAAATCAAAGTCAGCTGGGCATTTGGCTCCGGATCGATCCACAACTCGATCGTCTCGCTCCGCTCGCAGAAGTCGATCAACCCTATTTCGTTGCGATCGATTTTTCCGAAGTACTTCCGATAGACATTCCACAACCAGTGGTCGGCGGCTTCATGCCGCGCCAGCAACATTTCGAGGTCCGCCTCAGACGGCAACCGTCCCCAGACGAAGCGGGGATCGAACGGAATCACGATCTCGGCGCGACGGGCCCCCTTGAGACCGCCCGCACCGGACGCATCAGTGGTGAGGATCAAACGCGTCATGCTCGTCACTGGCCATACAAAACAAAAACAGGCACTGGGGACGTCGGCAACTCAACGTCCTCAGCGCCTGCCGATGTCGGGCCTTATGTCGTCAGACAGGCCATGATCCGGTGCAGCGGATCATGATCTCATCTGTCCACTGGCCCGCGATCCCTCGGAAGAAGATTCCCGTTTCTTCCGCAACCACGCGGTCCAAGGCCCGAAAATAGAGACCCGAAAAGAGGCCCGAGAAAAATCTCACTCCTCCGCCGGTTCTTCGCCATCGGTGTCGCGCTCGGGGGTGCCGGCCAGGATCTGCTCGGCGATCAGGCCGGAGTTCTGGCGGATCGCCGCTTCGATCTTGGCGGTCATGTCCGGATTGGCCTTGAGGAAGGCCTTCGAGTTCTCGCGGCCCTGGCCGAGCCTCTGGCTGTCATAGGAGAACCAGGCGCCGGACTTCTCGACGATGCCGGCCTTGACGCCGAGATCGAGGATTTCGCCCATCTTGGAGACGCCCTCGCCGTACATGATGTCGAATTCGACCTGCTTGAACGGCGGCGCCAGCTTGTTCTTCACCACCTTGACGCGGGTCTGGTTGCCGACCACCTCGTCGCGCTCCTTGATCGCGCCGATGCGGCGGATGTCGAGGCGAACGGAGGCGTAGAATTTGAGCGCGTTGCCGCCGGTGGTGGTTTCGGGCGAGCCGTACATCACCCCGATCTTCATCCGGATCTGGTTGATGAAGATCACCATGGTGTTGGATTTGTTGATCGAGGCGGTCAGCTTGCGCAGCGCCTGACTCATCAGCCGCGCCTGCAGGCCGGGCAGCGCGTCGCCCATCTCGCCCTCGAGTTCGGCCTTCGGCACCAGGGCCGCCACCGAATCGACCACCAGCACGTCGACCGCGCCGGAGCGCACCAGCGTGTCGCAGATTTCCAGCGCCTGCTCGCCGGTGTCCGGCTGCGAGATCAGGAGTTCGTCGATATTGACGCCGAGCTTGCGGGCGTAAACCGGGTCGAGCGCATGTTCGGCGTCGATGAAGGCGCAGATGCCGCCCTTCTTCTGGGCCTCGGCGACGGTGTGCAGCGCCAGCGTGGTCTTGCCCGAGGATTCCGGCCCGTAGATCTCGACCACCCGCCCCTTCGGCAGGCCGCCGACGCCGAGCGCGATGTCGAGCCCGAGCGAGCCCGAGGAAATGGTCTCGATATCCATCGAGCGGTCGTTCTTGCCTAGCTTCATCACCGAGCCCTTGCCGAACTGGCGCTCGATCTGGGAAAGCGCGGCGGACAGGGCCTTGGTCTTGTCCATGGAGGATCCTTCGACGATACGCAGGGCAGTGGCGGACATTGGTCGTGCTCCTTATGGCGGGGATTCGCTAGCGGGACAAACGGCGGCGATGACGAGGAACAACGTACCCTATTTGTTCCTGGTTCGCAATATGTTCTTTTCCAGGAGCGGGACCGGCCGGAACTTAACCTATGTTGTCCAAAGTTCAGCGGCGCCTGCCAAAATTTCCTGCAGCGGAATATTTGAGCGGGTTAGCAAGTGCCTAAAATGTTCTCCGTAAAACTACGCGGATTTGAAACTGACTGGCCCTTGCGGCATTATTTACTCATGTGGACAGGGTGGAAGGTCTGCGACGCCTGCCAGAATGCACGGGCGACTGTCGAGACCGAATCAGGATTTTTCCTTTGCGGGGAATGCGAGGCGGTCGTCGTCGTCGCGTTCACGGAGTTTGAGGTCTCGGCCGCCGCGCCGATCGGCGCCTGGAATGAGTTCCCGCCCGTGGCTGAGGCCAGCCGCTTACGCTAGATCAGCGCCGCTTTCCGCCAGCTCGGTCAGACTGCCTACACACCGAGCGGTCACTCCCCATCCCGCGCTGGGCTGCCGGGACTCCCAGGCACATCGGCCTCCCACCCAAAGAGGCCGCCACTAGCGCCCTCTTTCTGGTGACGCGTTCCGGGCTTGGCGCTGCTTGCGAAAGGCGACCAGTGCGGGGCCCATTCCACTGAGCGCTTCCTGGGGCGAGCAATCGAGCAATATTGAATAGATGCAGCTAACGGTCCGCGGATAGGATTGGTCAGTTCCGGGAACGGCGGAGATTCCCATGATACACAAGGGCGTGCAGTATACGGTTGCCCCTACGGCAACTCCGGGAATTTGGAAATGGCAGTTCCAGATCGGCGATGAGGTCAAGACCGGCAGGACCGAAACCAGGATCAGCCTGCTGGCGATGCGGCGGGTTCAACTGCGGATCAACCGCGAGTTGAAGAAGGGCGAACCACGGCCAGCACAGCAATCCCACGCCTAGATCCGGGCCGATATCGGTAGCCAAACTGAGAATGCGGCATGGAGTTCTCGCCGCCGCTGGGGCGCCGCGTTCCGCATCGGCGTATCGCGGTCTAATCCGGCGCGGTCTTGATCTGACGCAAGGCGGTTTCTGCTGGCTGTCCTACTATTTAAATTGTCATCGCCGAACTGCCCTCAGGGAAGCTGCGACGTTGACATTCAGCCCCGGACTTTAGTCGGTTCGGGACTCTTTCATGAGACCGGCCGTTGCCGCCGGCTTCATTTCGATGTTACTGGCGCGCCTGCCCGAACACGCAAGCAGAGTTCCGCCATGACCGTCCGCGCGCCGAAGCTCTTGACGCCCGAAGAGTTCGCTTCGCTGCTCGAGGTCGCGGTTACGTCGCCGAACTCAATGATCCCCCCACCCCATCTGGCCAAGCTGATTGCCCTCGGCTACGTGGTGGTGACCGCCAAAGGTCCGATTGTCAGCGGCGATGGTCTGATCCGGATTACCGAGAGCGAGTGAGCGCTACGGTCTGCCGACCTGGAGCCAACCTGAAGTGTGCTCGCCACCGTACATAACCCCGTAAAAACCCGGGATTGATCTGCCCCGGCTTTGGGAATCGTATGCAGCCGCGACTCGTGGGTTTTCAAGGGCCCGGAGCGGCCCACACGCATTGGTGCTGTGCCATGCCGTTCTATTTCTTTCGCATCCAGAACGGCCCCTATTCCGGGGCGTACGATCACGGGACCGAACTTGCCGACCAAAATGCCGCCTGGAAAGAGCTGACGTCCGTTTGCGGCGACATGGTCGGCAGCATTTCCCGCAAACTCCAGCAAAACTCCGAATGGCAGATGGAGCTTCTGGACGAAGCCAAAAACCCGCTGTTTCGCATCCGCATCATCGCGGAGACGCTCGACTAGGTCCGATTTCAGGTGAAAATGAAGGCCGGTTCGCGCCAAGACAGCGCGCCAAGGAAGGAATTTCCCGCCTCCATCGAAACGGAAAGGCTTAGGCCGGGGGCTCGAAGCCGTCTTGCATATTCCGCCCCGCCCCACATTGAGCGAGATCAAGACGGAGGAGCCCGAAATCCGTCACCAATTACCTATCCATGGGTAACGTCATCTTCAAATGTCCGCAAACTGGTTTGAACGTGCAGCATTGGCTGGACGAAACTGAGCCGGATGATCGCGCTTCCGCCAGTGAAACCGTGGTCTGCGCCGCCTGCAATCGGCTTCATTTCATCAATCGGATGAACGGCAAATTGCTCGGCCAGCAGGATGAATAGCCCGCGCACCCCCGGGGGCAGCGCCTGTTCATCAACCGAAGCACACCGGCCATAAATTCGAACGCCTCCTGGTGCCAACTCGGTTGCCAGCGAATCGTGATCTTGGGGACAGAAGTCATGGCGTCCGACGACGCGAATGTTCCGCCGGAGACGGCGGATCCGAACTATGTCTTGCGCAATTGCGACAGATGCAGCGCCGAGATGAAACGGCTCGGCGTTCTCCCTGCATTATCGGTTCGCGCTGCCATCAGCGTGTTCCGCTGCTACACTTGCGACCACGTGATCGCTGACCCGATATAAGCGCGAATGCGCATCGCGAACTGGCCGCACCGAAGACCTTGCAATTTCAACCGATTGGGACCAGTTCCTCGCCCGAATTGTCGCCTGGACGGAACATCAGTCCGAACTCGGCAGCCGTCGCATGGTGAACTCGATGTCACCACCGGGCAGTTCGCGCCAGCTTTCCACCGAGCTCATATAGGCGGCCTTCGGGTAACGGCCGAGAAAGTCGCGCGCCTTGGTGCGCGCCTGGTCGCGCGGCAAGGTGAAGGTCTCGCGCAGATAGCCGTCGTCCGGCTTCCGCCGTCCGGCCATCCGGTCTGCGAGATCGCGCGGGCGAAAGCCCATGTCGCAACTCCGGTACTCATAGCGAGCCCCTAATATAGCGCGCGCCGGAACCAATCCGAGTCCCCGGACGGCCGAATTTGACCTAAATCAGTCGCATGCCGGACATAAGGTCGATATTGTCGGCAGATTGCCAGCAGGCATCCAGTTTAGAGGCGGCCAACAACCGCGGAAAGCGAGCAGGCATGCCCCACCGCGATCGACGAACCAACCGGTTGCTCTCGCTGTTGTCGGATGGCGACTACGAGCGGCTACGGCCGCATTTGTCGCAGGTCTCCCTCGAATACAGAAAGAGCCTGTATGAGGCGTCGCGCCCGATCGAGCATGTGTACTTCCCGGTCGACGGCGTCGCGTCGCTGGTGATCACCACGGCCGAGGGCACCAGCGCGGAGGTCGGCACCATCGGCAGCGAGGGCATGGTGGGCTTGCCGGTTTGCCTCGGCGACCGCGACGCGCCCTCCTCCGTCTACGTCCAGGTGCCGGGGACGGCCCTGCAGATAGACGCCGGCGTCTTCCGTGGCGAACTCGAGAAAAGCCCGACCTTGAAACGCGTCGTGCTCCGCTACGCCCACGCCTTCTTCAACCAGGTCGCGCAATCGGCCGCCTGCGCGCATCTTCACCGGGTCGAGCAGCGCTGTTGCCGCTGGCTGTTGATGACGCGCGACCGGATGCCGTCAGGCGAGTTTCTCCTCACTCAGGAATTCCTGGGCATGATGCTCGGGGTACGGCGCACGACGGTCACCGAGGTGATGGGGAACCTGCAGAGGGCCGGGCTGATCCGCTACCGGCGCGGTCACGTCTCGATCCTCGATGACGAGGCGCTGCGGCAGCGCGCCTGCGAGTGCTACGACATATCCAAACTGGAATTCGACCGGCTGCTTGGCGATACCCCGCTTGCGCCACGTGCCGACAAGAAAAACCGCCTGGTGAGCGAGGTTGGATAGGAATTCGACCGGAGTGACGCAAACGTCCGATTTCCGACACCGAATTTTGCCGCGCAGAGGCGCTCAATCCCCAGAATACCGCGATACCCCATAGGCCCGGGACGGGCCTATGACGGTTACCGGACCGACAACGGCCCTTGGCGATCCCTATAACGAACCTTCCGCGGGCCGCCTTCGGAGCGCCCTTTTTCATCCCCTGCGGTAAATCGGCCCGACCGACCGGGCGGGATATCGCAGTGGCCGTGAACATTTCCAACGCCAGTCTCCCTTTGGACAACAAGCTGCTTGCCTCCCTGCCTCGCGCGGATTTCGACCGGCTGCTTCCGCATCTGTCGACGGTCCCGCTGCAGCAGGGCACGGTGCTGATGGAAGCCGGAGACGAGGTCGACCAGATCTACTTCCCCCATGGCGGCATGCTGTCGCTGCTGGCGGTGCTGCGCGACGGCAAGGCGATCGAGACCGCAACCGTCGGCCGCGAGGGCGTGGTCGGCGGGATGGCCGGGCTCGGCCTTTACAAGTCGCTGGTCCGCGTCGTGGTGCAGATGCCGCTGGCCTGCAGCAGGATCGCCGCGCCGCACTTCCGGAACGTCGCCGCCGCGAGCGATCCCGTACGCAATCTCGCCATCCGCTACAACGAGGTGCTGTTGTCGCAGGCGCGCGTCACCGCGGCCTGTAACGCGCTGCATTCGATCGAGGCGCGATTCTGCCGCTGGCTGCTGCAATCCGCCGACCGGGCGGCGAGCGACACCATTCCACTGACACAGGAATTTCTCGCGGAGATGCTGGGCGTGCGGCGCACCTCGGTGACCGAAGTCGCAAGCAAGGTGCAGAACGCAGGCGCCATCACCTATTCACGCGGCGTGATCAAGATCCTGGACCGCGCCGCGCTGATGCGGATGTCCTGCGAATGTTACGAAACGCTGCTGGATCAATCGGCCGTGCTGGCCTGATCGTCCGCGGGCACCGACGCAGCCGTTCGAACGATCAGCGGGTATCCGCCTTGGTCTGGGCACTGCCGGTCTTCGGCTTCGCGGCCGAAGGTGTCTTGGCCGCCGACGTCTTTGGCGTATCCGTGCTGCGCACATTGCCCCACGGATCGTTCGCGGCCTTGGCGTCCGGAATCTTCTTGAGCGATTCCCGATAGGCCTTCTGCTGTTGGGCTTCCTGCTCCTTTTCCTCCGGCGTCAGCGTCTTCACGTCCGGCATCAAGTTGATGTTGGGCATCTGCGCGTAGGCAGGCCCTGCAAGCAGTGCGAGAACCGCCGCCAAGCGGAAAACCTTCATGGAATGCTCCCCGAGTTTTCCCGGTCATATACCATCGCCCCGATGGCTAAGCCAAGGACCGCAGCCAAGACGTCAAAAATGATCCGAGTTGCAGATTTCGGCGACCTTATGACCCGAAACCCGGCGTTTTCAAGCTGCCGGGGCACATGTTCCCTTCTGGGAAATGCCCTCTAGAATGCCGGCCATAGCGGGGGAACCATCGTTCATGCCAACCGAACAACAAACAGCCGACTTCGACATCGAGGAGGCCCGCCGCACGCTGGCCGACGTCTTCGCACCATGGGTGCAGGATCTCGGGCTTACGATCACCGGCATCGAATGCGCGCCGCCGGCGGGCGCGGCGCCCGACTGGCAGCCGGGGGCGCTCCTGCGGATGCCATTTTCGGAACGGCTGTGCCGGCACGGCGGCATCGTCTGTGGCCAGGCGCTGATGGCCCTTGCGGATACCGCGATGGTGATCGCCATTCTTGCAGCCAACCGCGGCTACCGCCCGATGACCACCGTCGATCAGACCACGCATTTCATGCGCGCGGTGACGAAGTCGGATGTGCTGGCGGATGCGCGGGTCGTGCGGCTCGGCCGCACCATGAGCTTCGGCCGCGTGACGCTGCTGAGCGCCACCGACAACAAGCCAGCGGCCATCGTCTCGAGCGCCTTTGCGATGCTGCCATAGCGTTTTCGGTGCCGGTTAGTGTCGGGAAAACGCCTCGGCGGCAGGCTGGCTGACCCGACATCGCCCGCCACCCGCCTGGATCGGGGACTTTATCGTAAACGAAAGCTGAATCCGCAACCGAATACCGCGGATATTCGATTCAATTGCCTGTAATTTCTCGCTGCTAAATTTGAATCATCGGCGATCGAGACAGTTAGGACTAGCGGGCCATGAGCGAGAAGAGGTCAGTCCCCAGACATCGGGTGCTCAAACGCGGCACGCTCGCCTTCAACGACGGTGGCGTGCTCGACTGCACGGTACGAAATCTCTCCGAGACCGGCGCGCGGATTGACATCGCCAATCCGGTCGGCGTGCCCAAGGTCTTTACGCTGGTCATCGAGGCCGATCATTTCAAGCGCCCCTGCCACGCGGTGTGGAGCAGCGAGCGGCAGATCGGCGTTGCGTTCGACTAAAGCGTTTTCGAGGGAAAGCCTGCCCCGCACTTGAAGGGGGGTGGATGCCGGTTCGCGTGAAGAAACCGCGTCAAAACAAGGATCCAGAGATTCGGTTCTGATTCAATCAGAACCGACATGCTCCTGCGTGCAACTCACGAAGACGTCGATTTGACCTGCCAGAACCGGAGCAGGCGGTTCGCGTCCTCGGTCGTCAGTTTGGCAAATTGCTCCCTGGCATTTGCCAATTCGCGCGGCGCCATGGAGCCCGTTGCAAAGCGGCTCTCGAGGACCGCATGGACGGTTTCCCAGCCCAGCCCCGCTGCCTTGCAGGGAACGAGGACGCCATCATCGCGAAGACTTTGCATCAGGGGGCGCACCACCTCGATGCTCGATTGCGACAGTTCGGCAAGTGCAGCCACGGTCTCTTCATATTTCCGCTGCCTGGCGAAGCTGAACACCGCCGCCTCGTCAAGCTCGCCCTTGTCGCGCAACAGCGCTACCAGGCGCTTGGCCGAGGCAAAGTCGCGGGCTCTCGACATTTCGCGATTTACGCCCGCCGAGACGGCCGCAATCGCATCGCGAATATCCTCGAAGAGATGGGGTGGCGCGCGCGACAACAGCCGCGATCGAACCGCCTCTGTCGCATGGCTTAACAGTTCACGACGTAGTTCCGCCGGCAGATCGACGCGGATGCCGGTCTCGACGGCAAGTTCAGGATCGAACTCGGCCTGTGCCACGGCGATTGCAAAGCCCGCCGCGGAGACGCGCGCGCCCGGATTCCTGATGATCCGGCGGCTGACATTGGGGTACCGGCGGGCGAAAAGCACGTCGGTGACGAGTTCCTTCAGCCACCAGCGGCCGGAGATGGCGAGCAGGTGCGGCTCCCCTTTTGTTTCCGCGATTTCGACCAGATCCTGATCGCTCAGACGCGCGGATTCCGCCAAAACCGGACCGGCAATCGTGATCTCGTCGTTCCTGGCAAGGCGGCGAATGGAGGCCGGCGGCGCGTGGGCCACGGGTGCCAGCTGCGCGCTCATTTCGGCAAGCGCCATGCGGGCGCCGACATCCGCGATCGCTCGAATCTCGATGGTCCTTATGAGACGCTCGAGCACATCGTCGAACAGGTCGATCTGCGCGGCATCCAGACGGTCGGCCGACAACAGGAAAAGATCTGTGACGCGCTTGACCGTATCCAGGCGCTTTTCCGCAGAGCCGGTAGTTATCGCCGCTTCGACTTCGTCGACGATTGATGAATTTGCATAAGCCATCGCTCATCCTGAGCGTTCGGGAGCACTGTTCTAAGCTCGTTAATATTTTGTAGAGGCCATAGCTGAACTTTCCGTAAAATTAGGACCTGCGGCATGATCAGGAGAAACGCGGACATGCCGGCTCAGTGTACCTTTGAACGCCGTCGCCAGCGCCACAGCGCGACCGCCATCACCACACCGGCGAGTGCGAACGCGATCGCCCTGGCCCAGAACCGCCCGCCGGGCCGGTCGATGCTGCGCGACCACCGCGAGGGCGCTTCCCCCTGCCGCGCCAAACGGAACGCCACGAGGCTGTCGCCGATCGAGGTGCCGGACTCGGAATGACCGCCGGCGGAAATCGCTACATATTGTTCCCCTTTCCAGAGATAGGTCATGGGATTGGCGACGCCAGGGACCGGCAGCCTGCCCTGCCAGAGTTCTTCGCCCGATTTGGCGTCGAGGGCGCGCAAATAAGCGTCCATCGCGCCGGTGAAGACCAGGCCGCCCGCCGTGATCGCCACGCCGTTCACCAGCGGCGTGCCCCAGTGGAACGCGAGGCCGAGCGGCGCGCGGTCCTCAGTCGTGCCGACCGACGACTTCCAGAGGATCTTGCCCGCCTTGAGATCGACCGCAACCATCGCCCCCCATGGCGGCCGATTGCAGAGCAGCCCCAGCGGCGACATCGCCACCGCGCGCGTCATCGCAAACGGCGCACCGCGCTGCGGTCCCAGTTCGCGGCCGGGCGGAGGTTTGAGACCTTCCGCCTCGGCGCGCGGAATCAGCCTGATGACGTGGATGGCGTAGCTGGTGTTGGCATAGAGGATCTGGTTGACGGGGTCGAACGCCGCGCCGCCCCAGTTGACGCCGCCGCCGGTCATCGGAAACTCGAGCGTGCCTTGTGTCGACGGCGGCGTGTAGAGGCCGTCGTTGCGAAGGTCCTCAAGTTCTTTCTCGCAGGCCGAACGGCCGAGGGCCGGAAACGGCTTGAATACATCGGCCGTTGAAAACCGTTGCGGCATCAGCGCCGGCACGTGGGTGGGAAATGGCTGCGTCGGCGATAGCTGTTCGCCCTCTGCGCCGCCTTGCGGCACCGCACGTTCCTCGACCGGCCATATGGGTTTGCCATTGTCGCGGTCGAGCACGAACACAAAACCCTGCTTGGTCGGCTGAATCACGACGTCGCGCATCCCCTCCCCGGTGTCGATGCGCGCCAGCGTCGGCTGCGCCGGCAGGTCGTAATCCCAGACATCGTGATGCGTGGTCTGGAACGACCACACCAGTTCGCCGGTGTCGGCGCGCAGCGCTACGACGGAGTCCGAATGCGCGTTGTTGCCGGGTCGCTTACCGCCCCAGAAATCCGGACTAGGCGACGATGTCGGCAGGAAAACCAGTCCGCGCTCTTCATCGGCCGACATCGGCGCCCAGACGTTGGCATGGCCCGCGGTGATCCCGTCATGGCCCAGCGGGTCCCACGTCCAGCGTGGACGCCCGGTTCGCGCATCGAAGGCGCGCACGGTGCCGAGCGGCGCGTCAATGCGGACATTGTCCGAGATCGAAGAACCGACAATGACCACGCCGCGGCTCACCACCGGCGCCGAGGTGATCTGGAATTCGCCGGGCCAGACCAATGGTTTTCCGATATCGAGCGTGACCTCGCCATTCCCGCCGAAATCGACGCAGGCAATTCCGGTCCGGGCATCGAGCGCAATGACACGGAAGTCGTTGGTGCCCATGAATATCCGCGACCGGCAAACCGCGCCTTCGGCCGCCTGGTCGTCGACCCAGTAAGCGACGCCGCGACAGACATAACGATTTCCCGGGCGTCGGCTGGTGTCGATCTTTGGATCGTACCGCCATTTCTGCGCGCCGCTGCCCGGATCGAGCGCGATAACCTCGTTGAACGGCGTACAGAAGATCAGACTGTCCTCGACGAAGAGCGGCGTGGCTTCCGATTTCGTGCGCGCCATCAGCGCGGGCATCCGCGCGTCGAGGTCGCCGGTGCGAAACTCCCAGGCGCGGACGAGATTGTCGACATTGGCCGGCGTGATCTGGGCAAGCTGTGAGAAGCGCGTCCCGCCACCATCGCCGCCCCAATATTCCCACGCCGACGCCGGTACGGCGGCGAGCAGCATGACCGCGAGCACTAGCCCCGGGATTCCGAATGCCCCGGGAAGCGCGGGAGCGCGACGTGGGTTGGCAGCGTTTGCCGATCTATTATTCCCGTGGATTGGCATCATGCGGAACTCCGGTGATGAATCCGCTCATCCAACGGGCTGCCCGAAGCTCTGTACAGCCGGCGTGGGATGGACGGTTTCGTCAGCGTGACAGATCGTGCGGCGCCGGGACGGGCGGCGGAGTTCGGCGGACGGGCGGTGTCGATGCGGCGCCCTCGGTTCGTCTGAAGGCTCCGAGTTCGGCCTCGATACCCTGAGATCGTGCGGCAGCCGCCGCTTCAGGACGGCGGTGGCCCCGATGGGCGGCTGATCGAGGCCGTCTCGCGTCCTCCAGCGTCAGTATCCACCCCGCTGCCGGCCGATGCCGGCGCCGCCGCGTTCAAAACCCCCTCCTCCGAACCCGCCGATGCCGATTCCGATCGACGGTCCGTAATAGACGGGCGGCGGACGGCGAACGATCACGACTTCCTCGTCATCGACCTCGCGCAGGCGACGCGGCGGCTGCGTGCTGGCGCGCTTCGGCGTGTCGGGCTCGCCGCGCTTTTTGGGCGGCAGGTCGACTTTCTTCAGCGGCAGCGACGGCGCGCCGCCGCACGGACATGTCGGGGCAGCCAGCGAGGCATTGGTCGGCAGGCTGGAGGCGGCCGCCGGACTGCCGTTCGGCGAAGCCGCGGTGGTGGCGGCGAGGCTCGTCGCGAAATCGGGGCGGTTGCGCAGCCGTTCTTCCAGCTTGCGCGCGGTGGCGGTGAGATCGCTGTCGGGGTATTCGGCCATGAAGGCGCGATAGGCCGCCGCGGTGTTGAGGATCACCGCGTTGTTCCACGCCACCATCCGGCGATGGCGATCGAGCCATTCGCGCGCCTGCGGGCCGAACGGCGGCTGTGCGAACATCTCGACAAACGCCTGATAGGCTTCTTCGGTGCCGTCGGCCACGATCAGCTCATTGGCGACCTCGACCGGCTTGCCCTGCAGTTCGCGATGCCATTCGACGACGGTGTGCCTGGCCGTGACCTGTTTCGGGGCGGAGCTGCCGGAACCGAAGAAGGAAAAATTGTCGGTCAGCGAGGAGGAGTCCCAGGGGGTCTGCCGCCCCTCGGTTGCCTTGTTCACCGAAACCCTGACGCGCTTGAAAATGTCCTCGATCGAAAGGCCGGGCTCCTTGGCGGCTGCCAGCAGCGCCGTCGTATACGGGCTGTCGGCGCCGCTGCCGTCCTCAGCTTCCGCGCCCGGCGAGGTCGAAAACGACATGAAGGTGCCCGGCGCACCGGTCCTGGCGTCGACGATCGCGAGTCCCCGGCCGGAGGTCTTGTTGATGTCGGGGAACGGGTTGTTACGGCAGGCATCGAGCAGCAGGATGCGCATCTTGCTGGGCACCGATGTCAGCGTGTTCAGGATGTCGTTCAGCCGCACCGCCTGCAGCGGAATGTCGGCCTCCCGCTTCGGGTCGACGTCGACGGGAACGAGGAAATTCTCGCCGTCGATCTGCAGGCCGTGGCCTGCATAGAACACCAGCGCGACGGTGTCCGGGCCCTTCGCCGCCACCCTGGCCGCGAACTCGCCGACCTTCTGGCGCAGTTCGTTCTGCGACAGATCGGCGGCGCTGGTCACGTCGAATCCGGCGTCAGCGAGCAATTGCGACATCGCCTTGGCGTCGTTGGCCGGATTGGGCAGCGCCGTCACGGCCCGATACGCCGACTGGCCGATCACGAGCGCGACACGGTTTTCGGCAAATGCCGCGTGCGAGCCCAGCAGGACTCCCGCCACGATCAGCGTCTTGTGAAAAGCACGACGAAACATGGCAGACCTCCATCCAGGCTCACCAATGGGTCGGCCGGCCGGATGCGGAGGTTCAAGCCTGATAATGAGGGAACTGGCTATTTCGTCTTCTTCGCAGGCTCCGCCGGTCGCGCCACGCCCCAGGGATCGTATTTTTCCTTGGGCTCCGGAATTCGTTCCAGTGCGGCCTTGTAGGCGGCTTCGTCCGCTTTCGGTTTCTTCTGGTCCGCCGGCTTGTCGTCACCGTGAGGTCGCTTGCCGCCCATCTGGGCGTGCGCGGGCATTGCGACCAATGCCAGTATTGCCGCCGCTAGCGTGAAGGTCTTCATGGCCGTCTCCCCTGCGATACCCAACTTACTCTGAAGCCGGGCGATGGCAATAATGGTTCGGCGGGCCGTTCGACGACTGTTCCACGGCCGGACTTCAGCAATTGTTGATGGCCCGCGGGCTCGCGAATGGGCGGCGGCAGCGGGTATGCTTCAAGTGCGGAACGAATTGGGGCGGATGGACCGGATCGTCGTTCATCTGGCATTGATGGCAGGCGGGGCGCTTGTGCTGGCGGGCTGTGGCTTCGCCGACACGCATGCGTCGCTGCCGGAATTCATGCGCACGAAAGCGATTGATCCGCCGCCGCCCGAGCCGCCGCCCGACGTCCGGCAACTGGTCCGCAAAAATCTGGATTCGGTGTTTGTCGCCGCGTCAAACCCGCAGCAGGTGCGGGTCTCGCCGCCGCTGCACGAAGCCTATGGATCGGGGTGGACGGCGTGCGTCACCGCCCAACTCACTTCCGTGATGGGGACGCCGCTGGGTTCGGAGACCTATCGCATCACGATCAAGGAAGGCGCGATCATGGACCGCCGGCGCGACGACAATTGCGCTTCGGAGAACTATGAGCCGATCTAGGCAGGTTTTCGAGCGAAAGCGTGCCCCGGCGGATGGACATTGATCGCATGAAGAAGACGTGACCGCTTCAAATCGACCTGCCGGCGCCCCGGCTTCGCGTCCCCTTGCCCGGCAGCAGGGACGCCGCCCACCGCAGCTTGGCATGGCGCAACATCAACCGCACGATCTCGTTTCGAACCTGCGGGACCGGCGACAGCCCGATCACATCGTCGGCCTGGCGCAAGATGTGGTCTCTCGCACTAAGCGGCAACTGCGCCCAGCACAGCATGACGGCCGCGCCGAGGTGTTGCAAAACCGCTTCGTCGGACGGACGATCCGGTACCCGGGGCGCGCAGCTTCCCGGACAATGCGGCCCCAGCGGACAGGCCTCGCCGGCGCCGATCGTGCAGCGAACGGCATTTTCCACGGCGGGGATCGTATGTATCGACATCAGGCGGTCCCGATTGCTGCGAAGAATCCCTCTACGCTTGTACGCAACATATCGGATCGTTGTGAAATTTCGTTGGCGGCGTCAAACATTCGCGCTGCGATTTGATCGGTCCCGCTCGCGACCGCTCTGCCGGTGATCCCGGTTGACTGCGAAACCTGACGGCCGATCTCGCTGACCGACGACGTCAATCGTTCTGTGGTCGATGCAACCGCCTGCACGTTAGCGACGCCTCTTCCGAACCAGCTGTCACCGGGGCCGACTGTTCGGCGCAGGCCACGAGCGTATTGGCGGTATTCTGCAGATGTACGGCCGAGTCGCCAAGTGTGTTCGGCACAATTTTCATCCGCACGTCGAAATCCATCGCTACTCGAACGCTTGTCCTGCCGCGCTGTCGCTCGGTCGGCATCGCGATGGACGGAAATCGCGCCGTCCACACGTCACGGCACAATTCAGCGCGGGCAAGCATCGCCGAAAGACGGCCCTGCTTGCAGCGACACCAACGAGCGGCAAGAGACGCGGGCGCGGCTCGGTGCGAAACGCAACAGGGTTGAAAAAGGTTAAATTGATTCTGGATTGCTCCGAGCCCCTTAACTTGATCCAGGTTGTTGACTTGCATCAAGACGATCGCGCGTGACACATCTCGTTTAAGTTGCAGATCTTGACGCCGCTAAACGAATAATCGTCCGTATTCAAACGGCGACTTCCATTTTGATTGCGCTGTATCGGCTAATTCTGATAGATGCGCATGCAACTTTCTGCACGGAAAGTTCTGTAAGTTCAGCGTAGATTCCTGCGAGACCTTTTGGCAAAGCCCTCCGATAAAGACCTTGCGTCAGTTTGCGTAACCTGCCTTCACCGCGAAAACGGCTTTTGCCGAACGCTGCTCGGGGAAACTTCCGAAGACACGAAAACAGCGGGCAAACCGGGCTGGCAGCACTTCTTCGCAGCCCGCGCCGGCGCGCAAATCGCCGTCCGCAATCAGCCCTCGGAGGATGTATTCGTACTCTGTGCAGGCTGGGCGTTCTGCTATTTCCAGCTTTCCGACGGACGCCGGCAAATCCTGAAATTCCTGCTGCCTGGAGATCTGTTCTCCCCCATCACCATTTTCGCGGAGACATATCACTTCTCGATCAAGGCACTGACCGAGGTTCAGGTGAGCGGATTTTCACGTTCCGAAATCCGCAAGCGGTGCGTTGCCGATCCCGACGTGCAAGGGGCCATCGCGAAATCCTGGGTCACCGACACGAACGAAATGACCGAACTTCTGACCGCGCTCGGCCAATGCTCGGCCGAGGAACGCATCGCCCATCTGCTGCTGCATCTGATGCCGCGGATCGCGGCGCGCAACGTGATCCGCGAACAGCGCTATCCCTTTCCGCTGCGCCAGCAGCACATCGCCGATGCGGTCGGCCTCACTCCGGTGCATGTCAGCCGGGTCCTTGGCCTGTTTCGCGAACGCCGCCTGCTGGAGTTGTCCGAGGGCCACCTGAAGGTGATCAACCCCGCGGAGCTGGAACGGATCGGTTCGCTGCGCTGATCGCCAGCCATCGGTTCAATTCGTGCATGGCATCGCGCGGCTGAGCGCGCCGCCGGGTCGAAGCTGTTCGGGCAAGCGCAATCCGTCAGGCCGCAACCTTCAGCGCCTTCTCGAATTGCTCGAATGCGGAGATCGCGTCGGCCGCATACATCAGCGAGGGACCGCCGCCCATGTAGACCGCCATGCCGAGCACCTCTTCCACTTCCAGGCGCGTCGCGCCGAGCCTGACCAGCGCCTCGGTGTGGAAGCCGATGCAGCCGTCGCAGCGGGTGGCGACGCCGATCGCCAGCGCGATCAGCTCCTTGGTCTTCTTGTCCAGCGCGCCCTCGCGCGTCGCGGCCTGCGCCAGCGCCGAGAAGGCCTTCATGGTGTCGGGTATGTCCTGGCGCAGTTTCCGCAGGTCGCCGGAGATGCGTTTTGTGATCTCGGAGTAGTTCTTTTCCATTTGTGGCTTCCTTATTTGCCGGACGATGGTTGCTGCGAAGGCTGCCGCAGCGCAATGTAGATGGCGGGGATGACGAGGACCGTGAGTAGCGTCGATGAGGCGAGCCCGAACAACAGCGAGATCGCCAGGCCCTGGAAAATCGGATCGAGCAGGATGGTGGCGGCGCCGATCATGGCCGCGAGCGCGGTGAGCAGGATCGGCTTGAAGCGCACGGCGCCGGCTTCCAGCACTACCTCGCGCAGCGGTTTGCCCTGGCCGCCGCTGTGACGGATGAAGTCGACCAAAAGGATCGAGTTGCGCACGATGATTCCGGCTAGCGCAATGAAGCCGATCATCGAGGTCGCGGTGAACGGCGCGCCCAACAACCAGTGGCCGATCAGGATTCCGATCAGCGTCAGCGGGATCGGCGTCAGGATCACCAGCGGCAGCTTGAAACTGCGGAATTGGGCCACCACCAGCACGTAGATGCCGAGGATCGCGGCGCCGAAGGCCGCGCCCATGTCGCGGAAGGTCACGTAGGTGATCTCCCACTCGCCGTCCCACAACAGCGTCGGGTGTGACTCGTCGGCCGGCTGGCCGTGCAGGCCAACGACGGGCTTGGGCAGCGCGCCCCAATCATGGGCGTCGATACGCTTCGCCACTTCGAGCATGCCGTAGAGCGGCGCCTCGAAGCGGCCGGCGAGTTCGGCCATCACCATGTCGGCGAAACGGCCGTCGCGCCGGAAGATGGTCGGCGAGCCCTCCTCGACGGTGGCCTTGACGACCTGGCCGAGTTCGACAACCGTCTTGCTGCCGGGCAGCGTGTTGGCCGGCACCGGCGTCGACGCCAGCGCCTCGGTCCAGGCCAGGTCGCGCTTCGGCAGCTTGACGGCGATCTCTATCGGATTGCGGTCCTCGCCGCGGTGGGAATAGCCGACCGGTACGCCGCCGAACAGGGTCTGGATGGTATCGTAGACGTCGCGCTGTTCGACGCCGAAGAACTCGAGCCGGTCCTGGTCGATCGACAGCCGCAGCCGCGGCCGCTTCTCGCCGATGGAATTGTCGACGTCAACGATGAACGGCACCTCGGCAAACACCTTCTTGAGCTCGCCGGTGACCGCGCGCCGCGTCGCCGCGTCGGGTCCGTAGATTTCGGCCAGCAGCGTCGCCAGCACCGGCGGTCCCGGCGGCACCTCGACCACCTTGATGCTGGTGCCCTTGGGGATGCTGACGGCCTTCAGCCGCTGGCGCAGATCGAGCGCGATGTCGTGGCTCGCCCGCTTGCGGTTGCCGCGCGCGGCGAGGTTGACCTGCAGCTCGCCCAGTTCAGGCCGTTCGCGCAAATAGTAATGACGCACCAGGCCGTTGAAATTGAACGGCGCCGGCGTGCCGGCATAGGACTGCACCGAGGTGATCTCGGGCAATCCGCGCGCGATATCGGCGGCCGCAAACAGCACACGTTCGCTATCCTCCAGACTCGCGCCCTCGGGCAGGTCGACCACGACCGCGATTTCGGATTTGTTGTCGAACGGCAGCAATTTGACGGTGACGGATTTGGTCGCAAACAGCGTCATCGACAACAGCGTCGCGACACCGACGCCGAGCAGGAAGATCCAGGACGCGCGCTTGCTGCGCACGATCGGGGTCGCGAAGCGCCGGTAGAGGCGCCCGAGCACGCCTTCGTCATGCGCGGCATGAGCGGCAGCCGCGGCCCCCTCCTTCGGCGCCAGCCGCAGCATCAGCCAGGGCGCCACCACCATGGCGACGAAGAACGAGAACAGCATCGCCGCAGACGCATTGGCCGGGATCGGCGCCATATACGGCCCCATCAGCCCGGACACGAACAGCATCGGCAGCAGCGCCGCAACCACCGTCAGCGTCGCCACCACGGTCGGATTGCCGACCTCGGCAACGGCCTCGATCGTGGCCTGCACCCGCGGCCGTCCGTCCTTCATCGCCCAATGGCGGGCGATGTTCTCGACCACCACGATGGCGTCGTCGACCAGGATGCCGATGGAGAAGATCAGCGCGAACAGGCTGACGCGATTGATGGTGTAGCCCATCAGGTTCGCCGCGAACAATGTCAGCAGGATCGTTGTCGGGATCACCACCAGGGTGACCAACGCCTCGCGCCAGCCGATCGCGATCGCGATCAGCACCACGATCGAGAGCGTGGCGAGGCCGAGATGGAACAAAAGTTCGTTGGCTTTTTCATTGGCGGTCTCGCCATAGTCACGGGTGACGGTGACCTCGACGTCGGCCGGAATCAGCCGCGCCTTCAGGCCTTCGAGCCGTTGCGCGATATCCTCGGAGACGACCACCGCATTGGCGCCCGCCCGCTTGGCCAGCGCCAGGCTGACCGCGGGAACGCGATTCCACGTGCCCTTGCCGTCGCGCGCATCGTTCCAGACCCGGTGCTCGGTCGCGCTCGGTCCGATCACCACGGACGCGACGTCCTTGACATAGACCGGCCGGCCGTCCCGCGTCGAAATCAGGAGCAGGCCGATATCGGGAATTCCCGACAGCGTTTGCCCCGCTGCAACGCTGCGGACGATGCCGGCGTCGCGGACCTGCCCCGCCATGAAGGACCGATTGGCGTCCTTCACCTTGGCGACGAGCTGCTGCAGGGGGACGCCGAATAGCGCGAGCTTCTCCGGGTCCGGCTCGACCCTGATCTGCTGGGCAGAGCCGCCGGAAATGTAAGTCAGGCCGATGCTGTCGACCTTCATCAATTCGGAACGCAGCTTGTCGGCGAGCTCGTAGAGATCCTTGTCCGACCAGCGCCCGGCGGCCTCGGGTTTCGGCGACAGGGTGAGCACGGTCACGGCGACGTCGTTGATGCCGCGCCCGACGATCAGCGGCTCGGGGATGCCAACCGGGATGCGGTCGAGATTGGCGCGGATTTTTTCGTGCACGCGCAGGATCGCGTCGTCGGACCTGGTGCCGACCAGAAACCGCGCGGTGACCATCACGCGGTCGTCTTCGGTCTGGCTGTAGACGTGCTCGACCCCGTCGATACCCTTGACGATGGCTTCCAGCGGCTTGGTGACGAGTTCGACCGCGTCGGGCCCGCGCAATCCGTCGGCGTTGACCCGGATGTCGACCATGGGCACGCTGATCTGCGGCTCCTCCTCGCGCGGGATCACGACGACGGCGATCAGGCCGACGATCAGCGAAGCAAGCAGGAACAGCGGCGTCAGCGGCGAACTGATCGTCGCCCGGGTCAGCCGCCCGGACAGACCGAGGTTCATGGCTGCACCAGCTGGTCGCCGGCGCGAATGCCGGACAGAATTTCAAGGCCGTTGGGAAGTTCGGACGACGGCAGATCGCGGCCGCGCTGCACCGGCGCATCGATGGTCTGTTCCCCCTGGCGGAGATGGACGTAGTCGATCCCGAAACGGGTCGTCACATAGTTCGACGGGATCACGAAGGCGGCTCGAGTGCCGCCGGAGATCCAGACCCGCAAGCGATCGCCGACGAAATATTCGCCCAATCCCTCGACGGTGGCGTCCGCGATGACGCGGCCATCCTCGATCTGCGGATAGACCAGGTCGATCACGCCGAATTTGGCGGCCTGATCGCCGAACTCGGCGCCATCGACACGCACCTTGTCGCCGGCTTTCAGAAAGCGCGCATGCCGTTCCGGCACCCGCAACCGCAGCTTGAAGTTCTGCTGCGCGATCGTCTCGACGGTATCGCCGGGCAGCACAACCGAGCCGATAGAGACCGTCCTCTTCACCACGCGCCCGTCGACGGGAGCCAGCACCTGACCTTCATTGAACTGTTGCTGAATGACCGCTCGCTCCGCGGTCTTTGCACGCAGCCCGTTTTCGGCGACGTTGAGCGCGGTCCGCGTCTCGTCGAGCTTGGTCCGGGGCAGGATGCCGCGATCGACCAATCCTTCCGTGCGCGTGAAATCGATCTGCGCCTGGTCGGCCTGCGCCTGCAGGGCCTGGATCTGCGCATCCAGCGATTTCATCTGCAGCGCGAGCTTGTCGTCGGCGATCACGGCGATGGCTTGTCCGCGCGTGACGCTGTCGCCTTCCCTGACATTGAGCTGGACGACGGTACCGCCGATGCGCCCGCGCGCCGGCACCACGCTGATGCTCTCGACGGTGGCAAACACCGCCTTCTCGTCGGCGACCGTGCGCGGAGCAACCGTGAGCGGTTCCGCGCAGGCCAGCGGCGCACTCATCATCGTCGCAGCCAAAGCCGCCATCAAAGTCATTCCACGCATCATATGCACTCGCAGTCCCATCTGAATCGCTGACCGGGGAATCGGAATTTATGTTGTCGGCATTTTCCTGCGCCGACATTGACCTGCCTCAAGATATCGTCACTTACGCCCGCATAGCTTTCTTTTGCGAGCCCTTGCCGTTCGGCGGCGTGCAGTACACGCGATACAGCGCGGTCAGGATTTCGCGGGCGGGTTCGCTGGCGATCGAATAGTAGATCATCTGCGCATCGCGACGGGCGGAGACCAGGCCATCCTTGCGAAGGAGCGCAAGATGCTGGGACACCGTCGAATCGCGAAGACCGAGGAATTCGGCGAGGTCGCCGACCGAACGCTCGCCGTCGATCAACTGACAGACGATCAGCAGCCGGTGGCGGTTGGCCAGGGCTTTCAACAGATCGCTTGCCGAATCGGCGGCGGCTTCCATAACGTCGATATTCATTTTCATACTTGCGTATATACGATGATGCGAATATATAGTCAACCATCGGGGCCGCAAGAGCCAACACTCAATTGGCGGGGCCGCATCTTTAGGGAATGCAGCAAACGGAGGCGGGTATGGCGGAAGTCGTTGTTATCGGAGCAGGCCTCAGCGGAACGCTGATGGCTTATGAATTGGTACCCAAGTTGCGGCCGGGTGATCGCCTGACGGTTATTTCCCAGGGGCCGGTCTACCACTTCGTCCCATCCAATCCCTGGGTGGCGGTCGGATGGCGCAAACGCGGGGAAATCGAGGTCGATCTCGTCGACGTCATGAATCGAAAGGGCATCCGCCTGCTGACGCAAGGCGCGCAGCGGGTGAATCCGTCGGAAAACCGCATCGAGCTCGGGGACGGTACGTCGGTCGGCTACGATTATCTGGTGGTCGCGACCGGACCGGAGCTCGCCTTCGACGAGATCCCTGGGCTCGGGCCCGATGGCCATACCCAGTCGATCTGCCATGTCGACCACGCCTCGGAGGCGAGGCAGGCGTTCGAAAAGCTCGCCGCCAATCCCGGACCCGTCGTGATCGGCGCCGTGCAAGGCGCGTCCTGCTTCGGTCCGGCCTACGAATTCCTGTTCATCCTGGAAACCGAGTTGCGCCGCCGCAAGCTGCGCGACCGCGTGCCGATGACCTTCGTCACCTCCGAACCCTATATCGGCCATCTCGGGCTCGACGGGGTCGGCGACACCAAGGGCCTGCTCGAAAGCGAGATGCGCGAAAAGCACGTCAAGTGGATCACCAATGCCCGGGTGAAAAGCGTCGCACCGGGCACGATGTCGGTCGAGGAACTTGCCGACGACGGCTCGGTGCGCAAGAACCACGAAGTGCCTTTCGCCTATTCGATGATGCTGCCGGCGTTTCGCGGCGTTGCCGCCATTCGCGGTATCGAGAAGCTCACCAATCCCCGCGGCTTCGTGCTCGTCGACAAGTATCAGCGCAATCCGGCATACCCCAACGTGTTCGCCATCGGCGTCTGCGTGGCGATCGCGCCGGTCGGGGCCACCCCCGTCCCTGTCGGCGTGCCGAAAACCGGCTTCATGATCGAATTGATGGTGACGGCAACCGCCCGCAACATCGGCTCGCTGCTGCGGGGCGAGCGGCCGGTCGCGCAGCCGACCTGGAACGCGATCTGCCTCGCGGATTTCGGCGATTCCGGCGTCGCCTTCCTGGCGCAGCCGCAGATCCCGCCGCGCAACGTCAACTGGTCGTCGAAAGGCGAATGGGTCCACTATGCCAAGGTCGCCTTCGAGAAATATTTCCTGCGCAAGATCCGGCGCGGCGAGAGCGAGCCGTTCTACGAGCGCTTCCTGCTCGACAAGCTCAACATCGCCAAAGTCAAGGAGGTGGAGCCAGCAGCATGAGTAAAAGCCGACAAATCGTCTGCGGACATTGCGGCAAGACCAACCGGCTGCCCGCCGAGCGGGCGCCAGGTGCGGCGCGTTGCGGATCATGCCATCAGCCCATCTTCACCGGCCATCCGATCGAGGTCGACGAAGCGGGCTTTGGCCGGCATGTCGCCAACAACGATATCCCGGTGCTGGTCGACGTCTGGGCGCCGTGGTGCGGTCCGTGCCGCGCGATGGCGCCGATGTTCGAGCGGGCCGCCGAAGCGCTCGAACCCAACGTTCGCCTTCTGAAACTCAACGCCGATACCGCGCCCGCGGTCTCATCGCAGCTTGGGATCAGCGGCATCCCTACCCTGCTCTTGATGCAGGGCGGACGCGAGATTTCGCGGATCTCGGGCGCGATGGACGCGCAAAAAATCGTCGCTTGGACCAAGGCCGGGCTCGCCCGGTCCTGATCATTTTCAAACCCACCAAAGGAGTACGTCATGAATGTAGATAAAGCAGTGCTGATGTTCGCGGGATTTGTCGTTTTGCTTGGCCTTGCGCTCGGTTACACGGTCAGTCCCTACTGGTACTTGCTGACGGCATTTGCCGGGCTGAACATGTTCCAGGCATCGATCACGGGTTTCTGTCCCGCGGCGATCGTGTTCAGGAAGCTCGGCCTGCGCGAAGGCTGCGCGTTTTCGCAATCGGCCTGAAACTCGCCACGCAATCCTGCCGCGTTTGAGCCATCGCAAGGCGATGGCTCCGGCCGGGGATTATTGAGCAACAGTCACCCTTCTCCCGCCGGGCCGGCTGCCCGGCGTGCGGGAGGCGTGGGGAGCGCCGGGAGAGTCATGGACGACACCATCATCGTGGGCCCGCTTTACGAGGCGCGCAAGAAGGTCTATCCGCAGGCCGTCCACGGCAGGTTTCGCCGGATCAAATGGACGATCCTCGGGCTGACCCTGACCCTCTATTACCTGCTGCCCTTCGCGCGCTGGGACCGCGGACCCGGCCTGCCCAATCAGGCGGTGCTGGTCGATTTCCCGCATCGCCGTTTCTATTTCTTCTTCATCGAGCTGTGGCCGCAGGAAGTATATTATTTCACCGGCCTGTTGATCATCGCGGCGATGGCGCTGTTTCTGATGAATGCGGTGGCCGGCCGGGTGTGGTGCGGCTATTTGTGTCCCCAGACGGTCTGGACCGACCTGTTCTACGCCGTGGAGCGCTTCGTCGAAGGCGACCGCCGCGAGCGCATCCAGAGCGACAGGAAGGGCTGGACGTTCAGGCACACCCGCCAGGTCGCCACCAAACATTTCCTGTGGCTGATGATCGGCTGGTGGACCGGCGGCGCCTGGGTTCTGTACTTTTCCGACGCCCCGACGCTGGTGAAGGATCTGGCGACACTGCAGGCGCCGTTCGTCGCCTATCTCTGGATCGCGATCCTGACCGCCACGACCTACGTCTTCGCCGGCCATGCCCGCGAGCAGATGTGCATCTATATGTGTCCGTGGCCGCGCATCCAGGCCGCGCTGACGGACGAGTGGGCGCTCAACGTCACCTATCGCCGTGACCGCGGCGAACCCAGGACCTCGGTCAAGAAGGCAGAACAGCTGCGCGAGCACGGCCAGCCCGCCGGCGACTGCATCGATTGCCACCAGTGCATCAATGTCTGCCCGACCGGCGTGGATATCCGCAACGGCATCCAGCTCGGCTGCATCCAGTGCGGCCTGTGCATCGACGCCTGCGACAACATCATGGCCGACATCGGCCGCCCGGCAGGTCTGATCGCCTACGATACCGACATCAACGGTGCGCGCCGGCTCGCCGGCAAGCCGCCGGTCTATCGCCTGATCCGGGCGCGGACCCTGCTCTACGCCGGGATCATCGCGCTGGTCAGCGGCATCATGCTGTACGCATTGGCGACCCGAAGCTCGATGAGCGTCAACCTGCTGCACGAGCGCAATCCGCTCTATGTACAGCTCTCGGACGGCGGCATTCGCAACGACTACACGCTGCGCATCCTGAACAAGGGAGCCAGCCGCAGCCTCGCGCTCGATATTTCCGGCCTGCCGAACGCGGCCCTTCACGTCCAGGGCGTCGAGCCCGCCGCCGACGGCAGGCTGATCATCGAGGTCGGACAGGATCAGACCCGCGAATTGCGCCTGTCGGTGCAGGCAGCAAGCACGACGGTGCCCGAGGGCCCGGTGAAGATCGAGATCAAGGCGACCGATACCGCGACGGGGCAGACCGCAAACGTCGGGGATCATTTCGTTCCGCCCAGCCGATGAGGAGGCCTGGCGCCGGCCGGATCTGCAAATCGCTCGCCGCCGGCCTGTGCGGCAGCGCCGCGCATACCGGCCTGATGTTCCTGAAATCCTGGATGGGCTGGCTGCCATCCTTTCACCCATATGAAGACATACAGCAGGCGTTGAGCGGGCTGGTCGGCGGCGCAGTTTCTCCCGCCATCCCCTGGGCGTTGTCATTTCTCAATGGTGCGGTCGTGCTCGGCATCCTGTTCGGCCGCCTCTACCGCGTGCTGCCGGGCCGCAGCGGGGCCGCAAAGGGGTTCATATTCGGTATCTTCGGCTGGATGGCGATGGGCCTGTTGCTGTTTCCGGTGCTCGGTCAAGGCCCGTTCGCCGCCCAGGCGGGGCTTGGCGCGCGCCCTGCCCTGTTTTCGCTCGTGATGCTCTTGACCTACAGCATGATCATGGGCATCGCCTATTCGACGCTGGAGCGTAAAAATGACGGCAGCGCCGATTTCAGCTAAACGACCTTCCAATTGATGCTACACGGTGCCTGTTCAATTCCATGTCCTATCCATCGAGCCTGACGATGCGCCTCTGCCGGCACGTTTTCGCCGCCACCCTGGTTTTCCTTGCCACCCCGTTGGTCGCCGATCCGGCCCGGCCCGCGACGGGTGTCACGAATGACGCCAAACCGCAGGAACCGGACACCGATATCTTCGCGCTGATGTCGGGCAAGTGCAGCCTCCTCAAAATCGCCGGCCGCGATTTCACGTGCAGGACCATCGGCTTCTTCCATAACGAGGAAGGCCGGACCAATTTCACGATCGCGCTCGAGGATCCCACCGACAATAGTCACGTCATTTCGTTCTCGGGCGATAATGGCCGCAGGAACGAGGATAACCTCTACGAACTGCCGATCGACCGGATGCTGCTGAGTTCCAAGGACAGGCCGAAGGCCGACGGCCTGCCGGTCCCATCGGCCGAAGTCGCGACCGGCCTATGCCGGCAAGTCGGAAATTTCGCGCTGCTGCAGGTTTCCAGCGTCGCCTGCAGCGCAACCGACAGGAACGGCAGGAAATACGAATTGCGGTTCGAATCCGACGGATCACCCATTATCCTGCGCAGGGTCCGGCAATATTCGCTGGCGGCGAAGAAGCCCCGCGCCAGGCAAAGCGAGCAGATCGAATGCCGCTACAGGGCCGTGATTGCGAGAGTCCCGCCCAGAGACCGGACGGATTACATCCTGCAATGCTTGGCGCAGCTCGGCGAGAAAACGCCGGCGGCGGCGCAATAATCGAACTTCGATCCCGCCGGCGTCGGCTGCTTGGGCCTGTCGACGGTCAACGCCGGGTTAACATTACCGATCAAATTGCCCGTCGGCGCCAACGGTGTTTTCCGATCTTTGGGCTAGCATTCCCCGACAACGCGTGAAGAGCGCGGCGCTGCGGATGCGCCGCCCCCTTGCGAACGGGGAACGGGGACGTGGTCGAAATTGCTGACAGAGCCGCAGCCGGTCGCGCATCGGTCAACGATGCCGCAGGCCTGCGCGCGCTGACGGCCGTCCCGTCGAGCCAATGGCGCCAGCTTTGCGAACGCGCGATCGAGCCGAACGGTTATTATCTTCCGGCCTGGGTACTCGCGGTTGACGCCTTTGCAAGCGGCCGCAGCGGCGCGTCCGCGCTATCAGCGCGAAGCGATGCCGCGCCGGACGGCGCCGGACGGCTGATCGGCGTGATGCCGGTCATTTCGATGCTGCGCGCCTACAAGATCCCGCTGCCCGCGCTGGTGAGCGCTCATCCCTATGGAACGCTGTGCACGCCCCCGCTCGACCGCGATCGGGCGCATGACGCCGCGACGGCATTGCTGGGCGCGGCGCGGGACGCCGGCGCCCATGCGCTGATCCTGCGCGACGTGGCGCTCGATGGCCCGACCATGAAGATCCTTGGCGAGGTGCTGCGGCGGGACGGCTTGCGTCCGCGCGTGCTGCAATCACAGCTCCGCGCCAGCCTCGACGCCACGCGCGACGCCGACGAATTGCTGCGCGATGCGCTGGGCCCCAAGAAGCTGAAGGAGCTGCGCCGCCAGCGCCATCGGCTGGCCGAGCATGGCGCTGTCCGTTTCGAGGTCGCGCGCACGCGCGATGACGTCGCCTCGGCGCTCGAGATATTCATGCGGCTGGAGGCGAGCGGCTGGAAGGGAAAGCGTGGCACCGCGCTGATCCAGGACGACGGCGATGCCGCCTTTGTCAGACGCGCCGCGCCCGCGCTCGCCGAGACCGGTCAGTGCGAAATCGTCACGCTTCATGCCGGAACCACGCCGGTTGCGGCCGGACTGGTGCTTCGGCATCAGGACCGCGCCTTCTTCTTCAAGCTCGGCATCGACGAGGACTTCGCAAAGGCCTCGCCGGGCGTGCAGCTGACGCTCGATCTCACAAAACATCTCTGCGCCGATCCCGGTATCGCCTCCGCCAACTCCACGGCCGGCGCCGATCATCCCATGATCAATCCGATCTGGCGCGGCCGGTTCGCGATCGGCGACGTCCTGGTCCCGCTGCGGAAGAACGATCCGGTGGTACCGCTGATCCACGCCGCGATGATGCTGCGCCACGGGCTCCGCGAACTGGCGCGCCGCGCAGTGCGTTTGATCCGGGGCCGCTAGAGTACACCGTCATTCCAGATCGCGAGCGAGCCCGGAATGACGGGTATGGGCGGAACGCTACTCCGCCGCCTGCGCGTTCACTTCCGCCGACACCTGGCGGATGGCGCGGGCGAGTTGTTCGGCGGGCTGTGCGCCGGAGACGGCGTATTTCTGCGCGAACACGAAGGTCGGCACGCCGGAGATGCCCTTGTCGGACGCGTCCTTGGCCTGCGCCGAGATCAGCGCCACGTCCTCGTCGGTTGCAAGGCGCTGACGGACGTCGTCGGCGTCGAGGCCGCAATCGGCCGCCGCCTGCACCAGCACCTCGGTGTCGGTGAGATCGCCGCCATCCCTGAAATACAGCTCCATCAGCCGCTGTTTCATCTCGGCCGATTTGCCCTTGGCGTCGGCCCAATGTATCAGCCGATGGCAGTCGATGGTGTTGGGCTGGCGCCGGACCAGTTCGGGGCGGTAGGTCAGGCCCTCTTCATTGGCGGCGGCGACGACACGGCCGGCGATGTTCTTGTAGGCCTCGGGCGAGCCGAACTTCGCGGTCAGATATTCGTCGCGGCTGATGCCCTCGCGCGGCACCCATGAATTGAGAAAGAACGGCCGCCAGCTGATCTCGACCGGCACGTCCGGCGTCAGCGCCAGCGCGTTCTCGATGCGGCGCTTGCCGATATAGCACCACGGACACACCACGTCCGAAACGATGTCGATCTGCAGCGGTTTCAGGGTGCTCATGGGCACGTCCTCCCTTGGGAAGTCCCAGAGATAGGCCGCAATCCGCGCCCCGACAAGAGAGCTATTTCAGGCCGGCCGCGATCTGGCGCATCCGCTCGGCGGTCAATTCGTCGGCGGGAAAGAACGTCTCCAGCGCCAGTTCCGACAGCGTGATGTCGACCGGGGTGCCGAAGATCATGGTGGTGGAGATGAAGCTCAGCACTTCGCCGTCGAGCCGCATCTTGAAGGGGATCGCGACATTGTCCGACGACAGCGGCGCCGAGCGCGCCGGGATCGGAAAGGCCTTCAGTTCCTGATATAGTTTTAGCAACTCGGGATCGGCGGTGGCCTCGCACTGACGGTGCAGCCGTTCCAGAAGATGCGCGCACCATTCGGCGAGGTTGACGGTGCGCGCCGCCAGCGCCTCCGGGTGAAAGGCCAGCCGCAGGATGTTGAAGGGCTGGCCGAGCAGCCGCGCCGGAATACCCTCCAACAGCGGCATCACCATGCGGTTGGCCGAGACCAGGTTCCAGTGGCGGTCATAGGCCAGCGCCGGATTGGGCTCATGCGCCTTCAACACGAGATCAATCGCCGCCCGCGCCGATTTCAGCGCGGGATCGTCGAGCGAGCGCTGCGGAAATGCCGGCGCATAGCCAGCCGCGACGAGGAGCACATTGCGTTCGCGAAGGGGCACCTCTAACCTTTCTGCGAGTTTCAGCACCATGTCCCGCGACGGCGCGGCGCGGCCGGTTTCCACGAAACTCAGATGCCGCGCGGAAATCTCGGCATCGACGGCGAGGTCGAGCTGGCTGAGATGACGTCGCTGCCGCCATTCCCGCAGGTGATCGCCGACATGGGCGGGCTTGGTTCGCTCGGTTCGAGCCGTGGCCGTCTGTGCGTTCATGGTGGAAAACCTATCACGCGGATTTCACGCCTTCCATTACCTCCGACGTAATCGAAATGCGGATCGGGCCGGAGCATCTTCGCCGTCACAGGAGATGATCCATGAGCGCGCTTTCCCGATCCAGCAGTTCCTCATCCGCCGCCGGCATGATTCCGTGGTTGCTCAATCTGGCCACGCGCCTCTTGGCGCGCAGCTTCAACATGCCGGAGCCGCTCGTCCACACCACCGGCGTCCTGGTGTTCGCGCATGTGGCGGCGGTCGAGAACCCGCGTCGGCAAGACGCTGTGCCCGGCTCGCCTGTTGCGCCGGATCCAGGGCTGGCTGCGGCCACCGGCCCGCTGATCCCCCTCACCTTCCACCCCAGCCAAAGGAGAATTGCGATGATCCATCCCTCCCAGTTCCTGCGCCGCGCCATTTTGGCCGATGCCATCTTCAGCGGCGCATCGGCGGTGCTGCTGACGCTCGGCGCCGGCGCGCTGGCCCCACTGCTCGAGCTGCCCGAAGCGTTGCTGCGCGAAACCGGCCTGTTCCTGATCGCCTATGCCGCGCTGGTCGGCTGGCTCGGCACGCGGCCGGCGATGCCGAAACCGCTCGTGGTGATCGTGATCGCCGGGAATGCGGCGTGGACGCTTGTCAGCATTGCGCTGCTGTTCTCCGGCGCGGTGACGCCGAATCTATTGGGCGAAGCCTTTATCGCGGCACAGGCGATCGTGGTCGGCGCGCTGGCCGAACTGCAATATATCGGCCTGCGGCGGAGCGGCGGCGCGATAGCCGCATAGCCCCAGCCGAAAAAATCGCCATTGCGAGCCAGCCGGGCGCGCGAAAGCGTGCCCGATGATAAACTCCGCGAAGCAATCCAAGGCGGCATACGATGCCTGATGGATTGCTTCGTCGCGTTGCTCCTCGCAATGACGGCAAACACCGGAGGCTTCGCGCGATGTCGGGTCCCATCAGCGGAACGGAGGGCTATGCCGAAGAGGCCGAGGCGCTCTTCAGGCAGTATGAAAGCATCCCCTTCGCTGACGCGCATCGGGCCGTGCTGCATCTGATCCCGGCGGTGCCGGGCCGCGTGCTCGACATCGGTTCGGGCACCGGGCGCGATGCGGCGTGGTTTGCCGACCGAGGACATTCCGTCGTCGCCGTCGAGCCGACCGATGCGATGCGCCTGCCTGCGATGGCGCTGCATCCGTCGCCCCGGATCGACTGGCTCAACGACAGCCTGCCTGATCTCGCGGCTCTGCGAGCCCGCGGCGAAAGCTTCGACCTCGTGATGCTGACCGCCGTCTGGATGCATCTGGACGAACCACAGCGCCGGCGGGCGATGCCGAACGTTGCTTCGCTGCTGCGGCCAGGCGGCACGCTCATCATGAAGATCCGGCACGGGCCGGTGCCGCCGGGACGGCGGATGTTCGAGGTCGGCGCAGAGGAGACGATCGAACTGGCGCGGCACGAGGGGCTGCATCCGGTCTTGAACGTGCGCAGCGAATCCAGTCAGGAAAAAAATCGCGCCGCCGGCGTCAACTGGGTCAATCTGGCGTTTGTGAAGGGGAAGTGATCCGTCGTCATGGCCGGGACAAGCCCGGGCAGGACGACAGCCCTAGGCCGAAGCCCGGCCTTCCTGCGCCGGCTTGCCCGCCGGCCTCGCGAAAATCCCGGATTTCGCGGAGGGCATCTTGCCCGCGCCGGCTCTTCCGGCATGGCCGTTGAGCAGTTTGCCGTTCATCAGCTTGCCGTTGGCGAGCCTGGCGTGGCCGTTCAGCTTCCGCTTCAGTTCCTTCTTCAGCTTTTTCGCCGCCTCTTTTTCGGCCTTCTTCAACGCCTTCCGCTCGGCCTTGGCCTTCAGGCGCAGCCGCTCGGCCCGCGCCTCGGCGCGCTTCTTCTTGCGCTTCTTTTCGCAAGCGTCGCATTTGCAGCCGATCGGCTTCAGGTACGCCTTGAAGTAATCGGTGCCGTAGTCGTAATTGATCTCCTCGCCCGGCTCGATGTTCTTGATGGCGCGGATCACCACCTTGCGCTTGCGGGGACTGACGTCGGATTCCGCGTTCGGCTTGCAGGCGTGGTTGATATAACGGGCGATGTTCTTGCGCACCGAGCCGTCGATGGTCCATCGGTTGTTGAGCTCGAACAGATATTTGTTCTCGATCGCGTCATCCTTCTTCTTCCGGGAATCCAGCAGCGGCCCGAAATAGCGGATGATTTTGGAGCCCTTCTTGATCGGCTTGGTGGCGAAGAGGCCAAGCCCGGTGCGGGAACGGCCGACACGATACGGTTTTTTCGACGAAATGGCAGGCATGATCGATAAGACAACTGCACGCTAGTGAGAATGGGGATCGCGAAGGCGCTGTTCTAGGACAATTCCGCGCCAATGTCAGGCTTTTCGCGCGGTTTGCCCGAACCTTCCCCAGCTTGCGCGCGTCGAACACCGGGTTCCCAAACGGAGGCGGCCTCATGAAGCGCATTTCACATCGCCGTCACGTCAATCACAGGCATCTTGCGCCAGGAATAGGCTCGGTATTGTCGATTTGCGTTGGCCTCGGCCTGATTCCAGAAGCAAGCGCCCAAACAATCGGCAGCGTCTACACGTCCACCGCCCCCGGGAACTGCCGCGTCTCCGGTGCGCGCAACGGCGTCGACGATTCCACGACACGGTTCTGTCCAGGCAAGGCCGGCCTCGGCGTCCTGGTGAACGAAGACGATCTGCGCGAAACCGTCTCGGTCGGTCGCACCCCCGCCATGGCGGCCAAGGAGCCCGCCGCGGGGCTGTGGTTCGGCCCGTTCAACTCCAGCACCGCGACGGTCGAATGGCGTATGCAGAACGGCAAGCCGTTCGCGATCATCCAGCGCTGGCACCTCGACGACGTCAGCGATGAGGACAAGAACGGCCGGCCGACCGCAAAGCCGATGCTGGTGGTGACGCGGCTGCCGCCGGGGCCAGTGTGTCATGTGGCTTATGTCGACGTGAAGGCCAATCCCGAGGCCAACGAGCTGGCCCGCAAGGCCGCCGACGAAGTGGCGCGCGGTTTCCGATGCGGCAAAGACGAGGTGAAAGTGATCGGCAACAGCGGCCGGGCGGCGGAAATGGCCGTGCGGCGCTGATCACGCCACCGGCATCTGCCCGATCGCGCGTTTGAGCATCGCATCCAGCAGCATCCCGGCATCGGTGCCCTTCGGCAGCCGGTGGAGGATGTCGGAGAGCCGACCGTCGAGCAGCAGCGTGGTAAAGCCGTGCACCAGCGACCAGGCGCGCGCGATGTCGGCCGCCTGCCCGAGCGACAGCGCCTGCTCGGAAATCTGTTCCTGGCGGTTGGCGCCGATGGCGCCGGCAAGCCCCGCGAACGAGGCATTGGCGGCCTCGCACAGCGAGGGCCGCGACATGTCGAGACGCTCGGTGCGGAACATCAGCCCGTACATACCGGGATGGGCCTGCGCATAGGCGACATAGGCCTTGGCCCGCGCCATCGCCTTCTCCAGCGGCGCCGTGGCCGAGGCGCCGGCGGCCGCCATCGCGGCGTTGAACTGGCGAAAGCCGATCGCGGCGAGTTCGCTGACGAGGCCGGTGAGGTCGCCGAAATGATGGGTCGGCGCGGCATGCGACACCCCCGCCTCGCGGGCCACCGCCCGCAGCGTCAGACCGGCAAGCCCGTCGCGTTCGAGCACCCGCTCGGCAGCCCGAAGCAGCGCATCGCGCAGCGCGCCATGATGATAGGGCGTGTCCTCGCTTGCGGCGGCGGCCCTGGGTCCGCTGCGGGTTCGCTGAGCCCGCGCCGGCACGGTGTCTCTTGCAGCCCGGCCGGCGCGGGTCCGCGTCGATATCGCTTTTCTTGCCATAGCAATCCTATAGATCACGATTTTGACACTGTAAAGATTTGGCTTGACCGCCGCAAACCGTATCTTTACGGTGTAAAGATAACATTAAGGGAGCCAAGCGATGCCTGAAACAGCGGCGACCAGGACGACCCGGACCAATCTGGCCCCGATTCCGATGGAATGCGATGCACCGTTTCTGAAGATCGTGGGCGAACTGCCGCGCGAACTCAACGGCACGCTTTATCGCAACGGCCCCAACCCGCAATTCGAGGTATCAGGCGCGCACTGGTTCGTCGGCGACGGCATGCTGCACGCCTTTCACCTCGAGAATGGCCGCGCCAGCTACCGCAACCGCTGGGTTCGCACCCCCAAATGGCAGGCCGAGCGTGACGCGGGCCGCGCCCTGTTTGGCGGCTTCGGCAGAAGGCTGCCCGACACGCCCGCCTCGGTGACGCAGGACGGCGGCGTCGCCAACACCAACATCATCTTCCATGCCGGCCGCCTGCTGGCGCTGGAGGAAGCCCATCTGCCGACCGAAATCGAACCCGGCACGCTGAAGACCCGCGGCTATTGCAACTATGGTGGCGGCCTGAGCGGCCCGTTCACGGCCCATCCCAAGATCGATCCGGTCACGGGCGAGATGGTGTTCTTCGGCTACAACGCGGCGGGACCGCTGACCCCTGCCCTGTCCTTCGGATCCGTCAATGCCTCGGGCGCGGTGACGCGCTTCGAACGGTTCGAGGCGCCCTATGCCAGCATGGTGCACGACTTCATCGTCACCGAGCATCACATGCTGTTTCCGGTGCTGCCGATCACCGGCAGCATGGCGCGCGCGATGGCCGGCCAGCCGCCCTATGCCTGGGAGCCGGACAAGGGCGCCTATGTCGGCGTCATGAAGCGCCACGGCTCGGCGGGCGATATCGTCTGGTTCCGCGCCGAGAGCTGCTACGTTTTTCATGTGATGAATGCGTGGGAAGAGGGCAACCGCATCGTCGCCGACGTCATGCAGTTCGAGGAAGCTCCGCTGTTCCCGCATCCCGACGGCCGGCCGACCGACCCCGACAAGTCGCGCGCGCGGCTGTGCCGCTGGACTTTCGATCTCTCGGGGAATACCGACCGCTTCACGCAAACCTATCTCGACGACCTGACCGGCGAATTTCCCCGCATCGACGAGCGCCGCGCCGGTTTAGCCAGCCGCCACGGCTGGTATGCCTGCGCCAATCCTCAACTGCCGATGTTCGGCGCGCTGTCGGGCATCGTGCATGTCGACGGCAAGGGCACACGCCTCGGCAACTATCTCCTGCCCGCCGGCGACACCATCTCCGAGCCGGTCTTCGTCGCCCGCGGCGACGATGCCGCCGAGGGCGATGGCTGGCTCATGGCGGTGGTCTGGCGCGCGGCCGAAAACCGCAGCGATCTTGCGGTCTTCAACGCGACCGACGTCGAAGCGGGTCCCGTTGCGCTGGTGCAGCTTGGGCACCGGGTGCCCGACGGATTTCACGGCAACTGGGTCGGGGCGAACTGAGCCACCGCGTCAGGCGGTGCGGAAGATTCCTCCTGGTATTCCGGGGCGTACCGTTTGGCGCGGGCCCGGAATGACAATCGATAGATTGAGTTATCTGGCCAAGCCACTGCAATTAAAGCTAATAATCCCACGCCCTCACATTATGTTGACACTGTAAAGATTTCACTTGACCGTCGTCCTTTCCGCCCTTAGCGTCATCTTGACATTGTAAAGATTGGCCTCGCGAGGCTGCCATGATGATTTTCCTGATCCTAGCGCCCTACGGCGCGTTTGCGACCTTGATGCTTTTCACGTCGGCGGCGGCGAGCCTGTTCGTTTCCGCAGCGATCTGCCTTGCCGTCGTCGCGCTCGACGTCTTCAAGGGCCGCTCGATCAAGATGCTCGGCGCGGGCTCGGCGATCCTGTTCGCCGCGCTCGGCTGCTACGTCACGCTGGTCGACACCGGTGTAAGCACCCCTGAAGTGAAGCTGGCGGTCGACGCCGGCGTGCTGACGATCTCGCTTGTTTCGCTTATGATCCGCCGGCCGTTCACGCTGCAATATGCCCGCCAGGTGGTCGATGCCGAGACCGCGCAATTGCCGGAATTCCTGAAAGCCAACTACGTCATCACCTGGGCGTGGACCGCCTCCTTCGTGCTGATGCTGCTGGCCAATGTGCTCCTGATCTACCTGCCGGGCCTGCCGCTGTGGACCGGAATCGCGATCGCGTTCGCCGCCCGCAACACCGCCATCTATTTCACCAAATGGTATCCGGAGTACCGGCGGGCGAAATTTGCCGCGCCGGCCGCGGACGCTGTATAAATCGCCCGTCGCATTGCGCCTCGCAATGACGAGAGAGGCTCACCGGGGGAAACGATGAAGGACGTATTCGTCAAGCTCGGCACCGATTTCCTCTCCGCGATCGTGTTCCTGGTGCTGTACCTGTCCACCGGCAACGTGGTGCTGGCGACATCGGTGGCGATCGCCGGCGCCGTGGCGCAGGTGATCTACGCCCGCGTCAAGGGCCAGCCGCTCGGCTTCATGACCTATGCGAGCCTTGGCCTCGTCATCGTGCTGGGCGCCGCGACGCTGCTCACCAGGGATCCCCGCTTCGTGCTGGCGAAGCCCTCGATCGCCCATTTTGCGATCGCCGCGATCATGCTCAAGCGCGGCTGGATGCTGCGCTATATGCCGCCGATCGTGTCCGAGACCATTCCGGAATATGTCACCGCCGCCGGCTATGCCTGGTCGGCGCTGATGGTCGTGCTGGGGCTTGGCACCATCGCGGTCGCCTTGACCGGCGATATCAAACTGTGGGCGTTCTATGTCTCGGTGGTGCTGATCGGGGTCAAGCTTGCCGCCTTCGGCCTGCAATATATTGCGTTTCGCCTGATCGTCACCAGCCGGATTCGCGCCGCGTCCATTTGACACCATTGGGCACGGGCCGCGAGATGCGCTATACCGCCGCCAGAGCGACCCTCGATCCCAGAACCATTCCGGTTTTGCGAACAAATAGCTTCAAGGAGACCTTAGAGATGGCCGTGGACGGAACCTGGAACATCACGATGTCGACGCCGATGGGCGAGCGCAACGCGCCGCTGACGCTGACGAATGCAGGCGGCGCGCTGACCGGGACAATGGCCGCCGACGGCCAATCGACCGAAATCTTCGATGGCACCGCCAATGGCGACGACGTCGCCTGGAAGGTCTCCATCGTCAACCCGATGCCGCTGACGCTCGCTTTCACCGGCAAGGTTTCCGGGGACAGCATTTCCGGCGAAATGGGTATCGGCCCGATGGGCAGCTTCCCGTTCAAGGGCATCAGGGCGTAACGCGCGCTGGTCGAAGTCCAGCCACTCTCGCAGTCGTCCCGGCGAAAGCCGGGACCATACGCCGCAGCGGTGGTTGTTGGGCGTGATGGTTGACGGCTTTCCCTCAACAATCGAGGTCAGTGATTATGCGTCCCGGCTTTCGCCGGGACGACGAGTCACTGTGATCCGTCGCCCCCTTACCCCAGATTCAATTCCTTGAAAAAATCATTGCCCTTGTCGTCGATGATGATGAAGGCCGGGAAATCCTCGACCTCGATGCGCCAGATCGCTTCCATGCCGAGTTCGGGATATTCCACCACCTCGACCTTCTTGATGCAGTGCTCGGCGAGGTTAGCCGCCGCGCCGCCGATCGAGCCGAGATAGAAGCCGCCGTGCTTCTTGCACGCCTCGCGCACCGCGACGGCGCGATTGCCCTTCGCCACCATCACCATCGATCCGCCCGCCGCCTGGAACTGGTCGACGAATGAGTCCATCCGCCCCGCCGTGGTCGGGCCGAACGCGCCGGAGGCATAGCCTTCCGGCGTCTTGGCGGGACCGGCGTAATAGACCGGGTGGTTCTTGAAGTAATCCGGCAGCGGTTCGCCCTTCTCCAGCCGCTCGCGCAACTTGGCGTGCGCGGAATCGCGCGCCACGATCATGGTGCCGGTCAGCGACAACCGGGTTTTAATCGGGTGCTTTGAAAGCGTTGCCAGAATGTCCTTCATCGGCCGGTTAAGATCGATTTTCACGACGTCACCGCCGAGCGCGTGCTCCACCGTGGGCAGATATTGCGCGGGGTTATGCTCGAGCTCTTCGAGATAGACGCCGTCCTTGGTGATCTTGCCGAGCACCTGGCGGTCGGCCGAGCATGAGACGCCAAGCCCGATCGGCAGCGAGGCGCCGTGGCGCGGCAGCCGGATCACCCGCACGTCATGGCAGAAATACTTGCCGCCGAACTGCGCGCCGACGCCGAGCGACTGCGTCATCTTCAATATTTCCTGCTCCATCTCGAGATCGCGGAACGCGTTGCCGTCGGCCGAGCCGTGCGTGGGCAGCGCATCGAGATAACGCGCGGACGCCAGCTTGACCGTCTTCATGCAGAGTTCAGCCGAGGTGCCGCCGATCACGATCGCAAGGTGATACGGCGGGCACGCAGCCGTGCCGAGCGTCAGCACCTTCTCCTTCAGGAACGCCAGCATGCGGTCCTTCGTCAGCACCGACGGCGTCGCCTGGAACAGAAAGCTCTTGTTGGCGCTTCCGCCGCCCTTGGCCATGAACATGAACTTGTAGGCGTCATCCCCTTCGGCATAGATCTCGCACTGCGCCGGCATGTTGTTGGCGGTGTTCTTCTCCTCGTACATCGACAGCGGCGCGACTTGCGAATAGCGCAGGTTACGCCGCAGATAGGCGTCGCGCGCGCCTTCGGAGAGCGCAGCCTCGTCGTCGCCATCGGTGATGACGCGAGAACCCTTCTTGCCCATGATGATCGCGGTGCCGGTATCCTGGCACATCGGCAATACGCCGCCGGCGGCGATGTTGGCGTTCTTCAGGAAATCGAAGGCGACGAACTTGTCGTTGTCGCTGGCCTCGGGATCGTCGAGGATCGCGCGTAGCTGCTTCAGATGTCCCGGCCGCAGATAATGATTGATGTCGCCGAACGCGGCCTCGGAAAGCGCGCGCAGCGCCTCGCGCGACACCACCAGCATGTCCTTGCCTAAGACCTTCTCGACCCGCACGCCCTCGGTCGTGATCTTCTTGTACGGCGCGGTGTCGGCGCCGAGCGGAAACAGCGGCGTGTGCTTGTAGGGCGGAACGGGCTTTGGGTCGGGAAAGGCGGTGGGGGCGTTCATGGGGGGCTCGCGGGGCTAAAAGCCGGACGCATCCAGGGAGAGGCCGCGCCGACGGTCGGACCGGTTCTAAGCATTTTTCAGACAAAAGGAAGGTCTGCGATACCTGCCGGCGCATGGCTTATGCGCTTACCCGTCTCGGGCAGGTGAAGAGGTGGATGCCGGATCGTCGGCGAGCGGAAGCGACGGCACCCTTCGGACCGCTTTGCCCGGCCATGACAAGGCAAATGTTTGACGGTATCGCTCGCTCTTGCGCTAACTCTTCGCTCAGGCTTCAATGGTGCGGGGGTAATCATGACCGGAAACCTGCTCACTCGTTCGATATTCGCCGCGCTCGCGCTGCTCGCCTCGCTTGCCGCCTCGCCCGCCCGCGCCGATCATTGCGACGATCTCGCCAACCAGCTCAAGAACCAGATCGACGGCCTCAAGGTCGGCATCACCGCCGCCAACATCGTCTATCTGTCGCATCCGCTGGCCAAGGAAATGTCGCTGGGCTGCACCGGCCGCAACTACAAGAACGAGCTCTATGCCAAGCAGGACGGCCGCAAGCCGAAGCCAGCCTTCCTCGACCTGGTCGGCGGCGCCGCCGCCATCGTCTTCACCCTGCCGAAGGACGACACGCTGACCGGCACCTCGCGCTGCATGAAGCGGATGGGGCTGTTGCGCGGCGATACCATCAAGATGCGCTACCGCCGGCTGAACTACGAATGCACGCGCACCAAGACTGAGGCCTCGATCGCGATCACCCGCGGCAGGGATGAATGAGCAGAGCTGAATGAGAGAGCGCCGGCACGGCCTCCCCGGATCACTACAATTTTAGAAAATACCGCGCTTTTTTCGGGGATATTTCAGCCTGCCGTTCACCATGTGCCGGGATGGATCCCGATACGGCGGGATTTAGCGATTGGATTCATGAAGCGTTCGCCTCCCCGCCCTCACAGTCCGGGCGCGAAAGAGCCAAGGATAGCAATCATGAGTGTTTCCAGCATTTCGAGTGTTCCGCCGTCCACCCCGGTGAAACCGCCGGAACCCGTCGAGGCCAAGGCGCCCGAAGTGAAACCCGATACCAGCACCGACAGTGCCCCGGCCTACCAGCCGCCCGCCCCGTCCCCGCTGCCGCCCGGACAGGGAACGCGCATCGACCAGCTGGTCTGATCGTAGCGACAGCCACACCTCGTCACACGCGGGCTCAATCCCCGCGTTTTCCATCGCAAGCGCATTTGCCGAGAAAGATCATTGCCGGCTAAAAAGCCCGGCAATGACGGCGGCTGCGCGCCAAACCTTCGCCGGAAAACAGCGCGATCATCCTGAGCCCGGAAGGCACGGGAACTCCGCATGATCGCAAGACTGCTGCTGCAAAACCTGATCTGGGTCGTCGTGCTCGGCGCGCTGCTGTTCGTGCCCGCGGGTACGCTGAATTGGCCCGCGGCATGGCTGTTCCTTGCCACGACAGGAATTCTCGGCCTCGCCGGCGGCTTGTGGCTGGCAAGGCACGATCCGGCGCTGCTCGCCGAGCGCATGCGTCCGATGATGCAGCCCGACCAGCCGGCCGCCGACAAGTCATTCATGCTGGTGTTCGGCTTCGTGGCGCTGATCTGGTTCCTCGCGATCGGCAGCGATACCCGCGAGCACGGAGTCAGGATCCCTTGGGGCTGGCAGGCGCTTGGCCTCGCGATGCTGCTATCCGCCTCGGGCTTCATCATGTGGGTGATGCGCGAGAACTCGTTCGCGGCCCCGGTGATCAGGCTGCAGACCGAACGCGGTCACCGCGTGATCTCGACCGGCCCCTACGCCCTCGTCCGGCATCCCATGTACAGCGGCACCGTATTGTTTTTCGTCGGCGCGCCGCTGCTGCTGGGCTCGTGGTGGGGCGTCGCGATGTCGCCGCTGCTCGCCTTGCTGTTCGCGGGCCGCATCGTCATCGAGGAACGCGCGCTGACCGCGGGCCTGCCCGGTTATGCCGATTACACCACGCGGGTGCGCTACCGGCTGGTGCCCGGTCTTTTGTGAGGGTTATACTGCGGCCGCCCTGAAACAGCGGATCCGCAACCGATGCCCAACTCCATCACCTACACCGGCGGCTGCCATTGCGGCCTGGTGCGCTTCGAATGCACGACCGATCTCGCCATGGTCACCGCGTGCAACTGCTCGATCTGCACCAAGAAGGGGCTGCATTTCGCCTTCCTCGCGCCGGACAAGTTTCAGCTGCGCGCCGGCGAGGACAATCTGAAGGAATATCTCTTCAACAAGCATGCGATCCGCCATCAGTTCTGCGTCGACTGCGGCGTCGAGGTGTTCGCGCGCGGCAAGAAGCCCGACGGCGCCGAAGTGGTGGCGCTCAACGTCAGCTGCATCGACGGCGTCGAGCTGGCCAAGCTTGCGATGACGCCGATCGACGGCAGGAACAGGTGAGCATCACAACGTTCTGTCATTCCGGGGCTCGAGCGAAGCGAGAGAGCCCAGAATCCATAACCACGATTGGGGGTTATGGATTCCGGGCCTGCGCCTGACGGCGCATCCCGGAATGACGACCGGATACATTCGCTCTCAATTATCCAGCTCCTTGTAATGCCGGAAAATGCCGTCCTCGTTGAAGGGAATGCGGCGGTCGCTTGAGAGATAGGCCTTGATATTCGGTCGCGCGGCGACGCGGTCGTGCAGGCCGACCAGGCCGGGAATATCGCGCTCGAACCCCTTCATGCGGTTCGGAAAGGCATAGCGCAGCCCTTCCACGATCTGGAACAGCGATAGATCAACATAGGTCAGCCGGCGGCCGGTGAGATAGGAACCGTTATTGCTCTCCAGCAGCCGCTCGAAATAGCCGAGATATTTCGGCACCCGCTCGTTCCAGAATTCCTCGCTGCGTTTCTTCGCCGGCACGCGCTGGTCCTCGTAATAGAGGCTGGGCCCGAGCGGATGATGGGTGTCGTGAATTTCCAGTACGAGATCGGCGACCGTGAGCTGCAGCTGATGCACCCATAACCACCCTGCTTCCGGCTTCGGCGCCAGCCCATGGCGCGCGCCGAGATAGAGCAGGATGTTGGCGGTCTGCCCGATCACGAGCTTGCCGGCCTTGAGAAACGGCGGCGCAAACGGCGGTGTACTCTTTGCCTCCATCATCCGCATCATCGCCGCCATGCCGCGCTCACCGCGCGCGGCATCGGCATAATCGGCGCCGGCCTCCTCCAGCGCGAGGCGGACATATTCGCCGCGGCCCTGAATGCCGGGCCAGTAATAGAGTTCGTAACGCATGTGGGCGCCTCGTCCGTTTCACTACCCAACAAAAGATTAGAGCATCGGGTCGCGGCGTCCATAGCGCGAGCTTTGTCGACTGGGCGCGGGGTTTCCGCCTGCGCGCCGAGACTCCGGAAGGCTCGCCACGAATGACAACGCCATGACGTCGAAGTGGACCGGTGTATGTCCGCTCCCCGTCATACCACTGTCGGTCGCGCGGCGCAGCCATTCGCTTATTTCCGACACCTCGGCAGGCATGCCATGGTCGGCACAATCTCGATCAGATCAAATCGGGATTGTCCGAACTCGGGGCGACGGGTCAGTTCGCCGCGAAGCAATAGAGCAGCCCGGCGCCGCCGGTGCTGATCAGGTCGGCCTGCGAGCAGCCGCCGTCGGGTCCGCGCGAGGGATGCGCGGCATTCCAGGATTTGACCGTCGGATTGGTGGCGGGACCGTTGAGGTCGGTGTGACCGAGCATCGCCGCACCCTGGGTGCTGCTCGTCCAGTTCCTGCACGTGCGGTCGTCCGGACCGCTGAACGCGGTGCCGTCAGGCTGCGACCCCGTGAGAATGTCATGCCTGTTGGGCTTGTCGCCATAACCGTTGACGGTCTCGCCCTTCTCGGTCAGCGCGGTTTCCTTGTTGATGTTGTTGGTGCCGTGCAGCTCGGCGACATCCTTGGCGACCACGACGCCCTTGATATTCTTCCATGGCCCCTTGCCGACGCGGTCGCGCGCATTCACGGCCGGCTGACCGTCGGCGGCCTGGGTCGAGAGGTAGGCGCGCCAGGTTCTTGCGCCGATACCGGCGGCCTGCGCCAGCGTCTGGCAATGGTTGTCGGCGCCGGGAAGTCCGCCGAGATTGCCGCCATTGCCGATGCCCGTGCTGGTCACGAAAAAACTGGTGTCGGCCGATTGCGCCTGGGCGGGCCGAGCGGCGAGAGCGGCGAACGAAACCATTGCGGCGAGGCCGAAACTAACACGCGAAACATTCCAGGTGAGAGCAGGCATCGATTCCTCCGGTTTTGTTTTTTGGCGCGGACGAGAGCTTGATTCAATCAAGTCGAAACATGCTCTCCATCGTCGTGTGCATGATCTTCGGAACACCGGTTCCGCTTTTTTCGGATCACGCTCTGGACGCTGTCTGACATCAACACGCCCGGTGACATGTTATTCCGTCGCGGCGACCGCGAAATGAATTGTAGAAGACATCACCAAAAACAAGGGCGCCGCGGAACGAACCGCGGCGCCCTGTATCATCTTCGCCGATGGGTGATCAGGTCTGCTGGATCGCCGAGAGCTCCCAATTGGCGCCGCGCGGACGCAGGAAGGTCCACACTTCGGTGGCTTCCGAAGGCTGCTCGCTGCCGTCGACCAGCCGACCGGTGGTGCGATCGACTGTCTTGTCAACCATCGAGAACCGCATCGCGACGCTGGCGAAATCGGTATCGCCCTCGCGCCAGGCTTCGGCGAGGTCGCCCTGCAGCAGCCTCGTGCCGGAAACCTTGTTGATGACGTTGCGGGCGCGGTTGGCCTCGAGGTCTTTGGTGAAATACGACACCATCTCCGGCGTCGCCAGCGTGTGCAGTTTCGTTACATCCTCGTTCGACCACGCCGCCTGAATGTCGCTGAGCAACCGCTCGAAGGCTTCGTAGTCGGCAGGCAGAATCTCGAGTGGCGCGCTGCCCGATCCCAGTCCGAAACCGCCGGCCGCGCTGCGGAAGCTCGCAGGCCCGGCCGGTCCCGCCGTGCCGCCGGCATAGGCGGAAGCGGTCTCATGACGGCGCTGCCACCACGACATCGCCAGCCGGACCACGATCACGATCAGGCCGATCTGCAGGAGCAGGCCGAAGATCGACGACAATCCGCCGAGGCCGCCGAACAGGCCGCCGCCGAACAACATGCCGAGCAGGCCGGCGCCGAGGAAGCCGGCGGCGAGGCCACCGAGCATGCCGCGGCCGGGCCGGTTGAAGAAACCGCCGCCGGCAGGCGCCGAGGTCCCAACTCCCGGACTGCCCGGCTGGGTAAAGGTGCGGTTGAACGGCTGCGTCGTACCGGGCGCCGTCGACGTGCTGGGCGGCGGGGAAAAGGTTCGCGTTCCCCGTGAACCCGAACTGAAGCCGCCGCCGACCCGCGCGTCGGCCGACGAGACGGCGGCCGCGAGCGGCAGCGCCAGCGCTAGAGTGACGGCAATCGCCTGGACGATGCCGCGGGCGCGTTGCGTGAATTTCATGTTGGTTTCCCTAATGTCCCCGGCAGGGGGAAGCGCCCCTAACATGGGCAGTACTGCCTAAAAGTGAAGCCACCATGGCGCCCCCCGGCTGCGGCCCTCGGTCGCGGGGATGCGTCAATAAGGCTGGATTTGGGGCCTTTTTCCCGGGGGATGCAGGCCAGCGGGCAGCAATGCCGGCGAGCGAAGCAACGAACCCGAACCGCTTGATCTCGCTCAACCCGCTGCGGGTGGCTTCTCCTATGATGGAAACTAGGCAGGGTTAGCCGTCGCGGTTCGCACTAATCGCCCTGAGGCGGCCGTCGGCTTGGCGATACCGCGCTGGCGCTGCCCGCAAGAAAGCGTGCCGTATGAGCCTCGATTCCATCACCGAACACACACCGGGCGCCGGGCCTTCGACCGTCAGGTGGATCGGATCGACGGTCGCCGGCCTGATCATGTGGGCGGTCGTCTACAGCCAGCTCGTTCCGTTCTCGGATTGGGTCGTCGCATCGACGGGGGTCGATCCCAAGAGCCATCTCGGCGAGGCCGTCAGCTTCTTTGCCTACGACACGCCCAAGGTTCTGATGCTTCTCACGCTGGTGGTATTCGGGATGGGCGTCGTGCGCAGCTTCTTCTCCCCCGAGAAGACCCGGGCGCTGCTCGCCGGGAAGCGCGAAGGCATCGGCAACGTGCTGGCGGCGTCGCTCGGCATCGTCACGCCGTTTTGCTCCTGCTCCGCGGTGCCGCTGTTCATCGGCTTCGTCAGTGCCGGGGTGCCGCTTGGCGTGACCTTTTCGTTCCTGATCTCCGCGCCGATGGTGAACGAGGTCGCGCTGGGACTCCTGTTCGGCCTGGTAGGCTGGAAAGTGGCGCTGACCTATCTCGCCTTCGGCCTTGCCGTCGCCATCGTCTCGGGCTGGGTGATCGGCCGCCTGCATCTGGAACATTGGCTGGAGGACTGGGTCCGCAATATCCGCTCCGGTGCGCTCGATCTGCCCCCGGAAGACCTCACCGTCATCGATCGCATCAAGGCGGGGATCGAGGCCGTCAAGGACATCGTCGGCAATGTTTGGCCCTGGATCATCGCCGGCATCGCCGTCGGCGCCTTCATCCACGGCTATGTGCCGTCGGAGCTCCTGGCGACGATCATGGGCCGGGGCGCCTGGTGGTCGGTGCCGGCGGCCGTGCTGATCGGCATTCCCATGTATTCGAACGCGGCCGGCATCATCCCGGTGGTCGAGGCGCTGCTCGCCAAGGGCGCGGCGCTCGGAACCGTCCTCGCCTTCATGATGTCGGTGATCGCGCTGTCGCTCCCCGAGATGATCATCCTGCGCAAGGTCCTCACGATTCGCCTCATCGCCGTGTTCGTCGGTGTGGTCGGGACCGGCATCCTCGCCGTCGGATTCCTGTTCAACGCGCTGTTTCAATGACCTGCGGAGAATACCTATGAAAGACGTCAAGGTCCTCGGTCCCGGCTGCAAGCGCTGCGTCGCCACCGCCGACATGGTGCAGGCCGCAGCCGACAAGCTCGGCGTTCACGTCAAGGTCGAGAAAGTGACTGATTATGCCGCGATCGCCGGCTATGGCATCGCGTCGACGCCGGGCATCGTCATCGACGGCAAGGTCGTGCACGCAGGCGGCCTGCCCAAGCCGGACGACCTGGCGCGCTGGCTCGCGGCCTGAGGCAAACGCGCCCCGGATCCGGCGCGCTTACGGCATTCAGGACGGCGTCATGGTTTCCTTCACGGCGGCCACCAGCTGGCTCAACGTGAATGGCTTTGGCAAAAAGGCAAACTGCTGGTTCTCCGGCAGGCTCTTCTCGAAGGCGTCTTCCGCATAGCCCGAGACAAAGATGATCTTGAGGTCGGGATTTCGCTCACGCATCGACTTCAGCAGCGTCGGGCCGTCCATTTCCGGCATCACCACGTCGGAGACGACGAGATCGACCGCGCCGTTCTTTTCCTCCAGCACTTCCAGCGCCTCGATGCCGTTCGAGGCCTCGACCACGCTGTAGCCGCGCGAACGCAGGCCGCGCGCGTTCAGCGAGCGCAACCCCTCCTCGTCCTCGACCAGCAGAATGGTGCCCTGCCCGGTCAGATCGGTCCGCGGTTTTGCCTCGGCCGGCGGCTCCTTGGCCGCGCCGTGGGCAGCCGAAGGCTCCGCCTGAACCTCCAGCGCCGGATGATGCCGCGGCAGGAAGATGTGGAACGAAGTACCCTTGCCGGCCTCGGAATCCACATAGATGAAGCCGCCGGTCTGCTTGACGATGCCGTACACCGTCGAGAGGCCGAGCCCGGTGCCCTTGCCGACTTCCTTGGTCGAGAAGAACGGCTCGAAGATCTTGTCGACGATGTCGGCGGGGATGCCGGTGCCGGTATCGGTGATGTCGATCCGCACATAGTCCGCCGGCGGCATGCCCTTGTAGGCGAGCCTGCCGGACTCTTCCGATGTCAAATTGGCGGTCCGCACCGTCAGCTTGCCGCCATCGGGCATCGCGTCGCGGGCGTTGACCGCGAGATTGACGATCACCTGCTCGAATTGCGACAGGTCCACCTTGATCGGCCACAGGTCGCGGCCATGCACCACTTCGAGCCTGACCTTCTCGCCGATCAGCCGCTTCAGCAGGTTTTCGATATCCGACAGCGACTCGCCGAGATCGAGCACCTGCGGCCGCAGCGTCTGCTTGCGCGAGAACGCCAGCAGATGCCGCACCAGCGCCGCGGCGCGGTTGGCATTCTGCTTGATCTGCATGATGTCCTGGAACGACGGGTCGGTCGGCTTGTGCGCGTTCAGCAGGAAGTCGGTGGCCATCATGATGGCGGAGAGCACGTTGTTGAAATCGTGCGCGATGCCGCCGGCGAGCTGGCCGACCATTTCCATCTTCTGCGACTGGTTGATCTGGTTCTCCAGCGCGCGCCGTTCGGTGGTCTCGAGCAGATAGACGATCGCAGCCTCGGTGTCGCGCTCGTCCTCCTCGACCGCGGTGACGAAAAACTGGCCCCAGCGCTCCTTGCCGCCGTCGAGCAGCACCTCGACCGGGGCGATATCACCCTGTCCTTCCGCGGCCTGGTTGATCGCCGCGATCACCAGATGGCGGTCGCGCTCGCTGACCGCGCGGAAGATCGACTTGCCGGCCGCGCCGTCCGCGCTCAGGCCTTGCGCGAGCTTGGCGTAGCGGGCGTTGGCGCGGACCACGACGCCGCCGCGGTCGACGGTGGCGATCGCCATCGGGGTGTGATCGAAGAAGCGCATGAAGCGCACTTCGGCGGCGCGCTGCGGATCGGCGCGCTCGTCGCGGGCGCGGCTGATCACCAGCGTCCGCGAGGCGCCGGGGGCGCCGTCCGCGCCGAACGCCAGCTTGTGATAGAGCCGCACCGGCATGGTCTTGCCGCCGCGCATGCGAAGATCGATGTCGAACACTTCGGTCCTGACTTCGCCCGGCACCGGCGGAATCGAGGTCAGTAGCGCCGCGCCGTCGCCGGACACGATGTCGGCCAGCTTCAGCCCGCCCGAGCCGATCTCGGCGAGGTCGTAGTCCAACCAGTTCGCCAGCGTGGCGTTGACATAGACGACGTCGCCGGAGGGGCCGACCGAGAAGAAGCCGCAAGGAGCATGGTCGAGATATTCGATCGCATGCTGCAGCTCCTGGAACACGTCCTCCTGCCGCTCGCGGTCGCGGGTGATGTCGGCGATCGACCACACCGCGTATTTCGCATCGCGCTTGCCTTCGCCGAGCGGGCGGACCCGCATCCGCAGCCAGCGGCCATGGGCGCCGTCGGTCCCGGCGATGCGGACCTCTTCCTGCTGCCGCTTGCCCTCGCGCGCCGCCTTGAGCAGGCGAAACACCGCCTCCGACACGTCGGGATTACCGATGAAGACCCGCTCCACCGGGCGCACATCGAGCGCGCTGGCGGCGCCGGTGAGCGCCAGATAGGCGTCGTTGGAATAGACCACATGGCCCCGCGCATCGGTGACCGCGAGGCCATCATAGGCACCGTCGGCGATGCGGCCCTTGACGGGATCGTCGGCGGCGCGGTCGGCAAAGCGAATGATTCCGGCGGCGTAGGCGAACAGGTTGAACAGCCCGACCATGGCGAGCAGCGCCAGCAGTCCGAGGATATAGGGCTGGGCCTGCGTCCGTCCCAGCGTCATCAGCGCCACGGCGGCGGCGACGATGCAGCCGGCCACCAGCAGCACCAGCACGATCGAGCCGCCGCGCCGCCCCGGCTCGTGGACAGCCATCGGCTCGCGTGGCGGATCGTTATCGGGATCGGCGGTCATGGCAGGGGATGCAGCCTGTCGACATGGATGTGGAGCGCTTTCAGGCGCTTAACCCCCTGAGTGCCTGAATCGGACCCGCAAGCGCAAGTCCGTACACCGGCTATTTCGCTCAAAGCCGGGCATTTCCGGCCCCTTCCACAGCCCCTGCCCCTCAGTTCACGCCCGCCGGCTGAAAACCCCGCGCTTGAGCCCCATCACGTAGCCGATGATCTCGGCGACCGCGTGGTAATGTTCCACCGGGATTTCGTCGTCGATGTCCACGCTCGCATACAAAGCGCGGGCCAGCGGCACGTTCTCGACGATCGGGATGTCGTGCTTGCCGGCGATTTCCCGGATCTTGAGCGCGATGTTGTCGATGCCCTTGGCGACGCAGACCGGCGCCGACATGCCGCGTTCATAGCTCAGCGCCACCGCGTAATGGGTCGGGTTGGTGATGATCACGGAGGCCTTGGGAACCGCGGCCATCATGCGCTTCTTCATGCGCGCCTGGCGCAACTGCCTGAGCTTGCCCTTGATGTGGGGATCGCCTTCGGACTGCTTGAACTCCTCCTTCATTTCCTGCAGCGACATCTTCTGCCGCTCGAACCATGTCCGGTACTGGAACAGATAGTCCGCGATCGCGACCACCGCGAGCATCGCCACCACGGCGCCCATCAGGTGCACGGTCATGCTGGTGGTGGCGCCGAGCAGCGCCGCCGGGTCGAGATGCACGAACGCCTCAAGCCGCAGCCGCTCCGGCCACAGGATCGCCGTCATGACCGCGCCGAGCGCGATCACCTTGAACAGCCCCTTGGCGAAATTCGCCGCCGCCTGCTTGCCGAAAATCCGCTTGGCGCCGGCGCCGGGCGAGATCTTGCTGAATTTGGGCTTCAAGGATTCGGCCGACCACACCAGCCGGTGCTGCATCATGTTGCCGGCGATCGCCGCCAGCGCCAGCATCAGGAACGGCACGCCAAGGGCCGCCATCAGCACATAGCCGAGCGACTGCGCCAGCAGCAGAAGGCTCGCGCCGTCGGTATGGAGCATCCAGGACTTGGCGATCAAATTGCGCAGCGGCATCAGGATGCCGCCGCCCACCGTTCCGGAAAATGTCGACAGCACCAGCGTGCCGCCGGCGATGATGAACCAGGTGTTGATCTCCTGGCTCTTGGCGACGTCGCCGCGTTCATGGGCGTCATCCAGACGCTTTTGTGTCGGGTCTTCTGTTTTGTCGGATGTGTCGCTATCGTCGGCCATCGCCTAGACCTTCACCTGAGCGGTATCAGCTCGTGCATGACGCCGATGAAATAATCGAGGAAGGTTCCCATCAGCGCCGCGAGCACGAGGGCGAAGATCAGGAAGCCAAACAGAATCGACAGCGGCACCCCGACGAAATAGACCTGCATCTGCGGCATCAGCCGCGCCAGCACCCCTAGCCCGATATTGAACACCAGACCGAACACCAGGAACGGGGCCGACAGCTGCAGGCCGATCTTGAAGGCGGCCGCGAACGCCCTGGTGGCGAGGGCTGCCACATCGCCGCCCTGCATGGTCTCGCCCGGCGAAAAGATCGCGTAGCTGTCGTTGAGCGCGGCAATCACGAGATGATGGCTGTCGGTCGCGAACAACAGCGTGATACCGAGCAGCGTGAGGAAATTGCCGATCAACAGGCCCTGCTGGCCCTGCGTCGGATCGACCGCGGTGACGAAGCCGAGGCCCATCTGCTGGGCGATCACGGAGCCCGCGACCTGCAGCGCCGCCAGCGTCACCCGGGCGGTTGCTCCCAGCACGACGCCGATAATGATCTCGTGCACCATCGAGACCAGAAGCGGCATCATCGACTGCATGTCGATGTGATAGGCGGCGCGGTGCAGCGGCAGGATGATCAGCGTGAGCAGCAGCGCGATCGCGAGCTTGATCCGGACCGGAATGTTGGTCTCGCCGAGGCCCGGCAACAGCATCACCATGGCGCCGATGCGGGCGAAAACCAGCATGAAGGCAGCCGCGAGCGCGGGCAGCAGGGAGACGTCGATGCGCATTTTGGCGCATTGTGCATCAACCGCCCATGATTCGCGACGATATCCGCATCATTTCGGCGTGCAGCGCGTCTGCCATGAACGGCAACGCCAGCAGCAGCGTCACGAAGATCGCGAGAATCTTCGGCACGAACACCAGCGTCTGTTCCTGGATCTGGGTCAGCGCCTGGAACAGCGACACCACCACGCCGACCACCAGGCCGACCACCATCAGCGGCGACGACACCACCACAATGGTCCAGATCGCATCGCGCGCCACGTCGAGGGTTTCAGCACCGGTCATTTTTCAACTCCTTTTTCTCTGCTCATGCTGAGCTTTCTCTGCTCATGCCGAGCGCACCCTTGCGCATCTCCGGACGAGCTTCGCATCGCCGGGAAAACCATGAGGCCCCGCCACCCTCGCCGTCCTTCGAGACGCCGGCTGCGCCGGCTCCTCGGGACGAGGACCGATCAGATCGGCATCTTCATGATGTCTTCGTAGGACTGGATCACCCGGTCGCGCACCGAGACCAGCGTCGAGACCGCGACGTCGGTCTCCGCCACCGCCGTCACCACGTCCATCACATTGGCCTTGCCCTGCGCCATCGCCACGGTCTGCGCGTCGGATTTCTTGCCGGCGTCGAGCACGCTGCCGATCGCGTCCTTGAGCAGCGCGCCGAACGACGGACCGCCGCTTTCGGAGCCCTTGCCGGCGCCGCCGGTGTCGAGGATACGGGCGAGATTGGCGTAGGCGTTTGCAGCGACTGTGGGTGAAGCCATGATCTTGGGTTTCCTGTTCAGGCCTTGAGGATGTCGAGCGTGCGCTGAATCATCCGGCGCGTGGCGCTGATGATGTTGAGGTTCGCTTCATAGGACCGCTGCGCGTCGCGCATGTCGGTCATTTCGACCATCGAATTGACGTTGGGCAATCTGACGTCGCCGGAGGCGTCCGCCGCCGGATTGCCCGGATCGTGCTTGACGCGAAACGCCGACGGGTCGGGCCGGATCCTGCCGAGCGTCACCACCTGCGCGTCCAGGGTGCGATCGAGCGCGGAGGAAAAGGTCGGGACCTTGCGGCGGTAGGGATCGCCGCCGGCGGTCTGTGCCGTCGAATCCGCGTTGGCGATGTTTTCCGAGATCACCCGCATGCGCCCGGCCTGGGCGCGCAGGCCCGAGGTCGCGATGCCCATCGAGCGGGCGAAATCGTTGATGTTGTCGACCATAACCCGTTACCTCGGCTCCTATCCGCGCCTAGCCCTTGCCGATCGCGGTCTTCAGAAGATGCAGGCTCTTGCTGTAGAGGGTGGTGACCGCCGCGTAGTCCATCTGGTTGGCGGAGACCTTGAGCATTTCGTCTTCCAGGCTGACGGCATTGCCGGCGGGCCGAGTCTGGAAACCCGCCCTCTTGTTCTGATCGAAGCTTGGTTCATTGCCCGACTGGGCCATATGCGTGGTCGCGGTTCGCATCATCGGCAGGGTACCCATCGCGCCTGCGGGCGCGCCGGCCTTGTCGAGTTTCGGTTCGACCAGATCGCGCGGCTTGAAATTCGGCGTGTCGGAGTTGGAGACGTTCTCGGACAGCACCCGCTGCCGTTCCTGGTGCCACTGCATCTTGGTACGCAACGCCGACAAGACCGGAAGATCGTTGATGGACATCGGCTGCCGCTCCGCTTTCCCTGCCGGGCGCGTTGGCCCCGGGTAGGCAGAATTTGCCGCCTGTATGGTTAACAGGCGGTTAACTTGCGGGAGCCGGTGGACGGCAACGCGTGCAGCGGCGGATTCCCGCCGGCCGCGTCGATTGTGCGCATTTTCGCCACGAATGCTGCGTTAACCAACCAAATCAATGCGGTCGGAAAGCCAAGAAGTCATTTTGGCCCAGCCGATTCATGGGTTATTAAGATATCGGGAACGGCAGCTTCTGCCGTGGGACGTTAAGAATTAGGGCCTAGCTCGAGCTTTTTTCGCCGTCAGTTGCGTTGATTCCGATCCGCGCGCGCGACGAAAGAAAGGGACGAGAGAACGCTATTTGCCGGGGACACTCATGCAGGCACTGACATTCTTCTTCGCATTCGTGGCCGTCCTGGCGCTGATCGGGCTCGCCGCCTGGCTGGTTCGCCGATTCGCCGGCAACCGACTCGGCACCAACACGAATCGTGGACGGATGCCCCGGCTGGCCGTGATCGATGCCGCCGCCGTCGATGGCCGCCGGCGGCTGGTGCTCGTGCGGCGCGACAATGTCGAGCATCTGCTGATGATCGGCGGCCCAACCGATATCGTCGTGGAACCCAATATCGTGCGCGCGATGCCCAGCCGCGAGCAATTGCCGCAACGGTCCAGCGTTTCCGCCGCCGAGCCGCCACCGCCCCGGGTCGCGCCGTTGCCCGACGCCGCCTGGGCCGACAGCGATGGGCCGGGCTTCGACCATGCGGAGCCGCAAATGCCGGAGCCGCCGCCGCGCCCCGTCCGTCCCTCCTTTGCCGACGAAGCCCGCCGTCCGGCGCCGACGCTGGCCGAACGGCGCGGCGAGGCCATGCGCAACGAACCGATGCGCGTCGATCCGATGGCCGGCTTCGCCCCGGAGCCCCTCGGTGGCCGTCCCGAACCGATGCCCTCACGCGCGAACTCGCGCAGCGAGCCGATGATGCCGCGCCCGCCGCGTCCGGGCGACGCTGCGAAGGGCCCGCCTCCGCTCCGCGCCGCGGAACGTCCCGCCGCCGCACCACCGCCCCCGCCACCGCCACCGCCGCCGCCCCCTGCGATGTCGGCCGCCGACCAGAATCTCGCCGAGATGGCGCAACGGCTGGAGGCCGCGCTTCGCCGGCCCGCCGGCGGCGACGCCGCCGAGCCACGGGTCGGCGCGCCACCGGTTGCGCCCGAACCACCGCCTGCCCGCGCCGCCCGCAGCGAGCCTCCCGCGGCCCCGCCGGTTGCCCCACCCTCGCCGAAGAGCGGCTTTGAGAATCTCGAAGACGAGATGGCGTCCCTGCTGGGCCGTCCGAAGACCCCTTCGTGAGATCGGCGCCCTTCCCGCGTAGAGTTCTATTTTTTGCCACTCTGATCACCGCCGGTTCGCTGGCGGCGCCGGCGTTCGCACAGGATATCAGCATCAATCTCGGCGCCGGCAATGGCGGCGTCACCGAGCGCGCGATCCAGCTGATCGCGCTCTTGACGGTTCTGTCGATCGCGCCGTCGATCCTGATCATGATGACGTCGTTCACCCGGATCGTCGTCGTGCTCTCGCTGTTGCGCACCGCGCTCGGCACCGCGACTGCGCCGCCGAACTCCGTCATCATCGCGCTCGCGATGTTCCTGACCGCCTTCGTGATGGGTCCCGTGCTGCAGAAATCCTATGACGACGGCATCAAGCCCCTGGTCGCCAACCAGATCAGCGTCGAGGAAGCGCTGCAGCGCGCCTCGGTGCCGCTGCGCGGCTTCATGCAGAAGAACGTGCGCGAGAAGGACCTGAAGCTGTTCATGGACCTGTCGGGCGAACCGCCGCCGGCGACGCCCGAGGACATGTCGCTGCGCATCCTGGTGCCGGCCTTCATGATCTCCGAACTGAAGCGCGCCTTCGAGATCGGCTTCCTGTTGTTCCTGCCGTTCTTGATCATCGATCTCGTGGTCGCCTCGGTGTTGATGTCGATGGGCATGATGATGCTGCCGCCGGTCGTGGTGTCGCTGCCGTTCAAGCTGATCTTCTTCGTGCTGGTCGACGGCTGGTCGCTGGTCGCGGGCAGCCTGGTGCAGAGCTACGGCGGGTAAGCCAGACCGTTCACGCCGGGCGGTCGACCGCTCAGGTCACGCGATACATTTCCGGATATAGGGCCGGTTCGCCTCCCAGAGTTCGTCGAGCAGCTGGACGGCGGCGGTGGTGGAGTTGACGACGGGATCGATCAGCAGCGCCTGTAGAGCCAATTCCTTGGAAGCATGCATGGCTGCCTCGACGGCGAGCTGCTGGACGCTGGTTTGCACCGACATCAGCTTTGCCACCGGGTCCGGCAACGGCCCCATCGACACCGGGTGAAGACCGCCATCGATCAACACCGGCACTTCCACCGCCGAATCGGCCGGCAGGTTCGGAATCGCGTTCTGATTGTGGACCACGCCCGATTCGATGCGCTGCTTGCGGCCTTGAAGGATGGCCGAAATGACGACGACCGCGCGCTCGCCCGATGGCGTGAGCATCCACGCCGGAATTTCCGCCCCTCCCGACAGCATGTCATCGATCAGGCGGTCCAGTTTCGCCCGCTCGCCTTCGTCCCAGCCGAAATTGTATCCGCCCTCGCCGGCCTCCCAGCCAAATGAGAGGTACTCGCCGACATGGCCATCGCCGCAGCCGAGCCAGTAGCCGAAAGCGCGAAACAGTTTCCGCGTCAGGGGAGAAACCCAGGGGTCGTGGGTTTTTTCCTTTTCGCGCAGCAGTGGATACAGGTCGGCCCCTGTCTCGCGGTCGCGGATCTGCATCAGGCACTGGAAATGGTTGAGACCCGCGCCTGACACCTCCACCCGTTCCGCGGGCAATCCGAGGATGGAGGCGACCTGGTCTTTCGCCATGAAGATTCCATGGCACAGACCGATGGTGCGGATCTTGCTGTGCTGGCCCAGGGCCAGGACGATGCGACTTTCCGGATTGGAAAAATTGATGAACAGCGCCTGCGGACAACGCCGCTCCATCTCGCGCACAAAATCGAAAACGACCGGCAGGGTGCGCAGGGTAAAGAACAGTCCGCCCGGGCCGCCGTTCTCTCCCAGGGTGTGCCGGATGCCGAATTTGCGCGGCACCTCGAAATCGAGCTTCCAGAGCCGGTTCCGGTCGATGGCGGTCGCGTGGATGACGAAGTCGGCGCCGTCAAGGGCAGCCCGCCAATCGGTGATGCACTCGATCCTCAATCCGGCGCCCGATTTCTCGTTGAGCAGTTTTGCAAGACGTCCGGCGCGCGCAAGCCTGTCGGCGTTCCTGCCGACCAGGATCAGCGTGCTGCCGGCCAGATCGTGACTGGAGAAGAGGTCCCTGAACATGCTGATGCCGAACGAGGCACTGCTCGCGCCGAGAAATACGATTTTGGCAACCGCGGTCATGGTCTTCCTGGCGCGGCTTGGCCGGCTGCTCAGATGAATTCTAATCAATAGACCTGAACGCCAGGTGGCCGACCTTGACGCGGATCAAGGTGAGCTGCCCGGAAGCGCGCTGTCATCAACCCATCCATGGAGAAGAACGATGATGACCGACACGCAGCTCCGGCAAGACATCATCGAGGAGCTTGAATATGATCCGAGCTTCAGCGGCGAGCATATCGCCGTCGCTGTCGACAACGGCGTCGTGACCCTCGGCGGGCACGTCAACAGCTACGCGGAAAAGCTCGCGGCCATCGCCGCGGCCCGCCGTGTCAAGGGCGTGCACGCCATCGCCGAGAATATCGAGGTGCACTGTCCGTACGAAAAAAAGACGGCGGATGATCAGATCGCCAGGCGCGCGCGCGATATCCTGAAGTGGCACGTTTTTGTTCCCCCCAATGCGGTCGACGTGCTGGTTCATGACGGATGGGTGACGTTGAGCGGCAATGTGAACTGGTATTTCGAGAAGATCTCCGCGGAAGAGGACATTCGCAAACTATCGGGCGTACGTGGCATCGCCAACATGATTGCCATCAGGCCGCCGATCGATCCCGCCGATGTGAAGGGCAAGATCGTTTCCGCCCTCAGGCGGCATGCGGAGATCGACGCGAACGCGATTGCCGTCGGCGTGGAGCGTGGCAACCGGGTCGTTCTTGCGGGCACCGTTGGCAGCTGGCGCGAACGCCGCGCGGTCGAAGCCGCGGCGTGGTCGGCCCCCGGGGTCGCATCCGTCGAAGACCGCCTGACGATGACGGGTGGTGCTCACAGCTATCCCCTTCCCGTCGAGCTTGAACCGGATCTTGGTCGCATCCAGGCGTACTGGAACGGCTTGAAGCGCGGCGCAAACGACATTCCTTTCTGGGACGACGTCAAGATTTCGTTGCGATCGCGGCTCGCGCGGGAATCGATGCTGATCGGCGTCTTTGAAGGCCCGCTTCGGTTCCGGTTCGATGTCGTGGGAGTGGACGTGGCCAACTGGTACGGCGGAACGATCGGCACCAGCTTTCTCGACGAGATCGATCTGCACGCCCCTTTCGACGGGCTGACCGTGCAATGCAGGGCGACCGTCGAAAGCGCCGCGCCCACTTACTATTCTCAGGCTGCATCCGGAAAAGGAACCGCCGGCGGTCTCGGCGGTTACGCGCGCCTGCTGCTTCCGCTGTGGGGCAATGGCCGGATCGAGATGCTGCTCGGCGCGGTTGTTCCCGACACGGCGGCGCGAAGATAGACGGCCTAGATCGTCCCCGGTCGGGGCCGCTCCCCGCTAACGGCGATTGCGATCGATCGGCGTCACGATCACCTCGGAGGCAAGGCGGCGAACGTCCTCGGCGCGGCAAAGCTCCGTCCCGGGATTGAGCAGCGCGGCTGAGCCGCCGGCAACGCCGTAGCGCAGCGCCGTTTCGAGGCTGCCATCGTTCACCAAACTCCCTACCATCGCCCCCAGAAAACTGTCGCCGGCGCCGGAAACGCTGATGGGCTCGATCGGGAAGCCATTCGCGCGCAAGACCGTATCGCGGGTGATGAGAAGCGCGCCGGCCGGTCCCATGGAGAGGGCAATGATTTCGGAGCGATAGCGATCGAGCAGGCGTCGCCCTGCATCGACCAGCACCGCATCGTCAGCACTCGAAATTCCCGCCAGCTCCTGGAACTCGCCGAGATTAGGCTTGATGAGATAGACACCCGCTTCCAAAGCCGGTTTCAGGAAGGGACCGGACGTATCCACGATGACCCTGCTGTGCGCTTTCGAAGCCTGGGCGACCTTGCCGAAAAAATCGTGCGGCACCCCGGCCGGCAGGCTGCCGCTCGCGATGATGAACGCTGGCGCAGGCGTGATGCGCGCCAGCGATTCCAGACACGCCTGCCATTCACCATCGCTGAGCGGCGCGCCCGGGAAGACCAGGCGAAATTGCTCGCGGGTGGTCTCGTCGAAGATCGTCAGATCCTCCCGCGTGGCGTTCAGCGCCGGGATCACGATGCTCCGCACGCCTTCGCGCTCCAGCAAATCAGCCAGCAACTGCCCGGTGGCGCCGCCGGCCGGGAAAATCGCGGTCGCGTCGATGCCGAGCCGCTTGAGAACCCGAGCCACGTTGATCCCGCCTCCCCCGGGATCGCGATGCGCCGGAGCGCATCGCATCTTGGTGAAAGGCATCATCTTCTTGACCGACGTCGAGACGTCGAGGGCGGGGTTGATCGTGAGGGTGACGATTTCAGCCAATGGATTCGACCTCCGCTAAAGCGCGCAAGCCTGTGAACGCGGCATCCTCGTCGAGGATGAGATAGGCCGGAATCGGTTCGAGATATTTGCCGAGTTGGCCCTTGTCTTCAAACCGCGCACGGAATGGCGAGCGGGCAAGATAGTCGGGCATGTGACGCAAAATGCCTCCGCCAATGAATATCCCGCCCCTCGCCCCGAGCGTGAGCGCGAGATTGCCGGCGACGGTCCCGAGCATCGCACAGAACATATCGACGGCGGCGCGGCTGGTCGGACACGTCCCGTCGATCCCGGCCCGGGTGATCTCGGCAGCGACACGTCGCGGCGGCGTCAAATTGTCCAGCGTGGCCAGGGCCTTGTAAAGATTTTCGAGTCCTCGGCCCGAAAGAACGTGCTCGGCCGAGACATGTCCAAACCGTTGCCGCAAATGGACGATGACCGCGTCCTCCCGCGACGAACTACCAGCCATCGTCGAATGGCCTCCCTCGCTCGATAGCACCAGGTGACCGGCAGCGTGCGGTATGCTGACCGCCATTCCAAGGCCCGTGCCGGGGCCGAGCGCCGCGCGCGGCGCCCCCGCGACCGGTTGCCCACCGCCTATCTGGAGCAGTTGGTCGCGCGCGAGCATCGGCAGCGCCCACGCCACCGCTTCGAAATCATTGATCAGGCGCACGGTGGAGAATCCATGGGCGTCGCGCAATTCGCCTGCATCGATCACCCAGGAACTGTTGGTGAGAGCGCAGCGGCCGTTCTGGACGACACCGGCAGCGGCAAGGATTGCGGCGTGGATCTTCTCCGGCAAACCGCCGAGATAGGCGACGAGAGCCTCGCCAAAGCTGCCATGGTCGCGCACAGCCATATGGGCAACCCTGTCCACGGTTACACCGGCCAGGACCGCGAAGCGCGCGTTGGTACCGCCGATGTCGGCGAGCAGCACTTTGCCAGGGCTTGGGGTGGGGGTTGCCTTCATCGCCGCCGTGCTGCCTTGATCAGATCCGCGTACCAGCGGAACGATGCTTTTGGAATGCGCCGCTGCGACCGATAGTCGATATAGATCAGGCCGAATCGGTTGGTGTATCCCTGCTCCCATTCGAAATTGTCCAGCAGCGACCAGACGAAGTAACCGCGGACATCGACGCCGCTGGAGGCTGCCTCATTCATCGCCCCGACATAGGCCCGCAGGAACTGAACCCGCTCCGGATCGATCACGGCTGCCGTCTCGTCGGGCTTGTCGTAGCCGCCTAATCCGTTTTCGAGAACGTAAATCGGCAAGCCGTAGTCGTGATGGACGGTCTTGAGCGTCTCGCGAAAGGCGTCCGGATCGATCGGCCATCCGATCGGCGTCAGCGGAACGCCGGCCGGCTTGTCGCCGAACTCGAACCCCAGCATGGACGCCGACCGGGCTCCTACGTAGACGGGACTGTAGTGGTTGAGCCCGAACCAATCGAGCGGACGGCAGATGCGCGCGAGGTCGCCTGGCTGGATGTACCGATCGATGGCGGCCCGCATCTGCGACGGATACGCGCCGCGACATTGCGGATCGGGGAACGCCTTGTTCCAATAGATACCCAGGCGCGCGGCCGCCGCCACATCGGCCTCGCTCCCGCTGGACGGGCGGCAGGGCTGATAACTGTGAATGCATCCGATCGACGCGCCGGGGATTTTTTCGCGGAGCATGTCCACCGCCGAACCGTGCGCAAGATTGACGTGGTGGATCATCCGATGGAGATCGTCTTCGCTGTTGCAATCCCGCACGCCCAGGGAACCGCTGAACAGGGTGAACATCGACGGCTCGTTGAACGTCGCCCACCGCTTGACACGATCTCCGAAACGCGCGGCAACCAGGGCCGCATAGTCGGTGAACCATGCCGCCGACTCCCGGTTCATCCACCCGCCAAGATCCTCCAGAGCCTGCGGCAGATCCCAATGATACAGGCACAGCCACGGTTCGATGCCGGCGACCAGCAACTCATCGATCAGCCGATCGTAGAACGAGAGGCCGAGTTCATTTGCCCCTCCCCGGCCCTGCGGCAGCACGCGCGGCCAGGCAACCGAGAACCGATACGCCTGAACGCCCAGCCGCTTCATGAACGCGACGTCCTCCCGGTAACGATGGTAGTGGTCGCACGCGACATCGCCGGTGTCGTGGTTCTTCACCTTGCCGTTCTGGCAATAGACATCCCAGATACTCTGCCCCCGGCCGTCCTCCTTCGCCGCGCCCTCGATCTGGAAGCTCGAAGTGGAGACTCCCCAGATGAAATCCGGACGCAGGCCGGCGACCGAAGGCAGCTCCGACGCCAGCGTCAAACCCGCTTGGTCGCCTGCCGCATTTTCCTTCGAATTCACCGGTCATCCTTTCCGCTCGGGGCGAGTACGGAACAATACCAATAGTCCGACCGACGACGGGGATCGTCTTGAGGTAAATCAAGAACGCCCGACCGATCGATGCGATAGATAATTCATTGCTTTTACCTTGAGGTATCGGCTTGCGAAGAACCAGATGGGGCGGGATCGCTGATGACTGTTTCCGCGGCAGCGGCTTTTTTCGCGTCGGCGAGCATGACGGCGTATTCTGGCTGATCGATCCCGATGGCGGCCGCTTTCTTTCCAAGGGCGTCAATACCGTCCGCTTCGATCAAGACCAGATCGGAAACACCAACCGCGTGCCCTACGCCGACGCGTGCCGGAAAAAATACGGCAGCCTCTACAACTGGCGCGCGGCAGCGGCAAACCGGCTGGCGAGCTGGCAATTCAACACGCTGGGCTGCTGGTCGGACGAACTCGTCGCCGGCGCGGGTTCGACCCCGCTTGCGACCGCTCCCACCGCCGCACTCGGCGCCTCCTTCCGGCTGCACCGGCGCGACGAGATCTTTCCTGACGTGTTCGACCCGGCATTTGTCGGCCACATCCGCGAGAGCGCCAAAAATCATTGCACGAAGGGGCGCAACGAGACCCGCCTGCTCGGCACGTTCATCGACAACGAACTGTACTGGTCGCCGGATTGGCGAGGCGCCGACGAGCTTCTGACGCTGTTCCTGAACCTGCCGGCTCACCGCCCCGGCCGCGTCGCGGCCATCGGGAGGCTGGAGGAGCGCTATCGGGAGTTCTCGCAGTTCAACGCGGTCTGGCGCACACGGGCGCGATCATGGGAGGAATTCGGCACGATCGGGCCTGTCGAAGCGCCGTTCTTCAGAATGGCGCCCGGCGGCCTCAACGACGCGATCGAGGCCAAGGCCAACCTCGCCAACCCTGCGCGCGCGGCATTTTTCGCCGATTGCGATGCCTTTGTCGCGGTTGTCGCCGAGGCCTATTTCGAGTTGTGCGTCGCGGCGATCAGGGCTGCCGATCCCAATCATCTCGTGATCGGCTCCCGGTTCGGCTATCAGCCGCACCCCAATGTCATCGCCGCGGCCGGCCGCTACGCCGATGTGATCTCGTTCAATTGCTACGATCTCGATGCCGGTGCCGTGATCGATGCCTATGCGGCATGCGGCAAACCCTGCCTGATTTCGGAATTCTCCTTCCGAGGTGACGATGCAGGACTGCCCAACACCCATGGCGCCGGACCGCGCATGGAAAGCCAGACCGGGCGCGCCCAGTGCTTCGAGCGTTACGTCTCCGCGGCGCTACGAAAGCCGGCCGTGGTCGGCTATCACTGGTTCGAGCATGCCGATCAGCCGGCTGAAGGGCGTTTTGACGGCGAGAATTCCAACTACGGCACGGTGACGATCGAGGACGAAGTCTATGCGGAGCTGACGCAGACCATGACCAGGGTCAATGAAGCGGCCGAGCAGCTTCATGCGGAAGCCGCCAGAGCCGTCTAGCGGCCGTCACGCGTTGGTTTTCGCCAAGCCCTCTTCGGCCTCGGCCACCGCCGCCATGGTGCGGAACACGCTTGCGGGGTTGACGCTGATCGAATCGATGCCGAGCCCGGTCAGGTAGCGCGCGATCTCGGGATAATTCGCCGGTGCCTCGCCGCAGATGCCGACATGGCGCCCGTTGCGCTTGGCACCCACCACGGCCTGCCGGAACATCTCCAGCATGCCGGGATCACGTTCATCGAAATCGAAGGCGACGATATCGGAATCCCGGTCTACCCCCAGCGTGAGCTGGGTGAGATCGTTCGAGCCGATGGAAAAGCCGTCGAACAGCTCGGAAAACGCGTCGATCTGAATGACGTTGTTCGGGATTTCGCACATCACGTAGATCTCGAGCCCGCCCTCGCCGCGCTTGAGCCCGTTGGCCGCCATCGTCGCGATCACGCGCCGGCCCTCCTCGACGGTCCGGCAGAACGGCACCATGACCCGCAGATTGGAAAGACCCATCTTCTCGCGCACCCGGCGCAGCGCCGCGCATTCCAGCGCGAACCCTTCCGCGTAAGCCGGGTGGCTGTAGCGGGAAGCGCCGCGGAATCCCAGCATCGGATTCTCTTCTTTCGGCTCGAATGCCTCGCCGCCAAGCAGGCTGGCGTATTCGTTGGTCTTGAAGTCGGAAAGCCGCACGATCACCGGCTTGGGATAGAATGCCGCGGCAATGGTGCCGACCCCTTCCGAGAGCCTCTCGATGAAGAAATCGGCTGGGGTCTTGTAGCCTTGAACCAATCGGGCGATCGCCGCTCTCGCCTTGGCCGAGGCGATCTTATCCGGCTTGAGCAGCGCCATCGGGTGCACCCCGATATGCTCGCTGATGATGAACTCCATGCGCGCGAGCCCAACCCCGGCTTGCGGCTGCATCGCGACGCGGAACGCCATTTCGGGGGTGCCGACATTCACCATGATCGGCGTACGCGGCTGGCTGAGTTCGCTCAGCGGTGTCCGTGTCACGTCGAACGCGACCGTTCCCTGATAGACGCTGCCGATGTCGCCTTCGGCGCAGGAGATCGTGACGCTCGTCCCGGTCTTGAGCTTATCGGTCGCGTGCGTCGCGCCCACCACGGCGGGTATGCCGAGTTCGCGCGCTACGATCGCGGCATGGCAGGTCCGGCCGCCGGTGTCGGTGATGACGCCGGCGGCGATCTTCATCACCGGCTCCCAATCCGGACTTGTCGCCGGCGCGACCAGGATCTCGCCCGCCTTGAAGGCTGCGAGGTCTCGCGCCCCCGCAATGCGGCGTGTGCGGCCGGAGGCGATCTTTTCGCCCACCGCGCGGCCGGTGACGATGACAGGCGCCCGTCCCCTCAGCGCGTAGGTTTCGTAGACGTCCGGCGAGCGTTGTGAGGCCACCGTCTCGGGCCGCGCCTGGATGATATAGAGCTTGCCGTCGGAGCCATCCCTGGCCCATTCGATGTCCATCGGCATCGCAGTGCCGGCGTGTTTGGAATAATGCGCTTCGATCCGCACCGCAAAGTCCGCCAGATTCAGCACCTCCGCATCGGAAATGCAGAATTTACGCCGCTCGGCATCGGGCACGTTCCGGGTCAGCGTCGCGTGGCTGCCACCCCGCTTGCCGTAAACCATTCGTATTTGCTTGGCCCCGAGCCGGCGGCGCAGCACGCAGTGGAAACCTTGGGAAAGGGTCGGCTTGTGAACATAGAACTCGTCGGGATCGACCTCGCCCTGGACGATGGTTTCGCCGAGGCCGTAACAGCCGGTGACGAAGACCACGTCGCGAAAGCCGGATTCGGTATCGAGGGTGAAGATGACGCCGCTGGCTCCGATGTCAGAGCGCACCATCTTCATCACGGCGACCGAGAGAAACACCTTGAAGTGATCGAAGCCGTTGTCGATGCGGTAGGAAATCGCCCGGTCGGTGAAGATGGAGGCAAAGCAGCGCCGGCAGGCCTCGAACAGGTCCTTCGGCCCGCGCACATTGAGGAAGCTTTCATGCTGGCCTGCGAAACTCGCGGTCGGCAGATCTTCCGCCGTCGCGGAACTCCGCACGGCGACGGCGACGCCGGCCTCCCGTTCGAGCCGCCGATAGGCTTCCAGGATCTGTTCGCGGAGCGGTGCCGTGTCCGTCGCCCGGTAGACGACTTCGCGGGCCTTGGCGGCGATGGCCGCGAGCCGCTTGATCTTGCGCTTATCGAGACCGTCGAGAAGCCGATGAAGTTCATCCGCGACGCCCGGCTGCGACAGCGCATCCCGGTAAGCGTCGGCCGTAATGGCAAAGCCGTTGGGGACAGCCACCCCTTCGGACGCGAGCGTCGAATAGAGTTCGCCGAGCGAGGCGGTCTTGCCGCCGACAAGCCCGACGTCCTGCAATCCGATTTCGAGGAAAGACCTGATATACCCTGACATGAAGTCAATAGATCACCCCGGATTTGCTCCGTATTGATGAAGGTCAAGGCCCTGCCGAAGCGGGTCCACGTGTGACGAAATCGACTGTTGGCTTCGAACGTCGTTCGCTGAACCCGGCATTAACCCGGGTCGGCGGATAAGGATGCTAATCCGGCGTATCGCCAACCCCGATATCGAGAGACCGATGGTTCACAGCAATCCCTTTGGACTCCTCTGCTTCCGGACGGTTGCGGCCGTTGTCATCGGCATGGCGGCGACCGTCGCGGTGCGAGCGCAAACCGTCACCCCTCCGATCTGGACGGTACCGGAAGTCGGCGCCCTGCCCGACGACGATCACGGCCGCCTCGTGCGTCGCGGACGCGACCTGATCACCGCGACCTACGCCCATATCGGACCCGAGGTGCCGGATTCGGCCAAGCGCTTTGCCGGCAACAATCTCGCCTGCAGCAATTGCCATCTCGAAGCCGGCGCGAAGAAATTCGGCCTGCCGCTCTTCGGGCTGGTCGAACTGTTTCCGCAATACAGCGCCCGCCTCGGCGCCGAAATCACCATCGAGGACCGGGCGAATTCGTGCATGACGCGCAGCATGAACGGCCGCGCGCTGCCGCCCGACAGTCCGGAGATGGCCGCCATCGTGGCGTATATCCGGTTCATGTCGTCGGGGGTTCCTGCCGGCAAGGTGCTGTCGGGACTGGGCACAGGGGCGATGCCCGAACTCGACCGCGCCGCCGATCCGGTTCGCGGCAAGGCGATCTACGCCAATGCGTGCCTGTCCTGTCACAATACCGACGGCTCCGGAATCCGTCGCAGCCTGCCGACCACCGATCTCGGCTACATGGTGCCGCCGCTGTGGGGCGCGGACAGTTTCAACAACGGCGCCGGCATGGCCCGGCTGATCACCGCGGCGAATTTCGTGCACTTCAACATGCCGCACGGGACCGACTACCTCGACCCGCAGCTCACGGTCGAGCAGGCATGGGACGTCGCCGCTTATGTGATCTCTCAACCGCGCCCAACAAAACCAGGCCTCGACAAGGATTTTCCCGACCTTCTGACCAAGCCGGTCGATACCCCCTACGGCCCCTATGCCGATGGTTTCGGTCAGCAGCAACATATCTACGGACCGTTCGCGCCGATCCGCGCGGAGCACGCCAGCAAGCAAGCGCCGCGCTGAATTCAGCCATCCTCAACTTTGATCGAGGAGGCTCCCGGCCAGGCTTCCGATGATCTCAGCGCGGGACGATGTCTGCCGGATATGGTCGAAGCGGGCGTCCCGCACAGGCATTCTCTCGGGCCTGTACCGCCTCCCGGTGATACCCCTCTACCTGGTTCAACAGCTGGACAGAAATGTCGCATGACTCGCGATTATTACCTGCGTAGGTGAGTGTCGCCTCCGCGGCCACGGAGGCATGATACAATGCTCCGCAGCGTTCCGATGGCGGCGCTCTCACCGCCTGTTTCCAGGTCTCCGTAGCCGCGTTGCGCAGTCGCAGGTATTCCTGGCACGGCGCCCGCGCTTCGGCCCGAACTCCGAGCCCGATCATTGCTATCAATGCGAAGGCCGGCATTGCTTTCCGCGTCATAGGGCATCCCCGCAGGCGTTGGCGCTACCAGATCCGCAACGGCGCTCCGCAATATTGGTCGATCAAGTACGGCGGATATGCGACCGGGACTGCACGCCGCGGCTCTTGCCGCATCGTTGGGCGACAACAGCCGCGCACCGAAGCTTGCTTTCCTCGCGACAAAATCCCGCGAAGAGCCCTTGCATAGATCTTTCGAAACACGGGCATGTGTGAGGCGCGGCCAACCCGGTTTCAATCGCCGGCTTTTGGCCTATCGCGACAATCGCCGTGCCGGAGACGAAGTTCTGCTTGCGCAGGTTGACCTCCTTGGTTTCTTCCGACTGGGAGCACGGTTTTCAAGAAAGCATTGCCCTGACGAGCAGCTTGTCCGCCATGGCTTGCAGAGCGAAGGCGGAAGCAAGATCCGGGAGGTTCGAAAGCTCCGCATGTTTCAGCCCATATCAAAATACCTGTCTCCGCGAATTGTCGTGGGAACTCGATATACGGCAAAGCAAGTTAGCGTTATCCCCCATGGTATCGCGGGGCCTGGCCGCTTGCGGTGCAGGCGCGGCCGCCGCGAGACGCAGCAAGATTACTGCATACGGATCGACGTTGAACGTGATCCGGTGGCGAGCGACCGGGTCGCGAGGAAGTCCTGGGTGAATAATCGAAATTGAAGCGGCGCTGAAAAATCCCGTTTTGGGGATAGCCATGGTCGAGAAGCCGAGCGCGAGCAACGACGAGTCAAGTCGGAACGATGCCTCCCCCCAATCAGAGGGAGTTACCCCGGTCGGACACACGACCGCGTCGGACCAGGCAGATCCTGCCTCCAAAGAAGTCTCACTGGGCAATCATCGGTTCGGATGGAATCGAAGATGGGTGATGGGAGTGCTGGGAGCCTTGGTACTGGCGGCTGTCGGCATATTCGGCGTTCCCTGGATCCGACTGACACTCAACACGGTCTCGACCGATGACGCCTACGTGAACGGTCACGTGACGTTCGTCGCCGCCCGCGTCCGCGGCCAGGTTTCCCGGGTTCTGGTCGACGACAACAATGCGGTCCACAAGGGTGACGTCCTTGTCGAGCTTGACAAGGAACCGTATCAAGACGCGGTCGCTTCCAAAACGGCCGCCGTTGAGGCCGCAAAGGCGGACTTGCAGGCCGCCAGGACCGCGGTGCGCGGCCTCGAAGCGCAAGCCATGAGCCTGCGCTGGCGATTGCAAAATGCCATGGAGGACGTCGATAACCGCGTGGCCCGGCTGCATGCCAGCGTTGCCGCCCTCGACAAAAGCAACGCCAGCCTCAAGCTGGCACAAACCGAATTCGCCCGGGCGGAGCAACTGCTGCCGTCGGCTTCGGTGACCCGGCAGGAATATGATCGACGGCAAGCCGCCGTCTCGGTTGCTCAGGCGGATGTAAAGCAGGCGGAGGCGGACGTGCATGAAATCCGCGTCTCCCTGGGTTTGGCGACGCAACCCGAGAGCGGAAACCTCAGTGAGGTGCCGCCTGATCTCGATCAGACCTTCTCTTCCGTCCGGGAGGCGCAAGCAGCCCTCATTCAGGCAGCGGCACAGCTCGGCGTTTCCCATTCGTACAAGCAGCTCCCGAAGGAGATGGTCAAGCAGTTCGAGAGCCTGGATCACGGCGATGTCGACCGCACGCTGGCCGGACTCACCGATAATGCACCGGCTGTCATGCAGGCGGAAGCCAAGCTGGAGATCGCCAAGCGCGATCTCGTTCAGGCCGAACTCGACCTTCGTTATTGCGACATCGTCGCGGAGATTGATGGGGCAGTAACGCGTCGAAACGTCAATCCGGGCAACAACGTGCAGGCCGGGCAGAACCTGATGGCGCTCCGTTCCCCGCGCGATATATGGGTCGATGCCAATTTCAAGGAGACGCAACTGCGTGGCTTGCGTATCGGCCTGCCGGTCGATCTGTATGTCGATATGTACGGAAGCCAGCACGTGTTCAAAGGCCGCGTCTCCGGGTTTACGATGGGGACCGGATCGACGCTGGCGTTGCTGCCGCCCGAGAACGCAACGGGCAACTTCGTCAAAGTGGTGCAGCGGCTGCCGGTTCGAATCGACCTTGAGGGATACGACCCGAACCAGAGTACGCTGTTCGTCGGTACCTCCGTTGTTCCCTACGTCTACCTGAACGAGCCGCCGACCGGCCCCGATGCCGGCAAGGTGCTGCAAGCCTACCTGCCTCAGTCGCAAACCCCTGGTTCGTCCCGCCAGAGCAGGCTGGGTGCAGAAAAATGACAGATGCGGCTCTTTCGCCTTCAAGAGCCCCCGCCGCAGTGAACCCCTGGCTGGTGGCCGCGGTCGTCGTGGTGCCGACCTTCATGGAGGTGCTCGATACCACCATCGCGCTGGTGGCGCTGCGCTATATCGCCGGTGGCCTGTCGGCAACGGTCGATGACGGCGAATGGGTCATCACCAGCTATCTTGCGGCCAACGCCGTCATCCTGCCGATCACCGGCTGGCTGAGCGCGCATCTGGGTCGTCGCAACTACTTCCTGGCGTCGATAGCGATATTTACCCTTAGTTCTGCACTGTGCGGATTGGCCGGGAGCCTCGGTCAGCTAATCTTGTTCCGCGTCATCCAGGGCTTGGCGGGCGGCGGGCTGCAGCCCAGTAGTCAGGCGGTGCTGCTGGACGCCTTCCCGCCGGAAAAGCAGGGTGTGGCGATGACACTGTTCGGCCTGGCGGCTCTGCTCGCGCCGGTCATCGGTCCGACCCTGGGTGGCTGGTTGACGGACGAGTATCAATGGCGGTGGGTGTTTCTGATCAATGTGCCCATCGGCCTGCTCGCGTTCGCCGGGTGTTACGCCGTTCTGCGCGACCCGGAATATCTCACCAGAGAGCGCATGGAATTGCGGCAACGGCCGTTCCATTTCGACTCGATCGGCTTGTTGCTGCTGGTCGTCGTCATGGTCTGCTGGGAAGTAATGCTCAGCAAGGGTCAGGAGTGGGACTGGCTGGGCGATCCATTCTGGCGGGTGCAGACGTTGGCCATTCTCTTTGTCGCGGGTCTGGCCTGGTTGATCTTCTGGGAGTTGCGCAGTCCCAACCCCGTGGTCAATTTCCGGCCGTTGGGCGAGCGTAATTTCGGCGCTTGCTGCATCATCATCTTTTGCGCCTATGCTGTGCTGTTCGGTGCCAGCACGTCTTTGCCCGGCCTGCTTCAGTCCTTGTTTGGTTACGACGCCTTGAACGCGGGACTGGTGCTCTCGCCTGCCGGCTTCTTCGCACTTCTTGCCATGCCGATCGTTGGCTTCGCGCTCGGCCGAAAGATGGATGCCCGATGGCTGATCGGCGCAGGACTGCTGCTGATGGCCATCAGCAATTATTGGATGTCGCAGATGAACCTCTTGATCAGTCCGGGCCAGGTCGTCTGGCCGCGGGTCGTCCTGGTCCTGGGACTGTCGATATGCTTTGCGCCTGCAAATGTGGCGGCCTATCTCTATACGCCGTTCGCGTTGCGTGGGGCGGCCGTGGGTCTGTTGAGCCTTCTGCGCAATGAGGGAGGCAGCGTTGGAACGTCATTGGCGCAGACCTTCCACGAAAGGCGGGATCAGTTCCACGCGCTGCGGCTCGGCGAAAGCCTCGATCCGCTAAATCCGGCGGTACAGACTTTCCTGGAGCAGACGCAGGCGCGTTTCCTCCAGCAGACCGGCGATCCGGTAGCTGCACAGCAATTGGCCTGGCAGGCGCTGGAGAACCTGCGCCAGCAGCAGGCCTCGGCACTGGCATATTTCGACTGTTTCTGGGTGTTCGCCGTTTCGATACTTGCGGTGACGCTCGTCATCTTGTTGATGAAACGCTCGGTGGCCGAGAAAGGCGCGCATGTCGGGGGCGAATAAACGCCCGGCTATTTCGCCGCGTCGGCGCGCGTCAGTCCGATGATGCGCGGCAGCGAGCCGGTGGTGGCGACGGGGTCGGCGCCCTCGGCTCCCGGCGGCAGCGGCGCGCGCGCGGTAGCGTCGGGGAAGCGCTGCTTCATCTCGCGCAGGAAGCCGTCGAGCGTATCGACCTTCGCGGCCATCTTGGCGATCTCGCCGAATTCAGCGCTGTTGGCGGCGGCCGGCTTGCTCGCGATGTCGAAGGCGGTGCGGTCGGCCTCGCCGCTCATCAGCGGCGCGTATTTTTCGCGGAACCGCGCCAGCCCGAGCGAATCCTCGGCCAGCGCGTATCCGACCACGGCGCGAACCACATCGCTCTTCTCCGAGGAGTTCAGCGGCTTGAAGTCGCGCCAGCGGTCGCCATAGTACAGTTCGATCTGTTCGGACGCCTCGCGCCAGCGCCGCGCCGCCCAGTAGATATCGGAACGCAGCCGGATCGCCTCGCGGCCGGTGATGTTGGAGATGATGTCGAGCGCGAGGTCGTGGCGGCCGACGTCGCTCTGCGCGCGCGCCTCCAGCAGCAGCCGCTGCTGGCGCAATTCGCCGGAGAGATCGGAGATGCGCGTGGTGCGAAGCGCCGAGATCGCGCGGTCCGGCTTGCGGTTGGTCAGGTAGACCATGGCGAGCCGTGCCGCGACCTGGGCGCGCGCCGCGCCCTCCAGCCGCTTGTCGACCTGGTATTGCAGCAGTTCAGCGGCCTGATCGAGCAGGTCGACGGCGACCAGCCGGTCGGCCAGCCGCCGGATCATTTCGTCGCCGCGCCGCCCGATCGGCGTCAGCTCGCGATTTTCGTAGAACATGCCGAGCGCGTCGACCGGCGCCAGATCGTCGCCCTTCGGCGTCAGGAACAGCTGCACGAACAGCGCGGACGCCGCGTCCTGCGCCTGCCGTGCGACCTCCGAATTGGGCTGCAGCCGGGTCGCGATCCTGGCCGCCGTGAAGGCTTCGCCGTAGCGCCCGGTGTCGGCGTAGATGCGCTCCAGCATCTGCTGCGTTCTCACCTCGATGCCGTCGCCCCGCCACGTTGCCTGCAGCGTTTCGAGTTCGCGCAAGGCGTCGGGCTGGCTGATTTCCCCGCGCCGCTGCTTCATCGTGATCCAGCGCAGCTTGCCCTCGGCTGCCGCGGCCCGATCCTGGGATTCCACGGCAAGCCTGTATTGATCGAGCGCGTCCTTGTCGTGTCCGAGCCCCTCGGCGAGCCAGCCGCGCAGCACCGCAACCGAAGCCTTCATGTCGGGCGAAACGCCGATCACGTCGAGTTCGCTGCTGCGTTTCGAGGCGCCTGGAAAATCCTTGACCTCGAGCGAGGCGCGCATGGCGTCGGCGAGCAGGATGCGCTGCAGATCGGTCGGCAACGAAGGGATCGCCACTTCGGAGTTCTTGAATTTCTCGCGTGCGTCCGCCCATTTCTCCTGGCGCGCAAAGGCCAGCGCTTTCCACAATTGCGAATCGAAATTGCCGCCGACCACCGGATTGTTGAGATCCTTCAGCGCCTTGTCGGGCCGGCCGATCAGGCTGTTGGCAACCGAGCGCATCACCAGCGCATTGGGGTCCTCGAGCCCGGGCTTGGCACCGGACAGGATGAGATCGAGGACGGCCTTGGCCTCGTGATACATCGCGCGCGACATGTAGAAACGGGCGAGGTCGAGGTTGATCGCCATGCGCCGTTCGGACTCGGCCGATCCGGCCGCGGCGATCATTTCGTCCTGCCGCGCGATGAAGTTGCCTTCCTGGCCCTTGCGCCACTCGATGGGATCGAAGACCGGTCGCGCCGCCGACGTCGCGCGCTGCGCGCCGACCTCGGCCGACGACAGCGTCAGGCCGCCGGGCCGGCCGAGCAGGACCTTGTCCGGCGTGATTTCGGCGGTGATGTCATCGGAGTTCGGTCGGATCGCGACGCCGTGGACGGATTCGAGCAGCGACATCTCAACGAAATCCTGCCGCTTGATGAAGCCGCGAACAGGCGCTGCCGCCGTCACCACCATGATGGTATCGCCGGCGTCCGGATCGAGCAGCCGGTGCAGCCGGCCGGCCTTGGCGAGCGGCACCGTGACATTGGCCAGCGAGGGATCGGCGATGTTGCGGATCGCCACCAATGGCTGGCTCGGCGCGCGCAGAGTGTCGGAGAAGTTGAGCGTCCAGCTCTTGCCGGCGGCCTCGTCATCGCTGGTCAGCGACGGCAGTTGCGGGCGGTTGAGGCGAATGCGGATCGCCTGCCCCTTGTCGAGCGCGAAGACACTGACGTCCGATATGATCGACCCGCCCCTGCTACGGATCGGCTCGACATCGATCGGTCTTGCGGAATCGAACACCAGCCATACCGCGTCGGCGCGACGAAACACCGCCGCCGGTGTCGCCGAAGCGAACGCAAACGTCAGGTTCAGGCCTTCGCTGGTTCGCATGGCCGCGACGATGGTTGCACCGGCCATGCTCGCCGGAGCCATCTTGGCCTCCGACGCCGGTTTGGCTTCGGCCGCCGGCTCCATGGCCGGGGCCGCCATTTTCGACGCCGGCTCGGCCGCGGCCGCCGGCGTTTCCTTTACCTCGGCCTCCTGCTTCGGCGGCTCGGCTTTCGGCGCTTCGAGCTTGGGTGCTTCGGGCCTTGGCGCTTCGGGCATCGCCGCTTCGGGGACGGACGCTTCGGATCTCGGCGGCTCGGCGACGGGCGACATGGCCGGCGCCGTCTCGGGCTTGACCTCGATATTGGCCTCCCTGGCAATCGTCTCGGAGGTCGGGGGCACGATGGGCGCGGCCTGCTTTGGCCGGGCCGGCGGCTCGGAGAGCTTGGCCGCAGCGACCAGCGCGGCCGGACCCGCGGCCTCGCGACCGGCCGATGCGGCGTGGGCCGCCGGCGCGGCTGTCGCCGGAGCATGCGAGGCATCGGCCGAGGGCGAAGGCAGCGCCGGCGGCTTCTGCGGCTGCTGGAAGGCGACGTCGATCACGTAGTTCTTCTCTTCGCGGAAGGAGTGGACGTCGACGTCGCCGATCAGCGTCATTTCCACCGCGGTCGCATCGCCGTCGATCTTCTGGCTGATCGAAGCGATGTTCGGCGGCGCCGCCTCCTTGGCATCCGCCAGATCGAAGGTAACAGGCGCATTGAACTTCAGCGTGAGCTTCTGTTCGTTCAGCACCGAGGACACGCCTAGTCCGTCCTGCATCTCGAACACGAACCGCACGAAGGTCGGCTGCACCGACGTGCGCACGCGGATGGTCGGACGCCGCTTGGCCTCGGCCTCCGCGCGCTGCAGGCGAAGCGCCCGCTCGGCGGCGCGCGCGCGCTCGGCGAGTTCGCGCACTACCTCCTGCGGCAGGCTCGGCGGCGGGCCTTTCCAGGAATCGGGCAACAGATCGATGAATACCCGCTCGCCCGCGGTCATGGTGTTGACCGTGACCCGGCGCGCCAGCGAGAGCCGGATCGCCGAGCCGTCGGGATCGCGTCGCGCGGAATTGATGTAACCGGGCGCGCCTTCCGGCACCCTCTCGACCGGAATATCCACCGGCTGCGCGAAGCGGATGACCAGGATCGAGCCCGCGGTGGTCACGTCGGACGGGACATCCCTGGCGAGCTTGAGAACCAGCCGGGCGTAGCCGTCGGCCGCGGAAAACGTCGCCTCGCCCTTGACCGGGTCCGCCGCGCGGCAGACGCCGGAATAGCCGACGCCGATCAGGACCAAAGCTGCGGCGAGCGATGAGGTGCGGAGAAGGCAGCGCTGCGCCGCCCGCACCCAGGCGCGGGCTTGCGACCAAAATCCAGCGGCAGCCTTTCGCGCCATTCCAAAGGGTCTTTCAGGTCAAAGCATCGCTTGCGGCGGGACCCGCCTCGCCCCGCCCTCGAATCCTAGAATTGGCGAATTAAGGTCCTGTTAAATGTCCCGCTAATTGGACTTCTGCGGCAGCATCTTTCCTTCGATTTTGGGAAGATCGGCGGAGGCGGAAGCGGACTGATCGGAGCCCGCGCGCCGGGCCATTTCCACGGTGAGGCGTTGGGCTGCGTCCGTCGACATCAGGCCGAGGATGTCGGACATCTTGCGCGGCGCGATCTGGGTGGCGATTTCGATCAGCACCGGCATTTCGAGGTGGTCGAACACCTTGGCGGCGTCCTTCGGCTTCATGCCCTCATACATGGTGATGATGCCCTTGAAGCGGGCGGATTCGTTTTCGGCCTTCTGCTGGGTTGCGGTGCCGATGCGGGATTCCACCGCCTTCAGTTCATCGGCCCGCGATTCGATCCGCTTCTCGGCGGCCTTGAGCAGGCTTTCGCGAATGTCGATTTCGCGCGCCCGCGCCTCCAGCTCCTGGCGCCGCGACTGCAGCCGCTCGAGGATCGCGCGCTCCGACGCCGACACCGGCGCGGTCGGCTCGGGATAGATCACCGTGCCCTCAGGCGGCTTCGGCGCTTCCGGCTCGGGGGGCTTGGCGGCCTCTTCCTTCGGCTTCTCATGGACCGAACCCGTGGTGTCGACGGGATCGATCCGGCCCGGGAAGTTGAAATTCTCCTGCGCCCAGGACGATGGCTTGGGCGACGACGCC
>CAWHRA010000024.1:0-222787 GCA_963831585.1 uncultured Alphaproteobacteria bacterium | reverse complement strand
GGACGAAGGTCGCATAGGCCTGTGAAGGTTTCCAATCGCGGAACAGCGCCGGGAGCGATTATGCTGGCTGGCAACAGATGGTGCCGGACTTCCGATCCGGGAACCACCGACCGCAGGCGAGGAAACCGCACTTTCGCGCCCGGCGCTCAAGCCGGGGGCGATTCCCGACCGCCGGAAGAAGATGCGCCAGTCGCCTTCACCGGGGCGCAGCATGAACGAGAGCATCTCATCGCCTTTCATCCGATATCCGATCGGCACATCGCTGATGACGGCCGGCATCCTGTTCGTCGGCATGGTCGCCTATCCGCTGTTGCCGGTCGCCCGCGCCGCAAGTGGATTTTCCGACCATCCAGGTCTCGGCATCGTCGCCCGGCGGCAGCCCGGAAACCATGGCGTCCTCGGTGGCGCAGCCGCTGGAGCGTCAGCTCGCGCAAATCCCCGGCATCGCGCAGATGACCTCGACGAGTTCGCTCGGTTCAACCGCGGTGACCATCCAGTTCGATCTCAACCGCAGCATCGACGGCGCCGCCAACGACATCCAGGCGGCGATCAACGCCGCGAGCGGGCAACTGCCGAAGAACCTGCCGTCGCCGCCCACCTACCGCAAGATCAATCCGGCCGACTTGCCGGTGCTGCTGCTGTCGGCGACCTCGGAGACGCTGCCGCTGATCAGGGTGAGCGACGCCGTCGACGCCCAGCTCGGTCAGCAGATCAGCCAGATTTCCGGCGTGGCCCAGGTCTTCATCGGCGGCCAGCAAAAGCCCGCGATCCGGATCCAGGTTGATCCGGCCAAACTGGTGGCCAAGGGCCTGTCGCTCGAGGATGTCCGCAGCCAGATCGCGATCACCACGGTCGACAGCCCCAAGGGAAACATCGACGGCGAGAAGCGCGCCTACACGATCTACGCCAACGACCAGCTGCTGGACGCCAAGGACTGGAACGACGTCATCATCGCCTACCGCAACGGCGGTCCGCTGCGGATCCGCGATATCGGTCAGGCCGTCGCTGGCCCTGAGGACATGAAGCAGGCCGCCTGGGCCGACGGCAAACGCGGTGTGTTCCTCGTCATCTTCAAGCAACCCGGCGCCAACGTCATCGAGACCGTCGACCGGATCAAGGCGCCATGCCGCGATTGATCGCGGCTATTCCCCCGGCGATCAAGATCAAGATCATCAGCGATCGAACCCTGACCATCCGCGCCGCGGTCGAGGACGTGCAGATCACGCTGATGATCACCATCCTGTTGGTGGTGATGGTGATCTTCACTTTCCTGCGCGAGCTTCTGGGCCACCGTGATTCCGGCGGTGACGGTGCCGCTGGCGCTGCTCGGTGCCTGTGCGCTGATGTGGGTGTTCGGCTATACCCTCGACAATCTGTCGCTGATGGCCCTGACCATCGCCGTCGGCTTCGTGGTCGACGACGCCATCGTGATGCTGGAGAACATCACGCGCTATCGTCGCACGGCGAGACGGCCGCTCGCCGCCGCCCTTCAAAGGGCGCCAGCGAGATCGGCTTCACCATCGTGTCGATCAGCGTGTCGCTGGTGGCGGTGCTGATCCCGCTGCTCTTGATGGGCGGCATCATCGGCCGGTTGTTGCGAATTCGCGGTGACGCTGGCGATGGCGATCTTCGTCTCCCTGGTGGTGTCGCTGACGCTGACGCCGATGATGGCGTCGCGCTTCCTGGCGCGCGCGCAGCGAGACCAGGCACGGCAGGTTTTACCAGTGGAGCGAGCGCGCGTTCGACAGGCTGCTTGAGGCCTATTCGCGCGGTCTCGACCGCGCCTTGCGCTGGAAGCTGACGACGCTCTGCATCTTCTTCGCGACGCTCGCATTGTCGGTCTACCTGTTCATCATCATTCCCAAGGGATTCTTCCCGCAGCAGGACAACGGCTTTCTCACCGGAACCTCGGAGGCGGCGCAGGATATCTCCTTTGCCGACATGAAGCGCCACCAGGAGGAACTGAGCCAGATCGTGCAGGCCGATCCCGCCGTCGACAGCATCGCGATGTTCATCGGCGGCGGCGGCACCGCGCTCAATTCCGGCCGCATGTACGTCACGTTGAAGCCGCACGACCAGCGCGACGCCAATGCGCAGCAGATCATCTCGCGGCTGAGGCCGAAGCTGGAAAAGGTCGAGGGCGCCCGGCTCTACATGCAGGCCTCCCAGGACGTGCGCCTCGGCGGCCGCGCCACCCGCACGCAGTTCGAATTCACGCTGCAGGATGCCAATCTCGACGAGCTGAACGAGTGGGCGCCGAAGATCCTGGCCGCGATGCAGAAGCTGCCGCAATTGCGCGACGTCGCCACCGACCAGCAGACCCAGGGCACCACGCTGACCATGACGATCGATCGCGACACCGCGTCGCGTTACGGCATCCAGCCCCAGCTGATCGACGATACGCTGTACGACGCGTTCGGCCAGCGCCAGGTCACGCAGTATTTCACCCAGCTCAACAGCTATCACGTGATCATCGAGATCCTGCCCGAGCTGCAGGGCAAGCTCGACTCGCTCGACAAGCTCTACATCAAGTCGCCGCTGACCGGCGGCGAGGTGCCGTTGTCGGTGTTCTGCAAATGGACGACGATACCGGTGCGCCCGCTGGCCATCGCCCACCAAGGTCAGTTCCCGGCGATTACCATCAGCTTCAACCTCGCCGAGAAAGTCGCGCTCGGCCAGGCCACCGGTGCGATCCAGAAGGTCGTGTACGATCTCGGCGCGCCCGGCACGCTCGCCTCGAGCTTCCAGGGCACGGCCCAGGCGTTCCAGCAATCGCTTGGCACCGTGCCGCTGTTGATCCTGGCGGCGCTGGTCGTGGTCTATCTGATCCTCGGCGTTCTCTATGAGAGCTACATCCACCCGCTGACGATTTTCTCGACGCTGCCGTCGGCCGGCGTCGGCGCGCTCGCGATCCTGATGGCGTTCGGATTCGATTTCAGCCTGATCGCCCTGATCGGCGTCATCCTCCTGATCGGCATCGTCAAGAAGAACGGCATCATGATGGTCGATTTCGCGATCGCGGCGGAGCGCGAGGAACACCTCTCGCCCGAGCAGTCGATTCGCAAGGCGGCGCTGTTGCGGTTCCGCCCCATCATGATGACGACGATGGCGGCGATGCTGGGCGGCGTGCCGCTGATGCTGGGCACCGGCACCGGATCGGAAATCCGCCAGCCGCTCGGCTACGCCATGGTCGGCGGCCTGCTCGTCAGCCAGGCGCTGACGCTGTTCACGACGCCGGTGGTGTATCTCTATCTCGACAATCTCTCCAATGCGCTGACGCGCTGGATGCAAGGCGGGAAAGCCGGGGATTCCGGGCCTGCCGAGGAGGACAGCCGGCAGAAGGCCGCGGCGGAATGAACGCGGCGCGGCCCGACGTTCAGGGATCGGCCGGCGCGCGGTTTTGTTAATTCCACAGCTTGAGCAGCGGCCCGCCCGCTCCCATCACAGGATCGGTCTTCGGCAAATTGACCAGCGGAATGGTCCGCAGGGCCTTCCGATGATTTTCCGGCGTCGGCCGCGTGACGCGCATCTTCGCGCCGGGCGGATAGGCGCCGACCACGGAGAAATCAGGACTCGCCGACAGGCACTGATGCCCGGTGCCGACGGGCAATATCGCGACGTCGCCGGCGGAAATCTCGAATTCCTTGCCGCGGTCGCCGCCGAAGCGCACCGTTGCAAGGCCGCGCGCGATGCCGAGCACTTCGTGCACCGTGGCATGGTAGTGCAGGTAGTCGTAAACGCCGTTGCGCCACATGTCGCCCCAGCCGTTGGCGCCGAACAGCTCCTCGATGGTTCTTTCGGGGTGCGGGTTGGCGACGTCGATCGCGCCCTTGTAGAGCAGAAACGGCATCGGGTTGTTCGGAACGAGGCCATCGTCCTCGAATACAAAGGCGAAGGGTTTTATGTCCTCGCGGACATCAGCCATGGCAATGCTCCCGCGCGCAGGATCAGGCACTGAAACAACCGATATCGATGCCTCACGTTCCCGCGCCCTTGCCCGTTTCCTTGGGAATTTCGAATACCAGGCAGGTCGTGGTGGCATGCGCCAGCAGGCGGCCCTTGTTGTCGGTGATCCGCGCCTCCGCCGTGGCGGCGCGGCGGCCGACATTGAGGATGCGGCCCTCCGAGCGCACCACGCCGGTATCCCTGGTCATGCCCCTGACAAAACTGATCTTGAATTCGAGCGTGGTGTAACCGGTGCCCGGCGGCAGCATGCTATGGACCGCGAGCCCCATCGCGGAATCCAGCAAGGTCGCGGCATAGCCGCCGTGCACCGAACCGATCGGGTTGTAGTGCCGGAAACCGGGCGTGCTGTGGAACACCACCACGCCGGGCTCGGCGGTGGAATCGAAGGGCTCGATGGTCTGCATGATCGGCGGCGACGGCAACCGGCCATCAAAGATGGCGCGGACGAAATCGACCCCCGCCATCGAGGCGATCACGTCAGTTGGCGTAACGCCGTACGTGACGGCGGGGGCGTTCTGGTCGTCCATTGCGGCGCGTTCCTGCGGTATGATGATGGGCATCATATCAAGCGCGGGGTGACGACGCCAGCCCTTCCGTCATTGCGAGCCAACGGGTCGCGCGAACGCGCGCCCGATGACAGGCTCCGCGAAGCAGTCCGGCTTCTATGCCGAGGAATGGATGGCTTCGTCGCTTACGCTGCTCGCAATGACGATTACCGGCACGCAGCGCGTTCCCTAAGCGCGCTTCTTCGCCCGCATCAGATCCGCAAACCGCTTGAACAGGTAATGCGAGTCGCGCGGGCCGGGCGAGGCCTCGGGGTGGTACTGCACGGAGAATACCGGCTTGCCCTCGAGCTGGATGCCGCAATTGGAACCGTCGAACAGCGAGACATGGGTTTGGGTGGCGCCCTCCGGCAGCGTGGCCTGGTCGACCGCGAAACCGTGGTTCATCGAGGTGATCTCGACCTTGCCGGTGGTCTCGTCCTTGACCGGATGATTAGCGCCGTGATGGCCCTGATGCATCTTTTTCGTCTTGGCGCCGACGGCAAGCCCGAGCATCTGGTGGCCGAGGCAGATGCCGAAGGTCGGCGTGCCCGAGTTGATCACCTTCTGGATGACAGGCACAGCATATTTGCCGGTCTCGGCGGGATCGCCGGGGCCGTTCGACAGGAACACGCCGTCGGGCTTCATGGCCAGGATGTCCTCGGCGGATGTGGTTGCCGGCACCACCGTGACCTTGCAGCCTTCGCCGGCGAGCAGCCGCAGGATATTGCGCTTGATGCCGTAATCGATGGCGACGACGTTGAACTCGGGCGAGGTCTGGCGGCCAAAGCCCTTGCCCCACGCCCACGGCGTTTCGTCCCAGGTAAAACGCTGGCCGGAGGTCACCAGCGGCACCAGGTCCATGCCTTCGAGGCCCGGCCATTCGCGCGCCTCTTCCTTCAGGCCGTGCAGGTCGAACTCGCCGTCCCTCGCGTGCGCGATCACGGCGTTGGGCATGCCCTTCTCGCGGATCAGCGCGGTCAGCGCGCGGGTGTCGATGCCGGAAAGCCCGATGATGCCGCGCGCCTTCAGCCACTGGTCGAGGTGGCGCGTGGCGCGGTAGTTCGAGGGATCGGTGATACCGACGCGCAAAATCACGCCGCGCGCGCCCGGCGTCGCCGCCATGTTCACCGTCTCGATGTCCTCGTCGTTGGTGCCGACGTTGCCGATATGCGGGAAGGTGAAGGTGATGAGCTGTCCGGCGTAGGAGGGATCGGTGAGGATCTCCTCATAGCCGGTCATCGCGGTGTTGAAGCAGACCTCGCCGACGGCGTGGCCTTCCGCGCCGAGGCCGAAACCCTCCAGCACGGTGCCATCGGCAAGCACGAGGAGCGCGGTCGGTTTGTGATCCGGCCAGGCTGAGGCGTTTTCCGTTTGTGTCATGAGCGCACTTCATAGTCTTCGCGGGCAGTGGCGTCAAAGCCGCAAGTGACGGATTCACATGCGGTTTGCGCATATTTGACAGGCCGTGCCGGGCTTCTAAGCTGGGTCGCGCCGCCATCCGCCGAATTTCATGAAAATTTGCCGCTTCCGGAGCCATGCATGGACAACACGATGCCTATTCTGCTGGTTCCGGGCCTCGGCGGCTCGCCGCGGATCTATGCCCCGGTTGCGCCCGCGCTGTGGCGGTACGGCCCGGTGACGGTCGCCAACCATATCCGCGACGACAATATGGGCGCGATCGCGCGGCGGATCCTGGCCGAGGCGCCGCCGCGCTTTGCGCTGGCCGGGCATTCGATGGGTGGCTACATCGCCTTCGAGATCGTCCGCCAGGCACCGGACCGGGTCGCCAAGCTCGCGCTGCTCAACACCCAGGCGCGGCCCGATACGCCGGAGGCCGTGACCCGACGCCGCGGCCAGATCGCCCGCGCCCAAGCCGGCGAATACCATGCCGTGCTCGACGAACTCTTCCCCGGCTTCGTGCATCCGTCGCGGCGCGAGGATGCCTCTTTGCGCAAGCTCGTGCACGAGATGGGCGACGATATCGGCGCCGACGCCTTCGTGCGCCAGCAGACCGCGGTCATGGGCCGGGCGGATTCGCGGCCAACGCTGGCGTGGATCAGGTGTCCGACCCTGGTGCTGACGGGCGACGAGGACAACACCATCCCGAATTCGCTGTCGAAGGAGATGGCCGACGGCATCCACGGCGCCAGACTGGTGATCCTGCCCGATTGCGGTCACCTGTCGCAGCCGGAGCAGCCGGAGGCCGTGGCCGCCGCCCTTGTCGAATGGTTGCGGAACTAATGTTGTCTGAATGCATCTAAGGGCCTAGATCAAGAGCTTCTGTGGCTGTGGCGACCGGCCCTAGGGGCTTGCGAGAGGATTTGGACAATGCTGCGCGACGACATCAACAACGCGGTCAAGGACGCGATGCGGGCCAAGGACGAGCGCAAGCTCTCCACGCTGCGCATGGTCAACTCGACCATCAAGAACGCCGACATCGCCGCGCGCGGCGAAGGCAAGCCGCCGCTGTCCGACGCCGATCTGCTCGGCGTGTTCCAGAAGATGATCAAACAGCGCCAGGAGTTGGTGGAACTCTACGACAAGGGCGGCCGCGCCGAGCTCGCAGCGCAAGAGCGCGAGGAGATCGCGATCATCTCGGCGTATCTGCCGAAGCAGATGTCGGAAGGCGACGTCAAGGCCGCGATCTCGGCCGCGATCGCCGAGACCGGTGCTGCCGGCATGAAGGACATGGGCAAGGTGATCGGCGTCCTGAAGACGAAATACGCCGGGCAAATGGATTTCGCCAAGGCCAGCGGCCTCGTGAAGGCGGCGCTGACGGGATAGTTCTCAACGACCTGGCGGAGGAAGAACATGGCGGATCAGCAAGCCCCACCTTCAGGTCCCGATCTGTCTCAAGGTGTCGCGCTGTCCGAATTCCCCGGCGCTACGCTGCTCGGCCATGTCGGCGACGACGAGGTCCTGCTGGTGCGTTCGGGGTCGGAGATCTTCGCGATCGACGCCCATTGCAGCCACTATCACGGTCCGCTTGCCGAAGGCCTTGTCGACGGCGAGAGCATCCGCTGCCCATGGCACCACGCCTGCTTCGATCTGCGCACCGGCGAAGCGGCCCGCGCGCCTGCGCTCAATCCGATATCGGTCTGGAACGTCGAGCGCGAAGGCGGCCGTATCTTCGTCCGGCAAAAGCGCGAGCAACAGAAGCCGCGCGTGAAGGGCGCCGTCGAGACGCCCGGCCGGATCGTGATCGTCGGCGGCGGCGCGGCGGGGTTTGCCGCCGCCGAGATGCTGCGCCGGCAGGAGTATCGCGGCAGCATCGTGATGCTGAGCGGCGAGGCGGCGGCGCCGGTGGACCGGCCGAACCTGTCGAAGGACTATCTCGCAGGCCACGCGCCGGAGGACTGGCTGCCGCTGCGGCCGGACGAATTTTACGCGGATGCGGCGATCGACCTGAGGCTCAATACCGAGATCGCGGCGATCGATACAAAAGCGAACGCCGTGGTCCTCGCCGGCGGCGAAACCGTCGCCTACGACCGCTTGCTGCTGGCGACCGGTGCCGAGCCGGTGCGGTTGCCGATCCCGGGCGCGGACCAGCCCCATGTCCACGTGCTGCGTTCGCTGGCGGATTGTCGCGCGATCATTGCATCGGCGAGCGGCGCGCGCCGCGCGATCGTGATCGGTGCGAGTTTCATCGGGCTGGAGGCCGCGGCGGCGCTGCGCGCCAGGGAGATCGAGGTCCACGTCGTCGGGCTGGAGCAGCGGCCGATGGAACGCGTGCTTGGACCTGCGATGGGCGATTTCATACGTAGCCTGCATGAGGAGCACGGCGTCGTCTTCCATCTCGGCGATACCGTCACCGCGATCGAGAGCAGGCGCGCCACCCTGAAAAGCGGTGGCGTGATCGAGGCCGATGTCGTGGTGGTCGGCGTGGGCGTGCGGCCACGTCTCGCTTTGGCCGAGAAGGCCGGGCTTGCGATCGATCGCGGCGTCAGCGTGAACGCCCGTCTCGAAACCAGCATTCCCGGCATTTACGCGGCGGGCGACATCGCGCGCTGGCCCGATCCGCATTCGAAGGAAAACATCCGCGTCGAACACTGGGTGGTGGCCGAACGGCAGGGGCAGAGCGCCGCGCGCAACATGCTGGGACAGCGTGAGGTCTTCGATGCCGTGCCGTTCTTCTGGAGCCAGCATTACGACGTGCCGATCAACTATGTCGGCCACGCCGAGAAGTGGGATGAAATCGTCGTCGACGGCAATATCGCCGCCAGGGATTGCCTGTTGCAATACAAGAGCGGTGGCCGCGTGCTCGCCGTGGCCTCGATATACCGCGACGTCGCGAGCCTCGAGGCGGAGCTTGCGATGGAAAAGGAAAAAGTTGCCTGATGCTTACCGAAACCGCCGACTACGAAACCCTCTACCGCGATTTCTGCTGGGACGTCCCGGCGCGGTTCAACATCGCGACCGCCTGCTGCGACCGCCATGCCGACGGCTCAGGCCGGCTGGCGCTGATCTATGCCGACGAGGACGGCGGCGTCACGCGCACCTCGTTCGACGAACTGAAGGCGATGTCGAGCCGCTTCGCCAGCGTGCTCAAGGCCGATGGGCTGATCCGAGGCGATCGCGTTGCGGCCTTCCTGTCGCAGTCGCTGGAACTGCCGGTCGTCCATCTCGCGGCCTTCCGCTCCGGGCTCGTGTCGGTGCCGCTGTTCACCCTGTTCGGCGAGGGCGCGCTGGAATTTCGCCTCGCCAATTCCGGCGCCAAAGCGGTGGTCACCGACGAAAGCGGCTGGGAAAAACTCGCAAAGATCCGCGACCGGCTGCCCGATTTGAAAAATATCTATGTCATCGGAAAGACCATGCCCGCCGGCGTCAAATCGTTCTGGTCGTCGATCGGAGGCGCCTCGGCGGAATTTGCCGCCGTCGATACCTCGGCCGACGACCCCGCCATCATCATCTACACCTCGGGCACCACGGGAAATCCGAAGGGCGCGCTGCACGCCCATCGCGTGCTGCTCGGGCATCTGCCGAATGTCGAGATGGTGCATGACTTCATGCCGAAGCCCGGCGACGTGATGTGGACGCCGGCGGACTGGGCCTGGATCGGCGGGTTGTTCGATGCGCTGTTTCCTGCCTGGTATCACGGCGTGCCCGTGGTCGGCCATCGCGCCAAGAAATTCGAGCCGCAGGCGGCGATGCAGCTGATGGCCGATCACGCCGTGCGCAACGTGTTCCTGCCGCCGACCGCGCTGAAGCTGATGCGGCAGGCGAACGTCAAGCATCCCGGCGTGAAGCTGCGCAGCATGCTGACCGGCGGCGAGTCGCTGGGAGCCGAGCTGCTGGGCTGGGTGCGCGCGACCTTCGGCATCGACGCCCACGAGGTCTACGGCCAGACCGAATGCAATCTCGTGATCGGCTGCAACTCGAAACTGTTTCCGATCCGACCGGGATCGATGGGCAAGCCGACGCCGGGCTTCGACGTCCGCATCGTCAATGAGCGCGGCGAGGCATTGCCGACGGGCGAACGCGGCGTCATCGCCGTGCGCCAGCCCAACCCCTGCACCATGATCGAGTACTGGAAAAATCCGGAAGCGACCGCGAAGAAATACGCCGGCGACTTCCTGCTGACCGGCGATCTCGGCGTGCGGGATAGTGATGGCTACTTCTGGTATGTAAGCCGGGAGGACGACGTCATCACCACTGCCGGCTACCGGGTCGGGCCCTCGGAGATCGAGCATACGCTGTTGAAACACCCGGCGGTGGCGCTGTCGGCGGTGGTCGGCATTCCCGATCCGATCCGCACCGAATCGATCAAGGCCTGGATCGTGCTGCGCCCGGGCTTCGCGCCGAGCGACCAGCTTGCGCGCGAGATCCAGGATTTCGTCAAGGTCCAGCTCGCCGCGCATGAATATCCGCGCTTCGTGCAATTCACCGACACCTTGCCGATGACCGCGACAGGCAAGGTGCTGCGGCGGGAACTGCGGACGCTGGGATAACTTGCGGGAGGACGCGGGGATAAACCGCCGTCGTCCCGGCGTTCGATGCCTCGCGCAAGAGAATCGCGGATGTCCCGACGACATTGACCCAAATCAACACGCGCGCGCCAATACCCCGCACCATTTCAGGCAATGAAGTGGGGGGTACGCCGATGACATCGGTCTCCGGCAAGGTCGATCCGGTGGTGCGGCGGATCAGGGCCGCCGAGATTGCGGAAGCGCTGGGGCAGGGCTTGCGTGATTTCCAGGCCGTGCCGCTTTACGGGCTTTTGTTCGGTGCGCTCTATGCCGGCGGCGGCGTTGTGATCCTGCTATGCCTGACCGCGTTCGGCCTGGTCTATCTGGCCTATCCGCTGGCGGCCGGCTTTGCGCTGATCGGCCCCTTTGTCGCCATCGGGCTCTACGAAGTCAGCCGCCGGCGCGAGACCGGGCAGCCGATCTCGCTTCCCGCCATCTGGTCCACCGTGATCTCGCGCGGCGAAATCGGCTGGATGGCTTTTGTCACGCTCTTTGTCTTCGTGATCTGGATGTATCAGGTGCGCCTGCTGATCGCGCTCCTGATCGGCCTCAACGCTTCGTTTTCCAGCCTGCACGAATTCATCACGGTGGTGCTGACCACCAATGAGGGGCTGGTGTTCCTGGCGATCGGCAACGCGGTGGGCGCCGCGCTGTCGCTGATCCTGTTTTCGCTCACCGTGGTGTCGTTCCCGCTGCTGCTCGACCGCGATGTCGATTTCGTCACCGCGATGATCACCAGCGTCCGCGCGGTCGTCACCAGCCCGGTGCCGATGATCGGCTGGGCGGCCGTCATCGTGGTGCTGCTGATCGTCTCGGCGCTGCCCTACTTCCTGGGCCTCTTGGTGACGCTGCCGGTCCTCGGCCACGCGACCTGGCATTTGTATCGGCGGATCGTCGCGCCGGTGGCGGGCTAGCCGCATCTAACGCCGTCGCCCCGGCGAACGCCGGGACCCATAACCACGAATGTTCGTTGTTGCGACGTGCCGACAATAGAAGGCAACGAACACCGCCTCTCTCATGATCGTCACGGCGTATGGGTCCCGGCGTTCGCCGGGACGACGAGGGAGGTCGTGGTGGCGCAACGCCTACGGCGTCGCGATACCCAGCTCTTTCAGCGCCGCCAGCATCCGCTGCGGCGGCGCCATCTTGATGGTCAACGGCTTTCCCGTCTCCAGCAGGCTCTTCAGGCCGGACAGGATTGCGGGCCAGCCCTGGCGGCCACCGGAGAGGATATCGTCGCTGAGTGGCCGGTCGTGCGACTCGGTCATGGTGAGCCGGACGGCGTCGCCGGCCGGTTCGATCTCCCAGGTCACGAGCGTCGGCCCGAGCTTTTCGATCAGCGCGGGCCAGTTGACGTTGAAGGTGACGGTGAGCCTGTTCGGTGGATCGCATTCGATCACCTCGCCACAGATATGCAGCGCGCCATCAGGCGTGCGCATGATGTAGGCGCCGCCCACCCTCGGTTCGACCTCGACCGAATTGCCGGAAAAATATTTGCGGGAAAATTCAGCCGACGTCAGCGCCTCCCACACCTTCTCGGGCGTCGAGGCGATGTAGATGGTGTAGACCGTCATCGGCTTGAAGTGATCGATGTTCATTCCATTCCCTCGATGCCGAGCGCGGCGAACGGGATCGCCAGCGCGTTACCGGTTTCCATGAGGCTCTTGAGGCTGGCCAGGATCGCCGGCCATCCCCTGGAGATGCCGTCCAGAAGCGCCGAGCCCGCGGCGAAGTCTTCATGGGTCAGCGTCAGCTTCACCAGATTGCCGTGTTGTTCGAGCGTGAACACCACCTTGGTCGGCGGTTCCTTGCGCGCGGCCTCATTGAGCACATGATGAAACGTGTAGGACAGCCGCCGCGGCGGGTCGGCCTCCAGGATTTTTCCGACATCGGTGGTGGTGCCGTCCATGACCAGCGCGAACGGCGAGCCCACCTTGAAGTCGGATTGGAGCTCGGTGTTGAACCAGTAGCGCCGCGAGAATTCGCTTGAGGTCAGCGCCTGCCACAGTTTCTCCGGCGTGGTCTCGATATAGGTGACGTAGACGAATTCGGGCTTAGGCACTGGCCGTCTCCTTCTGCGTCACGGGCTTTTCGAGATCGAGGCCGTGCCCGGTCTCGAGCAGGCTCTTCAGGCTCGCCAGCACCATCGGCCAGCCGCCGGAAATGTCGCGCAAGGTGACGCCGCGCTCGTCGAGCTCATCATGCGTCACCGTGAGCTTGACGATCTTGCCACGCGGCTCGAGATCGAAGGTGACGCGCGAGGTGCGTTCGCGCTGGGCTACCGGCGAACAGGAATCCCAGGAGTAGGAGAGCCGCCGCGGCGGATCGGAAACGAGGACCTTGCCTTCGACGCTCGGCGCGCCGCGACTGGTGAAGCGATAGGACGATCCCGGCTTCCAGTCCGAGGTGACCCTGTGGCCGAACCAGTAGCGCTCGGTGAAATCGCCGTCGGTCAGGGCCTGCCAGAGCTTTTCGGCCGTGGTCTCGATATAGGTCGTGTAGACGAATTCCGGTTTACTCATCGCGCTTCTCCAGTTGCTTCTTCAACTCGCTGAGCGCGGTCAGTTTCCCGCGCTCGAACTTCTTGATCCACCGCTCGCCGATCTGATGGATCGGCACCGGGTTGAGGTAGTGCAGCTTCTCGCGGCCGTGCCGCAGCGTGGTGACGAGGTTGGCCTGTTCGAGAATGACGAGGTGCTTGGTGACCGCCTGCCGCGTCATGGCGAGGCCGTCGCAGAGTTCGTTCAGGGTCTGGCCGTTCCTGGCGTGAAGCCTGTCCAGCAGCGACCGTCGCGAGGCATCGGCCAGTGCTTTGAAGACGTCATCCATGGTCGGCACCATAGGCAACCAAATGGTTGCATGTCAACAGCGTGTTTTCGCAAAGCGCTTTTCGGCGTGATATCGTCGCCACCAGCCAGCGCAGACTGGCTCGGAAGAACTTGGGGTGAAACGTATGAAAAGTTGGGACTTGTTGATCGCTTGTGCTTCGATCGTCCTCGTCGCGTGCCCGGGCAGGGCGCATGCGCAACAACAGGTGATCGGCGCGCCGCCGGAAGCCTCCAACATGCGGCTGGTCGGAACCAGCGATCTGCAGGCGCGCAGCGCTTATCAGCCGACCATCCATCACCAGGGCGACCGCTGGATCGCCTATGTCGGCCATCACGGCGGAACCGACGCTGTTCCCGATCCGGTCAATCCGCTGACCGGAAAGGCCGAGCCGAACGGCACCTCGATCGTCGACGTCACCGATCCCGCAAATCCCCGATATCTGCATCACATTCCCGGCCAGGAGGGAAAATACGAAGGCGGCGGCGCGCAGATGGTGCGCATCTGCGACGGCAAATCATTGCCCAAGGGTGATCGCAATGCGGTCTACATGCTGCGCACCTTCGGCAGCGAGGCGCATGAGATCTGGAACGTGGCCGATCCCGCCAATCCCGTTCTGATCACGCGGCTCAGCGGATTGAAGGACACCCACAAGAGCTGGTGGGAATGCGACACCGGCATCGCCTTCCTGGTCTCCGGCGCGCCGGACTGGCGCACCCGCCGCATGACGCAGGTCTACGACCTCGGCGATCCCGCGCACCCGATAAAAATCCGCGACTTCGGCCTGCCCGGCCAGGAGCCGGGCTCGACCGGCGCGGTGCCGACCGAACTGCACGGGCCGATCTCGACCGGCCCGCAAGGTAACCGGGTCTATTTCGGCTACGGCACCGACAAGGGCGGCATGCTGCAGATCGTCGATCGCGACAAGCTCATCAACGGGCCGAAGGAGCCGACGCCGGACAATCTGCGCTACCCGGAAATCTCGCGGCTTACCATGTCCGCCTTCAACGGCGCCCACACCACGTTTCCGATGCTGAAAATGCCGATCGCCGAATTCGCCCGCGACAAGGACGGCCAGAGCCGCGACATCGTGATGATCGTCGACGAGGCGATCCAGAACGAATGCCGCGAGCCGCGGCAGATGGTTTGGTTCGCCGACGTCACGGTCGAAAATCGCCCGATGATGATTTCGAGCTACACGGTGCCGGAGGCCGGCGGCTCGTTCTGCGAGCGGGGAGGGCGGTTCGGCTCGCACTCCTCCAACGAGAGCATGGCGCCCGTCTACTACAAGAAGATGGCCTTCATCGCCTTCTTCAATGCCGGCGTGCGCGCGCTCGACATTCGCGATCCCTATCACCCCACCGAAGTCGGCTATTTCATTCCGTCGATCACGGCGGCGACCGACAAGCGCTGCGTCACCGTCGACGGCAAGGACCGGTGTAGGGTGGCGATCCAGACCAACAATGTCGAAACCGACGATCGCGGCTATATCTACATCGTCGATCGCGCCAATACCGGGCTGCATATCCTGGAATTGACCGGCGAAGCACGTAAAGCGGCCGGACTGCCATAGAGGATTCGCCGCATGCGCCGCCTGATCGCCATCCTGATTGCATCGCTGGTGTTCGGCGCCCTGTCGGGCGTCGCGGCGTATCAAAAGGCGCGCCCGCAAGGCGGCAGCGGCGATGTCAATTGGCAGGAGATCGCCTGGCCGTTTCCGCGCGACGCCTGGCCCGCGGGCCGCGCGTTCCGCTGCCGGGCTGATGCGTGCGGCGAGGGCGTCGAGCTCTACGTGCGGCCGAAGATCGGCTTCTGCAACTGCGATTCGGGTGTGGCCGACGACGATGAGGTCGACCGCGTCGCCGATCTCGACATGATCACGCCGAACTTCGTGCCGCGTGCGCCGGGCGCGGTCGTCCGGATCGCCGACATGTCCGGCCGATCGCGCGCCTACGATCTCGACATGTCCGACGGCGCGCACCACGCCGCCGTCGGCATCGCACTCTCGCACCGCTGCGATCTCCTGGTCGCGGTGGCGCAAGGCAAGGGAGGCGTATCGGAAGTCCAGCGCGATGCCCTGGCGTTTCTGGTTTCGCACGACATGACACGCTGGATGATCGCCGCGCTCGGCGGGAGTTAAGGCAGCATTCTTCCCTTCTCCCCCTGTGGGAGAAGGTGGCGCGAAGCGCCGGATGAGGGGTCTCTATCCGCGGACCCAGACCCCCCACCCGTCCGCGATGCTTCGCATCGCGTCCACGCTCTCCCACAGGGGGAGAGGGGAATCGGGAAGCTTCTCCGATGCGAAATGATCGGGCATACTCCATCCGCCCCTTCGATCGAACCAAGAGTCCCCCATGTCCCTGCAAGTCTATCTCGCCTTCGTTGCCGCCTGCATCGCACTGGCGCTGCTTCCCGGCCCCGTCGTGACGCTGGTGATCGCCAACGGCTTGCGCCACGGCACGCGCGCGGCGTTGACCAACATCCTGGGCGTGCAGGCGGGGCTCGCGATCGTGATCGGCATCGTCGGCATCGGGCTGACCTCGCTGATGGCGACCATGGGTTACTGGTTCGACTGGGTGCGCTTTGCCGGCGCCGCCTATCTGGTCTGGCTCGGCATCAAGCTGATCCGCTTTCCCGTCAAGGGCGTCAATGCCGACGAGCCGCCGCCACCGCCGCGCGGCGGATTCTTCCTGCAGGGTTTCCTGGTGCTGCTCTCGAACCCCAAGGTGCTGGTGTTCTTCGGCGCGTTCATTCCGCAATTCATGGACATGAGCCGGGATCATTTCTCGCAGGTGGCGCTGCTCGGCGCCACCTTCATGGTCACGGGCGCGGTCACCGACTCGATCTATGCGCTGTTGGCCGGCCGCGCGCGAAAATTCTTCTCGGCGCGCCGGACGCGGCTGGTGTCGCGCATCTCCGGCGGCTTCATGATCGGCGGCGGCATCTGGCTGGCGCTGACGCGGGCGCGCTGAGCGCACCGCCGTTGAACCGCCGACAGGGCTGGCGCGTCTAACCGCAACATCCCCGGTCGAAAAGACCATCCCCGGATCACATCCGGGGATCAATTTTTAGCGGAATAGAGCGATGATGCCCGATCTGCCGTGGCAGGTTTACGCGATGCTGCTTGCGCCGCTGGCGCTGATCCTGTGCGCCGCCGCCTACAAGACGTTGCAGGCGCGCGCTGCCAGGAACTGGCCGTCGACGCCGGGCAAGGTGGTGACTTCGAATTCCGAAGTGCGCGAGGTCGGGGTAATCGATGATGAGCGGGAAGACCATCATCGCCTCGAGCAGCGCAATTTTGCGAACATCGTCTACGAATATACCGTGCGCGGCCAGCGGCTGACCTGCAACCGCGTCAGCATCGGCGAGGACCGCGGCAACTTCGAGGTCGCCGAGACCCTTGCGCGCTATCCGCTCGGCAAGGACGTCACCGTGTTTTACAATCCGGTGCATCCGCACGAGGCGGTGCTGGAGCGCGACCTGCCGAAGGGCATGTGGGGCTGCCTCGGGATCGGAACGGCGATCGTGGTGGCGATCATCTTCGGCTCGGCGATCGGGCTGCATCGGATGACGGAATTTCTTTCGGCGCATGTGGTGAACCCCAAGACGTCGCCGCTGGTCGTCGGTTTCGGCGCCTTTGCCCTCGTCGTCGCACTGTTCGCGCTTGCTTTGCAGCGGCAGGCGTCGCTGGCGAAGAAGTGGCCGGTGGTGCCCGGCACCATCAGGATGTCGGGCATCGAGCAATATCCGCGCGGCGCCGGACGAGGACGGCAGGCGCGGCGAGGTGATGTATGAGCGGAAGGTGTCCTACACCTACCGCTACAACAACATTGCCTACACCAACGAGGCCGCCAACCTCGCCACCAGCGTCAGCTCGAACTCGAGCTGGCTGACGCGCAAGTTCACCACCGCCTATCAGGACGGCTCAACCGTCAATGTCCATGTCAATCCGGCCAATCCCTCGGAAGCCGTGCTCAATCCCCGCGCGGGTTTTTCGTGGGTGCTGTGGATTTTCGTGGTGGGGTTTCTGGTAGCCGCCTATCTGATGGCGCACGCGAGCTAACGCGGCTCTTAAGCTGGCAGTGATAATCGGGTGAGAAAACTGCCACGCATTCAAGTCGGCTCCCTCCCCCGCAAGGGGGGAGGGAACGAAACGTCAGCGCAAGCGATGATCAATTAAATCAGCCTCTGCGCGCGCAGCGTGGCTTCGATCTCCCCAAGGATCCGCGCCAGCCGGTCCGCCCATGACTTCTGCCCGGTCGGGTCCGCGATCAGATCCTGGCGGATTTCAATGCCGGTGTTCATCAGCCCGCGCTTTTCCCCGTGAACGGGGATGGTGTAGTCGGTCTCGTCGCTGACCGCGTAGGGCTCGTTGTCGCCGACCACGAGATCGGGCTCGGCGCGCAGATGTTTCAGCAACAGCGGCGGCAGCCTGGTATCGCGCTGATACAGCGTGCCGATATGCCAGGGCCGCGCCACGCCGGCATAAACCGGCGTGAAGCTGTGCAGCGACACCAGCACGGTCGGAACATGATCGCGCAGGCGGGCCTCGATCACCTCGTCGATGCGGCGGTGATAGGGATCGAAGATCGCGGCCCGCCGCGCTTCCGCCGCATCGCGCGCAAGCCCCTCATTGCCGGGAATGACGGTCGCCTCGCTGATGCGCGGGATCGAGCTTGCCGCGGCCGGCGGGCGGTTGCAGTCGATCACCAGCCGCGAATAACGCTGCCCGATCAGATGCGCATCGAGCTGTTTCGACAGCGCGTTGGCAACGCCTGCAATGCCGACATCCCAGGCGATGTGCCGCTCGAACTCGCTCAAGGGCACGCCGAGATCGCCGAGCGCGTGCGGGACGGCGCGGCCGTAATGGTCTGACGTCAGCAGGAACGGCGAGCGCCCGGCGGCAGTTTCCTCGAGGACTGGCGGAACATCCTGGCCGTCCAGCAGTAATGATGTGTTGGCTGCGCCTGCCAAATCCATTTTTCCGTGTCCATTTGCCTGGCGAAGCAGCATACCGATTTAGAAATAGGCAGGGATCGGTATAGATTACAGCGCCCAAAGTCATGATTATCGTGCCGACGATGCCGCTCCTGACGATTCACCACAAGACCGAATATCGCTATGCGCACCCCGTGGCGTTCGGCGAACACCGCATCATGCTGCGCCCGCGCGACGGCCATGATCTGCGGGTACTCTCGAACCAGCTGGAGATTTCGCCGCAGCCGATGTCGCTGCGCTGGATCCACGACGTGTTCGGCAACTCCGTGGCGATCGCGACCTTCGACGAGCGCGCCGACACCCTGTCGTTCGTATCGACCGCCACGGTGGAGCACAATCCGGCCGAGGAGTACGCGCTGACCCCGGACGATCCGGCCTATTTCTATCCGTTCCTCTATGACGACGAGGAATTTCCCGACCTCGGCCAGTTCATCACGCCGCAATATGGCGATCCGCAGGGCGAGCTGTCGGCGTGGGCGCTGAAGTTTCTCGACGCCGAAGGCCCGACGCCGACCTTCAAGATCCTCAGCGAAATGACCCATGGCATTCGCGAGGCCTTCACTTACCGCAAGCGGCACGAGCAGGGCACCCAGCATCCGCTCGACACGCTGCAAACGAAGTCGGGCACCTGCCGCGACTATGCGCTGTTCATGATCGAGGCACTGCGCCGGCTCGGCATCGCCGCGCGCTTCGTCTCCGGCTACATCGCCATCCCCGGCGATCGCGCGCACGGCTATGTCGGCGGCGGCAACACCCATGCCTGGGTGCAGGTCTATCTGCCGAGCGCCGGCTGGATCGAGTTCGATCCCACCAACGGCATCGTCGGCACCCGCGACCTCGTGCGCGTCGCGGTGGCGCGCGATCCGCGCCAGGCGATCCCGCTGCACGGCACCTATCTCGGCTCGGCCGACGCCTTCGTCGGCATGGAGGTTGCCATCAACGTCGTTTCCGTCGGCGAGGACGCCAGCGTCTGACCACGGGATTGCTTCGCCCGCAATGACGGCTATAGACACCTCCATGACCTCCGACCTCCTCTTCGTCTACGGCACGCTGATGCGCGGCTTCGATCATCCGATGGCGCAACTGCTGTCGCGCGGCGCGGATTTCCTCGGCGAGGCGCGCTGCCGCGGCCGGCTCCATCTGGTGAAGCATTATCCCGGCCTGGTGCTGTCGGACGCCGCCGATGACGTCGTGTTCGGCGAACTGTTCCGGCTGCGCCAGCCGGCCGAACTGCTGCGCGAATTCGACATGTACGAGGCCTGCGGCGAGGGCTTTGCCGAGCCGACCGAATATCTCAGGCGGATGCTCCCCGTGACGGCTGCCGACGGCACGGTCGCCGGGGCCTGGACCTATCTCTACAACTGGCCGGTCACGAACTTGCCGCGCATCACCTCGGGACGGTTTCTGGAGCAGTAGATGGTCTGCGGCGTCATTCCGGGGCCACGCTCCGCGCGTCCGGAATGACGGTGGTTCGATTCGGCCCTGTGAATAGCGGCGAGAAGGCCAATAATCTTCGTATTTTACGCCGGCCGCCCTATATCCATGATCGGTTGGCATCGGCCCCGACTCAAAGCAAAATTCACTTATGCGCTTTACGCCCCAATTCCTCGAGGAACTGCGTGCCCGGCTTCCGGTTTCGGAAGTCGTGGGCCGGCGCGTGAAGCTCAAGCGGGCGGGGAAGGAGTTCAAGGGGCTGTCGCCGTTCCAGCAGGAGAAGACGCCGTCCTTCACCGTCAACGACCAGAAGCAATTTTATCACGACTTCTCCACCGGCAAGCACGGCAACATCTTCGACTTCGTGATGGAGACCGAGGGCGTCTCGTTCCCCGAAGCCGTGGAGCGGCTGGCGTCGATGGCGGGCGTGCCGCTGCCGGCGGTGACGCCGGATGCCGCGCGGCACGAGCAGCGCCGCAAGACGCTCCATGACGTCATGGAACTGGCGGCGAAATTCTTCGCCGACACGCTGGCCTCGCGCAACGGCGCCAGGGCGCGCGGCTATCTCGGCGATCGCGCGATTTCGCCCGCGGTGCAGGTGCAGTTCCGTCTCGGCTATGCGCCCGGCGAACGCTTTGCGCTGAAGGAGCATCTCGGCGGCCACGGCATTCCCGTCGAGGACATGGTGGAGGCGGGGCTTCTGGTCCACGGCGACGACATCCCCGTGCCCTATGATCGCTTCCGCGACCGCGTGATGTTTCCGATCACCGATCCGCGCGGCCGCGTCATCGCCTTCGGCGGTCGCGCGCTGGAGAAGGACGTCCCGGCCAAATACCTGAACTCGCCGGAAACGCCGCTGTTTCACAAGGGCGACAATCTCTACAACCTCGCCACCGCACGCCAGGCCGCGCATGACGGCAGCCCGCATCGTGGTGGTCGAGGGCTATGTCGACGTCATCGCCATGGTCGGCGCCGGCTTTGCCGGAAGCGTCGCGCCGCTCGGCACCGCGTTGACCGAGAACCAGCTCGCGCTGCTGTGGAAGATGGCGGACGAGCCGATCCTGTGCTTCGACGGCGACCACGCCGGACAGAAGGCGGCCTACCGCGCCGCCGATCTGGCGCTGCCGCAGCTCAAGCCGGGAAAAAGCCTGCGCTTCGCGCTGCTTGCCCGAGGGCCAGGACCCCGACGATCTCGCCCGCTCCGGCGGCCGCGGCGCGATCGAGGAAGTGATCGGCGCCGCGCGCGGCCTTGCCGACATGATCTGGTCGCGCGAGATCGAGGGCGGCAGCTTCGCCACGCCCGAGCGCCGCGCGGCGCTGGAGGCGCGGATCGGCGAACTCACCAACGGCATCCGCGACGAGGTGGTGCGGCGCTACTATCGCCAGGATCTGGCCGAGCGGCTGGCGCGGACCTTTGCGCCGGAAGCCGCGCGCGGCGGTTACACCAGAGGTAATTTTCAAGGCGGCAGGGGCGGCGAATCACCCCGCCGTTTCACCCCGCGAGCGCCCGGCGGGGCGGGGCGATTCGGCCGTCCACAGGCAAGCCCGGGCCTTGCCCGCGGCCCCTACCAGGCGGCCAGTCCCCAGCTTGCGCTGAGCCCGATCATGCGCGGCCAGCGCAGCGCGCTGTCCCGCCGCGAGGCGCTGATCCTGCAGACCCTGATTAACCATCCCTGGCTGCTGCACGACCACCTCGAGGAGGTCGCCGCGCTCGAATTGGCCCACCCCGAGGCGCACAAATTGCGCGCCGGCATCATCGCCGCCTTCGCCAACGACCATCACCATTCGCCCGAGCCCGACGAGCAGGCCGAGAAGATGCGCGCCGACCTCGAAGCGGGCGGATTTTCGCAATTCCTTCAAAGGGTTGAGCGGGCGATCACGACCGGGGCGGTGTGGGGCGCCAAGGCCCAGGCGGCGCGCGAGGACGTTCTTTCCACCTGGCACCAGCTGGTCTCCTTGCATCACCAATGGCACTCATTACTTAGGGAGCTGAAGGACGCGGAAGCAGCCCTTGGCGACGAAGCCAGCGAAGCGAATTTGGCCTGGCTGCGCGACGTCAAGGCGAGGCTCGAGGAAGTCGACGGCACCGAGGCCCTGATCGAGGGTTTCGGGGAGTCCTCGGGCCGGTTCCAGCGCAGCGTCTGAGAGGAAGAATCATGCGGACGGCGGCTGCCGTATCCAGCAAAAAGACTCGCCAAATCCATGGTTTGGCGGCAAAAACAGGGTTAAGCGAAGCTTAAGGGCCTTCGGGCTAACAGGATTAGACAACCGGCGAAAGAGATTCGGGGGTGGCGAGGTTTGCGCCGCCCTTTCCGCGTCGTAACTGACTTCAGGGTTTCAGGCGGGTGCCATCGGCGCATCCTCAGATGAAGCGCGTTTCGGGAGCAATGAATGGCCAGCAAGGCAAAGACGCTGCAGGTGAAGGACAAGGAAAAGGACGACAAGGCAGCGGACGCTCCCGAGAAGGACTCGCCGGACGCGCCCTCGCCGTTGCTCGACCTCTCCGACGCCGCCGTCAAGAAGATGATCAAGCAGGCCAAGAAGCGCGGCTTCGTGACCTTCGATCAGCTCAACGAAGTGCTGCCGTCCGACACCACCTCGCCGGAGCAGATCGAGGACATCATGTCGATGCTCTCGGACATGGGCATCAACGTCTCCGAGGCCGAGGACGCCGACAGCGAGGAAGAAGCCAAGGAAGAGGCCGACGACGAGACCGACAACGAACTGGTCGAGGTCACGCAGAAGGCCGTCACCGAAGTCAAGAAGTCCGAGCCCGGCGAGCGCACCGACGATCCCGTCCGCATGTATCTGCGCGAGATGGGCACCGTGGAGCTGCTGTCGCGCGAGGGCGAAATCGCCATTGCAAAGCGCATCGAGGCCGGCCGCGAGGCGATGATCGCAGGCCTCTGCGAAAGCCCGCTGACCTTCCAGGCCATCATCATCTGGCGCGACGAACTCAACGAAGGCAAGATCTTCCTTCGCGACATCATCGATCTCGAAGCCACCTATGCCGGCCCCGACGCCAAGAACAACATGAACCCGCTGCTGGCAGCGCCCGTCGGCGCCGACGGCCAGCCGCTGGCTGAGGCCAATGGCGAGGGCGCCGCGATGCCGGCCGCCGTGGCGCCGCCGGCCGCCCCTCCGGCGCCGACCCCGTTCCGCGCCGCGCCTGCGGCCGCCCCCGGCGGGGATGGCGAGGAAAAGGATCCGGCCGAAGCCGCCGCCGAAGGCGACATGGACGACGACGAGTTCGAAAACCAGATGTCGCTCGCCGCCATCGAGGCCGAGCTGAAGCCGAAGGTGGTCGAGACCTTCGACAAGATCGCCGACAACTACAAGAAGCTGCGCCGCCTGCAGGAGCAGGACATCTCCAACCAGCTGCAGAACGAAACGCTGTCGCCGGCGCAGGAGCGCAAATACAAGAAGCTGAAGGACGAAATCATCGTCGAGGTGAAGTCGCTGCGGCTCAACCAGGCGCGTATCGATTCGCTGGTCGAGCAGCTCTACGACATCAACAAGAAGCTGGTCTCGTTCGAGGGCCGCCTGCTGCGCCTCGGCGACAGCCACGGCGTCGCCCGCGAGGACTTCCTGCGCAACTACCAGGGCTCGGAGCTCGATCCGCGCTGGCTCAACCGCGTCTCGAAACTGTCCGCCAAGGGCTGGAAGAATTTCGTCCATCACGAAAAGGACCGCATCAAGGAGCTGCGCCACGAGATCCAGTCGCTGGCCGCGCTGACCGGGCTCGAGATCGGCGAATTCCGCAAGATCGTGCACGGCGTGCAGAAGGGCGAGCGCGAGGCGCGCCAGGCCAAGAAGGAAATGGTCGAGGCCAATCTTCGTCTCGTGATCTCGATCGCCAAGAAATACACCAACCGCGGCCTGCAGTTCCTCGACCTGATCCAGGAAGGCAATATCGGCCTGATGAAGGCGGTCGATAAATTCGAATATCGCCGCGGCTACAAGTTCTCGACCTATGCGACGTGGTGGATCCGGCAGGCGATCACGCGATCGATCGCCGACCAGGCGCGCACCATCCGCATTCCCGTGCACATGATCGAGACCATCAACAAGATCGTGCGCACCTCGCGCCAGATGCTCAACGAGATCGGCCGCGAACCGACCCCGGAGGAACTCGCCGAAAAGCTCGGCATGCCGCTGGAGAAGGTGCGCAAGGTTCTGAAGATCGCCAAGGAGCCGCTGTCGCTCGAGACGCCGGTCGGCGACGAGGAAGATTCGCACCTCGGCGATTTCATCGAGGACAAGAACGCGATCCTCCCGATCGACGCCGCGATCCAGTCCAACCTGCGCGAAACCACCACGCGCGTTCTGGCCTCGCTCACGCCCGCGCGAAGAACGCGTGCTGCGCATGCGCTTCGGCATCGGCATGAACACCGACCACACGCTGGAAGAAGTCGGCCAGCAGTTCTCGGTGACCAGAGAGCGCATCCGCCAGATCGAGGCGAAGGCGCTGCGCAAGCTGAAGCATCCGTCGAGGAGCCGGAAGCTGCGGAGCTTCCTGGACAACTAGAATTCAGACCGTCATGCCCGGGCTTGACCCGGGCATCTATCGAGACAATGCGGCGGGCGAAAGCCCGCCGTTTTCGTTTTACTGAGAACCAGCGAGTTCCGTTTGCGTTGCCGGCTCGATGCCGCAACGCCCCGGTTCATTTCCTGCGTGGCCAGCCGCGGCAGGCCACCGCGTGGTCCTGCATCATCCGCGCGCCTCGGCAGTCCCATCGCCATGATCGCCGTCCCCATCGCCGCCGAGCCGAAGGTGACGACGAAGCCGAACAGCAGCAGCCCGAGCGCGGTGCCGGGCGAGCGATCGGCGAAGATCAGATCGCGCAAGTGATAGGGATCGAGCACCAGCAGGCCGCCGACCAGCAATGCCGCCACCGTCACGCCAATGGCGAGGTTGATCGCGAGCAACCGGAACAGCGGCACGCGGAGGAAACCGAAGCGGCCGGACTTCTGTTCGTTGCTTGGTACGGTGTCCGACATCGCGGCTCGCCTGTATTGTTTCCAGGCAATTCTACCAGAGCCGCGACACCGGTTGGAGCGTCCCGGCGTTTACGGCGCCACGAGTTCCACGCGCCGGTTCAGCGCCCGGCCCGCATCGCTGGCATTGGAGCCGACGGGTGCGAGAAAACCAACCCCCGCCGTGCGCAGCCTGGCTTGCGCGATGCGATAGCTCTTCACCAGTTCAGCGGCGATCGCCTCGGCGCGGCGGCGCGACAAATCGAGATTGTAGTCGTAGGCGCCCTGGTTGTCGGTATGGCCGACGATGAAAACGCTGAGCTGCGGCTGACCGGTCAGCAGCTTTGCGATCTGCTCGAGCGTCGGGCGGCTTTCGGGCTTGATCACGGTCTTGTCGGTGTCGAAATAGATACCGTAGAGCGCGATGTGGCCGGTCTCGCCGAGGCCCTTCGCCATCGCGGCGGCATCGACCATCTTGTTCTCGATCGCGCCGAGTTCGGCGACGGTGAGCTGGGCGTGGATCTCGCGGTTGTTCTCGCTGACGACGACGCTCGCATAGGTCTCGCGCCCGCCCTCGACCTTGCGCCCCGCATAGTAATGATAGTTGAAACCGTCCACCCACATCTGCGGGATCGGCAGCACGTCGATCGCCTCGGTGAAGGGGATGCCGCCGCAGGCGTCGGTGTCGCAATTCACCAGCGTCTCATAGCCGGCCTTCGCCAGTTGCGTCTCGAAATTGCGCGACACTTCGAGGATCGAAGGGCCGGGCTTGGTGGCATACGCAATGCGAGTGATGCGGCCTTCCAGCCGCCGCGCGTCGGCGGGGTTGCCGTCCTTGAAGGCGGCTCCCTGCATGCGCGCGGCGTCGAAATCCTTCACTTGATAGCCCGTGATCACGCTGCCGCCGAAGCGGCCGATGCCGGGAAAATCCTTCGCGCCCGCGACATCGCGCGTCTGCGCGGCGGCGCCCGTCGCGTGAAGGGCGAGGGCGAGGAGGAGGATGAGCGGCCGGAATATCTTGGCTGGAGCAACCATCGGCAAAATCTCTGCATTTTCGGGAAAAGGGGAACGGCGGGTGCGCAAGAGAAGAGGTGGAGCGTCGGCGGCGGGGACCATGCACCGCCACCCTATCCAAAATTATGGCCGTGCGCGACAGGGTCGCGGCATCGGCCGGCCGTGGCCCCTCGAAGCCCTGAGGCAGACGTGCTAGACCTGCGCCCTGCAACTGATGTTTATGAAACGCCTTTTCGCATGCCTGTTTTCCGCCCCGCCTTTGACCTCTGCGCGTCCTCTGAAGAGGCGGCGGCCGCCAGCCAGGGAATTTTCCGATGACCACGAGCAAGGGACTTGTGACGAGCACTTTCCTGGGCCTCGCCATGCTCGCCTGCCTGAACGCACGGGCTGACGCTGCGCAATGCGGCAGTGGCCCCGGCGGTTTTGAGGCATGGAAGAGCGCGTTCGCCGGCGAAGCGAGAGCAAAAGGTATCGGCGCCTCGGCGATCTCGGCGCTGATGGGAACGAACTACGCCAGCGCCACCATCGCCGCGGACCGTGGCCAGCGAAGTTTTTCGCTCTCGCTCGATGCATTTCTCGCCAAGCGGGGCGCGGCGACCATCGTCGCGCGGGGGCGCGCATTGAAGCATTCGCAAGGTGCGATGTTTGCCTCGATCCAGCAGCGCTACGGCGTGCCGCCGGGCCCGCTGATCGCGATCTGGGGCATGGAGACCGGTTTTGGCAGCCAGCGCGGCAACCAGAACATGCTCTCCTCGATCGCGACGCTCGCCTATGATTGCCGGCGCTCGGCCTATTTCACCGAGCATCTCTACGCCGCGCTGCAATTGATCGAACGCGGCGCGCTGTCACCCGGCCAGCGCGGCTCCATGCATGGCGAAGTCGGCCAGACCCAGTTCATGCCGAAGAACATCCTGGCCTACGGTATCGGCAATCTCGACGTCGCCGCCAACGCGCTGAGCTCGACCGCGAATTTCCTGAGGGCGCATGGCTGGAAGGCAGGCGCCGGCTACCAGCCCGGAGAGCCCAACTTCGCGGCCATCCAGGAGTGGAATGCGGCCGGAGTCTATCAAAAGGCCATCGCGCTGATGGGCCGCCAGATCGACGGCGGCGAGTGAGGGCTGCCACACCCTCCGCCGTCGTCCCGGCGAACGCCGGGACCCATAATCACCGGCGGCAGTCGTGGAAGCGAAGCCGTCAACCATCTGTGCTCTGACAACGTCCGTCTCGGCGTATGGGTCCCGGCGTTCGCCGGGACGACGACGATTCAACGGGACGACGAAGGTTCGTTCGAAACCGGCGAAGATACCTGCCTCGCGCCGTTTTTCATGGCATGGTCGGACCATCAGGAAGCAACAAGGGATTCGCATGCGCAAATTTTTTCCGGCCGTCGTGTTCGCCACTCGTCATCGCCGCGGGCCCCGCGCTTGCCGCCAAATGCGGCGGCGACTTCAACAGCTTTCTGGCGGGCATGTCGGCGGATGCGCGGGCCGCCGGCGTCTCGGAGAACGTGATCGGCTCCGCCTTCGCGGGCGTCAGCGATGACGCGGCCGTGCTGAATTTCGACCGCCGCCAGCGCTACACCTTCAACAAGACCTTCGAGCAGTATGTCTCGACCCGCGTCGGCGCGGGACGCATCAATGGCGGCCGGGCGATGCTGGCCCGTCACGCCGCACTGCTGGCGCGGATCGAGGCGCGGTTCGGCGTGCCCCGGCAGATCCTGGTCGCGATCTGGGGACTGGAGACCGATTTCGGCAAGGGCGACATGGGCAAGCTTCCGGTGATCCGCACGCTGGCAACGCTTGCGCATGATTGCCGCCGCACCGAGCTGTTCCAGGGCGAACTGCTCGCGGCGCTGAAGATCGTGCAGCGCGGCGATCTTCCCTTGCGCGACCTGATCGGCGCCTATGCCGGCGAGATCGGGCAGACGCAATTCCTGCCGTCGTCCTACATCAAATACGGCGTCGATTTCGACGGCGACGGCCGCGTCGATCTGCGCCACTCGATGCCCGACGTGCTCGCCTCCACCGCCAATTTGCTGCACATCAACGGCTTCAAGATGGGCGCGCCTTACGAGGAAGGCAGCGCGAATTTCGAAGCCATGCGCGAATGGAACCACGCCACCATCTACCGCAAGACCATCGGGTATTTTGCCGATCAATTGATGGGGCGGTAGCCAGCATCACACTTCCTGTCGTCCCTGCGAAAGCAGGGACCCATACGCCGTGTCGCCTGGTGTGAGAAGACGCTGTTCGCCGGCTTTCGCGCAACAACCTCGCCCTGTGGTTATGGGTCCCTGCTTTCGCAGGGACGACGTGGATTGGCGCGAATTGTCGGCAAGGACGAATGCGCTTTTTCTCGTGCGACCAATTGACCCGACGGGCAAATCAGCAAAACCCTGTCCAGCCCTCTCGCGAAAAATAAATCGCTTTTCCGTCCGGTAGAAGCAGGAATAGAGCGGATTCATCCCGCCCCACCCAGAGGGGCGTTGCGCAACGTCACGAACGCGGAGCGGGATGCGGTGGACGCGGACGGTGCTAGAGACGAGGGCACCGGATGCGGACGGCGAAGTCGTGTGGTCCTGATGCCCCGACGCTGGCATCAAGTGGGTGGATGCAAATCCGCCGGCGAGGGTGGCAAGAAAGCCCGGTCACCCGGGAGAGCGCGAAGTAAGCCGTAAACCATCGCGCAGGGAAAGCCGGATGATCCGGTTGAACCTGTGGTCCCACCCCCGTGCTTTTTTGCACGGGACCCACGGGTGCAATCGGCGCCCGGCTTTCCCTGCGCCCTCTGATCGAAGAGGGCGGAACGAACTGACAAAACCTCGCGCGGGACATGCGGCGAGATCGCGGAATTGTGCCAGCATACTCCCCGTCGTCCCGGCGACCGCCGGGACCCAAAACCACAGGGCGAAGTTGTTGCGCGAAAGCCGGCGAATAGCGTCTTTCACAACCGGCGACACGGCGTATGGGTCCCGGCGTTCGCCGGGACGACATCGAGAGGGCCGTTGGGCCGGCGCAACGAACCCCGCCCCTACTTCCCCGCTTGCGTCGCCTTCTCGATCCGCCGTTGCAGCACCGACCAGTAGGTGCCGGGCCGCAGGCGCTGCAGCAGGTCCATAAAGCGGGCGTCGTTGCCGATCAGGATGCGCGGCGCGTTCTTCTCGATGCCGGCGATGATGCGCAGCGCCGCGGCCGTGGGCGTGGTCTTGGCCACCGCGTCGAACCGCTCGATCGATTGCGCGCGGCGGGCGTTGTCGGTCATGCCGACGCCGGTGTGGGAGTTGCGGGCGATGTTGGTGGCGACGCCGCCGGGATGCACCACCGACAGCTTTATCGGGCTTTTCGCCATCGCCAATTCATGCCGCAGGCTTTCGGAAAAGCCGCGCACCGCGAATTTCGCCGCCGCATAGGCCGACTGCCCGGGAGGGGCGATGATGCCGAAGATCGAGGACAGGTTGACGATATGGGCCTCACCCCGCTGCGAAAGATGCGGCAGGAACGCGCGCGTGGAGCGCACCACGCCCCAGAAATTGATGTTGAACAGCCATTCCATCTGGGCCTGGTCGATCTCGGTGAACTGGCCGAGCAGCGCCACGCCGGCGTTGTTGATGACGATGTTGAGGCCGGGATGGGCGGCGACCGCGTTTTGCGCGAACGCCTCGATCTCGCTCGCCTCGGCGACGTCGACGCGGTGGACGCTGACCTTGCGGGAGCCCGCCTTGTTCGAACCAGACTTGCTCGAACCGGATTTGGCGATCTCGGCGGCGACCGCCTGCAGCCCCGCCTCGTCGCGGTCGGCGAGCGCGAGATCGGCGCCGCGCGCCGCCAGCTCCAGCGCCAGCGCCCGGCCGATGCCACTGGCCGCGCCGGTCAGGGCAACGGCGGATCCACGGATCGCAGTCATGTATCGCAATCTCCATATCGGGAAAATTCGCGTGGCAACCCTTATACGGCTCTCCGGCTTTGGCAACCGGGCGCGACGTCGCCGTATCGGCCCGCTTCCTCGCGCTGTTGCGCCATGGTATGGGCAGGGCTATGTCGCTCTCGTTCCTGTTGACCGCGCTCATTGTCGTCGTCTCGCCCGGCACCGGCGTGCTCTATACGCTGGCTGCGGCGCTGACCCGGGGCTCGCGGGCGGGCATCGCCGCGGCATTCGGCTGCACGCTCGGGATCGTTCCGTCGATGTTCGCCGCCATGGTCGGGCTGGCTGCGGTCATGCACACCAGCGCACTGGCGTTTGCGGCGCTGAAATGGTGCGGGGTGGCCTATCTCCTGTACATGGCGTTTGGCGTGCTGCGCGAGCAGGGGGCGCTCGCGGTCGATGCGCGCCTCGACGCGCGCTCCCTCAAGCGGGTGGCCGTCACCGGGTTTCTGATCAACATCCTCAACCCGAAACTGTCGATCTTCTTTCTGGCATTCCTGCCCCAATTCGTCGCGGCGGACGAAGCCCGTCCGCTGCTGCTGATGCTGGAGCTGAGCGGTGCCTTCATGGCGATGACGTTCGCGGTCTTCGTGCTGTACGGCCTGTTCGCGGCCCGCGTCCGCGACCGCATCGTGACCCGGCCACGGGTGATGAGGTGGCTGCGTCGTTGCTTTGCCGGCGGTTTCGCCGCGCTCGGCATCCGGCTGGCGTTTGCGGAGCGGTAGCCCGGGCTGCCATGCCGGGCGGCCACGCCCGAGCCCAAAATGAAAAAGCGGGCACGAGGCCCGCCTTCTTTGAAAATCACTTTACGCTGGCCGGATGCCCGGGCGGAGCTCAGGCCCCACCCGGGCTTGAAGGTTACTTCTTGGACTTCTTGGCCTTCTTCGCCTTCTTCGCCTTTTTCGCCTTCTTCGCTTTCTTAGCCATAGTATCCTCTCAAGGTTTAATGGATGGAAACGCGACACGAGGCATGCTCGGCGGAGGGCCAGCCTCGCAACATCCTCGATTGCAATCCCAGCAGATTCGCGGGCCGCTGCCCCGCACTGTCACGTTGCTGTCATTGCGTTATCCACAGCTGTTATGCGTTTTTCGATGCTTTCGCGCGGATTTTCACCACCGTGCCCGCTCTCGACGAGAGCATCCATCGATTTTCGAGACGGATGCATCGCACGATCAGGTCGGGCGATGGCGCGCATCTCGATCGAGCGCGGGCGCCGCCCTCAGGGTTAACGATGCGCGAACGCGCGAACCCATTCTGCATCGACCGGGAACTGCGTCCGCCATCTTCATCATTTCAAAACCACGGCACGGATTGTTCGTCGCGAGTGAGAGTCCGTTAAGCGACGAACCTGCATGTTATTTTCGACACGGGATAGTCATGGGTGGGCTGTTCGATAACAGGGGAGGCAGGCCGTGCGCGGCCCGCGTTCATAGATGCTGAGCGTTCCGACGCTTTGGACGGTGTTCGTCATCAATTTTCTCGCGCTCGGCCTGATCTGGGCTTATGTCGCGCGCAGTTACCCCAGGCTGGAAGCTGCCCGTTTCTGGACCGGCTCGGCGTTTGCCGCCGCACTCGGCGCAAGCTCGGCCGTCGTGAGCCGGGAGTACGGCTGGATCGTGCCCTTGCTCTGCGGCGGCGCGATCATCCTCTTTGCGATCTGTCTCGCCGCGATGGGCGTGCAGAGGTTCTACGACCGGCCGGTGTCCTGGCGCGGCTCGGCGCTGCTCGTCGCGACGACCCTTGCCGCGCTGTCGGTGTTCACCTTCGTCCACGAAAATGTGCTGATGCGGGTGCTGGTCTATTCGCTCGCCGAGGCGGTTCCGCTGGTGCTCGTGATCAGGCTGTTGCTTTGGTCGGAGGAGGGTCGCGCCCATCCGGGCGCCCGGCTGGCCGGCATCGTCGCGGTGTTGATCCTGGTGATGTTCGCGGTGCGGGCGGTCGGCCAACTGGCCGGCGCCGATCTCGCCTTCGCTCACTCGGGCCCCGCGCTGTCGGTGATTGTGCTGTTGATGATGTTCCTGTCGATGTCTTTCAATTTCGGCTTCCTGCTGATGACGGTGGACCGGCTGCGCAGCGAGGTCGCCGATCTCGCGCTGCTCGACGATCTCACCGGCGTCGGTAACCGGCGGCATTTGCTGCAGCGGCTGACCGAGGAATGCGCGCGCTCGGAACGCAGCGGCGAGTTGTTCGCGCTGCTGGTGATCGATCTCGACGGTTTCAAGCTGGTCAACGACACCCACGGCCACGCCGCGGGCGACGCCTGTCTGCAGCACTTCACCCTGATGGCGCAGACGCGGCTCAGGCCCGGCGACATGCTGGCGCGCACCGGCGGCGACGAGTTCTGCGTCGTGCTGCCCGCCTCCACGCTGCGCGAGGGCGCGATGATCGCGCGCCGTATCCTGGAAGTGTGCCGCGCCGACGCCGAGGCCTGTGTCGGCGATGAAATCCCGATCTCGCTCTCGATCGGGGTCGCGCAATGGAACCGGGAGATGGGCCCGCATCCGGACCGGCTGATGGCCGCCGCCGATCATGCGCTCTATGCCGCCAAGAAAGACGGCAAGAACCGCCACGCCGTCTACGATCCGGCGCCGCCGCTGGCGCCCACGCATGCGCCGGTGCCGCACGCCTCGCTGCGCAAGCTCGCCTGAAGCGTGCTATCCGGTTAACATGATCCTCCGCCTGCTCCTGAGCGCGCTTTGCGCCGTCGCGATCGCCGTCCCCGCCGCCGCGCAGACGCCCGACCTGGCGACGATCGCGCGCTCCTCGGGCACGCCGGACATTCCGGGGCTCAAGATGGTCTGGCTGTCGCCATGGGGCGACGTCGCAAAGGCCCATCCCTGGCGCAATATCATCGTGCACCAGACCGAGGGCCCGGCCGGCTCGGCGCGCGGCGGCGCGCTGGAGCAGGCGAAAAACCCGACACGGCGCGGCGTCACCGTCTGGGTCGAAACCGACGGCACGGTGTACTGGGCGGTCGCGGAAAATCTGGTGCCGACCCATGGCGACGGCGCCAACCGCAACGACAACAAGTACATCGACAACGGCCCCACCTATCACCAGGTGGTCGGCAATGCCTCGATCGGCGTGGAATTCGCCGGCAACTATCCCGACGTGACCCGGCCGGCGACCGAAGCGCAGGTCGCGGCCTGGCGGATCCTGGTCAAGGTGCTGCGCGCGCGGTACGCCATTCCGCTCGATCGCGTCTATGCCCACAACTGGATCGACTTCAAGGACGCGCGCTACTGCGAGGGCTGTGCGCTGGCGACGCTGGCGAGGCAGTGGGGAGAGTAGGGTGACCGTTCAGATCGGTTGCGCCATCCAGCGGAAGATACGGCTGATCAGGCCCGGGCACCGTCGGCGCCGCTCCTGCTCCGGCGTGGCCTCGTCCTCGGCGATGCAGCGCGCGTAGAAATACTCGAAAAAGACCATGTCGTTCGGCTCGGTCACCGTAAAACTGTCGTCGCCCACGAACACCGTGTAGTCGTAGAAGAACGGCCCGATGAACGGTACCGACGGCGGCGTGGCGCGATCCTTTGAGATCACGAACTGCGCGGGCTCCAACCCGTGCGCGATCATGGCCTGCTCGAGGGCAGGCAGCTTGCGCATGAACTCGGCGGAAAACCCGCCGACGGTTGATTGCAGCGTGATCGACATGGCTATCCCGCGAGCAGATAGGTCGCCTGTTTTGGTCGGCGGGGCCCGCCGGCCGGTTCAAGAAGCAGGGGACCCTTGGCGCGTCGCCTGCGCCATTATAGCGTCCGCTGTGGCAGGGGGTATTTTCATGTCAGCATCCACAATCCGGCCGGTTGTCGTCGGCCACCGGTGGCCGTTTCGCGCGCCGGGCCCGAGGAGCTTTGTTTTTCCGGCCATCGTGCTGCTGCTGTGCACCTCGCTGCTGGTCGCGCTGGAGGTGCCGAGCAAGCCGTTCCTGGAGAAGAACAGTTTTCTTTTGTCATCGGCCGGTTTCCGCGTGAAGCTCGCCACCAACGCCGCGGGCCAAGAGGCGCTGCGCGCGCTGCCGGCGCATCGTTTCGTGATCCACCGCAACGGCGGCAATGTGCGCTATCTCTATGCCGAGCCGAACCACTGCGTCTGCATCTTCGTCGGCACGCAGGCGAACTACCAGGACTACCGCGACATCCTCGGCCGGGGCTTGCCGCAGGCCGACGATGTCGCGCCTGATTACAAGAGCCAGGCGGGTGCGCTGCTGTATGGCGATCCCTACGACTGGGACAATCTCAACCAGCCCGACAGCCTCGCGGAGTATTTGCGGGATTATTATTGAGGGGACGACGGAACCGCTTTTTCCCGCCCCCAACAAAAAAGCCGGCGTTGCCGCCGGCTTTCGTCTCGTTGTTCAATCCGCCTCGATCAGTGCGCGGCTTCCAGCGCTGCCGCTTCCTGCCTGGCGATGGTGCCCTTCACGGCCGACTGCACCTTCTCGAAGGCGCGGACCTCGATCTGCCGTACGCGCTCACGCGACACGCCGAATTCGGCGGCGAGGTCTTCCAGCGTCATCGGCTCTTCCGCCAGACGCCGCGCCTCGAAGATGCGCCGTTCGCGCGGATTGAGCACGCCGATGGCGCCGTTCAGCGCTTCGCGGCGGTGATCGAACTCCTCGTGCTCGGCCATGATGGCTTCCTGGTTGGGCGAGTTATCGACCAGCCAGTCCTGCCATTCGCCGGCTTCGCCGTCGTCCCGGATCGGCGCGTTGAGCGAGGCATCGCCGCCGAGCCGGCGGTTCATGTCGATCACATCCTGATCCGTCACGCCGAGGCGCTTGGCAATCAGCTTCACCTGGTCGGGGTGCAGATCACCCTCGTCCAGCGCGGAGATCTTGCTCTTCGCCTTGCGCAGGTTGAAGAACAGCTTCTTCTGGTTCGCGGTGGTGCCCATCTTCACGAGCGACCAGGAACGCAGGATGTACTCTTGTATTGACGCCTTGATCCACCACATGGCGTAGGTTGCGAGCCGGAACCCCTTCTCGGGTTCGAACCGCTTCACCGCCTGCATCAGGCCGACATTGCCCTCCGAGACGACCTCGGAAATAGGCAAGCCGTAGCCGCGATAGCCCATGGCGATCTTGGCCACGAGCCGGAGATGGCTGGTGACAAGGTGATGTGCCGCGTCGCGATCGTCGTGCTCGCGCCAGCGCTTGGCGAGCATGTATTCCTGCTGGGGTTCCAGCATTGGAAACTTGCGGATCTCGGCGAGGTAACGGGATAGGCCGGATTCTCCATTGAGAACCGGCAAGGTAGCTGTACGGGCCATTTAGCGCCCTCCAGTGGTTCAGGCCCCCGACAGCGGCGGGCCCGGCAGACGGCCGCTTTGTTAAAGCCAGTCGCGCTGCGATGTTCCGCGTTGGATATTCAACGCACATGCAACATACACTATTCCGGGGGACATTTGGAAGGATAGCGGGGGTCACGTCTCCGTGGGGCAGATATAACCTGTTGTTATATCACGATTTTTACAGGCGGCCTGCGTCATAGCGCCGCTCGCAGGCAATCCCTTAGTAGCATGAGATCGTCGGGCAAATCCGAAATCCACTCCAGAATCTCCCCGGTTTTGGGGTGCTCCAATACCAGAAGGTATGCGTGCAGCGCTTGGCGGTCGAGGGCGGCCAAGGCCGCCCGGCTGCGGGGCGCGAGATGGCTGGCCTTGGTCTTGAAGTGCGGGCCATAGACGCTGTCCCCCATCAAGGGGTGGCCGATATGGGCGAGATGCACCCGGATCTGATGGGTCCGCCCGGTCTCGAGCTGGCAGGCAAGCAGGGCCGCGATCGGCTTGCCGTCGCGTCCGTTGAATGCCTCCTGGACCTCCCAATGGGTGACGGCTTCGCGGCCGCCCTCGCGGACCGCCATTTTTTCCCTGGCGTGGGGATGCCTGTCGATCGGCGCATCCACCGTGCCGCGCTGCCGGTTCGGCACGCCCCAGACGAAAGCCATGTAGCCGCGGCGCATTTCGCCGGTGCGGCCGTGGTCGGCGAACTGCGCGGTCAGCGATTGGTGCGCCCGGTCGTTCTTCGCCGCCACCATCAGCCCGGTGGTGTCCTTGTCGAGCCGGTGCACGATGCCCGGACGCCTGACGCCGCCGATGCCGGAAAGGCTTGCGCCACAATGGGCGATCAGGGCGTTGACGAGGGTTCCGGTCTCGTGGCCGGCGGCGGGATGCACCACCAGGCCCCTGGGTTTGTCGATGACGATGATGTCGTCGTCCTCATAGGCGATATCGAGGGCGATATCCTCTCCGGCGGGCTCGGCCGGGACAGCTTCCGGCACGTCGATTGTGATCGTATCGCCTCCCGCGACATGATAAGCGGGGTCGCGGATGGGGGCGTTGTTGACCGTGACGCGGCCGGCAAGGATCAGCGCCTTCAGCCGCGAACGCGACAGCTCCGGCAGGCGTGCCGCCAGCACGCGGTCGAGCCGGGGCGAGCCCTCGTCGCCGGCGGCGGTGACTTCCAGCCTTTGACCGTTGCCCGAAGCTGATTCCAAAGACGAGCCGATTCCTGAAGATTTCTGCCCTGAAGAGTTCTGCATGACCGAGACTGTTGCGCCCGAACCGACCCCCGAGCAAGCCGCGCTGTTCGCGCGGGTGCGGCGGATGATGCTGATCGCGGGCCTGACCACGGCGCTGGCGGTAGCGGCCGTCCTGATCGCCATCGGCTACCGCCTTTTTCGCACCGATGGAAGCGTGACGGCCGCCGCAACCGACGTCACCGCCAGCCTGCCGAAGGGCGCCCGCATCGTCGCAACCGGGGTCGCCGGCGACCGGCTGGTGGTGACGCTGGATGTGGGCGGGGCGATCGAAATCCGCACTTTCGACGCGCGGACGCTGAAACCGGTCGGCAGACTGAAATTCGTCAGCGAACCCTGACCCCATGCTTAACGCGCGGTTTGGTGGGGTCGGGTCCCCACTAAATTGGGCTGAGCTGCCTTGCGGCAGGCCGATTTCAAGGCTATTGCCTGAGCCGCACGCTCCCTTCGTCTAGCGGTTAGGACGCGGCCCTCTCAAGGCTGAAACAGGGGTTCGATTCCCCTAGGGAGCGCCAGCGCACTCAGAAGCGCCGATAACTCCTTGAGTTGATCAGTACGACACCGGCGCGTCACACGCACCGACTACAACGCTGGAGCAATCCAAGCGACCCCAAGATGCCGCAGACCACCACAGCCTTCGCACCCGACTTCATCGCTACCATGCGTCGGGCTCTGGACGCCGCGTCTGATCGCGTCCCGGTGATGTCACCCACGCCTGCGACCAAGGCGGAGACGGCTCAGCGCATCGTCAGGTCGGCACACGAAGGCATCACGGGTGCCCACGAGCTCGTTGCGGCAGCGGTGGCCGGAGGCATGGTCCCTGCATTGTAGCGCACACCGGACCCCCGCATTAGGTGTCTCCGTGGCTGCTATTGGTTGAGTGGTGGAAGCCAGAGGACATCGGCCAGCCTATCTATCCAGCATCACTTTTGCAGGCACACGGGCCTAAGCGTCTCGTCAAGGCCACGGGCCTTACCGTACGCGATCAGTGTCTGCCGGGCTGCTTCGCAACGTTCTACGCTCGTAAATTCCTGTGTCGATATCACGGCGCCATTGACAGCCCCGAGCCAGCTCATGATGATTAGCACATGGGTCATAATATCCTCCTCACCGTCTCGTTTGGCGGTGCGCGCCTCGGCTGCGGGCAACAATCTCGTGCTATCGCTTGGCGTGGCCGCGATGTTTTCAGGCAGGCCGTACCATCCGGACGATCCAGATCAGCAAGACCGCGCCTATGAAGCCGGAAACCAGGTAACCGATCCATCCTCCCAGGACGATCCCGAAGTAGCTCAGAATGGCGCTGGCAATTGCCGCACCAACGATGCCAAGAACAATATTCATGATCATTCCCATGCTACTCTTCATGAATTGCTCTGCCAGCCAGCCGGCAATCCCGCCGATGATGATGGCTGCTATCCAGCCCACTCCAGCGTTATCCATGCTCATCTCCTCAAAATGGGGGCGCGTTACGCCTGCGCACGTTGTGCGCAATGAGCACCTGACGATTGATCTGTATCAACGGGTGCTGTCCTGGTAATCACACCGCAGTCGTCAGATGAGCAGCGGCGAGGTGTAAAGGACCGAGTTTCGCGAAGGCGCTCAGCAGAACTCTTGCGGAATTTAGGACGCTCGGAAGGACCCGTGTGCCGTCTTGATCAACAGCGGCGGTCAACTAGTCCAGTGTGGCGATTTTAATGTCATGGAGCACCGCGAGCGTCATGTCACTCACGTCGCCTTCTCTGCTCTTGACCATTTCCACGTAGACGGCGAGCGCAGCGGGAAACTGGCCCGGTTGCACAGCTTCATTCTCCTCAAGACAACTGAGGAGCACTTGAAACGCCGCGACCATGGCGGCTCCGTACGCTGCGATGAACTTCGCCTTCGGGCGCAAGTTTCGGGTTCGGCGGGGTTGCCTCCGTGGACGCGTGGCTCGTTAGGCTATCCAACCGATCCAGCAACCGCAATTCGATCACATCGGGCGGTCAGAGACATTCCTGACAAGCTTCGAGACACACGGCCCGATCGACCCGTAATGGACATTGGGGTCTCGGAGTACTGGGCTCAGTTGGGCGGCCTCATGGCGAAATCTTTGTTGGTGTTGGCGCTGGTACTGCTGCCGGTGTTGCTGGAGACGGCGCTGAGTTAAGGCGTGAACCGCCGACCGTCCAAACGTAACTGGCGTTTGCGATATCCGGGCCGTATAATTTCAGGCCAAGCTGGCGGTGGAGTGGATGTCCATGTTTGCAGGCAGATTAGGTCTCGTATTCGTCGTAGCGGCGCTCTGTCTGGGCGGGCGAGCGGCCCATGCCCAGTCTGCCCCGCTGAACTATTGGACCCCGGGCTGGCTCGGCTTCGGCGGCAATCTGAATGCCGGCCAGGGCGCGACCACGGACGTTAACGTTGCGAACTTTGATGGCGGTGGCGCCGGCGGCCTTTCCTCGACACGTTACAATTTTCCGAACGGCTGGTTTGTCGGCAACGAACGCGGCGGCTTGGGCCTGAGCGGCATCAACCAGGCCGGCGCGTTCGGCTCGCTCCAGACCGAAGGCGTGCAGTTCGGCTACAACTTCAAAAGCGCACCCGTCTCCGTCTATGCCGGTTTCGACACGTTGAAATACAATTCCGGCATCGGCAGCGCTTTTTCGCCGTTCGGCTTCACGTCCAGCGCGGCGTCCGGCTATGGTGCGCATGCGGGCGTCGAGTTCAAGCCGACTTCGAATCTCAGCCTGTCGCTCGGGTTCGGCTATACCCAGCAGTCGGGGCGCCTCGACACCGACACCAAATCGCCCTCGCTGTCCAACGCTTCCCAGGTCGACCTCGTCGGCGGCTGGCGCTGAAGTGGGCTTCGCAAGCACGCAGTGACTCCGCGCTTTGTGGTGAGTTCGTTCAGCGCCGGTTTCGCATTTTTGTCGGCCCGGGAGCGTCGACGGTCGAACGGCGGCCGAGGCCTGGTTGAACACAATCTGGTGATGTATCTTTTCGTTTCCGGGAATTGAAAAAGGCGGCTCAGGGAGCCGCCTTATTTCACCTCTCGTGTGCTTTACTGGCAAACATGCGGCAGGCCGTCGTCAAGCTTGACCAGGGTACCGGGTACGCACTTGATGCCGTTCTGGGCCGCGTAATCGTCCCAGCCGCTGTAGTTGTACCAGGGGCCGCCCGCGTAGTAGGCGCGCACGGCATAGTGAGGTTGGGTAGCGTTGACGTAGGATGTTTCGGCCGGGTGCGAACCGTAATAAGCCGCCCTGGCTCCCCGAAAAGTACCATTGGTGTAGGGACCAGCGGCGTAACCTGCTCCCGCATAGTAAGGAGCGGCGGCGCCGACCGCGACCGCCGTGCCGATCGCGCCCCGCCGGTATTGTCGACGTGCGACGCCCGCAACGCTCATTGGCGTCAGAGGACGACCGACCCGTGCTTCGGCCTTCTCGATCGATAGCGAGAGGCCGTTCTGCTCCGACCAACTGAACGAAAATAGCGCCGCAAACGCGAAGGCGGATGCAGCGAGCGCAGCCTTTCTCAAATTTCGTTTCATGGGATTCCTCCAAATGCATGGAACACGGTAGCGGTTCATATCGTTGTGCTTCGGGCTGGCCCGGCTTGACCTGTATCAAGGCGACGAAGGAGCCATGATCTCGGGATTATGAGGATCCTCCCGGTGTACCGCGCGCGGCGACATTTCGGTCACGCCACGGCACTTGTCCATTCGGACAATGACCACCGGGTCAATAGTCCGCGCATGGCGGATGCCGTAGGTTTGCGCGGAGCAGATCAACCCCAGGCAGGGGGCGTCGATGATCAGTCAGTTGGAGTTCGGTTTGCCCGGCTGAATCAAAAAATCCCGCAGCTCGTTCTTTCGAGCATCACGAGCGACGACGCGCTCCGAGGCGACAGCGACGGTGACGTCGATGAACGATGAACTCCGGACTGCAGCGCCGGATTTGGCCGGAAACGACGAACTCCTGCGCGGGATTCTTGCGGGCTGCGGCGACTGCATCAACATTCTGGATCTGGATGGCCGCCTGCAATTCATGAGCGAAGGCGGCAAGCGGATCATTGAAATCGACGGCGTTGGCAAGTTTAAAGGGTGCTCCTGGCTGGAGTTCTGGGAGGACGCCAGTTACGTCGAGGCCCTAAACGCGATTGAAACGGCCAAAGCGGGCGGCAGCGCCAAATTCACAGCTACGGTCAACACTGCGGAGGGGACGACCAGGCATTGGGATGTCCGGGTGTCTCCGATCCGGGGAAGTGACGGCAAGCCTTCCCGTCTGCTGTCGATCTCCCGCGATATCACCGACGAGTGGCAGGCCGTCTCAGAGCTGAAAGAGGCAGTCCAGCGTCAGACCTTGCTGGCTGGCGAGTTGCAGCATCGTATCAAGAACACACTCGCAATGGTCGTAGCGATCGCGAACCAAACCATGCGCGGCGATGATGTCGCCGCGGCGCGTGAAGCCTTTGCGTCGCGCGTGATGACCCTGAGCCATGCCCACGATATCCTCACACAGACAAGTTGGACTGACGCGCCGATCAGGGACATCGTTAATGGTGCGCTTGCGCCCCATCGTCCGGGGCGGGGATGCATCCGGGTAAGCGGGCCCGATCTGGTCTTGCAGCCCAGCCAGGCATTGGCGCTTGCGGTCGCGATTCACGAACTCGCCACCAATGCAATGAAGTATGGCGCGCTCTCGACGCGGGGAAGGGTGGACGTTACCTGGTCAGTTGCGGGACTCAAGACGTCGCCGCAACTCCGGTTCACATGGACCGAGAGCGGTGGGCCACCGGTCTCCAAACCTGCGCCCAATCGACAGGGCTTCGGCTCGCGTCTGATTGAACAGATACTGCGATGCACTTTTGCCGGAAAGGTAGCCACCTCGTATCGGCCAAGCGGCGTCGAGTGCGAGTTGATAGCTCCGCTCCCGTCTCTCAACGGTCCCGCCCGGCCGATCAAGACGATGGATGGCGAAGGCGGCTCGCGAGGCAGCAGCCGGCCAACTGACCCGCCCGGCGACGGACTCCATATCCTCGCTCCCAGGAAGGTCGCCACCCCCAGAGTGCGCCGGGCTCCCAAAATCCTGCGCAACAGCGCCTAACGAAGGCCGCCCGATCGACGCCACCACCCCCTTCGTCGCGTTTTGGCAGTTCGCGCTTAATCGGCGTCGAAACGTGTGCAATATTGCTCACTCGCTCTCGGTGTTTAGCGGCATCTTTGCGAGGCGATCACATGACCAATTTTCGTTGATGCGCGGCGCAATTGTTACTCCGACATTGAGAGAGATCAGGTCGAACAAGACCTTCATCCATTCGGATGGGAGAGGCGAACTGCAGCCGTGCCATGAGACTGCGTACCATCCTCCTGATCGTATCCATGGGCCTGGCCATGTCGATCGCCGGCTGTTTGCCGGTGCTGGCCGCGACGCGGCAAGTCGTTCTGCTTTATGACGAGCGGGTCGAGTTGCCCGGCTTGTCGCTGCTGGACGCCGAGATAGTTCGCGTCCTTCGCTCCAACTCCACGGAGCCGGTCGAAATCTATCGCGAAGCGATGGACCTGTCGCGATTTGCGTCAAGCTCCTACAAGACGCTCCTGCGAGACTTCCTCCGCGCAAAATATGCCGACAGGAAGATCGACGTTGTAGTTGCCGTTATGGCCCCTGCTCTTGATTTCCTGCTGGCTTACGGGGATCTCATTTTTCCGGGGGCGCCGATCGTTTTCTGCGGAGTGGACCGGAGGCAGCTCGGCACTCGATCACTGCCGCCCAACGTGTACGGCGTTCTCATAAAAAGGGAATTTGCGCCGACACTTGAACTGGCACTTCGTCTCCATCCCGCGACCAACAATGTAGTTGTCGTTTCGGGAACGTCGGAATTTGATACGATGCTTCTCGCCGAGGCGCAAAAGGAGTTCCGTTCGTACGAGAATCGAATCTCCTTTACTTATCTTTCGAAACTCTCTCTGCAGCAGCTGCTCGCGACGCTTTCGCGATTGCCGTCCCGGGACGTCGTTTTAATTCTCACGATGTTCAAAGACGGCGCTGGCCAACCCCTCATCCCGCACGAAGTCGTCGAACGTGTTTCCAGCGCGTCCAGCGTGCCGGTGTACGGCTTTCTCGACCAATATCTCGGTCGTGGAATCGTGGGGGGGAGCCTGTATAGCTTCACGGCGCATGGCGACGAGACTGCCAGGATGGTTTTGCGAATCCTGGCGGGCGTGCAGCCCGCCCAGCACGTTTCCGAGATCTTTAGCAACAGGATCATTTTCGACTGGCGCCAGATGCACCGTTGGGGCATCAGCGAGCGCCGTCTGCCTTCCGGGAGCCAAGTCGAGTTCCGGGCATCAACCCCATGGGAACGGTACTCGTGGCAAATCGCGTTCGTTGGCGCAGTTGTTCTGGTCCAGGCCGCGTTGATCTCGTTACTGCTGCACGAACGTGGCAGGCGCCGCCTGGCGGAGGTGCAGGCGCGGCAGCGGATGGCAGAACTTGCCCATATCAACCGTTTCTCAACGGCTGGCGAACTCACCGCCACTATCGCCCACGAAATCAATCAGCCGCTTGGGGCAATTCTCGCGAATGCTGAAACGGCCCAATCGATATTGACATCTGCCCGCCCCGATATCGCTGAGCTCAAAAATATCGTTGACGACATCATCCACGATGACCGGCGTGCCAGCGAAGTCATTCGGAGGACGCGTAGCCTGCTGAGAAAGGCGCCCTTCGAACTGAAAAAATTCGAATTCAACGAATTCGTGCAGGAAACGGTCGAATTTCTGACGGGACTGGCAGTTGCCCGCAAAATCGAACTGGACAGTTCTCTGACGCCGCTTTTGCTGCCAATCACCGGCGATCGCGTCCAGCTTCAGCAAGTCATTCTCAACCTGGTCGTCAATGCAATGGATGCAATGGCAAGTTCGCCCAGCGACAGCCGCAAAATCGGCCTCCGGACTTCGCGTCTCGACAACTTCGCCGAGCTGTCGATATCGGACAATGGTCCGGGCATTCCCGAGGACAGACTGAAGAAGGTGTTCGAACCGTTTTTTACCAGCAAGGCGGAAGGAATGGGCATGGGGCTGTCCATTGCGCGGTCGATCGTGGAAGCGCACAATGGCCAGATATGGGCAGCAAATCGGCCCGGCGGTGGCGCGTTGTTCCGTTTGAGACTCCCGCTCGATGAGCCGGTTTGATCATGGCACCGCGAGCCCGCCGTCGTCTTCAATACAACATCTGCGAACTCCCCGGCCAGGCACGGCCGCGGTCCTCGTCATCGCGTATTGCGCCAATCCGATTCAGGGGATGAGCGGCTTGCGTCTCAGACATTCGCGCAGCAGCCCGTCCATTACCCGTTGTATTTCGCGTTTGGACCACGGCTGTGCCACAGTCTCCATCGAATCAAACAGGAATTTGCGTTCGTCGTCCGTGTCGCGCAAGAATCCCGCTTCTTTCGGTGGCGCCTGCTGCTCGCCGTGATGCCGACCTGGGTCGTAATACATGTGTCCCCCCACGTCGAAGTCATGGTGACGAAGTATTTTCGGTCACGAAGCTGCTGATCCGCTTTCCGAAGGTGCATCAGCCCGGGACGGCCCCCGGCCGTCTCTGCATCGTTTCTGCTGGTTTATGCCGTCGGTTCGGCGTTCTCAATTGCATCAAAGGACATTGTCCTCGAGGACATGTCCGAATGAATATATTCGATGCTTCGAGCTCCACCTGCGGTCGTCGCGTCAACAGACCAATGCTGTGTCCATTGATATAGATCAATGGCGTTCGTCCCCGATGCCTATCGTTTGCTTGATAAACAGAGGAGGTGGCAATGACACAGATCAGTCTCAAGCAGGCGCTTTTAGCGACGGCCGTGCTCGCCGTTGGAGCCCTGGCATCGCCAGGGTGGTCACCGGGCGGCGGTCCTTCGCTGTCCATCGATAGCGCACAGGCGCGGGTAGGGCGACCGTTGACCCCGGTGAGCGTCGCCGGCGTTGCACGTCGAACAACGCGCCGTGCAGTGGTAGGCGGAGCGGCGGTAGGAGCAGCCGCTGTAGGTACCGCCTGCGTCCGCGTGCTTGTGAATGGTTCCTATGTCTGCCGCTGAACTTTAATGCCGCGCGCAGTGAGGTCTCGGTCACGCAGGCATGTGATGGTATCAGGTGGCGGGCCGGCGTGCGCGCAGCAATCATAGCGCCAACTCAAATGCTGAAGGCAGCAACCATTGCCCCCGAGAGCGGCCTCCGCGCTCGGGGGCTGTTGCTGTTGCGCGCGATCATGGCGGTCTCGGCTGTGATCGTTGCTGGCGGTGCCGGCGGCGCCTACGCGGCTCCGCTGACGCCCTTTCGTTACGAGGCTCAGGCGCAACGACATTGCCCGGCCGATGTGGTCGTATGGCTCGATTTCCGGAAGGGAATCTACTATTCAAAGCGGCAGCGACGATATGCGAGCGGCTTCACCGGAAGCTTTGTGTGTCGGGAGGAAGCGCGCAGCGGCGGCTATCGCCGCTCGTTGCTCGGGTTGCGATAGCGGGCTTGCCGGAGTGGACCGACGGCTCCAACCTGCTCCGGAGGGCTTGCCTAAACGAGCTTCAGCGTCAGATGCACGACTTGAGGGGCTCGCTGCGGGCCGGACACGAAGCCGAACTTCCTGAATACCTTCAACATGGCGGTGTTCTCGGGCAGCACTTCCGCGATCAGCTCTCTGAGGCCCGCCTCACGCGCCAGTGCAGCCAAATGCCACATGAGAATCGTCCCGAGTCCCTTGGCCTGGTAGGCATCGACCACGACGAAGGCAATCTCGGCCTGGCCCGGCTGGACGACAACATAGCGTCCACCGCCGATGATGACGGGGCGTCCGTCTTCGTCGATTTCCGCGACGAGGGCGACATGATTTTCGAAGTCGATGTTCAGGAAGAAGGCCACCTCGCGCTCCGAAAAGCCCTTCTTTGTCACGAAGAAGCGTCGCCGCAGTGATTGCGTGCTGGTTCTTCCGACAGCCGCGAGCATTCCGGGCCCGTCATCGCGACGGAGCGCGCGGATTGCGATCGAACTACCGTCGCGGAGAATCTCGGCAGCTTTATAATCTGCAATGGACATGAAAAAATGGTTCCCGGTCTCTGGGCCAGCAGCCGCTTACCGGCCCTGGTCCGTAGCGAGACAGGATCAGCCCGCGGTAGTCATGCTTGATCTGGATCAAGCATGACCTTGGGAGGCTGCCGATAGGCTAGAAATACAAGGGAAACTTTCACATGCCGCATTGGTCCGCGCGCGTCGTCAGTGCATGCGCCAATGAGGCTGACGGGAAATGGAACGATGGCCCTGAGGGTCTTTCGGCAGACGAAATCGGGTGATGAGATCATACAGTTGGCGGTCCGGCTCGCCCTGCTGGCCTTCCTCCTTTACTGGTCGTTCGTTCTCGTTCGGCCGTTCATTCCGATGCTGGCCTGGAGCATAGTCCTGACCGTCGCCTTGTACCCGCCGTACAGCTGGCTTGCCAGTCATCTGGGCGGTCGGCCGAAGGTGGCGGCCGCGATCATCACGGCCATCAGCCTCCTGATCATCATCGGCCCGGTCACGTGGCTTGGAGTCGGCTTGATCGATGGCCTGCAGGATTTCGCGACCGAACTCGGTGCCGGTACCCTGGCCGTTCCGTCTCCTCCAGAGGGCGTGAAGGAGTGGCCGATCGTCGGTACGCAGATCCACGGCCTGTGGGAGCAAGCGTCGCGGAATCTGGGGGCTGTATTGCGCGAGGTAGCGCCGCACCTGAAGCCGTTGGCCGGTCCGGTACTCGCCTTTGCCGGCAGTGCGGGCATCGGAACACTCAAGTTCGTCCTGTCGGTGGCGCTGACCGGTTTCCTGTTCATCTATGGCCCGAGCCTGGTGGAGGGGACCAAGCGGATTCAGGCGCGGGTCGTGACGCAGCGGAACGAGGATTTCGTTGCGCTGGCCGGGCTCACGATACGCACGGTGGCGCAGGGAGTGATCGGGGTGGCGGTTCTTCAATCGCTGCTGGCCGGCATAGGATTGAAACTCGCAGGCGTGCCGCACGCCGGCGTATTGGCGTTCGCTGTACTGGTCCTTGCCATCCTGCAGATCGGGTCGGCAGTGGTCCTGCTTCCCGTGATCATATGGATCTGGGCGACCAAGGATTTTGCGCTGGCTCTGCCGCTGACAATCTACTTGCTGGTCGTGGGGCTGGCTGACAACATCCTGAAGCCCATGCTTATGGGACGCGGTCTGAACACGCCGATGCTCGTCATCTTCATCGGCGTGCTTGGCGGGATGATCGCGCACGGCATCGTCGGCCTGTTTGTAGGGCCCATTATCCTGGCAGTGACCTGGCAATTGATGATGGCGTGGATCCGGGAAGAGCGGACCGAGACAGCTCCCTCCCGCGTGGAACATGGCGGCGAAACAGCGGCGGCGGAGAGCTAGCGCTCAAGCCCGGCGTCGTTGACCGTTGCTGCCCACGCCCGCTGCTTGTCAACCGAACCCGATGCGAAGACGTGCCAGGACGGGGATCCGGTCCCCTTGACTTATATCAAGGGTCTGCTCCGGCCCGGCGCGATCCTGATCGTCAGCTGCACGTAATGAGAGATTGAGCATGTCTAATGACAAGCCGGCGATTTCGGGCGACGCGCTCCCCGGGCTTTTCGCATCCGCCTTCGAATATCTCGTGGATACCGGACAACGCAGTGTCCTTTTCCTCGATGTCATGCGCCAGCGTGGCGCTCAATACCGCGAGCACCTGGCCGAAACCGCACCTCATGTGCTCGACTACACCGTTGAATTGATCCTCGACGGCAGAAGCCTGAAGCGGCCGGTGAATTATGCGCTGGTGCGCGTCGCTCCTCCGGGCGGCGTGGAAATTGATCTCAAGCGCCGGCCTTTCGTGGTGATCGATCCTCGCGCCGGCCATGGGCCTGGCATTGGCGGCTTCAAGGCGGACAGCGAAATCGGCGTGGCGATGAAGGCCGGCCATCCATGCTACTTCATCGGCTTCCTGCCGGAACCGATGCCCGGCCAGACCATCGAGGATATCGCGAGAGCCGAGGCGGTCTTCGTCGAAAAAGTCATCGCCCTGCATCCCGACGCCGACGGCAAGCCGTGCGTGATCGGCAATTGCCAGGCGGGCTGGGCCGTCATGATCCTTGCCTCGCTGCGGCCGGAATTGTTCGGGCCGCTCATCATCGCTGGCGCGCCGCTGTCCTACTGGGCCGGCGTCCGCGGCAAATATCCGATGCGCTACTCGGGCGGCCTGTTGGGCGGAAGCTGGTTGACCGCGCTCACCAGCGACGTCGGCGGCGGCAAGTTCGACGGCGCGTGGCTTGTTCAAAACTTCGAGAACATGAATCCGTCAAATACGCTCTGGACCAAGCAGTATAACGTCTACTCGAAGGTCGACAGCGAGGCGGATCGCTATCTCGAGTTTGAGCGCTGGTGGGGTGGACATGTCAACCTGAATGCCGAGGAGATCCAGTTCATCGTCGACCAGCTGTTCGTCGGCAACAATCTCGCAGCGGGACGCATCAAGACGTCCGACGGCGAGGTGGTCGATCTCCGGAAAATCTCCTCTCCGATCGTCGTGTTCTGCTCAAAGGGCGACAACATCACGCCGCCGCAGCAGGCGCTGGGCTGGATCCCCGATCTCTACCGCGACGTCGACGAGATCCGGGCCTATGGGCAGACCATCGTGTACACCGTCCACGAAAGCGTCGGGCATCTCGGAATCTTCGTCTCCGGCGGTGTCGCCAAGAAGGAGCACAGCGAATTCTCGAGCAACATCGACCTGATCGATGTGCTGCCGCCCGGCCTTTACGAGGCGACCTTCGAGGCCAAATCCGCCGATACCGCCAACCCGGAGCTTGCGGGCGGAAAGTGGATCATGCGCTGCGAGAAGCGCACTATCGACGACATCAAGGCGATGGGTGGCAACACGGCAGAGGACGAGCGGCGCTTTGCCACCGCCGCCCGGGTATCCGAGATTAACCTCGCCAACTATCGCAATTTCGTACAGCCCTGGGTCCGGGCCGCCGTCACCCCCCAACTCGCGGAGTGGATGCGCAAGTTGCACCCTCTCCGCGCTTCGTACGAGGCGTTCGGCAGCGACAACGCTGCCATGAAGGCCGTCGCCGAGGCCGCCGACAACATTCGCGAAAACCGCAAAGGGGCAGCAGAGAACAACCCGTTCGTTGGTTTCCAGCAGACCATTTCCGACAACATCGTCAACATGCTCGACAAGTGGCGCGACACGCAGGAAGCGTTCAGCGAAGCGCTTTTTCTCGGGATCTATGGGTCACCCGCGATACAAGCGGCCGTCGGCATCAAGCCGGACGCGGAGGTCTCGCCCAAGCCGGAGATGTCCCCTGAGCACCGCAATCGTCTGGAGGCGCGTATCGCCGAGTTGAAATCGCATATCGGCAGCGGCGGCCTCAGGGAATGCGTCATTCGCGGTCTGCTCTATGTCGGAATGTCCCGTGGACTGGTCGACGAACGCAGCCTTGAGGCATTGCGGCGGGCCCGCTCGAGTGATTCCGCCTCGCGGCTCACGCTGGCGCAGTTCAAGACGATCGTGCGCGAGCAGTTCTTCATGCTGTTGCTGGAGCCGGAGGCGAGCCTCGCCGCTATCCCGAAACTGTTGCCGAAGAGCGAGGATGAACGTCGTCGTGGTCTGGACGCCATCCGCGGCGTGCTCTCCGCAAGCGGAGAATTGTCCGGCGAGGCTGCCAGGCGTTTCGATCGCGTGACGAAATTATTCGGGCTGACCGCCGAGCCGCACGCAAAAGCGTCGTAGCGCCAGGAAGGTGATTGGGAGTTGGACATGAGCGTTGCATCCCGGGAAGTGAACAAGGGCAAGGTTGGCGCAAAATACGATCGTCTCATCGCGGCGGCGAAAGCAATTCCGGCGGCCGCGACCATCGTCGTGCACCCATGTGACGAAAGTTCGCTGCGCGGTGTCGCCGACGCCGCCGAAGCCGGCATTATCAAGCCCATTCTTGTGGGGCCGTCGGCAAAGATCAGGGCGGTTGCGTTCAAGCACGGCATCGATATCAGCGGTTTCGAGCTGATCGAGGCCTCCCACAGCGAGGCTGCCGCGGCAAAGGCCGTTGAACTCGTCCACGCGGGCAGGGGCGAGATGCTGATGAAGGGCAGCCTGCACACCGACGAGTTGATGCGAAGCGTTACGGCGAAGGCCGGCGGGCTGCGCACCGAGAGGCGGATCAGCCACGTGTTCGTGATGGATGTTCCGGCCTACAGCGAGACCATCTTCGTCACCGACGCCGCCATCAATATCTTTCCGGATCTCGATGGCAAGCGCGACATCGTGCAAAACGCCATCGATCTCTTTAACCAGGCCGGATTTGGCACGACTCCCCGGGTCGCGATCCTCTCCGCGGTCGAGACCGTCACGTCCAAGATTCCGTCGACGATCGAGGCCGCCGCGCTTTGCAAGATGGCGGATCGCGGGCAGATCACGGGCGGGCTGCTCGATGGACCGCTGGCGTTCGACAATGCCATCGACATGGAGGCCGCAAGAATTAAGGGAATCAAATCTGAGGTCGCGGGGCGAGCGCAGATCCTGGTGGTGCCGGATCTCGAGTCCGGTAACATGCTGGCGAAGAATCTCGCGTACTTCGCCAAGGCGGACGGCGCAGGCATCGTGCTCGGCGCCCGCGTACCGATCGTGCTGACCTCGCGCGCGGATTCGCCGAGGGCCCGGATGGCATCTTGCGCGGTTGCAACGCTCTATGCCGACGCGCGGCGACGCCGCTCACAGATAGCCGCGGCGTGACGCCCATGGACACGATCCTCGTCGTCAATGCCGGATCCTCAAGCGTGAAGTTCCAGGTGTTTGCCGTCGACGGAGAGGGCAGACTGCGGCGCGAGATCAAGGGGCAGGTGGATGGGATCGGCAGTCGTCCCCGGTTGCGCGCTACGGCGGCAGCGGGCGATCCGATGGCGGACCGCGCCTATCCGATCGAGAACGTTCCGGATGTCCCGGCGGCACTGATGCTCGCGAGCACCTGGCTGCGGGAGGAACTTCAGTTGGGTCCGCTTGCCGTCGGCCACCGGGTCGTGCATGGCGGGCCGGATTACGACCGTGCCGTGCTGATCGATCATGGTGTAATCGCGCGCCTGGAGCGCTTCACGACGCTCGCGCCCCTGCATCAGCCTCACAATCTGGCGCCGATCCGCACGCTGCTTGCCCGATTTCCCGCATTGCCCCAGGTCGCCTGCTTCGACACGGCCTTTCACCGCGGCCACGAGGAGGTCGCGGACCACTACGCCATACCCCGCCGGCTGCATGAGGAAGGGGTTCGGCGTTACGGGTTTCACGGTCTCTCCTATGAATATGTCACGGCGGCCCTGCCAAAGGTCGCGCCCGAAATCGCGGGCGCCCGGGTGATCGTCGCGCATCTGGGGAGCGGCGCCTCCATGTGCGCCATCCATGGCGGCCGGAGCGTGGAGAGCACGATGGGCTTCACGGCGCTCGACGGACTTCCGATGGGAACGCGCGCCGGCCAGATCGATCCTGGCGTGGTTCTGTACCTCATGATGGTAAAGGGAATGTCGCCCTCGCAGGTGCAGGACTTCCTGTACCGTGACTGCGGCCTGAAGGGGCTTTCCGGCGTCAGCAACGACATGCGGGAGCTTCAGAACAGCGACGACCCTCGGGCGGCATTTGCCGTTGATTATTTTGTTCATCGCGTTGCCCTTCACGCCGGAATGCTGGTGGCTGCAATGCAGGGCGTCGACGGCTTCGTCTTTACCGCCGGCATTGGCGAAAATGCCGCCGGCATCCGCGCAAGGATCGCGGAGCGCCTCGGCTGGCTCGGCGCGTCGCTTGACCCGCTTGAGAACGCCCGTCATGCCCCGCGGATCTCGCGCGCCGACAGCCGCCTTCCCCTCTACATCGTGCCTACCGATGAAGAGTTGATGATCGCACAGCACACATTGTCGTTGCTGTGGGGTCGCGATTCCTCCGCCAGTCCAAAACGCGAGAGAGCGTCATGACCATCCCGGTATTTCCAGAGACCAAGGTTGCGCTGAAGGGACGAAAGGGGCTGATCGTCGGTATCGCCAACGATCAGTCGATCGCGTGGGGCTGCGCCAAGGCGTTTCGGGCCCTGGGCGCGGAACTTGCGGTCACCTATCTGAACGACCGGGCAAAGAAGCATGTCGAACCGCTGGCCAAGGAGCTGGAGGCGACGATCTTCGTGCCGCTGGACGTCAATACCGAGGGCCAGACTGAACAGGTGTTCGAGCGCATCGAAAAGGAGTGGGGCCGACTTGATTTCCTCCTGCATTCGATCGCGTTCTCGCCGAAGGAGACGCTGCATGGGCGCGTCGTCGACGTCGATCGCGAGGGCTTTCTCAAGACGATGGACGTTTCCTGCTGGTCATTCATGCGGATGGCGCATTTGGCCGAGCCGCTGATGAAGAACGGCGGTACGCTCTTCACCATGACCTACTACGGCAGTCAGATGGTGGTGCAGAACTATAACGTCATGGGAGTTGCGAAGGCGGGGCTGGAGGCGGCCGTCCGCTACATCGCGGCCGAACTCGGTCCCAAGGGCATCCGGGTGCATGCGATATCGCCGGGGCCGCTGGCAACGCGTGCGGCTTCCGGCATTCCCGAGTTCGATGAGTTGATGGACAAGGCGCAAACCAAGGCTCCGGCCAGGAGCCTTGTGAGCATCGACGATGTCGGTGCGGCGACAGCCTTCCTGGCGCTCGACGGCGCAAAGCTGATCACCGGCGGCGTCATGTATATCGATGGCGGATATCACATCATCGACTAGGGCTGCGGCCCGTTGGTACGGCGACATGGCGCCAGAACAGTCCCGGCGCCGGAGGTGCACCTAATGTTGCGGCAATATCTCGTGGGTGCAGCCGCCAGTGTCTGCAATATTGCGATCCATGCCCTGGTCATGGCGGCGGTCATTAAGGTGGCCCGTGTCGTGGATGAGTGGACCACCACGCGTCCATCACTGCGATTGATCGCGGTCATGATCGCGACCGTCACCGTCCTGATGGTCGCGCACCTGGCCGAGGTGCTCGTCTGGTCATTGATCTACGTGATGACCAGTGCCGCACCGGACGGCAGCGATATCATCTATTTCGCCTTTGTGAACTACACCACGCTTGGCTATGGCGACGTTACCCCGGTGGAACGTTGGCATCTGCTTGGACCAATGACGGCGATGAACGGCGTGCTGTTGTTTGGCTGGTCGACTGCCGTGATCTTTGAGGTCTTGCGCATGACACTGATGGCGAGCGGGGACGGACCGGAAAAGCAGGAGAAACGATGGTTGGCTGGATAGGTACCCTCACGCGGAAAAACGCATCGAGCGGCGGCGATGTACTGATCGTGCGTGAAGGTTACGCATCGAAAGCGTGCATCGAATCATCGGGGTCCTTGATCTGTATCAAGCCGGGTGCCTGAGCCGGCATCAGCCTTTCAGTTGCGCTTCGCATTGGCCTTGTGAGCTGTCTGGAGCGCAGATCGCTCAAGAAAAGGGGGCTTGAGCTTCTGATATGGAGACCAAAATGAAGTTCTCGATCGCGTTATCGATCCTGCTGGTTGCCGGCTTTGTAGCCGCAAGTGTCGAACCGGCCAGCGCCGTCATCTACTGCCAATATGTCGACTATCCCGTCGGTTGCACGGTAAGGGCGGGTGTCGTGCTGCGTCCGCGTCCGGTCGCTCGCGCCGTGGCGACGCCAGGCGTTGGCGCGCCGGGAACACCAATGAATCGCGGCGGTCCGGTGGATCGTGTCGGTCGGCGCTGATGAGCGCCGGCGAACTTCCGGCATCTCGGATCGCTCGACGTTGAAGCGTTAAGTGCAGCGGACATTTTGCCGCGACTAAACCGTGCCCGGGTTCCAGTCGAAGCGGGCGCGGCGCCGCAGTGGAGCAACACATGCCACTCGCGCGATATTTTTCCTTTGTTGGCGGAGTATTGCTCGCGCTATTGTTCATTCTGGATGCATATCTCCCGGAGATCCCGGTACCTGAAAGGGCACATGCCAATTTGCCCGTGATCCGTATTCATTCCGATCGGAAATGGCCGGAGCGCATTGTTTTCGATACCAATCTTCCGACGATCATTCCCCTCCAGATCGCCAGCGGTGAGTTCGAGCGTCCCGCCTCCGGAAACGGCCAGCGACCTTTCCGTCAAGGCGAGGGGGCGTGATGCATTTGCCCAGATGCAACCATCCGGTCCCAAGCTGTTGCAACCGTCCAGCCCCAAAAAGCGGGAAGCAAAGCTGCAACACAAGAGCAGGGTCGCAAGGAGATACGCGCCGCCGCATTTCACGTTGGAGCGGCAGTGGCAATTTGGCTGGTTCGGTCAGGGTTTCTGGCGAGGAGGCTAATCGGCACGCCCGCTAGGCGCTGGATGAAATCCGGGCCCCTGATCGAGCAGGAATTGTCGCGGACACGCACCTGACAAAAGAGCCTCGGTCGAAACCGGGGCTCAATTTCACGATCGGTCTGGGTCAATCAGTAACGGGCGACGACCGGATTGGACCAGCCAAAACGAAATAACCGGATACCGCCTCATGTTCATAGAGCGGCAGGAACGCCGTCTGCTAACCTGGCTCCTTCCGGTCTGACCCATGAGCGTCGGCGCGATCGTCCTGGTGCTGGTCATCGAGCCACGCGGGGATGTCGCTCGATGGAATTGTTCGTCTTGGCAGATGAGGAATGACAGTTCCGGCGTGGACGATCAGTCCCTCATCGAATTTGGCACGCGCGAACTCCCTGGCTTCCTCTTCAGTCTCGAATGTCTTGGTCGCGCGCGGGCTGCGCCTTCTCTGCAACGTGCCGCGTTTGTGCACCTCGAAGGTAACATACCAGGAGTGCGTCATCTTTCGCTCGATCAGGCGCTAGAGACCATACAATTGGTGATGTCTTGGATGTTCGGCGATCGCGTGCCGGGTCGCTGTCCGTTGCTGTTCTGGCCTCATCTCTTTCTCCCGCCAGGAGATCAGAAACTCCTGAACGCGCGGCAGAGTCCGGTGCTCGCGCAACAGCGAGGATCACCACTTCGCGGAGCCTTCCGGCTCCTGTGCGAGAGCCCGCCAGAAAACGGACTCTCAACCTATAATAGCGCGTTGCCGAAGTAGCATCCAGCTTGGATATAAAAATTGATGGCGGTGCGGGCTTGATCTAGATCAATCAGATGCGGGCCCTTCGATTTTCGCTGACGTCTCTGAATTTTAGGGCCTGTACGAAACCGTCAAGCACAGTTGATCGCCGGCTTGGGGACCGCAAGTACGGCACTGGCCGGTGCCGACGCACCTCCCAATGCGTCTGCTCTGCACATTGCACTGCCAAAATTGCGTCGCACGCGCCCGATGACCGTGTCTTCCGAAGTGCGGCGCGCTCGACACGGCTTGCCGCCGAAGTGGTCGCATGGATCGAATTCAACGCAAGGAAACCTGCGCACGTTTTAGGCTCGACGAGCCAAATGAATTCCTATCAGGCCTCTGCGCGGATGCAGTATGCCGGGTTCACGCTATTCGTCGCTGGCTCGATGACCGGCGATGAGTCCGATATGTATTCGCAATTCGTCCGCGACACGCAGCCGGAATTCCGGTTCATCATCGACTATACCGTGCTGTTCCGCCCGCCTCCGCCCGCAAAATAGACTGGCGTGAGCACCGATACCGCGTTGCCTGGCGCTAGCGGTAGTGGAGGGCGATCAGTTCGGCCACGCAGGCGGGGCGCTGGCCGCCTTCGATTTCGATCACCAGGTGATAGTTGACCCTCAGGCCATCGGGCGGGACGTCCTCGACTTCTGCAATGCTGATGCGGCCCCTGATCCGTGATCCCGCCGGGACAGGCGAGAGGTACCGGATCCGGTCAGCGCCGTAGTTCAGTGTATTGCGAAGCCCCTTGAGGCCCATCACGGAGCGAATGAACATCGGGGCAAGGCTGAGTGACAAAAGTCCGTGAGCGATGGTCTTGCCGCCAGGCAGCTCCTTCTTCGCCCGATCCTGATCAACATGGATCCATTGCTCGTCGCAGGTCGCCTCTGCAAATAGATTGATACGTTCCTGAGTGATCTCAACCCATTCGCTCGCGCCGACCTCGGTACCGAGCGCGGCCTTGAATTCACTGAAGTCGCTGAAGATACGCATGTCGTTCCTCAAGGGCTTCCCTGGCTCAGTCAGATCTTCATTTCCGGAACGTTGGCTGGAATGAACAGATCCGCCTCCGTAACCGCCATGACCTCCGCGACGCTGACGCCGGGAGCCGTCTCTTGCAGCGTAATTCGTCCGCCGGCAAAGCCGATCACGGCCATGTCGGTAACGATCAGGTCGACCGGCCGGGCAGATGTCAGCGGCAGGGTGCACTTCTGCACGATCTTCGATTTTCCCTTGGCGGCGTGCTGCATTGCGACGATAACGCGCTTGGCACCGCTCACGAGGTCCATCGCGCCACCCATCCCCGGCACCATCTTGCCGGGGATCATCCAGTTCGCCAGATGCCCTTCGGCGTCGACCTGCAGGCCGCCGAGAACGGTGACGTTCACGTGCCCGCCCCGGATCAGTCCGAACGACATCGCGCTATCGAAGGTAGACGCGCCGGGCAGGGCGCTGATCGGCCGACCGCCGGCGTCCGTTAAAAGCGGATGGGCCATGCCTTGCTCCGGAATCGGTCCCGTGCCGATCAATCCGTTTTCCGACTGAAAGAATATCTTGAGATCGCGCGGAACGTAGTTCGCGACCAGCGTCGGAATCCCGATGCCGAGATTCACGAGGTCGCCGGCCCGGAGTTCGAGCGCCACGCGCCGGGCGATGATCGATTGAGCATCCATGGTTCACCCGTTGGCGATGAGGTAATCGACGAGCGGTGCGGGCGTCATGACATGGTCGGGGGCAATGACCCCGACGGGAACAATATGCTCCGCGGTAACGATGACGGTATCGGCCGCCATGGCCATGACCGGATTGAAGTTGCGTGCCGTCAGCGCGTAGGTGAGATTGCCGAGGTAGTCGGCCAGAAACGCGTGGATCAACGCGAAATCCGAGCGAAGCGCCGTCTCGAGCAGGAAGCTCTTGCCGTCGACCTCGATCTTTCGCTTGCCTTCCTCGACGATGGTGCCGACGCCGGTCGGTGTCAGCACGCCTCCGAGGCCGAAGCCGCCGGCCCGAATGCGCTCGACGAACGTGCCCTGGGGTACAAGGTTGACCGCCACCTTGTTGGCCATCATCTGCTTCTGCACGTCCGGATTCAGCCCGATATGGCTGGTCGTCAACGTCGAGACCAGCGCTGCGTCGAACAATTTGCCGACGCCTTTTCCGGGAACGGCCGCGTCATTGCTGATGATGGTAAGCTCGGATTTCCTTTGCCTGACCAGTTCGTCGAGCAGACGTTCCGGGGTTCCAACTCCCATGAATCCGCCGACCATGACGGTCGCGCCATTGGGAATCATCGCCACCGCTTCTTCCGCAGAAAGGGATTTCATTGTCGGCTCCAATGATCGTCGCCTGGACGCCCGCCATTGAAGCCGCAGCCTCGAAGATGGACCATTGATCTGTATCAAGGGCGCCGGCCCGGCAGTCGCCGCTCATTGGGGCGCGCACCGGTCCACGCCGATGGCGGCGAGCATTTCCTGCCACAGCTTGCGGACCTGCAGGTGCCTGCCTTCGACGGCCACGCTCACGGCGTCGCGGAGCGGAAGTAGACTGGCGCTCTTCAGAAACATGATCTGCGGCTGCATCATCCGGCCGCTTTCGAACTCGATCCTCCGTAACGCCAGCGCAAACGGATCCTGCGCGGCCGTTTCCTGCGGCAGCAAAGCCGCCGGCCGTATCACGGAATGCAGCGCATGGCCCAGCGCCACGATATCAATCGTCATTCCCTGCGTCCGGTCGGCAAATCCTTCGCTTGGCCTTGGCAGCCAGGACATCTCCCAGCCGGGAAGGAGAAACAGCAATTCCGGATCGGGCGTCCAGGACGTCGCCCTCGGCAATAGCGCGACGATTTCGGCCTCGTGAAAAAGCTGTGCGTTCAATTCCGCGTGCCAGGCCGGATTCATTTGCCAGGAGAGAGCAAGCGCGAGCTGTCTCGCCATCGCGCCGTGACAGGACAGCAGGAACGCTGCGACCCGCGTCTGCTGCCGGGCCGGCACACGGCCCGCCGCGTCGAGGGGACCGAGGAACATGCTCATGCCGGCACCTCATGCGACGGGATGGCACGAAGATGGTCGTGACCGGGTGGAAAGGGGATGAGCGGATCGCCGGCTTTCTCCGGAGCGATCCATACCGAGCGGTTGCCTTTCCATTTCCCGGCAAGAACATCCTCGGCAAACCTGGAAAGCAGGTCGGCCGTCAGCGCCGGCTTTTCGAGGGTGAAGGCGTGATACGCGTGCGGAATGATGACGAGCGCGCTGTCGGGAATCCGGATACGCAAGGTTTCGTGCAGGGCACGCGGGGTCAGAAAATCAAACTCGCCGTTCAGGATCATCGTCGGCACGCTGATCGACGAAAGCTGCGGCGTGAGTGGTTTGAAATCGAGGAAGGACTCCATGAGATTCTGCAGGGCATAGATGTCATTGGTGAGCCAGCCCTGCCGCTTGATCGCCTCGAGGTTGCCGAGCTGCGGCCCAAGCCATGCATCGGACAGGTTCATCGGCAGCAGCAGGTCCTGCAGGTAACCCGTCCCGCCGAGGATCAGGCCGGTCCGCAGCGCACTGCCCAGGAGGAGCAGTTGGGGCGAGAGCTCTGCGAAAGCGCTCATGGCAACCAGGCCAGCGAGCCGATCCGAGTGCTCGATCGCGTATCGCAGCGCGATCAGCCCGCCGAAGCTGATGCCGCTCAGGAAGACCGGCGGCTCTAGCTGGTCGATGAGCAGGGCGAGCGCTGCAACCTGATCGTCCTGGCTGATGAACAAAGCGGGCTTGTCGGACGCCCCCTGGCCGAGAAGATCGAATGTCGCAACGCGAAAGCCCTTCGCCGCCAGCGCGCCGCGGTAGGCGCCCCAGAGCTCGGCGTATTGCGTCAGTCCATTGACGAGCACGTATGCCGGCCCGCGCTCGGGTCCCTCCAGCTCGTAGCGTATGCGATAGGAGCCCAGAGCGAGGAACGGCATGCAGCACCCAACGAAGTCGGATCTCTTGGATGTCTCGTATCGAGGGATCACCCTTGAGATAAATCAAGGGTTGCCCGGGATACCTGCCTAGCCTTTCCCGAAAATTCTGGCCGAGGACCACCTTATCCGGGAGGATCGCATGAAGCGTTGTATCATCAGCCTGCTGCTGTTGCTGATCGCCGTCTCCAGCGCGGCAGCCGATTCCCTTACCCGCCGCTCGTCGCAAATGCAGCATGATGGGCTGAAGAAGACAATCGAGATTGCCGACTTTCGCCTCGGCGGCAAATACGACCTGAGCGATCCCTCGAAATGGGAAAATGGCGGAGAAGGTGGCGTCACGCTGGAATCGCTCGGCGCCGGCAAGCTTCACACGGCCTATATCGCGGTCGGCACGCCGCGGCGTAACGCCGCCGGTGAAATCACCAATGCCGTGATCATCAACTCCTACTATTCCGGCGATTCCACCGACATGTACGAGCAGTGGGTCAAGGGCGCGGCATTGTCAGGTGGCGTGCCGATCATCGGCCCCGGCAGGCCAATCGATACTGATCGGTACTACGTCATCATGGTTGACCCGCTCGGCACCTGGGGCGCGAGCAAGCCGTCGGACGGACTCGGCATCAAGTTTCCGCAATACAGCTACTACGACATGGTTCAGGCGAACTACCGCATGCTGCGCGACGGTCTGAAGGTCGCGCATGCGGCGCTGGTCACGGGTGTCTCGATGGGTGGTACGCAGACCTATGTCTGGGGCGTGATGCATCCGGAATACATGGGCGCCTTGATGCCGATCGGCGGAACCACCCAATCCGATGCCGAAGACCCGGTGGGCAACTGGACCTTCCAGTTGATGACGGCGGCCATCGAGGCCGATCCGGTGTGGCAGGCGACCAAGGGCGACTACTACATGCTGCCCAAGGAAAAGCACCCGATGCTCGGGGTGGCGTTCGGTTGGTCGGTGCTCGGCCTGACTGGCTATGACTTTGCTTTCCGCACCACGCAGAGCTTTGCTGCCGTGCAGCCTGAAGTCTTCTATTGGGACCCGCCGAACGAGAAGGCCGGCAGCAGCGTGGTGACGCGAGCCAAACTTTATGATGCCGTCGATCTCGTCTGGCGCAACCGGGTCGGCGAGATGCACAATGTCAATCCCTATCTCGGCCGCATCCAGGCGGAGACCATGGTGATGCACATCACCAACGACCAGTGGCTGAATTTCAAGCTGGCCGAGCGTGCCGTTGATCGGGTTCCCGGCGCTCAGCTCATCGCCGAGGAAAGCCCCGTCGCTCACTACGGCGTGTTCTCCATCATCAACCACCGAAAGAACGATCCGAAGTTCGTCGCTTTCATGGATGACGTGGCGAGCCTCGACCGGGCACAGAAATACGTCGACAAGGACTATCGCGTGCCCGGCGTCGCCGCGAATATCGATCCGGGCAAGTCGTTCTGGAAGGAGTACGTGACCTATCCCTATCCGGTCAAATACGCGACCGCGAAGGACAAGCGCGGCACATCCTGGCAGATCGGCTACATGGACGAATATGCCGGCACCGACAAGAACCCCAAAGTTCTCGTCATCATCCACGGCAAGGGCGCGTTCGGCGGCATGTATGGCAACATCATGCAGATTGCCCTGGGTAACGGGTTGCGCGTGATCGTGCCCGATCTGCCGCACTATGGCATGTCCGGGCCCGGCAATCTCGACAAGAGCCCGGCGCGCACCATGCAGGACATGCGCGAGGTCGTGTACGACCTCGTGGTCAACCAGCTTGGTGTCAAGAAGGCGGTCTATCTCGGCCACTCGCTCGGTGGCCAGCTCGTGATGGGTTATGCCCTGACCTGGCCGGACGCCGTGCAGGGCCTCGCGCTAGAAGCGCCTGCGGGCCTCGAAGAGTACCCGCGCGAGATCGCGATTTCCAAGGACAAGAAACTGCGCCTGTTCGACGAGTCCTTCGCCCGCGACTTCGACAAGTGGAAGCAGACTTGGGACCAGACCGGAATCCTGGCCACCGAGATTGCCCGGCCGGAGCAGAACATCCGCGACTTCTTCTACTTCAAGAAGCGCGATCCTGAGACCGGCGCGCTGTCCGCGTCCAAGAGCGGTTACTTCTTCAGCGACAGCGAGTATGCCCGCTTCCACACCGATCAGCGCATCGGCCTGACCAAGGGCAATCCGAAGGAACTCGAGCAGTGGTGCAACGTCTTCATCTTCGACATCTACGGCATGGTGGCGGAGCTGCAGCAGGACGATCCGAAGAACCTTTATGAGCGGCTCACCCAGATCAAGGCGCCGATCTTCCTCTCCTTCGGCGACAAGGAGCCCTTCATCCCCGGCACTGCCTTCAACGGCCTCACGGACCTCGGACGTGACATCATCACGCCGTTCATGTCGCGCATGACGAATGCCGGCAACCGGCCGATCCTCAAGATCTATCCGAACACCGGGCATTTCATTCACACGGACAATCCGGTGGAATTCCCGGTCGATGTCGTGGACTTCGTGACCAAGGGAAGCGTCGATACCAGTTCGCCGCTCGGCACCGACCGCATGATCAAGGGCGCGGTGGTCTCGGCATTGCCGGTGGCGCCGACCCCACCCGGGGCATCGCCGACGGCGGGCCTCAACAAGTAGGAGAGCGTTGTCGGTGGCAAGGGTTCGGGCAGGTGAGGTTGAGCTCGGCTGGCGAGAATGGGGTAAGGGCGATGTGACCGTCGTCTTCATCCACGGCAATCTTGCCAGCAAGGACTGGATCGAACTCGCTGCCCCGCTGTTTCCCAACGGCATTCGTGTGATCGGCATCGACTGGCGCGGCTGCGGCGAAAGCGATCGCCCGCCGGCGACGCCCGATTTTTCCAATTATTCCATGCGCCAGCATGCACTCGACATGCTGGCGGCGCTTGACGAGTTGCACATTTCCTTCTGTCATCTTGCCACGCACTCCACAGGCGGAATTATCGCCGCGCGGATGCTGCTCAAGCAACCGGAGCGCTTTGGCAAGGTGTTCGCCCTCGATCCGGTCACGCCGCTCGGCCTGTCATTCAATGCCGACCAGATCGGCGTGTTTCGCGCGATGATGGCGAGCCGGCAGGTCACCCGCGTCGTCATGGCGACAGCCGCGGCCTCTCTATTCGTTCCGGAAAGTCTCGCGCCAGGTGCAATGCCGGTGTTTCGCGAGGGGCTCCGCGAGATCCAGGCGCTCTATGAACGCATCCTGGAAGAGACATTCAGCGTTTCCGAGGGAATCTGGCTCGGAACGCCCTTCAACCTCAATCTCGAGCGGGAGAGCGGTGAACTGGCGCGGCACATGTCCGAGATCAGGCATCCGCATCTGGTGCTGTGGGGCGAGAAGGACGGCTGGATTGCCCCGGCCGATCTCACGACGATGGCCGCGGCCATGCCGAATTGCCGCCTCGTCACGGTGCCGGGCATCGGGCATTCCATGAATCTCGAATTGCCGGCTCTCTACGCCGGCTATTTCGGTGGCTGGTTCGGCGGCCTGACCGGGCGGGAGTGAGTGCCGAGCCCGGCCTTTGTCCTAGAACATGATCCGGAAAAGTGGAAACCGGTTTTCCGAAAAGATCATGCTCAGACAAAACGAAGCGGGATGACGATTCGAAGAAAAGTCATCACCCTCTAGAGGTCCAGTTCGGCCAACCGGTGCCGGTCGAGCAGCACGATCTGTCGCTGGGTCTGGCCGAGGAAGCCGAGGACGCCCATGCCGTGAAGATGTGACAGCGCACGGGAAACGGTTTCGAGGGTGAGGCCCAGATAGTCGGCGATATCGCGACGGCACATCGGAAGCGCCATCACGCCGGCTGCTGACAGGCGGTTGTCCATCTCCAGCAGGAAGGCGGCCACGCGCTCAAGCGAAGTCTTGCGCCCCAATAGCAGCATATGGTCCTCGGCATGCTGCAGGTTGCTGGTCGTCATATTGAGGAGGTCGAGCGCAACATGCACATCGCCTTCCGCAACATGCTCGAGACTGCACCGCTTCATCAGCCGCACGGTGGTTTCGACGATCGCCTCTGTCGTAAATCGATGGACTGGCCCGTTTTCAAGGCCAAAAATGTCGCCTGCCAGGTGGAAGGCCCCGATCTGGCGTCGGCCGTCGGACAGGAGCTTGTAACTCCGTACCGCACCCTCTACCACCTGGTAGATGTATTCCGCGGGCTCGGCTTCACCGTAAATCTCGCCAGCCCTGTTATATTTGAATTCGCTTAAAATGATCCGGGCGCGGGAGAGTTCGCCAAGTTGACCAAGGGTGCTCTGCCTGACTGCAGAAGCGGCGTTCACATTGACAAGCATGGATGTTCTCCCTGTTTGTGCAAATCCGCTCGCTTCCCTGCGGGACGTCTCGGTAACCCATTTTATGACCCAGCTTGGTGCCCGCGACTATTGGCGTGAGGGCCATTGTCCGAAAGGCCATTGTCTGGGGGGACATTGTCCTCAAGGACATCATTTCGCAGACGCGGTAATTTTGTCGCCAGGCGGCTTGCTAAGCGGTTGGGCTCATCGACACACTTGCCGTTAAGTCGCGCGGATCCCTCCGAACATCGGGCCGAACACGAACTGATCGACCTATGGAACCAATCCCGACGAATGCCGAGACAAAAAATCCTACCTTGACCCTCGGTTGCCGGATTTGAGCCATATCAACCGCGCCGTGCGTAAGGTATTGTTGCTGCAACCCTATGCACGCTATTGGGCAGATGATCAGGCCGACCGGGGGTACCGTGCTTGGGCTGCCTTCGCCGGCATCTCGACCACAGGAGGTGCATTTTGCCGAGTGTTGTTCACGTCGTCGATGATGATGCATCGTTTCGGACGGCCATCGAGCGCCGCTTGAAGAAAGCCGGCTACGAGGTCGCGACCTACCCGTCGGCCCAGCATTTGCTGGATCGGTTGCCGGATGAGGAGGGGGCAGGCTGCATCCTCCTCGATGTCAGGATACCGGGCTTGAGTGGCCCGGACCTGCAGGGACGCCTCAGCGAACTCGGTTTAACCCTGCCCATCGTTTTTCTCACCGGCTATGCCGATGTCCCGACCACCGTTCAGGCGATCAAGGCGGGCGCCGAAGATGTTCTGACCAAGCCGGTATCGTCCGATCAATTGCTTGCCGCCGTCCGAAGGGCAATCGAGCGTCATGAAGCGGCGCGCGGTGCAAGGGGCCGGCTCGATATCGTTCGCGCCCATCTCGCGTCGCTGACGCCGCGCGAACGCGAAGTATTCGAGCTCGTCGTTCGCGGCAAGACCAACAAGCACGTCGCCCTTGAGCTGGGCACGACCGAGCGCACGATCAAGGCACATCGCCACCGGGTGATGGAGAAGATGCAGGTTCAATCTCTTGCCGAACTTGTCTCGCTTGCCGAACGGGTCGGTACGCTGGCCGCCGAATCCTCTACCGTCAGGACGGTGCGACGCAACGCGAAGTGACTGCTTTCCGGGTTCCAGAAAGCTTGTTGTCCCAAGGGACAATAGGAAAGTCGATGCGCGAAGCGTATCGAGTCGGAATCGCGTGATTCTGTAAAACTGCGTAACCGCTGCAAATTGGCCGAGGTTTGCCGGGCGACCGCGCTGCTTTTGTACCCTTCAGCGGCATCACGATCGGTGTGAAGTCAACAGAATCTGGGATTGCAAGATCGTGACAAATAGCAAAGCCGTTTTTGTCGTGGATGATGACCCCGGCACGCTAAGAGGGGTGAAGCGGCTGTTGAGGCAGCATGGCTATGACAGCGTGCTGTTCGAGTCGGCTGAGGCTCTCCAAAATCACAACGACATCGACCAGGCCCTTTGCGTCATTCTCGACATCAACCTGAATGATGAGTCGGGTATCGAAGTCAGGAACCGCCTCAAGGCCGCGGGGATCTCCGTTCCGGTTATCTACATCACCGCCAGTGACAACAATGCGGTTCGCACGGCCGCTCTGGAATCAGGGTGTATCGCCTACCTGACAAAGCCGTTCTCGGCGAAGTCGCTGATCGAGCCGCTTGAGCAAGCCTCGGCGGGGCGCGCATAGACCTGCCGTCGCCGGAAGGCCTGACGTTTCACTCGTCGATCGCTCGCTCGAAGACCTTCGATGGAGGCCCCTGTCGAATTGCTGCGAACTGGCCGAGCGGAAGCGACGTGCTTATCGCCAGCACGCTGGAATCAACAACCTCCAGCATAAGAGTGTTACCGGCCTCCAGGTCCTTGAGCAGTCCCGGCTCGGCCAGATCGGTCGCGATGCAGGTGTTAGTCAGGCACCGGACATACGGGATTCGGTACGGCGTTCCCTGGTCGACGGTGATTTTGACGCCGGCCTGCAGGTACAGGCCGACGGGAAGCGACAGCTGCAGCCGCGCCGCGTTGTTGCCCTCGCGCTCGATCAGGTCGACGCGGACGGCAGACTGACCCGTCTCGAATGTCCCGCTGATCGACGTCCGGCACACCATGTTGGCTCCGGGTGTCTTGAAGCAGGACTTGCTCCAGTCGGAATATTTGATCGCTCTCGCCGCGCGCGGTCCGCGTGAGGCGAATTCCTGACCGGCAGGTTTGTCATTCGCTTCGGAACCGCCGGTTGGGGAGGGCTGCTGTCCGTAGCCCGGCCCCAAACCGCCGGACATCAGGAGGACCAGCAATGTTGCCGAGAAAAGAGATGAAGAACGAAATCGGCCGAAGCGCTGCTCGATCATGTCCTGTCTCCATCATGACTGCTCATCGCCATCGAGAATCCAAACGCTTTGCTCGCGGCGCATCGATGGGTTGATCTGGATCAATGGATCCTTGGCGTTGCTATCCGGAATAGGTGATCGTGACGATGACCGGCCCGAGGATGGTCAGAAGTACGTTTCCGACCGCATAGGGCACCGCGACCCCGAGCACAGGCATCTGACTGTCAGCTCGTTCGCAGCTTCCCGTGACGGCCGCATCCACCGTCATCGCTCCCGCCAGCGCGCCGCAGATGATCACCGGGTTCAGGCCCAGCACGCGATGCGCCACGATTGTCGCGACCGTCAGCGGAACGAGCGTAACGACGACGCCCAGCGAAAGAAGCAGCAGGCCGTGGGATTGAATGGCGGCAATCGCCGCCGGGCCGTTCGCGAGTCCGATGGCTGCGATGAACCCGCCGAGACCGATGTCGCTTAGCGTTTGCTGCGCGGCCGGCGAGAAGCTTCCGACGGTCGGCCGGCGCGCCCGCAGCCAGCCGCAGATCAATCCCACCAGCAGGGTGCCGCCGGCCCCGCCCAGCGTCACGGCGAAAGACCCGACCTTCATGCTGAGCAATCCTATCAGCAGGCCAACCGAAATTCCTGCGGCCAGGAAGGCGATATCGGTCCGGTCGCCATAGCGCAGCACCTGACCGACCTTTGCCGCGGCGCGTTCGACATCGTGGGTCGCGCCGACCAACGTCATGACGTCGCCGACATAGATCCTTGTTTCCGGGGTGAGCGGCACTTCCTGCCCCCTGCGTGTCAGGTCGCGCAGAAATACCCCGCGCGCGCTATCGCCGACCTGTTCGGCTATTTCCGACAAAGTCCGGCCGTGAAGGGTCTGATTGTTGACAAGAACGCCGAGCGCTTCGCCCAATACTTCGCGCAGCACGCTGGCGCCTTCGATTTCCGGACCGATCGAGGTGCCGGCCCTGAGGAGGGCCGCTGCCGGCCCGGCGAGAACCACCTCATCACCGCTTTCGAGCACCGTTTGCCGCTTCGAATTCGACATCGTTGCCCCGGCGGACAATGCGTCCGAAGACTACACGATGGCCGATACGATCTTCGATTGCGCCAACGGTCTGCCCGGCGGCGACGACGACCTGATAGGCCCGCGCCTTGAACTTCTGGTAACCCAGGTTTCCGGCCTTGCGGGCTTTGCCCCCGGAAAGTGTAGCCTCCAGCTTGGAGGCTTCTTCCTTGAGGTCTATGCCCATCAGCCAGGGCGCGGCAAAGGGCACAAACAGCAGTGTCAGGATGTAACCAAGGATATAGGTGACGGCATAGCCCGCCGCGATATTGGCCTGCTGCTGTCGCAACACATCGTCGGCAAGCCCGAGCTGGGCCAGCGCACCGGTCGCCGTCCCGATCATGGATGACTGGGTGAGACTGCCGGACGCGAGACCGGCAGCCGTGCCGGGATCCAGATGAAAGGCAAAGGCGAAAGCCAGAACCAGGGCGAGGCCTGTGAAACTGACAACCACGGCAACGCCAACCTGCGACAGCGTGCGGAGGCTCAGCGAAGCGAAGAATTCAGGCCCCGATTTGTACCCGATCGTGAAGACGAACAGGCTGAAGAATATCGACTTGAACAAAGGAGGAATTACGAAGGTGCCGAGTTGCCCAAGCAGCACGGCCACGACCAGCGTGCAGGCCGTAGCGCCTACCGAAAATCCCTTGAACTGGAGTCGTCCAAGCAGCGTTCCAAGCGCGATTGAAAGAAGCAGGAAAATTTCCGGCGCGGTCGAAATGATCCATTTGATGGTGTCCATCGGTGCGATCCTCAAGCCCAGAAACGCGCAAAGTCCGATCGACCCCATTTGGGCACATTGATTCAAGTCAAGCCTGCAGCCTCCGCCGCGATCATTTTCCAGGCGATCTCCTTGTTTTTCCGTCCAAACATCGCCCAACGGAATTTCATCGGGTCGATTCCGCGGGCCGCTGCCGTATCGTTTCCACGCGAGGAGGCGCTGCTGATCGCCAGCGCTACATCATCGAAGGCTTGTTCGCCGCTTTTGCCGGAAGTTCGAAGGCCAGACCGTTTCGCCGACCCTATGTGTTCGGGGCGATGTGCGTCGCTTTTCCGAATGGGGGCCGCCATCGGCGCGGTCATCACGGAGTGACGCGGGCCGACAGCCTCGCCATCCCCGCGACACTGCTCGTGATCGTGTTGTTGCTTTGCGAGATGAACCCGACGGTCGCCGGGGAGTAGCCTCCGCCGTGGGTGTGGAGGCTTGATTTAAATCAAGACCCGGTCTGCGCGGAGTTGACTACGCTCGCTCAACCATAGATCGCAGATTGGGAGAACGGTCATGCCGCAGGAAATGCAGGAACGCCGGATCGATCGGTTTTTCTCCGGTCCCGGCGCCCGCGCGGACGAATGGCGCGGATTGGTCGAGGCGGCCAAGGCCTGGTCGGACGGGTCGGGAGATCGCAGCGGCTTCGAAGACAAACTTTCTCGGCTGGCGATCACCGAGGAATATCATGCCTATCCCGGTCTCCGCCTGATGGCGGCGCTGACGGAGCACGCGACCTCGGGTGATGCGGCAGGCACGCTCGCGCTGGCGATGCGCATCACGCAGTCGCTGCAAACTCGCTCGTTCCGCCAGCATGCCGGCGATTGGGACGCGCACGCGGATACCGACGCTGAAATGCCGGATCTGCTGCCGCCCGGATTTGGCGAGACCAGGGCGCGGCGGCCGTATTTCGAAACCCTGATCGTCACCGGCATCCCGGCCACGAACTGGCCCAGCCTTGCAGCCGAATGGCGCGGGCTGCGTCGTCCGGTCGACGCTTTCGTCTATGAGCCGGTCTTTGTCGGCAGTTTCGAGGATGCATTCTGCGCCGCGATGCTCAACCCCGACCTTGCGGCCGTCATCGTCAACGAAGGGTTTGCAAAACGCTCCAGGCATGATGCACCGGTGCTGCGTTCCCTGATGGCATCGATGGAGCGCCAGGAAACCTCCGACTCGGCATTGGCGCTGGCGCGCACGTTGAAGCGCATCCGCCCCGAGCTCGACGTCTATCTGGTTTCCAATCGCGACGTAGAGGAGCTGGCCGGCAATCCGGAGGCCGACGTCGTTCGCCGCATCTTCTACTCCGTGGAAGAGCTGCTCGAGCTGCATCTTTCCATCCTGGAAGGTATTCAGGATCGCTTCGAAACGCCGTTTTTCGACAATCTCAAGAAGTATGCCCAGCGCCCGATCGGAACGTTCCACGCGCTCCCCATCGCCCGTGGCAAGTCCGTCTTCAGGTCTGACTGGATTCGCGACATGGGCGAGTTCTACGGTCCAAATCTCTTTCTCGCGGAGAGCAGCGCGACCACGGGAGGTCTCGACAGCCTGCTGGAACCGACCGGCAACATCAAGAAGGCCCAGGACAAGGCGGCGCGCGCCTTCGGGGCCGACCGGGTCTACTTTGTCACCAATGGCACGTCGACGTCGAACAAGATGGCGGTGCAGGCGCTGGTCGGTCCCGGCGATATCGTGATCGTCGACCGCAACTGCCACAAATCACATCACTACGGCATGGTGCTGGCGGGCGCGCAGCCGCTCTATGTCGAAGCCTTCCCGATGACGGAATATTCGATGTATGGCGCTGTGCCGCTCAAGACCATCAAGCAGGCGCTGTTGAACCTGAAGGCCGACAACCGGCTGCACCGGGTCAAGATGGTGGACCTGACCAATTGCACCTTCGACGGCCACATCTACAACACCCGCCGGGTGATGGAAGAGTGTCTGGCGATCAAGCCCGATCTGATCTTCCTGTGGGATGAAGCCTGGTTCGGCTTTGCGCGCTTCTCGCCGTTCCTGCGCCCGCGCACCGCGATGGGCGCCGCCAACGACATCGAGGCGTGGATGCACGATCCCAAATCGATCGAGGCCTATGAGAAGCATCGCGCCGCGCTCGGCGACAATCCGTCCGACGACGTCTTGCTGAACACAAGGCTGCTGCCGGATCCGCGCCAGATTCGCCTGCGCGTCTACCAGACCAATTCCACCCACAAGTCGATGTCGGCGCTCCGGCAGGGCTCGATGCTGTTCGTCAAGGACGTGGAATTCCACACCGTGGAGGCGCAATTCAAGGAGGCCGTGTTCACCCACGCATCGACCAGCCCCAACCAGCAACTGATCGGGAGCCTCGATGTCGCGCGCCGGCAGATGGAGCTGGAAGGCTATGGCCTGGTCGCCAACGCCATCGAGATCGCCTTTGCGATCCGGAAGGCTGTTGCCGCCAATCCGCTGATCTCGAAATATTTCAGCGTGCTCGGCGCCGACAAGATGGTGCCGGCAGATTACCGCACCAGCGGCTTCACGGATTATCTGGCGCAGGGCGTCAACTGGGGACAGGTCCTGCACAGCCTGAAGGAAGACGAGTTCTGCCTCGATCCGACGCGTCTGACGCTGGTGTGCGGCACCGCCGCCTTCGACGGCACGCAGTTCAAGGGTATTCTGGCCAACCGCTACGGAATCCAGGTCAACAAGACCTCGCGCAATTCCGTGCTGATCCAGTCCAACATCAACAACACCCGCAGCGACGTCGCCCACCTGATCCGCGTGCTGGCCGAGATCAGCGGCGAGATCGATCGCGAACTGAGCCATGGCGGCGTCAATGCCGCCAATGCATTCGCGGCGCGCGTGAAGAGCCTGATGACGGATGTGCCTGATTTGCCGAACTTCTCGCACTTCCATGACAGCTTCCGCGGCGACGCCGGACACAAGACCAATGAAGGCGACATCCGCAGCGGCTTTTATGCCGCCTACGATGAAGCTGGATGTGAGTACATCCGCCTGAACGATCCGGAAATCGACCGCCGCTTGAAGAACGGCCCTGACCTCGTCTCGTCGAACTTCGTCATTCCCTATCCCCCCGGTTTCCCGATCATGGTGCCGGGGCAGGTGATCACCCAGGAAACCATCGACTTCATGCGGAAGCTCGATGTGAAGGAGATCCATGGCTACGACGCCGTGCAGGGTCTGAAGCTCGTGCGCCCGGAGGCGTTGGCAAGGCTCGGTGACAGCCATTCGCGGACACAGGGGATCAAAGCGGCCGCGGAGTAACTGAGCCGTCAATGGGGAGGATGACATCATGATTGATTGGTTTGTGCAGACGCTTCGCAGCTATCCGGAGATAGCCATCTTCCTGTCCTTGGGCCTCGGGTATTACTTCGGCTCGTTCACCTACAAAGGCCTTGGGCTCGGAGCGGTAACCGCGACGCTGATCGCGGCGGTAGTCATCGGTCAGCTTGGGATCACCATAGGCAGTCCCCTCAAGCCGACCTTCTTCCTGATGTTCCTGTTCGCGATCGGTTACGGCGTTGGACCACAGTTCGTGCGCGGCATTGCGCAGGACGGAATCCCGCAGGCGTTGTTTGCGGTGCTGGTCTGCTTTTTCTGCCTCGGAGCCGCCTATCTTGGCGCGAAGCTGGCCGGTTACAGCGTCGGCTCCGCCGCGGGGCTCTATGCCGGATCGCAGACGATCTCCGCGTCAATGGGCCTGGCGACCGATGCCATCAACCGTCTCGGTCTGTCGCCCGAAGAAGCCAAGAAGACGCTGGATGCGATGCCGGTGGCCTACGCCGTCACGTACATTTTCGGAACCATCGGATCCGCCATTGTCTTGGCCCTGATTGGCCCGGCGCTCCTTGGCATCGACCTTGAGGCAGCGTGCAAGCGGTATGAGGAGAAGCACGGCGGCAAAAAGGAAGCAGGCGGTCCCGGCACGGCCTGGCACCAGTTCGAGCTGCGGGCGTACCGCATACGGGCGGGAGGACAGATCATCGGCAAGACGGTGCAGCAGGCCGAGGCCCTGCTTCCCGAGCAGAGGGTGTTCATCCAGCGGATCCGGCGCGGCGACACCATCATGGAGGCGACATCCGATACGGTATTTCGCGAAGGAGACATCGTGGCAGTGGCTGGCCGGCGCGATGTGCTGGTGAACTTGATCGGCTCGACCGCGGAGGAGGTCAACGATCGTGAAATTCTGGCGGTGCCGATCGAAGGTGTCGATGTCTATGTGACCAGTAAGGAAGTCGACGGAAAGACGCTGGCCGAGCTGGCCGGTTTGCCGAGCGCGCGCGGCCTGTTCCTGCGAAGGATCGTCCGTGGAGCGACCGCCACCAATATTCCGATCTTGCCGGACACGCAGTTGCAGCGAGGGGACATCGTTACGCTCGTCGGACGGACCCCGGATATCGCGGCTGGTACGAAGATGTTGGGTTATCCGGACCGGGCGACCGATGTGGCGGATGTGGCTTTCATTGGTGCGGCGATCACGATCGGCGCGTTGCTTGGCGCGTTGGTCTACAAGGTCGGCAGTGTCCCGCTTACGCTCTCCACCTCGGGCGGCGTATTGATCGCCGGCCTTTTCTTCGGATGGTTGCGCTCTGTGCGACCAACCTTCGGGCGGATCCCGTCGTCGACAGTCTGGTTCATGAACTCCGTCGGCCTTAATGTGTTCATCGCGGTGGTCGGCATCTCGTCCGGGCCAGGCTTTGTAGCTGGACTGCAGCAGCTCGGATTCAGCCTGTTCCTCTGGGGCGTCGCCGTCACATCGGTTCCGCTGATTTTGGCGATGTACGTCGGCAAGTACCTGTTCCGGTTCGACGATGCCATCCTGCTCGGCGCCTGCTCCGGTGCACGCACCACGACAGCCTCGCTCGGCATGATCAATGACCGCGCCAAGAGTCAGATTCCCGGTCTCGGTTACACGGTGACCTATGCGGTCGGCAACACGCTGCTGACAGTCTGGGGAATGGTGCTGGTAATCCTGCTGACCTAGCGGCGAGAAAACCCCGGTGAGCATGTGCCCGCGAGGCCGTGCTCATCGGCTTCCCCTTTATGACAACCCCGTCGACGGAATCTCGCAAAAAATAGGAGAAAGTCATGGCCGACATTATGACGCTGAAGAAATTCGAGGCTTTGGGCCCATTCGAGATCAAGAACGAGCTGATCAGCCTTGCCAAAGCCACGTCGAAGACGACTCAGTCCGCGTTCCTGGACGCTGGCCGCGGCAATCCGAATTGGGTCGCCACCACGCCGCGCGAAGGTTTCTTCCTGCTCGGCCAGTTTGCCATCACCGAAAGCAAACGGACGATGGAGGAATCTCCTGGGATCGGTGGCATGCCGCAGGCCAAAGGCATCGCAGCTCGCCTCGACGCATGGCTCGCGAGGCACAAGGATATGCCCGGTGCAGACTTTCTGCCCACTATGGTGAAGTTCGCGATCAAGACTTTCGGGTTCGATCCCGATGGATTCGTCCACGAACTCGTCGATTCGATCATTGGCGACCGTTATCCGGTGCCCGATCGCATGCTGGTCCACAACGAGCGCATCGTGCACGAGTATTTAATGTGGGCGATGTGCGGAAAGCCGCGCCCTTCCGGCAAGTTCGACCTTTACGCGGTCGAAGGCGGCACCGCCGCGATGTGCTACATCTTCAAATCGCTGAAGGCCAACCGATTGCTGTTTCCCGGCGACTCGATCGCGCTCGGTACGCCGATCTTCACGCCCTACCTCGAGATGACGCACCTCGAGGACTACGATCTGAAGATGGTACCAATCAGAGCGCCGCAAGAGAACCGCTTTCAATATACGGAGGAGGAAATCAAGAAGCTGGAAGACCCGAAAATCAAGGCCTTCTTCATCGTCAATCCCGGTAATCCCAGTGGCATGGGGATGAGCAGGGAGACGATCGCCATGATCGTGAAGCTCGTCAAGACCAAGCGCCCCGATCTGATGTTGCTGACGGATGACGTCTACGGAACATTCGTCGACGATTTTCGCTCCCTGCTTGGTGAGCTTCCGCACAACACGATTGGCGTCTATTCCTACTCCAAGTATTTCGGCTGCACCGGATGGAGACTTGGCGTCATCGCCATCCACGAGGACAACATTTTTGATAAGATGATCGCCAAATTGCCGGAGCAGCACGTGAAGGCGCTTGACAAGCGCTACGGCCCAATCACGCTTGAACCGCGAAAATTCAAATTCATCGACCGCATCGTAGCCGACAGTCGCGACATCGGCCTCAACCACACCGCCGGGCTTTCGCTGCCGCAGCAGGTGATGATGACGATGTTCTCGCTCCACGAATTGATGGACGAAAAGAAGGATTACCAGAAGGCCTGCATGGAGATCGTGCACCGGCGCATGCAGACCTTGCTCGAGGGCATGGACCTTCAAGTCCCGCCGAATCCGAGTTTCGACGCCTACTACGCCTTGATCGATTTCGAGTTCTGGGCTCGGAAGAACATCGGCGATGAAGCCGTTGAATACCTCAAAAAGAACGTCCACCCGCTCGATCTTGCCTTTCGGCTGGCCGAGGCACACGGGATCGTGCTGCTGAACGGTGGCGGCTTCGAAGCGCCGAACTGGTCGATGCGCGTGTCGCTCGCGAATCTGCCTGACGAAGCTTACGAAGACATTGGTCGGGGCGTTCGGACGATCGCCCGCGGCTACAGAGACATGTATGAGGCATCAAAAAAGCTCGTTCCCGCGAAGTGAACGAAGGATGGTCGCGAAGCGAATTCCGCAACGTGAGCTCGGATTCCCGGTCGGTTGCGCCGTATCCGGCATCCTGCTCACCGTGTTCGGACATTTCGTAATGAGTCTCGCACGGTAGGACCGCCGGAATGAGGAAGCATCGATCGAACTGGATGGCGTTGACGGCCCTCGCCGCGGCGATTGGCATCGCCACGCCATCGCACGCGATCACCGGGACTGTTCGCGTCACGGTGGCCAAGGCGGGATTTGTCGTAGGAGCCGGTGGAGGCCGGGGGACCCTGTCCTTTCGCCACCGGCTCTATCCGTTCACGGTTCAGGGCCTGAGTGTCGGCCTCACGGCGGGAGCGTCGATCAACAAGCTGGTCGGGCGGGCCGACTACATGAACGAACTCGGCGACTTCGCCGGCACCTACAGCGTGGTCGGCGCGGGCGGTGCCCTGATCGGCGGCGTCGGCGGCGTACAACTCAGAAACGACAAGGGCGTTGTCATTACCTTGCAGGGCCCTAAGGCCGGACTTGAAGTATCCGCCAACGTCACGAAGGTGGTGATCACCCTGGACCAAACCCGTTCTACCCCAAATTGACGCTTCAACCGTGGAGAGAATACCAATGAGCAAATATCGAAATCGATTCCTTGGCGTTGCGCTGGTCCTGCTGTCCACATTCGGTCTGGCGTCATCGTCACGCGCCGATACCGGAACGGTACGCGTGGTCTTCACCAAGGGAGGATTCATCGTGGGGGTCGGCGGCGGCCACGGCGTCCTGAACTTCCGCGGCCATAACTACCGATTTACGGTGTCGGGCATGAGCGTGGGCTTCACGATCGGCGCTTCGACCACCAATCTGGTTGGGCACGCGCTGAACCTGAACAGTCCGGCCGATATCCAGGGAACCTACAACGTGATCGGCGCCGGCGGCGCCCTCGCGGCTGGTGCCGGCGGCGTGCAGCTTCAGAATCAGAAGGGGGTGGTCCTGCAACTGGCCGGCGGCAAGGTCGGCGTGGAACTCTCCGCGGCGGTGGGTGGAGTAACTATCGCGCTGCAATGAGCGCGAAGCCTCGCGCTCAGTATCGCTCCGCGACAAAATTCACATCGCGCAGGCCGGCCTGGCCGTTGTAGCGGCCCTTGTCGGATCGTTTCGGCAACCGCACCCGGTTGCCGAAACCTTCTTGAAGGGAATCATCTTCAAAACATGCGCAATGCAGTTCAGCCGGGGCTCGTCGCTTGTCGTCCGATCGGATGACATGCCAGGGGGCGTGCTTTGAATTCGTCGCCTTGAGCATGAGATCGCGCGCCCGCGAATAATCATACCAGCGCCGATAGGATTCCGTATCCATAGTCCCCGATCAATCGCCCCACGCGATGACGATGCCGACGTCTCCCGGGACGCCGCCCGGAAAATCGATAATTTGATACCGGATCCGGTAGCCGCGCGGCTTCAGATAGTCCGACCAGAGCTTGAAGATCTCCAGCGCTATTCCCGTCAGGGTCTTCTCCCATCCCGGCTCCTGCTGATTGATGGCCCGGCCGTTGTCGGTGCACAGCGAGTTTGGAAACCGGTAAACTTGCACCTCCGTCAGGCCGTTGCGCACTGCCCGCTGGATCACCGTCGAGGCAAGCTTGACCTTCTCGTCTTCGGTCAAGCCGGAGGGCTTGCTGAGCTTTTCGATCAGCGCCCGCTTTTCCGCCTCGGCCGCGGCCAGCCGCCGGGTATACTCGTCGGCCTTTTCGGCTTCGTGGATTGCGGCTTGCCTCTGAATTTCCGCTGCCGTCGGCAGCAAGTCGTCGATTTTTTCCGCCATGGCTGGTCCTTCCTCGGCGATTGTCTTGGCTGGATGCCAGCTAACGTCCGCGGCGAGGTCGTTCCCTTGATCCAGATCAAGCGTGCCGGCCGCTTTGCCATTCCTGATTGCGGCAGCATGGACGCTCGGTCATGATGGGAGAGGGCATGGATCGGTTATTCAAATGCGCGATAGTTGCGGCGGCGCTGACCGGTTCGGCATTCCCGGGACAGGCGCGTGCCGCCGATCTCGTCGGTGCATGGGCCACCAACGCGGACGAATGCCGTCGCGTCTTCGTCAGAAACGGGCGAGCGAACCAGATCCGATTTACCGCATTCTCCGAACAATACGGCGGTGGATTCATTGTCGAAGCCGACCGCCTCAGGGGCAAATCCGCAACTTGCAGGATCAAGACCAGGAAAGAGGATGGCGAGATGATCAATATCATCGCGGACTGCGCCACCGACATCATGACTTCGAACGTCCAGTTCAGCCTGAAAATTGTCGAGCCGAACAAGATTTCGCGGGTCTTTCCCGGCATGATGGATATGGAGATCAGCTACTACCGCTGCGCAATCTGAAGGAGAGGTGCGAGTTGCCGAGCCTGCGTGAAAACCGGGATCAGTCCATCATCACGCAACGCGGCGGCGCCACCGCAAAATGCCAGGGAGGCCGTTCTTGACCACATCACCCAATCCGATCGCGACAGACCATATGCCGTTCTTCATCACGGCGCCGGGCCAGACCGATGTTCTCTTCAACATTACGCTGTGGTTTGTCGTCGCATGCATCATTCTGACGGGTGTAATTTTCCTCACCATCCACTCGCTTCCGGAACGAATGGCGCACAAGTCGAAGAAGGTTCTGCTAGACCTGATCGCCTTGCTCTGCCTGCTCGCGCTGCTGACGCACAACCACCTTTTCTGGTTCATAGCGATCATACTCGCCTTCATCGACATTCCGGACTTCCTGACTCCGGTAAACCGCATCGCGAAGTCGGTGGAATCCATGGCTGGGCAGGAGCCCGGCGAGAAACCGGCGGATGTTTCGACTTCCATCCCGCCGGAGGCTGCGGCAGCCGACCAACCCCACGTGAAGAAGCAGGGGGCCCGTCATGCTTGAACTCATACTGTGCTCCACGCTGACGCTGCTTCCGGATTTTCTGTTCCGCCGCTTCGTGCAGGGCAAGCGGCTGGGCAAGGAAATCACCTTATTTTCGGTCTGGTACGAGCTTCGTTGGGGCATCACGCTCTGCCTGATACTCACAGTGCTGCTGATCACCGTGGTACTTTACCATCACCCCTCCTCGAACGACGTCAATGCGCTGTTTCGGACCACGTCAATCTTCGCAGAAACCGGCGGCCGGGTATCGGAGGTCTATGTCGGCTACAACGAGAAGGTGAAGAAGGGGCAGCCGCTGTTCAAGATCGACAGCAAGAGACAGGAAGCCGAGATCGAGACTGCCAAGGCTCGCGTTGTCGAGGTGCAGGCGAACATGGGTACAGCCAAGGCCGATGTCCTAGCAAGCCAGGGGAAGCTCGACGAAGCCAAGGGTGATTATCAGCAGGCGCTTGATGAATATAATACCAAGAAGAAACTGTATGACCGCAATCCTGACGTTGTCACAACGCGTGAACTCGAGAAGCTGCAAACGCTGGTGTCGGCACGGCAAGGCAACGTCGACGCTGCGAGTGCCAGCAAACAGTCGGCAGAGACGCGCCTTTCGATAGTCCTCCCGGCGCAGAAGGCGAGCGCGGAGGCGCAGCTTGCGGCAGCCCAGGTCGAACTGGACAGAATGACGGTCCGTGCCGGCGTCGACGGACGGGTTGATCAGTTCGTCCTGAGGCCGGGCGACATCGTGCAGCCGGCGCCGGTCACCCGGGCCGCGGGGATTCTGATTCCGGATGCCGCGGGCGAAGGGCGGCTTTTCGCGGGATTCAACCAGATTGAAGCCCAGGTGATCAAGGTCGGCATGGTGGCCGAGGCAACCTGCATCAGTAAGCCCATGACCATTATTCCGTTGGTCGTCGCAAGCGTGCAGGACGTCATCGCCGCCGGCCAGATATTGCAGACCAATCAGCTGACCGACATGGCGAAGCTCGGTGCCCCCGGCACGGTGCTGGTTTTTCTTGAACCTCTCTACGAAGGCGTGCTCGACGACGTTCCGCCAGGCAGCAGCTGCATTGCCAATCTCTATTCCGATCACCACAAGGAACTCGAATCGAAGGACATCGGCTCGCTGGAGAAGGTCTACCTGCACATCGTCGATACGGTAGCCCTCGTTCACGCTTTGGTTCTTCGTTTGCAGGCGGTTGTCCTGCCACTGAAGACGTTGGTGTTCGGAGGACATTGAGCTGCAGACGGATTTGCTGGAAAACGCCGGTGCGATGGATGCGACGTGAATCTGTCCGGTCCCCGAATGTCACCGCCACCGTGAGAGCCGCATGGCTTCAATCGCACTGCAAAGATGGCTCCGCATTGTCCTTGTTGCCAGCATCGTCATTCTGGTCATGGGGGCGGGTCTCTTCGCCTATCGCTGGTATTCTCGCCCGACGACGCTGACCATTGCCGTCGGCTCGCTCGACGGCGAGGCTCAGAAACTCGTGTCGGCGCTGGCCACCCGGCTCGCCGAAGTGAATGCGCCGGTACGGCTCAAGCTGGTGGAAACGCCCAGCGCGCTCGAGGCCGCCGATCTGTTTTCGTCGAACAAGACGGACCTCGCCGTCGTGCGCGGCGATGTCGGCGACCTGTCGCAAGCGCAGGCCGTGGTCGTCCTGGCGCACGCGGTCGTGTTGCTTGTTGCGCCTCCGGGATCCTCGATCTCGGACATCGCGGGTTTGAAACGCACCAACGTCGGAGTGGTCGGCGGCGAAATCAATCGGAAAGTCGTCAGCGTTCTGACCCAGGAGTACGATTTGGGCCGTGCCAACGTAACGTTCCGCGACCTCGCACCCGCCGAGACGCGCCGCGCCCTCGACGCCAAGGAGGTGCGTGCGATCCTGGTGGTTGTTCCGCTGGCGGAAAAATACCTCACGCTGCTGCGCGGCCTGTTCTCGCAAAGCCCGAAGACCGCGCCCGTTCTTATTCCGATCGAGGCGGCCGGCGCCATCGCCGAGAAGCAGCGCGCCTACGAAAGCTTCGATGTCCCGAAGGGGACGCTGCGGGGAGCGCCTCCCGTCCCGAGCGACGACCTGACCACGCTGCGGGTTGCCTTTTATCTGGTTGCCCGAAAGAAGCTCGACAACGATCTGATCAGCGGTTTGACCGAGGCGTTGATGAAAGCGCGCCGGGATCTTCTCGGCGAACTGCCGATCCTGGGGCAGATGGCTGCGGCGAGCACCGACGCCGATGCCTATCTGCCGGCCCATCCGGGGGCTGCCGCCTTCTACAACGGCACGCAGCAGAGCTTCCTGGACAAATGGGGCAACGCCATCTTTCTGGCGCCCATGATCTTCGGAGGGCTTGTCTCCGTGATCGCCGCGGCCTGGAAATTCCTTCGGGCGGACGAACCCCGAGACGGTGAAGAAGCCCTGGATTCGCTCTATGCCCTCGGGGGCCGCATACGGTCGACGCAGGCGGAGGCAGAGCTGTCCGATATCGAGCGCGAGATCGACAAGGTGCTGCAAGCCCAGCGCGACAAGCACGCGGCGGGGGAGGAAAATTCACTCGATGTCACGACCTTGAACGTCGCCGCGCACCGCCTGCAGAGCCTGATCCACGATCGCCGGATCCTGCTTGCCGCGCAGCCCGGCGGCAAATTGCGGGCGTAACAAAAGTGACGGCCGTTCGACCGCTGGCGCCTCCCGCGCAACAGCGACCCTTGATCTCGGTCAAGGGTCGTCTCATGCCCCAAGGTTGACTGCAGCCATCTGCCTGGAAGGAGAGCGGCCATGGTGCGCTGCGGAAGTGTCTTGTTGGCATTCGTGATGATGGTCGCAACCGCTGCCGGCGCGGTCGCGCAGCAGACAACGGCACCACCGTCACCGCCGCCACCGTTGCCCGATCAGGTACTCCTGAAGCCTGAGCAACTCGAGGCGCTGGTGGCGCCGATCGCCCTCTATCCCGACGAACTCCTGGCCAATGTGCTGGCGGCATCGACCTATCCGCTGGAAGTGGTGCAGACCGATCGGTGGCTGAAGGAGCGCAAGTCGCTGAAGGGCGATGCCTTGAAAAAGGAAGTCGATGGCCAGTCGTGGGATGACAGCATCAAGGCGCTTGCAAGCACGCCGGACGTCGTCGCGATGATGAGCGACAAGATCGACTGGACCAAGGATCTGGGCGATGCCGTGCTCGCGCAGCAACCGGATGTCATGGACGCGATCCAGCGGTTGCGAAACAGGGCCTATGACAACAAGAAGCTGGTTACGACCAAGCAGCAAAAAGTCAGTGTCCAGACCCAGGAAAGCAGGCAGGTGATCGTCATCGAGCCTGCCGATCCCGAAACCATCTATGTGCCGTACTACGATCCCGCCATCGTGTACGGGGCCTGGCCCTACACGGACTATCCGCCGTATTATTTCGCTTATCCGTCCTATATCGGCGCCGGCGTGATCGCGGCGGGTCTCGCCTTCGGCGCCGGTTGGGCGATCGGGCGCTGGGGCAATTACTGGGGCGGCGGATGCAATTGGGGCAACCGTAATCTCTACATCAACCACTACAACAAGATAAACAACGTCGGAAACAACTGGCAGCATAACCCGGCGCATCGCCAGGGCGTCCGATACAGCAACACCAACGTTCAGCAGCGCTTCGGCAACAGCAACCTGAAGGCCGGTGCTGGAGACCGGATGGATTTCCGCGGCCGCGACGGACAGCAGGTTTTGAAACCGGGACAGGATCGGCCCGGTGGCGGCGATCGCGCTGGTGATAGGGCAGGCGATCGTTCAGGCGCGTCGGATCAGGCCAAAGGCAGCGGCGATCGCGCCAAGGGTGGTGGTGATCGCGCCAAGGGTAGCGGTGACCGCGCCAAGGGTGGTGCGAAGGCCGCCAACAAGGGTGCCGGCGCCGCCTCGCGAGGTGGTGGCGGCAACGCCCTGAATGTATCGTCGGGAAAGGCGGCGGCTGTCGCATCGGCCCGCGGTCAAGCGAGCCTGGGTGGACGAGGTGGCGGAACGGCGGTCAGTCTCGCCGGCCACGGAGGCGGCGCTATTTCGGCGGGTGGAGGCGGCTTCCGAGGCGGCGGAGGCGGCGGCGGAGGTGGAGGACGCGGTGGCGGTGGCGGCGGCGGCGGGAGACGCTCCGACATGGCGCTGAAGCACGACATCGTCCTGCTCGGTCATCTCGCGAACGGCCTTGGTTACTACCGCTTCAGCTATCTCGGCAGCGACAAGGCCTATGTCGGTGTGATCGCGCAGGAAGTGGAGGTCCTGATGCCGGCCGCAGTGACCCGTGGCGCCGATGGCTATCTGCGGGTCTATTACGAAAAGCTCGGTTTGAAGCTCCGAACCTACCGCGATTGGCTCGCCGGCGGCGCAAAGATTCCGACGGAGGTGACGCCATGATCATGTTCACGTCGATTGGCCGCGCCGCTTCGCTCGCCGCGGCTGCACTCGTGACGCTGGCCTTGTTGAGCTCTGCGAGCCAGGCGCAGCAGACCTATTCCTCGCCGGAGGAGGCCGCGGCGGCACTGGTCGCCGCGGTCAGGACCGGCACGAAGACGGCCATTCTGAAGGTTCTTGGCAGGAATGCCGAAGACATCGTCGAATCCGGTGACGATGTCGCCGATGCAGAGGCGCGCCAACGCTTCGTCGCCGGCTACGATGCCCGGCATTCCATCAAGGCGGAGGAAAACAAGAAGACGATCCTCGTTCTGGGCCTGGAGGACTTTGCGTTCCCGATTCCACTCATCAACAACAAGCACGGCTGGGAATTCGACACCACCGCGGGCCGTACCGAGATCCTGTATCGCCGCATCGGGCGTAACGAGCTCGACGCGATTCAGACCTCCCTCGCTTATGTCGACGCCCAGAACGAATATGCGGACAAGGATCGAGGCGAAGGCGCCGGCGTCTATGCGCAGCGCATCATCAGCAGTTCCGGCAGGAAAGACGGTCTCTATTGGCCCGCATCGGGTGACGATGCCAGTCCGCTCGGCGAACTGGTCGCGCAAGCCTCCTCGGAAGGATACAAGGCCGGCGCAGGACGCGCGCCGTATCACGGTTACTACTACCGGATCCTGACGCAGCAAGGACCGAATGCCCCCGGCGGCGCGCTGAACTATGTGGTCAAGGGCAAGATGATCGGGGGATTTGCCCTTGTCGCCTATCCTGCGGAGTATGGAAATTCAGGCGTGATGACCTTCGTGGTCAATCATGCGGGCATGATCTATCAGAAGGACCTGGGCGAAAATACCGCCGCGGTGGCAAAACAGATGGTGTTCTTCGACCCCGACAAAAGCTGGAAGAAGGTCGACGCAGCGAACGCGCGCGGGCCCTGAGATGGATCCGCTCCGTCGGCCGCGAGTGCCGTGACTCAGCGCACCCAGAGCGGTGCGTAGGTTTCTTCCCGCAACGGCCTTTGCGAGACCTTTTGCCGTTGCGACGAGGGCGTCACCGATCCCGTGATCGCCGCCTGGTCAACGCGCGGCTTGCCGACCATCGCCGGCGGAGGTTTCGGACGATCCGGTCTATCGGTCCGTTTCGCCGGCGCGATGTCGGCGAAGGCGTGGCCGATCTTTCGCATCCGATAGAGAATGGTGGCGCGGTCGATATAGGCGGGCAGGAATCTGGGATCGTGCTGAAGCGCCTGATCAAGATCCGCGATCGCGCCGTGCAGGTCGCCGTGGCGATAGGCGGACATCCCCCGCGCCCGCAACGCTCTCGCCTCGGTCGCGTCAGCATCGGAGGCTGCGTCGACAGGGGCTGGCACGACACTCTCCAGACTGGTGCGGACCATGGTGGCGTTCGGCGCGATACGCGCGATGGCATCGATTGCAGCGGCGGGGTTTGCGGACGGCGTGACCTTGTCGGCGGTATCCACCGGCGCCGCCGTGCTGACGGCAACGATCCCGGGCGATGTGTCCGCGGCGGCGTCGATGTCGTCCGATGGCGCGACCGAGGCGGCCGACATGTGCATGAACAGCAAATATCCCCCCACCGTCATGATGGAGACGCCGGCGAACGCCATCACGCCGGAGGCGAGCTTGTAAATCCTTGTGAAGACGGCCTGCTGTTTGAACGCCTGATCCTGCTCCACGTGCGCGAGACAGAGCAGATGGTCGTAAGCCGAGCGCTGCTCCGGGTCGCCGAGGATTTCGTTGGCGCGGACGATTTCCCTGAATCGCAGCGCGGCGTCGGGATCGTCCGGTCTGAGGTCGGGGTGGGCGCCCTTGACGGCTTTGCGGAATGCAGTCCTCAGACCTTCGGCATCATCGTGCGGAAGGGCTCCCAGTAAATCGTAAAGCGTATCCATCGTCGCTCTCGCCGCTGGATTTCCTCGTCTCCGACCGAAATTCCCGCTGCGAATTTACTCGGGAGCACGCGTACAAACTGAACATCACTACCTGTGGATAATGTTGGTCCAGTACGGCAGAAAAATGACTCTTCCCATGGACTTAGCCTGCTTCCGGCGACCCCTGCTCGGGCAGGCGAACCGGGGCTGTCGGGCAGGCCGGCCCGGGTCGTTATTGCGGCGCGCAATGCGTATGGGGGGCCACGAGCAATATTTTCGCGCTTTTTGCGGCGTTTTAGCGCGCCTGCGGGCTTCGGCCGCAGCCGCTGATCTGGGCGGGGCGTGCGAGCCGGGACCGTCCGGCGCGGTGACGGGGTAAGGGTTGTGGCGCAAGCAAGGCACCGATGGCAATCGGTCGGCGTTTGCCAACCGGGCGTTGATGGTGACGTCTCCGCGGGCGTGTTTCCGCGCAGCCATGAAGCCAGCCGATATGCCGTCCTGCACCGAAATCTCATTGCATTCGTCAGATTTGGATGGGCTGGCGTGCGGATGACCGCTATATCCGCGCATCATGGCTGACTTTCACGGCGTCTTTCCCTATCTGGTCTCACCCGTCGATGCCGACGGAAAAATCCGCGCCAATGTGCTGGCCGGGCTCTGCGAGGATCTCATCGCCTCCGGCGTACACGGGCTGACGCCGTTGGGCTCGACCGGCGAGTTTGCCTATCTCGACAATGCGCGGCGGGCGGTGGTGGTGCAGACCACGATCGAGGCAGCGAAGGGGCGTGTGCCTGTGGTGGCCGGTGTCGCCTCGACGTCGACAGCGGACGCGGTGGCGCAGGCAAAGGCGTATCAAAAGCTCGGCGCCGACGGCATCCTCGCCATCCTCGAAGCGTACTTCCCGCTACAGGACGCGCAGGTCGAATCCTACTTTCGGGCGATCGCGGACGCGGTCGATATTCCCGTGGTGATCTACACCAATCCGAACTTCCAGCGCTCCGATCTGACGCTCGACGTCATCGCGCGGCTCGCGACGCATCCGCGCATCGGCTACATCAAGGACGCCTCCACCAATACCGGGCGGCTGCTGTCGATCATGAACCGCTGCGGCGACGCCATCAAAGTATTCTCGGCGTCGGCGCATATTCCGGCCGCCGTGATGCTGATCGGAGGCGTCGGCTGGATGGCGGGACCGGCCTGCCTGATTCCGCGGCAGAGCGTCGAACTCTACAACCTCTGCCAGGCGGCGTGCTGGGACGACGCGCTGGTCCTGCAGCGGCGGCTGTGGCGAATGAACGAAGCGTTCGCGCGCTATAATCTCGCCGCCTGCATCAAGGCCGGGCTTGCGATCCAGGGCTACGACGTCGGCGATCCCATCGCCCCGCAGCCGGCGCTGACCTCAGAGGCGCGCGAGGCGGTGGCGGCGGTGCTGCGGGATCTGGGCTAGCGGCCTCGTCATTCCCGGGCGAGGCGAAGCCCTGAACCCGGAAGCCATAACCACCATTGGAGGCATGGATTTTGGGCTCGCGCATCCAAGTCGGCTGTTGCCGACTTGGACATCGATATTGCCGAACTCGGGTAAACCCGAGTTCGGTGGCGCGCCCCGGTTGGTTGTAACGCGCGAAAAATCCGCTAAAACCCGCTCCGAACCAGTCGAACAAGAGACTCGAAGGACAAACTGATGAACATTCTTCCCGGCAATATGCGTTTCGGTGCGGGCCAGCCTGTCAAGCGTCTCGAAGACCAGCGACTTCTCACCGGGAAGGGTCAGTTCATCGACGACAAGCCGGAGGAGGGCGCGCTGTGGCTGCATGTGCTGCGCTCGCCGCATGCCCATGCCAGGATCGTGTCGATCGACGTCAAGGCCGCGAAGGAGATGCCTGGCGTCGAGGCGATCTACACCGGCGCCGACCTCATTGCCGATAATATCGGCACCATCCCGACGCTGGCGGTGTTCGTGCGCCCCGACGGCAAGCCGATGACGGTGCCGCCGCGCCGGCTGCTGGCCCATGAGATCGTGCGCTTTGCCGGCGAGCCGGTCGCCGCCGTGGTGGCGACCTCGCGCATTGCGGCGCAGACCGCGGCCGAAGCGATCGCAATCGGCTATGAGGTGTTACCGTCGGTGGTCGATCCCGTCGAGGCCATCAAGCCGGGCGCGCCGGTCGTGTGGCCAGAGGCGCCCGACAATATCGTCGCGGTCATGAGCTATGGCGACGCCGCCAAGGTCGAAGAAGCGTTTGCCAACGCCGCGCATAAAGTGTCGCTTGATCTGGTCAGCCAGCGGCTGGTGCCGTCGGCGATGGAACCGCGGTCCACCATTGCCGAGATCGAGAAAAAGACCGGCCGGCTGATCCTGCATGTGCAATCGCAGACGCCGGGCTCGACCCGCGACGTGCTGGCGGAGGCCGTGCTGAAGCGGCCGAAGGAAAGTGTGCGCGTGCTGGTCGGCGATATCGGCGGCGGCTTTGGGCAGAAGACCAACCTCTATCCGGAAGACGGCATCGTGGCTTATGCCGCGACCAGGCTGAACCGCAAGGTGCGCTGGCGCGGCGACCGCACCGACGAATTCGTCGGCGGCACGCATGGCCGCGATCTCACCTCGACCGGCGAATTCGCGCTCGACGCGAGGGGCCGCGTGCTGGCCTATCGCGTGCGCTCGATCGGCGGCACCGGCGCCTATTCGACCGGTGCGGGCAACATCATCCCGCTGGTGCTAGGCCCCTTCGTGCAGTCGGGCGTCTACGACCTGCCGCTGGTGCATTACGAGGTCAAATCGGTCATGACCCACACCGCGCCGGTCGGCGCCTATCGCGGCGCGGGGCGTCCCGAAGGCGTGTTCATCGTCGAGCGGTTGATGGATGCCGCCGCCCGGCAGATCGGAATCGACCCGCGCACTATCCGTAAAGTGAATTACATCAAGCCGGCGCAACTGCCCTACACCAACGCCGTCGGCCAGGTTTACGATTCCGGCGCGTTCGCGCACATGCTGGAGCGCGCCTCCGATCTCGCCGACTGGAACGGTTTTAGCGCGCGCAAGAAGGCGGCGAAGAAGAAAGGCCTGCTCTACGGCCGCGGCCTTACCAGCTACATCGAATGGACCGGCGGGCGCGCGCATACCGAAACGGTTAGCCTGCACGCGACTGCGGAAGGGCGCGTCATCCTGCATTCCGGCACCATGGCGATGGGGCAGGGCCTGCAGACCACCTACGCCCAGATGGCGTCGGAAGCGCTCGGCATTCCCATGGACAGGATCGACATCGTGCAGGGCGACACCGATCTCGCCACCGGCTTCGGCAGTGTCGGCTCGCGTTCGCTGTTCGTCGGCGGCACGGCGCTCGCGGTCTCCGCCAACGACCTGATCGCCAAGGCGCGCGAAAAGGCTGCGAACGAGCTGGAAGCCTCCATCGAGGATATCGAATACCGCGACGGCACGCTCACGGTGGTCGGTACCGACAGGCGGATCGGCCTGTTCGAGATCGCGAAAAAGGAAGACGGCGCGCGGCTGTCCGTTGACAGCACCGGCGAGGTCGACGGGCCGAGCTGGCCCAACGGCAGCCATATCTGCGAGGTCGAGATCGATCCCGAGACCGGCGTCACCCGCGTGGTGCGCTACACCACGGTCGACGACGTCGGCATCGCCGTCAATCCGATGCTGGTGACCGGGCAGGTCCACGGCGGCGTCGCGCAGGGCATCGGCCAGGCGCTGTACGAGGGCGTGGCCTACGACGCCGAGGGTCAGCTGTTGACCGCAAGCTATCAGGATTACTGCCTGCCGCGCGCCGGCGACATCCCGCCGATCGCGGTCACGCTCGACGAAAGCGCACCCTGCAAGACCAATCCGCTGGGAGCCAAAGGCTGCGGCGAATCCGGCGCGATCGGCGGCCCGCCCTGCGTCGCCAACGGCGTGATGGACGCGCTCGCCGAACTCGGCATCAAGAACATGCCGACGCCGCTGACACCGATGAGAGTCTGGCAGGCGATTCGGGACGCCAAGGCGGGGGTGTAATCTCTTCCCGTCATTTCGGGGCGATGCCAACGGGTCCGCGCGAAGCGCGGCCCGATGACCGGCTCCGCATCGAACCCGGAATCCCGCGCCACAACCTCGAGGTTCCGGGTTCGCGCTCGCGCGCGCCCCGGAACGACGGGTGCTAAAGTCCCAGCATCATCTTGGCGACGATGTCGCGCTGGATCTCCGACGAGCCGCCGAAGATCGTGTAGGCGCGGCCGTTGAGATATTCCGGTACGATCGGCAGCATCGCCTCCGGGATCGGCGGCTCCTGGTTGAGCCTGTAGAACGGCCGCATCGGCTCGACGGCGAGGCCGTCATTGCCGATCACGTCGACGCCGAGCCGCGTCACCGCCTGGCGGATTTCGCTGACCCGCAGCTTTAGCAGCGACGACACCGCGCCGGGGTTCTGTCCGGTCTGCAGCGCCGACAGCACCCGCAACTCGGTCATCTCCAGGGTGTCGATATCGACCTCGATTTCCGACATCCGAAAGGCAATATCGGGATCGTCGATGGCGCGGCCGGTGGCGTCGGATTCCGCCAGATCCGAAATGGCTTTCAGCGCCTCGCGCAGTTTGGCCGAGGCGATGCCGGAGCCGCGCTCGAACTCCAGCAGATATTTTCCGTAGGTCCAGCCCTTGCCTTCCTCGCCGACCCGGTTGGCGACCGGCACGCGGACGTCGTCGAAGAACACCTGGTTGACCTCGTGGTCGCCGCCGATGGTCAGGATCGGCCTTGTGGTGATGCCTTTGCTCTTCATGTCGATGAGAATGAAACTGATGCCATCCTGCTGGCGCGGCGTGTCGTTGGTGCGCACCAGCGCGAACATGCGGTTGGCGTGGTGCGCATGCGTGGTCCAGATCTTGGTGCCGTTGATGATGTAGTCGTCGCCGTCGCGCACCGCGCGGGTCTTCAGCGAGGCGAGATCGGAGCCGGAGCCGGGCTCGGAATAGCCCTGGCACCAATAATCCTCGCCGGAGAGAATCCGGGGCAGATAGAAGTTCTTCTGCTCCGGCGTGCCGAAGCCGATGATGACCGGGCCGACCATCTTCACGCCCATGATATTGACGTTGGGCACGCCGCCGCGGGCGCATTCGGCCTCGAAGATCCAGCGCTGCGCCGAGGTCCAGTCCGGCCCGCCATATTCCACCGGCCAGCCCGGCGCGCCCCAGCCCTTTTTGTGCAGCGCGCGCTGCCAGGCCATGCCGATATCCGGGTCGGAGAACACCGACGGCGTCAGCGCCGTCGCGCGTTTCATCTCCGGCGTGAGATTTTGCGCGATGAAGTCGCGGACCTCCTGTTCGAAGGCGCGTTCCGGGGCATTGAAGGTGATATCCATGGGGCAGCGCTCCGATTGTTAGGCTACCCGTCCGCCCAGCGCGGCGTGACGGCGATAGTGATGCGCGCTGCCGCCGAACAGCGTGTCGAAGGCGAGCAGGCGTTTGAAGTAAGAGCCGATGTCGAGCTCCTCGGTGACGCCCATGGCGCCGTGCAGCTGCACCGCCTGTTCGGCGACGAAGCGCGCGCATTTGCCGATTTTGGCTTTCGCGCCCGATGCGGCGCGGCTGCGCAGGGCGGGCTCGGCGTCGGCCATCAACGCGGCGCGCAGCGCGATCGAGCGCGCCTCGTCGCATTGCATCGCCATGTCCGCGAGCCGGTGGCGGATCACCTGGTTGGCGGAAAGCGGCCGACCGAACTGCTGACGCACCTTGGTATATTCCAGTGTCTTGTCGAGCAGGATCTGCATGATGCCGACGGCCTCGGAACCCAGGGCGGCGAGCGCGCGGTCGACCACGCCCTCGATCTTTGCGAGGCCATCGCTGCCGTCGCCGAGCAAAGCGTCGGCGGGAAGGCGAACATCTGCGAGCTCGAGGTTGCAGGCGCGGCCGCCACCAAGCCGCGGAAAATCCCTCAAGGTGATGCCGGCGGTGCCTGACGGCACCAGGAACAGGCACAGATTGCCGACCGTACTGCTATCGCTGGCGACACGAGCAGAGACGATGATTTGGTCGGCGGCATTGCCATCGAGTATCGCGGTCTTGCGGCCATCGAGCCGCCAGCCATCGGAGGTTTTCCTCGCGGTGGTCTCGACATGCGCGAGATCGAAACGCGCGGCGCGTTCCGAATGTGCTGATGCCAGCAACAGCGAACCGTCGGCGATCTTGGGGAGCATCGCCTGCTTCTGCGCCTCGCTGCCGCATTCGGCGATCAGGCCGGTGCCGATCACGACCGTTGCCAGGTAAGGCTCGGCGACCAGGCCGCGGCCGAACGCCTCCATCAGGATGCCGGTCTCGATTGCCCCGGCGCCGAGCCCGCCATAGGCCTCGCTGATCGGCAGCGCCAGCCAGCCGAGTTCGGCGAATTGTTTCCAGATTTGCGGGCTGAACCCGTGCGGATCGCCGGCCGAGCGGCGGCGATGATCGGAATCATAGGTCTCGTTGATGAAGCGGTCGACGCTCTCGCGCAGCAGGCGCTGCTCGTCGCTGAGATTGAGGTCCATGTGTGCTACTTCACGACTGCGGTTTTCTTGACGGAAGGATGCAGGCCGGCAGGGTCGACCACCATGCCGAATTCCTGCAGATTATGCGCATGGCAAAGCTGGTGCAGCGCGAACGCCTGGTCGATCGCCGCGGGCTGGCCCATGACATCGACCGAGCGGTTGACGGCCTCCTTGGTCAGCTTCAGCGCGAACGACGGCTTTGCCGCGATTCGTTGCGCCAGCGCCATCACGAAGGACGTGAGCTCGGGCCGCGGCACAACGTGGTTGACCATGCCGAGCCGGTGCGCTTCCCCGGCGCTCCAGGTATCGGCGGTGAATAGGAATTCCTTGGCCTTGCGCGGGCCCAGCTCCCAGGGGTGAACGAACCATTCGACGCCGCAGACGCCCATGGTGACCACGGGATCACAGAATTCGGCTTCACTGCTTGCGACGATCAGGTCGCAGGCCCAGGCCAGCATCAACCCGCCGGCGATGCATTTGCCATGGACTTCCGCGATCGTCGGTTTTGCGAGGTTCCGCCAGCGCCGCGTGATCTGAAGATAAATCTCCTGCTCGCGCGCGAAGCGGCCATGGGCGTTGGGCTCGGCAAACCCGCCCCAGTTCCCGACCGGCGGGAAATCGACGCCGGCGGCGTTTTTCCCGGCGGGCCGCAGATCGTGGCCGGCCGAGAAATGCGGGCCGTTGCCTGCGAGGATGACGACCTTGACCTGATCGTCCTGTGCCGCGGAATCGAAGGCGGCATTGAGGTCGTAGGTCATCTGCAGGTTTTGCGCGTTGCGCGCCTCGGGCCGGTTCATCACGATCCGTGCGATGCGCAGCTCCGGCCGTTCGACGACGATGGTCTCGTAGGTGGTCTGGTGTAAGGTCATAGGGTGGGCGTTTCCTTGTTTTTTGCCATGTTGACTGTTTCACCCGATGATAGGCAAGGGCCATCCGCCGCAAAATTGTCGCGGGACACGGCCCTTAGGCTGCATACCCGGCCGTATCGTTCTGATAGGTTGCGGCAAATTTGAAACCGGGAGATTTCGATGCGCAAATTGTGGACCGTGCTGGCGGCGCTGGCGACGCTGAGCCTGACCAATTGCGGCTATAACGCGATCCAGACCAATGACGAGCAGGTCAAGTCGGCCTGGTCCGAGGTGCTGAACCAGTACCAGCGGCGCGCCGATCTGGTGCCCAATCTCGTCAATTCGGTGAAAGGCTTCGCTCAGCAGGAAAAGGACGTGCTGCTCGGCGTGACCAACGCCCGTGCCAAGGTCGGCAGCATCCAGGCAACACCGGAGCTCATCAACGATCCCGGTGCGTTCGCGAAGTTCCAGGCTGCCCAGGGCGAGTTGACGAGCGCGCTGTCAAGGCTGCTGGTGGTGACCGAGAACTATCCGCAGCTCAAGTCGGATGCGCTGTTTCACGACCTGATGGCGCAGCTCGAAGGTACCGAAAACCGCATCACGGTGGCGCGCAATCGCTACATCAAGGCGGTGCAGGATTATAATGTCGGCATCCGCACCTTCCCGAACAATCTGACGGCGATGGCCTTCGGCTACAAGGAGAAGGCCAACTTCACGGTCGACAACGAAAAGGAAATTTCCACCGCGCCGAAGGTGGATTTCAACCCGACACCGGCCCCCACAAAGTAGTTCGGCAACCGGAATCGACCATCGAATGAACGCTGCAAGGGCTTCTCTGCTTGCGCTGCTCGTGTGCTGGGCCTTCGCGGCCTTCGCCGACGTCGCGGTGCCACCCTTGTCGGGGCGGGTGGTCGACCAGACCGGGACGCTTTCTTCAGGCGACATCGCTTCGCTGACCCAGACGCTGAAAGCCCTGGAGCTCCGGAAAGGCAGCCAGATCGCGGTCCTGATCGTGCCGACCACGCAGCCCGAAACCATCGAGCAATACTCGATCCGGGCGGCGGAAGCCTGGAAGATCGGGCGCAAGAAGATCGACGACGGCGCGCTGTTGGTGATCGCCAAGAACGACCGCAAACTCCGCATCGAGGTCGGCTATGGACTCGAAGGCGCCCTCAACGACGCCACCGCCAGGCGTATCATCGACGAAATCATCACGCCGAAATTCAGGAGCGGGGATTTTGCCGGCGGTATTTCGGCAGGCGTCGATCGCATCGTCCGCGTGATCGACGGTGAGCCGCTGCCGGCGCCCGCGCCGAGGGCCGCTCCGACGTCGTCGAATTCCGATTCCGAGTTCTACCAGTTCCTCAATCCGTTGAATCCGTTCACCATCATCTTCATTCTGCTGCTCGGCGGGGCCTTCCGCCGCTTGTTCGGCCGGCTGTTCGGTTCGCTGGCGAGCGGCGGCCTGATCGGGCTTCTGGTGTGGTTCGTGTTCGGATCGCTGATCCTCTCGGCACTTGCCGGCATCGTCGCCTCGGTCTTCACGATGTTCAGCGATACCATCACCGCGCCCTCACCGGCCGGTCACGGCCGGGGCGGCGGCTGGAGCAGCGGCGGCAGCAGTGGCAGTTCGTGGTCCGGCGGCGGCAGCAGTTCGAGCGACAGCGGCGGGTTCAGCGGCGGCGGCGGCAGTTTTGGCGGCGGCGGCGCGTCGGGAAGCTGGTAGGAACCGTCACATGGGCATCAGGCGCATCGGAAAACATCTTCTCGAGCACAATTGGCGGGTGCGGCGGATTTTTCCGCCGGAGGTGCTGACGACGATCGAGCGGACGATCAAGGCGGGCGAGGCCACCCATTCGGGCCAGGTCCGCTTCGTCGTGGAGGGCGCGCTGGACGGCAGACCGTTGTTCCGCGGCCAGCCGGCGCGCGAGCGCGCGCTGGATATTTTCTCGCAACTGCGGATCTGGGACACCGCCCACAACAACGGCGTGCTGATCTATCTCCTGCTGGCCGACCGTGATGTCGAGATCATCGCCGATCGCGGCATCGACGCCAAGGTCGGCCGCGCGGGCTGGGAAAAGATCTGCAAGGCGATGGAGACCGATTTCAAGGCGGGAAATTTCGCCGGCGGCGTCGTCAGGGGAATCGAGGCGGTCTCCAGCCAATTGGCGGCGCATTTTCCGAGAACTGGCGGCGGCAGGAACGAACTGCCGGATGCGCCGGTGGTGATGTAGGTTCACCGTCATTCCGGGGCGCGACGAAGTCGTAAATCGTAATCCCGAGATTCTACGATGTGCAATTGCACATCGTAGTTTGATGCTTCGCATCGTCCCGGAATGACAGCGGTGGCGGGTTACGCCTTCACCGACGGCCTTTGCCCGACCCGGTTGAACCATGCCAGGATATTGCCGTTCGCCGGGTCGAGCGGCTGTCCGACCTGATTGCCGAAATCGATCCAGCCATAGAGCAGGATGTCGGCCAGCGTGTATCGCTTGCCGCACAGGTATTCCTTGCCTTCCATCTGGCCGTTGAGCCATTGCAGCCGGTTGGCCGCGATCATCTTCAGGCCGGGCGAAGCTTCCGGCGCGCAGGGAATACGCTTTTCGAAAAACTTCAGCGCCTCGCCGAAGCGATAGCCGTTGGCAAGCGGCTCGCAGATGTTGAGATCGACGCGCCTCGTCCACATCCGGCATTCGGCGCGCTCTTCCGGCGTCGCGCCGATCATCGCCGGCTTCGGATTTTTCTCCTCGAGATACTCGCAAATCGCGGTGATTTCCGACAAATAGCTGCCGTCATCGAGTTCGAGCGTCGGCATCTGGCCATGCGGGTTGCGCCTGAGATGATCGGCCTGCCGGTTTTCCCCGGCGCGCAGGTCGACCGGCTGCTTCGGCATTTCGATGCCCTTCTCCGCCATGAACATGCGGACGATGCGCGGATTCGGCCCGATCGAGTCGTAGAGTTTCATTGGCTGGTTTCTCCCCGGTTTTTGCTGCAGCATGGTTGTGGCCTGCTTTTGAGCAGACCGTCGGCCGTTTTGTCAAATTCGGCAGAAGGATTTCAGGCGTCGTCGAGCTTGTTGAGGTCGCGCACCGACTGCATGATCGGCTCGAAATTCGACCGCGCATCGAGCGCGTCGAACAGTTGCGCGGTGTCGGACAACAGCCCGTGCGAACGCTGGATCGCGATCCGGACGTCGTCCTGCGGCGTGTCGGACAGCCGGCCGTGCCCTGACAGCAGGATCTTCGAGTTCAAACCCTTCAGCCGCTCCAGCGACTGGATATAATCGGCGATACTACCAGATCCGAACACCCCGCCCATCACGCCGCCGGGCATCAAAGTGTCGGCGGCGAACAGCAGGCCCTTGTCCTGGTCGAACAGGCTGATGCAGGCCGAGGTGTGGCCCGGCGTGTACATCACGTCGAGACGGAAGTTGCCGAGGTCGATCAGGTTTCCTTCCTCCAGCCAGATGTCGATGTTGATCGGCACTTCCGGTTCGTTGAACATCTTGCGTAGCATCGAGAAATCGTCGCGCAGCATGATCTTGTTGGCGGCCAGCCGATGCGCGGCGATGATGGTGCGCCCGTGGAAATGATACGCCGCGCCGATGTGATCGAGATGCTCGTGGCTCAGCACCAGCATGTCGATTTTTTCCGGCGGGCAGTCGAGAAAATGGAGGCATTCCAGCAGCGCCGGATAATTCGAGGACAGCCCGACGTCGATCATGATGGTCCGTGACTTGCCGCGCACCAGATAGGCGTTGGCGGCGCGGTTCTTGAAGCGGACCTGATAGACGTCCTCGGCCGCCTGGATCAGCGAGCAGACGTCGTTGTTCAAAAGGATCGGAAACTGGCCCGGCTTGCGGTCGCTCATGGGTTGGCCGCCCTGAAGGTGACGGCGTTCGAGGCGCGCAACCGCTTGCTGAGCGCGTCCATGATCATCAGCGCGAACGCCGGCTGCTGGCTGACCAGATAGACGAAGCGGGCATGATTGATCCGCATCACCCGCGTGCCCGGCGCCGCCGCGATCGCGGTGGCCGAGCGCGTCGAGCCGTCGATCACAGCCATCTCGCCGAAGAACTCGCCCTTGCCGAGGGTGACGATCACGGTCTTGCTGGCGCCGTTGACCTTGGCGATCTCGACCTGGCCATCTAGCACCACGAACAGCTCGCGCCCGGTAGAGCCTTCCTCGAAAATGACGTCGCCGACGTCAAATTCGTTGATGCATTTCTCGATCGCCATTGGACTCCCCCGCCTTCTGGCTGGTGGTGCATGTTAGTCGGGAAATCCGGCGGCGCAAACGAGCATGGGGCGTCCGGCCCGTTATACCGCAGGGCAACATGGCCGGTGTCGGAGTTGCCGCCGCCGGTCGGTCGGACAAGACCGCCCCTATGACTTCCTAAAATTTCGGTAAGCAGGTGGCGGGGTAACGATTTGGCAAGCAATGAAAGTTACCAAATGGTCAATCTTTACTGGAGATTTGGCCGTGAGCGAGCAAAACGCTGAGCTGACCAGCGGTAAATCCGGTTCCCTCGGTGCGGGACCAGCTGTTCCCCATTCGTCGGAACCCTCGATCCAGCCCGTGGTGGCTGCTCCCGATCTGGTGCCGGAGCAGGGCGCCGAGCCGGACGCGCCGAAGGCCGAAGCTGGGGCGACCAAGGCCGAAGCTCCAAAGGTCGAATCTCCCGGGGTTGGGACGCCCGAGGCAGAGGCGCAGCGTTTCCCCGGCAAGGTCATGATCATGTCGGCCGGCGAGCGCAACTGGAATGATGATCGTGCCGCGCCCGAGACAGCATCCGGGCCGAGTCACGAGACCTCCGACAAGCGCCGGCTCGCCGTGGCTGCCATGGTGGCGCTGGCAGTTGTAGCGGGCGCGATTGGCGGCGCGGCGGCGACGACGGGTCTATCGCATTTCGCTGGCAGCAACGTCGCAGGCGCCGACAGCCAGGCACTCGAGGCCTCCATTGCGCGGATCGACGCCGACATCCAGGCGCTGAAGGCTGGTGTCGAACACAGCTCCAGGCTCGCGGTGAGCCAGTTCAGCAAGACCAGCGACCGTCTCGACAGGGTCGAGAAGGCGCAGGCCGAGCCCGCCGCCAGATTGGCAGAGACTCAGCGAGGCCGTTGACAAGCTCCGTCCGACTCCGCCCGCTGCTTCTGCACCCATCGCTGCCACACCGGCTGCGGCGAAGGAAGTCACCGGCTCGATTGCGCCCCCGGCCACGGCGGCGGCCGCATCCGTTCCGTTGCCTTTGCCCAAGCCCGAGGTGGCGCGGTTGCCGATCGTGGAAGGCTGGGTGCTGCGCGATGTCGCCAATGGCGGCGCGCTGATCGAAGGCCGCCGGGGAATATTCGAGGTTTATGCCGGCGATCCCGTGCCCGGTCTTGGCCGCATCGATGCCATCCGCCGCCAGGACGGCCGTTGGGTGGTCGTGACCAGCAGGGGCCTGATCGTCGCCCGCTGAAATCCTTCGTTTCACCGCGACGTGATGTGATTGACCGCTGTCTCCGGTTGGCGCCGAGACATTGCGTCCGTATTTCGGCTACTTTTCCTGAAATAGAAGCACTGCCCGCACGAGACTTCGAATCCAGAGCCCTGGAATGAGGCCTCTGCTGCGGTGTTTATCGGGACATGGGCCGCGTGCGATTTCTGATCACATTTCTGGTCTTGCTGGCCAGCGTTCTGCCGGTGCGCCATGCGCGCAGCGCTGCGGCGCTGGAGCGCGGCGCGGCGATCATCGACCCCGGAGCTTTACGCGAACTCGATCGCGGCAGGTTCGGTCTCGGCCGTTTAATGTCGCCGGCACGACCGGCCGATACGCCGCTTGCCAACGGCGAATTGTTCGCCCTGCCGTCGATGGTGCCCGTTCGCAAGGCGCTCGACGCCGAGTTCGATCGCTACATATCGAGGCATAAAGCCAGTCTGCCCAATGAAACCATAGGTGTCGGAACGGCGTTCGACTTTCAGCTGTTCGACCGCGCGCTGCTCGATTCCCCCAATACGCGCTTCGTGCTGGCGGGCATCGTCAACCGGATGGACCGCGCCTATGTACATGAGGCCGAATGCGGCGAAATCCGGCTGATCTACCGCCTGACCCGAACCGATGTGCCGGAGACGACGGGCGAGGGCGCGGTCTCGCCGCGGCTGCCGATGACGCTGAACGTGGTGCTGAAGGCGAAAGGCGCTTCCGCGATCGACGCCGACGGCAAGGCGCTTGCCTGCGCCGAAATCGCCCGCCGCTGGCTCGCCGCCGGCGAATGGTCGCTGACCGATGCCGCGCTGGCGGAAAGACTGACCGCGAAGGACGGGCCGCTGGAACTGATACGGCCTGACGACATCAGGCATATCGAGACCAACCTTCAGATAGCGCATGCGCCGAAATCGGCCGTCCGTGATTTTCGCACCGACTATCTGCTGAAGGTGTTCGACTACGACGCACCGACGAAAACCTTCACCGAAGCGCCGATGGAGAACCAGATCGATCGCGAGCGCATCGTGGCGGACAGAAGGCTGGGGCGCGAGTTCAAGGCGTGGCTGCTCGAGCCATCGCATCTTTCTGAGCTTGATCGCGGCACCATCCTGATCCCGGAAAAATTTCTCGCCACCGCCGCGATCGCCCCGACCCCGGCCGGATTTTCGACCTCAAACCTGCAGCCTGCCTTCGGTCTCGTGCAGGGCGACGATGCGCCGGTCGAGCCTCTGTTCAAGGAGGCGGACGTGGTCACAGCCTTGAACAAGGCGGCGGAGCGCGGCGACCGCTTGCAAAACGTTCGCTCGGTCGCGGGTTTCGAGCGAAGGCTCAATGACATTACCTGCGCCGGTTGCCATCAGACCCGCGGCATAGGCGGCTTTCATTTCCCCGGCGTCGACTGGATGACGGCCCGGCCCAGCAACTCGACCGTGGTGCCGGCGTCGCCGCATTTCTTCGGCGACCAGATCCGCCGCCGCGACATCCTCACCGCGCTGCGCGACGGCAAGCGCCCGGACTACTCGCGCGGCTTCTCCAGCCGGCCGCAACCGCGCGGCAGCGCAGAACTCGCCGGCACCGAATACCAGGATGGCTGGGGCGCCACCTGCTATGTCCAGCACGCCAACGCCGCCGACAATGACAGGAGTTTCAAATCGTGGACCTGCGCCGAGGGGCTGGCGTGCCAGCCAGCCGGCAACGCGGCGCGGATCGGGATGTGTTTCATCAAATAGGGCTTCCCAATACCCTTGGTCAGATTGACAGTGCTCTCACCGATCGTGTTTCATCCCGATTAAACGCTTGAACGACAAATTGCCGGGAGGGAAGATGGACGACGTCATCATCGTCGGCGCCGGCATCGGCGGACTGACGCTGGGGCTGGCTCTGCACGCATTCGGAATTCCCTGCCGGATCTTCGAATCGGCGGCCGAGATCAAAGCCGTCGGGGTCGGCATCAACCTGCTTCCGCACGCCACCAGGGAACTGGCCGCGCTCGGACTCGAGGCGGCACTGGCGAAGGCTGCAATCGCCACCAGCGACGCGACCTTCTTCAATCGCTTCGGCCAGCTGATCTATCAGGAACCGCTCGGCCGCGCGGCCGGCTACGAGCATCCGCAATTCTCGATCCATCGCGGCGATCTTCAGATGGTGCTGCTCGACGCCTTCGTTGCGCGGGTAGGGCGCGACCGGCTGAGCACCAGTTGTCATTGCCTTGCCGTCGAACAGGACGAGACCGGCGTCAGCGTCACCTTCTCCGACGGCCCCGCAGGTACGAACCGCAGCACCACCCGCGGGCGCCTCGCCATTGCCTGTGACGGCATCAACTCGGCGATCCGCAAGCAGTTGTTTCCGGATGAAGGCGAACCGCGTTATTCCGGCGTCAACATGTGGCGCGGCGTGACGCGGTGGAAGCCGATCTTGTCCGGCGCCAGCATGGTGCGGGCGGGATGGCTGTCGCACGGCAAGATGGTGATCTATCCGATCCGCCCCGCCGGCGCCGACGGGCTGCAACTGGTCAACTGGGTGGCGGAGATCGAGACGCCGTCCTATCGCCGGCGCGACTGGAACCGGCCGGGCGCGGTCGGCGATTTCATCGGTGCGTTCGACGACTGGCATTTCGACTGGCTCGACGTGCCCGCGTTCATTCGCGCCGCAGAAAGCATTCTGGAATTTCCGATGGTCGATCAGGACCCGCTGCCGCGCTGGAGTTTCGGGCGGGTGACCCTGCTCGGCGACGCCGCCCACCCGATGGTGCCGCGCGGCTCCAACGGCGCGGGACAGGCAATTCTGGATGCGCGGGCGCTCACGTCGGCGCTGCTCGAACACGGCGATCCCGTTGCCGCGCTCGCCGCCTATGAAAAGCAGCGGCTGGAGGCCACCACGCGCATCGTGCTGACCAACCGCACCAATCCGCCCGACGCGATCCTGCGCGAGGTGTTTCAGCGCACTGACGACAAGCCGTTCGGCCGGATCGACGACGTCATCAGCCACCAGGAACTGGTTGCCTTGTCGGAGGGTTACAAGCAGATCGCGGGCTATTCCAGGGATGCATTGCGCACGCGGTAGACGTAGGATGGGCGAGGCCCCTATTGCGGGCAGAGCAAGGCAATCCATCTCGCGACAAGAACGAGAAACGTAAATTGCTTTGTCAACAAGGGGAGGGACGACGATGGCGAGTTCTCAAGCTGGCAGCGCGATTGACGTCGCTGACTTCATCGACCGGCAGCGGGTCGGCGGTTTTCAGCTCAAACTGTTGTTGACCTGCGCGGCGGTGCTGTTTCTCGATGGCTTCGACACGCAGGCCATCGGCTATGTCGCGCCTGCTCTGGCGAAGGAATGGGGCCTGACCAAGGGCGCGCTGGGTCCGGTGTTCTCGGCCGGCCTGTTCGGCCTGATGATAGGGGCGCTTCTGCTCGGACCGCTGGCGGACCGTATCGGCCGTAAGCGGATCATCATTCTCTCCACGCTGGCGTTCGGCGTCTGCGCGCTGGCTACCGCCTTCGTCCATGACGCCAACATGCTGCTCGCGATCCGGTTTCTCACCGGGCTCGGCCTCGGCGGAGCGATGCCGAACGCCGTCGCCATGACTTCCGAGTTCAATCCGCGCCGCCGCCGCGCGACCATGGTGATGATCATGTTCTGCGGCTTTTCGGTCGGCGCGGCGCTCGGCGGGCTGCTCGCGGCGGCGCTGATTCCGCATTTCGGCTGGCGTTCGGTATTCGTGGTCGGCGGCGTCGCGCCGCTGCTGCTGATCCCGGTGCTGGCACTGCGGCTGCCGGAATCGGTGCGCTTCCTAGCGCTGACCGGCCGGGCCGATGACGAGGTCGCCGGGTTGCTTCGATCGATCAGCCCGATGGCGGTATTCGCGCCCGGGACGCGGTTCGTCGTGCAGGAGCCGGCACTGCCGGGAATTCCGGTGCAGCATCTTTTCCGGGACGGACGAACCCCGGTCACGCTGCTGCTGTGGGTGGTGTTCTTCATGAGCCTGCTCGACCTCTATTTCCTGTCGAACTGGTTGCCGACGGTTCTCAATGACCTCGGCGCGTCGGTATCGGCGTCGGCGGCGATCGGATCGATGCTGCAGGTCGGCGGCGTCGTCGGCACATTCGCACTCGGCAGCATCATCGACCGTTTCTCGTTCCGCGCGCTGGCGCTGGTGTATTTCATCGCGGTGTTTGCGGTTGGTGCGATCGGCCAGCTTGGACATTCGATTGTCCTGGTCACGATGGCCATCTTCGCCGCCGGGTTCTGCATCGTCGGCGGCCAGATCGCCGCCAACGCACTGGCCGCCGGGTTCTACCCGACATCGGTCAGGGCAACGGGCGTCGGCTGGGCGCTGGGGATCGGGCGCGTGGGTTCGATCGTGGGACCGCTGGTCGGAGGCATGCTCTTGACCATGAAATGGAGCCCGGCGGCCGTGTTCATGGCGGCGGCCGCCGCAGCCATGTGCGCGGCGCTGGCGGCATTTGCGCTGAGCAGGCTCGCGGGCTTGCGCGCAAGCAGCAAGGAAGCCGCCGATGCGGAGGCTTCGTATCGGGCCGAACTCCGCCCGTCGGCGACGGCGGGAGGCTAGGTAGGCGCGGCAAACGCGGACGGCGGTCGACCTTCACGACATGGAGGGCAGGCGGTGAGCGACGCAGGAAACGAGAACAAGGAGCGCAACCGCGAGATTGCGCAGAACGAAGCGGAACGGCAGACTGTTGGCGACATCCGCGTCAGCTCCTGGGCGATCGTAGCCGCCGCCGTCATCATCGGTCTCGCCGCCGTCGGCTGGGTATTGATTCACAACCGATAGGACCGCCTATGCCACCGTGCCCGACGCGCGCAATTGCCGGATCGCGGTCTCGTCATAGCCTGCCGCGCGAAGGATCTCGTCGCTGTGCTCGCCGATGCCGGGCGCCCGCCGCGGCTTGACCTTCGGGCTGCCGTCGACCCAGATCGGGCTGTTGATGGTCAGCATGGTGTCGTTCTCGAACGGCACCAGCACTTCGTTCTCGAGCATCTGCTTGTCGTGGGGAATATCGTCGAGGATGCCGACCACGCCGAACACCAGCCCGTTGCCGTCGAGGATCTTGCGCCATTCGGCGAGATCCCTGGTGGCGAATATCTCGTCGAATATCCTGATCAGCTCCAGCGAACGCGCATGGCGGTCGGGCCGGGTGGCAAAGCGGGGATCGGTGACAAAATCCTCACGCCCCAGGCAGCGCGCCAGCGTCGGCCATTGCCGGTCTTCGTTGAGCAGGGACAGGATCAACCAGCGCCCGTCCTTGCATCGGTAGTGGTTGGTCACCGCGTTCAGCGCGTGCTCGCGCGTCCGCCGCTCCGAAAATTTCGCGCCGCATAATTTGGCCTGGGCCAGCACCGAGGCGGCCCAGACGCCGTTGGCCATCAGGTTGGAACTGACATGCGAGCCCTTGCCGCTGCGCTCGCGCTTGTAGAGCGCGGTGACGATCGCGCCGTAGAACGCCATCGCACAGGGATGATCGCCCATGCCGGCGACCGAGCGCGCCGGCGTGGTGTTCTCGTCCGCGCGCACCAGGTCCATCAGGCCCGAGCGCGCCCAATAGGCGTTGCTGTCGAAGCCTGGTTTGTCGGCTTCCTCACCCTTTTCGCCGTAGCCGGTGAACGAGGCGTAGACCAGCCGCTCGTTGAGCGGCCGCAGTTCCTCGTAGGTGATCCCGAGCCGCTGCCTCACGCCGGGCGGAAAATTCGTGACGAAGACGTCGGCCTCGGCCGCGAGGCGATACAGCACCGCTTTGCCTTCCGGCCTCGATAGGTCGAGTGCGAGGCTCTTCTTGTTGCGCGATTCCAGCATCCACGCGAAATTGTGCTGGCTGGCCGGGTAGCCCGGCAGGTTCGGCAGGTTGCGGTAGGGATCGCCGTGGCCGGGCGGTTCGATCTTGATCACGTCGGCGCCGAAATCCGACAGCACCGTCGCGGCCGCAGGCGCTGCGATGAAACTCGCGCAGTCCAGAACCTTGAGGCCTTCGAAAATGCCCTTTTCCATGGTGGCGTCGCTCCCGTGATTTTTGTCGGTGTTATTCCGCGGCGTGGAATCGTTTTACCGGTGACAGCTGGATTTGCAGCGTATTTGACCGATGTTGGCGGGGCGATGCAACCGGCTCCTTTGATCCCTCCCCACAAGGGGAGGAATAATGCAGGCTATTCCAAATCCGACAGCAGCGCGGCGTTGCCGCCGGCGGCCGAGGTATTGACGGTTACCGTCTGTTCGGTTGCGAATCGCGCCAGATAATGCGGCCCGCCGGCCTTTGGACCGGTGCCCGACAATCCCTGGCCGCCGAACGGCTGCACCCCCACCACCGCGCCGATCATGTTGCGGTTGACATAGACGTTGCCGACGCCAAGCCTGTCGATGACAGCCTCGATCGTGTCGTCGATGCGGGAATGGATGCCGAGCGTCAGGCCGTAGCCGCTGCGTTCGATCGATTGCAGCACGCGATCGAGCCGGTCGGCCGGATAACGCACCAGGTGCAGAACCGGCCCGAACACTTCCTCGGTCAATTGGCCGGCGTCCGTCAGTTCGAAGATATGTGGCGCGATGTAATTGCCTGACGGTGCTACGCCCGCGAAATGCACACGGGCCTCGTTTTTCATGCGCGCGATGTGGGCTTCCAGCCGATGCTTCGCCTCCGCATCGATGACCGGACCGATCTGCGTGGCGATGTCGCGCGGATCGCCGATGGCGAGTTCGCGTGCCGCGCCCGAGATCATCTCGATCATGCGCGCGGCGACCTCGTCCTGCACGAACAGCAGCCGCAGCGCCGAGCAGCGCTGGCCCGCCGAGCGGAACGCCGACGTCACGACATCGTCGGCGACCTGTTCCGGCAGCGCGGTTGCGTCGACGATCATCGCATTGATGCCGCCGGTTTCCGCGATCAGCGGCACGATCGGGCCGTCCTTGGCGGCGAGCGCACGATTGATCGCGCGCGCGACCTCGGTCGAGCCGGTGAAGACAACGCCGGCGATATCGGGGTGCGCTGCGAGGGTCGCGCCGATGCTGCCGTCGCCGGGGAGAAGATGCAGGGAGGAGGCCGGCACGCCGGCCTCGTGCAGCAGGCGGACCGCTTCCGCCGCGATCAGGGGCGTCTGCTCGGCCGGTTTCGCTACTACCGCATTGCCGGCCATCAGCGCTGCCGCCACCTGACCGGTAAAAATCGCCAGCGGAAAATTCCACGGCGAGATCGCGACGAATACGCCGCGGCCGCGCAACAGGAGTTCGTTGCTCTCGCCGGTCGGCCCCGGCATCGTCTCGGGCGAAAACAGCCGGCGCCCTTCCGCGGCGTAGTAGCGGCAGAAATCCGTGGCCTCGCGGACTTCGGAAAGCGCATCATCGAGCGTCTTGCCGCCTTCGCGTTGCAGGAGCGCGATGAAATGCGCGCATCGTTGTTCCAGCAAATCCGCGGCATGCTCCAGGATTTCCGCGCGGCGCTGGATGGGCGTTCGATCCCAGGACAAAAATCCCTCGCGCGCCGCGGCGATGGCCTCGCTGGCTTGTCCCGGCGTCGGATCGACGACGCTTCCCACCGATATCGTCGGATCGATCGGGCTGATGACCGGCCGCGCGGCCCCGGTCTTGGTCTGGCCGTTGATCAGTGGCGCTGCCGCAACGGGTATGGTGTCCGCTGCGACGGCGGCAAGCAGTCCGGTCAATGCCGCGCGCTCGCCGAATTCGATGCCGCGCGAATTCTGCCGCTGGGGCCGATAAAGATCGCGCGGCAGCGGGATCTTCGGATGCCGTGCGTTAGCGGTGGCGCCGATGATGTCGGCCGGGCGGCGCAGCAGCGTTGCCACGGGTACCGCGTCGTCGGCGGCGAGCGCCACGAAGGAGGAATTGGCGCCGTTCTCCAGCAGCCGCCGCACCAGATAGGCCAGCAGATCGCGGTGGCTGCCGACCGGCGCATAGGTCCGATAGGCCAGTCCCGGTAGATCCTCGTTCAACTGCGCGTACAGCGCTTCGCCCATGCCGTGCAGGCGCTGGAACTCGAAACCGCTGCAGCCGCCGGCGAGCTCCAGCACGGTCGCCACGGTCAGCGCGTTGTGGGTGGCGAATTGCGGGAACAGGCGCGGCCGCAGCGCCAGCAGTTTCCGCGCGCAGGCCATGTAGTTGAGATCCGTCATCGCCTTGCGGGTGAACACGGGATAATCGTCGAGGCCGCGCTCCTGCGCGCGCTTGATCTCGGTGTCCCAATAGGCGCCTTTCACGAGGCGCACCATCAGCCGGCGGTCGAGCGCCTGCGCGAGTTCGCCGATGTAGTCGATCACGGGTTCGGCGCGCTTCTGGTAGGCCTGGATCGCTAGCCCAAAGCCCTCCCAGCCCCGGAGCGAAGTGTCACTTAACGCGGCCGCGATCACCTCGAGTGACAATTCCAGCCGGTCCGCTTCCTCGGCATCGACCGTGAAGTTCAGCTCATGGCCCCTGGCGCGGCGCGCCAGATCGATCAGCTTCGGTACCAGTTCCGCCAGGACGCGCGCGCGGCTGAAGGCTTCGAAACGCGGATGCAGCGCGGAAAGTTTGACCGAGATACCGGGACGGCCCGGCAGCTGCTGGTCGCCGGCGCTGCCGCCGATCGCTTCGATCGCGCTGGCATAGGAGTTGAAATAGCGCTCGGCGTCGGCGGCGGTGCGCGCGCCTTCGCCCAACATGTCGAAGGAGTAGCGCGGCCCCCGAGCGGAGTGAGCCCGTGCCAGCGCCGATTCGATGGTCTCGCCCAGCACGAAATGGCTGCCCATCAGCCGCATCGCCTGCCGGGTCGCGGCGCGCACCGCAGGCCCGCCGAGCCGCTTGGTCAGGCGCCCGATCGTCCCTTGCGGGGTCCCGCCGGGCTGGATCACCCGGGCCGACATGCCGAGCGCCCAGGCCGATGCGTTCACGAGGAATGCGCTGGACCTGATTTCGTGATGGACAAAATCGCCCTGGCCGAGCTTGTCCTCGATGAACTGGTCGGCGGTGCGGGCATCCGGCACCCGCAGCAGCGCCTCCGCGAGCACCATCAGTGCGAGGCCCTCTTTGGTCGAGAGCGCAAACTCCCGAAGCATGTCCTCGACGCCGCCGAGCCGGTCGTCACTGGTCCTGACAGCGGCGATCAGCCGGGTCGCCGTGCCATCGATCCGCGCGTCCTGTTCCCGGCTCAGGGCGCCGGCTTCGAGAAGCCGGGCCGCCATCGGACCATCGTCCGGCGCGTAGGCCGCTTCGAACGGTGGAAGGGGGGAGGGATCGGATGTCATGACATGCGCTTCAAGTTCCCGTGCACTATCATGCCGCCGGTCTTGGCATCGCGAAACCGCTGCGATAGTTTCCGCGCGACTTTTTTCGATCGAGGCGTGGCGAACGGGGCTGATGGGAAGGTTGGCACGAGCAGGCGAGGCAGGCAAAGCGCCTGCATTTTGCGGTCTCGCTTTGGGCCTGATCGGATCGCTCATGATCGCGGCCGCATCGCCGGCCCTTTCGCACGAATTGAGCACGAAGCAGGCGGCGATCTACGACGCGGCATCGATCTTCCCGCCGACGGCGCAGCGCATGACGGTCTGCTACGGTTTCGGCTGCCGGCGCCGCGAGATGCTTGATTTCACGGCCGCCGATCGCGCCGCGCTGACGCGGATCATGGCAGCGGGCCGGGCATCGGCCGCGGCGGAGCGCGCGGCGGCGCAGAAAGCCGAAATCTGGTTCGATCGCCGCATGGGGCCGGTGATCGGAACCGACAAGCGCGTCGCCAAAGCGGACTTTCGCGCGTGGGACGATGCGCACAATTACGACTGCTGGGACACCACCCGCAATACCATGAGCCTGCTACTGGTGCTGCAGGAATGGGGCCTGCTGAAATATCACGTAGTTGGGGATCCGCATTACCGCGGCAACGCGCTGGTGCTGCAGACGCCGCACAACACCGCGGTGCTGGTCGAACGCGCGACCAAGGTCGAGTGGGTCCTCGACGTGTGGCCACGCGGCTATGCGCAGCCGCCGGATGTCATGACGGTCGAAAAATGGGTCACCGAGGATTGAGCGGTGACCGCTTTCGCCGATCGCAGTTTGCCGATTGGATTTTCTTGGAAAGCCCCACTCCCGGATTCTTCCGAGAGGGTGCCGATCATGCGCCAGGCGTCAAACCTTGAGGTTCTCGGCCGAGGTCTTGCCGCGGTTGGCAACCTCTTCGTATTCCACGGTCTGTCCTTCGTTGAGCGTGGAAAGACCAGCTTTCTCGACCGCCGAAATATGCACAAATACGTCCTTGCCACCCGTGTTGGGCTGGATGAATCCGAAGCCCTTGGTCGGGTTGAACCACTTCACAGTACCTTTAGCCATTACGTCGTCTCCGCGGGATCAAAAATAAAAACGGATAGCCAGTCCCCGCAAACCGGCATGTCCGATGGGGCGCAGGATACGCGTTATACGGCACGCTTGATAGCTTAAACGACAAGACGATTTCGGCGGAAAACGATCATTATCGCGGCGCATTTGCAGCTTTTGGCGGTTTTTCGATCATTTTTCGCTTAAAATCTTCGAAAAAGCGGCGATCTCTCCAACTTTATCAAATGGAGCGCCGGCAACCCGGCCCCCCCCAAGCGGGCTTCCGGATGCGGTCCGAAGCCGAATTCCCGCCCCTTCAGAAATGGGCATCGATCGATGCCATGCGGCGGCGGATTTCCGACGGATCGTCCTGACGCTTGGACCATGAGATGTAATAGGCGGCAAGCGTCATGATGGCGATGCCGCCGGCGCTCACGAGAATCTGCGCCAGCAGCGAGCCCCAGCTCAAGAGCAGTGCGAAATGACCGGCAAAGGACAGGAAGACGCCGAGGCAGAACACGGCCAGCGATTGTTGGCCGCATATGATCAACGGCCTGAACACCCGCCATTGCAGTCCGGGCCAGTCCTTCGGCATGAACCGCGTCACGAGCAATGCTGCGGCGAGCAAATGCAGAACGCGATACGGGGCGAGATTTTCCCTGTCGTTCGGATTGAAGGCGTGGAGCTGCCACGCCGGGAACATACTTCCGAATTCCGGAAAACGTGCCGCCATCGTCATCGCGAGAGCAAACAAAAGGTAGGCGATCGCGAGATAGTATGGGGTCGATGATTTCAGCAGTGAGCGGCATTTTTCCAGTCCGCCGAGCGCGAACCAGGCGCCCAGCACGAACAGCAGCTGCCAGCAAAACGGGTTGAAATGCCAGTTGCCGTCGGGAAGGGATCGCAGGTTCCAGTCGAACGCGCGGGCCGCGAAATAAAGCGCCGCCGATCCCGCCAGCGCCAGGTCCGGCTTGCGCAGCATCAGCCACAGCACCGGCGGGAAGAACACCACAAGCACGATGTAGAGCTGCAGAATGTCGAGATTGAGCGGCCTTGATGCCAGCAGCAGCCCGTAGATCAACGTCCGCATCGGATGATCGACCACGCTGGCGACATTGAATTCGTAAATGAGGTCGGTTGCGGCGAACCGCGTCGCCACGTCCGTGATGGTCACGAGGTAGATCACGAACAGGACGATATAGGCGGCATAGAGCTGCCACGCGCGCTTGAAGATCCGGCTTGCGCCGACGATGAAGCCGCGTTCCAGCGTCATCTTGGCGTAGACGATCGATGCCGCATAACCCGAAATGAAGACGAATATATCGACCGCGCCGGAGAACCCGTAGTTCCGGACCGTGATCCAGTTCACGACATTGTCGGGAATGTGGTCCAGGAAGATGAACCAGTTGGCGATGCCGCGGAACAGGTCGATCCTGACATCGCGTCCATGCGCCGCGACGATAGCTTTGATATCCATGAAGGCGATTTCGTATCGTGTTTTTTCGAGGGGCGCGACCGGAATCGGCGATTCGATCAGGCGTCAATCCTAGTGCAGACGGGCTCGCGATCCCAATGGACTTTGCGTGATCGGGACTGCCAAGTGTCAAATCCGCGCCTCCACGACCTCATGGTTCGCGACGCGCGGCGTTGCCGTGCTCCTCAGCAGGAGGGGCCGGAATCTCATCCTTGAGGAGCGCGCTTTTTGCGCGCGTCTCGAAGGATGAGGCCACGGACAGGGAAGCTGCCTAATAGGTCGCGGCGAGATATTCGACGATCTTGGGAACATCCGCGTCGTCGATCGGCGCGCCATAGACCTTGATCATCTTGGTCACTTCGGCCTGCCAGAAATCTTTCTTGAATTTGGGGCCGCGCGGCTGCGTGTTGACATAATCGGCCGAGTGGCAGGCGGTGCAATTGTTTTTCACCACGTCGAGATTGGGGCCGGGCTTGAACGCGGCACTCTCCTCGGGAAGCTTGTAGTTGACCGGCGCGGCGGTGACTGCGCTGAAACCCAGGGCCGCGATGGCGGCGCCGGTGAGGAGAGGCGCAAGAAGAAGCAGGCGGTTCATGTCAGATCTCCTCACGCCGCGGTGACGCGAACGGTTTCGACCACGTTGCGCATGTAGCCGGCCGGATTCCACTTCGGTTCGTTCGGCTGGGTGTCGCCGGCATTGTTGGTGGCACGAACCTGCAGGTCATGACTGCCGGCCGCGAGCTTGACCGGCAGCTTCCATTCGCGGAACGAATATTTGCCGAGGTCCTTGCCGAGTTTTGCCTGTGTCCAGGTCTTGCCGCCGTCGATGGAGACCGCGACTTCCTTGATGCCCTTGCCGCCGTCGAAGGCGATGCCCTTGAGCGTCGTGGTGCCGGGTTTCAGTTTCGCGCCGTCGACGAGGCTGGTGATGAAGGAGCGAACGTCGAAACGGTTGATCGGTATCGTCGCCTTCGGCGCGGTGCCGGGATCGACGCAGGCGCATGGCGTATCGGGAATCCGGTAGGCGGTCTTCATCCAGAAGCCGTCGAACACATTGTCGATCACGGTGATTTCGTTGAGGTGCTTGACCCAGTAGGTGCCGTAATAGCCGGGCACGATCAGGCGCAGCGGAAAGCCGTTGAGATAGGGCAGGTCCTCGCCGTTCATGCCATAGGCCAGCATCACTTCGCCGTCGCGGGCGTGGTCGATGTCGAGCGCCTTGACGAAATCCGGCGTCTTGTCGCTGACCGGCCCGTCCATGCCGTTGAGCGTGATCTGTTTGGCGCCCTGTTGCACGCCGGCCCTGTCGAGCACGGTCTTCAGCGGCACCCCGCGCCAGCGCGCGTTGCCCATCGCGCCGTTGCCCAACTGGCCGCCCGCCACGCGCGGATCGAAAAAGCCGCGGCTGTTGCCCGAGCACTGATTCACGGCGGTGAGTTCGACCGCGGGCAGCTTCCGGATCTCCTTCAAGGAAAGCTTGAGGGGATGATCGACCTTGCCCTTGATCTCGAGGGTGAACTTGTCCGGGTCGATGTCGAGCGGGACGCCGGCCAGATGGTAGCGGACGAAGAAAGCATTGTTCGGCGTGATCGGGCCGCCGTTGAAAACCGAAAACGGCGTCTCCAACTGCGGCGGCCGCTGCGTCAGGCCGATCATCGGCCGCTTCTGCGGATATTTCACCAGCGGCCGGTCGCCATTGTCGAAGGGCAGCTTCAGGGCGTCGAGCGCGAACGCCCTGACGGAGCCGAACCCCGTGGCCAGCGCCGCCATAGCGGCGCGCTTCAGTATCTCTCGTCTGTCGAGCATCGCGCTTCCTCCGAAGCTTTATTGTCAAGGCCGGTCGCCACCGGACTCAAGATAACGCCATAGTCACGCTGGAAATCGCCAAGTCAATTGATGCTTTGGGCGCGTGTACAGGCCGTTGCGGCGCAGCAATGCCGCTGCTTTCGCGGAGCCATTTACGGACACGGCTTCGCGGTCCCGCCGCATGTTTCGCGCGAGGTTTGATGGGTTCGTTCCGCCCTCTTCGAACAGAGGGCGCAGGGAATGCCGGGCGCCCGATGCGCCCGATAGCCGCGTGTGCAATGATAGTGTGAGAGCGCACACGCGTTGGTCAGGTCACACCGGAATCACCCGGCATTCCCCGCGCAGTGGTTTTACGGCTTATAACGTGCTCTCCCCGGTGACCGGGCTTTCTTGCCACCGTCATCGACGGAGTTGCCTCCGCCCACTTGATGCCAGCGTCGGGGCATCAGGACCACACGTCTTCGCCGTCCGCATCTGGTGCCCTCGTCTTTGGCGCCATCCGCGTCCACCGCATCCCGCCCCGCGTTCGTGACGATCGCGAGCCGCCCCTCGGGGTGGGACGGGACCAAATCGCTCTATTCCTGCTTCTACCGGGCCGTCAAGCGAAATTTCTGAAAATCAGAAATCGGCCGGAGTGCCCCCGGCGGATGTTGCAGATCAAGAATTGGAAAATTTCCTTGAAACTCGCTCCAATCGAACGTCCGCCTCCGGGGGCAAACTGAGAAGAACCCAGTGTGAGCAATGTCTTCCGGGTTACCCGCTGAAAGCGGTCATTGCTCTCCCCGGTCGATATGTCTCAAAGGCCCGATGGCGCGAGTTGCGGCGGTCATGCCAGTCTTATGCTAAATAGGACCGTGCGGGGAAGGGGGACCGGGTGCGCCAGAACCTCCAAAGACAGTCGCGGCATGAGCTGTCCACCACCATCGACCTGACGCGGTGGGTTGGCTCGATTGGGCTCGCTATCGCGGTCGGCGTCGTATATTTCCTGGCAGCCCGGCTTAGCCTTGCTCTGCTGACCAAACCTGAGGGTGTTGCCGTTTTCTGGCCTGCCGCAGGCGTGTCCGCCGGCGTCCTGATCGCTCTCGGGTCCCGCGCGGTTTGGCCGGTCGTTGTAGGCACCATAACTGCAACAATTGTGGCGAATCTCTTCGGCGACCGGAATCTCTGGAGCGCTGTTCTCTCCGCCTTGTGTAATGCAGGGGAAGCGGTGCTCACGGCATGGCTTGTTGGGCATTACTTCGGTGCGGATTTCAGACTGGCCAAGCTACGTAACGTGCTGGGATTGGCGGCGGCAGCGGTTATAGGGGCCGCTGTCTCCGGGATCGGCGGAACGCTGACATTCAAATTGTTTCACAGCACAACGACGCCGATACTCACGATCTGGCTGCACTGGTTCGCATCGGACGGACTGGGAATAATCACGGTTGCACCGTTGCTGATAGAGCTTGGCTCAGCCTCGCGCGACCGACCACCGGTCAGCGAACTCGTCGAAGGTGCTTTGGCAGTCGCAGCGCTGGCCCTGGTGAGTGGACTTGCCATTTTCCTGCGGTCCGACCTTTTGGCGACCGTTGGGCCAGTCGCCGTGTTGTTCGCGCCGCTGCTGTGGCTTGCGGCTCGTTGCCGGCCAGTTTTCGCTGCGGCAGCCGCGTTCATCGTCAGTCTTTCAATCGTCTGGACGACCACCTTTGGCATCGGCTATTTCGGTAATCCGGGTCTTTCAATGGACAGGCGCGTCCTGGCGGCCCAATTCAGCATTCTACTTGTGACGGTCGGCGCGTCGGTTCTGGCTGCGCTGTTTGCTGAAATCAGGGACAAGAGGAGGTTGGCCGAAGTAGCACTGCACGCCAGCGAGACCCAACGCTATCTCATCGAAACCGAAAGACTGGCGGCGCTCGGCGGCCTGGTCGCCGGGGTAGCACATGAAATCAGCAGCCCGATCGGCACCAGCCTCACGGTCGCATCGACGCTAGCGCATCGCAGCGCTGACTTTACAGGCCAGATAGCCTCGGGCCAGGTGCGACGCGCCCGGCTTGTCGAGTTCACCGACGGCTGTCGCGGCGCCGCAGAACAACTCGTCGCGAACCTGGAGCGCGCCGGAGGTTTGATTCAATCGTTCAAGCAGGTCGCCGTTGATCGCAGCAGCGACGACCGGCGCGCCTTCGATCTCAAACTCGCGACAGAGCAGGTCATCGCAAGCGTGCGGGGGCGCCTGCTGAAATCTCAATCTTCACTCGCAATTGAGATGCCCTCCGATATCATCGTGGACAGCTTCCCTGGCCCCTACGGGCAGGTGCTGACCAACCTCATCTTCAACGCCGTCACCCACGGCTTCGCCGATCGGCCCGGGGGACACATCGTGATCAAGGCGCGCCGCCTCGGCATGGACCAGGTCGAGATCACCTTCTCGGATGACGGCAGCGGCTTTCCGGAAGAAGTTCAGCGTCACGTTTTCGATCCCTTCTTCACCACCAGACGTGCGCAGGGCAGCATCGGGCTTGGCATGTACATCGTCCATAATCTCGTGACGCAACAGCTCGGCGGCAGAATCACTCTCGTCTCCGCACCAGGAAAGGGCACGACCATTTGGATGACACTTCCCCTGCTTGCCCCCGGGCAGACAGAGGAGACCGGCACGGCCGGGCGCCTCAAGACATAGTCGAATCGTTCGGCGGCCTTTCGCTCAAAGCCGTTTCATTGTCGCGAGAATCCAAGTTTCTCCCCTTCTTTTGGTTCACGGGATAGCTTGATGATCGTGCATCGTTCGAGAGCGGGATGATCGGGTCGTGATGTCTGCGGACGCGCTCGTGGACAATTTCAGCGATGCATGCAGGAGTTGGTGCAGACCGACGTCCGGGCGTCCTCCTGCAAGCCTTATCCAGCCGCTAAAATACTCGCAAATCCCGCGACAAAGGCAAACATTGGCGCGCAAAGCGGCGCGCCAGCCAAGGCTATTTGCGGGCGGGAGGCACCGATGCGGCCAGTGAAAAACGTACGGCATCTGGCCGAGGGCGAGAAGCAGATCGCGATGCTCGTTTTCCGGCAGACGATCCCCTACGAGCAGGTCCTTATCAGCGATGGGCTCGGAGGGGGAGACCGCGAGTTCACATTGCCGACGAAGCTGCCGACGTCCCTTCTGTTCAACGTCAGCAGTGACGATGGCAAGTACGTGATTCACGCTGGCGACGGCTATCTCGGCATGAGCACGGTCCAGGAGGACAGGAACACCCTGATTCACGAATTGACGCACGTTTGGCAGGGAGAGCATTGGTCTTCGCCCTACTGGGTCAACTCCGCAGGGATGCAGGCAGCGTTTGGGCTCGCCGGCGCGCTCGACAGGCTCGCCGGATATGGACCCGGCGCCCCACCCAACGCAGCCTACTCTTACGAGAAGGTCGACCTCTGGGACTGGGACGACTTACACGCCGAGCAGCAGGCCCAGTTGGTCGAGGATTGGTACAAGAACGGAATGAAAAAGGATCCGGACGAAGATTTTCGTTTCTACTACGTGCAGCGTCACATCTGGGGTCTGAAGTCCAGGTCCGGTCGTGACTGGCTGGAGGACTACCGTACCAGGCGAATACCGCATGTTGAGCCGCTTCCTGCCGGCACCCTGAAGGAATTCTACATCCATGACATGGATGCATATTTTTTGCCGGTCTTGCAAAAACGCTTTGCGAGCAGCGATGTTGCCGGTTTCGCCGCCCGTGCGAAGGAGCTTGGAGGCATGTTCCGTCGGCTCCGATCGGAGCAGGCCTGCGAACTGCTGTTGCGGCTTAACACGAACCGGCCAGGCGACAGGATCGCGGCGGCTTTTCGTGGTCACCTGTCGTCTGCGACACGAAACAGCCTGCTGAACGTCCTGAACAGCCGTTGCCGGGGAACCGACGTCTGATGTCGGTGCGAGCAGAATCCTTCGATGCGGATGCTTATGCCCACCCTTGCGACGATAGCGCTGATCGGATTTTGCGGCCAGGCCGGCGCGCAGGCGCAATGCCCCGAATTGACCCGGCTGCGCAGCGAGGCTGTAGAGGCCTTAAAACCGTTTGGGCGCGCCCGCGCCCTGATATCGAACAACTGCGAAGCCTATATTCGTTCTTCGATGGCCTGGGGAGAAATGGTCCAATACGCGAATGACCATCGGGAGGCCTGCGATATTTCTGACCGTTCCCTGACACGTTCCAACGGCCGGACAGGTTTTTCACAGGAAAGTGTGAAAGTGTGAAGCGGGTCAAAAGCTGAAAGGCTGGATGCGAGCATATGTTTTCTGCTTCGCACCCGAAATCGGACATCGCTCCATGCGGTCGGCAGTTTGGAAGGTGCCAAACTCGAACATTGGATGCCCGGCATTTGGATCTCCGCCCTCACTCTCGGCCAAAAATGCGCCGCTACACCTCGGTGGCGAGGCGATCCAGCAAGTCCTGCTGTCTCCGCTTTCTCCAACGCTCTTCAATGCGCCCGAGAGCCACAATGAATGCGAAAGTAACGGCAAAAGAGCCGATCATCAGCGGCTTCGCTACCGCATATATTTTTTCCTGCCGATCCGTGAAGAACCGTATTCCCCCTTTGATTTCGTGAGGGTGAATGAACGGCGCGTCAGCGATTTTGGGTTGTCTCAAGGCAGCCGTTTCAATGGCACCAACTGTGCTAATCGAAATTATCGCTACGGCCCAACCAATGAACATGCTCACGCGTAGTGCTCGCATCCATGGGGGAATTTCTTGCCAAGGGCGCCTCGGGTACGCGTCACTCAGCCAGGCTCTGCGATAGCCGGACCGGTGTGTCATCCGGATCAGCCGCCAATTTTCAAAGACTACAACGCCCACAAGCAGCAGCACGATGCCGAACATCATCGTTGGCACGAGAGGCAAATGTGTCGGTCCAAGAGATGCTGATGCCATAAGCTATTTCAAGCTCATCGAGTACGCACGCCTTTAGCGATCCATTGTAACCCGAGCGAGCATCTGGGAGCAAATGCACTCCCATTCGCTCCAGCTTATGCAGGGATGCGTGGAAGTTTAATTCAAATCGTATTGGTTATCCGGCTTGATGGTAACTGATTGTCCAATGGGCGCGGCCGCGCCCTGATATGGAACAACTGCGAAGCCTTTATTCGTTTTTCGATGGCGTGGGGAGAAATGGTCCAATACGCGAATGACCATCGGGAGGCTTGCGATATTTCTGTCCATTCCCTGAGCGACTTCGAGAAATATTATCGCGAGGCGGTACCTGCGCGCGACAATGCCTGCGCAGGCCGCCCCATTCGGCCGTTTCCACCAGAAATCATTCAACATTGACACGTTCCGGTCGAGCAATTTTTCACAACGAAGTGTAAATCGGGTCAAACGCTGAAAACGACGCGGGCTAAATCGTGCATGAGGTGGCTTTCAACAAGCCAGCTGCGAGCATGCCGTTTTTTCCTCACGTGATCAATCATGCGGATGTGAGGTTCATTCCGCCATCTTGATGCCAAGCCGCATCCTCTCGTCCTTGAAGACGACGGCGATCGCATCAATAACGCGTATGCCCGGATTGGCCTTGCAATGGACTATGATCTCGTGCTCGAGCTTCTTGGCTCGATCGGGGTTTGCAAGATGTTTTTTCGCGAGTCCATTGTACCATCCGCTGTACCAAATGACCAAAAGATCGGCGTCTTCCTGGAACGTACCGGCCAGCTGGGCGCAGGTGAGTTTCTGGACGTCGAGATATCCGTTGGCGTCGGTGTAGGTACTGAGCGGCACTTGTGCGTGAGCATCGATTGCCGCCATTGATAGCGCCGCAGCGACGGCGAGCAAACTCTTGCGCATTTTCAGGGCTCCTTTCGACTGCCATGGGCAGCACCTGGAAGCCTTCACCAGATCAGTGCTCGAAGGTGGACCGTTGATCTGGATCAACGGTCCTAATTTCGAGGGATCAGGCCGCACCGTTGATAACGTAGTCGCCGGGGAGGGCACTTGATGCAGGTACACCCAAAAAATCCCCGGCCGCTGCCTCGGCGACCGGGGATTTGCATGAGGCCTGCGAACGTCAATCAATATTCGCAGACGTTGATGGTGCGCAGGCGATAGCCGAATGGGGTGGGCACGCGGCGCACCACATAGCAATCGTCGCCACCGCCGATATAGCCGATGCCGAAGCCATGGCCGAAGTGGTGATGATGGAAACCGCCGCCCCAGCCGCCACCCCATCCACCGCCCCACGAATGCGCGGAAGCGGCGGTGGGAGCCAGCGCCATCGCGCTGAGAGAAGCTGCGGCAACGAGGGCGAGAGTGAGTTTGCGAAACATGGTCGTTCTCCTTCGATGTGCGCCGTGGCGCGGGTTTGAGTTGTCGTCTTGCAGTCGGGTTGTGGACCTTCAGTTTTGCCCATCGCCCATCAGTCGCGGCCCTGCGAGGCGCGGTTCGAGAAAACAGCGTTGGAATCGCGGACATTTTTCTGAACGTTCGTTCAGATGTGCGCTGGATCACACAGCGATTTTTCCGGGCCTTCAGGCCGCTGCGATCTGCACATCGTTAACCAGCGCGGACAGCGCCTTCGCCTCGCTGACGGAGCGGACGATCATCGGCTCGCTGCGTCCGCGTATCGCGACCTGCTGCTGCGGCAGCGCATCGTCCGCGACGCCGGCGGTAACGCGGACTTCTTCCGAGACGATCGCTTCGCAGGCAAGCGTCTTGGTCATGTCCTGCAGCCTTGCCGCGACATTGACGGCGTCGCCGAGCGCGGTGAACACCATGTGGTCGCGGTAACCGATGTCGCCGATGATGACTTCGCCACCGTGAATGCCGATGCCGAAGCGGATCGGCTCGCGCAGATCGTGACTGAGGAATTGATTCAATTCGTCGACATTGACCGCGATCATGGCCGCCGCCCGCAGTGCCTGGCGGCAGGCGGTCTGCGGGTTTGTCGTTAGCCCGAACAGCGCCAATTGTCCGTCGCCGACGAACTGGTTGGGCTGGCCGCCGCACTCGATCACGGCCTGCGACACTGCGCCGAGGAAGCGGTTGACGATGAACACGGTATCGAACGGCAGCTGGTTCTCGGCGAGCTTGGTCGAGCCGCGCATGTCGACGAACATGCTGACGAGATAACGCTCCTGGCCGATGCGATGCGGCTGGGTGGCGTGCGCGTTGGCCGACATCGTATGCGGCATGAACAGCTGGAAGAAGGAGAGGTCGGCCTCCGGGCGGAGCTGGCAGGCCAGCCGGATCGAGGGGTCGGACGCGCCGACGCGGTTGAGCACGAAGGCCTCGCGCGCCGACGGCGCCGGCAACGCGCTGCAGTCGCCGATCACGCGGATGCGGCAGGTGGAGCAGCGGGCGCGGCCGCCGCATACGCTCGCATGCGGCACGTTATAGCGCAGGCTCGCCTCGAGCACGCTGAGGCCCTTCGGCACCCGGACCGTCCTGCCGTTGCCGTAGGACAGGTTGATCATGCCGCCCCGCCGCTCGGCCAGCGCCCGTGCGCCCCTTGCCAGCAGCACCAGCCCGAGCAGGCCGAAATAGCCGACGAGAAAATATTCGACGATGCTTTCCAGCACGTTCTGCTCGGCCGCGGTGCCGACCTGCCGCGGTCCCAGATTTTCCGCCCGCCACTCCTTGCTCTGGCTGTCGTCGACGACGCTGCGGCCGCCCTGATAGAGGCCGAGCATGGCGAGCGTCGGAATCAATATGGCGGCGGCGAACAGCAACGGCGCGGCGCGCTTGAAGAACGTCCGCATCCGCAGCCAGAAATAAAGCCCGATGCAGCCGTGGATCCAGGCGATCAGCAGCACCGCATACATCTGCAGGATCTTGTACGGCCACACCACCCAATAGGCGTAGAACACCTGCGGATAGAGCTTTTCGTGGCCGAACAGGGTTTCGCCGAGCCGCACGCCGGTTATGTGGGCGATGATCAGCGCGGGGATGCTCAGGCCGAGCACGAGCTGCAGCGGCTCGATCGCCCTCCAGCGGAATTGCCGGCGCTGATACAGCGCCCAGACCCCGAGACCGGCATGGACCAGCGCCGCGGTGTAGAACGTGATCGCGACCGGCAGAAACTGCCAGAATACGGTGTGGTAGTAGACACCGACGGCCAGCGCATCCATCGAGATATTGCCGAGCGCATGGTTGAGGAAATGGCTGACCAGATAGGCAAACAGCACCAGCCCGCAGGCCAGCCGAATCTGCCGGACGCCGATGCCGCGGACAAGGTTTGTCAGCCGTTCCTGGGAGAGCCGGATCATGCGATTCGCTTGAGCAGCCATAAGGAATAGATCGGGGATAGTAGAGTTTAATTCCCGTGCGTACCATTCCTCAGTCGCCCCGGCGAACGCCGGGACGACGCTGGTGTGTGCCGGATCAATCCGTTGACACTCCCCCGGCAGTCGGGGAAAAGGCCCCGTGACGATTGCCGCCCCCGATAACGCCGCAAAACCGGCCAGTTCCGCCTTTCGGCCGCTGCTTGGCGTGGCCGCGTTGATCGCGGCGATGACGGTGCTACGGCTGGTCTATGCCGGCGTCATCGATCTGCGCACCGACGAGGCCTATTACTGGACCTGGTCGAAAGAGAATGTGCTTTCCTTCCTCGATCATCCGCCCATGATCGCCTGGTTCATCCGCTTCGGCACCGCAATCTTCGGCGACACCAATCTGGGGGTGCGGTTCGCCGGCATCCTCGCGATGCTGGTGACGCAGCTCCTGCTCGCCGACATCGTCCGCCGCGTGACCCATGACATCCGCGCCGTCGTGCTCGCGGTGCTGATGCCGGAGGCCGCGCTGTATTACGGGCTGTTGATGGCCAAGGTCTCGCCCGACACCGCGCTGATCCCGTTCGCAGTGGCGATGTTGTGGGCGCTGGTACGGCTCGCGGAAAGCGGGGACGGGCGCTGGTGGCTGGCCGCCGGCGTGTTCGCAGGGCTGTCGCTGTTGTCGAAATTCACCGCGGTGATGCTGCTTCCGGCGGTCGCCGCATTCCTGCTGGTGCCGTCCTGGCGCCGGCGCTGGCTGGCAAGCCCCTATCCATGGGCGGCGGCGCTGATCGCGCTTGCGGTGTTCTCGCCGGTGCTGATCTGGAATGCCGGGCACGACTGGGCCTCGTTCCGCTTTCAGCTCGTGCGCGCCGTCGCGACCCATGACATGTCATGGCGCACCATCGGCGACTTCATCGGCCTGCAATTCGGGCTGGTCGGGTTCATCCTGTTGCCGGTGGTGCTGTCGGGCGTCAGCCTGACGGCGTGGCGCGGCTATCGCCGCGGCGACCCGGTCGCCATCCTGCTGTCGACCGCCGTGATCGTTCCCTTCCTCTATTTCTTCTGGAAATCGCTGACGCTTCGGGTCGGCGATACCTGGCCGATGTTCCTATGGCCGGCCGGCTTTGCCGCCACCGCCATCAACATCGCGATGCTGCCGAGCGAGGGTTTTCCGTCCTGGATGATCCGGTCGACGATTTTCTGGGCGAGGGCCGCGATCGCGTCCGGCATCGTCTTCGTCGTCGCGGTGTTTTTCTATTACGTCGCCACCCCCTGGAATTTCATCGGACGGGCCGATCCGGTCGGCGGCGAAGCGGGCTATCAGCAGGTGGTGGAGCGCGCGCAGGCCGAGTTGCAGAAAACCGGCGCGACCTGGATCGCGACCACCGACTACCGGACCTACGCCATGCTGCGCTGGTTCTTCAACGGCCGCGTGCCGGTGATCCAGATCAACGAGCGCGGGCGGTTCATGGGCTTTCGCGATCCCGGCCTGGATTTGATTGGGGGGCACACCGGGCTCTATGTCGGGCGCGAACCCGACGACAAGACGCCGATATGGGAATCCACCACGGCGGTCAGGGAACCGCTGGAGCGGGTCGAGCGCAACTGGCGCGGCATCGTGATGGATACCTACACGCTGGAAAAACTGACGGGCTGGACGCCGGAGCTTTCACCGCCGCCGGACTCGCCGCTTTTTCGCTGGCGCGTGCTGGCGGGCGATGTTTTTCCAGTGTGGCGCGTGGCGGCCTTAACGAATCGCGACGATAGGGTGGTTGGGTCGGGGATCTGATGCCACTGCGGACAGGGATCGTCGCGCCGCTTTAGAGTTTGCCCGGTACCACGCGATTCCAAAATAATTTTTCGACTTGCGCGCAGGCTTAAGAAAGCGTTAATCGCGCGCTGTATGATGGTTTGGACCGACGACCGCGCACGTTTCGCGGCCGGCACCTGGAGAGAAGATGATCATGCGCAAAGTTGCCTCAGCCCTGCTGGCGGTCACGCTGATTGCGAGCCCGCTGCTGTTGCCGCAGTCTGCAAGGGCGGAGAATGGTGAAATCGCCGCCGGCGTGGTTGGCGGCCTTATCGGCGGCGCGTTGCTCGGCGGTGCCCTGGCATCGCGGCCTGCTCCGCCGCCACCCCCGGCTTATTACGCGCCGGCGCCGGTCTATGTTGAAGAGCCAGCCTGCCGGATCGTTCGCGAGCGTTATTGGGACGGCTATGATTGGCGTTTCCGCCGTGTCCAGGTTTGCGATTGATCGCATAATTTTTTTGTGTGGCTACGCAAGATAAGAAGGCCACCTTTCGGGTGGCCTTTTATTTGGTGTCGGGAAAGCGCGCCGGATAGCCTACTCCTCGCCCTCGCGTTTCCTCAGCAGATCCTTCGCCAGATCGGCGAGCACCGGCCGCGGCAGCGCGGTGAACGGCAGCGGGCGGGTGACGTCGATCGCAGCTAAGCCGAGCCGTGCGGTCAACAGGCCGTTGAGCACGCCTTCGCCGAGCCGCTGCGAGAGTTTTGCAGCCAGGCCATGGCCGAGCACCTGCTGGATCAGGCTGTCGCTCGCCGCCATGCCGCCGGTGATGGCGACATGGGCGATGACATGGCGCAACAGGGAGATCATGCCGAGCGCGCCAGGCCGCCCGCCATAGAGCAGCGCCAATTGCCGGATCAGGCGCAGCGAGGCCACGAACACGAACAGCACGTCGACCAGCGCGCGCGGGCTGACCGCGGTGACGATCGAGACGCGCTGCGCGGCCGACGACACCAGCCGGCGCGCCTCCTGGTCCAATGGCGTCATCAGCTCGCGCTCGGCCAGCCGGATCATGTCGGCGCCGTCGATGATGTCGTCGGCATGGCTCCGCAGCGCGGCGCGCGGCCGCGCCAGATGCGGGTTCTGGTGCGCGAGCTTTATCAGCTCCTGCACGATGGCGCGGCTTTCCCTGCGATCGTCGCTCAGCAGAACCTCCGTCGCGCGCAGATGAAGTTTCTCGATGGTCGCAAGCCGTGCCAGGCCGAGCGCTTCGCGCGCGATGATGACGGCCAACGCCAATGCGGCCGCGACAGCGAATGCCAATCCGACGAAACCAAGTCCTTCACTGCGCGCGAACAGATTCTCGATCAGCTGGGTGACGCTGAGACCGAGGCCGAGCAGCACCAGTCCGCCGACGGCGCTCCAGAACACCGTGCCCCAGCGAAAGCCGCGCCGCACCGGAAGCAGCGGCGCCTCGATCGGGACCGGCAGCAGTGCGGGGTCGGCTTCCGGCGTGATGCGGACCGTGCCGCGCGCCGGGCGGCCGGTCTCGTCCGCATCCATCACGACCACGCCGGGATCGTCGAGCTTGAAGGTCGCGGGTTTGCGCGGGCGCTCGCTCATTGCAGTCGGTCTCCGATCAGGAACTGGAGGGCGCGGTCAAGGCGGATGTGAGGCAGCGTGGGGCCCTCGGCATCGGCGCTTTCCAGTTGCGGCGGCCGGAAGCGAAGGAAGCGGAAATCGCTCCTGTCGGCGCTGGCGCTGGAAAGCCCGCGGAACGCGCCGTCGCCGGCAAACAGCCGTTCGGGATCGGCGGGCAGGTCGCCCGGAAAGGTCGCAACCTCCGTGGTGCCGTCGAAGGCCTCGCCGGCGCCCGCGATCTCGCCGGGGGCGGGGGTTCCCAGGATCGAGGGCAGCTTGTCGCGGCCGCGCGCCACCGTCGCCTCGCGGGTGGCGCGCACCGCGGCCAGCGCCACCACGTCGATCAGGGCGCCGGTGTCTTCGGCGCGGGCCACGGCCCCGGCCACCGTCCGCCGCAACACCGCTTCCAGCCGGTCATGGCTGGAATGGTGCAGGTGATCGGCCTTGGTCGCGGCGAACAGGATGCGGTCGATCCGCGGCCGAAACAGGCTGGTCAGGAACGTGCTGCGGCCGATCCTGAAGCAATCGAGAATTCCCGCCAGCGCCGCCTCGAGATCGTGCAGCGCCTCGGGGCCGGAGTTGAACGCCGAGAGCGCATCGACCAGCACCACCTGGCGGTCGAGCCGCGCGAAATGATCGCGGAAGAACGGCCGCACCACCACGTCCTTGTACGCCTCGTACCGCCGGACCATCATCGCCCACAGCGAGTTTTCCGGTGCCGTGCCCTCGTCCGGCAGATCGAGCGGCGCGAAGGTCAACGCCGGCGAGCCCGCGAGGTTGCCCGGCATCAAAAACCGTCCGGGCGGCAGCAGGCTCATCGCGAAGCGTTCGTCGCGGCAGGCGCGCAGATAATCGGTGAACAGCCGTGCCTCCGTCAGCGCCGCCTGCTCGTCCTCGTGGGCCGCCGCGCTCAACGTCGCCAGATGCGCGTGCCACTGCGCCGCGAGCGGCGCGCGGGGACGCTCGCGCGACAGGCCGAGGCTCTCGCGCGACCATTGCTCATAGCTCTTGTTGAGCAGCGGCAGGTCGAGCAGCCATTCGCCGGGATAGTCGACAATATCGAGCGTCAGGGTGCGGTCCGCGCCATTTTGACGCTGGTAGTCGATAACGAGTCGCAACTCTGAGATGTCGACCGTCGAGTTCGGCCAGCGCCGCGCCTCGATCAGGGTGCGGACATGGTTCTCATAGTCGAACCGTGGCACTGCATCGTCGGGCTGCGGCGCCAGCCGCGCCTGCGCGATCCGCCCGGTGGCAAACGGCTCGAAAACCGGAAAACGGCCGCCGCGGGTGAGGCCGTGTATGAGTGCTGTGATGAATACCGTCTTGCCGGCCCGTGAAAGTCCGGTGACGCCGAGCCGCACCGTCGGATTGAAAAAGTGATCGCCATAATCCAGCAGCGCCCGTGCGGACAGGCGCGCTTCCTCGATCATTTCGGAAAAACGGGGGGCCATGCGGCGGGAAGAACTCGATTTGGCGGGCAATTGACCGGAACCTACCCGCAAGGTGGCGATTGGCGGTCCAAAATCAAGTTTCATACTTAGGGCGCGATTTGGGCCGAAGGGTTTCAGTGTTCGTTTGACCCCCAAAGAGCTATGATTTATCGCTCTCGCCACCAAGCCTGCCGGATCGCCATGACCATCTTCAGACTGAAGCAGCTTGCCTCGACCTCCGTCCACGCGGCGGCCGACGCCATGCGCTGGAACTACGATCGGGCCGAATTGATCGCCGATGGCGTCGTGCACGGCATCGGCGTGCTCTGCGGAGTGGTCGCGGCTACGGTGCTGATCGTACTCACCGCGATCTACGCCACCGCGCTGGAAGTGGCGGTGGTCTCGGTTTACGTCGCCGGCCTCCTCACCATGCTGGTGCTGTCGGCTACCTATAATCTGTGGCCGGTGTCGCGCGCCAAATGGGTGCTGCGCCGCTTCGACCATTCCGCGATCTATGTGCTGATCGCGGCGACCTACACGCCGATCATCGCGCAGATGAAGGACAGCGTGTTCGCGATCGCGCTCCTGATCGGGGTGTGGTGCGTGGCGATTTTCGGCATCGTGATCAAGCTGGTGTTTCCGGGCCGCTTCGACCGGCTCGCGGTCGGGCTCTATCTGGCGATGGGCTGGAGCGGCTTCATGATCTACGACACCGTGGTGTCGTCGCTGCCGACACTGACCCTGTGGTTCATCACCGCCGGCGGCCTGCTCTATAGTTTCGGCGTGGTCTTTCACGCCTGGCAGCGGTTGCGTTTCCAGAACGCGATCTGGCATTCCTTCGTGCTGCTGGGCGCGGCCTGCCATTACACCGCCGTGCTCGATCTCGTTCTGAATTAGAGGTTCGGTTCTGATGGAATCAGAACCGAACCACTGTGTTTTTGTTTGACGCGTTTTCTTCACGCGAACCGGTATCCACTTCGCTTGAAAACGCTATGGAAAAGGCCGAGGGCATCATGCAGGTGACGGGCAAGGTCGTGGTTGTCACCGGGGCCGCCAACGGGATCGGGCGCGCGCTGTGCGAGGCCTTTCACCGCGCCGGCGCGGCCAAGGTGATCGTGGCCGATGTCGATATCCACGGCGCCCGGGCGGTGGCGGCTGCGGTCAACGGCGCGGCGTTCAAATGTGACGTCGCGCAGGAAAAGGACATCGTCCACGTCATCGAGGAGACCGAACGGCAGTTCGGCCCGATCGCACTGTTCTGCTCCAATGCCGGCATCGGCGGCGGCTTCGATCCCTTGTCGGAGAATGCCGGCGGCCATTCCGACGAGCCGTTCATGCGAAGCTGGGCGATCCATGTGATGGCCCATATCTACGCCGCGCGGCATCTGATCCCGCGCATGAAGGCGCGCGGCGGCGGCTATTTCCTCAACACGATCTCGGCGGCCGGACTGCTGTCGCAGGTCGGCAGCCCCGCTTATTCGACCACGAAACATGCCGCGGTGGGCTTTGCCGAGAACCTCGCGATCTCGCACAAGGCCCACGGCATCAAGGTTTCGATCCTGTGCCCGCAGGGCGTCGACACCAACATGCTGCGTTCGATCCCCAGGGGCCCGCAATCCGGCGACGGCGATCTGACGCCGGAGCAGGTGGCCAAGGACGCGCTTGCCGGCATCGAGCAGGAGACCTTCGTCATCCTGCCGCATCCGCAGGTGCTGGGCTACATGCGCAAGAAAACCGAAAACTACGACCGCTGGATCGCCGGCATGGCGAAGATCCAGGCGAAGATGCGGGAAGATTTCGGGAAGTGATAGCTCGTCATTGCGAGCGAAGCGAAGCAATCCATGTTGCGGCAAAGCAAGAATGGATTGCTCCGTCGCTATCGCTTCCTCGCAATGACGCTGTGAGGTCTCGCCTCAGCTCTTCTGCGCGTAGAGCAGCGGCACCGCGGAATCCACCATCACCTCGATCAGGCTCGTGCCGTTGTGCGCCAGCCCGCGCTTCAATGCCGTCGCCAGTTCGGATGATCTTGTCACGCGGACCGCGTCGCACCCCATGCCTTCGGCGAGCTTCACAAAATCGATGCCGGGCAGTTCGAGGCCGGGCACGTTGCGCACCTGCATCACCTGGCTGAACGAGCGCATCGCGCCGTAGCCTGAATTGTTGATCACCACCACCGTCAGCGGCAGCTTGCGTTGCGCGGCCGTCCACAGCGCCTGGATCGAATACATCGCCGAGCCGTCGCCGACCAGGCAGACGGTGCGGACGCCGGGCCGGCCGAGCGCCATGCCGACCGCGGCAGGCAGGCCGTAGCCGAGACCGCCGCTCGCCATGGTGTAAAAACTGTCCCCACCTCGCATCGGCATGAATTTGTGCATCAGCGGCCGGTGCGACGGCGCTTCCTCGACCAGCGCGGCATCATCAGGCATCGAAGACGAGAGCGTGTGCAGCAGATATTCGACCGGAAGCGGATCGGCCGCCGAGGGCGCGGCAGGTAACTTGCGGCCGGCCGGCGTCGCGCGCTTCGTCTCGGGCAGGAGGTCCAGCAGCATGGTCAGCGCGGGCTTCATGGTGGCGATGATGCTGGTGCCGACAGGCGTGACCGCAGCCGCAGTCGGATCGTCGGTGACCTGAAAAATCGTGGTCGTGCCGTCGAAGATCGAGGCATGGCCTTCGACGTGGAAGGTAAAGACCGGCGCGCCGATCACCACCACCAGATCGTGCGCGGCAAGCGCGTCCGAGAGCTGCGCCGGCGAGGCATGCAGGAATCCTGCGAATTGCGGATGCCGCTCCGGAAAACCGCAGCGCGCCGAGAACGGGCTGACCCAGACCGAGGCTTTTGCCTTTTCCGCGACCTTCACCATCAGATCGACCGCGCCTGCGCGATCGACGCCGGGGCCAACCACGAGGGCAGGGTCCTTGCTGGCCGAAAGTGCCGCGACGAGCGCCTGCATCGCGCTGGCGTCAGGGCCGAGTTCGCGGCTGACGTGACGCGCCTCGATCGGTTGCGTGGGATGGGTCCAGTCGTCGATCGGCACCGAAACGAAGGTCGGCCCGCAGGGCGGCTGCATCGCCACGTAATAGGCGCGCGCGATCGCCGCCGGCACGTCCTCAGGCCGCGCCGGCTCGACCGAGAACTTGACGTAGGGCCGCGGGAATTCCGAGGCGCGTTCGGCATAGAGAAACGCCTGCAACGGCAGGATGCTGCGCGCCTGTTGGCCCGCCGTGATCACCAGCGGGGTCTGGTTGCGGTGCGCGGTATAGATGTTGCCGAGCGCATTGCCGACGCCGGCGGCGGAATGCAGATTGACGAAACCGGCGTTGCGCGTGGCCTGGGCGTAGCCGTCCGCCATGCCGATCACGGAGGCTTCCTGCAGGCCCAGCACGTAGTCGATATCGTCGGGCCAGTCGGCGAGAAACGGCAGCTCGGTCGAGCCGGGATTGCCGAACACTTTCTTGATGCCGAACGAGCGCAACAGGTCGAGGGTTGCCTGCTTGACGGTGACGGATGAGGCGGTGGTCTTGGTGGGTTTACGGGACAATGCGGTGTGCCCTCAGGAGATGTTTCGAATTGCAATTCCCGTCATTGCGAGGAGCGAAGCGACGAAGCAATCCACATTCTCCGCGCGGATGGATGGATTGCTTCGCTTCGCTCGCAATGACGGTCAACTAAGCCTCACCACGTCGCGGTGCCCTTCATGGTCGGCTGTCCTTCGGAATTCGCCGTCCACAGTTCCATGCCTGAGGCGGTGTCGTTGGCGTTGACGCTGAACTCGCTGCCTTCGAACAGCGGCTGCAGTCCGCGATAGCTGAACTTCTTCGGTGCCGCGCCGCCATGCAGTTTGGCGGCGAGTTCCACCAGGAAGGCCGCCTGCATCGGGCCGTGGAAGATCAGGCCCGGATAGCCCTCGACCTTGGTGACGTAGTCGCGGTCGTAGTGAATGCGGTGGCCGTTGAAGGTCAGTGCCGAATAGCGAAACAGCAGCACGGGATCTGCCATGTGGGTTTCGCGGTGCCTGGCCGCGGGCGGCGGCGCGGCCGGCTTGGCAGCGACCTGCGTGGTCGCCATGTCGCGGTAGACGATATCCTGCCGCTCGCGCAGCGCGGTGCCGCGCGGCGTCGTCACCAGATGGTCGACGGACACAAAGCACAATATGCCGGAGCTGCCGCTCTTCATGGTGACGTCGGCGATACGCGACGTCCGCGTCGTCTCGTCGCCGACGCGCAAGCTATCGAAGAATTCCAGTTCCCCGCCGGCCCACATCCGGCGTGGCAGCGGCACCGGCGGCAGGAAGCCGCCGCGGGTGGGATGGCCATCGGGGCTCAGTTCCGACATCGGGAAGACCGGCTGCGCCAGGCACCAATGCACGGTCCATGGTGCGGCATCGCCCGGTTTGGGATCGCCGATCTCCATGAACAGCGTGGCGCGAAGGCCCTTCACCAGTTGCGCGGTGACGATGTCGGAAGCCTGCGTGCTGCGGCCGATCCATTGGCGCAAATGGTCGAGATCGGGTTTTTCGGTCATGACGATCTGGTCCTGAAATGAGGAGATTTTGCAATATCGTTTTTGGTGCGCTCTCCAATGGCGGGCACCGCGCCATAATGACGTGGCTGATCGACGACGATGGCGCCCGGCGCGGGATAGCTCACCGGTCCCGCCGGGGTGCCGACCTCGATCCGCCGCAGATGCGGGTGACGCGCGAGGTCGGCCATGGTGTTGACCTCGGCAAAGGCGATGTCGGCCTCCGACAGCCGCTTCAACAGCGCGTCGCGGCTCATGGTCGCAAAGGCGTCGCCGACCGCCTTGTCGGTGAGCGCGCGGTTGCGGACGCGCTCGACCATGTTGGCAAATCTCGGATCATCAGGCAGGTCAGGCTGGCCCAGCACGTCGGCGCACAGTTTTTTCCATTCGCGCTCGCTCTGGATCGAAATCAGGATGTCCTTGCCGTCTTTGGAGCGGAACACGCCGTAGGGTGCGATCGAGGGATGCGCCAGCCCCAGCCGTTGCGGCGGATTGCCGGCTTCCGCATTGAGCAACGGCACCGTCAGCCAGTCGGCCATCACGTCGAACATCGAAATGCGGATATCGGCGCCCGCGCCGCTGCGCGCGCGCGCGATCAGGGCTTCGAGGATCGCGGCATGGGCGGTGGCGCCGGTGGCGATATCGACGATCGACACGCCGACGCGGGAAGGACCTTCCGGGCCGCCGGTGATCGAGGCCAGCCCGCTCTCGGCCTGGATCAGCAGGTCGTAGGCCTTGCGATCCGCATAGGGGCCGTCGTCGCCATAGCCCGAAATGGTGCAGCAGATCAGTTTCGGGTAATCCTTTCGCAGCCGCTCCAGCGTAAAGCCGAGCTTGTCCATCGAGCCGGGCTTGAGGTTTTGCAGCAGCACGTCGGCGCTTGCGATCAGTTGTTCGAGGCTGGCGCGGCCCTCTTTGGTGGCGAGATCGATCACCTGGGAATCCTTGCCGCGGTTGAGCCAGACGAAATAGCTGCTCTGTCCCCTGGCGGCGGCATCGTAACCGCGGGCAAAGTCGCCCTCGGGACGCTCGATCTTGATGACATGGGCGCCGGCGTCGGCCAGCCGCGAACTGCAGAACGGGGCTGCGACCGCCTGTTCGACGGCGATGACGGTCAGTCCTTCAAGCGGCAGCATGTCTTGTTCTCAGTAGGAGCGGGGCATGCCCAGCACGTGCTCGGCGAGGTACGATAAGATCAGATTGGTCGAGATCGGCGCCACCTGGTAGAGCCGGGTCTCGCGGAATTTGCGTTCAACATCATACTCTTCGGCAAAGCCGAAACCGCCATGGGTCTGCACGCAGGCATTCGCCGCTTCCCAGGAGGCATCCGCCGCCAGCATCTTCGCCATGTTGGCCTCGGCGCCGCAATCGAGCCCGGCCTCGTATTTGCGGGTGGCTTCCTTCACCATCAGTTCGGCGGCGCGCATCGCCGCATAGGCCTTGGCGATGGGAAACTGGACGCCCTGGTTCTGCCCGATCGGGCGGCCGAACACCGCGCGCTCCTTGGCGTAAGCGGAAGCCTTGGCGATGAACCATTTGGCGTCGCCGACGCATTCCGATGCGATCAGGATGCGCTCGGCATTCATGCCGGAGAGGATGTAGCGAAAGCCCTTGCCTTCCTCGCCGATCAGGTTCTCCGCCGGCACCCGCATGTCGGTGAAGAACACCTCCGTGGTGGCGTGATTCATCATGGTGCGGATCGGGCTGATCGAGAGCCCGTTGCCCTTGGCCGCCTTCATGTCGACGATGAACACCGACAGGCCGTCGGTGCGCTTTCGCGATTGTTCCTTCGGCGTGGTGCGCGCCAGCAGGATCATCAAGTCGGAATATTCGGCGCGGCTGGTCCAGATCTTCTGGCCGTTGACGATGTAGTCGCCATTGCCGTCCTTCTTCGCAAACGTCTTCAGCGAGGAGGTGTCGGTGCCGCTGGTTGGCTCGGTCACGCCGAACGCCTGCAGCCGCAACTCGCCGGTGGCGACCTTCGGCAGCCATTTGGCCTTCTGCTCGTCGCTTCCGTGCCGCAGCAGCGTGCCCATGGTGTACATCTGGGCATGGCAGCCGCCACCATTGCACCCGGCGCGCTGGATCTCTTCGAGGATCGCGGCCGCGGCCGACAGCTTCAGGCCGGCGCCGCCATATTCTTCCGGGATCAGCACGGAGAGATAGCCGGCCTCGGTCAGCGCATCGACGAAGGCCTTCGGGTAAGCCATCTCGCGGTCGAGCTTGCGCCAGTATTCGCCGGGGAATTGCGCGCAGAGCTTGGCGACGGCTTCACGGATGTCGGTATATTCTTCTTGTTCGGTTGAGGTCATCGGTGCTCGGCTGGCAGATCAAGGGCGCGCATGGTGGCGGTGCAGAACGCGCAGAGGGTTTCGGAAGCCTCGTTTTTGCTGAAGACTTCGACCGTGGCAACCCCAATCGAGCCCGACATTTTCAGGGTCCTGGCGCGGGCGATAAGCTCGCTGCCGTCCGCGGGCGCCAGGAAGTTGATCTTGAGCTCGACAGTGACGCCGATCTTTCCCTGGGGCAGGCCCGAGGTGACGGCGATCCCGGCGGCCTGGTCGGCCAGCGCGGTGATGACCCCGCCGTGGAAATGGCCGAAGAACTGCAACAGGTCCGCCCGGCGCGGCAGCGCGACCTCGGCGCTGCCCGGCTGGACGGCGACGATCCGGAACCCTGCTGCCGCCGTAAAACCCTTCGCGTTGACGGCTTCGGCCAGGCCCGGAGGGTTAAGGGAACCCTTGCTCACGCGGGAATGCGTACCGGCAGGGATTCGATGCCGCGCACGAAGCTGGAATAGACCCGCTTCGGCTCGCCCACCACCTCGATGCGCTCGAAGCGTTTCAGAATCTCCTGCCAGACGATCTTCAGTTGCAACTCGGCGAGCCGCATCCCGACGCAGCGGTGGATGCCGAAGCCGAACGACAGATGGGTGCGGGGCCGGGCGCGGTTGATGATGAACTGGTCGGGGTTCTCGATGCCCTCCTCGTCGCGGTTGCCCGAGACGTACCACATCACCACCCGGTCGCCTTTTTTGATGGTCTTGCCGCCGATCTCGGTATCGACCAGCGCGGTGCGCCGCATATGCGCGAGCGGCGTCTGCCAGCGAATGACTTCCGGCACCATGGAATCGATCAGGTCAGGATTGGCGCGCAACTTGTCGTACTGGTCCGGGTGTTCGTTCAGGGCCAGCACCGAGCCCGACATGGTGTTGCGGGTGGTGTCGTTGCCGCCGACGATCAGCAGGATGATATTGCCCATCAGATTGTCGGGGTCCATGTAGCGGGTGGCGTCGTTATGCGCCATCATCGAGATCAGGTCGTTTCGCGGCTCGGCATTGACGCGCTCGTTCCACATTTTGGAAAAAAAGGCCGCGCATTCGTCCATTTCGGCGCGGCGCTGCTCGGCCGATTCGACGACGCCGCTCTTCGGCAGCGCGGTCGAGACGTCGGACCAGCGCGTCAGCTTGCGGCGTTCGTCGAAGGGGAAGTCGAACAGGGTCGCCAGCATCTGGGTGGTCAGTTCGATCGAGACGCGGTCGACGAAATTGAAGGTCTCGTTGCGGGGCAGGGCATCGAGCACCCTGGCGGTGCGCGCGCGGATCAGGATCGCAAGTTCGTCCAGATGCGTCGGCGTGAACATCGGCGACACGGTCTTGCGCTGATCGGCATGCCGCGGCTGGTCCATCGCGATGAAGCTCGGCCAGTCGTAACCCGGCGGCACGTCGCGGATCGAGATGCCGCCGAGCGAAACGTCGGAAGAGAAGATGCCGTGGTTGGTGTCGACATGCATGATGTCGTTGTATTTGGTGACCGACCAATAGGGTTCGATCGGCGAGTTGGTGCAGTAGTGCACCGGCTCTTCCTTGCGCAACCGCTCGAACCACGGCCACAGCGTATCGTTCTGGAACAGCCGTGGCGCGCCCGGATGAAAATCCTTCAGCGGCGTGGAATAGGCCTCCTCGCGCGCCAGGCGCAGAAGCTCGGCCTTGCCGGCTCGGACTGAAGTCTGGATGTTCATCGTTTGTCGTCCAAAATGAGTGGGTGCGGGGCGGGCGCTCAGCCGGTGATTCGCACCGGCAAGGTCTCATAGCCCTTGACGAAACTCGAATACACCCGCCTGGGCTCGCCGGCCACCTCAATATTGTCGAAGCGCTTCATGATTTCCTCCCAGATGATCTTCAATTGCAGTTCGGCCAACCGCATGCCGACGCAGCGGTGGATGCCGAAGCCGAAGGAGAGGTGGGTGCGCGGCCGGGCGCGGTCGATGATGAACTCGTAGGGGCGCTCGATCGCCTCCTCGTCGCGGTTGCCGGAGACGTACCACATCACCACCTTGTCGCCCTTCTTGATCTGCTTGCCGCGAAATTCGATGTCCTGGAGCGCGGTCCGCCGCATATGCGCCAAGGGAGTCTGCCAGCGGATCACCTCGGGCACGCAGCTGTCGAGCAGCATCGGATTCTCGCGCAGCTTGCGGTACTGGTCCGGATGCTGGTTCAGGGCGTAGACGCTGCCGCTCATGGTGTTGCGAGTGGTGTCGTTGCCGCCGACGATCAACAGGATCAGATTGCCGAGGAAATTCTTCGGGTCCATGTCGCGGGTGGCCTCGGCGTGCGCCATCATCGACAACAGGTCGTTCTTCGGTGGCTGGTTGATGCGGTCCTTCCAGAGCTCGCCGAAATAGGCCGCGCATTCGCCGAGTTCGGCCATCCGCGCTTCCTCGGTGGGGACGATGCCGTCCGGGCCGGGAATCGTGGTGGCGACGTCGGACCAGCGCGTCAGCTTGCGGCGATCCTCCCAGGGAAAGTCGAACAGCACCGCCAGCATCTGGGTGGTCAGTTCGATCGAGACCCGGTCGACGAAGTCGAACTCCTCGTTGACGGGCAGGTTGTCGAGGCATTCGGCCGAGCGTTGGCGGATGCTGGTCGCGAGCTGGTCGAGATGGGTCGGGGTGAACATCGGCGACACGGTCTTGCGCTGCGCGCCGTGGCGCGGCTGGTCCATGGAGATGAAGCTTTCGCGGCGCAGCTCGGGGTCGATGTCACGAATGGTGATGCCGCCGAGCATGGAGGCCGACGAGAACACCGCATGGTTGGTGTCGACGTCCATGATGTCGTTGTACTTGGTCACCGACCAGTACGGCCCGAACATGCTGTCCTTGCAGTAATGCACGGGGTCTTCCCGGCGCAGCCGGTCGAAATACGGCCAGAAGGTATCGGAACGAAACAGTTCGGGATCGCCGGGATTGAATTGCTCGAGCGGGGTGGATCGGGCCATGTCCCGCACGGTTTTCTGGCTGACATTCTCGGCGGAATCGATCGTCCCGTGCATCGGGCAGCTCCCTGATTGCCCCCTCCTCGGCAAGGTCCGGAAGGGTGGTCGTTTGTGCGAATTACAGCCCTTCGCGCCCGCCAGAGCAAGGGAGAGTTTTACCTTCTGCCGAGGCCTCCGCTGGTATACCGCCGAAGTCGCCTTCCCGGCATCTTCAGGCCGTGACAAGGTTATTTCCAAAGATTAAGGCTGTAGCCGAGAAAAGCAGCTTTATTTGCCGGAGGCCGTCCTGCCATGATCCCCAACGCGCAACGGATGTTCAATTTCGATCTCGGCGAGACCGCCGACGCCATCAGGGAAACCGTGCAGGATTTCTCCAGCAACGAGATCGCGCCGCGCGCCGCCGAGATCGACAGGAGCAATCAATTCCCCAGGGATCTCTGGCCGAAGATCGGCGCGCTGGGCCTGCACGGGATTACCGTGGAGGAGGAGTATGGCGGCTCCGGGCTCGGCTATCTCGAACACTGCATCGCGGTCGAGGAAATCTCGCGGGCTTCGGCTTCGGTCGGCCTGTCCTACGGCGCGCATTCCAATCTCTGCGTCAACCAGATCCGCCGCAACGGCAGCGAGGCGCAAAAGCGCAAATATCTGCCGAAGCTGATTTCCGGCGAGCATGTCGGATCGCTGGCGATGTCGGAACCAGGCGCCGGCTCCGACGTGGTCTCGATGGCGACCCGGGCCGAGAAGAAGGGCGACCGCTTCGTCCTCAACGGCAGCAAGATGTGGATCACCAACGGCCCGGTCGCCGATACGCTCGTGGTCTATGCCAAGACCGACGCCTCGGCCGGCCCGCGCGGGATCACCGCCTTCATCATCGAAAAGGGCATGAAGGGATTTTCCACGGCCCAGAAGCTCGACAAGCTCGGCATGCGCGGCTCCGACACCTGCGAGCTGGTATTCGACAATTGCGAGGTGCCGGAAGAGAACGTGCTCAGCCAGGTCGGCCGCGGCGTCAACGTGCTGATGTCCGGCCTCGACTACGAGCGTGCGGTGCTGGCCGCAGGTCCGCTCGGCATCATGCAGGCCTGCATGGACGTGGTGCTGCCTTACGTCCACGAGCGCAAGCAGTTCGGCCAGCCGATCGGCACCTTCCAGCTGGTGCAGGGCAAGATCGCCGACATGTATACCACGATGAATGCGTCGCGCGCCTATGTCTACGCGGTGGCGAAATCCTGCGACCGTGGCGAGACCACGCGCGAGGACGCCGCCGGCGCCATCCTCTATGCCGCCGAGAAGGCGACCCAATGCGCGCTCGACGCCATCCAGCTGCTCGGCGGCAACGGCTACATCAACGACTATCCGACGGGGCGGCTGCTGCGCGACGCCAAGCTCTACGAGATCGGCGCCGGCACCAGCGAAATCCGCCGCATGCTGATCGGCCGGGAGCTGTTCGATAGAACGGCGTAGGGTTTCTCGTCATGCCCGGGCTCGACCCCGGGCATCCATAAAAAAGCCGCGACCGTTGTAAGCCGGAAGCCGGTCTTGATGTGCGTCAAACCGTCGGGGGGCAAAGCGGCTAGTAGTAACGTCTTCCCAGCCGGCGTCGGAGCGCGACATGATAAAATGTGGTGTAAAATGGTTGATAATCGCCAGTCTTACCGCTGGTTTCGCCGCTGCGGCTCAGGCTGAAGACGTCGACATCGGCAAGTCAGAATTCAAGTCTTCGTGCGCGAGTTGTCATGGTACGGATGCAAAGGGCAAAGGACCGGTCAGCGACCAGCTTAAGGTACCGCCTCCCGATTTGACGATGTTGGCCAAGAACAACAACGGGGTCTTTCCCACGAACGCTGTTTATGAAACCATATATGGATCGAAAACAACTCCCGCTCACGGCACTCGTGAAATGCCAATTTGGGGGGAACAATTCAACCCCATTGTCAACCTGCCTCACAATGTTGATCCGTCTTATTGGAAGATGGCCGGGCCGGAGCAAAGCCCGGAAGTCGTTGTGCGAACACGCATCCTCGCTGTTGTCGATTATCTGAATCGTGTTCAGCAAAAGTAGCAACCGACGAGCATCGGTACGCTGAGAGACGACAAGACAGGGGCAAGAAGATAGCGGAGTCGCAGGCGTTTCCTGGTCGCACGCAGCCTCGGGCCGTCACACCGCGTATCTCAAAAATATTTGGCTTCGCTTCATCCGGGCTACGAGCGTTACTCCGCCAGATCGTTGGTCTTTCTCACCCACGCGCGCACGTCCGCAAGCACTTCGGGCAGCACCTCCCTGACCTCGGCGACCGTCATGCCGGCCTTGATGCGCGGGTCGTACAGCACGTTCAGGATGTACTGGTCGTAGACGTCGAAGAATCCCATCGACACATTGTCGTTGAACATGGTCCAGGGCACCGTAGAAGTGTCGTTGATCGGCCCCAGCGACTGCAGCAGCTCCTCATAGGCGCAATCCAGGAAGATGAAGTCGCCATTGTCGACGGTGAGGATGACGTCGGAGTGTTCGATCTCGTATTTGTCGTTCTTGCGAAATCCCGACAGGCATTGCGGGTCGAGCGAGGTCCTGATCTCCCTGGCGCGTTCGCTGCCGTAGAAGGTGGTGATGGTGCGATTGAGGTCGCGGTCGCGCACCAGCTTGACGACCACATTGGCGCTGTCGCTGCTGTCGGCCATCGCGATGTCGAGATGCCTGACCTTCTGCCCGATGTCGGCGACGACTTTTGCTAGCTGCGCCTTGCGCTCGGGGCGATTGCCGTCGGCAAAGACGCGCACCGGCGTGTCGTATTTCCGGATGCGGTCGACCCGGCCGGCCAGGTGATATTCGGCGCCGAAGGCGGTCTTGAAGAATCCGTCCGTGATCTCGCCGTCGGTGAAGGCCTTCTTCTCGGCATGCTGGCGCGAGGCGATGGCGGGGATTTCGGCCGACGCGGCCGGCTGCGCGGCGACGCCGCCGAACGTGACGGCCAAAAGAACGGCCGGGAGAATCGGAAAATGCCAGGGTCGGCTCATTGCAAACAATACCAACATCGTCGGCGCTGCGAAACAGGGACGGCGATGGGGCTGGTTTTGACGCGCAGCGCCTAGTTCTTCACGACGACGGTCGTTCCGACGGAAACGCGATTGTAGAGATCCTTCACGTCGTCATTGGTCATGCGGAAGCAGCCGGAGGATACCGCCTGGCCGATCGTTTCCGGCTCGTTGGAACCGTGAATGCGATACAGCGTCGAGCCCAGGTACATGGCGCGCGCGCCGAGCGGATTGTCGATGCCGCCAGCCATGTGGCGCGGCAGATCGGGCCGGCGGGCCAGCATCTGCGAGGGCGGCGTCCAGCCCGGCCATTCCTTCTTGGCGGAGATGCGATGCACTCCGCCCCAGCGGAAGCCGTCGCGGCCGACGCCGATGCCGTAGCGCAGCGCCTGGCCATTCGGTAGCACCAGGTACAGCCGCCGCTCGGCGGTGTTTATCACGATGGTGCCCGGCGCATATTGGCTGCCGAAATTGACGGTGGTGCGCGGGATCGGGCTGGCGCCGCCATAGCTGAAATTGGGCCCGCTGCCCATGAAATCGCGGGCATCGAAACCCTCGGCTCGCGCCTGAGACGCTCCCGCCAGGATTGTCACCGCCGCGAACAGCAAAGCAAAAGCCCGGATCATCTTCATACCCCGCAATAGATCAATCGACCGCGAAAGCAGGCCATACAAGCGGCAATTCCGCAAGCAACGAGGCTGTGAGCGCCTGAATTTCAAGGGAAGCGGTCAAAAAGGCCGCCCATGTCGCGGCGATACCAGCAATGCCCGGGAACCCTTTGACGAAACGCGCAAGGAATGATTGATCTTTCCGACATTCAAAAAAGCCTCGCGAACGGGAGTGGAATGATGAACGGTGCGGAAAGTCTGGTGCGGACGCTGGTGGCGGGGGGCGTCGACGTCTGCTTCGCCAACCCGGGCACCTCCGAGATGCATTTCGTCGCGGCGCTGGACCGGGTCGAGGGCATGCGCTGCGTGCTCGGCCTGTTCGAGGGCGTGGTGACCGGTGCCGCCGACGGCTATTTCCGCATGAAGGGCTCTCCGGCCTCGACGCTGCTGCATCTCGGTCCCGGCCTCGCCAATGGGCTGGCCAACCTCCACAACGCCAAGAAGGCGAATTCCGGCATCGTCAACATCGTCGGCCAGCATGCGGTCTATCACATCGGCTACAACGCGCCGCTGACCTCGGACATCGAGGGCCTGGCGCGGCCGATGTCGGCCTGGGTGCGGACCTCGCCGGACGCCAAATCGGTCGCGAAAGACGGCGCCGCCGCCATCGCCGCCGCCAAGAGCTCGCCGCCGCAGATCGCCACCCTGATTCTGCCCGCCGACACCGCCTGGAACGGAGCCGACGGCATCGCGCAGGTGCCGGCGGAATCCCAGCGCGCCAGCTACTCGTCGCAGGCGGTGGAGAACGCGGCCAGGGTGTTGCGCGGCGGCGCGCAGACGCTGCTCCTGCTCACCGGCAATGCGCTCACCGAGCAGGGGCTGGCGCTGGCGGCGCAGGTCGCCGGCAAGACCGGCTGCAAGGTGATGGGCCAGACCTATAATCCGCGCATGGCGCGCGGGCGTGGCCGTTTCGCGATTGACCGGATTCCCTACGTGATCGAGCAGGCGCTGCCGATCCTGAAGGATTTTAGACATATCGTGCTGGTCGAGGCCAACGATCCCGTGGCGTTCTTCGCCTATCCGAACAAGCCCAGCCTGTTGAAGCCGGAAGGCTGCGAGGTCCATCGCATGACCTCGGGCGGCGAGAATTCGGTCGCGGCACTGGAGGCGCTGGCTTCCGCGCTCGGCGCCAAGCCCTCCGACGCCAGGCCGCAGGCCCTGGTCGAGCTGGCAAGACCGACGGGCGCGCTGACCCATGCCTCGATCGCGCAGGCGATCGCAATGGCGATCCCGGAAAACGCCATCGTGGTCGACGAATCCATCACCACCGGGCGTGGCTTCTTTCCGCCGACGGCGGCGGCCGCTCCCCACGACTGGCTGCAGAACATGGGCGGATCGATCGGGTTTTCCACGCCGGTGGCGACCGGGGCCGCGGTGGCCTGCCCGGACCGCAAGGTGATCTGCATGGTCGGCGACGGCAGCGCGATGTACACGCTGCAATCGCTGTGGACGCAGGCGCGCGAAGGCCTCAACGTCACCACGCTCGTGTTCGCCAACCGCATCTACCAGATTCTGCGCGGCGAATTCGATGGCGTCGGCGCCGGCGAACCTGGCCGGCGCGCCCAGGACATGCTGAAAATTGACCGCCCGACGCTCGACTTCGTCGCGCTCGCCAGGGGCATGGGCGTTCCCGGTCGCGCGGTCACCACGGCCGACGAACTCGTCGCCGCGCTTTCCGAAGCAATGCCCGAGAAGGGGCCGCGGCTGATCGAAGTGCAGATGTGAGGATAATCCGGTTGGTGAGTTGACGGCCCGACGTTTCGTCGTTGCGAGCCAACGGGTCGGCGCAAAGCGCCGCTCGATGGCAGGCTCACGATGCAATCCATAGAATAGACATCGTGGTTATGGATTGCTTCGCCGTTACGCTCCTCGCAATGACGGAATCTTGTCGGAGGCCAGATGCAAACCGAACTCAACAAGGTCGTCACGGCGCTGCGGGAGTTTTACGCGCACGAGACCTGGCTGCTGGCGCACGATCTCGGGGAACGCACGCTGACGCACCGGCTGGCGGTGAACCTGGAGAAGCAGTTTCCGGGCTGGCAGGTCGACTGCGACTACGACCGGCTGGGCGAGCGTACCCTGCGGCTGCCGCATGGCACGATCGTCTCGACCGACGATCATCTTGCGAAGTCGATCTATCCCGACATCGTGGTGCACCAGCGCGAGATCCCCAACAACCTGCTCGCGATCGAGGTGCGCAAGGCGGCCAATCATCAGCCGGCGGAGCACGACCGGCACAAGCTGCGGGCGATGACCGATCCGCATCTGTGGTTCGCCTACTGGATCGGGGTCTATCTCGTGCTGGGCAGGAAGAGCGTCGTCTCCGACGTCTATGTCGGCGGCGTGATCGACGGGCCAATGTCGGCGTGGCTGGCGGGCCGGCTGAACGATGTGGGTTTGGGGTAGGCTGACCGGCCAAGTCGTCGGCCGGCGCCGCCTCACGCCAATTCCGCTTCCGGAATCTCGCGCGCCAGGCACGCGCGCAACGGCGCGAGGCGCTCGGCATGGTGCCGCCATTTGCCGACCGAAGACGAATAGATCGGACGGCGCACCTGAACGGCGCTTGCGGTCGCCGACGGCGCCGGGCTTTCGTGAAAACGCAATACCTCATCGTCCCAGCGAAGTCCGACAAAGTCGATGAGACGCCGGCTCGCGGCCGCTTGATCCCTCACGATGTCCTCGTAATTTATTGCCAGCAGCGCGTCCGGCGGCAATGTCGCCCGCCAATGCCGCGCGAGGCGGCGATAGGCCAGATAATATTCCGCCAGTTCGGTCTGGTGGTACGAGAACGAGAACTTGCCTTGAAAGTGGGCCTTGTAGATGGCCCAGCACGCGTCCAGCGGATGGCGCTGGACCAGGACGATTTTCGCCGCCGGCAGCGCCGCGCGAATGAGGCCGCAATAGAGATAATTCTGCAGGGTCTTGTCGACGAAGCGCACATTTTCCAGATCGCGGAACGCCGTCGCGGCATCGACATAGCGTTTGCCGATCGCCGCCGGATCGGCCCGGGTTGCCGTATCCTTCACGGCACGGCTCATCTCGCTGGCAAACGCGCCGGTCTCTCCGACCGAGCTCATCGCCGAGTGGCTGGCGATGATGCGCTCGACCAGCGTCGTGCCGGTGCGCGGCAGCCCGGCGACGAACACCGGGGCGGCGGCGGAATGCCCGGGAGGGGCGTTTTCAATCCAGCTTCTTGTGTGGGTATGGATGATCCGATCGATCTCCGAGATCGCGGCGGCATGATCGTGCGGGGTCGAACGGTGCTGCAGGTCGCAGCCGGCTTCGACATGATCGAACGCCCGGTCGTGCAGATCGAGGTCCTCGCATTCCTTGCCGAGCGCGAAGAGCAGCATGATTTCGCTGGGCCCTGCCAGCCGGCCACTTCGAATCAGCGCTTCCATTTCCGCGATATGGTTGCGATCGGCGGTCTGGATGCGCAGGTCCGAGCGCAAATAGTGGGCGAGGCCGTAGCGGGGATCGCGCGCGATGGCGGCGTCGCAATGCGCCTCCGCCTCCTTCAGCGCCCCGGTCATCCGCTCGGTCGCGGCAAGATTGAACAGATATTGCGGCACGTCGGGACGGGCGTCGACCGCGCGCAGGAAGAATTCCCCGGCTTGTTTGTGCAAGCCCAGCAGGCCGAAGATCGCGCCCAGCGCGTCCTGCGCTTCGGGGGCGTTACCGACAATATTCGAAGCGGCTTCGGCGGCCTCGAAGGCGCGGCGCGCCTCGCCGGATATGAACAGGCATTTTGCGCGCAAAATGAGTGGAATTGGATCGTTCGGCAGCAGGGCGACCGCGCGATTGGCGCAGATGATGGCGGCATCGGACCGGCCCCGCTGCAGCGCGGTTTCGGTCAGAAGCGCCCAGGCGTTTCCATCGTCCGGCGCGCGCGCCACCAGCTCCGCACAAATCCGCTCCGCCGTCGACACATCTCCGTTGGCGAAGGCGCGCCGCGCCTCGGTCATGGATGCCGCGCTAACTCGCGGCTGGACACGGCTGGACAAGTGGTCGCTCCTCGACAAGGTGAGAAGGCCGGACGGGTGTCCGGCCTTCTCGGCTGCTTTTGAAATCACGCCGCCCGCGATCCGGCGGCGCCGGCATCGTCAGTTGTGGTCGTGGTCGTGGTCGCGATCGTGATCGCGGTCCGCGAACGAGAAATTGCCCCAGAGATCTCCGATCGCCGGCCGGTTCTGCGGAACATAGGGATTGTCGTCCGAGGTCTTTGGATTCGGCAGGTTGTCGCGGGTCCGGGCCGACAGCTTGGGCAGCTGCCAGTTGCGCTCGATGAATTTCACGATCGAGGCATGATCGGAATATTCATGCGCCACGTGGCCGCCTTGCGAATATTTCGACACAACGATCATCGGAATGCGCGTTCCATCGCCGAAATAGTCGACCGGCTGCACGTAACCGGAGTCGTAGTAGCCACCGCCTTCATCCACGGTGACCAGGATGGCGGTGGATTCCCAGAGTTCTTCGTTCGACTTCACCTGGTCGATGATCCGCCGGCTGAAGGATTCGAACAGGTCGAGCCTGGACGAGGAGGGGTGGCCGTCGTTGAAGGTGCTCGGCTTGACGAATGACACCGCCGGCAGGTCGCCCTTGGCGATGGCGTCATAGAGATCGAGCGTGTCCTTCATGTGTGTATTGCGCGCCGAAGCGTTGGTCATGACGGAAGCGGAATAGAGGAACGGATTGCAGATGTTGCAATGCAGATAGGCGATCGGGTCGAGCGAGCCGAAGTTGGCGCCCTCGCCGGGAGCGGTCTTGAAGTCGTTCCAGCGCTCGCCGAAAAACGCCCACGACACGTTGGCCTGGCTGAGCTCGTCGCCGATGTGCCGCTGCTTTATAACCGGCGGGAGGGTGAACGGGCCGTTGTTGATCGGATCGGTGGCGCCGCTGCCGATGAAGGCGGGGACGTAATTGTTGAGCAGATAATAGGCGTGCGGCGCGCAGTTCGGCGGCACGTGGATGGCGGTCAGATAATTGACGATGGAGGCCACGCCCGGCTGGGTAAAATCGGAGCAGTTGGTGTAGCTGCCGCCGCCATATCCGTCATTGGTGTACCAGTTGTTGGTGCCCGGCGCCGGATTGGGATTCTCGATCTGATTGACGTAAACGGGCGGGTTCGAACCGGGAACCAGGACATGATTGGGGGTCGCGGGATCGCCGTTGCTGTCGGCGTAATACAGCGCGTCGGCATAGCCGAACATCATCATGTTGGCAAAGGTTCCGCCCATCACCGGCTGATGATAGTTGTCGTTGAGCGTGTATTCGCGGGCCAGCTTCGTCAGATAGGGCGCGTCGCCCTTGGCGACGTTGTAGAAGCCCATCGCGATATCGCCTTCCTTCAACAGCGGGGTTGGCGCGGGGTTTGGCGGAGGATTGCCATTGCTGCCGGAGGAAACCGTCTGCTCGACCCAGGGAAAGAGATCGGCCTGACATCCGCTCGGATTGTGCCGCGAAACCTTTGCGGCGTCGCAATCGAGTTGCTGCCACATCTGGTAGAAGCGATGCACCGGGCTGCCGCCGTAAGTGGCATAAAGGCTGGAGGTGATCTCGCCCGGCTGCGGCTGCACCAGCGGATAGGGGCCGTTCGGCAGGTTGCTGGAGTTCAGGATGCGGGTGTCGGGCGAATTCCCGGGGATGCCGGTCGCACCGGTGGTCAGCAGCGGCAGGTCCTGCGGGCGCAGGCCGTAGTCGCCTCGGGCAGCCTCCGACAGCGTGGTGAGGCAGCCTGGACCATTAAGCGCAGCCGCTTCGACAGTCGTGTAGCATGTCAGGGGCGCGTATGATGTCCCGGGAGCCTGCAGCCTGTTGGTCGAGTTGTTGTAGGCCGTCTTCTGACCGGGGCTAATCGAGTACAAATTATTGTCGACCGCCGAGAACTGCGTCGCCTTGGCGTAGTTCGGGCCGGGCGATCCGTCCTTGCTGATGATTCCCTTGGACAGCAGATTGTCGACGCGCTCACCGGGGCGCGGCTCGTAAGTCGCGAACACGTGGTCGAAAGTCCGGTTTTCGCCGATGATGACGATGACGTGCTTGATGGGGCTCGTGGTTCTGCGGTCGTTGTTGTGGGGGCCGCCCATCGGGCCGTTGTCGAACGCGTAGGTGTTGGATCCCATCAGTGACAAGATCGCCGCGGTGACGACCGTGCGATCGCGTAGACGTTTCGTCTGTTGCTTGAGCATAACAGCCCCCTGTTCAAAATTTTCAAAATGCATGAAGTCGTTCGGCGAGCAGCGAACGAAACGGAACCTAAGTGTCCCACGTGTCAGGTGTGCAGCGAGGACATGTCAGTTCGGTTACAGGATGATGAAATCCGATTGCGCCGAGGAGGAATTGGCGAACGCTCGTGTCGGACGACGCGGTGTCGTGCGGCAACGCGGCAAGAGCTTGCGTCCGCCATGCTGACCGAATTCGATCGCCTCGATGAGATCGAGCGAACTTGGTTCAAATTCGCCTGTCCCAGTAACCTTCACTGGCAAGGTTAAAACGCGAGTTCGATTGCGCGCCTCGTGGGCAGGTGGTTGTGATGGACCATGTCCAGTTCGTTCCACAATGCCGACAAGCCTGCTCACCGCAAGGTCATGCTGGTGGGGCTGCTGTGCTGCGCGGCATTTGTGGCAATCAGCTTTTTTGTCCGCGAGCAGCCCGACAATACCTACGTCCCCGTCAAGGCCGACAGCGTGGTTCGCACGGCCGGTACGCCGTTTCCCGCCAAATGACGCCTCGGCGCACTGCACAAAGGAACCGGCAGCCGATACCGGAGTTGATTTGAACCTTTGGCTGCCGGCGGAGACTTAACGCACAGAGAGAATCTCCAGGAGGCTGTCATGATCCACTGGCACGATACGATGGTGGAAAGGCCTGACACGGATGGCGCGGTTTACGCGACGGGCTGGACGATCTCCGGCCTCGCCATACTGGCGGCCATTGTCGCGATCTGGCTCCTCGGGATCTAGCGCGGCGGCGATTTCCGTGAAGCCGGAAGATGTTGCGGGAACGGCTCTCGGCGCATGAGGGCGGTGCGTGCCGGCCAGCTCCCCTTTACGCCCCGGCCGCGGTCCTCAGGGCTAGACCTCGACTTATCTCTGTGGGACGCGCCCGCCGCCGGTCGCGAACAACCCGAGCCGGCGCCCGATCAAAAGCCCCAGCACCACGAGCAGGCACCAGACCGGAAAGAAGAACACGGTCAGGATTCCGCCGTCCTCGGGTTCGGTCTGCAGCAGCCATTTGACGACGCCGACAGGCGCGAACAGGCCGATCGCGCCTCCGCTCAGGCTGGTGAAGAGAACGATCAGCTTCCGGGAGTTCATCGCTGGCTATCCGGCAATCGCTTCGCACAAGCCTGTTGGCTGTAAAGGCGGTAAATCGAAAAAGACCGCAGAACAATAATGGTGGACGCACAAGGGATCGAACCTTGGACCTCTCCCGTGTGAAGGGAACGCTCTCCCGCTGAGCTATGCGTCCGGGATTTTCGTGCACGATCAAGGGCCGGCAAGGCGGCGTCCGATCGGGCGATACGCGTCGTTCGTAGCGGCGATTTACGAAGTGCGGGGCCGGGGTGTCAAGCTAAGTATGGGGGCCGTATCGGCGGTTTTCTTGTCTAGGCATGATCCTCTCCGAAAACCGGATTCCACTTTTCGGGGATCATGCCTTCAGCCCGGCTGCTGCTGGCGGGCGCGGGAGGCGTGGGATTGCAGCGCCCGGATGCGCTCGGCGAGCGTGCCGCCGGCCTCGGGAACACTGCCCGGGGCCGCGCCATTGGCCATGGCGCCGTTGACGGGCTTTGCCGCCTTGGCAGGTACGGCCGGATCGGCCGCCGCCAGCATGGTTTCGATCGGCGAATTCGGCCCTTCCAGCTGCATCGCCAGTTTTGCCACCTCGGCGGCGATGTCGTTGATGCGTTCGCGCAACAGCGCGTTTTCCATGCGCTCGGTGGCCCAGGAGCTTTCGGCCTGCTGCTGGATCGCGTTGATGTCGCGCTGCAGCTTGCCGCGTTCGTCGCGGGCAACGCGAAGCTGTTCCTCGACCGCCGCCTTTTCCTTCTGCAACCTATCGATCGCCGGCACCTTGCCGCTGTTCAACGCCGCGATTTCGCCGCGCAATTCCCTGGCAACGCGTTCGGCGGTTTCGCTGGCCTGGCGCAGCTGGTTGTTTTCGAAGTCGCGCTCGGCGAGCAGCTTGCCCTGGGTGGCAAGCCGCTGCTCCAGATCGTTGACGCGGTTGCCGAGCAACTCGGCTTCCTTGACCTGCAGGATGAGCTGGCGATCCAGATCAGTGACGCGCTGGCTCAGATTCTCGACGCGGCTGCGCGCCTCGGCGAGTTCCCGCGTCGCCTTTTCGGATTCATGCCGTTCCTGATCGAGCCGCATCTGGGTGGATGCGAATTCCTTTTCGGCGTCGCCGACCCGGTTCTTGAGATTTTCGATCTGGGTGCGCACCGCCACCAGCTCGACCTGGCGGCTCTCCGCCATCATCGAACGGTCGGACAGTTCGGCGTTGATCTTGGCGAGGTCGCCCTGCTTGTCCTTCAGCGCCTTTTCGGCGTCGCGCAGCGATTCCGTCTTGGCGGCGAATTCCTCTTCGGTGGCGCGCAGCTGTTCCTTCACCGCTTTCTCGCGCGCTTCCAGCGAAAAGATGGTGGCGTTCTTTTCGCCGAGCTCGAGCTTCATGCGGTTGATCGCATCGGTCTTCTTGCCGAGTTCGGCGAGCTGGCTGGTGGTCTTGTTCTTGAGCTGGTCGACGCTCATTTCGAGCCGCCGCGCCGACATCGCGAATTCCGCCCGCAGCTGATCCTTGTCGGCCTGAATTTCGGCCATCGACAACGGCGTCGCTGCCTCGAGCCGCCGCGTGGTCAGCCGCACCGCGCGGTTATGCACCAGCGGCACGATCATCAAGCCGAACAGCATCGAAAGCAGAAAACCGATCGCCAGATACATGATCGGTTCGACCATCGGCGGTAACTCCCCATGAGAAGAAGATGCTTAATCACAATGCCATGGGGCACAGGGTAAACGCCAGCCTAATGCCGCGTTAACGTGAATCTCTCGCCGGACCGGCCCTCTCGCCGCAAACCCTGTTTCGCGAGGGAGGTCAGAACGGGTTCCAGGTCGCGCGCGGCGTATATTTGAGATAGCCGATATTGGCACCGAGCCGCAGCCCGATGCCGGATCGGATCGGCACCAGCACGATGTTGTTGGCCGTCAGCGCCGTCATCCCGAAGCCGCCGACGATATAGGCTGAGCCGTCAATGCCGGCGAAGCGCTGGTAGATCGCGTTGGTGGCGGGAAGATTATAGACCAGCGTCATGGTCCGCGCGCCGTCGCCCCCCCAGTCGAAGCCGACCGAGGGGCCCTGCCAGTACACCCGCAAGTCGCCGGCATTTTTGGTGTAGAGCGTGCCTTCGCCGTAACGCAGGCCGGCCACGAACGCGCCGGAGCCTTCCTCGCCGAGAACATAGCCGTTCGGCAGGCCCCATTGGCTGACCGCGCGCTCGATCACCGAGGCGAGGCCGCGCGAGACATTGCCGAAGAACCGGTGTCCGGCGCCCATCAGTTCGTCGGGCCCAAAGGTGTTCGGGCCGGGCTGCCGTTGCGCCGGCGGCAAGGGTGGCGGTGGGGGCTCCTGCTGAGCGGAAGGTGGCGGCACCTGCTGAGCAGGCGGGTACGGCTGCTGAGCGGGAGGCGGGTACGCCTGCTGAGCGGAAGCGGGCACAGCCCAGCCCATCAGCGCGGCGAGCGCCACCGCGGCGAGGCGTGATGCGAAAGTCATAAAAACTACCCCTGCGTATCGAATCCCGGTCGCGGCCTTAACCTGACGCCAACAGGCACGGCTTTAGGTTGCGCCCGGTGTCCCCCGAACTCGGAAGTTATCGGCATCAACTATGACGGCACAACGGCAGGAAAGAAACGGCCCCGGGTCCGGAACGGAGTTTCGCCCCGGAATAGCCTTGATCGTTTCCCTGGCCGGCCTGGCCTGGATCAGCCTTGCCACGCTGGGCTTTTCCGGATCGGCGGCCCAGTCCGCCACCACCGAGCGGGTGGTGGTGAACCATGTCACGGGCCTGGCCATCGAGGGTTACGATCCCGTGGCCTATTTCGTCGACGCCCAAGCCGAGGTCGGCCTGGAGGACTTCGAGGCGTCGGCGGCCGGCGCGGTCTGGCGTTTCCGCAATGAAGGCAATCGGGCGTCCTTTGTCGCCCATCCCGAAGTTTACGGCCCCCAGTTCGGCGGCTACGACCCGGTCGATCTGGCCCGCGGTGTCACGGTGGCCGGTAACCCCCGGTTCTGGCTGATTGCGGGACAGCGGCTCTATCTGTTCAGCCGCGAGGAGGCCCGCGACGCCTTCGGAGCCGATCCCCGCCCGATCCTGCGCGAAGCGAACGCGCGCTGGCCGGCCCTGCGGCAGGATCTGGCGCAGTAGCGGTTCCGAAGGCGTCGCGGCGTCCATCATGCCGCCGCCGACGGATCGCCCCAGGCGATGAATTCCGGCACGATGAAGTCGGCGCGCCCCCGCCCGAATTGCAACGCCACGCCGTGCGCATCCGTGACCTTGCCGCCCGCGGCGGTGACGACTGCGTGGCCGGCCGCGATATCCCATTCCGATGTCGGCGCCAGGCGGGGATAGATATCGGCTTGCCCCTCCGCAACACGGCCAAATTTGACCGCCGAGCCGAGGGTCTTGCGGATCGCGCCGGGTCTCGCCGCAATGAAGGCCTCGGTGCGGCTGTCGCCGTGCGAACGGCTGACGGCGACGATCCAGGGTTCGCCGCGTCTCGGCAGCGGCCTTGTATGGATCGGCTCGGCCACGGTCCTTGCGCCCAGCCGCAGCCGTTCCGCGCCCCGGCCGACCAGCCCGCGCCAGACCAGTCCGAGCGCGGGTGCGCCGACGATGCCCAACAACGGCGTTCCGTTCGTGACCAGCGCGAGGTTGACGGTGAATTCGTCGCGGCCGGCGACGAACTCCTTGGTGCCGTCGAGCGGATCGATCAGGAAGAAGCTGCCGTCGTAAGGCGGTTTCGCCAGATTGACGCGTTCTTCCGACAGGGCCGGAACCCGCGGCGTGATCCGCGCCAGGCCTTCGGCAATGATCCGGTCGGCGGCGAGATCGGCTTCCGTCACCGGCGATCCGTCGAGCTTACCCTCGATCTGCATCGCGGCCCGGTTGATGGCCAGAATCGCCGCTCCGGCCCGGATCACCAGGTCGGTCAGGGGTTCCATCAGTGCGGCCGCGGCCTCGCCTTCGATCATGACGGCGGACGAATTTGCCTCATTCATGGGCGGATTTCATCTGCTGATCGCCTTTCCCTGCGGTATCGGCCTTGTGTTGGCAGCACGCGCGTCCGCAGTGTATCAAGCCGGGAAGCCTGCGTGATTCGCCTTGGTCCGCGCCTTCAGCGGATTTACAGGAACATCTTATGTCTGACACCCCGTCTCCTGCTCCCGCCCCCGACGCCCTCGAACTGGCGGCGCTGTTATGTTCGCGGGTTTGCCATGATCTCATCAGTCCGGTCGGCGCCATCGTCAATGGGCTTGAGGTGCTCGACGACAATCCCAAGCCGGAAGATCGCGAGTTCGCGCTGGACCTGATCCGCAAGAGCGCCAAGACGGCGTCGGCGCGGCTGCAGTTCTGCCGGCTGGCGTTTGGCGCCGCGGGATCCTCCGGCGCGCAGATCGATCTAGGCGATGCGCAGACCATGGCGCGCGGCCACCTCGAGGACAACAAGACCTCGATCACCTGGAATTTGCCGCGCGTGCTGTTGCCGAAGAACCGGGTCAAGCTGCTGCTGAACATGATGGTGATCGCGCAGCAGACGATTCCGCGCGGCGGGGTGCTCACGGTCGATCCGATCGGCGAGGGCGAGCAGATCGGCTTTCGCGTCGTCGCCAGCGGGCTCAACGCCCGCTTGCCGCAGAACATCGCCGATCTCCTGAGTGCGGGCTCGACGCACACGGTCGATGCCCATGCGGTGCAGCCTTATTATACGCGGCTGCTGGCACAGGCCTGCGGGCTCAATGTAGGGCTCGCGCCCGAGGGCGATGCGGTGGTCGTTACCGCTTCCTGAGTAAACATGGTTAACCGGTGGTTACGGGGCGCCCGCGGATTGCCGAGGGCGCGTTATCTCTTTGTTGATCCCGTTCTTTTGGATTTACTCAACCAATATTAAACGCTTTGCGGAGAAGCTGGCCTCGTTCCCAAAGGCGTGTCGAAGTCGCGCGCCTGTGCGTCCGAAGGCCGGTTTCATGGATGATTTGTTGCGTGAGTTTCTGACGGAGACGAGCGAGAGCCTGGATACCGTCGACAATCAGCTGGTTCGGTTCGAGCAGGAACCGAACAACGCCAAGATACTCGATAACATCTTTCGCCTGGTCCACACCATCAAGGGCACCTGCGGCTTCCTCGGGCTGCCGCGGCTGGAAGCGCTGGCGCACGCCGCCGAGACGCTGATGGGCAAATTCCGCGACGGAATGCCGGTGACCGGGCAGGCGGTCACGCTGATCCTGACCACGATCGACCGCATCAAGGACATCCTGGGCCAGCTCGAGGCGACCGAGGCGGAGCCGGATGGTTCCGACCAGGACCTGATCGGCGAACTCGAAGCAATGGTAGAGCGTGGGATGAAAGCGATGACAGAACAGGCTTCGCCGACCGAAGCAGCCCCGGCCGTTGTGGCGCCCCCGGTTGCAGAGGGCTCCCTGGTGCCGCAGACGCTGGAACGGGCCCTGCGCCCCGGCGAAGTGTCGCTGGACGAACTGGAGCGCGCGTTCCGCGAGACCCCGATCGAAGTTGCGCCCGTGACGGCAAAGCCCGCCGCGCCCGCGCCGGCCGCCGCGCCGCAGGCCGCTGCACCCGCCGCCCAGGCCGCGGCCCCGAAAGAGACAAGACCCGCCGCCGCGGCCAAGCCCGCGGCCAGCAAGGCGGCCGCCGCCGCCGTCGACGAAGTCCACGAGGCCGACAAGGTCGCCAACCAGTCGATCCGCGTCAACGTGGATACGCTGGAACATCTGATGACCATGGTGTCGGAACTGGTCTTGACCCGCAACCAGCTCTTGGAGATCTCCCGCCGCAACGAGGACACCGAGTTCAAGGTGCCGCTGCAGCGGCTCTCCAACGTCACCGCCGAGCTGCAGGAAGGCGTCATGAAGACGCGGATGCAGCCGATCGGCAATGCCTGGCAGAAGCTGCCGCGCATCGTGCGCGACCTGTCGGGCGAACTCGGCAAGCAGATCGAACTGGAGATGCACGGCGCCGACACCGAGCTCGACCGCCAGGTGCTCGACCTGATCAAGGATCCGCTCACCCACATGGTGCGCAACTCCGCCGACCATGGGCTGGAGACCCCCGCCGAGCGCCTGGCCGCTGGCAAGCCCGAGCAGGGCACCATCCGCCTGTCCGCCTATCATGAAGGCGGCCACATCATCATCTGCATCGCCGACAACGGCAGAGGCCTCAACACCGAGCGGATCAAGGCCAAGGCGGTCTCTAGCGGTCTCGTCACCGAGGCAGAACTGGAGAAGATGACGGAAGCGCAGATCCACAAGTTCATCTTCGCGCCCGGCTTCTCGACCGCGGCTGCCGTCACCTCGGTGTCCGGCCGCGGCGTCGGCATGGACGTGGTGCGCACCAATATCGACCAGATCGGCGGCACCATCGACGTCAAGTCGGTGGCCGGCGAGGGTTCATCCGTCACCATCAAGATCCCGCTGACCCTGGCCATCGTCTCGGCGCTGATCGTGGAAGCCGGCGGCGACCGCTTTGCGATCCCCCAGCTTGCGGTGGTCGAACTGGTGCGGGCGCGCGCCAATTCCGAGCACCGCATCGAGCGCATCAAGGACACCGCGGTCTTGCGCTTGCGCAACAAGCTGTTGCCGCTGATGCACCTGAAGAAGCTGCTCAATATCGACGACGGCTCCTCCTCCGATCCGGAGAACGGCTTCATCGTGGTGACGCAGGTGGGCAGCCAGACCTTCGGCATCGTGGTCGACGGCGTGTTCCACACCGAGGAAATCGTGGTCAAGCCGATGTCGACCAAGCTGCGTCACATCGACATGTTCTCCGGCAACACCATCCTGGGCGATGGCGCCGTGATCATGATCATCGATCCCAACGGCATCGCCAAGGCCTTGGGCGCCTCCGGCGCGACCAGCCACGAGATCGCCGACGAGAACGCCGCCTCGCGCGCCAGCGCCGCCGAGCAGTTGACCTCGCTGCTGGTGTTCCGCGCCGGCTCGGCCCAGCCCAAGGCGGTGCCGCTCGGCCTCGTCACCCGGCTGGAAGAGATCGCCTGCGACAAGATCGAGCTCTCCAACGGCCGCTACATGGTGCAGTACCGCGACCAGCTGATGCCGCTGGTGCAGATGGCCGGCGTCAACGTCCAGACAACAGGCTCGCAGCCGATCCTGGTGTTCGCCGACGACCGCCGCTCGATGGGGCTCGTGGTCGACGAGATCGTCGACATCGTCGAGGAGCGGCTCAACATCGAGGTCGGCGGCTCGCCGGACGGCATTCTCGGCTCCGCCGTGATCAAGGGCCAGGCCACCGAGGTGATCGACGTCGGCCACTTCCTGCCGATGGCGTTCCCCGACTGGTTCACGCGCAAGGAGATGACACCCTCGGCCTCGGCGCAGTCGGTGCTGCTGGTCGACGACTCGGCGTTCTTCCGCAACATGCTGGCGCCGGTGCTCAAGGCCGCCGGCTACAAGGTGCGGGTGGCGCCGAACGCGCAGGAGGGCCTCACCGTGCTGCGCTCGGGCCAGAGCTTCGACGTGGTGCTGACCGATATCGAAATGCCCGACATGAACGGGTTCGAGTTCGCGGAAGTTATCCGGGCCGACCAGCATCTAAGTACGATGCCGATCATCGGGCTGTCATCGCTGGTGTCGCCGGCGGCGATCGAGCGCGGCCGGCAGGCCGGCTTCCACGATTACGTCGCCAAGTTCGACCGTCCCGGCCTGATCGCGGCGCTGAAGGAACAGACCGCCGAACCGCACCGGGCGGCGGCATGAAACAAGTTCAGCCGGGCATGAACGAGCTCAGCCCGGGCATAAGGAAAGAACTAACATGACCAGCAAGACCGACCTGAGCGAAGGCGCCGTCGCCGAATACGTCACCGCGATGATCGGCGGCCAGTTGTTCGGGCTGCCGATCTCCCGCGTCCAGGACGTGTTCATGCCGGAGCGGCTGACGCGGGTGCCGCTGTCGCCGGGCGAGATCGCCGGCGTGCTCAATCTGCGCGGTCGCATCGTCACGGTGGTGGACATGCGCGCCCGGCTCGGCCTGCCCAAGAACGACGACGGCAAGCCGCCGATGGCGGTCGGCGTCGACCTGCGCGGCGAATCCTATGGCCTGCTGATCGACCAGATCGGCGAAGTCCTCCGCCTGCCCGACGACGGCTGCGAGGAAAACCCCGTCAACCTCGATCCCCGCATGGCCAAGCTCGCCGGCGGCGTCCATCGCCTCGACGGCCAGCTCATGGTCGTCCTCGATGTCGATCGCGTACTCGAAATCGTGCCTGACATGATGGCGGCATAAGACCGGCGGCGGGCACGCAAAGCCGTTGGCAATGGAAACGTCCCTTCCGAGGGATTGAAGAAGCAGAGGCTGAAATGAGAACATGTCTTGTAGTGGATGACTCGAGCGTCATCCGGAAAGTCGCAAGGCGCATCCTGGAAGGCCTGGACTTCCAGATTATCGAGGCCGAGGACGGCGCAAAGGCGCTGGAGGTCTGCAAGCGCGGATTGCCCGACGCCATCCTGCTCGACTGGAACATGCCGGTCATGGACGGCTACGAGTTCCTTGGCGCGCTGCGTCGCATGCCCGGCGGCGACCAGCCCAAGGTGGTGTTCTGCACCACCGAGAACGATGTCGCCCACATCGCGCGCGCGCTGCACGCCGGCGCCAACGAATACATCATGAAACCGTTCGACAAGGACATCGTTACCGCAAAATTCCAGGAAGTCGGCCTGATCTGATCAGGCCTTTTCCGATCCGGCGGCTGAACGGCCCTCGGCGTTACCGCGCAATAGTGCCGAGTTCAGTTGGATCTGGTGAGTAATGAGTGTTGCCTTGACGAGTGCCCCGAGCCCGACTTCGACGCGGCAAGAACCGTTGCGGGTGATGGTGGTCGACAATTCCGTCGTCATCCGGGGATTGATCTCCCGCTGGATCGCATCCGAACCGGACATGATGGTCGCGGCGTCGCTGCGCACCGGCCTTGACGCCGTCAACCAGCTCGAACGGGTCAATCCCGATGTCGCCGTGCTCGACATCGAAATGCCGGAGCTCGACGGCATCTCGGCGCTGCCCCAGCTGCTGGCGAAGAAACGCAACCTGATCATCATCATGGCCTCGACCCTGACCCGCCGCAACGCGGAGATCAGCTTCAAGGCGCTGTCGCTCGGGGCATCGGACTACATTCCAAAGCCCGAAAGCACCCGTGAAGCCGCGGCCGCCGAAATCTTCCACCACGATCTGATCCAGAAAATCCGTTCGCTCGGCGCCAAGGTCCGCCGCTCGTCGCCGGCTACTTCGTCGCCGCTGCTGGCGCCGGCGCTGGACCGGGCGAGAGAGATGCGGCCGGTGCTCGTGCCGGTCGCGCAGCCGCCGCTGATGCGCCGCGCCTTCAGCCTGCAGGCGCCGCGGGTGCTTCTGATCGGATCGTCGACCGGCGGTCCGCAAGCGTTGATGGCGCTGGTCACCGAGCTCGGTCCCGTGATCGACCGCTTTCCGGTGCTGATCACGCAGCATATGCCGCCGACCTTCACCACGATTCTCGCCGAGCATCTGGCGCGGTCGAGCCACCGGCCGGCGCATGAAGCCATCGACGGCGAGATCGTCAAGGCCGGCCGGATCTATCTCGCGCCGGGCGGCCGCCACATGCGCGTCGTGCGCCACGGCGCCGATGTCGCGATCGCGCTCGATGACGGGCCGCCGGTCAATTTCTGCAAGCCCGCGGTCGACCCGCTGTTCTCCTCGGCGATCGACGTCTGGCAGGCCGGCGTTCTCGCCGTGGTGCTGACGGGCATGGGTTCTGACGGCATGCGCGGCGGCAAGGAGATCGTTGCCGCCGGCGGCAGCGTGATCGCCCAGGACGAAGCCTCGAGCGTCGTGTGGGGCATGCCGGGGGCTGCCGCGAATGCGGGAATTTGCGCCGCCATCCTGCCGCTCAATCAGATCGGCTCGAAGCTCGTCCGGGTGTTCGCGGGAGACCGGTCGTGACCCCGCAGGACTATGAATTTCTGCGCAAGCTGTTGAAGGATCGCTCCGGCCTCGATTTGTCCGCCGACAAGCAATATCTGGTCGAAAGCCGCTTGATCCCGCTGGCGCGAAGGGCGGGGCTTCCCGGCATTCCCGAACTGGTTGCGAAGATCAAGGTCGGCGCCGAGGCGCTGACATCGGACGTGGTCGAGGCGATGACCACCAACGAGACCTTCTTTTTCCGCGACAAGATTCCGTTCGATCATCTGCGCGAGACGATCCTGCCGGCGCTGGTGCGGGCTCGCGCCAGCCGCCGTTCCCTGCGGATCTGGTGCGCGGCGTCCTCCACTGGGCAGGAGCCCTATTCGATCGCGATGTGCGTCAAGGAATTCGCTGGCCTTGCGGGGTGGCGGGTCGAAATCGTCGCGACCGACCTGTCGCAGGAGGTGTTGGAAAAGTCCAAAGCGGGGCTCTACAGCCAGTTCGAAGTGCAGCGCGGCCTGCCGATCCAGATGCTGGTCAAGTATTTCACGCAAACCGGAGAGCTGTGGCAGCTCAATGCCGACATCCGCGCCATGGTGCAGCATCGCCAGCTCAACCTGATGCAGGATTTTTCTCACCTCGGCACCTTCGACGTGATCTTCTGCCGCAACGTCCTGATCTATTTCGACCAGGACACCAAGGTCAGCATCTTCGAGCGTCTTTCGCGGATGCTCGAACCCGATGGCGTGCTGGCGCTGGGCGCGGCCGAATCCGTGGTCGGAATCTCCGACGCCTTCAGGCCCTATCCGGACCGGCGCGGGCTCTATCGGCTGAATACCGAACGGGCCGCGCGCGCCGGCGTATCGGCTTCCATGCCGCAGGTGCTGAAACTGGTTGGCGCGCGCTAGAGGATCGCGTGCGGCAGAAAGCGCGACGTATTGCCGGTGATCGGATTTTCGTCCTCGCGGATCGATAGCCCGCACGGGATGTGGTCGACCAGCCAGCTTCCCACGACAGGATATTGCCCGGAAAAATTCGGCAGCCGCGCCATCGCCTGGCGGATGAAGCCCTCGGCGCCGTACGGCCCTTCCTGTTCCGTAACCGTCATGCCGTCGCTGACCAGCGCGATATTGGCGCCTTCGCGCGAATAGAGCGGCTTGCGCACGAAGCTTGTGCCGAGCCGTGCCACGTTCGGGTCGTCCTCGAAAAAGGCCGGCAGCAAATTGGGATGATCCGGAAACATCTCCCACAGCAGCGGAAGAATGCCCTTGTTGGAAAGGATGGCCTTCCACGGCGGCTCGATCCAGCGGGTTGGCGCCCTGGCGAGCCGCGCGCCGAATTCGTCGTGGAACATCCATTCCCAGGGATAGAGCTTGAATGCGAGCCCGATTGCGCGATCGTCGAGATCGACGAAGCTGCCGTCGTCGCGCAGGCCGATGTCCTCGATGTCGATCAACGTGGTTTCGAGTCCGGCCTGGCGCGCGGTGTCCTCGAGATAGGCGAGCGTGCCGGCATCCTCGGGGTTTTCGGTGGTGCCTGTGAGATGAAGATGACGGCCTTCGCCGAGTGTTTTCCATGTTTCGATCAGGCGTTCATGCACCGAATTGAACTGGTCGGCATGGGCGGGAATGATGCGCCGCTCGATCGCCTGCTCGAGCCATGTCCACTGAAACACCGCCGCCTCGAAGATCGAGGTCGGCGTATCCGCATTGTATTCCAGCAGCTTTGCCGGCCCCCGCCCGTCGAAACGGAGGTCGAGCCGGCCATAGAGGCTGGCCTCGTCGCGGTACCAGCTATCGCTGATCAACTGCCAGAAGGCTTCCGGGATCTTCAACCGGCGCAGATATTCCTCGTCGTCGACCGCGCAGGCGACGAGTTCGAGGCACATCGCGTCGATCTCGGCGGTCGGCGCTTCGATCCCGTTTTCGATTTCGTCCAGCGTGAAGGCGTAGCAGGCGCGCTCATCCCAATAACGTTCGCCGTCGATGGTGTGAAAATCAAAACCGGTTTCTTCAGCCGTGAGACGCCAGTCCTCGCGCTCGGGGCAGGGAAGGCGCTGCATGGTTCACCCTTCATCCGCCGCCATGGGCGTGACCGCCATGGAATTGCGCGTGCAGCCGATGCGGCGCACCGCCGAAGCCTCCATAACTCACGCGGCAATATTCCCGCAAGTGGCCGTCCGGTTCGCGCCGGAATTCCCCGATCTGTCCCGGGCCGCAATTGCTTCGTCGCACAAAACCCATCGACACCGTGCCGACAGCGGCGGTGCCCATCATGGTGAGGACGATGCGGCGCGAGCGTTTCATGGGTGGCCTCAGGCCTGATGGATCGTTCGTGAACGACGGACAATTTTCATCAGGCCGAGCCAGCGGGGCAAGCGAAAGCCGATACGTTCACGGGATCGTGCGGCGCGGCGCTAACGGCGATGCGCGCGCGTTCACCTATTTTGTCATCGTGACCAGCGTGACGCCGTTGACGAGACTGTTGGCGAGTAAAAAATCGCCGTCGCGCGTCACGGAGGTGTTGCGCACGATGTTCCCGCCGCCGGGGATCGCCCAGCTCTGGAATGTCTGGGATTTGGGATCGAAGCGCACCACGGTATTCGGGGTCGCGCCGGACTCGCTGTACCAGATGACATCGGAGATCGCCGAGATGCCGTAAGGCTCGGACTTCGGCCCGCTCGGCGACGGCCATTCCGTCACCTTGCCGGTCGCGGGATAGAGACGGCCGAGAAATCCGCGCGAATAATCCGAATACCAGACCATGTCGTCGCCGGTGATCGCGATGCGGCGCGGGCGCGAGGCCGGATTGGGCAGCTTGTACTCGTGAAATACCAGCGTCTTCGGATCGACGCTGCCGACCTGGTTGGTGCCGAACTCGACGAAGAAGACGATGCCCTTCGAATTCAGCGCCATGCCGTAGGGGCGCGCATGGGCCGTCGGCGGCGTCAGCAGCTTGATCTCGCCGTTTGCGGGATCAAGACGCCCGATGTGGTTGGCGTTCTGCATCGTGAACCACAGGATGCCGGCATTGTCGAAGATCAGCGTGTGCGGATCGCCTGCCTCCGGCGTCTTGTACTCGGTGACGGCGCCGGTCCTGGGATCGAGCCTGCCGATCAGCGAGCCCGTGTTTCCGGTGTACCAGATGTTGCCGTCACGATCCTCCGTCAGGCCGTGCGGTCCGGAATGCGCGGTGTTGAGGTGGAATTCCCTGATCTCGCCGGTGTTCGGATCGATCCGGCCGAGCACGTTGGCCAATTGTCCCGTGTACCAGAACGAGCCGTCGCTCGCCGCCAATGGATCGTGCGGCCGCGATCCCGGGGTCGGCGCCTGCCATTGTCTGAATGAGATATTGGCGGGTCCGGGAATCACCACGCCGGCGGGTTTGCCTTTTTCCGGGAAGTTCTCGACCAAATAGCCCTTGAGCGGCTCGACCTGGTCCGCCGGGAGCGGAGCGCCCTGGTTGATCATCATCCGCAGCACGCTGTTCCAGCCTTCCGGCGTGTAGCCCGCGCCGACCCGGCTCAACAGCGTGTGACAGATGTTGCAGTTGGCCTCGGCCAATTCCTTTCCGGGTCCCTCGGGTAGCTGCTGGCCGAACGCCGGAAACGCGGCGCAGAGCAGGGCTGCGGTCGGAATCGTCCATGCTTTTCGCGACATGGCCACCTCCATCATTCGCGCTCTACGATTTCAGGGGTGCAATTTTATGTCTGAACCCGGATGTTTTTGATCAGGATCATGGTGAGCGGCAGGAATTGGATCAGAATGTGATTATTGTCAGATATGGAGGGCATCATGGAAAAGCGAAGCACAGTCGACGCGGTCGTTGCTGAATGCCTGGTTTTCGAATCGAACTTCGGCGGGACCGAGGAGCCGGCGACCGGTTCGAACCACGAAGTGGCCAAGCCCGCTCAATCAATTCCCGCCTGGAGCGCTGCCGCACTGGCCGCCGAGACCATCGGGACGAACGACCCGAGCGCGTAAGCTCATCCGGGCCGGGTTCATCACCCGCCCCCGGAAAAATGCGACGCGAACGCGTGCGCAAATCCACCGAACCCGCCGCGCGTGATCCTGCCCGAGCCGGGTTCCGACGAGGCGGCGGAGGGTTGGCTTGAGGCGGCGTCGCTGCTGAAGAAACTTCGCCCGGACGACCACGAGCCGCCGCTTCCGGATGACGATCCGCGCGACAAGCAAGGCGCGCCGGCCTGCTGGTCCAACGCAACGCCGGGGCGTGGTGCGCAGTTCTCGCCCGGCATCAGCGCGTAGGCAGTTCCGCCCACCGCGATAGTCCCCATCAGTAGCAGCGCCACGTGGCTGGAGCGCTTCACCGGTAGAGGCGCCGGGGTTGCAACCGGCCGGCGCTTGCCGAATTCACCAGTGGGCTGGGTTGTCATGATCAATAGATCATCGAGGCGGCGTTGAGCGCGCCTGCGGCAAGCGAAGCCAGCCCGAGCCAAATGGCGGCGGCAAGTTCGCCCGAAGCGATCCGCGCCGACAGATCGGGTACCGGTATCTTGACGATGAAATAGACCACGATCTGCACGATCAGCGCGATCGCGCTCCAGACCAGGCAATCCACGATATTGGCGGAATGGGCGATGGCGCTGACCACCGGAAGCGTGAAACCGAGCAGGCTCAGGCCCAGGGCGATCGCGGCCGCCGGGTCGTTGTCGCGGATCAGCCGGAATTCGTCGTGCGGGGTGACGCGGGTGTAGACGAAGAGGTAAGCGACGACCGCGACGATCGCGGTGCAGAAATAAACCAGGAACGCCGGCAGACCGGCCAGTGATTGCAGGATCATTTCGCCGGCCCCCGACTCGTCTGCCTTCAGCGTCGCACGATCCGTGTGTCGGCGCACGCCAGACCACGGTTCGGTCCCCAAAAACAAAAACCCCGCCATTTGCGGCGGGGTCCAGTCTGGGAGGAGAGAGCCCGTCGGGCTCTCGGTAGAACCCTCAAGATCAGGCCGGGATGCGCTCTTCGGTCTCGTGCGGCTCGCGCAGCACGTAGCCGCGGCCCCACACGGTCTCGATGAAATTGCGCCCTTCGGAGGCGTTGGCGAGCTTCTTGCGCAGCTTGCAGATGAAGACGTCGATGATCTTCAGTTCCGGCTCGTCCATGCCGCCATAGAGATGGTTGAGGAACATTTCCTTGGTCAGGGTGGTACCCTTGCGGAGCGAAAGCAGCTCCAGCATCTGATATTCCTTGCCCGTCAGGTGCACGCGCTGGCCGCCGACCTCGACCGTCTTGGTGTCGAGATTGACCACGAGATCGCCGGTCTGGATCACCGACTGGGCGTGGCCCTTGGAACGGCGCACGATCGCATGGATGCGGGCGACCAGTTCGTCCTTGTGGAAGGGCTTGGTCATGTAGTCGTCGGCGCCGACGCCGAGACCCTTGACCTTGTCCTCGATGCCGGCGAGGCCGGAGAGGATCAGAATGGGGGTCTTGATCTTGGAGACCCGAAGCTGCTTGAGCACGTCGTAACCGGACATGTCGGGCAGGTTAAGGTCGAGCAGGATAATGTCGTAATCGTAGAGCTTTCCGAGGTCCACGCCTTCCTCGCCGAGATCCGTCGTATAGACGTTGAAACTCTCGGATTTCAGCATCAACTCGATCGACTGCGCGACGGCGCTGTCATCTTCTATCAGCAATACGCGCATGCCAGTCCCCTTTAGTCGCCGCTCCGGGCGTCAGGTCGGCCGCACTTGCGGCACTCAAAACGCCTTTGAACAACTGATTCGGATCCTGACGACATATGGTTAACAAAATCTAATTCCTCTTCGCAAGGGTTCTCAGTGCAATTTTTATCGAATCGCGCTAAGACTTTGCTATGAGGCAGCTTTTGGTACCTATTCCCGTTCAAGCTCCACATTAAGAGCCGGACCTAACCGACTCCTGCGACTCCGGCCTTCGTTCTGCGGCCGAGTGCTCTCAGTCACCCAAGACAGTGACGCAATGATTAACGATGCGGGTAAACACGAAGTTAAGGACGGACCCGCAAACTGCGGAAACTTAAGGGTTTCGCAATGAAGGCCCTCGCCGAACAGATCAGCGACATCGACGGCGTCAACATCTACGGGCGCGTGGTCGGGGTGCGCGGCCTCATGGTCGAGATCGCAGGTCCCATCCACGCGATGTCGGTCGGCGCCCGCATCGTGATCGACACCGGCGGCAACCGTTTCATCCCCTCCGAAGTGATCGGCTTCACCGGCAACAATGCCGTGGTGATGCCGTTCGCCGGCCTGGAAGGCGTGCGGCGCGGCTGCCGGGCCGTGATCGCCAATGCCGCGAGCCAAGTGCGGCCGTCGGCCTCCTGGCTCGGCCGCGTCATCAACGCCATGGGCGAGCCGATCGACGGCAAGGGGCCGCTGCCGCAGGGGCCGTCGCCGATGCCGTTCCGCAACTCGCCGCCGCCGGCGCATTCGCGCAAGCGGGTCGGCGCACCGCTCGATCTCGGGGTTCGCGCCCTCAATACCTTCCTGACCTGCTGCCGCGGCCAGCGGCTCGGTATCTTCGCGGGCTCCGGCGTCGGCAAGTCGGTCCTGCTGTCGATGCTGGCGCGCAACGTCGACGCCGACATCACGGTGATAGGCCTCGTCGGCGAACGCGGCCGCGAGGTGCAGGAATTCCTGCAGGATGATCTCGGCGAGGAGGGTCTGGCGCGGTCGGTGGTGGTGGTGGCGACCTCCGACGAGCCTGCCTTGATGCGGCGGCAGGCGGCCTATCTGACGCTGGCGATCGCCGAATACTTCCGCGACGAAGACAAGGACGTGCTGTGCCTGATGGATTCGGTCACGCGCTTTGCGATGGCGCAGCGCGAGATCGGCCTGTCGGCGGGCGAGCCGCCGACCGCCAAGGGCTATACGCCGACCGTGTTCACCGAATTGCCCAAGCTCCTGGAACGTGCCGGTCCCGGCACCGGCGCCGGCACCATCACCGGGATCTTCACGGTGCTGGTGGACGGCGACGACCATAACGAGCCGATCGCGGACGCCGTGCGCGGCATCCTCGACGGCCATATCGTGATGCAGCGGTCGATCGCCGAACGCGGGCGTTATCCGGCCATCAACATCCTCAAATCGGTGTCCCGCACCATGCCGAAATCGGCCGATCCGGCCTACCTGCCGGTCATCACCCGGGCCCGTCAGATCATGGCGACCTATGCGGATATGGAGGAATTGATCCGGCTGGGGGCCTATCGCGCCGGCTCCAGCGCCGAGGTCGACGAGTTGATCCGGTTCAATCAGCCGCTCGAGAGCTTCCTGCGCCAGGGCAAGGACGAGGTGACCGGCCTCAACGAGGGGTACCGCCAACTTGAGCAAATCCTGAGGGATTTGGAAACGGAACGCTAACTTTGTCAGGCCATCATCCCCGCCACACAACGAGCGATACCGGTGGGGCCCCTGAGGGGTACCGGTCATGTCCCGCGTCCAGATCGGGACTTCTGGGGAGTACGAGTTGATGAAGTCACGAGAAACGCTGATCCGCCTGAAGAAATTTCAGGTCGACGAGAAGCGCCGAAGGGTCGCCCAGATTGAAGGTATGATCGCCGATTTCCAGCGAATGTCGGTCGACCTTGAGCGCGAAATCCAGTCCGAACAGGAGCGCGCCGGGATCAACGACCCCACGCACTTCGCCTATCCGACCTACGCCAAGGCCGCGATCCAGCGGCGGGAAAACCTGACCCGCTCCGCCGATGAACTGCGGATCCAGCTCGAGGACGCCAAAGGCCTGTTGGGCGAGGCATTCGAAGAGCTCAAGAAAGTCGAATTGCTGGACGAGCGCGACCAGGCGCGTGAGCGCGCCGAGGAGAACGCCCGGGAGCAGGCCGATCTCGACAGCATCGGTCTGATGCGCGCGCGCCTCGGGGCGATCGCCTGAGGCATTCGCTCTAACCATCTGCCACCGCCATGCAAAAGCCCGGGCCGCGAGGCCCGGGTTTTTGCATTCCGGCCGACTGTCCACAGGCCGGTTGCGGCGACTTGGTAGCCCGGTCCGGCGCAGGATATGATACGACACATCAGGAATGACGCTCGGCCGTGGGGGCATCGCGTTTCGGGGGAGTGAATGCTGACGCCAGCGGAGTTGGTCTGGCTGCTCGCCGCGGTTGCGAAGGGGGATGAGGCTGCCTTCGAGCGGCTTTACGCCGCGACGCGGGCGAAACTCTTCGGCGTCGTGCTCCGTATCTTGCGGCGACAGGATCTCGCCGAGGAGGTCATTCAGGAAGCCTACGTCAAGATCTGGAACAGCGCCGGGCAATTCAATCCCGGCCTGTCGTCGCCGATCACATGGATGGCGTCCATTGCCCGCAACCGGGCCATCGACGTGGTGCGCAAGAAAGGCGAGCTCTCGATCGAGGAGGAGCCGACGGCCATGGAAGTGGCCGCCGACAGCCCCGATCCGCTGGCGCGCCGGGAAATGACCGAGGAATTGAAGCGGTTGCTCGAATGCGTCGGCCGCCTGGAGCCGGACCGGCAAAAGCTCGTGCTGCTGGCCTATTACAACGGCTGGAGCCGTGAGCAACTGGCGGCAAAGTTCGAGACGCCGGTGAATACAGTGAAGACCTGGCTGCGCCGCAGCATGATGGACATCCGGGAGTGTCTTGGGCTCTAGAAGATCTTGGACTTTGAGATGACGGCCTACAGTGACGACCATATCGCGCTCGCCGCGGAATACGCCCTCGGCACCCTCGATGCCGATGAGCGGGCACAGGCCGAAGTCCTTGATGGCCGTCGACAGGGATTTCACGACGGTCGTGCAGGCGTGGGAGTACCGGCTCGGCGTGCTGAACCAGATGGTCGGGTCGGTCGAGCCCAGCCCCGAAGTATGGGACCGGATCAGGACCGCGGCCGGACTTTCCGAACCGCAGGCGCCGCTGCTGCTTCCCGAGGATTCGCCGCCGCGGGCTACGCACGACGTCGTTGCGCCTGCCGGCCCCACGGACGCTTCGAACGTCATTCGCCTCTCGGGACAGGCACGGCGCTGGCGCGCCATCGCCAGCTTCACGACGGCGATCGCGGCCGCCCTGGTCGCGCTGATCGCGGTCGCGGCCTACCAGCCGGACCTGTTACCGGATGCCGTTCGTCCGAGGCCGCGCACGCAGGTGGTCGAGGTCAGGACGCCGCCGACGCCGGCGCCACCGTCCGCGCAATATGTGGCCGTGTTGCAGAAGGAGGGAGGGGCGCCCGCCTTCATTCTCACGGTGGACGCCGCCACCAAGAACTTCACGATCCGCAAGGTCGGCGCGCAGCCCGAACCCGGCAAGAGTTTTGAGCTCTGGCTGATCTCGGACAGGCTGCCGCGGCCGCGCTCGCTCGGCGTGATCGGCAACGGCGACTTCACCGCGCGTCCGGTGCTGTCGGCCTACGATACCGACCTCGTCAACAACGCGACCTTTGCGGTGACGGTCGAGCAGGCCGGCGGATCGCCGGACGGCAATCCGCACTCCGCGCCGGTCTTTACCGGCAAGCTGGTCGAGACCGTCCCGGCGGCGGCGGCGAAGGACCGCTGAAAACCGCGCGTCGTCTTCACGCGAACCGCAATCCAGCCGGCATCTTCCCACAAAAAGAAAACGCCCGTGGGGAGCGGGCGTTTTCAGTAGTCAACTTGGGGGTAGTTGGGGTCTTCTAATATCCACGTGGCGACTTTGGGGGGCTGGTAAAGAGCCGCGTGAATTCCGTAAATTCCTTTTTCCTAGCGCACCACCATGGTGTTCGTGCTGGTGATCGCCATCGGCTTGCCGGCCTTAATGACGCGCGCGGTCTGGGTGTACTCGTCCGAACTTGTGCGAGCCGAGATGCCGAAACCCGCCACCACGATGCCTGCAACGAGCGCCACGACCACAATCTTCAGATGGGTCGAGCGATCTGCGCTGTAGATCGAATGGTTCATGGAAGTCTCCTGCCGCCTTCCTGCCGTTCGCCGATTCGTCTGCTTCGCGCGCCGTCAGGTTCAACATCTCAGTGCAGGAAACGTAGGGATTCGCCCTTCGGTTCCTAAGATGCGATCACAAGGCAGTGAACAGAGTTGAACGTTCGCGACCGAGCAAGCGCGAATGCATCCTCGGTGCGTCAAATTTTTAAATTATTACAGTGATTTATAAGATTTTACGCTTGTGGATGATTTCGTGCCCGTAAGTCGATACCGATTCGGTCAGCGTTAATAAATTGGTTGCCTGTTGCGAAAAAGCACGGACCGGGACGAGGTGATTTGCGCCCTCAGAGAGCCGGCGCGCTCGTCTGCGCAGTCCAGCCATGGCCCGGCCGCCCATGATGGAAGCCGTTCGAAAACGGCGCCTCGAGCGGCAACTCGCCGAGGCGGGCGAGGGCATCCTCGACGCTCAGCGCCCCGTCAAGGACGCCGCGAAAGGTGGTCGCCACCTGCACCATGTCGCAGCTGTGCGGCGATAACCGGAAGCGCGCGACGCCGGCCGCCTTGAGGGCGGGAATTTCCTGCGCCAGGTTCAGATATTCCCAAGACAGAGTTTGCACGCCGTTGGCGACCAGAAACGGCTTGCCTTCGAGCGTCGCAAGCACTAGGCCGTCCGGATCGTTCTCGCAGACGAAACGGCAGGTATCCTTGGTGCGGCCGTGGGCCCGGGCGTGATAGCACCGCGCCGACAACGCCAGCGATTGCCGGCCGAACACCTGGACCTCGATGGTCACATTCAACGCAGCCGCGGCTGCGCAGAGCACGCGGGTCGCCGAAAACGGCAGCTCGATGGGCAGGCAGATGTTCCGCGCACCGTGGCCTGCAAGAAAGCGCACGGTTTCCTCATTATAGACGTTCATCAGCGGACCGATGGCATGCGGCCGGCCGCGCAGATGGAACGTCGCGGAAGCGTCGTTGGCCTCGACCAGATCCGGCGTCCTCTCGCAGACGTCGCTGACCAGCCGGCGATCGATCTTCGAGGCCGTCTCGCCGAGCGTCGAATGCACCACCGTCTTGCCGGCTGCGCCAAGCCGTTCGCGGACCGCCTGATAGTAGTCGTCGAACAGCGGCGCGCGCTTGGAGCAGATGGTTTCGCCGAGATAGACGACCGCAACAGGCGCCTCGTCGGCGATCCGGAAATAGAAGTCGCGCCACGTTTCCGGCGCCCAGTTGAACAGATTGGGGCCAAGCGTCAGTTCGGTCGGCGCGGCGCTCATGTTCATCTCCAGCTCTTGCCCTGAAAGGCGCCCTGGGTCTCCTTGTGACCCTCGGTGAGCGCGATCAGGTCGGTCAGCGCCGGCGTCTTGCCCGCCATGATCTCGTCGACCGCTTGGCGAAAGGCCGCGACCACGGATTTGACATAGGCGCGGCTGCGCTGCCGGCCCTCGATCTTCAGGGCGGTCACGCCGGCGCGCATCAGGTCCGGCAGCAGGGCCGAGAGGTTGAGGGATCGCGGCTCCTCGAACGCGTAATAGGGCTCGCGGTGCGCCGAGCAGGAATAGCGGCCCTTGCAGATGGTCGGATAGCCGCCGTTTTCGCCGCAACGGTATTGATCGATGACGAATTCGCCGAGGCGCGTCGTCAGCGTGCCGTCGGCTTCCTCTTCGTAGCGGACGTCGGCGGCCGGCGAACAGACGCCGTCCATGTTGGTCGAAATTCCCGTGACGTAATTGGTCAGGCTGCAGCGGCCTTCCGCCATCATCCCGATGTTACCGAACACGAAGGCTTCGATCTCGCAGGGAATCTGGCGGTGAATGTCGGCGATCTCGGCAACGGTCAGGATGCGCGGCAGCACCACGCGCCGGATGTTGAACTCCTCGCAGTGAAAGCGGATCGCTTCGGGCGAGGAAGCGCCGGCCTGCACCGACAGATGCAGCCGCAGTTGCGGATATTCTCTGTTGGCAAAGGCCGCGACCCCCATGTCGGCGACGATGATGGCGTCGACCGCGGCCGAGGCGGCGAGGGCGACGGCGTCCTTCCAGAGCTGGAACTGGCCCGCGGGCGGAAAGGTATTGACGGCGAGCAGCACCTTGCTGCCCCGCGCGTGCGCATAGTCGACCGACTTCCTGAGTTCGTCGGGCGAGAAATTCAGTCCCGGAAAATTCCGCGCATTGGTGGCGTTCTGCAGGCCGCAATAGACGGTATCGGCACCGGCATCGACCGCGGTGCGCAGGCTGGCCGGTGTCCCGGCCGGGCAGACCAGTTCGACGCGCTTGGGCGCCGCATCGTCAATCATGATTTTTCTCCCTGACGCGAAAGCGTGCGCAGATGTGAGACCGTCATCACGGCGACCGGCGCCAGCGGACCGAACGCCCGGGTGATGCTCTCCACCACCCCGCCGTCGACGTCGTCGAGCGCGTTGCGCAGCGCGACCACGGCTTCGGTGTCGCCGGTGACGCGCAGCCTGCGCGAGAAGAACAGCGCGTCGCCGTCGAGCGCGCCGTCGATCAGGTCGAACAGGTTGAGGAACGTGCCCGCGATGCGCGCGTGCGAGGAGGGCACTTCATTCCGCCGCCAGGCGCTGAGCGAGGGCGCCTCGGGCCGCGGTTTCAGCACCAGCACGAACGGAAGATCGGTGGGGTCGATGATGAAGGACTTTTGCGCGTGCGGCCCGAGCCGCAGGAAAACATCGGGCTGGCGTCTGGCAACCTGCGTGCCGATGAGAGTGAGAACGGGTTGCAGGAGGGGCAGAGGCAGGAAGCGAAGAAACGGAAGAGGCGAGGGACGATCCGGTGCGGCGGGCGAAGCGAACATGCGATCTCAGTAGCGCCGCCAACCTTCGACAGCAACAGCATCACGCGCAGTCTTGAACGATTCTCGAAAAGTTTTTTCTGCGCATGATACGCAACTTCAATCGCGCAGGATTGCCGCGAGGATCAGACGCTGCCGACCGTCTTCAGCCGCGCTCTCGGATGAATTTCCGCCTGCGACAGCACCGTGGTCTGCGAGCGGAAGCGCTCGACCAGCGAACGCACGAACGGGCGGATCGCCGCCGAGGTCACCAGCACCGGCGCCTCGCCTTCGCGCGCGGCCTGTTCGAAGCGGTCGCGCACCACGGTCATGAATTCGGACAGTTTCGAGGGCTGCATCGCCAGGCTGCGGTCCTCGCCGGTGCCGACCAGCGATTCCGCGAAGGCCTGCTCCCATTTCGCCGACAATGCGATCAGCGGCAGGTAGCCGTTATGGGAGGTGTTCTGCGCGCAGATCTGCCGCGCCAGGCGGGCGCGAACATGCTCGACCATGGTCGCGGGGTTGCGCGAGAACGCCAGCGCGTCGGCGATGCCCTCGAGAATGGTGGAGAGATCGCGGATCGAGATGCGCTCGGCGAGCAGCAGCTGCAGCACGCGCTGGATGCCGGAAATCGTGACCTGGCTCGGCACGATGTCCTTGACCAGTTCGCCCTGTTCCTTCGGCAGGTCCTTCAGGAGCTTCTGCACCTCGCCATAGGACAACAGGTCCGACATGTTGTTCTTGAGCAGTTCGGTCAGATGGGTCGACAGCACGGTGGCGGCGTCGACCACGGTGTAGCCCTTCAGCGAGGCTTCTTCCTTCAGGGCGGCGTCGACCCAGGTCGCCGGCAGGCCGAAGGTCGGCTCGATGGTGTGGATGCCGGGCACGCTGACCTGGTTGCCGGCGGGGTCCATGACCATGAACTGGTTCGGCCAGATCTTGCCGGTGCCGGCGTCCACTTCCTTGATCTTGATGATGTAGGTATTGGCCTCGAGCTGCACGTTGTCGAGGATGCGCACCGCCGGCATGACGAAACCCATCTCGATCGCGAGCGAACGGCGCAGCGCCTTGATCTGCTCGGTGAGGCGGTCGGTGCCGTCGGGACCGTTGACCAGCGGCAGCAGCGCATAGCCGAGCTCGATCTTGAGATCGTCGATCTTCAGCGCGGTCGCGATCGGCTCTTCGGCGGCGCTCGCCGCCGCGGCGGCTGCGGCGGGAGCGGCGGCCGCGGCCGCATCGGACGCTGCGGTGGCGTTCTTGCGCTTGTGCGCATTCCACGCCAGCGCCGCCGCGCCGCCGCCGAGCGCCAGGAAGGGAAGCATCGGAATGCCCGGCAGCGCCGCCAGCACCAGCATCACGCCGGCCGACATGCCCAGCGCCTGCGGATAGCCGGAGAGCTGCTTCATCAGCGCCTTGTCGGCGGCGCCGCTGACGCCCGCCTTCGAGACCAGCAGGCCCGCCGCGGTGGAGACGATCAGCGCCGGGATCTGCGTGACGAGGCCGTCGCCGACGGTCAGCAGCGTATAGCTGTGCGCGGCCTCGGCGAAGGAGAGGCCCTGCTGGGCGACGCCGATGATGATGCCGCCGATGACGTTGATGAAGACGACCAGAAGGCCGGCGACCGCGTCGCCGCGGACGAATTTCGAGGCGCCGTCCATAGCGCCGAAGAAGCCGCTTTCGTCTTCCAGCGCCTTGCGGCGCTCCTTGGCGATCTTCTCGTCGATCAGGCCGGCGGAAAGGTCGGCGTCGATCGCCATCTGCTTGCCCGGCATGGCGTCGAGGTGGAAGCGCGCGGCGACTTCGGCGATGCGGCCCGAACCCTTGGTGATGACGACGAAGTTCACGATCACCAGGATCGCGAACACGATAATTCCGATCACGAAATTGCCGCCCATCACGAAATTGCCGAACGCCTCGATGACGTGGCCGGCGGCCGCGGTGCCCTCGTGGCCCTGCGACAGGATCAGCCGCGTCGACGCCAGGTTGAGCGACAACCGCAGCATGGTCGAGATCAGCAGGATGGTCGGAAACGACGAAAATTCCAGCGGCGCCTGGATGAACAGCGAGGTCATCAGGATCAGGATCGACAGCGTGATCGAGATCGCGAGGAAGAGATCGAGCACGATCGAGGGCAGGGGAAGGATCAGCACCACCAGGATGGTGAGGATGCCGAACGCCAGCGCGAGATCGCCGCGCTTCAGGATGGTGCCGATTTCGCTGAGGCTCGGAAATCCGGTCCCGGACGTTCCCGCGCCCTGACCTGCCGTGACATCCACCATCGTCGCTGCTTCCCCCCGCGAATGCCGGTCACGGGCGCCAAACGTCTGCGCGGCGGCCGAAGGACCACCGTTTCGAAAGTGAGGCACCGCACTGGCGTCCACGGGTACTCCCCCGTTTTACGCGGCTGACGACACTCAACTTCTCCACTGGGCAATTTTTGCCCGGTGTATGGTTAGGAAAGCGTTAACGGGCGGTTTTTTGGTCGTCTCCGTGCGCAATTGCCGATCCGAGGGCGCGAGGCGGCCGGAAATCGCTGGATTCCGGACTCAAACGCCGCCGCCTAGTCCGGAAACGACATGCTGCAGTGCATTCCGCATGCCTAATATCGCGGCAATGTTGCTTGACCTCGCGGCGTGGCGCGTCGAAGTTGCGTCCCGTGCACGCCCCCTCCGATCACAGAGATTCGGCCCATTTCAGCCCGGACTCCCGTCTGGCCTGGGTGCGGCTGGCGCTGGCGCTGGCGATCGGATCGGTCGGCAGCGTCGGCATGTGGTCGGTCGTGGTGGCGTTGCCGGTGGTGCAGGCCGAATTCGGCGCCACGCGCGGCGCGGTGTCGCTGGCCTTTACCCTCACCATGGTCGGTTTCGGCCTCGGCGGCGTCGCGACCGGGCGGATCACCGACCGCTTCGGCATCGTCGCCGCGATGGCGCTCAGCATCGGCTTCCTCGGCTCGGCCTATGTCCTCGCCGGGCTTTCCACCACGCTGTGGCAATTCAATGCGGTGTATTTCCTGATCGGGCTCGGCACGTCGGCGACCTTCGCGCCGCTGATGGCGGAAGTCTCGCACTGGTTCGAGCGCTATCGCGGGCTCGCGGTGACCATCGTCGCCAGCGGCAATTACATCGCCGGCACGATCTGGCCGCCGCTGATCACCTTCGGGTTTCAATCCGTCGGCTGGCGGACCACCCATATCGCCACCGGCATTTTCTGCGCCGTCACGATGACGCATCGCTGCTGCTGGTGCTGCGCGCCCAGATCGGCGGCGAGAAGCTGCGCGACCATGCCAACGCGCCGCCGCCGCGGGTCGATCTCAATCTCTCGACCAACACGCTGACGGTGCTGCTGTGCATCGCCAGCATTGCCTGCTGCGTGGCGATGTCGATGCCGCAGGTCCATATCGTCGCCTATTGCGGCGACCTCGGCTACGGCCCGGTGCACGGCGCCGAGATGCTGTCCTTGATGATGGCGTTCGGCATCGTCAGCCGCATCGGCTCGGGCTATCTCGCCGACAGGATCGGCGGCATCCGCACGCTCTTGATCGGCTCGGTGGCGCAGGGCTTTGCGCTGCTGTTCTACCTGTTCTTCGACAGTCTTTCCTCGCTCTACATCATCTCGGCGATGTTCGGCCTGTTCCAGGGCGGCATCGTGCCGAGCTACGCCATCATCGTGCGCGAAGCGATGCCGGCGCGCGAGGCCGCGACCCGCGTCGGCATCGTGATCCTCGCCTCCGTGGTCGGCATGTCCTTTGGCGGCTGGGTGTCCGGCGTGATCTTCGACGCGACCGGCTCCTACGCGGCGGCGTTCCTCAACGGGCTCGGCTGGAACGCGCTCAACATCACCATCGTGGTGGGGCTGTTGTTGCGGGCGCGGAGCCGGCTGGCGCTGGCGTAGGGGCCGTCACACCGACTGCCCGGCCTTCAGCAGCGACGCAGCCGGTGATCTTGAACGATGCCGTCCGCCTCCTGCTCCAGCGTATAGAGCGCCTCCCAGGCTTCGCCGCTTTCGTCGACGATGTGAACGCGCTGCGCGATCCAGCCGCCTTCCACCCGCGCCTCGCCGAATTCAAAACTTTTGTGGCGATAGACCGGGGCGTAGCTGTTCTGGACCATCGACATGAAAATGTCGGCCTGCGGAAACAAGCCGTGGATCGCCGGCGCCGCGTAGGAATAGGCCGTTGCCGCATCGTCACGGCTGAACGCCTGCTCCTGCGCGCGGATGACGCTTTGCGCAGCGGCGACGTTGTCGCCGGCGTGGGCGACGGTGAGCAGGAGTGCGGTGAGCAGCGCGATGGCGCGCATCAGGAGGCTCCATGGACCCTGCTGGTACGTTTCACCCCGCGCCATGGTTTCAGCCTGGGACACTCGAAATCATCTATCCTTCCGCGACCGCGTCGCCCCATGGCTGGGCGATTTCGGTGGCGCCGCTGTTGGTCTCGCCATCGCGCAGCACCACGCTCGGGCAGGCGAATTTCATCGGAACGGTCTGTACCCGCGCTTCCTCGTAGTCGAAGCGCGCCCGCAGGCTTTCCCGCACCGGCGCCGGCAGGCGGACATCGCCGATCACGATCGCGCCTTCGCTGGCATCGATGCGCGGGGTATGGATCGCAGCCTCCAGGTCCATGCCGTAGTCCATCACGAAGGACAGCATCTGCGTCACCGCCGGCAGGATGCGCCGGCCGCCCGAGGCGCCGACCGCGAGCCGCCGTCCGTCGGCGGCCTCCGCCAGCACCGGCGTGTAATTGGTCAGGCAGCGCTTGCCGGGGGCGAGCGAATTGGGGCCACCGGGCGTCGGGTCGAACCACATGATGCCGTTGTTCATGGTCACGCCGCTTTGCGGGGTGACGAATTTCGAGCCGAACGTCGACAGCAGGGTTTGCGTCACCGCCGCCATGTTGCCCTCGCGGTCCACCACCGAGAAATGCGTGGTGCAGCTAGGCGCCAGATGCTCGGCGCCGAGCGCGCGGCGGCCGTCGGCATCGCCCATGTCGGACAGCCGTTCCCGGTAGGCCGATTGCAGCGCCAGCGCATATTCGCTGTAGGCGGCTGCGTCCGGCCCGCCGCGGCCGGGCTGCAATTTCTGCTGCAGCAGGCGCAAGGTGTGCGCCAGCGTCGGTCCGCAGGTGAGCTCCGGCGTCGCAAGCACCTTGCCACCGCGATAGGGGATCGCCAGCGGCTCGCGCCCATGGGCGCGGAAGGCGGCGAGGTCCGCAACCGACAGCGCGCCGCCGCCGGCCTGCACATCGGAAGCGATGCTGCGCGCGATATCGCCCTGGTAGAAATCGCGCGGCCCCTCCGCCGCGAGATGGGACAGCGTCGCCTTCAGCCGGTCCTGCGGCAGCCGCACGCTGGTCTTGATCCCCCATTGCGCGTTCGGCGGCAGGCCGTCGACGAGATAGGCGGCGGCGCTGGCGGCATAGCGCCGCAGATCGGCGGCGCAACTCGCAATCATCAGCGTGGTCCACCAGTCCACCAACAGGCCTTCGCCTGCGAGCGTGATGCTCGGCGCGAGCAGTTCCCGCCACGGCATCCTCGCGTGGCGGCGATGCGCTTCTTCCATGCCGGCCACCACGCCGGGCACGGCGATCGAGCCGGGACCATGGAGATTGCGGTCGTCCTTCACCCGCGCCCAGGGAAAGAGATCGGAAGCCGCGCCGGCGCCGGTCAGCGGATAATCCTCGACCCGCAGGCTCAAGGGCGCGCGCATGCCGTAGTCGATCACCTCGTACCGCTGTTCGCGCGCGCGATAGAGCACCATCGCGCCGCCGCCGCCGAGGCCGCTCATCCAGGGCTCCAGCACTCCCAGCGCAAAAGTAGTCGCGATCACCGCGTCGATGCAGTCGCCGCCCGCCGCCAGCACGCCGGCGCCGATCTCGGCCGCTTTTCGCGATTGCGCGGCAACGATGCCGCCGGCGGACGCCACGGCGGGTTTGCGGATCTGCTGGGCGTTAGAGAAGAGGTCACTCATGGGAATCGCCGTCTGTCTGTTGGGGAGAGAACTTCAAGGCTGGAGGGCATCCTGCTCCGCGATGTCAGGTGACGCAATCCTGCGAACCGCGCGCGCCCGCGACCCGATTTTGCTTTGAGAACGACTCGATTGGGCTATTTTCGCTTCCAGCGTTGGTTTCCCGGGAGCCGTTGCGTGAAAGCTGTCCATACCGAGCTGCATCGCAGCCACGATCCGCAATTCTTCCTGGTTCGCGGCGTCGTCAGGCGCACGACCGAACAGCCCGAACGCGCGGACCGGCTGCTGGCGGGACTGAAGGCGGGCAAGCATCAGCTGGTCGAGCCCACATTGTTCGGGCAGGGGCCGCGCGCGAGAGTCCACAGCGCGGAATATCTCGGCTTTCTCGCCGACGCCTGGGAGGCCTGGTCCGCGCTCGGCGACGCCGGCTACGGAAATGATCGCCAACATGCATCCCGTCCGCAATGCCGGGACTTACCCGACGCACATCGTCGGCCGTCTCGGCTGGCATACCGTCGACACGGCCTGTCCGATCGGAGCCGGCACCTGGACCGCGGCCTGCGCCGCCACGGATGTCGCAGTAACCGCCGCGCAACTGGTGCTGGACGGCGAGGACGCCGCCTACGCGCTCTGCCGTCCGCCGGGCCATCACGCCTATCGCGATCTCGCCGGCGGCTTCTGCTTCCTCAACAACAGCGCGATCGCCGCCGCCCATCTGCGGCTCAGGCATGAGCGCGTCGCGATCCTCGACGTCGACGTGCATCACGGCAACGGCACGCAGGGCATTTTCTACGAGCGCGGCGACGTCCTGACGGTTTCGATCCACGCCGATCCCGCTGCCTTCTATCCGTTCGTCTGGGGATACGCCCATGAGCGCGGCGCGGGCGCGGGCCTTGGCGCCAATCTCAACATTCCCTTGCCGATCGGCACCGGCGATGAGGGCTACATGGAAGCGCTTGGCACGGCGAAAGCGATGATCGAGGCGTTCGCGCCCGGCGCGCTGGTGGTCGCGCTCGGCCTCGATGCCTCCGAGCACGATCCGCTGGCCGGGCTCGCGGTCACCACCAACGGATTCCGGCGCATCGGTCAGGCGATCGCAGCGCTGGGACTGCCGACCGTGCTCGTGCAGGAGGGCGGATATCTGTCGGATATTCTCGGACCAAACCTGACGGCCGCGCTGGCGGGATTCGAAGAGGCGCGTTGATCCGCGCGTCGGTTCTGATTGCGGTTACTCCCGTTCGCCCGGCCACCACGGATACTGGCTCGGCATGTCCTGCGATACTTTTCCGGGAAACGACGGCACCCGTTTCTCGATGAAGGCCTGGACGCCTTCGCGCACATCGGCGTGGCCGCCGCGTTCGACCGACATCGGCTTGTCGATTGCCAACAGCTCGAACGGGTCCGGCGCGCCGGCGAAGCGCCACAGCATCTGGCGGGTCAGCGCGATCGAGACCGCAGAGGTTTCCGCCGTCATCTCGCGGGCGATTTCCTTGGCCCGATCGAGCAGCGCCGCGGGTTCGACGACCTCGCTGACGAGGCCGCCCTGCCGCGCTTCGTCCGCCTCGAAGGTCCGTCCTGACAGGCACCAGCGCAGCGCCTGCGGCAGGCCCACGAGCTTCGGCAGGAACCAGGCGCTGCCCGCTTCGGGGACGAGGCCGCGGCGGGCGAAGATGAAGCCGATTTTGGCGCCTTTGGCCGCAATGCGGACGTCCATCGGCAGGGTCATCGTGATGCCGACGCCGACGGCCGGCCCGTTGATCGCCGCGATCGAGGGTTTTCGGCAGTTGAAGATCGCCTCGACAAAACGGCCGCTGCGCTCGCCTGAGCTGGCAAAATCCCCGGCGCCGTGGCTGCCCGAGGTGTCAAAACTTTTGGCGCCGCCCGACACGTCGGCGCCCGCGCAAAACGCGCGACCAGCGCCGGTCACGATGATCGCCCTGATATCGTCGTCGGCATCGGCGCGCGCAAACGCATCGGCGATCTCCGCGCCCATCAGCCCCGTATAGGCGTTCAGTTTTTCCGGCCGGTTGAGGGTGACGATCATGAACGGCCCGTCGCGATCGCAAATGATGTGCTGGTAGCTCAAGACGATGCTCCCTTTGATTCTTTCGCGGCTTGTCGCGCGATGCGCCGCCAAGCCTAGAGAACAACAAGCGGGATGAGAAGCGCACGCGCGGCGCGCGCAGTTCTGGTCTTGGGTGGCTGCGCCACGCGTAGCCCGCGAGGGCGAAGGCTGGTGGGCCCGGCAGCCGCCATAAGAAGCTGCCTTTCTTGAGTGGTTTCTTGGTCTTATCAAAATGTTGATTCAACGAGTACCAACAAAGATACCAACAAAGTTGCCAAGGGGAAGAAGATCGGTCCGCCGCCCCCACACGCAGTCGCCCGCGGCGCTTTGGCCGTCCATCGCGTCCGATCGAACTACGAAGGTAGCTCGATCGCTATCAGTCGGGAAAGTATTTTTTGAAGTTGGTCCGGCACGGGCAGATCGATTGTCTGTGCCACGGCGGGCTGTAGGTCAATCTTGCATTTCGGCGGTAATATCTAGCGAGGCCCGTGATTAACTTGGCTCTCATCCGATTCGCTCAGGTGCCGGAGCCGCGCCAGAAACGCGGCAAGGTCGGCAGCGTAAAACAACGTCTTTTTGCCGAACTTGACGCGTTTGAGGTCACCTCGTTTGACCGCTGCGTACAGCGCAGTGCGGCCGATACTGAGCAACTCAAGTGTCTCGTCGACCGCGTACGCTACTTTCGTAAAACCGAGGGCCGAGGGGTCGATCGGATCAACTCCGGTGCTCTTATCGTTGTCCACATTCGACACTGCCTTGTTCGTCGAAACGTGGTCATGGGATTTGCGAGAATGAGCCATGGTACGCATTGTGTCACGCGTCGTGGCGTAGATGAACAGCCCAAGTCTGCGCTGTGCTGCGCTATGGCGTCCCCTCAGCGGGCGGTGAGACTGTCTGTTTGGCCTCAAGCTCGGTCAGCCGGTCGGACAGGGCGCGATGCCAACCGCCTTGCTCGATGACGCGCACGATCTCCGCGATGGCTTCGCGGCTTCGGCAAGCTCGGGGCGGGTGGATTCCGATGAGCGTCGGCGCTGGCGATTGAGCCGATTGGTTTCCTGCGTATAGGCGCGCATGGCCTCGGCGGCGTTTGACGCCCCGGCGTCATTGTGCGCGCGGGCAGTCCGGTCAGCACGCGGCTTTCCAGAGCCTTGCGGTCCACGGAGCGGGCGTTGTAGCAGCCGTTGCCAAGCACATGGTTGGTGCAGGCATAGCAGTCCGGGTTGGGAGCGCTGTGCGCCCCCAATCCGCCTTTGTCTGCTTGGAGAGCCCAAACCGGGGCGGCATCAGGCCGTCAAGGCCGAAGCCGCGAAGCGGGGGCGCGACAGCGCTAGCCTTTACGGCCTGATGCCGGTCCGGTTCACTGCTATCAGCAGCAAAAGGAAATGCCGCCGGGCGGTTTCGAAGGCAGGCAACCACCGACCTCACCGGACTTCATCGAACTCGCGTTTCGGACGCCAGGAGACGGGATCTGCGATCCAGCAGTTGATGTCCAATTCATGCCACCCAGTCCCGTTGGTGCTGATTTTGAGCTGGGCCGGGAACGTGCCCTCGGCAATCTTGCGGTAGATGGTGGATCGCGACAGCCCGGTCCGGGAAAGGACCGTTTTCAGGCGGATGATACGGTCTGGTTCGCGCATGGCCGCGCGGCCTCCTGCTGGCTGTTTCTGACGGCTGCTGAGACAGACAGGGCAGGCATTCAAGGACATGCAAGAGAGTTTTACCCGTCGCCGTACTGTGGCGAAGAACCGGCGCTAGATCGGATGGATCAAATTCCGATGCCCCGGCCTCTGCCGAGGTCAATGCCGTGGCTGAAGGCGAGTTCGAGGCCGAGCCGGCGGCCTGATTCGAAGGCGATGCCGAGTTCGATCTTGCGGTTGGCGAGGATGGATTCCAGTTGCGGATCGCGTTCGAGGCTTTTCGCCATGTCGCCCATCGCCGAGCGCGTCGCCTTGTAGCCGGACATGTCGCCCGCCTGATACTGACGCTGGCTGGTGTGGTCGAGCTTCTGCCAGTGCTCCACGAAACGGTCGGCGCGGCGGCTCGGATCGGTCCGCAGCTCGGTTTCGAGCTGGAGCGCGCGAATGGCGCGGGCGGGGTTGCCCGAAGCGGCTTCCAGGGCGAGTTCCGGGTTCTTCTTGTAGGCGGCTTCGGCGTCGTGCGAGCCATAGGGCCGCACCGCCTCGAAGATCTTGCGGGCTTCCTGCAATTCCTTCACCTGTTCGGGACTTGCGTCGAAGCCCAGCTCCTGCATATCGAAGATCGCACCCACGGCTCGGGCATGGCGGACCAGCGCTCGGGTACGCACGCGACGCAATTCCTTTTCTGGGTCTTGCGCCACGTTCCCTTCTGGCGCTTCGGTTTCGCGCCCCTCGGCTCCCGTACCGGTCCTTTCCCTTTCCGGCGTGTTCCGCTCCGGCTTCCGTCCGCCATCCGGGCCGGGCACATCTGAAGGAGAGCGCAGGCCGTCGAACATGTTGCGCACTCTCTCGGGCACGACCTTGCGCACGATCTCGGCGACGCGCTCGCGGAAGGTGATCCCGCGCCGCTCGGCAAAGCTCTGTACAGGATCGGCACGCTCGTAGTCCGAGGCCATGTCCTTAGCGCGATCGCGTGACAGGGCGCGGACAAGCCGGTCGCGATTGGCGAAATCGTCATGGCCATAGTGCAGGTCCATGCCATCGCGGTGCCGCGACAAGGCGACATAACTTGAATGGGCATCCATGCCCGGCGTTGCCAGCACATGGGTACGATCCACCGTCATGCCCTGCGCCTTGTGGATCGTCGCGGCATAGCCATGGTCGATGTGGTTATAATCCTTCAGGTCAAAGGCGACGCTGCGGCCGTCATCGGTGCGCACCGACATGGACTGTGCACTGACCCGTTCGATGGTGCCGAGGGTGCCGTTCTTCACTCCAAGCCCGCGTTCGTTTTGCAGGAACATGACGCGATCCCCGCTGGCGAAGCCGCGGTCGCCGCGCTCGACAGTCACACGCACCTCATTGCCGAGATCGCCGGCGGCACGCATCCGCATCCGCGCGGCCTCGTTGAGGGCCCGCACTTCGTCGTTCGTGTGGGTAAGGATGATCCGGCTCCGGTCCGGTGAAGCCTGCCGGTCGCGGTCCCAGCGGTCGATCAGATCGCCGCGCGCTTGCTCGCGTGTTTGCGCGGCGTGCACCATGCCATGGGAGCGGTAGGCTTCCAGCGCGTGACCGGTTCTGCTTGTCGCCAGATCACGCGTGGCGTCGCGCTGCCAGTCCCGGCGCTGGCGGCGCACCTCGCCGATTTCCGCGCCGCCATGGCGCTCATGGATCGAACGGAAGGCCGCACCGGCTTCAATGGATTGCAGCTGTTGCGGATCGCCGACCAGCACGACCTTGGCCCCAGCCTCGGCAGCATGGGACAGCACGCGCTCCAACTGGCGCGTGCCGACCATACCCGCCTCGTCGATCACCAGAACGTCGCGCGCGGTGAGTAGGTCGCGGCCCTGTCCCCAGCCATGCTCCAGGCTGGCGATGGTGCGCGACGCGATGCCCGATCCGCTTTCTAGGTTTTCAGCAGCGATGCCGGAAAGCGCCACGCCCCGAACCTCGTAGCCCGCCGCCTCCCAGGCCTCCCGCGCCACGCCCAGCATCGCGCTCTTTCCCGTCCCGGCATGGCCGACGACGATGCCGAGATCGCGCCCCTCCGTGATGTGCGCAAGCGCGTCGGCCTGCTCGCCCGACAGCACAAGGCCGTTCCGCTCAGCTCGCGCCAAAGTGGCTTCGCGGTCCGCGCCACGCACCTCATGGCGCTCCCGTTCCGCCATCAGTTGGGCGGCGCGGTGCAGGCGCTGTTCTGCCTCGATCATCTCGCGGGTGGTGAACCGATCCTCGCCGCCAGCGTCCTTGCCGAGTTCGACCAGATCGGGCGCGCTACGCATCGCGCCCATGACCTCATTGAACTGCTCCAGACCCTCGCTGTGCCGGTGCGCAAACTTCGCCATGTCGCGCTGCGTGAAGGTCGATTGCTGATGCGTGATCGCGCCCAATGCAACCGAAGGATCGGCAATGATCCGCGCGCCATTGCCGCGCGCGATCTCACGGTGCATCTCGGCGCGGTCAGCCTCGGTCGCCTCGCCCTCGATGCCCCGGTCCTCGATACGTTTGGCGGGCGCGCCGATTTGGCTTTGCGGCTCAAGCGCGATGCCCTGTGCTTCCAGGCGGCGATGGTCGATGCGCGCGTCGATGTCGAGTTCGGCAAGGCGCTCATTGGCAAGCTCGGCCCAGCGTTCCCGCCAGCGCTGCAGCATCTCGGTGCGGTTCCAGTCCCGGACCTTCTGGCCAAAACCGTTTTCGCCCACCGCCCGCATGGTCAGCATGACATGCGCATGGGGTTTGGGCATGCCGTCTTCGCCGATGTCCCAATGCACATTGAGATCGGCGACCATGCCACGATCCACAAATTCGCCCCGAGCGAAGTCGCGGGCCAGTTCGATGCCCTGCGCCTCACTCATCTCGCGCGGGATGGCGAATTCGACCTCGCGGGCCAACTGGGCATCTTTCCGGATTTCGAACGCCTCGACGTCGTTCCAGAGCCGTTCGCGGTCGCCCCATGCCTCCGGCGCATTCTCCGGCAGCATCACCTCGGAATGGACGACGCCGCGCTTCCCTGAAAAATCGTGGCTGCGATCAAGCCGCTCGTCGCGCAGCCGCGAGCCCGAGCGGTAGGCGGCTGACGCCACCGCGCTGGAGCCGGACTTGCGGCCAATGACCTTGACGTGAAGATGATAGATCGCCATCGCGACTAGATCATCTACACAGCGAGGCGCACGTCGGCACGACGTATAAGCGCGCCCTCCCTCGAAAAATTCTCGGGAGGGACTACCGCGTCTCAGGCCGTCCTGACAACCTTACGGCATTGTGCTTGGCGCTCGACTATCATTTCTCCAACAACACTGATGGAGACGACGATGCGCAAGCCACGGGACTTTGATGTGGAACTGAAGGCACTCGGGGACAAGGCGCGTGACCTCAAGAGCCGCAAGGTGCAGCAACTCGGCGAACTGGTCATCGTCACCGGGGCAGATAGCCTCAGCGCTGACGAACTGGCGGGCGCGCTGATCGTGTTGGTTGAGATAAAGGATGCGGGAAAGAGGGAGGCATGGGCCAAACGCGGAGCCGCGTTCTTTCAGAGCCGGGCGCGGCGAACTGCACCGGCAGCTGAGCGCAACACTGGCGGCGCTAGGGCGCAACCGGGCGGCGCGCAACCGTCAACAGGCAGCAAGGGCGCGGCATGATATGCGCGCATGGCAAGTCGAGCGCCGCAAGCGCACGCGGCACCTGATCGAACTGGGCGGCCTCGTCGTTAAGTCTCGTGTGGTGGACCTGACCGGCGATGATCGCGCCATCATCCTCGGCGCGCTGCTCTGGATGGCAGACAAGCTCAAAAGCAGTCAAGGCGAACAGGCGCGAGCGCTCTGGGCCGCAAAGGGAAAAGGGGCATTCGCTGTGGAACGGGCGACAGATGCGCCCACCATCTCCTAGGAAAAGCGGCAAGATCGGGCATGACCGATGGCGGGCAGCGCGGAGACTCCAAATATCGCAGCTCTCCATCGCGCGGCTTGGCGCCGGTAAATCGGCGCGGGGTCCCGACGCCGATCGGCAAGTTAAGCTATTGATCCAATTTGCGGTGGAGGGGGCACTCTCGGGCGCTTATTCGCAATAGCCCTGATCAGTGCCATCGGCTCGTTCGGTGGTGCCGTGTGCCCGGCATTTGTTGGCTGGCTGACCGTCAAAACCGGAAACCTTTATGGCGCGATCGCCGCCGTTGGGGTGCTGCACGCCGTCGGAATAATCGTGCTTCCGATCTGGGCGCCGTTGAGGCATCCGAGGTGGGGAAGCGAGTAGCACCACATGCTGCGAGGGGCCTGCGAAGAGCGCACGATGACGCTAGGCTCGACTTCGTGTTTGGCGGCATGCTGGACTTCTGCCAGCGTCTGACTTCTCGTAGCGAGAATCTGCGACGGACGGTGAGGATCCCCTTTTGCGCTTACGGTCCACAGCGACCCCTTCTGGCGCAAAGCGGCCGTTGGGTTTTCCTTGACGAACCGGCGACATGCCGCGTAGGCGAATCCAGTTGCTCGTGATGGCATTTCAACTGGCCCTAATCTAGCGCCGGCGCAGATTGTCGATCAGGATATAGCGGCTGCCTTCGGAGTTTTCAGACGTGAGCGCGAGTAAGGGTGTCGTTCTCTGCCATCGTCGTAAATCCCCGTTGCTTCAACACAGCCTTCAGTGTTTGATCTTCCCAGAATGCCCTCGTAGGTCCTGCGCAATATGAGCGAGCACTAGCTCTTCCGGACACTCGAAATATCTCTCAACATCGCGATCGAGAAGACTGGGTTGCTGAAGCAGTGCCGCTTGACGGTACACCGAGATCACGCGACTCCTACTCGCAGCATATCCTTGCCGATCAAGTGCGCGCCGCCGTCATAGAGATTGCGAAATTCGTCGTGGCTTGCCTATTTACGGAGGCGCTCATAAGACGAGTGTATTGGACTGTGAGATACCAACATGATCAAGATCGGCGACCTTGTTAGGTCTCGAAGGAGAGCCGACGAAATGGAGTGCTGCATCTCGCCAATTGTGTTTATTCCAACGGAACGATCGAGTTTTGGAAAATCGGCACCGAAACTCGTGTTATCAACCTCTCGTTTTATGCCGCCGCGGCGCTTCGCATTGTCGTCAGCGCATTCCGCAACGCTTCGAAAATAACCGCAGTCGACCAACCAAACAACAACACGCTATTCATTGCCGTCATCGGCCCAAGCAGATGCCAGCGCTCCACAGGTGTAACGTCGCCATAGCCGAGCGTAGTGTAATTTACAAAGGCGAAGTAAACGAGATCGGTACCTGCAGGCGCGGCACTAACGATCGCGTACATTAATGTCCAGACGAGGACCTCCGTAAAGTGCGCGACCATCAAGACCGACACGGTCATAATCATGGCGACGATCAATCGGAACCAGCGACGTGACGTTGCGATCTCTCCAGCGATGCCCGTCACCCTTATTACGACCGCCATAACCAATGCATGGATCGCAATGTTGCACATACTGACAGCGGCGCCCACGAGATATTGACGTAACATGCGTATTGCTCCGTCGACGCGGGCTACACGTCGCGCCATGTTGTTCTGTGCTTTGGTGCCGGAACAGATTTTGACGTTAGTCTGAAACGTGGGCGCTCCAGTCACGGTTCGAATCTACTTGATGTCACCAGGTTCGAAAGGCAGCTTATCTGAATTGACGGCCTGGGACGACGCGTTCCTTCGCGCGTAAATGGCAATGCCCGGCCCGGCGCTCAACCCGTGCACAAAGATGCTGAGCAGCACGGTCATCATCACCGCAACTCGGATCGTTGGCTCCCCGGATAAATGCATTTCCTGCTCCAAATAAACCAATCCGAGAACGATGGACGCCAACCCGCGCGGACCGAACCATCCCATGAACACGACGGTCGCCCTGCTTAGGCCTGTGCCAATGAGGGCGATCGCCACCGGCAGCATGCGCACAACTGTCAGGCTAAGAGCGGCGTAAAGCATCGAGGCTAGGTCGAACTGCCGCCAATCCCTAATCACGAAAAGACCGAAAAGAAAAAACACAGAGAGGTTGAGTATCTGTCCTAATTCCTCGGCGAACTCAACACTGTGCCTACCCGTTTCCTTGAACCCGTTCTGCACAGCCAGGCCGGCAACGAACGCCGCGATAAACATGCTCGCTCCAACGATTTCGGACATCACCAAGCAGAGAAGCGGCAGGGTCATCACGGCAATTTGCTGGAACGACTCTGCCATCCACTCCTTACGGCTGGCAACGCCGAGTAGCCAGCCTCCGATGAGTCCAATTGCCGTACCCACGAGCGCGCCAAACCCAAGTTGTTCCACGAGGAATTGTTTCAAGCTCGCGCTGTGACCTTCGGTGTCGGCAGCCGCTAGTGCGATGAAAAATAGGAGAAAGGGGACGGAAAGGCCGTCGTTGAGGCCGGCTTCGACGTTGAGCGCTTGACGGATTCTCGTCGGCACGCGCGGGCTGTTTACAATAACCTGTCCGAGGCCCGCGTCAGTCGGCGCGAGGATCGCAGCCAGGATTCCAGCTTCCCAAATCGAGATATGCGGGAACACAAGCCGCGCGGCAATTGCACCGAACAAGATGGTCAGTAACATACCCACAGTCAGTAATCTTGCAGGCAGATAAGGAATACCCATCAGCGCGCTCAACTTGATGCGGCTGGCATCCGAATAGAGCAAAAACACCAGGCCGATTTCGGCGAAGTGGCGGAAGAAGTCCAATTCGACCCCGGCTCCGAGGAACGTGGGCCAGACAAGCGGCATTAGCATTCCAGCGACGGTGAATACGATGGGAGCGGTCACAATTGTCCGTTCCATTCGTCGCGACACGAGGCTGTAGATGAAGAAGAGTAATATAAAGACGGCAAGATACGTCATCGCCACCCATTCCTTCGACCGCGGCGGGTACCGATGGTGAAATCGCGCTCGCGAGGTTGGACTTGATGGATGAGTCCAATGCAAGGTGGGAAAGCTTGCAAAGATCTCAATCCCGGCGGGTTTCTGGTCGGCCCCGCTTTAGTCGTAGTCTCGCTGCTCTCAAGCGCAGTATCTCTTCGTCGGTCGCTTTGATTTTTTCGTCGAGTTGCTCGATCCTCGTGTTCTTGGGCGCATCGTTGCTGCGCAGCTTATCGAGCACTTTGCCGACATAGAGTTTGTTGATTTCAGCCATCGTAGGCTCCTGTTCTTGGCGGCCACCTTGGTCAGGCTGCTCTGCGTGCTCGGCTCCCGAATGCAAACCGTTGCAGGCAGGGTTGCAATTGAGCGTCGACAGGCCCGCGCCCTAATACAACTCGGGCACGAACTTCATTCTGCGTAAAGTTGCTTGATCGTTGTATCGATTATTGTCGGACCTCTTCGGCAATTTGACTCGCTCCGGCGACAGCCGCTTGTACGGGATCGCCTTCAGCAGGTGGGAGATGCAGTTCAACCGCGCGCGCCGCTTGTCTTCAGAGCGAACGACGTACCACGGCGCATGCTTTGAATCAGTGGCCTTGAGCATCAGATCGCGGGCCTTGGAATAGTCGTACCAGCGCCGATAGGACTCAAGATCCATCGGGCTCAGCTTCCACTGCCGCACCGGGTCGTCAATCCGGGCATTGAACCGCTTTTCCTGCTCGTCCATGCCGGCTTCCAGCCAGAGCTTGATCAGGACGATCCCGCTATCGACGATATATTTTTCGGCTTCCGGGCAGAGTTCAAGGAAACGCCCGTGCTCTTCCTTGGTGCAGAAGCCCATGACGTATTCGACGCCGGCGCGGTTGTACCAACTTCGGTCGAAGATCACGATTTCTCCCGCCGCGGGAAGATGCTGGATGTAGCGCTGAAAAAACATCTGGGTTTTTTCCCGATCGGAAGGAGCGGGAAGGGCCACCACCCGAAAGACGCGCGGACTGACCTTCTCGGTGAGAGCCCTGATTGTTCCGCCTTTGCCCGCGGCATCACGTCCTTCGAACACGATAACGACTCGCAACCCCTTGGCGGTCACCCATTTTTGGAGATGGCAAAGCTCGACCTGGAGCTTGCGTAACTCCTTTTCATAGGGCTTGCGTTTCATTTTTTCTGAAGGTTGATCTTCCTTTGCCATCACCAATGTCCCCCACAAATCTGAAATACCCTGCCTGATTCTTAATTGAGGTCAGGCGAACAGGTCTCATTTCCAACTCAGCGTGATGCCGATGTCGCCGGGCACGCCGCCAGGGAAATCGATGATCTGATAGGCGATCTTGTAACCGCGCGGTTGCAGATAATCCCGCCAGAGCTGGTAGATCTCTTCGGGGACTCCAGTCAGCGTTTTTTCCCAACCGGATTCCATCTGGTTGATGGCGCGACCGCGGTCCGTGCAGAGGATATTGGGGAATCGGTAGACTTGGACCTCATGGAGGCCGTTTCGCACCGCGCGCTGGATCACGGTGGAAGCGCGCTTGATTTTCTCTTCCTCCGAAAGGCCAAGGGGTTTGGTCAACTCCTCGATCAGATCCCGCTTTTCGGCTTCTGCCGCAGCTTGCGCACGCATGAACTCATCGGCCTTCTCAGCTTCTTTGAGCGCGGATTGTTTCAGAAGAACCTTCGCCGACGGCAACATTTCGTCGATGTTCAGCATGGTGTGGTCTCCTCAAATGATCCCTGTCTGTATCGGGGCCCGGGTTTGACGTAACGGAAACATGAAATTCTCAGCAATAATACTCACTCGCCGAACGGATCTGTTGAGCTAGATCAACCGGTCGGTTCGCTAAACCAACTAGCAAAGGAAGGAGCTAAAGAACAATGGAGCTGAAAAATGCCGAACGACCATCAGCAGGTATCAGGTGTTACGCCCCTCGGCGTTTTCGGTCCAATGCTTGAATATATGACGGATGCGGCGCAGCGCAGTGTCTTGTTCTGGGACGTCATGCGTCAACGCGGCAACCAATACCGCGAACATCTCGCGGAAACGGTTCCTCATGTCCTCGACTATACGGCCGAGCTGGTGATGGACGGCCGCATGCTGGAGCGGCCGGTAAATTACCTGCTGGTGCGCATTGTTCCGCCGCAGGGAGTTGAGATCGATTTCACGCGCCGGCCGTTCGTGGTGGTGGATCCGCGCGCTGGCCATGGTCCCGGCATCGGCGGCTTCAAGGCCGACAGCGAAATCGGTGTGGCCATGAAGGCGGGGCACCCCTGTTACTTCATTGGCTTCACGCCCGATCCGATGCCGGGCCAGACCATCGAGGATATCGCCCGCGCCGAAGCAGTGTTCCTTGAAAAAGTCATTTCGATTCATTTCAAGGCCGACGGAAAGCCGTGCGTCATCGGCAACTGCCAGGCCGGCTGGGCCGTGATGATCCTGGCCTCCATCAGGCCGGAGCTGTTCGGCCCGATCATCCTGGCCGGCGCGCCGCTGTCCTATTGGGCGGGCGTTCGCGGCCAAAATCCGATGCGTTATTCGGGCGGTCTGCTCGGCGGCAGCTGGTTGACGGCGCTGACCAGCGACATGGGAGGCGGCAAGTTCGATGGCGGCAAGCTGGTCGCCAATTTCGAGAACCAGAACCCGGCCAACACGCTGTGGACCAAGCAATACAACGTCTATTCCAAGGTCGACACCGAAACGAAGCGCTACCTCGATTTCGAGCGCTGGTGGGGCGGCCACGTCAACCTCAATGCCGAGGAAATCCAGTTCATCGTCGACGAACTGTTTGTCGGAAACAAGCTTGCGGCAGGGCTCATCACCACCTCGGACGGCACGGCGGTCGACCTTCGTAACATCCGCTCGCCGGTCGTGGTGTTCTGCTCGAAGGGCGACAACATCACGCCGCCCCAGCAGGCGCTCGACTGGATCCTAGATCTATATGACGATGTCGACGAGATCAGGTCGTTCGGACAGACCATCGTCTATACGGTTCACGAAACCGTCGGCCATCTCGGAATCTTCGTCTCGGGCGGGATCGCAAAGAAGGAGCACAACGAGTTCTCCAGCAACATCGATCTGATTGATATGCTGCCGCCGGGCCTCTATGAGGCGACCTTCGAGCGCAAATCCAGCGACAGCGTCAACCCCGATCTCATATCAGGGGAGTGGATCATGCGCTGTGAGCAGCGGACGCTGGACGATATCCGCGCCATGGGCGGCAATTCGCTGGAGGACGAGCGTCGGTTCGCGACCGCCGCGCGCGTTTCGGAAATCAATCTCTCGCTATATCGCGCGTTCGTACAGCCGATGGTCAAGGCCATCTACACCCCACAAGTCGCAGAAACGATGAAGCGCTTCGATACCGGGCGCTTGCAATACGAGGCGTTCACCGACGCCAATCCATTAATGGCGCCGCTGGCGAAAGCCGCGGAGCAGGCCCGCGCGAACCGCAAACCCGTGGCCTCAGACAATCCGTTCCTCGTCGCCCAGGAAGCGGTTTCAGACCAGATCGTCAAGGCGCTCGACGCCTGGCGGGAGACAACAGAGAAAGCTTCGGAGGCGATTTTCCTCGCGATCTACGGATCGCCGGTGCTCCAGGCCGCCGTCGGCGTCAACCCGGAGGCCGCCCGGCCGCGAAGACCGGGAAAATCGCTAATGCACCGTGAGCTGATGGAGAAGCGCATTGCGGAGCTGAAATCGCACATCGAAAAGGGTGGTCTCGCCGAATGCTGCATTCGCGGCCTGCTCTATGCCGGCGCACCGCGCGGAGGGGCTGACGAGCGCGGGGTCGAGGCGTTGCGTCGGATTCGCCGCACCGAAGCTGGATCCCGACTTACGCTTGCGCAGTTCAAGGCAATGGCGCGAGAACAGTTCTTCCTGCTGCTGCTGGATCGGGAAGCCACGCTGGCAGCGATTCCGAAACTGCTGCCAGCCGAAATGGCTGAACGCAGGAAGGGGCTTGCCGCAATCCGCAAGGTGCTGAGCGCCAGCGGCGAGATCTCCGGCGAGATCGCGGAGCGGCTGAAACGGGTCGTTTCGCTGTTCGGGGTCAATGAGGCGGAGTCTTCGGGAGGTGGGGCTGATAGCATCCCTTTTGTTCCGGGCGCGGACAGGGCCAAAGCGTCGTAGCCTCCGGACAATAGGGAATCGAGCCATGAGCGTAGTTCCGATCGAAGCCGCTGAATCCCATGTGAAGTATGAGCGGCTGATTGCGTTGGCCAAGCAAGTTCCGCCAGTCGTGACCATCGTGGCGCATCCTTGCGACGAGGCCTCGCTGCGTGGCGTCTGCGAAGCCGCCGCAGCTGACATCATCAAGCCGATCCTGGTGGGGCCCGCGGCCAAGATCAAGGCCACGGCGGCGCAATTCAGTTTCGATATCTCTCGCTTCGAAATCGCCGACGCCGCGCATAGCGAGGCGTCGGCTGCAAGAGCCGTCGAACTGATCCACGAGGGCAGGGGCGAATTGTTAATGAAGGGGAGCCTTCACACCGACGAACTGATGCGCAGCGTGACCGCGAAGGCATCCGGTCTGCGGACCGACCGGCGGATCAGTCACGTCTTTGCCATCGATGTGCCCGGCTATGCACAGACGCTGTTCATCACGGACGCAGCGATCAATATCTTCCCAGATCTCGATTGCAAGCGCGACATCGTGCAAAACGCGATTGATCTCTATGCGGGAATTGGTCTGGGAGAGCCGCGGGTTGCCATCCTTTCTGCGGTAGAGACCGTGACTTCCAAGATTCCCTCGACCATCGAGGCCGCCGCCTTGTGCAAGATGGCGGAGCGCGGCCAGATCACGGGCGGCCTGTTGGACGGACCCCTTGCATTTGACAATGCCGTCGACAAGGAGGCCGCCAGGATAAAGGGCATAAAATCGGCTGTCGCCGGCCAGGCGCAGATCCTGGTGGTGCCGGATCTCGAGGCCGGCAACATGTTGGCGAAAAACCTCACCTTCATGATGAAGGCGGACTCAGCCGGCATCGTGCTCGGCGCGCGTGTTCCGATAATTCTAACCTCGCGTGCCGATTCGCTGCGAGGCCGCATGGCCTCGTGCGCGATTGCGGTGCTCTACGCCGATGCTCGTCGTCGTGCCTCGACCGTTGATGCGGCGTGAATGCCATGGATTCTATCCTTGTCGCGAATGCAGGCTCGTCGAGTGTAAAGTTCCAGATCTTCGGGATCGACGCGGGCGGTCGTCTCACGCGCCAGGTCAAAGGTCAGATGGATGGGGTTGGAAGCCAACCGCGACTGCATGTCGCTGCGGTCGATGGTACCGTGATGGTCGACCGTACCTATGAGAGCGAGGCCGTTGCTGACGTGGCAGGGGCGCTCTCGACAGCAGGCGCCTGGTTAAGGGACGAGCTGAAAATCGATCCGATCGCGATCGGGCACCGCGTGGTGCATGGAGGCCCAGACTACGACAAGCCGGTCCGGGTCGATCGACACGTTTTGGCGCGACTGGAGCGCTACGTCTCGCTGGCACCGCTTCACCAGCCGTACAATCTCGCGCCGATCCGGTCGGTCCTCGCGCGCCGTCCGGAACTCCCGCAGGTCGCATGTTTCGACACGGCGTTCCATCGTGGCCACGATGCCGTGGCGGATCATTATGCGATCCCGGTTGAACTGCATGCTGAGGGCATTCGAAGGTACGGCTTCCATGGGCTCTCGTACGAGTATATCGCGAGTATCCTCCCCGAGAGTGCCCCTGCGATTGCAGGCAAGCGGATAATCGTGGCTCACCTCGGAAGTGGTGCCTCGATGTGCGGAATAAACGGCGGGCGCAGCGTCGAAAGCAGCCTGGGTTTCACCGCTTTGGACGGACTTGCGATGGGTACGCGATGCGGCCAGATCGACCCGGGCGTTGTGCTTTATCTGATCTCCGAGAAGGGTATGTCGCCCGGCGACGTACAAGACTTCCTGTACAAGGAATGTGGTCTGAGGGGCCTGTCAGGCATAAGCAACGATATGCGGCAGCTCGAAGCGAGCGACGACCCGCGGGCGGCTTTTGCGATCGACTATTTCACGTACCGCGCTAGCCTCTTTGCTGGGATGCTGGCGGCCGCCCTGCAAGGGATGGATGGCCTCGTATTCACAGCCGGCGTAGGTGAAAATTCCGTACGTGTTCGCAGCGCTATCGCAGAGAAGCTTGCCTGGCTTGGCATATCGATTGATCCGGAAGCCAACGCCAAACACGCACGCCTGATCTCACGGCCGGAAAGCCGGGTCGCGGTCTACGTGCTGCCCACCGACGAAGAGCTGATGATCGCCCGGCACACGCTGTCATTGCTGTCGAAAAGATCGGCTGGCTCTCCGATGCAGGAGAGTGTGTCATGACGATCCCTGTCTATAAAGAGACCAAGGTCGCCCTTCAGGGAAGGAAAGGACTGATCGTCGGTATCGCAAATGATCAATCGATTGCCTGGGGGTGTGCGAAATCGTTCCGGGCGTTGGGCGCCGATCTGGCCGTAACCTACCTGAACGAAAAGGCGAAGAAGCATGTGGAGCCGCTGGCGCGTGAGCTGGAAGCGCCGATTTTCATGCCGCTCGATGTCATGGTTCCCGGGCAGGCCGAGGCTGTGTTCGACGCCATAGAGAAGCAATGGGGGCAGCTCGACTTTCTAGTTCACTCTATCGCCTTCTCGCCCAAGGAAGCCCTGCACGGACGCGTAATCGACGTGGATCGCGACGGTTTCCTTGCGACCATGGATGTCTCGTGCTGGTCGTTTATCCGCATGGCACATCTTGCGGAGCCGCTAATGAAGAACGGCGGTACGTTGTTTACGATGACCTACTACGGTAGCCAGATGGTGGTTGAGAACTACAATATCATGGGCGTCGCCAAGGCAGCGCTGGAATGTGCCGTGCGTTACATAGCGGCTGAGGTTGGCCCTAAGGGTATTCGGGTCCACGCTATCTCTCCTGGTCCACTGGCGACGCGGGCGGCCTCGGGAATTCCCGAATTCGACGAACTTCTGACCAAGGCGCAGGCTAAAGCGCCCGCGCGAAGCCTGGTGAGTATCGACGACGTCGGAATGGCGGTTGCATTCCTTGCGCTCGACGGCGCCAAGCTCATGACGGGTGATACGCTTTACATCGATGGCGGCTACCACATCATCGATTGAGAGGGCCGATAACAGGCTGGACTTTGATCCAGCTTAAATGGAAGGTGCATCGACATGCTAACTGGTCGTAGGGCTGTTAGCGGCCCCGACCGGAACGAGGAGGCTGTGATGCGCAATATCGCTTGCATGTTGTTGGCGTTGTGGGGGATTGCGTCTCCCGCTAATGCTCAGCCGGCCAAAGAGCCGGCGGCCGTGCCCGTCGGGGTAGTTACAGCCGTACGCAAACCGGTCGCCAAAAGCCAGGACTTTGTCGGACGCATTGAGGCCGTTCAGCGGGTTGAAGTAAGGGTACGGATCACAGGATATCTCGAGAAAGTTGCGTTCAAGGAGGGCGATCTTATCAAGGAAGGAGCGCCGCTCTACAGCATCGAAAAAGGGCTGTTCGAGGCTGCCGTCGGACAAGCTGAAGGTGCCCTGGAGAAAGACAAGGCCGCGAAGACCCTGACCGAAGCTCAATTGCAGCGTGCCGAAGAACTGTTGGGGAAGGGATCCGGGACTCAAGTGGGCCGCGACCAAGCGTTCGCCGCCGATGAATTGGCCAAAGGCGCGCTTCTCATCGATCAAGCCAATCTGCAGACCGCCAGGATCAACTTCGGTTATACCGAGATTGTTTCTCCGATTACGGGCAAGGTCGGCAGGACTAATATTACTAAAGGCAACGTAGTTACGCCGCAGAGCGGGCCACTGACCGTCATCGTCAGTCAGGATCCGATGTATGTCACCTTTCCGGTAAGCCAGCGCGAATTCCAGCGGATCCAGAGCGCCGGCAAAAGCCTCGACGTGACGGCTATCAAGCCGACACTGCTGTTTGCCGATGGCAGCGCCTACAAGTATCCGGGCAAGATCAACTTTGTCGATGTGACCGTCGATCGCGCCACTGACACGGTGCTGGCGCGCGCCTCTTTCCCGAATCCTGATTTTGCCTTGATCGACGGCCAGCTGGTCCGTGTGGCGCTAGAGAGCGGCACCACGGAGGAAAAGATAGTCATTCCTCAGGCGGCGCTGATTTCCGACCAGGAAGGCGTTTACGTCTTTATCGCGAGCGACGGAAAGGCGGCGGTACGCAGGGTCAAGCCTGGTGATGCGAGCGGTACGGGCGTTGTTATCGAGCAGGGTTTGACGGGAGGCGAACAGGTCGTGGTCGAGGGAATTCAGTCGCTGCGCGCGGATGCGCCGGTCCGTGCGACGCCTCTGCCGCCATCGCCCGAAAGGAGCTAAGACGATGTTCTCCGCTATTTTTGTCGACCGTCCGCGGTTAGCGATCGTCATTGCCATCGTCACCACGATCGCCGGCGCTCTGGCGTATTTGGCGATGCCGGTTGCCCAGTATCCCGACATCGTGCCGCCGCAGGTTTCGGTCACGACGTTCTATCCTGGCGGCAATTCCGCGGTGGTCGATGCGACCGTCGCCCAGCCGATCGAGGCGCAGATCGTCGGCGTCGACAAGATGATCTATATGAAGAGTACGAGCGGAGACGATGGCAGTTATACGCTCACCGCCTCGTTCGAACTCGGCACCAACCCGGACATCAACACGGTCAACGTCAATAACCGGGTGCAGGCCGCGTTGTCGCTACTGCCGCCTGAAGTGCAGCGGCAGGGGGTCAATGTCAAAAAGAAGTCGACCGCCATCCTGGCCTTTATCACGCTCTATTCGCCAAAGCACACCCACGATCCGTTGTTCCTGTCGAACTATGCCACGATCAATCTGCTGGATTCGATCAAGAGTACGGCCGGCGTCGGCGATGCGTATCTGTTCGCGGCCCAGGACTATGCGATGCGCGCCTGGGTCAAGACCGAGCGTTTGACCGGGCTCAACCTCACCGTCAACGATATCATCACTGCCATTCAGTCGCAGAACGCACAGGCCGCCGTAGGGCGAATCGGCGCGCGGCCGATCTTTAACGATCAGCAGTTGCAGCTCAATATCCAGACCAAGGGACGGCTGAACTCGGTTGCGGATTTCGAGAATATCGTCATCCGGACAAATCCGGATGGTTCGATATTGCGGTTGCGTGACGTCGCTCAACTTGAATTGGGCGCCGCCAATCTCGACCGTGATACGCGGTTCAACGGCGACAACGCCGCTGCCATCGTGGTCTACCAGTCGCCCGGCGGCAATGCGATCGATACCGTCAATGCCCTGCGGGCAAAGCTTTCCGAAGCGGAGAAGCGCTTTCCCGAGGATCTGGCCTGGACCATTCCCTACGATCCCACGGTCTTCGTGAAGGATACCGTACACGAAGTGAAGAAGACGCTGTTGGAGGCCTTCATTCTTGTCGTGCTTGTGGTCTTCCTGTTTCTCGGAAATGTCCGCGCGACCTTGATTCCAACCCTAGCCGTACCGGTCAGCCTGATCGGCACATTCATCGTGCTCAAGGCCGTTGGATATTCCGCCAACACCGTCTCGCTGCTTGCCATCGTGCTGGCGATCGGCATCGTGGTCGACGACGCTATCGTGGTCGTCGAGAACGTCGAGCGGGTGATGGAGGAGAATCCCGAATTGTCGCCCGCCCAGGCGAGCAAACGCGCCATGGCCGAGATTACCGCGCCGATCATCGCGATTACGCTGGTACTGCTGTCGGTTTTCGTGCCAATCGCGTTCATCCCGGGTATTTCAGGCGAGCTGTTCCGGCAGTTCGCAGTGACTGTGGCGGTGGCCATGCTGCTTTCCGCAATCAACGCGCTGACCCTTTCTCCGGCGCTTTGCGCGGTCCTCCTCAAGCCTCATCACGGGCCGAAGCGCGGCATTATCGGCTGGCTGATGCGTTCGATCGACTGGGTACGAGACGGGTATGGCGCCATTGTTGCGCGGATGGTCCACTTCTCGGTCATAGGCCTGGTGATGGTGGTGGTGGCGGGGGCGGGGACCGTTGCATTATCCAGAGTGACGCCGACGGGATTTGTGCCTGAGGATGACCAAGGGGCGATGTTCGTCGTGGTTCAGTTGCCGGGCGGAGCCTCGGTCGGACGAACGTCGGAAGTGATGCGCCAAGCCGAAGGGATGGTAAAGGAAGATCCCGCCGTCGCCGAATACACTTCGATTATTGGACTGAATTTCATCGACAACTATTCGGCGCCGAATGCCGGCTTCATGGTGGTGACGTTCAAGCCGTTCGAGGAACGCAAGAGCACCGAACTGGGCGTTCGTGAAGTGATCGCTCGGCTGCGCACGAAGTTCCGCCAGATCCAGGGGGCTGCCGTCGTGCCGTTGGCGCCACCGCCGATTGTCGGCCTCGGAACGGGCGGTGGCTTCAGTTACGTGCTTGAGGACTTGCGCGGAGGTGATCCGAAGGAACTGGCCCAGGTTCTGCGCGGGGTGGTCGTGGCGGCCAATCAGGATCCTCAATTGCGTGGCGTGTTCTCGACGTTTTCTGCCACCAATCCGTCGATTTATCTCGATATCGACCGTGACAAAGTGCAGATCCTAGGTGTGCAGCTAAAGGATGTGTTCCAGGCCCTTCAGGCCTCGCTCGGTGGTTACTTCGTCAACAACATGAATCTGTTTGGCCGAACCTGGCAGGTGCAGGTGCAGGCGGAGGCTGCCGACAGGTCGCGCATCGACGACATCTATCGCATAAATGTACGCAACGCAGAGGGAAAGATGATCCCGCTGCGCAGCCTCGCGGAGACACGCATTGTCGTCGGTCCTCCAGCATTGATCCGGTACAACAACCTCCGCGCTGTGACCATTCAGGGCAGTCCCGCCGCGGGGATATCGTCTGGACAGGCCCTTAAAGCCTTTGAGCAGGTTGCGGCAAAGACGCTTCCGCCGGGATATACCGGCGAGTGGACGGATACGGCATTCCAGGAAAAACGGGCCGAGGGCAAGACCGCGATCATTCTTGGCTTTGCGGTGCTGTTCGCCTACCTGTTCCTGGTGGCGCTTTACGAAAGCTGGAGCATTCCGGTCCCGGTCCTGCTGTCGGTCGTGATCGGTATCGTTGGATCCTTCGGTGCCATTGTCCTGGGCGGGCTGACGCTCGATCTCTATGGCCAGATCGGCATGGTGGTGTTGATTGGACTTGCGGCCAAGAATGGCATCCTGATCGTCGAGTTCGCCAAGGAAAAGCGCGAGCAGGGGATTCCGTTGCTCGAAGCTGCGACCGAAGGCGCGCGCTTGCGCTTCCGACCGGTGATGATGACGTCGTTCGCTTTCATCCTCGGGCTTTATCCGTTGGTCGTCGCATCGGGCGCTTCGGAACTGGCACGACGCGGCGTCGGCACGCCGGTTTTCGGCGGCATGATCCTGGCCTCCTTTGTCGGCATCTTCGCGATCCCCCCGCTTTACGTGATGTTCCAGGCCATTCGCGAACGGCTGCGGCCCGGATCGCGGCCGCTGAGCGAACAGTCCGCCGTACCGGAAGCGCGACCGAAACCACCCGAACATCTCGCCGCGGAGTAGGCATCGGGCCCTGCGTTGTTCGGGTCAGGCATTCGTTGCGCCTGTTGCTTGCGTGCCGTGACACAGAGAGCCGCGCCGTTAAGTGGTTGATCATGGCCACGCTGCCGTACAACGGTTCAGCCGTGATAGCTCTCGCTGTTGCGCCATTGGCTCTGGGCTTGTCAGCATCTTCCTGTGGTTCGCGTTGACTGAAGAACAATCGTATGCGGTCAAGTTCGCTGACCCACACGAATTTGTGGTACTGCAAAATTTGGGTTGGGATGGATCAAGGCAGGCGACCGTTCCGGCTGGATGATGCTGTCTCGGCAAAAAGTTAAAATCAAATGAGGATCTCGCAAAAGATCGGTGGGCCTCTCTGGAGGAGGAAAAGCCATTTCCAATACTCTCACTCTACAAAACTTAAAGAAGTTATCGGGATCGATGATCAAGCAGTCTATCAGAAGGCGGATCGTCGCCATTGCGGTCGGATTGATCGTCCTGATGGTGGCGATATCCGTCTGTCGATGGTGATGGTTGGCCGGGTCGGCCATCTGCTCGACGAGCTGACGGCGAGGTACATCCCGGCCAACGCGCATCTGACGCGGATCAATACCCTGTCGCTCGAACGGGCTCTGGCGCTTCGCCGCATGGTGATCGCAAAGATGCAGGAGCCGCCCGATGAGATGGGGTACAAGCGTCGCAAGCAGATCTACGACGCGAAGGACGCCGACGTCGACGGCGAGGCGCAGGCCGCCAGCACGCTGATCAATGCGATCATCGACGACACCAGTACGCCATCGGACAATGCGGCGCTGGCGCGCATCGAAAGCCGGATCGACAGCTTGGTGAGCGATACGCGCCGCCATCTGAAACAGGAATCGGGGCAACTGCTCTCAGAACTTGATGCACGAGACTTCGCGGCGGTGAGACACAGCCTTGCGCAGGTCGACGCGCTCCGTGACGAGTTCAATGACCGAATCGACGCTATTCGCAACGAGATGGTGAAAGCCAGCTACGGGGCCATCGCAACGATCAGGTCGGAGCAGACCCAGGCGGTCCTGACTTCGGCGGTCGTGACACTGCTTGCCGCGATCGTCGGATTGATTTTCGCGAACCTCGTCAGCGGAGGCATCATTCGCTCGGTCCGGCAATTGCTGGAGGGGACGCGCGCGGTCGAGGCGGGTCAGCTGGATCAGTCCATCGATGTGACGACCGTTGACGAAATCGGGCAACTGGCCGGTGCGTTCAACCGCATGGTCGTGCAACTGCGCGAGAACCAGCGCGTCAGGGAGACGTTCGGCAAATATATCGATCCCCGCGTCGTCGAGGGATTGATCGACAACCCGACATTGGCTGGAGCGGAGGGTCAGCGCCGGGAGATGACGGTGCTGTTCTGCGATCTGAAAGGCTTTACCAGCCTGAGCGAAGGGATGACACCGCAAGGCCTAGTCAAGGTCATGAACCGCTACCTTTCCATCATGTCCGAACCGATCCGGACCAACCGCGGGATCATCGACAAGTATATCGGCGACGGCATCATGGCCTATTGGGGCCCTCCATTCGTAGGTGAGGCCGACCATGCCCGCCTGGCATGTCTCGCTGCCATCCAAATGATCGAGCGTATCGCGACCTTGCGCCGGGAAATCCCCGAACTGCTTGGGGTGCGCGGGACGCCCATGGAGACATGCGATTTTGCGGATCGGCGTTGCGACGGGGGAAGCGCTGGTCGGCAGTATCGGCTCCGATGTCATGATGAGCTATACCGTGATGGGTGACGTGGTGAACCTGGCCTCACGCCTGGAGGGCGCGAACAAGGCATATGGCACCCGCAATCTGGTCTCCGAGAGAACAATCGCCGCGGCCGGCGGCGCGTTCGAAGTTCGAGAGATCGATCGCATCGTGGTGGCGGGCCACACCCATTCGGAAGTCATTTTTGAGATCCTTGGAAGCAAGGGCTAACTAACGCCACAACCGCTGTCGTCAAGGGATGGATATCTGGAAGGGCTCGCGGCCTACCGTGAGCAGCGGTGGGATGATGCACTTCGCGCGCTCAATGGATCGCTCGCGGGCATGCCCGGCGATGGGCCGTCAATGGCTCTACTCAAGCGAGTTGAAAGTCTCAAGGTAAATCCACCGTCCCAAGACTGGGACGGTTCTTGGCATATCGAAAAATAGCCGCCGAGGCTGACCTATAGCTGTGTGCTGCCCGAGTTTTTGAAAGCCGCGGCTCTCGTAACATTTCGATTTCTGTTTTTTGAAGTGATGAAGACGCAGGCACAACGATCAACGGAGCGTGCGTCTGCTGATAAACCACGATCAATCATTGGTCGTCAGGCGTCACTCTTGAAGAGCCAGGCAACTGTTGTGTGTCCTGGAAATCCGACGGTTGATATGCGCGTGGCGATTGTTTCCCGGCTGTTTGACCACTTGTCACTTCGAAATACCTTTTTTCTGCGTTTTTTGCTACCGCTCGGAAGGCGGCAGCACTCGCAGATAGCGTACGTCCGCGCAGATAGATGATGCCGTTATTCGTGACCGCCCAATTTGGCCTGAATGGAAGAACCACGATGCTTCCTTCCTTGATCTGGCGGGCTGCGAGCGATGGCACTATCAAGCCAATAGCATCTGTCTGTGCGACGATTTGCAACGACGCATAAATGGTAGACACGCAAATCCGGGGCACGAAGAAACGAAGATTGCCCTCCACCTCGCCGAACTGGCTAACGTTCGGAAATACTGCAGCGATGGAAGCGGGCAACTTCGGCGAAGCAAGCGGAAAAGCGCAAAGGTCTCCTAGCGATATGCTTTTGCGACTTGCCAGTGGATGACCATTGCGACAGCAGAACACGACCTCACGCTTTGGCAATGGTTCAGAAACGATATCAGGTTCTCGCGCTGCCTCATTTAACTGGCCTACCGCAATATCAACCTCGCGTTCCCGGAGAGCAGCCGGAAGGTCCCACCAGTCCTTCTGGATAACCCGCACCTCTAAACCGGGGTGACGGCGCATTGACCGCGCTATTGCATCGCTGATCCACGTTTCGCCGATCAATTGGCCAACTGCGATTGAGAGTCTGCCCTTGTTAAGTCCGCGCATTTGTTCGAGTGTCTGCTGCAGGCCGTCTACATCAGCCAATATTCCGCCGGCTCGAGATATCACCAGGCGGCCGGCTTCCGTTGGTTCCAGGCCTCGCGAGCGGTTGAAAAGACGAATCCCGAGGGTTTTTTCCAATTCTTGGATGCGCCGGGAAAGGGTCGACTGGGTCATCCCCAGTGCTCTGGCCGCCACGTGAAAATTGCGAAACTGGTCAATTGCTATAACAAACCGGAATTGATCAATCATTCTTGGGCTTTCACACTGTGATGCATCGGGTGCATCACAATATCAATTAACTGCATCGGGGGCGATGCTTACATCGCGCGTAGATAGCTCGTAAGGCTATTGATGAGTACCGCATCCGCGCGCCGGCAAGGGGTGATGCGGCACTGCGATCAGCCATCACCACCATTCGGGCCCGTCGAGAAAGATCAGCTTACGCCCTCCAACGGCAACAGATCGTAACGTTCAGTTGTCTGTAAGCACGTTAGGGTGCAGAGCCAATGGCTTCAGGCCAGGCCTAGGTCGAATGGCCGGCTGGACTTGGCGCATCTCCGCCGGTCGCCTGCACGCCCGGGCATACGGATAACGACGTCACAGCTCTATTCCTGCCAGCCGACCGACGGGCAATAATTGACTAGCTGATGTCAACGAGTTGATGCGTTGGGTGCATCATACTTTCGAGCAACTGCATCGGGAGCGATGCTAGAGAATTCTTGGGGTTTGTGTCGGGGCGACCGAGATTGAACCGCGCAGTCGTGGGGCCGCTATCTGCGCTGCCACGCCGTTATTAGGGCGATTAGAGGATCGTGCGATGGGTCTGACTATCGTCTGGCAGGCCAAACCAAGCTTTCGGAAAGGGTTTCTATGCGTCGACCATTCATTGCTGCGGTAGTTCTCGTTGGATTGACCGCGGCCTCCCAAGCTCAGGTCGAACTGAAGAACTATGCGGATGCCAACGGCTACATCGATGTCCAGAAACTAACTTGCGCTCAACTTGCCGGGACATTTCAGGAAGATGCTGACTTCCTGGGTATCTGGTACAGCGGCTGGTACAACGGGTTGGCAAAAAAGCACGCCGTCAACGTTCCGCGGGTGAAGCAAGGAATCCACAATGTGATCGTCTACTGTAAGGCGAACCCCACAAGAACTGTGATTCAAGCGATCGATGTCATTCTGAAGGACGAAAAGGGCCAATGAACTTGACAGCCTAAGCCGCTCGAATGGGCCATCCGCCGCTCGGAGAATATGCCGGAAGGAATAGAGTACTTGACCTGGATCAATGACGGCGGACCATTTCATCCCGCTCGATGGAAACGAACACTAAAAGGGGGATATTCGATGAAGTTATTTTACAAGTTGGTAGGGTCAGCAACGCTTATGCTGTTGGCGACTGCTGCTGTTTCGGCAAATGCCGCCGACCTGCCGACGAAGGCTTACGCCCCGGCACCCGTTGTTGCGACAGTCTATAATTGGACTGGCCTGTATGTGGGTGTAAACGGGGGATACGGCTGGGGAACGCAAGATCCTCTGACGCTCTTCTCCAACAGGTTCGACCGCTCAAGCTTCAATATCAATGGCGGGATGTTCGGCGGGACCGTGGGCGCCCAAATCCAGCAGGGATATGTCGTCCTGGGCCTCGAGGGTGATCTTGATTGGGCCAATATCAAGGGCACCGGCATTTCAACTCCGACCATCGGGGGCCTGGTTCTCCCTGGGCAGCCTATCACGCTCAACATAGCGTCGAATACCAGCGCCGTTGGAACGGTAAGGGCACGCGTCGGCGTTGCCATGAACAACTGGCTGTTCTACGCCACGGGCGGTGGGGCCTTCGTCAAAACCAGCGCCAATGGTACCTCGATCGCAGGAGTGGCGTGTGGAACGCTTGGAGTGTTTCCCAACTGTTCTGCTTCATCGTGGCGGCCTGGACTGGCTGCGGGCCTAGGTGCCGAATGGGCCTTTTTCCAGAACTGGTCCTTGAAGCTTGAATATCTCTACATTGCGGCAGTCGGCAGCGGCGTCAGCACGGACCGCCTGAACACTGTCCGAGCCGGCATCAACTATCGATTCTGACACTATGGCTCATCGACAAAGATCGCCGCACCGTCATCTCGATGGTGCGGGCAAGTCAACATCGAATAAATCTGGAAAGCCAGTTATGTTGAAGCATCTTATTGCGACAGCGCTGATCGGATTGGCTGCGGCGTTCGTTTCGCCGGCTATCGCCCAGACCTCCCCGACGACGAGCGCCGGTACACTCACCTGTAAAATGGCGCCGTCGATCGGCCTGATCATTGGATCACGGCAAAGGATGGCCTGCCGCTTCCAGCCCAACGGTCCCTTTCCGCCGGAGGCCTATGTCGGTGTTATGGGCTCGCTTGGTCTCGATATTGGTATCACCGCCGGGGGTGTCTTGGCATGGGGCGTATTGGCGCCTACGGCAGAAGGCGCAATGCGTGGAAAACTAGCCGGTACCTACGTGGGTGCGAGCGGCGCGGTGGGTGTTGGCGTCGGCGTTGGCGCCAACCTGTTGTTTGGCGGGTCTAACCGTTCGATCGCATTGCAACCGCTTTCAGTCGAAGGATCCGTTGGGGTCAACCTGTCCCTTGGAGTTTCAAAGCTCACGCTTGCCTTGGCACAATGAGCGAAAAACAACTCTCAGCCTCCATCACAATCCCGCGGCGACTTGCCACTAAGCCGCCAGGTTCGGAGCCGGTCATCAGAGGACGTTCTATGAAAAGTACAATTCGTTTGCTGGCCAAGCTTGCACTGTTGCCTCTCTTGGCAATGTTGTCGATCGAATTGGCCTCCGCTCAGGCGAGTATAGGAAAAAGCTTGCTGGAGAAGCTTAATGCCAAAGTCGCGAAACTCGAGAGCGCGTGCGCCGATGACATAAAGAAATATTGCAGCACGGTGACAGCCGGCGAGGGACGCATGGTCTACTGCATGCAGGCGCATGAGGATAAGATCAGCCCCAAATGTGCGTACGGATTGGAGGAGGCCGTGACGAGCTTGCAAACGACGGCCGACGCCCTGAAGGATGGGATGATCGCCTGCAAAGCCGAGATAACGGGCGTGTGTGGAAAGACGCCTCCGGGTGAGGGACGGATCGCTACCTGTCTGCTTGAAAACAGATCGACGGCCTCAACCGGGTGCGCGGAAGCAATCAAGAAAATCGAGGCCATGGCCGCACAGTGATGGTCTTATCAACTGAGACGGGCGATTGATCGATGGTCACATGCTGTGAATAGCAATAGGTAAAATGGCGACACCAAAGCTCATTGTCATATTCGCGGCGCTGAGTCTCTCGCTTGCATGTTTTAGCTGCGCCGGTCGGCCGTCACAGGGTGTACTTGTGCCGGTCGCCGAAGCGCCGGTTGGAACGTCGCGGGTGCGTGTACTGGTGGCAACGACCCGACAACGTTCGAGCGCCGACGACGGGGAGATGTTCAGCGGTGATCGCGGGGACGCTACTTCCTATGCAGCGATCACAGTATCGGTTCCCCCGAATCTGGCGCACAAAGTCGGTCAGATCCAATGGCCATCGACGGTCCCAGGCGATCCAAGCCGTGACTTCGTGACGGTGTCAGCCGACTATATCGACAAGCCCGCTTTTTTGGCGTCGATTTCCGCGGAGGCAAGGCAGCCCTCGCACGGCAAAGTAGTCGTCTTTGTGCATGGTTTTAACACCCGATTTGACGATGCCGTTTATCGATTTGTCCAGATCGTCTACGACTCCAAATCCCCGGCAGTTCCAGTCCTGTTCACTTGGCCTTCAAGGGGTGAGATGAAGTTGCGCGCCTACAATTACGATCGCGAAAGCGCGAACTATTCCCGGGATGCGCTTGAGGAGCTCCTTGATAATTTGGGCCGCAATCCGGGTGTGAGCGAAATCAACATCCTGGCGCATTCGATGGGAAACTGGGTCACGCTGGAGGCTCTGCGCTCTCGATATATTCGCCCCGGTCGTGCTACCGATAAAATCAAGAACGTGATGCTGGTTGCGCCCGATGTCGACACCGATGTGTTCCGGACTCAGATTCGCAGGATGGGTCCCAAGCGGCCTCAGTTCTCGTTGTTTGTATCGCAAGACGATCAGGCCCTGTCCCTGTCGAAAACCATTTGGGGTGGCATGCCGCGCCTCGGCGACATCAATCCAGAACAAGACCCTTATCGAACCGAATTAGCCCAGGATCGGATCGAGGTCTACGACTTGACCGCGTTGAAGAAGAGTGGCGACGACGCCCATGGCCGCGCTTTCCAGGACATTACATCCGTTGCGGGAATGATCAAGGAACGTCTGCGCGAAGGTCAAGAGATGACGGAAACTAAGTCTGTTATGGACGAATAGTCAAATCTGTTGAAATCCAAATCCCATCGGCCACTAACTTGAGGCCATCCCGGCCCAAGGATGGCTGTGTAGCGCCGCCGGTCAAAAGAGGAATGTTCTAATGATCGAGTTTCGACACCTGATTTTGATGATGATGTCCGCGGTCGGTCTGATGGTTTCGGTCTCGCACAGTTTTGCCCAGCAGCCCGATGTCGGCGACCAACCGGGGTTGCTGTCCGATGAACTCGGTGGAACTGGACCCGGAATTCCGCAAGCAGACAGTCTACTACCGCAGCACGGAGGCGCCGGGCACCATCATCATCTCGACCGCCGAGCGCCATCTCTATCTGATCCAGGGAGGCGGCCGCGCGATCCGCTACGGCATCGGCGTCGGCCGCGACGGCTTTCAGTGGCAGGGACTGTTAAGCATCACCAACAAGAAGGAATGGCCGGACTGGACGCCGCCACCGGAGATGATCGAGCGCCAGCCCTATCTGCCGCGCTTCATGGCCGGCGGGCCGGGCAACCCGCTCGGCGCGCGGGCGATGTATCTCGGGACCACCGTCTACCGCATCCACGGCACCAACCGGCCGGATACGATCGGCACCAAGGTCTCGTCCGGCTGCTTCCGGCTGGTCAATGCCGACGTTGCCGATCTCTACGATCGCGTGCCGGTCGGCACCAAGGTGATCGTGCGGCAGAAGCCGGAACTGTAACCGCGACGTCCATCTCTCTAGACCGATCCATTCCCCATTCATTGGCGAGAACAAAATCATGCGGACATTCCGAGGCGGCCTCCTGATCGGGCTGGCGGTCGCAGTCGCGGTCGCGGCGGCCGCCATCACCTATGAACGATATGACACCCGCACCCTGAAGCGGACGACCCGCCGCGGTGAAGTGCTGTGCGGCGTCAACAAGGGCCTGCCGGGCTTCTCGATTCCGGACGACAAGGGCAACTGGACTGGCTTCGACGTCGACTTCTGCCGCGCGGTCGCCGCCGCGATCTTCGACGATCCGAACAAGGCGAAATTCGTACCTCTCGACGCCAGCGAACGATTCAAGGAACTGCAGAACCGCAAGGTCGATATTCTCTCGCGCAACTCGACCTGGAGCATGGCCCGCGAGGAGAATTACGACCTGTATTTCCCGGCGGTCGCCTATTACGACGGCGAAGGATTTATGGTGCCTGCGGCCCGCAAGATCGACTCCGCCCTGGAGCTGAACGGCAGCAAGGTCTGCGTGCAGTCGGAAACCACGACACAGCTCAACCTCGCGGATTATTTCCGCGCCAACAACATGAAGTACGAGGAGAAGAAGTTCGGCAAACTCGAGGATGTCATCAAGGCCTATGATTCCGGCCAGTGCGACACCCTGACCTCCGATGTCTCCCAGCTTTACGCGCTGCGCCTGAATCTGACAAAAGCCGGCGACCACATCATCTTGCCGGATGTCATCTCCAAGGAGCCGCTGGCGCCCGTGGTGCGGCAGCGCGACGACGACTGGATGATGATCGTGAAATGGACCCTGTACGCGATGATCAACGCCGAGGAACTCGGCGTCACCTCGAAGAACATCGACGAGGCGCTGAAGTCGAAGAAGCCCGACGTGATGCGGCTGGTCGGCACCGAAGGCAGCTATGGCGAGGACCTCGGGCTGACCAACGACTGGGCGGTGCGCATCATCCGCCACGTCGGCAATTACGGCGAAGTCTACGAACGCAATGTCGGATCGGAATCGAAGCTCAAGATTCCCCGCGGCCTCAACCAGCTCTGGAGCGCCGGCGGAATCCAGTACGCGCCGCCGATACGCTAAGGGATTTGGACCTGGCACACACCCACCAGGGCGCAAAGAGGGACCAAGGTCAAGGCCCGTGGACGCGCGTTGGTTACTCACCAACGGCTGGCGGCCCCAGCTGCGGACCCGCTGTCTATCAGAAGCTTTTCAAGCGGTTTACTGATCACCTCGCACAATGCGTGGGTAAGCGCGTGGTCTATTCTCACGTACAGTCTAACTCGGCCGAAGTCGAAGCCATGCGGCCCGGACGGCTCCACGTCGCGGGATTCTCAACCGGCCCGACAGTCTTTCCCGTCAATCTCGCAGGCGCGGTCTCATTCGCTGCCAGCGCAGTCCAGTGAATGCGCGGCTATAATCTGATCGCCGTGGTCAGGAAGGAGACTACCTACCAACGGCTCGCAGACCTCAAGGGTAAGCGCGTGGCCCACACGGCGCCGACTTTGAACTCTGTTCACCTTGCCCCCCTCGTGCTCTATCCGCCCGAGGGCCTGAAGCCCAACAGTGACTACCAGCATCAAGGTGCTGGCCTTCGGGAATGACAATGTCGAAATTCTCTTTTCCGACGATGGCGGCGGCAATGAGCGGAGCCGTCAGCCGCCAGGCGTTCGACCCGTTCTTCACGACGCGCCGCGATCAAGGCAACACTGGCCTCGGCCTGCACATCGTATACAGTATCGTCACGAATTGTCTGCGTGGCCGGTTCAGTCTCGACAGCAAGTCTGGCGAGGGGAAATGCAATCATCCTGCCGCGTGTGATACCGGTAGGGCTTACCACAGTATAGCGTTTGGAGTGAAGGGCATGGTTTCGCTGAGATTGCCGCTCTGGCTTCGTCTCGTCTTGCTGGTTGGTGTTATCGGTCTTGCGTCGGGTGCAAGCCTCCTCGCCTATCGGTACTATACCCGTCCGGTAACGCTGAGCGTGGCGGTGGGCTCGGTTGACGGCGAGGCTGCCAAGGCAATGTCGGCGATCGCGAGCCGCCTGGTCGAGACCAATGCGCCGGTGCGGCTCAAGGTCATCGACACCGGCACCGCGCTTGACGCGGCAAATACGTTTTCGGCGGGTAAAGCGGACCTCGCGGTGGTCCGCGGCGATGTCGGTGACCTGTCGCAGGCGCGAGCCGTCGTCGTCATGAGCCATGTGGTCGTATTCATCGTCGCGCCGCCGGGTTCGACCGTCGACGGTATCGACAAATTTAAGGGCCGCCGGGTCGGCGTGATCGGCGGGGAGGTCAATGCCAAAATCGTCGATTTGCTGAGCAAGACGTATGGTCTCGATCGCGCGAAGGTGTTCAAGGATCTTACGTTGCAGGATGTCCGGCAAGCTCTTCAATTCAAAGAGGTCGGCGCGCTGCTGATCGTGATCCCTTTGGCTGAAAAATATCTATCGTTGGTGCGAGGCTTTTTCCCGCAGGGTCCAAAAGCCTTGCCGGTGTTGGTCCCGATCGAGTCCGCAGGCGCCATCGCGGAAGCCGAACGCGCCTATGAAAGTTTCGACGTGCCCAAAGGCACTTTGCGTGGTTCCCCGCCAGTGCCGGACGATGACCTGACGACCCTGAGGACTTCCGTATATCTGGTCGCGAACAAGAAGCTTGGTTCCGATCTGGTCACCAAGCTCACGCAAACGATCATGAGCGTGCGCAGGGACCTCATGAGGGAACAGCCGATCTTCGCGCAAATCACTTCTCCCAGCACGGATCAAGATGCCTACCTGCCGCTGCATCCCGGAGCGGCCGCCGTGTACAACGGCACCCAACAGAGCTTCATGGATGAATACGGCAACTGGATCTATCTGACGCCGATGGTGCTGGGCGGTTTCGCCACCGCACTTGCCGCGGCCTGGAAATTCCTCGGGCTCGGGAGCGCCGCGGGTGCGGGCCCACTGGATTCTCTCTATGCCCTGGCGCGCCGGATTCGTAAGGCCGGCACCGAGACTGAACTGTCCGATATTGAGGACGAAATCGACGATATTCTCACCGCGCAGCGCGCCAAATCCGCTGCAGGAGACGAGAGTGCAGTGGATGACGCGACATTGAATGCCGTAGCACATCGGCTGGAGAGCCTAATACACGATCGACGAACAATGCTTGGGAAGAATCCTGCGGTCGCCTCCGCGGCTTAAGTGTGAATCGGCGTGGGGTCCTGACGCCGATCGGCACGCTAAGCTATAGATCCACCTAGCCGTGGAGGTGTCAACTTTGAAAGCCTATTCACACCCGGGACGGAATCCTGGAGGGCCTAGGCGGACAGTCTCCCAAAGGGCCATGCGGTGTAATGCCCGCGTGGCCTTTTGTCTTTTGTTGTCTGACTGTAGAAATAGGGACCCTGGGTGAACGGCCGCTTCTGGCGCAAAGCGGACCCACACGTCCGCTGTCAAGGGCCGTTATCGGTTCTTGCACTGGCTCTCACGCAAGGAGTGCAGCTATGCCTCATTCAAAGCCTGCACGATGTCCGCGATCAGATCGGACGGGTGTTCGATGCCGATCGACAGCCGGATCGTGGAGTCGAGAACGCCTATTGTTTGCCGGATGTCAGCCGGAACGCCAGAGTGAGTCATGCTTGCGGGCAGGCTGGCGAGCGACTCAGTGCCGCCCAGGCTCACCGCCAGCTTGATGATTTGCAGCGCGTTCAAGAATTTGAATGCGGCGGCTTGGCCGCCGACGATGTCGAACGAAAAGGTGGAGCCTGCGCCGGTGCATTGCCTCGCAAACACACGCCCGGCGGGGGAGGCCTCTTCGAGGTGAGCAAGGTAATGGACTTTCGCCACTTTGGCGTGGTCGCGCAGGTAGTCCGCCACGAGCCGCGCGTTTCTGTCAGCTTTTTCCATGCGGATGCTCAGTGTTTCGAGCGACCGGCTGATCATCCAGCAGGAATGGGGGTCCAGCTGGGTGCCGATGGCGCCTCGCAACGCCTTGACGTCTTTCATAAGAGCTTTTGAGCCGAGGGCTGCGCCCGCGATCAGGTCGGAATGACCGCCGACATATTTGGTCAGCGAGTACAAGGACAGATCCGCGCCGTGTTCGATCGGCCGCTGAAACACCGGCCCGAGCAACGTATTGTCGCAGGCGACGATGGGCGTGTGTCCCTGGGCCTTGCCGATCATGTCAGTGACCCGGCGGATCATCGCAATATCGACCAGGCCGTTGGTGGGATTTGCCGGGGTTTCGATGAAAATCATCGCAACCCGGCCTTTGCGCATGGCGTCCTCCGCCGCCAGCCTGACTGCGGCTTCGTCGATGCCGTCGGCAAAGCCCACCGCGCCGATGGAGAGGCCCGCAAGCGTTTTCGCAAACAGAGTTTCCGTGCCGCCATAGAGCGGTTGAGAGTGCAGAATGACGTCGCCAGGGCGGGTGAACGCGAGGATCGTGGTCGCAATCGCCGCCATGCCCGACGAGAACAGCGCGCATTTTTCGGTGAGCTCGTAGACAGAGAGTCTGTCCTCGACGATCTCACTGTTGGGATGATTGAACCGCGAATACACCAGGCCCGCGCCCATCCCGTCGGGAGGCTCGCGCCGACCGGAGACGAAATCGAAGAAGTCCTGTCCGTCTTCGGCCGTCCTGAAGACAAAGGTCGAGGTCAGGAAGACCGGTGGTTTGACGGCGCCTTCCGACAGTTGCGGATCGTAGCCGTAGTTCAGCATTAGTGTTTCGGGATGCAGCATGTGGTTGCCGATGTGGGTCTTCGACGGAAACGGTTTCACCATGGCCTGTCTCGCTGTCTGGATTTCGGAACGTCGTCCTGAGTTGGCGGTATTCCCCAATGACGGATGCGGCAGGAGCGGTGGATGCGACGGTATCCAACGGCTCCGGTCAACGTTGCCAGGATCAGCGTAGCAACATCCGGGATTGATTTCACCGCGCCCGAGGCGGATTTCGCAGCACTCATCCGGGCTGCTGGCTTCTGTCCTGGGAGATCACATTGTCACGTGGGAGCTGCAGGAGTTGGACAGCGCCTGGTCCGCTTCTGGCGCAAAGCGGCCGTTCATAAGCAAACAGCATCCCGTGACTTATATCCCCGTGACTTATAAGGAATAGGTAGAGAGTCTATCAGTCTGGAATCAGGCTCGGGGAGGGGCCGCGATTTTCGCGGCGCTTGAAAAGGCCGGTGTTCAATTCCAAGATGATTGCGAGCGGCTTGGTGTCAACGTCGGCGTCCGAAAGTTGCCGAAGTAGGCAACGCCGCAAGGGTGATTACTCATGACCAAGCCTGACTCAAATCTCAAAATTCTGCTAGGATCAGAGACGTGTACGAAAGGATTTCCAGTGAAAATATCCTTTGCACTCGTGATCGCTACGACGCTGGTTTTCTTTCAGATGCCCGCTCGTGCCAGTACCATTTATCCAACCCAGCGGTGGTGTCGCGTGTATGTCGTCTGAACTGTGGGTAATTCCATCACACCCTAGACAGGCACCTCCACCCGTACACTATGCGCCCGAGATGGAATCTCTGGAGGGCCCAGGGGACAGTCTCGCAAAGGCCTTGCGGTGTAATGCCCGCGTGGCCTTTTGTTTTTTTTCTGACGGTGACGGCCGTTTCTGGTGCAGAGCGGACCTTCGCATGGTCGAGAAGACATTCTCGCTTAGACGGATGGCGCTGTGGACCCGCCGCGACCCCGTACTGTCAATCGGCATCCGATGCCGGCCTGAGAACAAACCAGCTCACGCGCGCCTGATTCCCTGCAACATCCCAAACAGTTGGGCCGCCGACTTCTTCAACACAATCGACGCGAATCGGACATTGGCCGAACTACCGATGTCACGTAAGTGCGCCATTCGGACTTCAACGGGTGGCGGGGATGCTCGCTTCACCTTGATACAGAAAGGATTTGCTCGACTATTTGACTGCGCCGCCGGTAATGCCGGAGATGAAGCGGTCGAGGAACAGGTTATAGGCGATCGCCACCGGAATGCTTGCGATCAACGCACCGGCCATGATCTCGCCCCAGAAGAAGATGTCGCCGCGAACGAGGTCGGTCGCCACGCCCAGCGTGATAGGTTTTTCTGCCGTCGAGGAAATGAAGGTCAGCGCGTAGACGAATTCCTGCAAGGTCAGCGTGAACGTGAAGATCACGACCGTCAGGATCGCCGGCATGGACAGCGGGATCACCATCCTGACGAAGGCGCCGAACAGGCTGCAGCCGTCGACGATCGCCGCCTCCTCGATCTCGGGCGGCAGCGCCTTGAAAAATCCCATCAACAGCCAGGTGCAGAACGGGATCGTGAAGGTCGGGTAGATCAGCACCAGCGACCACATCGAATTCTGCAGTCCGAGATTGGCGACTATCCGGGATAGCGGCAGGAACAACAGGGTCGGCGGCACCAGATACGTCAGGAAAATGCCGATCCCGAGCGCCTCGCCATTGCGGCCGGTCATCCGCGCCAGGCTGTAGCCGGCCGGAAGCGCGGCGAGCAGCGTGATCGCGACGACGCAGACGCCGATGATCAGGGAGTTCAACAGCCATTGCGTGAACTCCGTCTGTTCGAACAGATAACGAAAATGCTCGAGCGTCGGGAGCTCGTTGAACCAGAAGGGAATATTGGTGACGTTGTAAAGGTCGGGGTTGCTCTTCAACGATGTGATCAGCATCCAGTAGAACGGAAACGTCGCCAGAACGACGAAAAACGCGACTGCCGCGTAGAACGCCGTCTCTCGGAAGATGTTGCCGACCATACGCTGCATGTCAGATTTCCCGCCGCCGGATGAAGCGCAACATGCCGATGACCACTACAAACAGCACCGGCAGCATGAACAGCGAAATCGCCGCGCCATGCGATACATCGCCGGAGACGATGCCGACCTGGAAACCTTGGAAACCCAGGACCATGGTCGAGTTGACCGGGCCGCCATTGGTCAAAAGATAAACGACGGAAAGGTCGGTGAACGTAAACACAATGCCGAAAATCAGGCCGATCGCGACAATCGGGAGAATCATCGGCAGGATTATCTGGTAGTTGCGGCGCCAGAAGCCGGCGCCGTCGACGGTTGCCGCGTCGATGATGTCCTGCGGGACTGCGGTGATGCCGGCGAGGAAGACAACGATCGCAAACGGAAAGAAACGCCAGGCGTTGACGACGATCACGCACAGCATCGCCAGATGCGGATCGCCGAGCCAGTTCGGCGCCTCCCCGCGGTTGAAGACGCCGAGTGCGATCAAAGTCCAGTTGATGACGCTGTAGAGCGAATTGAACATCCATTCCCAGGCGACGCTGGCGAGCGCGATCGGCACCGCCCAGGGCAATATGATCAACGCCCGCACCAACTTGCGTCCGGGGAATGGCTGCAGCAGCAGCAGCGCGCCGAATTTGCCGAGAATGAGGCCGAGCAGTTGCGATCCAAACGTGAAAAGGAAGGTGTTGCCCAGTGTCTCGAGAAATACCGGATTCTGCAGGATCTGCTTGAAATTCGCCAGGCCGACGAAGCGCCACGAGGGATCGTAGATGGTGTAGGCACTGACCGAGTAATACACCGAGAGCAGAAACGGCACGCCGACCAATAGCAGGACGTAGAGAATCGCGGGCGCGACGAAGATGGCGCCGAGCACCCCGCGCCGATCCAGGATGAAGCGAAAGCGCAATGCCGGTTTCGCGAGTGGTTCAGCTATTGAGGCCATCGGACAGAACCCGTTTTCAGTGACGACTGGCCCGCTTGCCGTCCGCGCCGAAATAGCGCAGAGCGCCGTCGCGCGCCGCGAAGCGATGCCACTCGCCGGGCCTGATGCTTTCCTCGGCGACGTGCGCCCCCGGCAATTTTGCCGTGATCACCTGCGCCGGATCGAAGCCTTCGATCGCGCCGTAAACGATCCGCTCGGAGCCGAGATACTCGGAACGATCGACCCGGAAAGAAAATTCGGTTATGTTGCCGTCGTCGATCATTTCCCTGGGAAGGAAATTCTCCGGGCGGAAGCCCAGATACCCGCCGTTGTGGGCGAGCAGATTCATCGGCGGCGTGCCGACAAAGGTCGCGACGAAGCGGTCGGCGGGGTCGTCGTAGATTTCCGCCGGCGTTCCGACCTGCCGCACGCGGCCATGGTCGATGACGGCGATGCGGTCGCCCATGCCCATCGCCTCGACTTGGTCGTGGGTCACATAAATCGTGGTGATCCCGACGCGCTGCTGGAATTGCTTGATCTCCTGGCGCGCCGAGGCGCGCAATTTGGCGTCGAGGTTGGAGAGCGGCTCGTCGAGCAGGAGCGCGGTCGGCTCGCGCACCAGCGCACGCGCCAGCGCGACGCGCTGCCGCTCGCCGCCGGAGAGCTGGCGCGGCCGCCGGTCGAGAAGATGGCTGATGCCGAGCAATTGCGACGCCCACTCGACCTTCTTTTCGATCTGGGGACCGGGAACGCGCTGCGTTCGCAGCGGAAAGGCGATGTTCTTGCGCACGGTGTAATGTGGATAGAGCCCGTAACTCTGGAACATCATCGCCACGCCGCGGGCGCGCGGCGGAATATCGTTGACGATGTTTCCGCCGATCAAGAGGTCGCCGCTGGTCTGTCTCTCGAGCCCGCAGATGATGCGCAGAAAAGTCGTCTTGCCGCAGCCCGACGGGCCAAGCAAGACCATGAACTCGCCGTCCGGTACCGTAAGCGTAATGCCGTCAACAGCGGAAACCTCATCAAATTTCTTGACGATATCCCTGGTAAACACCGCAGCCATTGAATGTTCCTGAAATTCAGGGAAGGAAGCCGCGCCGCCGCTCTTGGCGGCGTGGCGCACGTCTCTGCCCGCCCGGTTCACCGTCGTGTGCCCGGGGCCGCGTACAAGCGGGCGGCCCGGGCGAGCACTCTCAATCAGGCCTTGTGCAGCCACTTCTCGAAGATGGCCTCGCACTGTTGCGTGGCCCACTTGACCGATTCCTCGGCCGTCATCGCACCCGTCGCCGCCTTCGCCATCATGTCGCAGATGATGAAGTTGTTGTAGATTTCATCGGTGGCGGGCCAGGCCGGCCCGGGATAGTCGGGGACGGCGGACCATTCGTCGGAGGTCTGCAGGATCGCCAGCTTGTCGCGCGGCGTCGAGGTTGGATCGTCGGACAATAGCGGCATCGGCTTCGGAACGATATTGGCGAAGATCGGCATGTTGTACCCGGAGCTCGCCTTGAAGGCTTCGACCCAGTTATCGGAGTAGTATTTGAGAAACTCGATCGCGGCCTCCTGGTTCTTGGCAAACTTCCAGATACCGTAGAATTCCGACGCGCCGCCCATCAACTGGCGTACCGGACCCTTCGGCGGCTTCAGCACGAAGATATCGTCGGCCACTTTCTTGTTGAGCTGCTGGGCGGTCCGATAGGCCGAGATCGGGTTGATGATCAGCGAACTGACCCCCGAATCGATATACTGGTTGTTGCTGGCGTCGTTCCACGAAAGCACGTCCGGCGCCATCGCCTCCTTGTAGAGGGCGGCCACGAACTTGACCGCTTCGACCGTCTCCTTGCTGTTGAGCGTGACGTGCTTGCCGGTCTCGTCCTGAACGGTGCTGCCATAGCTCCACATCAAACCGCGCCAGGTGGTGTTCGGATCGTTGCTGTGGCCGAGCGAAATCCCGACCGGGTTGCCTTTGGCCTTCAGCTTCGCGCCGCCGATCCGAACGTCGTCCCAGCTCTCGGGCTTGACCCCGATCCCGTCCCATAGGCTCTTGCGATACATGACCGGGAAATTGATGTAATAGTCCGGAAATGCCGACCAGGTCTTGTCTTCCTGGTTGTAGCCGATCTGTCTGCCGATGACGCTGATCTTGCCGTACTTCTTTTCGACCGACTCGACCAGGCTCGTGACGTCGATAAGGAACTTGCGATAGAGATGCGCCCCGCCGGCACCGTTCCACCCGAACAGATCGTGTCCGGCACCGGCGGACGCCTCGGCGGCCGCGCGCGCGGCGACGTCCTGCACGGGGATGTGGTCGACGGTGATGTCGATATTATTCTTCTTTCCCCAATCCTTGGCGAAGTTGTCGAACCATTTGTCGTACGCCGGAACGAAATGACTCCATTGCACGATCGACAGCTTCTTGGTATCGGCCATGGCGCGCGACACGAAGGGCGCGGAAAGCACTGGCGCCGAGCCGGCAGCGAGTAGGGTGAGGCCCGTTTTCTGCAAGAAGCGGCGCCTCGAAACACGCGCAAGTCTTTTCCTGCTCATTTTCGTTTCCTCCTCCGTTTTATTCTCGGTTGGATGAGGCGAACCCAGATGAGAGAGTTACCTCATCCGCCGGATTGAGTTTTTAAGCCGCTACCATAACGCGCCGATACTCCGCCCCACATTTAAACTATAGCCGGTCAATAAGCCTGACCTATATGCGCGTCGCCCATAACAGGCTTCCTGAATTGCGCTCGACCAGCATCATCAATTCGGTGGAGCGAATTGGTTCCGTGTTTGTTGCAAGTCGCGCTTTCGAGTGTCGGTGTCGCATCTCAGGGGGAAATTGAAATTGGATGTCGCTGGCGGGTGGACAGATCCATGTTCCCGCGCGGCATCCGGCGGAAGATGGAGTTGCCGCCATCACCCATATCGACGTTGAACGAGGGCCCGTCGTTACTCTTAAATGCCAAGTCATCAATTCGAAATTCGAATTGTATTGCGCTGTTTAGCCGAACGCATCGAGGCCAGTAAGTTTACGGCCGATTATTAGTTGATTGATTTGAGTTGTGCCGTCAGGGATCGTCAGCATGCGTGAATTCCCGAAATAGCGCTCGTGCTGATGGCGGACGCGCCGTGCAGCTGAATAGCTTTCGATGTGACGCGTTGGGCGGCTTGTATGAGTGCCTACTGCATGCAGGTCGTAGGTCGAATTACCCATTCTCTTCGAGCGAGTTAAGGAAGACCGTGGTAACCCTTGCGATCAAGCATGGGAGGTCCCTCACCACCTCGCCTCCGCGTCGCTCTATCGGGAGCGAATGATCTACAGCGGATGAGCAGTCCAGTCCTCCCCGAACAGAATTCCCGACCGACCGTTTCTGGCGCAAACCGGCTGTTCATGCCCAACAGCATCTCGGGGTCGATAAGCATGAATCGGAAATGGAGTTGGTTCGCGACTGACAACCAAATAGTCACCCGTTATCGGTAGGGCAGGGACCGTCCCCACATACGTTGGCGCAATGGGCGCCTATGGAATTCTAACGAAGAAAATCGTCGCCGGAGCAACCTGGCCGTGCCGTCAATGGTCATCCGGCAAACAATGCCTGTGCGAGAATCGGCCGCGCTGGTCCGGGCCTGGCTGGTCCGGGAAAAGCGTCACATTGGATCTCTTCCCGGCAATAAGCCCAGCGTGATGCCGCGCGCGGAGCGCCCGGTGCGAAGCCATAGGTGCGGGATCGTCTGTGACAGCCCCACGATCACCCCGATTTGAGCAATCTAGAGGCCGTTAGCGATTACGACCGTGCGGCCCGCGCACCATGTAAGAACGGGGTCAATTGATTGGAGAAAAAAGCAATGCGTTCTGGCTTGGCATTATGCTTTTTGATCGCGCTCTGTGCCTCTGCGAACGCCGCCGCGAGAGCGCATCATGCCAAATCGCGACATGCCATCGTGCGTCCCAGCCAGGCTGTGATCCCAATATACGTCACCCCGGGTGTTGTGCGGATCTATCGCGGCAACTCCGTTATGGGTGGTCTGCGGACCGACCACGACGACCCTCCAGCCTACGATGACCCATCCAAGTTTGGCGGCGCCTGATCTGCGCCAGCCAGATTACGTGTACGCCAAAAAGTCTCGTGTGCCATGGCGCAAAGCTGGGTTCGGGACTGATATGGAAAGGCATAAAATGGAGTCAGTCAGGACTGATAAACAAATAGCAGAAAGCTTATCAGTCAGGCCGGAGGGACATTCGATAACATTCGACCGGCGACCGCCTGTGGCGCGACCATTGGTGTAAAGGCAGAGGTCGGCGATTATAGCTCGATCTGCTCGGCCACATTTAGAGCGTCATCTACCTCAATCCCGAGTTATCGGGCGGTGCTCTCCAGCTTCGTATGGCCGAGGAGGAGTTGCACGGCGCGCAGGTCCCCGGTCTTGCGGTAAATCTGAGCAGCCTTGGTACGCCGCATTGAGTGCGTGCCATAAAGGGCCAACTCCAAGCCGATGCTTTCGACCCCAACGATGAACTGGCTAGGCATATTGACTGGTAGATATGTGAGGACTTGCATGAAGTCGACTTGGGAAAAGATATCGAGATTCTGTAGCGCGGAGCATTGGTAGCCAGGCTTCGACGGAACTCCTCGATTGCTCCGTGATTTTGAACCAGACCGGTCGACCTGTCTTCTTTTGGACGATTGTTGCTCGATGCCGCACAATTGCTCCGGAGCGAATGTCGTCTAATCGCAGTTTGACCAGGTCGCAGGCGCGCAGCCTAACTGTCAATTGTCAGATTAAAGATTAAAAGATCACACCTTGATCGTGCTATTTCTAGGCGAACTCGGATGGACCAGACGTGCTTCAGCCCGAGAGGTTTCGGCAGGTCGGCTGCGCGCATCCCCAACGCGGAAAGCATAGTCCGGCTATTCGTTCGTTGATCTACCGTTCCGCTTCAGTTAGTTGACGTGGTGCGATGCGGGGTGGTTTTTTCGCTGTCAAATTGAGTAGCGTTGCAAGTTCCGAACCGTCTGGGGGAAGTCATCGCGCTCCCCAAGCCTGCCAGCCCGGTCCGGCTAACCATTTGTTCAGTAAAACGAGCCACCTTGCTAAGGGTTGCGTATGACGCCCCGTGTAAGAAGTCGTCGCCGATTTCTCAACCCGGCGACGGTTTTTCCTAAGGACGGCTTGGTTTGGAGAATCGCCACCATTCAGGCCGACTCAAAAGAGTGGCTCTCCCGTGCGATGCTTAACACTGGTTAACACCAGGGTGGCAAGAGGCGAATATCGATGTCACACCCGCGGTTATATAAGAGAGTTCGGCCAGGAGGGCAGATGTCCAGCGGAGCCAAGATCATTGTAGCTCCGAAATCACCGCCAATTGTCTGCACGCTCATCGACTATTCTGCGGGCGGGGCATGTCTTCAGCTGTTCCCAATGGTGACTCTACCGAATCGTTTTGAACTTCTCTACGGCACCGTCAGAAAAAAGTGTCGGGTCGTTTGGCGTCGCGGAATTCGTATTGGCGTCGCATTCTAATTCAGAGCTGACTCCGTCATTAAGGTTGGCTTCTTCCGCGTTCTTAACCTTCGATGCCGTTGTCAAAAAGCCAGAAACCAGGTGCGCACGGCGCTGGTGGATCGACAATAGAATTGTAAAAAGCTTCTAAAGGGTTTGCGCAGCGGGAGGCTTGCGCGCGAGCCGGGTCGATTTGAGGCAAGGCGCTACCTTGTCGTCTAAGCCATTGGCCCGCTTTTTCCATAACAATGGATGTGCGCTCTGAGATGATGGGGCGTGCCTGTCTATTGCCTGAGGTGGTGCCCTCCTTGTGGGCATGGCCGTCGCGACTGAAGACCGTGTCCCTCGTTGTGGTCTGAGTCGATTGGTCAAGCGGCATCTATCGACAACTCAGCGCCTTACGAAATCCCGCTGCCAAAGCATCTTCCTCAGAGCAAAACCACCGATTTGTCCGCTTCACGCGTCGATAGCTGCCGCAATCTGGTAGGTGATAAATGCCTTCGTAGCCTACTGCCCGCAGTGCCAGCTTGGCCTTGATCGGGCATCCCGGCGGCATGGCAGTGTCGACGCGAAATAGCTTCTCGCGAGTTCGGTTCTGGTGGCCGGCCTGACAACCGCCGCCAATAAGTCGCGCTCCATTAAGATTCCATCGTCGCAGGTCGCGCGGTTCTGCGAAGCATCCTTTCCACAGTCCGCGTTGGTTCTCGCGTGCATCAGCTTCCTGTGCCGCAAAGCGACCCCTTGCGTAAGGCTCGAACTTGATCGCCCATCCTTCGCGAACGAGCCCCTCATTGAGGGTTGTAGCCTCACTTTCGATCGAACAAATGCCGATCCGCCGCTGCTTGTAGTCCGGGTCAGGCCCCTTGTCCTCGCAGCGAACGCTGCGATTTCCGATATGCGCACGCAGCCGATCGCGCGCCGTAACCCCGCACGGCCAGACGTCGCCGCGCTCGTCGAGGCACGTCTGGTCGATTTCAGGTGCATCGATACCGTCCAGTCGATAAATCGTGCGATCCAGTTGGAACGTATCGCCGTCAATCACGACAATTTCGGCTGCCAAGCTTGGTCCGACCATCGCCAACAACAACAACGACGCAATGAGAGCGCGCATAAGATTCCCAGTCCTGATTGGATCCGCCGGCAAAATGCCGAAGTCAGCAGCGTTCAACCTTAATACTCTGTCCCGATGATAAATGCCTGCAACCCTAAAATCGACCTTTCACTTCGAGATAGCCAAACCCGGCATTGATCGCGTCCCCCGCGTCGGCCATGGTCGCGCCGGTCTCTGAAAACCGAGCATGCGAGCATTCCATGCAGCGGCGGCGAGCCGGTCGGCATCCTTGCGCGCTTCCGTCGCCCACTCCGCCGCCGCCCTTACCGATCCGCCGTAAATGGTTTCGCGTGACTTGGTTCCCATAGCTGGAGGATGCGCCCGGCCACGACGGACAGGCAAGCCGCTACAGATTGCGGTGGATAGCGTGCCGGGCACAACGGCGGCGGCGCATCCACCCCCATTGATGCGGTTCGCATAGGCGACTTATCCCAAATGTTTGGCTTGCATTCGCAAGCCGCTCCAAACGTCCCGTGATACAAAACATCGTGTTTTGTAGGTTTTGCGCCAACAGCGCCGGGTCTCAAAGCGGCGACCATGCAGGTTGGCTTGCCGCGGGTTAAGCGATGATCCCGGGGCGACACAAGACCGCTGGTTGTTGATCCAGCGACCCACGATCCTCACGGACTGACCCTTCGATACTGCGGCCCATGTTGGCCGCAGCAGGAAATGCCATTCCGGTGTTTCAATAGCAGGAGCAAGCAAATGGATGAAACTGAAAATGACAGCCTGATCAGGCTGGCGAGGGACACCGTTGATCTGGTGATCCTTCGCAGACTGGTCGAGCAGACCGAGAAGCGAAAACCCTCACCCTCGACCCAGCAGCAACTGGACAGGTTGACCCGTGCCCGCGACCTGCTGGACGGACCAGCGTGACGGTGGTGCTGCAATGAACAGATCAACAAGGCGCCAAGCCCAAGGCGACTGGCGAACTAGTTTGACGACGTAACTGCGACCGGCGCGCCAATGGTGATCACTCGCAGAATCAATAGCTTCCTACGGCTATTGGGACGCCGCCTCGGCGGGAAATCGCGGAGCAATCTACGGCCCGATGCGATTGCGGGGCGGGCGCGTCTTCGATGCGCGACGGGGAAGACGCACACCACGGGCGCGCCTGTGGGTCTCCCGACATCACCGGAACGAGACAGTCGTCGTCGTGGCGATGTCCGCGCTACCCTCAGAGGCGGACATCTGGGCTGGCGTTAGGGACATCTGCTTTGTGCCATAGGCAGGCTTCCGTTCTCCGAGAACAGAAGAATTGCTTCCAAAAAATGTAAGCGGGTTACGAACCTTGGCTTGCCGTCTGCCGCGCCAAGGTCGTGACCCGCGAACATCGTGCTTTGTTCAAGGACGGCATGGATGCTGTGCTGGGTTGTCTCGCCTGACTTCCTTTGGAACTTCCATGACGGTCTCACAACCAAGTCTCTCGTGGGTCCCACCGCTATTCGCGAGCATTTGGTCGAGCAGAAGGCCCGGTTCTCGGCGCAGCGTTTCCACGAGGTCATCTACCATGATGCTGCCGACGCGCCTTTTTATGACGTTCCGCGTCAGCGAAATCATGCGGGAGACAGGCGAACGGCGTGTGCAGCTTGGTGTGGAGCGCTGCACATTTAGGGATGGCAAAATCGCCGCTAAAGACGTTTACCGCAAGCCTATCACGCCTTAATGCGATATAAGCATTAACGGGCACTTGGCTCGGGCGGCGCGTAAGGATCGGGCGTCCCCAGTGTGATCGGCGGATACTTCCTCAAACTGGCTTCGAACTCACCGACGATTTTCAGCACCGGATCGGCAACTGTTGTATGGGCCAACGTTGCGCTCCTCCTTGCGATCGGTGAGCAGGTTGATGACCTTTGGCAAGGGGAGTGTCTGAGTACATGTTGTTCATCAGCATCGAGGTTCGGACCGCCGAGCTTGCTAAGGCGGTTATGCGGAGGCGCGAGCGTGCGCGCGCTAAGCGCGGCGAGGAATGTGATAGCGGCGGCAAGAGGTAAACGTTAGGAAGACCGAGACTCGGTTTTCGAAATAGGAGGAGACAACATCGTTGAGCCGCAAGACCTTTCTCACCGGACTGATAGGAGCACCAATTGCGCATTCAGCCTCGCCGGCGATGCACGAACAGGCTGCTCATGATCTTGGTCTGCGCTGCCACTATCAGCTCATCGAGGTGGCAGGTGCTGACAGTGAGGAATTGCGCGGTCTGCTAAATGGCGCGCGTCGCCTCGGTTTCGCCGGTGTGAACGTAACATTTCCCTACAAGGAAGCAGTAGTTGGTCTACTTGACGAACTGTCGCCAGACGCTGCCGCACTGAGGGCGGTCAACACCGTCGTGATTCGGGACAATCGGCTGATTGGCTACAACACCGACACGACGGGCTTTACGCGAGCTGCCGCCAAAATAGTCGCTGACTCAGGGCAGGGTAGCGTTGCCGTGATCGGCGCCGGTGGTATCGGGAAGGCAATAGCGTTCGCCCTGGTGAATCTTGGCATTGTCGAGTTGCGCATATTCGATGCTGACCGTGCTAGGGCTGATCTCCTTGCAGTTCTCCTTGAGTCTCGCGCTCGGGTTATTGTCGTGGAGCGCGTCGAAGATGTCGTTCAGGGAGCCATTGGTCTCGTCAATGGAACACCGGTTGGAATGTTTCCCAGTCGGGATATTCCGCTTCCGGAGATACTTTTGCACTGCGGGCTGTGGGTCGCCGACGCCGTTTATTTTCCACTTTGGACTCCGCTATTGTTGGCTGCAAAGGCGAAAGGGGCGCGTGTCATGACCGGACGCGAACTCGCGATCTATCAGGCGGCCGAGGCATTCGAATTGTTCACCGGCCATACCCCGTCAACGGCGGAAATGGGGAAAGCATTTGATCACGTGATGAGCGCGGCGCGCGCAAAATGATGACGTAGATGGAGCCATGGCGCCGCACCTTAGGACGGCTTTGAGGGAGCGGCTGCTCTTGGCGCAAAGCGGTCGATGCTTCCCAACCAGTCTCCCTATTCAGGATTGCTATGCGGCAAGCCGCGGGATCAGCCGTTCGATCAATCGCAAGAATCGGGTGTTGCGTGTCCCCGATTTGAACCTACTCCGTAAGTTTCGAGTGGAGCTCGATCGCGCACAAAAGCATGCGTTTGGCGGATTATCAGCGCGCCGCGGGGCCGGTTGCGTTGCTCTGCGATAAGAAGACGCGGCTTCCGGAATAGTGGCTTTGCCCCTGCTCCAGAGATTCGAATAGGGTGGCGCATCCGCCAGGCGAGGGCGTAGCAGAATCAAGCTTGCTGCCCCAATTTTCATTGAATTCACCTCTAGCTGTTGAGCCTCGCCGGATTGAATGTTCCTCTTCACCGTGAGTAGCGATGAAATATTCGCCGCGTCAGGAACAATTCGACCGCCTGGTGCAATTCACTTAGCTAGCCGGCGCGCGACAACGGAATGATTTTATCGCCTTCGAGAGCCAACGCAGTAATATGGTCTGCCCACCACTGCATCATTCTTCGACGATCAGGCATCCACTCCGCAGCGTTGTAGGCACGCCGCACTTCGTTTCGTTCCACGTGTGAAAGCTGGCGTTCGATCCAGTCTCGGTTGAACAAGTTAGTTTCGTTGAGGATCGTGGAAGCGACGGCGCGGAAACCGTGCGTCGTGGCGCGGCCGTGATATCCCATCCGGTAGAGGGCATAGAGCATGGTGTTGCTGGACATGCAGTCGCCTTTTCCAGGCGAAGGGAAGATGTTGGGACTACCGCCAGAAAGCGCACGCAGCTCGCGCAATACCGCGACCGCTTGCCGTGACAAAGGCACCAGGTGCTCCAGGCGCATTTTCATGCGTTCGGCCGGAATGCGCCACACAGCGGAATTTTCATCAAGGTTCTCCAGTTCGCTCCACTTGCCGGCGCGCAATTCAGTCGTTCGAAGAAACGTCAGGGTTACCAGCTTCAATGCAAGTTTGGTCTGCCGCTCGCCGCTGTAACTCTCCAACTTCTGCAAGAACGTTGGCAGCTCTGAAAGCGGCATCGCTCTGTGACGTCGCGGTTCGCCGGTGGCTCGTAAAGCGTCCTTGAGATCAACGGAGGGGTCCCGCTTCGCTCGGCCGGTCACGATAGCGAAGCGAAATATCTGGCCGACGAGCTGCTTCAGTCGTCGCGCTGTTTCGTTTACTCCGCGCTTCTCGACCTTGCGCAGCATGTCCAGTAGTTCCGGCGGTTCGAGTGCGGCGATCGGACGCCGACCGATCGCTGGGAAGGCATCCGCCTCCAGACGCCGGAGGATCTGCGCGGCGTAATAGGGGCTACGGGCATCCTTCCAGTTCTCGTGCCATTCGCGCGCGATCGCTTCGAAGGTGTTGCCAGTTGCAATCTTCGCGGCCCGGTTACGCTCACGTTTCACGACGGAGGGATCGATGTTGGCGGCAATGCTGCGCTTGGCATCGTCGCGCGACGCGCGCGCCTCGATAAGCCCGACGGCCGGATAGACGCCGAGCGCAAGCGTGCGTTGTTTGCCGTGCCACCGATAGGCCAAGCGCCAGTACTTGGCTCCGTCCGGAGTGATCAACAGGTGCAAGCCGCCGCCATCGGAGAGCTTGCGCGACTTGATTTGCCCCTTCGCATTCCGGCACTTCGTATCCGTGAGCGGCATGTTGGTATCTCGCTTTCGGCTTCGATAACCTACCAACAAATATACCAACAAAATCCTGGGATGTCAGCAAACGGTGGACGAACGTCGGCGAACGCACGGCAGCAATATATCGTTGCAAAATAAGGAGTTTTGTGGGCTTCGGTGAACGATAGCGGATGAGCGCGAACGCTGGCGGACGATCAATGTGGTGGGCCCGGCAGGACTCGAACCTGCAACCAGACCGTTATGAGCGGCCGGCTCTAACCATTGAGCTACAGGCCCCGCCGCGAGCGGCCGCCGCGAGGCGGCCGGCAACGGTGCCGGCATCGTTTACAGGGACGGCCGCGATCCGGCAATGCCGGGTCGAACCCGGTAGCGACGACGGGAAACGGTCCACCGCTCAATCCACCGAAACCCCGGCGAATTCGACCACCTTGCGCCATTTCTCGGTCTCGTCCGAGACCAGCTTGCCGAATTCGGCCGGGGTCATCGGCTTGGGGATGCCGCCGACGGCCGAGAGCCGTTCGACCAGCTTGGGATCCTTCAGCGCCTCGCCGACCGCCTTGTTCAGGACGTCGACGATATCGGGCGGCGTGCCCTTGGGCGCGGAGATGCCGTAGAAGCCGACGGATTCGAAGCCGGGCACGGTCTCGGCGATGGCGGGAACATCGGGCACGCCGGGCCAGCGCTGCGGCGAGGTGACGCCGAGCGCGCGCACGGTGCCGGAGCGCGACTGTTCCAGCGCCGACGGCAGATTGTCGAAGATCAGCTGCACCTTGTTGGAGATGATGTCGGGAAACGCGATCGCCGATCCGCGATAGGGCACATGCACCATGTCGCATTTGGTCATCGCCTTGAACAGTTCCGCCGACATGTGCACCGAGGTGCCGTTGCCGGACGAGGCGTAGGAGATCTTGCCCGGATTGGCCTTGCAGTAGTCGATGAACTCCTGGACGGTCTTCACCGGCATGGCGTTCGACACCACCAGCATGTTGGTCAGTTGCATGATGCTCGCGACCGGCACGGTGTCGCGGATGAAATCGTAGGAGCAGATGCTTGTAGAGCGAGGTCGAGATCGCGTTGTTGGGCGCGACGAACAACAGCGTGTAGCCGTCCGGCGGCGAATTGATCGCGGCGGCGGCCGCGATATTGCCGCCAGAGCCGGCGCGGTTTTCCACCACGAACTGCTGGCCGATATGCTCCGACAGCCACTGGCTCATGATGCGCGCCACGATGTCGACCGGGCCGCCGGCGGCGAACCCGATCAGCCAGCGCACCGGGCGGTTGGGATAGTGTCGGCGGCGGATGACGGCGCGATACCGGCCGCGAGGGTTGAAAGACAGATCAGGCTGAAACAGGCGGCACGTAACAATGCGAGCATGGGGTTTCCGTTTTCTTCTTGGTTGCAGTGTCTGTATTTTTGGGTCTCGATCTCTATTCCACCGATACGCCTGCGAACGCGACCACCTTGCGCCACTTTTCGGTCTCGTCGGCGATCAGCTTGCCGTAGCCCTCGGGCGTCATCGCCTTCGGGACGCCGCCAAGCGTCGCGAACCGCGCGATCAGCTTCGGATCCTTCAGCACCTCGTTCACCGCCTTGTTCAGGGTCGCGACGATTTCGACCGGCGTGCCCTTGGGCGCGGACATGCCGTAGAACACGAACGCCTGATATCCCGGCACGGTCTCGGCGACCGCGGGAACGTCGGGCAGGCTCGGCCAGCGCTGCGGCGAGGTGACGCCGAGCGCGCGCACGCTGCCGCTCTGCGCCTGCGCCATCGCGGTCGGCAGATTGTCGAAGATCAGTTGCACCTTGTTGGAGATGACGTCGGGAAAGGCGGCCGCCGATCCGCGATACGGCACGTGCAGCATGTCGCACTTGGTCATCGCCTTGAACAGTTCAGCCGACATGTGCAGCGTGGTGCCGTTGCCCGAGGACGCGTAGGAAAGCTTGCCGGGGTTTTGCTTGCAGTAGTCGATCAGCTCCTGAACGCTCCTGGCCGGCATCGCGTTCGACACCACCAGCAAATTCGGCACTTGCATGAAGAACGCGACCGGCACGGTGTCGCGGATGAAATCGAACGGCAGTTTCTTGTAGAGCGAGGCCGAGATCGCGTTGTTGGCGCCGCTGAACATCAGCGTGTAGCCGTCCGGCGTCGCGTTGATCCCGGCCTCGGTCGCGATATTGCCGCCGCTTCCGGCGCGGTTCTCCACCACGAATTGCTGGCCGAAATGCTCCGACAGCGCCTGGCTCATGATGCGCGCCACGGTGTCGACAGGACCGCCGGCGGGAAAGCCGATCAGCCAGCGCACCGGCCGCTCCGGATAGCCGGCGGCGG